>DASRBI010000001.1:0-110674 GCA_035685165.1 Acetobacteraceae bacterium
GGCGCGCGATTGCGCGCATATCACGCCGCGCCCCAAGGAGGAGCTGCTGCGGCAGCTGGCGGAGGTGCGCGCCTGGCTGCGGAGCGAGGCGGCGGCGGCGGGGCGCCCGCCCAAGGCGGCGGACGACGGGTTTACGTGAGCGGGCGCGCTGGCGGGGCGGATTAGGGGGGCTCATTCTGGCCAATATAATAACGTTGGATAGGTAATGGGCTGCGCCAGCACGCGAAGGGCGGAGGACACGCGGAGCGCCACGGAGGGCGCGGTGGTCCGCCGCTGCTCGCGCTGTCCTCGGTGTGAGACATCGGGCATGCCGGATCCCGTGCGGAAAGAGGGCCGGGCGGCACCAGCCTGCCGCGCGCCTTGTCGGCCTGGTCCGCTAAGCGGCGAGCTTGTCGAGCTCCCGCACCACCGCCTCGCCCATCGTGGTCGTGCCGACGCGCGCGCAGCCGGGCGCCATGATATCGGCCGTCCGCATTCCGCTCGTCAGCACCCTGGTGCAGGCGGTCTCGATCAGCCTCGCGTCCTCATCCATGTCGAACGAGTAGCGCAGCAGCATCGCGAAGCTGAGGATTTGCGCCATCGGATTGGCGATCCCCTTGCCGGCGATGTCGGGCGCGCTGCCGTGGATCGGCTCGTAGAGGGCATGGCGCTTGCCCGACGGCTGCAGCGCGCCGAGCGTGGCCGAGGGCAGCATCCCGAGGCTGCCCGTCAGCATGGAGGCGAGATCGGACAGCAGATCGCCGAAGATGTTGCTCGTCACGATCACGTCGAACTGGCGCGGATTGCGGACCAGCTGCATGGCGCAGTTGTCGGCGTACATGTGCGAAAGCTCGACATCGGCGTAGTCGCGCTTGTGCAGCGCCGTCACCACCTCGCGCCAAAACAGGCCCGAGCGCATGACGTTCGCCTTCTCGACGCTGGTCACGCGGTTCTGCCGCTTGCGCGCCAGCTCGAAGGCGACGCGCGCCACCCGCTCGATCTCGCCACTCGTGTAGCTTTCGGTGTCGAAGCCGCGGCGCTCGCCGTTCGGCAGCGTCTCCACGCCGCGCGGTTCGCCGAAATAGATGCCGCCGGTGCTTTCGCGCACGATCATCAGATCGAGCCCGCGCACCACGTCGGCCCTCAGGGTGGAGGCATCCACCAGCGGCTCGAGCACGGTGGCCGGGCGCAGATTGGCGAACAGGTCGAGCTCTTTCCGCAGCCGCAGGATCGCCAGTTCCGGGCGCTTGTCGAAACCGAGCTTGTCCCATTGCGGCCCGCCGACCGCGCCGAACAGCACGGCGTCGGCTTCGCTTGCCTTGGCGATCACCGCATCGCTGATCGGCACGCCACGCGCATCGAGCGAGGCGCCGCCGACCAGATCCTCGGAAAGATCGAACGTGACCGCGCGCCGCCGGCCCATCCAGTCGATGATGCGGCGAACCTCGCGCATCACCTCGGGGCCGATGCCGTCGCCGGGCAGGATCAGCAGGCGCTTGTTGGCGGGCATGGGCGGGTTCTCTCCAATGCATGTCCGTCATGCCCGGGCTTGGCCCGGGCACCCACGATTTTCCTTCAGGCCGGCAGAAAAGACGTGGGTGGCCCGGCCAAGCTCGGCCATGACGGTTTCGATTAAGCGGCCGTGGTTCCCGGCATCCAGTCCATCTCCGCCCGCCGCTTCGCCTCGAAACGGTCGATCGACGCCGCGTGCTGAAGGGTCTGACCGATATCATCCAATCCGTTCAGCAGCAGGTGCTTGCGGAACGGGTCGATCTCGAAGCGGATTTCCTCGCCGCTCGGGCGCACCACGACCTGCCGCTCCAGATCGACGGTCAGGCGCGCGTTGCCGCCGAGCTTGGCGTCCTCGATCAACTGATCGCACACCGCGCGCGGCAGGCGCACCGGCAGGATGCCGTTCTTGAAGCAGTTGTTGTAGAAAATATCGGCGAAGTCGGGCGCGATCACGCAGCGTATGCCGAAGTCGAGCAGCGCCCAGGGCGCGTGCTCGCGCGAAGAGCCGCAGCCGAAATTCTCGTGCGCGACCAGGATCTGCGCCTTGCGCCAGGGTTCCTGGTTGAGCACGAAGTCGGGACGTTCCTTGCCTTGCGCGTCGTAGCGCAGCGTATCGAACAGGTGCACGCCGAGCCCCGATCGCTTGATGGTCTTGAGGAACCGCGCCGGGATGATCTTGTCGGTATCGACGTTCGCCAGCGGCAGCGGCGCGGCGATCCCGGTGAGTTTGGTGAACGCCTCCATCACACGAGCTCCCGCACGTCCGCCAAACGGCCGGTCACGGCCGCCGCCGCGGCCATCGCGGGCGAGAGAAGATGCGTGCGCCCGCCTGGCCCCTGACGGCCCTCGAAGTTGCGGTTCGACGTGCTGGCGCACCGCTGCCCAGGCGCCAGCTTGTCGGGGTTCATCCCGAGGCACATCGAACAGCACGGCTCGCGCCACTCGAACCCGGCCTCCACCAGCACGCGGTCGATCCCTTCCTGCTCCGCTTGCTGCTTCACAAGCCCCGAGCCCGGCACGACCAGCGCGCGCACACCCGGCGCGACCTTGCGGCCCTTCGCCACCGCGGCGGCGGCGCGGAGATCCTCGATCCGGCCGTTGGTGCAGGAGCCGATGAACACCACGTCGATCTTCACGTCCTGCATTTTCGTGCCGGGCGTGAGCGCCATATATTCGAGCATCCGCCGCATCTGCGCCCGCTCGGCCTCGTCCGTCGCCGTGTTCGGATCGGGCACGACGCCGGTGACCGGCACGACCGCACCCGGATTGGTGCCCCACGTGACCATCGGCGCGATGTCGGCGGCGTTCAGCACCACCGTCGTCTCGTACTCCGCGCCGGGATCGCTGGGCAGAGTGCGCCAATAGGCGACCGCCTTCTCCCAATCCGCGCCCCTGGGCGCGAACTCGCGGCCCTTGATCCAGGCGAAGGTCGTTTCGTCCGGCGCGATCATGCCCGCGCGCGCGCCCGCCTCGATCGACATGTTGGAGACGGTCATCCGCCCCGCCATGTCGAGCGCGCGGATCGCCTCGCCCGCATATTCGATCACGTGGCCGTTGCCGCCGGCGGTGCCGATCTTGCCGATGATGGCGAGCACGATGTCCTTGGCCGTGGCGCCGAAGCCGAGCGTGCCGTCCACCCGGATCAGCATGTTCTTGGCCGGCCGCTGCAACAGCGTCTGCGTGGCGAGCACGTGCTCGACCTCGGAGGTGCCGATGCCGAAGGCGAGCGCGCCCAGCGCCCCGTGCGTCGAGGTGTGGCTGTCGCCGCAGACGATGGTCGTGCCGGGCAGCGAGATGCCGAGTTCGGGGCCGATGATATGCACGATGCCCTGCCGTACATCGAGGATCGGGATGTACGGCACCCCGAATTCCTTGACGTTCTTCTCCAGGGTCTCGACCTGGATGCGGCTGTCCTCTTCCTTGATCCCGAGCCGCCGATCGGTGGTCGGGATGTTGTGGTCGGCGACCGCGATCGTCAGGTCGGGGCGGCGCACCTTGCGCCCCGCCATCCGCAATCCCTCGAAAGCCTGCGGGCTGGTGACTTCGTGAACGAGGTGGCGGTCGATGTAGAGGACGCAGGTGCCGTCCGGGAGTCGCTCCACCACGTGGCTGTCCCACACCTTGTCGAACAGCGTGCGCGGCTTGGCGTCGGACATTCTGGCGTTGCTCCCTGACTATTCGGTGGCGTTCTCGGCCGCGGGCTCCGGCTGCGCCTCGAGCGCCGTCTCGCCGGGCACGACGACCGCGCGCGCCTTCTCGGCGATACGCGCCGCCTTCCCGGAGCGTCCGCGCAGGTAGTAGAGCTTGGCCCGCCGCACCACCCCGCGGCGCACCACCACGATCTCGGCGATCATCGGCGAATAGAGCGGAAAGACGCGCTCCACGCCCTCGCCGTAGCTGATCTTGCGGACCGTGAAGTTGCTGTTCAGCCCCTTGTTGGAGCGGGCGATCACCACCCCCTCGAAGGCCTGGGCGCGGGTACGCTCGCCTTCCACGACGCGCACCATCACGCGCACCGTGTCGCCGGGGGCGAACTCCGGCACCGCGCGGGCGGCGCTGAGGCGGGCCATCTCGGCGGCCTCGTATTGCTGGATCAGGTTCATTTTCCGGTCCTCTTCTCGGTCGGTCGCTTAAGGCGCGTCGGGCGGGGAGGCAACCGGCGCGGGATGAAGGTCTGCATAGCGCCGCCAGAGGTCGGGCCGCCGCGCGCGCGTAACCTGCTCGGCCGCGCGGCGGCGCCATTCGGCGACCGCTTCGTGATGGCCGGACAGCAGCACCTCCGGCACGCGACGCCCCTGCCAGTCGGCGGGGCGGGTATAGTGCGGGTATTCGAGCAGGTGGCCGGCGAAGCTCTCCTCGGCCGCGCTCGCGGCCGCGCCCATGACCCCGGGCAGCAGGCGCACCGCGGCATCGAGCACCACCAACGCCGCCAGCTCGCCGCCCGAGAGCACGTAATCGCCGATCGACAGTTCCTCCATGCCGCGCGCCTCGACCACGCGCTGATCGACCCCCTCGTAGCGCCCACAGAGCAGCACGAGGCCCGGCCCCGCGGCGAAGCGGCTTGCATCCTGCTGGGTGAGGGGCCGGCCGCGCGGGGTGAGGAAGATCAGCGGCCGGCCATCGGCCTGAGGCGCCAGCGCCCGGTCCACCACGTCCGGGCGCATCACCATGCCGGCCCCGCCGCCGAACGGCGCGTCATCGACGCTGCGGTGCGTGTCGGTGGCGAAGTCGCGGATGTTCACCGGATCGAGCGCCCAGATGCCGTTCGCCAGCGCCTTGCCGGCGAGCGACAGGCCGAGCGGGCCGGGGAACATCTCGGGGAAGAGGGTCAGCACCGTGGCACGCCAGGTCATCGGCGCACGCCCTCACCCGGCGCGCTGGCGCGCGCCGACCCCTCCCGCGGCGCGGGCGAGGGCGGCGCCTCGACGATGGCGGGCGGATCGACCACCACCCGCCGCTGCGCCAGATCGACCTCCGGCACCGCGGCGCGCGTGAACGGCACGATCTGCCCGTCCGAAAGCTCCAGACTCGCCCCGGCGCCGTAGTCATGGACCGCCGCAACGTCGCCGAGCGGCAGGCCGTCGGCGCGGAAGGCGCGCAGGCCGATGAGGTCGGCGAGGTAGAACTCGTCGGGATCGGCACTCTTCAGCCGGTCACGGCTCACGTAGAGCTTGGTGTTGGTCAGCCGCTCGGCAGCCGTTCGGTCGGCGAGCCGCCGCTCTCCCGCCTCGGTCAACTCGGCGATCTCGGCCAGATCTCCGCCCTTCCAGCGCAGCGCGAAACGCCGGCCTCGTTCGTCAAACAGCGGACCATATCCGGCGATCGCCTCCGGCGGATCGGCATACGAGGTCACGCGCACCAGCCCCCGCACGCCGTGCGGACGCCCGATCACGCCGATCAGCACGGGCCTTTGCTCCACTGGACCTCACTCGCCGCGCGATGGAGCGCAGTGCATCATCCCGCCGCCGCCTTCGCGCGCTCCTGCGCCTTCTTCTTCGGGGCGGACTTCACCGGCTGCTCGCGCCAAGTCGGCATCGGCGCCAGCCCGGCCCGGCCGAGGAATTTTGCCACCCGATCGGTCGGCAGCGCGCCCTGGCTGATCCAGTGCTGGATGCGCTCGCCTTGCAGACGCACGCGCTCCTCGTGCTCGGCCGGCAGCATCGGGTTGTAGCTGCCCAGCTTCTCGATGAACCGCCCGTCGCGCGGACTGCGGCTGTCGGCCACCACGATGTGGTAGTAAGGCCGCTTCTTGGCGCCGGCACGGGCCAGGCGGATTTTCAAGCTCATTCGGTAACTCTCGCTCCTTTGGTGAAATCAGTGCGGCCGTCCAGGCTGCATCATTCCTTTGGGCAGGATCGCTTGCAGCCCGTGGCGCATCAGGCCCTTCTGCCCCAGCTTGTTCATCCGCTTCATCATCGTGCTCATGTCGTCGAACTGCTTGAGCAGGCGGTTCACCTCCTGCACGGTCGTTCCCGACCCGGCGGCGATGCGCCGCTTGCGGCTCGCCTTGATGATGTCGGGGGCCTTGCGCTCCTGCTTCGTCATCGAGCCGATGATCGCTGCCTGACGCTTCAGGACCGTGGTGTCGAGATTGGCGTCCTCGATCTGCTGCTTCATCTTGCCGACGCCGGGCAGCATGCCGAGAATCCCCGACAGCGACCCCATCTTGGTGATCTGGCGAAGCTGCGCGGCGTAGTCCTCGAGGTCGAACTTGCCGCGCAGCATCTTCTGCGCAAGCCGCTCGGCCTCTTCCTCGTCGAGCGTTTCGCTGGCCTTCTCGACCAGCCCGACGATATCGCCCTGGCCGAGAATTCGTCCTGCCACGCGCTCGGGGTGGAAATCGTCCAGCGCGTCGATCTTCTCGCCAAGACCCATCAGCTTGATCGGCGCACCGGTGACGGCGCGCATGGAAAGCGCCGCGCCGCCCCGCTGATCGCCATCCATCCGCGTCATCACGATGCCAGTGATGCCAAGCGCCTCGTTGAAAGCGCGCGCAGTGTTCACCGCGTCCTGGCCGGTCATCGCATCGACGACGAGCAGGGTCTCGGCCGGATTGCTCACGGCACGGATCGCCTTCACCTCGTCCATCAGCTCCTGGTTGATGGCGAGCCGCCCGGCCGTATCCAGGATCACCACGTCGAAGCCTTCGCGGCGGCCGACATCCATCGCCCGTTCGGCGATCTGCACCGGGGTCTGCCCGGCGACGATCGGCAGGCTCGGCACCCCGGCCCGCTCGGCAAGCTGCGCCAACTGGAGCTGTGCGGCGGGCCGCTGCGTATCAAGGCTCGCCAAGAGCACCCGGCGGCGGAGCCGGCTGTTGATGCGGAGCGCGAGCTTGCCCGCGGTCGTCGTCTTGCCCGAACCCTGCAGGCCCACCATCAGGATCGGGATCGGCGCCGGGGCGTTGAGGTTGACCGGAACGGCCCCTTCCCCGCCCAGCTCCTCAATCATCACGTCATGGACGATCTTGACGACCTGCTGGCCCGGCGTGACGGAATCGAGCACCTCCGCCCCGAGCGCCCGCTCGCGCACCTTGGCGATGAAGTCGCGGACCACGGGCAAGGCGACGTCGGAATCGAGCAGTGCCAGCCGCACCTCGCGCAGCGCCTCGCCGACATCGGCCTCGGAGAGGGCGCCGCGCCCGCGCAGGCGGTCGAACGTGCCGGTGAGCTTTTCGGACAGGGCTTCGAACAAACAGCCGCTCCAAACGAAAACGCGCCGCTGCGCGAGCCTTCGCGGAGCGGCGGAGCCCCTTAGGGCCTTGCTTGGGGCGGGATATGCCGCCGGAGCGGGGTCGGCGTCAACGGACCCATGCTGCCCGCCGCGCCATCCGGTCGATCATCACCGGACCGTGGCCACGCGCAGCGTGTTGGTGCTGCCGGAATGGCCGAACGGAATCCCGGCCGCTACCACGATTTCCGCCCCGTGCTCGGCAAGCCCGTCGGCAAGCGCGATGCGGGCGGCGCGCGTCACCGCCTCGGAGAGCGAATGAACGTCCGGCGCAACCACCGCATGGACGCCCCAGACGGCGGCGAGCCGCCGCGCGGTGGTCGCGTGCGGGGTGAAACTCAGCACCGGCGCCTCGGGCCGCTCGCGGGCGACGCGCAGCGCGGTGCTGCCCGAGGCGGTGTAGGCGACGATCGCCGCCGCGCCGATCGTATGGCAGACCTGACGGGCGGCGGCGGCGATCGCGTCGGCGGCGTTGTGCTCGGGCTCCGGCCGGTTCGCCTCGATCCCGGCGCGCCAGCCGCTGTCCTGCTCCACCCGGGCGATGATGCGGTCCATGATGTTGACCGCCTCGAACGGGTACTGCCCGGCGGCGGTCTCGGCGGACAGCATCACCGCGTCGGCGGCGTCGAACACCGCGGTCGCGACGTCGGACGCCTCGGCGCGCGTCGGCGAGGGCGCGCTGATCATGCTCTCCAGCATCTGGGTCGCCACCACGACCGGGCGGCCGAGCGCGCGGGCGGCGCGCACGATGCGCTTCTGCGCCAGCGGCACCTCCTCAGGCGGCAGCTCCACGCCGAGATCGCCGCGCGCCACCATCACCGCGTCGGAGTGCCGCAGGATGGCATCCAAATTTTCCAGCGCCTGCGGCTTCTCGAGCTTGGTCATCACCCAGGCACGGCCATCGACGATGCGCCGCACCTCGGCCACGTCCTCTGCCCGCTGCACGAAGGAGAGCGCGATGATGTCCGCACCCTGCTGAAGCGCGAAATCGAGGTCGGCGCGGTCCTTCGCCGTCAGCGCCGGGATCGGCAGCACCACGTCGGGCACGTTCACGCCCTTGCGGTCCGACAGCGGGCCGCCCACGACCACGGTGGTTTCGAGCGCATCGGGGCGCTTGCGCTCCACCCGGAGGCGCAGCTTGCCGTCGTCCAGCAGCAAGGTGGAGCCGACTTGCGCAGCGGAGATGATCTCGGGATGCGGCAGGTTGACGCGGTTGGCGTTGCCCGGCGTCGGGTTGAGGTCCAAGCGGAACGGCTGGCCGGTCTGCAAATGCACCCGTCCGCCGCCGAACGCGCCGACACGCAGCTTCGGACCCTGCAGGTCGGCGAGAATGCCGATCGGGCGGCCGAACTGCTCCTCGAGCTCGCGGATCATCGCGAAGCGGGCGGCGTGATCGTCGTGGCTGCCGTGGCTGAAGTTGAGGCGGAACACGTCCGCGCCCGCCTGGAAGAGCCGAGCCAGCATCTCGGGCGAGGACGAAGCTGGACCGAGGGTGGCGAGGATCTTCGTCCGGCGGCGCCGCCGAATCCTTGGGCGGAGGGCCATAGTCTCTCCTTCAGGCGATCAGGACGGCACGGATATCGTTGACGTTGGTCAGCGTCGGGCCGGTGCGGATCAGGTCCCCGAGCGCCGCGAACAGCGAGTAGCTGTCGTGGTTCGCGAGCACCGTGCGCGGCGCGAGGCCCAGGGCGCGGGCGCGGGCGAGCGTGTCGGGCGTGACGATGGCTCCGGCGGCATCTTCCGTGCCGTCGATCCCGTCGGTGTCGCCCGCCGCCGCCCAGATGCCAGGCGCGCCCTCCAGTGCCACCGAAAGGCCAAGCAGGAACTCGGTGTTGCGCCCGCCCCTGCCCGCCCTCCCGCCGGTGATCGTGACCGTGGTCTCGCCCCCCGAAAGCAGGACCGCGGGCGGCGCGAGCGGCACGCCGTGCATCCGCACCGACCGCGCGATCCCTGCCATCAACGTGCCGGCGTGGCAGGCCTCGCCTTCCAGCGCGTCGCCCAGGATCAGCGGCGTGAGGCCGAAGCCCTGCGCGGTCTCCGCCGCGCGCTTGAGCGCCGTCATCGGGGTGGCGATCAGCCGGAAGTCGGCGGCGAGCGTGCCAGGCTTCGGCGTCTCCTCGGCCGCGGCGGCGAGATGCGCGGCGACCGCAAGGGGCGGCACGATGCCGTAGCGGGCGATGATCGCCCGTGCGTCGGCAAAGCTTGTCGGGTCGGGCACGGTGGGGCCCGAGGCGATTACCGCCGAATCGTCGCCCGGCACGTCGCTGATGGCGAGCGTCACCACGCGCGCGGGCCGTGCCGCCGCGGCCAGACGGCCGCCCTTGATGGCAGAGAGATGCTTGCGGACGGTGTTCATCTCGCCGATTGTCGCGCCGGACTCGAGCAGCGCCTTGTTCACGGCCTGCTTGTCGGCGAGCGTCAGCCCCGGCGCGGGCAGCGCGGCCAGCGCCGAGCCGCCGCCCGAGATCAGCGCCAACACGAGATCCTCCGCCCCGAGCCCGCGCACGCGCTCCATCAGCCGCCGCGCGCCGCGCTCGCTCGCTGCATCCGGCACCGGGTGGGCGGCTTCAATCACCTCGATCCGGCGGGTCGGCACCGCATGACCGTAGCGGGTGACCACCGTGCCCTCCAAGGCAACGTCGGGCCACACCGTCTCCAATGAAGCCGCCATCAGCGCCGCGGCCTTGCCCATACCGACGACGACACAGCGCCCGCGCGGCTTGTCGGGCAGGTGCGCGGCCAGGCTCACGCGCGGGTCCGCCGCCGCTACGGCGGCATCGAAGATCGCCCGCAGCGCGGTGCGCGCCCGCCCCTCGTCCCACCCCATTCCGGCCCGTTCCCCCATCCCTCGCGCTTCAACCTTAGCAGGCGCGACGGCGGCCTGATACTTGACTCAGTCAGGCAATACGCATGCCTTTCGCGTCCTGGTGGCCGCCCGGGCGATCTATGCCGAGGCGGGCTTCAAACTGATCGAGGCCAAGCCGCACCACAGCTTCGGCCAGGGTCTCGTGGGCGAGACCTGGGAGCGCGACCTGTAGCGCCGCCTATGGCGGAACCCGCCGATGCGGGCCATCTTGGCAAGCAAATCCCGCAGAGGAAGCAAGCGATGTCCGCTCCTTCGTTCGACGACGCCACCCGCACCGAGCTGGAGGCCGCCGCCTTCCGCCGCCTCGTGCAGCATTTGCGCGAGCGCACGGACGTGCAAAACATCGACCTGATGAACCTTGCCGGTTTTTGCCGCAATTGCCTGAGCCGCTGGTATCGCGAAGCCGCCGAGCAGAAGGGCCTTGCCTTGAGCGACCCCGACGCTCGCGAGATCGTTTACGGGATGCCGTACAAGGAATGGCAGGCGAAATACCAGAAGCAGGCGTCGGCCGAACAGCAGGCGGTCTTTGCCAAGACCAACCCGTCGCACTGAACGACAATGCGGAGGCGGCCGCGATGGCGCATGTGGAGGTCTCGGTCGCCGACCGGATCATGGAGATCCGGCTCAACCGGCCGGAGAAGAAGAACGCGCTGACCGGCGCGATGTACGCCGCTATCGCCGACGCGCTCGGCGCGGCGGAGGCAGACCGCACGGTGCGCTGCGTCCTGCTGTGCGCAGCTGGCGACAGCTTCTGCGCGGGCAACGACCTCAACGACTTTCTCGCCGACCGCTCGGGGATCGAGGAGCGGCCGTCGGGGTGGTTCCTGCGCGCGCTGGCCGGCGCGCAAACCGTGATCGTGGCGGCAGTGCAGGGCGCGGCGGTCGGCGTCGGCGCCACCATGCTGCTGCACTGCGACCTGATCGTCGCCGCCCCTGACGCGGCACTCTCGGTGCCGTTCGTCCGCCTCGGAGTGACGCCGGAGGCCGCGAGTTCGCTGTTGCTCCCCCGCCTCATCGGGCATCAGCGCGCGATGGAGCTGTTCCTGCTCGGCGAGCCGATCGGCGCCGAGCAGGCGCTGGCCCATGGGTTGGTCAACCGCATCGTTGAGGCATCAAAGTTGCTGGAATCGGCGCGCGCTCTCGCTTCCCGGGTCGCGTCCCTGCCGCCGGAAGCGGTCCGCGCGACCAAGCGTCTGGCGCGGACCGCGGCGGGCATTGCCGGACAAATGGCCGCGGAGGCGCCGGTATTCGCCGAGAGGCTGCGATCTCCGGAAACAAAGGAGGCGATGACCGCGTTCTTCGAGAAGCGGCAGCCGCACTTCGACTGACAACGACTGGCGAGATTGTGATGAGAAGGCTCGCCGCCGTTGTTTAACACGGTAACGAGCGAACGGGGTAAGCACGCGACAAATGGCTAGAACCACCCCGAGTCGATCGAACGGCGCGAGCGAGCCGGACCGCTTTCATCTGCTCGTCGATTCGATTACCGAATATGCGCTCTACATGATGGACGTCAACGGGTTCGTGATGAGTTGGAACGTTGGCGCCCAGCGTATGAAGGGATATCTCGATACCGAAATCATAGGCCAGCATTATTCGCGATTTTTCCGCCCGGCCGATCGAGAGGCTGGGGTGCCACAGCAGATCCTTGCGCGCGCCGCCGCCGAAGGGCGCCACGAGGTGGAAGGCTGGCGGGTCCGCAAGGACGGTTCCCTGTTCTGGGTGCAAGCCGTCGTGCACCGGATCAACAGCGACGACGGGGGGCATATCGGATTTGCCAAGGTCACCCGTGACATGACCGAGCGGCGGGAAGCGGAGTTGAGGCTTGCCGACAGCGAGCGGCGCTTCCGGCTGCTGGTACGGAGCGTGGTGGACTACGCGATCTTCATGCTCGACCCGAGCGGGGTCGTGACCAACTGGAACATTGGCGCCGAACGCATTCACGGCTATGCGGAAGCCGAAATCGTCAACCAACATTTCAGTCGATTCTATACCTGGCAGGATCGCGCGGCAGGTCTGCCAGCGCGCAATCTGGAGATTGCCGCCCGAGAAGGCCGGCTGGAGACGGAGGGGTGGCGCGTCCGCAAGGACGGCACTCGCTTCTGGGCTGCCGTCGTACTCGATGCCGTCCGCGAGGAGAAAGGCGAGCTGATCGGTTTTGCCAAGATCACCCGCGATATAACCGGCCGGCGCGCCCAACAGCAAGCGCTGATCGAAAGCGAGCGGCAGTTCCGGCTGCTGATGAACTCGGTCATCGACTATGCCTTGTTCATGCTCGACCTGAACGGCAATGTGGTGAGCTGGAACGCTGGCGCGGAGCGCATAAAGGGCTACAAGGCCGAGGAGATCATCGGTCAGCATTTCTCCAAGTTCTACTTGGAAAGCGAGCGCGTGGCCGGCGTGCCGGCCCGCTCGCTGCAGGTCGCCGCCACGCAGGGGCGCTTCGAGGCCGAAGGCTGGCGCGTGCGCAAGGATGGCAGCCAGTTCTGGGCCAACGTCGTCCTTGATCCCGTGCACGACGAGGAAGGAAAGCTGATCGGCTTCGCCAAGATCACCCGCGACATCACCGAACGGCGCGAGGCCCAGCAAGCGTTGCAGGAGGCGCACGCGCAGCTCGCGCAGGCGCAGAAGATGGAGGCGCTCGGTCAACTCACCGGCGGCGTGGCGCACGATTTCAACAATTTGCTAATGGTGATCAGCGGGTATATTGGCACAATCAAGAGCAAACTCCAGGACGATCCGCGCGGGCTGCGCGCGGCCAACGCGATCGAAGCCGCAGCCAAGCGCGGCGAAGCGCTGACGCGGCAGCTTCTTGCCTTCTCCCGTCGTCAGAGCCTGCGACCGGTCGTGGTTCAATTGCGCGATGTGCTCGACGCCATCCGGCCGATGCTGGCGAGCACGCTCAGCGGCGGCTTCCGACTGGTGGAAACAATAGCTGCCGATCTCTGGCCGGTACGGCTTGACCCCAACGAGCTCGAACTGGCGCTGATCAACCTGATCGTGAATGCACGCGACGCGATGGAGCAATCGGGGCTCGTGACGCTAACCGCCGAGAACGTCGCCGTTCCCCGCGGAACGGCGTCGGGCGATGTTGAGGGCGAGTGCGTGGCGATCTCCGTCGCCGATACCGGCTCCGGCATCCCTCCCGATGTGCTGCCCAGGGTGTTCGATCCCTTCTTCACAACCAAGGAGCCCGGGAAGGGGACCGGTCTCGGACTATCGCAAGTCCATGGCTTCGTGCATCAGTCTGGCGGCAGCGTGAGAATTGCCAGCGAGGTGGGACGCGGTACCACCGTTACGCTTTACCTGCCGCGCGCCCCAGCGGCCGAGCTGGAGCAGCCTCCTCCGGCTGATCTCGAGACGATACCGGCCGGCCATCTCTCCGTCTTGCTGGTGGAAGACAACAAGGAAGTCGCCGAAGCGACGCGCGATTTGCTGGAGCAGCTCAACTGCCGGGTCGAGACGTCGACGCACGCCGAGGAGGCGCTAGAGAAGCTCAGAACGGCGCGCGTCGATCTCGTGCTCAGCGACATCGTGATGACCGGGCCGATGAACGGCCTCGATTTCGCGCGGGCGGTGCGGCGGCAGAGGCCAGGCCTGCCGGTGATCCTGGCGACCGGGTACAGCATCGCAGCCGAACAGGCGGCCGCGGAGTTCAGCGTGCTGCGGAAACCGTACGGTCTCGCTGATCTCGGCAAGGCGATCGCCGCCTTCGGGGGCGGTTCGCGCAAAACCTCGACCCTGCTGCCGTTCAACCCCGCACGGCGCAACTCGCCACCCAAGTAGTCAGTCCCGCCCGCGCAGGGCGGCGATCGCCTGGGCGTAGGGCGGCCGATGAAATACCGCCGACCCCGCCACCAGGACCGAGGCGCCGGCCGCGATGACGCGGGGTGCGGTCTGCGGCGTAATCCCGCCATCCACCTCGATGTGGATCGGGCGGTCGCCGATCATCCGGCGCACACGCCGGACCTTCTCAATCTGCGCCTCGATGAAATGCTGCCCTCCGAATCCGGGATTGACACTCATGACCAGCACGAGATCGATGCGATCAAGCACATAGGCCACGGCCCCTTCCGGCGTCGCCGGATTGAGCGCGACGCCCGCCGACTTGCCGAGGGCGCGGATCGCCTGAAGCGTGCGATCGAGATGCGCGCAGGCCTCTACATGCACCGTCATGCGGTCAACGCCGGCCTCGGCGAACGCTTCGAGGTAAGGATCGGCCGGTGCGATCATCAGGTGCGTGTCGAAGCACTTGGCACTCGACTTGCGGATGGCGCGGATCACATCCGGCCCGAAGGTGATGTTGGGCACATAGTGCCCATCCATCACGTCTAGGTGGATCCAGTCGGCGCCGGCCTGGTCCACCGCGTGCACTTCCTCGCCCAGCCGCGCGAAATCGGCGGAGAGGATGGAGGGGGCGACGAGAACGGCTCTTTGGGGCTCGGACATGAGGATCACGCTATCAGAAACGACCGGGCCGCTGCACCCGCCGCGGACCGAACCGGTCGGCGAGCGGAGGTTGCACGGCGCCGCCTTTGGAACCAGAACCTGGACTACCCGTTCCGCAAGGACGCTGCTACCGGCCGTCAGGGAGTGTTCATGATGCCGGACGATCAGAGCGCGTTGGCCGAACGATCCCGGCGGGCCGGGCGGGGACGCAGCGCGGCCAGCCCGATGCGGATCCCGTCGTATGGCTGGAAGGCCATAGCTTGGCGCGCGTTCGCCGAGATGAACAACCGGAACCTATTCCTGGTGGCCGGCGGCGTTTCCTATTACGTCCTGCTGGCGTTGTTTCCCGGACTGGTTGCTCTGGTTTCGATCTACGGCCTGGTGTCGGATCCGGCTCAGGTCGAGAAGCAAGTCGATGCGATGTCGGGAATGCTTCCGGAATCCGCCCGTGAGCTTGTGGCCTCCGAGCTACACAGCATCGTTACCGCGTCTGGCCGGGCGCTCAGCTTCGGCGTGGTGATCGGTATCCTGTTCGCGATCTGGAGCGCCTCGCGGGGCATGAGCGGGCTGATGTCCGCGCTCGACATCTCCTACGGCGAAACGGACAGCCGCAGCTTCCTGCGCTTCAACCTTACGGCCCTCGTGCTGACGCTTGTCCTTCTCATCGGTGGCATTGTCGCCGTCGCGCTGGTGGCGCTGCTCCCGGCCGTGGTAACCAACTCCCACAGCGGGATCCTGGGCTGGGTGTTGCTGATCGCCGAATGGCCGGTGCTGTTCCTGCTCGTGCTCACGGGGTTCGCGCTGCTTTACCGTTTCGCGCCGGATCGGCACCCGCCGAAGTGGCGCTGGCTCACTCCCGGCGCGGCGATCGCCGCGTTCCTTTGGATCGTCGGTTCGATCCTGTTCAGCGTCTATGTGTCGCACTTCTCCAACTACAACGCGACCTACGGCTCGCTGGGCGCCGTAGTCGTTCTGCTGACGTGGCTTTATCTCTCGGCGTTCGTCGTTCTGCTGGGGGCGCTGATCAACGCCGAAGCGGAGCGTCAAACGCGGCACGACGCCAACGACAAGACGCCGAAGCCGATAGGACACCGCGGCGCCCATGCCGCCGACACGGTCGGGCCGAGCGCCGGACGCTGAGGCTGGCGCGGCATTGCCGGCCCGATTAGCCTCCGCCCAAACAAAGAGGGGAACGTCGATGGCGCACCGCGTCAACCGGGCGATCGAGTTGCTGCAGCAAGACCAGGCGATCTATTACACCGGGGCGCATTCTGGCCACGTGCTGACCGAGGCCCAGGGCCGCGCCGATGCCGGCACCTGGGCCGACTACATAAATGTCGGCATGGAGCACGGCGCGTTCGACATGAGCGGGCTGGAAGCCTACATGCGTGGCCTCGTCGCGGGCGGCCCGACACGGTCGGGGCATCGCACGCCGGCCGTGATCGTGGAAGCGCCGGTCAACGGCACCGACGCGCTGAACGTGCGGCACAATGCTTGGCAGTTCCGCCAGATCCTCGGCCGGGGCGTGCACGGCGTGCTGCTCTGCCAGGCCGAGAACGCCGCCGCGGTGCGCGCCTTCGTCGAATCCTGCCGCTATCCGCACCAGCAGATCGGGGTGGATCCCGCCCTGCCCTCGCCGCGGGCGCGGCTCGAGGGCGCGCGCGTGCATGAGACCGAGACCGCGGGCAAGCTCGGCTACGGCACGCGCGGACGCGGATCGGAGCATACCGCCGCGCCGATTTGGGGCCTGTCCGACCAGGAATATTTCGCACGCGCCGATCCCTGGCCGCTCAACCCGGCGGGCGAGCTAATGCTCGGCGTGAAGCTGGAAAGCCCGGAAGGCGTCGCCAACTGCGAGGAGATTCTCGCGGTGCCCGGGCTTGCCTTTGCCGAGATGGGACCGGGCGATCTCGGCCTCGCGCTCGGCTACGTGGAGGTGCAACGCTTCCCCTATCCGCCGGAGATGCGCGCCGCCCGCGAGCGGATCCTCGCCGCGTGCCGGCGCAACGGGATCGCGTTCCTGGAAGGCTGCACGCCGGAGACGGTGGTGGAGCGGATCGCGGAGGGCGTACGGGTCGTCTCGGGCGGTAACGAAGCCACCGCCCGCGTCGGCCGCGCGTTCCAGAAGCGCGCCATGGCGGTGTAAACTCCCGGGTGTCCGGACGGTCGACGCCGCCTGGACCGCTCCCGTTGCTTCCTCCGTATGATCTTGATTTCGATGGTCACGATCACTATGAACGGGAGCTAGCCATGCCTTCTCATGCTTGGCCTCCTGGTTGGCCGGTCCGAGGCCAGCTCCCGGCCGGTCTCGTTTGACGCGCGATCGTTTACCGGCGGCGAACGCCCAAACGTGCCCGCGCCAGGTCCTCTGCCGTGTTGACGTTCAGGAACGGATCATCGGGTTCGGCCGGGAAATCGACCGGGCGCATGCCGATCGCGGCGGCGAACGCACCGGCCGCGACGGACCCTGTTCCGGCGAGGCGACGCCGCAGCGCTTCGCGCGCCGCCACCGGCCACACGGCGACAAGGAAATGGGAGCGTCCGCCATTTGCCGCGCAAGCGGGTGGGGCGCCGAGCCTGCGCGCGAGTCCGAGCGGCGCGAACGGCGTATCGCCCGGCAGGGTAAGCAACACCGTGCCGCCCTGCCCGGCCGCCCAGTCGAGCCCGGCAAGCACGCCGGCAAGCGGACCGCGCCCGACAAACGGACCGTCATCGAGCACCGGCACGCCGAACCGTGCGAAGCGTGCCTTGTCGCCATTGGCGCTGATCGCGACCGCGGCGCACTCCGCCCGCAGCACCGCGAGCGCGCGCTCCAGCATCGTCTGCCCGCCCACATCGAGTAGCGGCTTGTCACCGCCGCCCAGCCGTCGCGCCGCGCCGCCCGCGAGCACGAGGCCGAACAGGCCGGGGATAGGGGCTGTCATGGCAAACGGCGGGTGGGGCGAGCGATGGGACTCGAACCCACGGCATCCAGGACCACAACCTGGCGCTCTACCAACTGAGCTACGCCCGCCACCGAGAACTGGCGCGCCTTCTGGACGATCAGCCCCCCGCCGTCAACGCGCCGCGGCGCTGTTGCGTATACGAAAGTGGTCGCGCAGCCGTCTGATCGCCTCGTCCAGCACATGGTCCTGTTTGCAGAACGCGAAGCGAGCATAGTTTCGCGGCGGATCGGGCGCGTCGTAGAACGCCGTCACAGGCACCGCCGCCACCTTCGCGTGCTCGGTGATGTGGCGGCAGAACGCCACGTCGTCCAGCGGGAAGCCGAGCGGCGTGAAGTCGGCGGTCACAAAATACGTGCCCCGCGTCGGGAGCACGCGCATCCCGAGCGCGGCGAGCCCGTCCGAGAGCCGGTCGCGCTTCGATTGCAGGGCCGCCGCCAGCTCGGCGAAATAGGCGTCGTCCTTGGCGAGCCCGACGGCGACCGCCCGTTGCAGGTTGGGCGGCGTGGTGAAGGTCAGGTTCTGGTGCGCCTTGGCGACGATCTCGGCAAGCCGCGCGGGCGCCGTGACATAGCCGACCTTCCAACCGGTCAGCGAGAAGGTCTTGCCGGCGCTGCCGATCCGCATGGTGCGCTCGCGCATCCCGGGCAGGGTCATCAGTGGCACGTGGCGCGCGCCATCGAAGATAAGATGCTCGTACACCTCGTCGCAGATGGCGAAGGCGTCGTGACGCAGCACCAGATCGGCGATCAGGCCAAGCTCGGCCAGCGTGAACACCTTGCCGATGGGGTTCATGGGCGAGTTGAGTAGGATCGCCTTGGTGCGCGGGCCGAACGCCCCCGCCAGCTCGGCGTCCGGCAATTCCCAGCCGGGCGGCGTCAGGCGTACCAGCCGGGGGACCGCGCCGAGGAGGCGGATCACCGGCAGGTAGGTGTCATAGAGCGGCTCGATCGCCACCACCTCGTCGCCCGGCTCGAGCACCGCCATCAGACAGGCGGTGATCGCCTCGGTCGCCCCGGAGGTGACGACCACCTCGGTCATCGGTTCGGCCTCGATCCCGTAGAATCGCGCATTGGCCGCCGCCACCGCGCGGCGCAGTTCCGGCACTCCCGGCATCGGCGGATACTGGTTGCGCCCGTCGGTCAGCGCCGCGGCCGCCGCCGCGATGATGTCCGCGGGACCGTCGGTGTCGGGGAAGCCCTGACCCAGGTTGATCGCGCCGTGCTCGGCGGCGAGCGCCGACATGACGGTGAAGATCGTGGTGCCGAGACCGGAGAGCAGGCTGTTGGCGGGCTTCACCTCGGACGGGCTCCGTATTGTGACGAGGGGGCCGGCGGGCAGTATCCGCCGCCCCTCGGTGGGTCAACGTGATTTGCCCGTTTCGCAGGCAGGCTGAGCCCCCGGCCGCCCAGCCGATAGGCTCGCCACCCCGGTTCCCCCCGGCCCTGGCGCCTGCTAGGGGCTGGCACGGCGTATGCACTTTTGCACGGGAGGTCCGGCCCGCCGGACGCGACGGCATGAAGAAGATCGAGGCAATCATCAAGCCTTTCAAGCTGGACGAGGTGAAGGAGGCGCTCCACGAAGTCGGGCTGCAGGGCATCACGGTCGTGGAGGCCAAGGGCTTCGGCCGCCAGAAGGGACACACGGAACTCTATCGGGGCGCCGAATACGTCGTCGATTTCCTGCCCAAGGTGAAGATCGAGGTGGTTTGCGACGACGCCGTTGTTGAGCGCGCGGTGGAGGCGATCATGACCGCCGCCCGCACCGGCCGGATCGGCGACGGCAAGATCTTCGTCTCCTCGGTGGAGGAGGTGATCCGCATCCGCACCGGGGAGCGCGGGGTGGACGCGATCTGAGATGGATTCCCGCTATCGGCCCGCCGGGGAAGGGGTTAAACGGGCCGGCACACAAAGCCGCGAGGGCGGCGAAACAAGGAGTTGGGGGTTGAAGTATGGCGAATTCCGGTGATGCCGTCGGCAAGGTGATGGAGATGCTCAAGGAGCACTCCGTCGAATATGTGGACCTGCGGTTCACCGATCCGCGCGGCAAGTGGCAGCACACGGCGCAGCACGTCTCCACCATCGAGGAAGAGACGTTCCGCGACGGGATCATGTTCGACGGCTCCTCGATCGCCGGCTGGAAGGCGATCAACGAGAGCGACATGATCCTGCTGCCGGACGCGGAAACCGCGACGATGGACCCGTTCGCGGCCAAGCCCTCGCTGATCCTGTTCTGCGACATTGTGGAGCCCTCGACGGGACAGCCCTACGGGCGCGATCCGCGGTCCACCGCCAAGAAGGCCGAGCAGTATTTGAAATCGTCGGGCATCGGTGACACTGCCTTTTTCGGGCCGGAGGCCGAGTTCTTCATCTTCGATAACGTGAAGTTCGGCGTCGGCGGCAACTACGGGATGTACCAGCTCGACAGCCAGGAAGGCCCGCAGGCATCGCTGAAGGACTACCCGGAAGGCAATATGGGCCACCGCCCGACGGTAAAGGGCGGCTACTTTCCGGTTCCGCCGGTCGATTCCGAAAGCGACCTCCGCGCCGAGATGCTGTCCACGATGGGCGAGATGGGCGTGGTGATCGAGAAGCACCACCACGAAGTGGCGCAGAGCCAGCACGAGCTCGGCATGAAGTTCGGCCCGCTGGTTCGCATGGCCGACCATCTGCAAATCTACAAATACTGCATCCACAATGTCGCGCACAGCTACGGCAAGACGGCGACCTTCATGCCGAAGCCGATCTATGGCGATAACGGCTCGGGGATGCACGTCCACCAGTCGATCTGGAAGAACGGGCGGCCGCTCTTCGCCGGCAACGGCTATGCGGACCTGTCGGAGACGGCGCTTTACTACATCGGCGGCATCATCAAGCACGCCAAGGCGCTCAATGCCTTCACCAACCCGCTGACCAACAGCTACAAGCGGCTGATCCCCGGCTTCGAGGCGCCGGTGCTGCTCGCCTACTCCGCGCGCAATCGCTCGGCCTCCTGCCGCATCCCGTATGCGACCAGCCCGAAAGCCAAGCGTGTCGAGGTGCGCTTCCCCGATCCGGGTGCCAATCCGTATCTCGCCTTCGCCGCGATGCTGATGGCGGGGCTCGACGGCATCCGCAACAAGATCCATCCGGGCGACCCGATGGACAAGGATCTGTATGACCTGCCACCCGAGGAGCTGAAAGGCATCCCGACCGTGTGCGGCAGCCTGCGCGAGGCGATCGGCGCGCTCGAGGGCGATCATGAGTTCCTGCTCGCGGGCGACGTATTCGGCATCGACCAGATCGAGAGCTATCTCGAGCTGAAGTGGAGCGAGGTGTACCGCTTCGAGCACACGCCGCACCCGGTCGAGTTCGAGATGTACTACTCCGTCTGATCTCGCCAGCGAAACCGAAGCCCGCCGGAGCGATCCGGCGGGCTTTTTCGTGAGGTCACTCCGGCACCATCACATCCAGAAGCGGCCCGTATTGCTGGCTGCCGAACACATCCGCATCGCCCGGGCTGCCGCTCGGGATTGTCCGGCGGATGGTGAACTTGATGGCGCAAGCCGGATCGAACGCCACATGATCGCTGATGCGCTCGGGCGGAATGTGGAAGATGCGGCAAACCGCTTCGCGCGACAGCACGCCCGCGTGACGGACCCGCTCGTAGGTGGCGCGGTCGGGGAAGATCACGTCGAAGGTGATGCGATCGACCCCGGCGTTCTTGCTGCGGATCGTCTTGGCAAGGTCGAACAGGCGCTGCGCGGGCATCCGCGTCAAACCCCCGCCTCGACGAGACCGGTTTCGAACAACTCCATCGGGTCGTCCACGCGCATCGTGTGGTTGAGCGTCCAGCGATAGGCGGGGCTCGCCGGCAGCACCTCGTCCAACGCGAAGGCGACGCCGCCCGCCGTGCCCTTCACCTGCGGCAGCCGCGCGTAGAACATCTGCCGCAACCCGGTCATGCAGACCTCCTCCGCCTTCTCCTTGGTCGGCGCGATCGCCTGCACGACGATGCAAAGCTCATGGCCCGGGCGGTCGCGCAGCGGCTCCAGCTCGCCCATCACCGCGTCGCGCCCGTAAACAGAATAGTGCAGTTCGTAGCCGTTCTCACCGTACTGCTCGCGCGCCTGCGCGCGGGCCCAGGCGATCACCCGGTCGATATTGGCGATCGTATAGGGGTCGCGGACGCCGACGAAGCCAAGATACCGCTCGCCGAGCTTGCCGGCGCCTTCCAGCTTGACCCGCAGGTCCTGCGCCGGCACGAAACGCGGGCCGGTGATGCGGCAGGTACGTGCGTCGTATTGCTCATAAACGCACGCGGTCATGTCGAGCGTGCCACCCAGCACGTGCTCGTAGAACGGATTGGCGCGCTCGTACATCGCGTGGGCCGCGACCGAGGCGGTGGTGCAACGCTGCGCCGGCAGCATCGCCGTCACCTTCACGTCCTCCATCGTGATCTCGCCTAGGATCGACTCCTTGCCGGCATAGGGCTCGGCGCAGAACGAGGCGCACTCCATCACCTTGCCGTAGTAGTAGGCGAGCGATTCAGGAAAGCCGGCACGGATCGCAGGGGCGGCGAATATGGCGCAGTCGCTGCTTCGCCCGCCGATGATGACCTCCGCGCCCTGGTCGAGCAGCGCGATATAGGGATGCACCCCCGCAACGGCGACGATGCGGTCGGTTGCCGCGAGCGTGGCGGCGTCAAGCGCAGGGCGGCCGTCCAGGCCGTCGATCGTCTCGCCCGCCTCGAGTCGCGCCGCCAGCGTCGGTCTTTCGAGTTCCGAGTGGAACCAGCCGACCAGAAATTTTGGCAAGCCGTGCTTGCGGGCAAGCTCCTGGATAATCCTGACGTAAAGATCGACGCGGCTGTTCGTGCCGGTATCCCCTGCCGAGCCGATGATCATCGGTATTCCCAGGCGCCGCGCCCCGAGCAGCATGTGCTCCAGATCGTGCGTCTGCCACGCCAGCGGAGAGCACGAAACGTCTGCCCCGAGCGGTCCCGGGCCGATGTCGCATGACCCGGAGTCCGCGCAGATCAGGTCGGGCTCGGAGGCAAGCCCGATTGCGAAGCTTCCCGTCTTGATCGGCGCGAAGCCGAGATGCCCGTTCGGGCAGACGATCCGGAGCGTGCGGTTGGCGGAGCGGGCGTGCTGGATGGACACCGTCATCTCTCGGTCCTTCAATCAGCAAGCAGGAAGCAGTCGTCGGGATCGACGCGCCAGAACACCGGCGTCCCCGGGGGAAGCGCGCGGCGACTCAGCTCGCGCGCGGACAGCGCAACCTCGCCGCAGCGCAGCTCATACTCGACGATATCGCCGAGACAGGTGGCCGCGGCGACCTCCGCCGGATGCGCGCCCGGTTCCGGCGCGGCCGACAGCCGGACGCTCGCGGGACGAAAGCAGACGAAGCTGCCTCCGTCGCCGCGGGCCGGCAGGCGCACGCCATTTTTCAGCACCGCCGTCATCGCGCCACCGCCGCGCTCGGCGATGCAGGGCAGGATGTTGCGGACGCCCATGAAGGCGGCGACGAAGCGCGAGGCGGGCGCGTCCAGAATCTGCTGCGGCGTACCGGCCTGCGCGATCGCCCCCTCGCGCATGACCAGGATGCGGTCCGACAGCGCCAGCGCCTCCTCCTGATCGTGCGTCACATAGATCGCGGTCAGGCCGAGGCGGCGCTGCAGCGACTTGAGCTCGGCTCGCATCGCGAGGCGAAGCTGCGCGTCGAGATTGGACAAGGGCTCGTCGAGCAGGATCACGGCGGGATCGCCCGCGATCGACCGCGCCAGCGCCACGCGCTGCTGCTGGCCGCCCGAGAGACGCGTCGCCGGCCGGTTCGCGAAATCGGCCAGTCCGACGAGATCGAGGCTGCGGCGCACCACATCCCCGAGCGCCGCCTTCCGCACGCCGCGCGCGCGCAGGCCGAAGGCGACGTTCTCGAAAACCGTCATGTGCGGCCAGATGGCGTAGGACTGAAACACCATCGCCAGGCCGCGCCGCTCCGGTGGCAGATCAACGCCGTCGGCGGCGTCGAACACCTTCTGCCCGCCGATCGCGATGCGGCCCGCGCGCGGCGTTTCCAGTCCGGCGATCGCACGCAGGGTCGTCGTCTTGCCGCAGCCGCTCGGCCCGAGCAGCGTCAGGAACTCGCCCGGCGCGGCAGTGAAGCCGATTCCGCGCACCGCCGGCACCGCGCCGTGCGCGACCACAAGCCCCTCCGCCGCCACCGCGCCGAGCGAGCCAAGCCGCGTCACGCGAGCCCCCGGCGCTGGCGCAGCGCGAGTACGGCGGAGACGACGATGAAGCTCGCGGCGAGCTGCACGAAGCCGAGGGCGGCGACGTCGCTCGGGTTGCCGTTCTCCCACAGATCGAACACGGCGACCGACAGCACGATGCTGTGGCTGGTGTAGAGCAGCATCGAGGAGCTGACTTCCTGCATCGCCATGATGAACAGCAGCACCCAGGCGGCGAAGATGGTCGGCTGCAGCAGCGGCAAGGTGATGCGGCGCATGGCGCCCATCCAGGAGGCGCCCGCCACGCGCGCCGCCTCCTCCAGTTCGGGGTGCAACTGCCGCAGCGCGGCGCTGGTGGTGCGGACGCCGTACGGCAGATAGTGGGTCGAATAGGCGATAAGCAGAATGAGCGCGGTGCCGTAGATCGGCAGCGGCACGCGGACATAGACCCAGAGCAGCCCAAGCGCGAACACCATCGCCGGCATGCTGAGCGGGATCATGCTGAGCTGATCAAGCGCCTGCGCGCCGCGTCCGCGGCCGCGCAAAACGACCCAGCTCACGCCCAGGCCGAGGCCGCAGACGAGGCAGCCGGTCAGCGCCCCGAGCAGCACCGAGTTGCCGGCGGCAAGCCAGGTTTTCGGATATTGGTTCAGCACGAAGGCGAAGTGCTGGAAGGTGAAGCGCATCAGCCCGAGCCGCGCGGGCACGAATTCGCACGATGCAGCCCACAGCAGCGCCAAAAGCGGCAGAACCGCGGCAAGCGCGACATAAAGCAGCGCAAAGGCGGCACGGCCGCGCGGCGCGCGCGGACGTCCGGCCGCCGGGCGAAACGCCTTGCCGGTGACGGTGACGAAGGAGCGCCGTCCGAGCAGCGCCGCCTGCGCGAGCGTCAGCACCGCCGCGATGCCGAGCAGCAGCACGCCCCAGGCGGTCGCCTCGGCGATGCGGGGCGGATAGTTCTCGAGCAACTGGAAAATCTGCGTGGTGGCGACATTGAACCCGGCGGGGAGGCCGAGCACCGCCGGCACGCTGAACATGCCGACCGCCTCGACGCACACAAGCAGCGCGGCGGCCAGCGCGGCGGGTTGCAACAGCGGCAGCACGATCCGGCGGAACACGCGCCCCGCCGAAGCCCCATGCACGCGCGCCGATTCGAGCAGCGACGGATCAAGCGCACGCAAGGCGTCCGAGATCAGCAGGAACGGCAAGGGCGCGAAGGCGAACGCGCTGACCGCCACCACGCCCGGCACCGAGACGATGTTGATCGTCGCCCACGACCCGAGCGTCTCGTGCAGCACGAGATTGACAAGCCCGCTGCGCGGCGAGGCGAGCCAGTTCCAGCCCATCGCGGTCAAGAGCGGGGTCAAATAGAGCGGCATCACGACCAGCCGCTCCAGCATCGCCCGTCCCGGCACGCCGGGCGCCAGCGCCAGCGCCAAGCCGCCCCCGAGCAGCAGCGCGGCGATGGTGGTGGCGGCGCCGAAGATCAGCGTGTTGGCGACGATCCCCGGCTCATGCAGCGGCGTGAAACCGGCCGACGATCCGGCCACCGCGGCCGCGATCAAGGGCGGCAGCACGAGCGTCGCCACGCACAGGGTGACGACGAAGCCGAGCATCGCCTCCGGCCGGATGCGCCGCCCAAGGATCAATGAAACAGCCCCTGGAAGTGCTGCGGGAACTCGCGGCTCGCCTGGAGGTAAGCCTCCATGTCAGTGGGCAGCAGCGGGTGGATCTCGGAGAGCGTCGGCTCTCCCTGCGGCGGCGGCACGTCGGCGCGCATCGAGTACATGCCGTAGAGCTTGGTATCGAGCAGGTCCTGTCCCTCCTCGGACAGCATGAAGTCGAGGAAGAGCCTGGCGGCGTTCGGATGCGGCGCCCCGGCAAGGATGCCGACCGGCGCGGTGGTGATCGGCACGCCCTCGGTGGGAAAGACCGCGACCAGGCCCGCCTGCTTCGCCTCCGGCGTGAAGGCGCGCCAGTGATCGAGCGCGGCGGCGAGCAGGATTTCACCGCGCGTGACGGCATCGGTCATCTGCGCGCCGGTCGCCATGACGACAGGCTCCTGCGCGGCAAACTTCCGCTCGTAATCCGCGCCGAGGCGCTGCGTGAGCAGGTAGCTCCAGTTGAACTGCGTGCCGGCGGCGGCGTTCTGGATCGCCATCTTCCGCCCGGCGAAGCGTGGCGCGAGCAGGTCGAGCCAGGTTTTCGGCGCGTCGGCCGGGGCGAGCATGTTCTTGTTGTAAACGGGGATCACCCCGATCGCCTGCGCGGCGGCCCAATACCCGTCCATCTTCGCGCCGGACGGATAAGCGGGATATTCAGGCGACTCGTAGCGCGCGATCTTTCCCTGGCGGGTCATGTCGATCCAGGCCGCCTGGTTGGCGGCAAGCATCACGTCGAAGCTGAGGCGCTTGGCATCGATCTCGGCGTTGACCCGCGCGAGTACGCGGCCCGTGGGGCCGGAGTAGAAGCCGTTGGCGACCTCCAGGAACGGGTATTTCGCCTTGAACGCCGCCATGAACTTCTGGAAGTTCTCACCGGGGGCGGAATCGGCCATCGCGAGCGCGCCTTCCTTGCGCGCCGCCTCGACGATCGCCTCATCGGCGGCGCGCGCGAGCAAGGGCGCGGTGAGCAGCGAGGCGAGCAGTGTGCGTCTCAGCATGAATCCTCCCTCGTCGCGGCATTGGTGCTGCGGAATTCGATGATCTGGCGATAACGGTCGGGGCGGCAGGCGATCTCGGCGTGTTCCAGCACCACGCCGTCGCGGCTGTGGAAGGTGCGCTCCAGCACAAGCAGCGGTGTCCCCGCGGTCACTTGAAGCATCGCCGCCGCCTCGCCCTCGGCGGCAACCGCGCGCGCCACCTGGATCGCCCGATGCACCGGCAAAGCGTTGGCGTTCGCCACCAGGGAGACGAACGGCTCGGTGCTGACGCGGGATTCCCAATCGGGCGGAAAGTTCCGTGTGAAGGCTTCCGGGATGTGGATAACGGAGTGGCTGTAGGGCGCACCGTCGGCGGTTCTCAGCGCGCGGATGCGGAGCGCGGGCGCCGCCGCGTCCAGCCCGAGCACACCCGCGACCGGCTCGGGGCAGGGCAGCAACGCCACGTCAAGCAGGATCGGCTCGGTCGGAAAGCCGTGCATCACCAGATCGTCGAGCGAGGTGAGCATCCAGGCGCTCGCCCCGTCCGGCCGGGCGGCCACGAAGCTGCCGCGCCGACGGTAGCGCTTGATCACGCCGTCCGCCACCAGCACGTCGAGTGCGGCACGAACCGTGAAACGGCTGACGCCGAACAGCGCCATCAGCTCCTCGTCGGTCGGGATCTGGTCCCCGACCCGCCACTCCCCGGCGGCGATCCGCGCCCGAAGGGCGTGCAGGATGCGAAGATAGGCCGGCTGGGACATGGCGCGGGCACCCTCGCACAATTGTCCGGACAAATACAAGCCCGGTTTGCGCGGCACGTCGGTTGCGCCAGACTGGGCCGATGCAGCTTCTTTCCCGGCGCTACGAGGCCGAAGACGTGTGGGCGGCCCAGGAGCTGTTCCACGCCAACGGCTGGACAGACGGGCTTCCGGTGGTCCCGCCGACGGCAGAGACGGTGGCCGCCTGCCTGGAATGGGCGATGACCCCGCCGGATGCTCTGGTCGGCATCGAGAAGGTGCGCGGGGTGGCGGTGAGCGCCGAGAAACTCGCGGTGAACGCCGTGATGGCGGGTTGCCTGCCGATGCACTTCCCGGTCGTCCTCGCCGCGTTCACAGCGATGTTGCAGGAGCCGTTCCTGCTGCACGGCGCAACCGCCTCCACCGGCGGCTGCGCGGTGCTCGTGGTGCTGAACGGGCCGATCCGGCGCGAGATCGGGGCAAGCGGCACGTTCAACGCGCTCGCCAACAGCGACCGCGCGACGGCGGTGATCGGGCGCGCGCTGCGGCTCGCGCTCATCAACCTGTTGGAGGTGCGCCCCGGCGGGATCGACCGTTCCACGCTCGGCCATCCGGGCAAGTTCACCTACTGCATCGCCGAGGACGAGGAGGACACGAGCTGGACGCCGCTCTCGGTCATGCGCGGCACCCCGCCGGGGGCTTCGGCGGTGACGGTGATGGCCGCGCAAGCGCCGCGGCAGATCATGAACGAGTGGACCATCGCGCCCGAGGAAATCCTGGAGACATTCGCCGCCGAGATCCGCGCCAACATGCGCCATTACTCGATCTGGGCCGGGAACTACGCGATCGTGGTGCCGAAACAGTTGCGCGAGCACCTGCAGGGTGCCGGCTGGAGCAAGGCCGATGTGGCCCGGTTCGTCCACGAACGCGCGCGCATCAAGCGCAGCGAGTGGGCCGGGGTCGGCAAGGGCGCGGTGGTGCGCGACCGCGGCGAGACCGTGTATGCGGCGATGGAGCGGCCGGAGGATTTGCCGGTGATCGCGGCGGGCGGCCCGGCCGGCGGCTTCGGAGCGGTGATCCCGCCCTGGCTCGGCCACAAGAGCCGCGCCGTCACTTTGCCGATCGGGGTTTGTGTTGACTGCGGCCCGACAACCGGATGAGCGTGCCGTTCGAGCAAAAGGTTAGGGTGGAGCATGGTGCTACAGGTTCTAGATCCTACCAATGAAACTGCGCCGCAGACCGGTGCTGTGGCCGAGCGGCTTGCCTCGCTGGCAGGCAAGACGGTCGGCTTCATCTCCAACGGCAAGGAAGGCACCAAGGGGTTCTTCACGCACCTGGAGCGCATGCTGCGGACGGAGCTCGGCGTGTCTCAGGTGGTCACGCGGGTGAAGTCGAACTACAGCGCCCCGGCGGACGCCGCGATCGTGGCGGAGATCGCGGGCTGGGACGCTGTCGTGACCGGCATCGGCGACTGAGGCAGTTGCTCGTCGTGCAGTTTGCATGACGCGATAACTGCCGAGCGCCTCGGTGTTCCGGCCGCCGCCGTGATGACCATGCGGTTCGTCAGCGCCGCCGAGCTGATGGCCCGGGTGCTCGGGTTCGCGGGATACGCTTTCGCGGTGATCGAGCATCCGGTGAGCAGCGCCGGGGATGAGGGGTTGCGGCAACGGGCGCGCGTCGCGGCCGCCGAAATACGCAGGCTGCTGCTGCGCCGCTGACGGAATAACTGGGCGCACGCCCTTAACCCGCGATTAACCGCGGCAGGGCAGGTTGCGGGCCCATGCGCCATCTCCGCAATCTCTCCGTGGGTGCCAAGCTCGGCCTGTCCGCCGGGCTGGCGCTGCTCCTGCTCGCCGCCCTCGGCATCACCGCCCGCACCAGCCTGCAGCGTCTCACGCACTTGCAAGAGACCGCCGCCCAGGCGGCGCAGAACGTCCAGCGCCTCGCCGACGCGCAGCGCGCCGCCGACGAGCTGCGCGTGATCGGCCGGGAGATTCAGCGGCAGGAGGCCGCAACCGGCCTCAAGGACCTGATCGAGCGCGCCCGCTCCCAGGCGAGCGAGGCGAAGGACGCGCTCACCGCCGCCGGCGAGGCGCAGGGTGTGGTGCCGCGGGTGGAGGGCTATCTGCAGGCGCTCGAGAAGGAAGCCGGGCTGCGCGAGGCGGTGCTGCACACCCGCGACCGCGGCTTGCTGCATGTGATCCCCGATTATCAGAGCGCGTTGAAGACGTTCGGCCAGGAGCTCGCGGACGGTGAGGCAAGCCTCGGAGGCGTTGCCGCCGTAACGGGCAGCGCTCAGGACGCCGCTACAGCCGCTCGGGCGGGCGGCGACGTGCTCGGGCAGGCGCGCGCGCAATTCACCGCCTATCGCCTCGCGATGGATTCGCTGCAGAATGCGGTGCTGCGCTTCCTTGCCACCGGCAACCTCGGTGCGGCCAACGACGTGGGCGACGATGCCGAGCAGGCGGGCCGGGCCATGACGCAGCTCCAGCAGCTCAAGCTACCCGACGGGATCGTGGCAGATTCGCGCATGACCCAGGGATTTGGCGACGCCATCATCAAGGCGGCGCAGGCGCTGATCGCGCAGAGCCGCGACCTCGCGGCGTTCGTCGCCAGCGACCTTCAGCAGCAAGATGATAATCTCGGCTCCGCCATCTGGTCGGCCGCCGCACGCCAGTCGAGCGCCGCCGAGGATGCGCGCCAGGAAGCGGCCACCGCCGCCTCGGAGGCCGAGCGCCTTGTGGTCCTTTTGGCGGGCGGCATCGCCCTCGTGCTGGTGCTGTCGGGCTGGCTCACCACCCGGGCCGTCGCCCGCCCGATCGCGGCGATGGCGCGCACGGTCGCCCGGCTCGCCGAGGGCGATGCCGAGACCGCATTCGGCTATTCGGGCCGCACCGACGAAATCGGCCGCATGGCGGCGGCGCTGGAGACACTGCGCGGCGCCGTGCGCGATGCCTTCGTGCGGAGTCAGATCATCGAGCAGCTTCCGCTCGGCGTGATGACGGCGAGCGCCGCCGAAGGAATGCCGGTCACTTACGTCAATCCGGCGGGGGTCGAAATCCTCGGCCTTGTGCGCGATTCGCTCGCCGTGGCGCCCGAACAGTGCATCGGTCACAGCCTGCCGACACTTGCCGAAGCGCCGGCGCTGCGCGATGCGCTCGCCGCCGATGCCGCCGCGCTGCCGCGGCATTGCCGGATCGTGCTCGGGGCGGAGACGCTCGATGTGTCGGTGTCGGCGATCCGCGACCGCGCGCGCACGATGGTCGGGCCGATGCTCACCTGGCGACGCGCCACCGAGCAGGCGGCGCTCGTTCACCGCTTCGAGGGGACCGTTGGCGCCATCGCGCAGGGCGTCGAAGGAAGGGCCTACGAGATGACGGCGACGGCCGAACGGATGACCGGCGTCGCGCGCGATGCCGGCGCGCGCATCGAAGCGGTGGCCCGCGCCTCCGAGCAGGCGTCGGGGAGCGTCGAGGCCGCCGCTGCGGGCGCCGAGGAGCTTGCCGCATCCATCGCCGAGATCGGCCGTCAAGTGGCTGACTCCGCGCGCTTCGCTTCGCAGGCCGTGCAGGAGGCCGAGGCCACCGACCGCTCGGTGGGCGGGCTCGCCCAGGCGGCGCAGCGGATCGACGACGTGGTGCGGCTGATCGGCGACATCGCGGGCCGCACCAATCTGCTGGCGCTCAATGCCACCATCGAGGCGGCGCGCGCCGGCGAGGCGGGCAAGGGCTTCGCCGTGGTGGCGAGCGAGGTGAAGAACCTCGCCGCGCAAACCGCCCGCGCCACCGAGGAGATCGGCGCGCAGATCTCCGCGATGCAGGGCGCCACCGGGCAGGCGGTTGAGGCGCTGCGCTCGATCGGCGGCACGATCGCGCGCATGAGCGAGATCGCGACCGCGATCGCCGGCGCCGTGGAGCAGCAGAGCGCGGCGACCAAGGAGATCGCCCAGGCCGTGCAGCAGGCCGCCGCCAACACGACCGAGGTCAGCCATCACGTCGGGGAAGTGCGGCAGGATGTCGCGCGCACCGGCGATGAGGCGGCGCTGGTGCTCGCAACCGCGAGCGAGCTTGCGCGCGAGGCGCAGGCGCTCAAGGCCGAGTCCGATGCCTTCCTGCAGGAGGTTCAGAAGGCCGCCTAGGCCCGCTTTGCTCCCCGGCTCGGTCCTGGCGTGACCCCTTCCCTCGCGCCCTCGCCTTCCCCAAACTGGCCGCGCGAGAGACGGAGCGACCGAGATGGCCCGGACACTGGTGCGCGGCGACACGGTGGTCACGCCGCAGGGCGTCGGCGCCTATGACTTGCTGATCGAGGACGAGCGCATCGCCGCCGTCGCCGCCCCGAACTCGATCTCGCTTCCTGAGAACGCGCGGCTGATCGACGCCACCGGCAAGATCGTCATGCCCGGCGGTATCGACCCGCACGTGCACTGCAAATGGTTCCTGCCGAACCCGGACGGCACGGCCGGCCTCACCGACCCGCCTGATATCGTCACCCGCGCCGCGGTGCACGGCGGTACAACCACGGTGATCGACTTCACCCGCGTTCTGGACGGTCCTTCCGTGCAGGCCGCAATCGAAAAGCGCGAGGCGGATTGGCGCGGCCACTCGGCGTGCGACTACGCGCAGCACATGATGGTCGAAGGCGCGCTGCCGGAGCGGCTCTTTCCCGAGCTGGCCGAAGCGATCAGCGCCGGCTTTGCCACCGTCAAGATTTTCACCACCGACATCACGCCGAGCCGCAAGGGCCGCATGGTGGATTTTGGCGATATCTGGGAGGTGTTCAAGGTGCTCGCCACCGCGGGCGGCCTCGGCGTGATCCACTCCGAGGACAACGACATCGTCATGCACATGTACGAGAAGCTGATTCGCGAGGAGCGGACCGGCTTCGAGAACATGGCCGAAGTACACAACACGCTCTCAGAAGACATCTCCTTCCGGCGCGTGATCCGGCTCGCCGAAATGGTGCCCGGCACCGCGCTCTACATGATGCACGTCTCGGCGGCCTCGGGCGTTGCGGCGATCCGCGAAGCGCGCGCGCGGGGCGTGCCGATCTACGGCGAGTCGCTGCACCAGTACATGCTCTACACGAACGAGGATTACCGCCGTCCGAACGGCCAGATTTACCACACATACCCGTCGCTCAAATCCGCCGCCGACCAAGCCGAACTCTGGGCCGGCACGCGCGACGGGTCGATCAACTGCGTCGCCACCGACGAGATCTGCTGCACGCTCAAGCAGAAGATCCAGGGGCGGCGGATCGACGACACCACAGGGGGCAATGCCGGCGTCGAGCCGCGCGTCGCGCTGATGTACACCGAGATGGTCGGCCGCCGCGGCTACACGCTCGCCCGCTTCGTCGATCTGGTTTCCTCCAATGCGGCGCGGATCATGGGGCTCTATCCGCGCAAGGGCGCGCTCGCCGCGGGGTCGGATGCGGATATTTGCATTCTCGATCCATCCGATAGGCGCGTGATCCGTGCCGCCGATTTGCACGAGGCCGACTACACGCCCTGGGAAGGGCGGCAGATGGAAGCCTGGCCGTGCCTGACGATGCTGCGCGGTAAGGTGGTGGTGGAGAACGGGGTCTGGAAAGGCGGGCTCGGCGACGGCAAATGGCAGGCACGCAAGATCGCCCCGGAGCTGCTGGCTGCCCCGTGCCTCTGATCCCATGTCGCGCCTGCTGATCGTCATCGGCCTCGTCATCGCCGCCATCGGCGTGCTCTGGCCGCTCATCGCCCGCCTCGGCCTCGGCCGCCTGCCCGGCGACATCGTGGTGCAGCGCGGCGGGTTCACCTTCTACGCGCCGATCACGACCTGCATCCTGATGAGCGTCGTGCTGACTCTGTTGTTCTGGCTGCTCGGGCGATAACCCCTCGCCCGCTCACGAATACCGCTCCTCGGCCCAGGGATCGCCGTTGTTGTGGTATCCGCGCTGCTCCCAAAACCCCGGCCGGTCGGCAATGGCGATCTCCACCCGGCGGATCCACTTGGCGGACTTCCAGAAATAAAGCCGGGGAATGACCGGACGCACCGGGCCGCCATGTTCGCGCGTGAGCGGAGCGCCGCTCCACGAATGGGCGAGCAGCACGTCCGGCTGGTCAAACTGATCCAGCCGGATGTTCGTCGTGTAGCCGTCGTGGGAATGGAACACGACGTGCCGCGCCTCGTCCTTCGGCTCCACGAGCGCGAGCAGCGTGCGCGCGGCGACGCCCGTCCAGCGATTGTCGTAGCGCGACCATTGCGTGACGCAATGGATGTCGGAGACGATTTCGGTCTGCGGGAGCGCCATGAACTCGTCGAGCCGCAGGCTCAGCGGGCGGCGCACCGCGCCGTCGATATCAAGGCGGAACTTGGCTTCGTTTACATTCGGCTGCACGCCGAGATCGAGCACCGGCCAGTCCCGGACGAGCACCTGTCCGGGCGGCAAGCGATCGCGGGCGGGATCGGCGTGTTCGCCGGTGAGCAGGCGGCCGTCGCGCGCCCAGCGCCGCTTGGCTTCCACAAGCTTCGGGCGGTAGCCCGGCGCGCCGGCGGGATCGGTATCGTCGGTCATATGTCTTCCGGGCCGGCGTGCCGGATTTTCGCCATATCGACCAGAACCCAGCTCCGCCGCCAGCGAGGAAGGCGACTTCCTCCGGGGTGCTGGCGCGACCGAGCGCGTGGTCGCGGCGCCGGCGGGGGCACGCGCCTGGGATCGGCGGCGAACGCCTCCGGCTTGCCGCGGCAGGCGGCGTCGAAGGCCGAATCCTGCCTGAACCAGGCGCCGCACGGCGCGCCCGGTTGGCCCGCGGACCAGAATGACAGCACGTCCATTGGCTGCATCAGACCAGTCCGGCGGCGAGATTGACGACCAGGGCGAGGATCACGGTGTTGAAGAGGAACCCGACCAGCCCGTGCAGCGTCGCGAGCCGGCGCAGCGTGCGGGCGGTGATGGCGACATCAGAGACCTGGAAGGTCATTCCGAGCACGAAGGCGAAATAAGCGAAGTCGAGATAATCGGGACGCTCGGTGCCGGGGAAGTTGAGCCCGCCGTCGAGCCTACCGTCAGCGCCCCGGCCGTAATACTCGTGGGCGTAGCGCAGCGCGAAGGTGATGTGCGTCATCAGCCACGAGAGCAGCAGCGTAATGACGACCAGCGCGACCCGCCCGCTCTGCACCGAGGCCGGGAGATCTTTGAGCCCGGTGAAGGCGGTGAAGATCGTGCCGAGACTCAGCAGGATGGCGGCGAGCGTGAGCGTGAACACGGTCCATTCGCCCGCTTCCTGCGCCTCGGCGTCCTGTTCCATCCGCGAAAGGCGCTCGGAGAACATGAGTTGCAGCACGAGGATCAGGAACAGCAGCACGCCGCCGTCCCAGGCAATGATCACCCGCTCCAGCGCATGAACCCCGAACGGATTGGCGAGCCATAGCGCGATGCCAGCGAGCACGGCGGCGAGGAGCCGCTGCCGGCCGTGGAGCGGGGCGAGGACGGCGTGGACGAAGGGGGAAAAAGCGCGCGGTGATGCCACAGCCCGGATTTACTCCGTGCCGCGCCACAGGCAAGCTCCGCCGGTCGGAAACGGGGGCGCAAGATGGCGCGTGAAACGAGCGCTGGCCGCCATGCCTCGGCGGTGGTGATCGGCGCAGGCGATTTCATTGGCGCTGCGATCGCGCGCCGGTTCGCGGCGGAGGGTTTCGTCGTGCTCGCGGGTCGGCGCAACGGCGAGAAGCTGGCGCCACTCGTGCGCGACATCGAGGCGGCCGGCGGGCGCTGCGTCGGCCGTTCGCTCGATGCACGCCGGGAGGAGGATGTGGCCGCCTTCATCGCGGAGGCCGACGCGCTGGCGCCGCTCGAGGTGTGCGTATTCAATGTCGGCGCCAACGTGAATTTCCCCATCCTGGACACCACCGAGCGAGTATTCCGCAAGGTGTGGGAGATGGCGTGCTACGGCGGGTTCCTGACCGGGCGCGAGGCGGCGCGGGCGATGCTGAAGCACGGGCGCGGCTCCATCTTCTTCACTGGCGCGACGGCGAGCCTGCGCGGCGGCAGCGGCTATGCGGCATTCGCCGCCGCCAAGGCGGGACTGCGCGCCCTGGCGCAGGCGATGGCGCGCGAGCTCGGGCCGCGCAACATCCATGTCGCGCATCTGGTGATCGATTCCGGCGTCGATACCGCCTGGGTGCGCGCGCGCATCGCCGAGCGGTCCGGGCCGGATGCCGAGCGGCTGCGCGCGCCCGACCGGCTGATGCAGCCGGCTTCGATCGCCGCCGCCTACTGGGCGCTGCATTGCCAGACGCGCGACGCCTGGACCTTCGAGGCCGATCTCCGGCCATACGCCGAACCGTGGTGAGCACGATGATCCCGAAGGTGGAGTTCCATTTCGATTTCGGCAGCCCGAACGCTTATCTGAGCCACGCCGTGATCCCGGCGATCGAGGCGCGCACCGGCGCGCGGTTCGCGTACGTGCCGGTGCTGCTCGGCGGCGTGTTCAAGCTGACCAACAACCGCTCGCCCGCCGAATCGCTGCGCGGCATCCGCAACAAGGGCGAGTACCAGCAGATCGAGACCGAGCGCTTCATCCGCCGCCATGGCCTCACGCGCTTTCGCCGCAATCCGCATTTCCCCGTCAACACGCTGCTGATCATGCGCGGGGCGGTGGCGGCGGAGATGGAGGGCGTGTTCGCGCCTTATGTCGAGGCGGTGTTCCGCGCCATGTGGGAGGAGGGGCGGAAGATGGACGAACCGGAGGTCGCGCGCGCGGCGATCGACGCGGCGGGACTCGACGGCGCACGCCTGCTCGCGCGCACAGAGGAGCCGGAGGTGAAGGAACGGCTGATACGCAATACCGAGGCCTCGGTCGCGCGCGGCACGTTCGGCTCGCCCACGTTCTTCGTGGGCGGGGAGATATTCTTCGGCAAGGACCGGCTGCGCGAGGTGGAGGAGGCGATCGACGCCGCTCTTTTCACAGCATGAAACCGGCGAAGAACGCCGCTAGCTCGGCATGGGCATCGGGCGGCAGCACGTGCGCGACATACTGGTCCGGGCGTACGATGACGATGCAGCCCTGCGTGCGGTTGATGCCGCGCAGATCGAAGATGTCGTGACCGCTCTTTAGATCGGGGCAGAACGTTTTCTCGTAGTCGCGCAGCCCGTAGCGGCCCTTGCAGGGCAGCAGGATTGCGGGCAACGCCTCCAGCGCCAGCGTGCGGTGATCCTGCTGAAACACCGCGCGCACGTCGATGACGGAGTCGATATCCGCGCCGGGAGGCGTGTGGCGCCTGACCGGAGACTGCGGCGAGTCGGAGAGGAACGCGCACAGTTTCCAAATGCGCGAGGATGGGGCCGCCGGGTCTTCGGCGGCGGCAAAGGCAAAGAGGCGCCATCTGCCGTCCGCTTTGACCGCATGGCCGAGGTGAACCGGCTTGGCATCCGCTAGGCGTATCACGGGAGCGGAGTGAAAGCGCATCCCGATCGGAAGGCCTCGGGCGAGATGCTGATGCGCCGGCTCGCCTTGGATGATCGAGGCGCGGTAGCGGGTGGCCGTCCCGGCGGTGAAGCGCGCCTGGCGGACGAAATATTGCTGGAACTCCGCCGGGTCGACCCCCTCGGCAGCGGGGTCAGCGGGATCCCTGGGCGGCGCGCTGAACATTGCGGCGAACTTGCGGTCGAACTCGATCAGCTCGTGGGCGATGGCGCGGCGCTCGGCCGAATAGGTGTGCAGGATGCGCGGTGCGGAACGTCCGCGCAGCACGGAGGCGAGTTTCCAGCCGAGATTGAACCCGTCCTGCATCGACACGTTCATTCCCTGTCCCGCCTTGGGGCTATGCGTGTGGCACGCGTCGCCGCAGATAAACACGCGCGGGAAGCGGTCCGCTGCCTCGGCTTCCGGCACGTCGTCGAACTTGTCGCAGAGCCGCTGGCCGATCTCGTAAACCGACCACCAGGCGATCTCCTTCACCTCCAGGCTGTAAGGGCGGAAGATGCGCTGCGCCGCCGCCACCAGATCCTCGCTGGTGATGTTGCGGTGCGCGACCCGCTCGTTCGGATTGAGCTGGTCGAGCTCGATGTAAAGGCGCACGAGATAACCGCCCTCCCGCGGGATGATCAGCGCGGTGCCCTCGGCAGCCGAGTGGATCACCGATTTGCGGCGGATGTCGGGGAAATCCGTGACGGCGAGCACGTCCATCACGCCCCAGGCGAGGTTGGCGGAATCGCCCCGCAAGGCGAGCCCGAGTGCCGCGCGCACCGCGCTCCGCGCGCCGTCGCAGCCGACGACATAGCGGGCGCGTACGTTCTCCACCTCACCTGCGTGCGCCGGATCGAGGCGTTCGATGCGGGCGGTCAGCGTATCATCCTCGTCCGCAAGCCCGATCAGGCGGCGCCCGTAATCGGGCTCTAGCCGGGTCGGCGAGCCGCGCATCACATCGAGATAAAAATCATGCACCCGCGCCTGGTTCAGGACCACGTGAGGAAATTCAGAAAGCCCGTCCTCGGTGTCCTGGATGCGGCGGCTGCGCACGATGCGCGCGCGGTCGTTCGGGTCGGGGTTCCAGAACGTCACCTCGTTGACCCAGTACGCCTCCTTGATCACGCGCTCGCTGAACCCGAACGCCTCGAACATCTCCATCGTCCGGCAGGCGATGCCGTCGGCCTGACCGAGCGTGAGCGGACCGGGCTTCTGCTCGATGATGCAGGTTCGAATCTCGGGGAACATGGCGAGCTGCGCGGCAAGCGTGAGCCCCGCCGGCCCGCAGCCGACGATCAGGACATCGACATCGGCGGGGAGCGCGTCGGTCGTGCGCGGCGAATCGTAGGGCGGGACCGGCTCGGCGGTTTCCGGATTGCCGGGCCGGAACCCGTTGAGGTGGAATTGCATCGCTCAGGCCGCCTGCCAGGCCTCGCCCTCGCGCCGGACCTTGCCTTCGGCTTCCAGCTTCAAGAGATGCGCGAGCACGCTGCGCTCGGCGGCGCGCTGCAGCCGTTCGTCGAGCTGGGCGTAGAGTTTCGCGCGCAGCGCGGCGGTGCTCATCGGGCCCTTCACCAGCGCGAGCTGGATCGCGCGCTCGCGCTCCATGCGGTGAAACAAGAGCGCGCGGGTGAGCTTGCGCGGGTCGGGCAGCGCCGGGCCGTGGCCGGGCAGGAACAAATCATCGCTCCGCTGGAGCAGGCGCTTAAGGCTGGCGAAATAGGCCTTCATGTCGCCGTCTGGCGGCGAAACGACCGAGGAGTTCCACGACATCACATGGTCGGCGGAGAACAGCACCGCGCGGCCTTGATGGTCGGAGATGGCGTAGCAGATATGGTCCGACGCATGGCCCGGGGTGTGGATCGCCACCATGCCGGCGATCTCGGCCCCGTCCTCGAGCGCGATGTCGGGCGCGAAGCTTTTGTCGGCCGGCTGGCGGAACCCGGCGGTGCGGGCGCCGGTCGCCTGTTTCAGCGCGGCGGTGGCACCGAGATGGTCGTGATGCGTGTGGGAGAGAAGGATCAGATCGACCTTGCCGCCGCTCGCGCGCAGGACCGCCTCCACGTGCTCGGGATGGTTCTCGGGGCCGGGGTCGAGCACCACGAGACCGTCGTTCGTTTCGATAAGATAGGTGTTGGTACCGTAATAGGTCATCGGGCCCGGATTGGCGGCGACGATGCGACTGATGCCGGGCAGCACCGGCAGCACGGCGCCGCGCTCGGGCTCGGGTTCGGTCAGGAAGGCCATGCGGTCCTCGGAGTGGGGACCGAGAGTATCGGGGGACGCGATTGGCGGGGCAAATCGGTTGCGCGTGCCCGCGCCCCCACCTCACCCCGCCCCTCTCCGCCCCGAGGGCGGCGAGGGAGTTGAGGCGCGGTCCTCAGTCCAGAAACCAGGGCGCGGCGGCGGCTTGGGCGATCTGGCGGACCTGGGACAAGAGGCCGGGGCCGACCGGGATGCCGTTCTTCATCCGCTCGGCGGCGATCTTTCGCTGCGGGTCGCCCGCAACCATCACCGGCTGGGCGGGATCGACCGGCGGGGTGGCGCGGAGGTCGCCGAGGAAGCGGCGCACATCGGCCTGGAAATCAGCGGGGTCGCGGAACATTCCGGGGTCGAGGGCGAGGAAGAAATGCCCGATGTCCTGGCCTTGGGGCTTCTTCGTGTGCAGCGGATCGGTGATCAGCGTGGAGCCGGAAAGGCAGGCCGCGAGGATGTTCACCATCACGGCGAGCCCGTAGCCTTTGTAACTGCTGTTCTCGGGCGAGCCGCCGAGCGAGGTCAGGGTGCCGCCCTTCTGAGCCGCGAGCGGATCGGTGCTCGGCCGTCCCTCCGCGTCCAGCACCCAGCCGGGCGGGCATTGCAGGCCCTCGTTCGCCTTGTTGCGGATGCGACCGGCCGCGACCGTGGTGGTCGCCATGTCGAGCAGGAACGGCGCGCCGTCCGCGCTCGGCGCGGCGAAGGACCAGGGATCGGTGCCAAGCCGCGCCGCCTTGCCGAAGGTGGGCGCGACCTGGATCCCCGCCGCCGAGGTGCAGGCGATGCCGATCAGCCCGGCCTCGGCGGCCATCAGCGTGTAAAAGCCGCAGGCGCCGAAATGCGCCGAGTTGCGTGTCGCGACCGCCGCCATCCCGGCGGCGCGCGCCTTGCGGATGGCGATCTCCATCGCGAACTTGGCCGGCACGTGGCCCAAGCCGCCGCCGCCATCCACCAGCGCCGAAACCGGGGTCTCGCGCACGATCTCCGGCCGCGCGTCGAGCCGAATGCGCCCGTTACGGCGGTGCCGGTCATAGCCGGGCAGCATGGAGATGCCGTGGCTGTCGACGCCGTGCAGATCGGCCCAGGCGAGGATCTCGCTGGTGGGTTCGGCGTTCTCCTCGGGCATTCCCCAGCCGGTCAGGATCGCCTTGATCTGCGCGCGATGGGTGGCGTACGGCGCCGGCATTGCGTTTCCTCCCGAAATCGTGGCGCAGCCTTGCGCCTCCGGCCGGGCTCGGCAAGGCTCGGGCCATGAGCGAAACGCTGAATGCCCGCTTCGGGCTGGAGATGGCGGCGCCCGAGCTGCCCGAGCCGGTACGTGCGCTGCTCGACCGGCGCGTCGCCCGCCGCTACACCGATCAGGACGTGCCCGACGCGCTGCTCGACGCGCTGCTGGCGGCGGCCCAATCGGCGCCGAGCAAGTCCGATTTGCAGCAATACTCGATCGTGGTGATGCGCGACCGCGCGCGCATCAAACGCATCGCCGACTGGATCGGCACGATGGACTGGATCGCGACCGCGCCGGTGTTTTTGGTGTTCTGCGGCGACATGCGGCGCGGGCAGAGGCTCTGTTCGCTGCACGAGTTGGAGCACGCCAACAACAACCTCGACACGTTCCTCAACACCGCCGTCGACGCGGCGCTGGCGATGGGCGCGTTCATGGCGGCGGCCGACGCGGCCGGGCTCGGCACCTGCCCGATCAGCTATGTCCGCAGCCATATCGAGCGCGTCGCGCCGCTGCTCAGCCTGCCGCGGGGGGTCTATCCGGTGGCGGGGCTGACGGTGGGCTGGCCGGCGTTCCGCCGCCCCGTTTCCATGCGGTTGCCGCCAGCGGTGGTGGTGCATCGCGAACGCTACGACGATTCGCGGCTCGCGGAAGAGGTAGCGGCGTACGACGCGCGCCGCGCCGCGCGCGAGCCGCTGGCGGCGACTTCGCTCAAGAACCTCGACATCTACGGACCCAAGGAGGGCGCGGGCTGGAGCGAGAATCTGGCGCGCCAGCTTTCGGTGCCCGAGCGGTTCGGCTTCGCCGCTTGGCTGCGCTCGCGGGGGTTCGACCTTGCATGAGCCCGTGGTGCCGCGCCATGCGGCAAGCCTGATCGTGCTGCGCGACAGCGCCCGGGGCGCCGAGATGCTGATGGGAGTGCGCGGCGCGCGGCACCGTTTCATGCCGAACCGGCTGGTGTTCCCCGGCGGCAGCGTGGATGAAGAGGACATGGGCGCGCCCTGCGCATCGCCGCTGAATGCAACGACGCGCGCGCGGCTGGAACGCTCGGCCTCGCCCGCGCTCGCGCACGGGCTCGCCATCGCGGCGGCGCGGGAGCTCGAGGAGGAGACCGGGCTCACGCTCGGTGCGCCGCCGGCGCTCGACGGGCTGTTCTATATCTGCCGGCTGATCACGCCGGGCGGGCCGGTGCGGTTCGACGCGCGGTTCCTGGTGGTTTCCGCCGAGCGTGTCAGCGGCACACTGGCCGGATCGGGCGAGCTGGAAGGGCTGCGCTTCTACGAGATCGAGGAGGCACTGGCGCTCGACCTCGCCAGTCCGACGCGGCGGGTGATCGCGCGGCTGCTCGATTGGATGCGGATGGAGCGCGGCGACGCCAGCCGAAAGGAGCCAGCCTGATGCACAAGGACGCGCACGGCCTCGACTTAACCACCGCGAGCGCCGAAGCGGCGGCTGCGTTCGACCGCGCGGTGGAGGGATATATCTCGTTCCGCGCCGACATGCCGCAGCGGCTCGCCGCGCTGGCGGCGGCCGATCCGGATTTCGCCATGGCGCATGTGATGCGCGGCTACATGCTGATGCTGAGCTTCGCCGCCGCGAACATCACGCTCGCCGCCGACTGCGCGCGCGCCGCCCGCGCCTGCGCGGCAGGTGCCACCGCGCGCGAGCAGGCGCACATCGCCGCGCTGGAGGCATGGGCGGCGAACCGCACTGGAAAGGCGATCGCGATTTGGGAGCAGATCCTGGCCGAGCATCCGCACGACGTGCTGGCGCTGCGGCTGGCGCATTACGCGCATTTCTGGACCGGGCGGGCCGATATGATGCTCGCCTCGATCCTGCGCGTCGAGCCGCGCTGGAGCGCCGCGCTGCCCGCCTGGGGAACGCTGCTCGCCTGCCGCTGCTTCGCCCACGAGGAATGCGGGCATTATCTGGAAGCCGAGCTTGCCGGGCGCGCGGCACTGGACGTCGATCCAGGCGATCTCTGGGCCGCGCACGGGCTTGCGCATGTGATGGAGATGCAGGGGCGCGTCACCGAGGGGATCGCGCATATCGGTGCCTTCCGCGCCCATTGGGACGGCGCCAACAATGTGCGCCATCATCTCTACTGGCACGAGGCGATGTTTCATCTCGAACGCGGCGACTTCGCCCGCGTGCTGGCGCTTTATGATCACGAGTTTCGCGATCTCGACGCGCCGCTGACGCGCGCCGTGCCCGATCTTTACATCGACATCCAGAACGGCGCCTCCATGCTGTTCCGGCTCTCGCTGCGCGGCGTGGATGTGGGCGACCGCTGGGCGGAGATCGCCGACAAGGCGGAGGCGCGGATCGGCGACTGCGCCTCGGCCTTCACCCTGCCGCACTGGATGATGGCGCTCGCCGCCACCGGCCGCTTCGCGGCGGGCGAGCGGATGCTGGCGGCGATGCGCGACTATGCGCGCGGCGAAGGCGACACGCCCGCGCTCGTGGCGCGCTACGCGCTGCCGGTGTGCGAGGCAGTGCTGGCACGCGGGCGCGGCGAGTACGGGGCGGCGGTGGCGGCGATGCGCCCCGCGCTCGGCGGGATGCACCGCATGGGCGGCAGCCACGCCCAGCAGGACGTGCTGGAGCAGTTGTTCCTCGATTGCGCGCTGCGCGCCGGGATGGAGGCGGATGCACGGATGCTGCTGGAGCGGGTGGCGGGCCGGCACAAAGTGCCGCCGTCGCGGCGCGCGGCCTATGCGAAGGCAGCGCGGGAGGTTGGGTTCGTCTCGTAGGGCGGCTGGAGGACAGCGCATCCGATGTATGCGCTCGGCCTGCTTACCGATTGGCATTACGATCGCCTGTTCATCGAAATGAGCGAACGCGGCTTCGTCGCGCATGGCCTGTTCGGCCTCTCCCTCGCCGACGGGCTGAAGACCCGATCGGACGACCGGTTTGTCCCGAGCATGTTGCGGCCGCCGTGAGGTGGTTCCGGTGCCCACACCCAATCAGATGCACGTCGATCAGGCGCTCGAATGCATTGCCGCCGGAATTTCGGTTCGAGGCCCTACGCCGCCGCCTCCTCTTCCTCCTCGTAGCCTAGCAGCCGCAGCGCGCGGCCCTTGATGCCGCGCAACCCCACTGCATGGATCAGCGCCTCCTCGCGCCCGTGCGTCACCCAAACTTCCGGCGCGCCGGTTTCGTCGATCGTCGCGTTCAGCTCATCCCAGTCGGCGTGGTCGGAGATCACCAGCGGCAATTCGACGCCGCGCGCCTTGGCGCGCTGACGCACGCGCATCCAGCCCGAAGCCATCGCCACCACTGGATCGCTCAGCCGCCGTGCCCAGCGGTCGTCCACCGCAGCGGGCGGAGCGAGCACGAGCGCACCTTGCAGCTCCGCCTTGGCAGCCGACGTGGCCGGGCGGAGATCGCCGAGCCGCACGCCACACGCCTCGTAGACCGCGCATAGCGAAAGCAGCGCGCCGTGGATCCAGATCGGCCCGTCCCATCCGGCCTCGCGCAGCAGCGCGATCACCCGCTGGCACTTGCCGAGCGCGTAGCAGCCGATCACGTGCGTGCGCTCGGGAAAGAGCGCGAGGCTTTGCAAGAGCCGCGCGATTTCCCGTCCGGGCGGCGGGTGTCGGAACACCGGCAGGCCGAAGGTCGCCTCGGTGACGAACAGGTCGCACGGCTCCGGCACGAACCCCGCGCAGGTCGGATCCCGCGTCCGCTTGTAGTCGCCGCTCACCACTGCACGGCAGCCGGCATGCTCCATCACCACCTGCGCGCTGCCGAGCACGTGCCCGGCCGGCTCCAGCCGCACCGTCACCTCGCCCAGCCGCAGCTCCTCGCCATAGCGCACGGACTGCATCGCGCCGGCCGCATCCTCGCCGAGCCGTGCGCGCATCAGCGCAAGGGTCTCTCCGGTCGCGAGCACATGGCGGTGCCCGGGGCGCGCATGGTCGGAATGGGCATGGGTGACGACTGCCCGCTCCACCGGCCGCGTCGGGTCGATGAAGAAACCGCCAGGCGTGCAGTAGAGGCCTTCAGGGCACACTTTCAGCCAGGCGGCGGGATTGGGCATTCAGACAACCCGCAACCCAAGGTGACGCCGCATGGCCTCGAAATCCCGATCGTCGTGCAAAAGCGGGAGATCGTGGACGATGCAGTAGGTGCCGATCACCAGAGCGACCAAGCCGCGGATCGTTTTGCCGAAGCGGCGCAAAGTGCGATAGTTGCGTGCGGCGGATTCGGCGATCTCCCGATCCATCATCTTCACAACGGGAAACGGCTGCAGCGCCTCTCGCAAGCGAACGGCGGCGGCCTCATCAGGGGCGCCCATCAAGAGCTCCATGAGGACGAGATCGCCCAGCAGCAGCATCTCGTCCTCGTCATTGAACCTCTCCAGCTTCCGCACCGCCACGGTATCGCGGCCGCGTAGCCGACCGATCCAGACCGAGCTGTCGACGACGATCAGGGCAGCGGACCCGGACGCCGGATCTCGTCGAGATCACCCTCCCAACCCATCCCGCGCATCGCCTTCAGCGCCTTGCGTTGACGGTCGATCTTGACGATTCGGCGCAGCGCCTCCTCGACGACCGCCTTCTTGGTCGGAAGGCCGGTGACCGCCTGCGCCTCGGCCAGCAACTGGTCGTCGATGTCGATGTTCGTCCGCATCAGAGCCCCGATGTGTATGGACTCGGCCTCATATACACCTCGCAAGCGTGGCTTCAACCGGCCTTGAAATCGGCGCCACTCTGCCCCCTAAAGTGCGGCAGCGAACGAAAACACGGAGGAGCCGCCCATGCGCCGACGCCGCCTGCTTGCCGCCGCCGCCCTGCTGGCCGGCGGAATTGCTTTCGCGCGGCCGGCCCCGGCGCAGGAGGCGAAACCGATCACGATCGGCTTTTCCATGTCGCTGACCGGCGGCCTGGCGCCGAACGGCAAGGCGGCGCTGCTGGCGATGCAGATCTGGCAGGACGACATCAATGCCAAGGGCGGGCTGCTCGGGCGGCCGGTGAAGCTCGTTTACTACGACGACCAGAGCAACCCGGCGCAGGTGCCGGGCATCTACACCAAGCTACTCGACGTCGATAAGGTCGATCTCGTCATCGGCGCCTACGCCACCAACATGGTCGCGCCCGCGATGCCGGTGGTGATGCAGCACAACAAGACCTTCCTCGGCCTCCTGGCGCTCGACGTCAACGAGAAGTTCCACTACCCGAAATATTTCTCGATCAGCCCCACGGGCGGCCCGCATCCGCGGCAGAGCTTCTCGCAGCCCTTCTTCACCGTCGCGGGCGCGATGCAGCCGAAGCCGGTGCGCCTCGCGCTGGTCGGGGCGGATGCCGAGTTCCCCAAGAACGCGCTGGACGGCGCACGCGAGCTGGCCAAGCAAGGCGGCTACACGATCGTCTATGACCGCTCCTATCCGCCCACCACCACCGACTACAGCCCGATCCTGCGGGCGATCCAGGCGAGCAACCCCGACCTCGTTTTCGTCGCCTCCTACCCGCCCGATACGGTCGGGATGCTGCGCGCGGCGCGCGAGGTGGGCCTCAAGACACGCCTGTTCGGCGGCGGCATGGTGGGGCTGCAATCGACCGCGATCAAGACGCAGTTGGGCGACGCGCTGAATGGCGTCGTGGATTACGATTTCTGGCTCCCCGTCGGCCGCTTCGCCACGCCCGAGGCGCTGGCATTCCTCAAGCAGTATCAGGCAAAGGCCGGCCCGGCGGGGGTCGATGCGCTCGGCTATTACCTGCCGCCCTTCGCCTATGCCGACATGCAGGTGCTGGCGGATGCGATCAACGGCACCAAGAGCATCGACGACGACAAGCTGGCGGATTATCTACGAACGCACAGTTTCCAGACCGTCGCCGGGCCGATCAAGTTCGGGCCGAATGGCGAATGGACCGAGGCGCGCGTGCTGGAAGTGCAGTTCCAAGGCGTGCAGGGCCATGACCTCGATCAATTCAAGACTCTCAAGGCCGAAGTGATCTTGGCGCCGCCCGAATACAAGTCGGGCGAGCTGCGCTCGCCCTACCAAGACGCGCAGCACTAGGCGGCGGAGGAAACCGCCATGCGCTTTCCGATCCGCGGCCTTGCCGCGGCTGCGTTCGCCGCCTTGCTCGCGATGCCCGCCGCGCGCGCCGCCGAGCCTTTCACCATCGGCTTCGACATGTCGCTGACCGGCGGGCTGGCGCCGAACGGCAAGGCGGCGCTGCTCGCCATGCAGATCTGGCAGGAGGACATCAACGCCAAGGGCGGCCTGCTGGGGCGGAAGGTGAAGCTCGTTTACTACGACGATCAAAGCAACCCGGCGCTGGTGCCACAGATCGTCACCAAGCTGCTCGACGTCGATAAGGTCGATCTGCTGATCGGCGGCAACGGCACCAACCTCGTCGCGCCCGCAATGCCGATCGCCATGCAGCGGCACCTGACACTGATCGGCCTGTTCGCGCTCGACGTGAACAGCAAGTTCCACTACGATCGTTATTTCGCGATGATCCCGGCGGGCGGCGCCAACCCCGCCGAAAGCTTCGGCGAAGGCTTCTTTGCCGTGGCCGCAGAGCAGAACCCGAAGCCGCAGACCGTGGCGCTGGTCGGCGCCGATGCTGAGTTCTCCAAGAACGCGCTGGAAGGCGCGCGGCAGGCGGCTAGGAAATACGGGTTCCGGGTCGTTTACGACCAAACCTATCCGCCGACGACAGCGGACTACACCCCGATCGTGCGCGCGATCGCCGCCGCTCATCCCGATCTGGTGTTCGTCGGCTCCTATCCGCCCGATACGGTTGGCATGATCCGCGCCGCCCACGAGGTGGGACTGCCGGTTCGCATGTTCGGCGGCGGCATGGTCGGCTTGCAGGCGACCGCGATCAAGACGCAGCTCGGGCCGCTGTTGAACGGGATCGTCGATTACGATTTCTGGCTGCCGATCGGCCCTCTGCGGACGCCGGAGGCAATGGACTTTCTGGCGAAATACCAGGCCCGCGCCGCCGCCGCCGGGGTGGATGCGCTCGGCTATTATCTGCCCCCCTTCGCCTATGCCGATCTGCAGGTAATCGCACAGGCGGTGGAGGCGGTGGGCGGCACCGATCAGGCGAAGCTCGCGAACGTCCTCCGCACCAACACGTTCCACACCATCGTGGGTGACATAAAATTCGGGCCGAACGGCGAATGGGCCGAGCCGCGCGTGCTGGAGGCGCAGTTCCAAGGCGTCGAGGGCAACGGTATCGACCAATTCCGCGACGCCAAGACCGAGATCGTGCTCTGGCCACCGGCCTTCAAGACCGGCACGATCCGCTCTCCCTATTCGGAGGGCGGGAAGTAGCCGTCAGGACTAGGCCGCCCGGTACAGGCAAACACCGGTCAGATAACGCCGTCGGCGCGCAGGCGCGCGATCTCGGCGGGCGAGAGGCCGAGCCAGCCGTAAATCTCGTCGTTATGCGCGCCGATCGCCGGGCTCGGCGTGGCGGGCGCGACGTCGGTGCCGTGCAGGCGCAAGGGCGTGGTGGGCATGGTGCAGGCCCCGAAATCCGGGTGCGTCACCTGCTCCAGAAAGCCGCGCGAATGCATGTGCGGATCGGCCATCACCTCGGCCACGTCGCGCACGGGCGCGGACGGGATGCGCGCGCGCTTGCAGGCAGCCGCGACCGCGTGCTTGCTCATCGTGCGCGTCCAGGCGGAGACCAGCGCGTCCGTGGCTTCCAGATTGGCGATCCGCGCATCATGGGTGGCGAAACGCGGATCGTCCTTCAACTCCTCTCTTCCCATCGCGCCGAGCAGATTTTGGAAATGCTGCTCGGTGACAACATGGATCGCCACCCAGCCGTCCGTCGTCGGATAGGCATTGTAGGGCGCGGTGGTCATCGCCGCCTGGCCGTTGCCGACGCGCGGCGGGATTTTGCCGGTGCGCGTGTAGTACTCCATCGGCGAGGCGAGCGAGCAGTAAACCGCCTCCTGCATCGCCACCTCGACCAGCCGCCCGCGCCCGCTCGCCATCCGCTCGTAGAGCGCGGTCATGATGCCCGCGTAGAGGTGGATGCCGCCCATCATGTCGACGAGCGTGGGGCCGGCCTTGAGCGGAGGGCCGTCCTTCGGGCCGGTGACGCTCATGATCCCCGAGGCCGCCTGGATGGTGAAATCCATCGCCAGGTTGCCGCGGTCGGGACCGGTGATGCCGAAGCCGGAGCCGGTGGCGTAGATCAGGCGCGGATTGGCCGCCGACAGCACCTCCCAGCCGACGCCGAGCTCGTCCATCGTGCCGGGCGAGAAGTTCTCGAGCAGCACATCGGCGCGCTTCGCCATCTCGATGAGCAATTCCCGCCCGCGCGGCGATTTCAGGTTGAGCGTGATCGCCCGCTTGTTCGCGTTCAGCATGGCGAAGGAGAAGATCGCGGACTTGCCCGGCGCGGCGCGGGCGCGCAGCGGCTCGCCCCGCCCGGGTGGTTCCACCTTGATCACGTCCGCGCCGGCCTTCGCCATCAGCAGCGTGCAATAGGGGCCCTGGAAGATCTGGCCGAAGTCGATGACGGTGACGCCAGCGAGCGGCAGGCGCGGCGCTTGGTGCTGCTTTTCCATCGCCTCCTCGATGTTCGTGATGACGGCGGAGTGTCGGCCGCGCGCGCCGGCGCGGCAATAGAAGCTCAGGCGGGCGCGGGCGCGGTCCTTGGGTGAGCGCCGCCCATGAACAGAAGGGCGAAGCGCACAAGGCGCGGCACGGTGGTGGGCCGTTTCAGGCGCGGGTCGTAGCCCGCCATGCGCCGTTCGTTCTCAGCGAGGCAGATCCGCATCAGCTCGGCGACGCCCACATCTGCACCGACCGCCCCTGCCCCCTGCACGGTGAAATTCGCGTCCTCCTTTTCTCCCGCGCTCACGTCCTTGGCGAGCCCGATGCGTTCACGCAGCAGGTAGAGCCAGATCGAGAGGGTCTTCAGGTAGAACCAGGGCCGCCGCCAGAGCGGCATGTTGCGCCGGTACCAGGCGATCCAGTTGACGAAGAACAGGATGTGCCGCCCTTCCTCCTGGATCACCGGCTCGAACGTCTCGACCAGCTCCGGCGGAAAGAAGCCCGAGCGGCGGGCGAGTTCGAACAGGCCGAAAGCGAAGAAGCTGTCGATACATTCGGAGTAGCCGGTGACCATGAAGCCCCATTCGGGGTCGCGCGGTTCGACATAGTCGGGCTCGGGGTCGAGCTCGATCCCATAGGCGCGGACGAGGTGGGACAGAACCTCCTTGTGCCGCCCCTCCTCGAAGGCCATCAGGTCGAAGGCCCGGCGCAGGGTCGGCTCGGTGACGCGACGCGCGAACGAGAGTATTCTGAGGCGCGCCCGGCCCTCGGTCTGGACCGCGATGTCCCATATCGGCAACGAGATGAGCCGCTGGCGGGCCTCGGCGTCCAGCACCGGCCAGTCGATCACGGCGGGTTTGTAGGGGTTGAACGTGTCGAGCAGCATGCGGCTGAACATTTCACAGTGCGCCGCGCTGCCGGGCGGAATGACGCTGTCCGCCGCGCCGAAGCGCCAGTGTCGCGCCGCATGATCCGCCGCCGCTACCGCCGTGCTGTCCGCCATCGCTCGCCGACCTCCTTCCTCCGGTCGGATTTAGCCCGATTGCTGCGGCGCGCAACCGCGAGGCCTGCGTCCGGACGGGCGTTTCGCCGTCGGGCCGCCTGAACTCTCTCGCCAACAGCGCGCCAGCTTGTGATAAGGCTCGGGGCGAAACGGGCTGCGGCTGGGGGACTGGGCTTGGAAACGCTGCTTCTGATGTTCGACCTGATCGGCCTTTGGCTGCTCATGATCTGGGTCGCCCAGCATGACCGTCGGAGCGATCCGGGCCGCACCGGCCTGTTCCGCTATATCGTGAAGGACCCGCTGCCCCCCAGCGCACAGCCGCAGGGGCGGCCCCGCTTCGCCCGAATCGACCCGCGCCAGACCGGCGGGTGGCGCCGCGATGCGTAACATAGGTTTCTTATTGGCGATGGTAGGCATCCTACCGCTCGCCTTCGCCACCCCGGCCAACGCCATCATTCTGTGGGCCTGGTCAGCCATGCTCAGCCCGAGCGAGACCTTGTACGACCCGCTCAAGGGCTTTCCGCTCCAGAAGATTTTCGCACTGATCGGCATCGGCGCGTTTCTGCTGATTCCTCAGAAGCGACGCGTCCGCTTCGATGCCTCGCTGATCCTGATGATCGCCCTGTTGATCGACGGCACGATCTCGGAGGCGGTCAGCCCATGGTCATGGGATCATGGCTGGTTCATCCAGGACGGGCTGATGAAGGTGGTCGTGCTCGCCTGCCTGGTTTCCTGGGTGATGACCGACCGGCTTCGCATCCATTCGCTCGTATTCGCGATGTGCATCGGCATGGCGTTCTCCGGGGTGTGGGACGGTACGCTGTTCTTCCTCAGCGGGGGCACGCATCAGGTGCGCCCGATCGCCGGCCACGGCGACAACAACGAGTTCGCGCTGCTGATCGACATGACGATCCCGCTCGTCTTCTATCTGTGGCGGCAGAGCGAGGAGAAGCTGGTCCGCATCGCCTGTCTTGTCGTCGTGTTCTTGTTCGTCGGCGCCGTCATGGCGACCCGCTCGCGCGGCGGATTCGCCGGCATGGCGCTGATGGGAATTCTTGTCGCCTTCTTCAGCCGCCGCCGGATCCTCGCGTTGATCATGGTCGGCGTGCTCGGCGCCGGGATCATCGCCTTCTCCCCGTCCAAGGTCACCGAGCGGCTGCAAACGATCGAGACGGCGGACCAGGACAGTTCGTTCATGGGCCGGGTGATCGCCTGGAAGATCAGCACCTTGATCGCGCTCGACCGGCCTTTGATCGGCGGCGGCTTTTACGCGGTGCAGAACTGGGACGTCTGGGTGCATTTCTGGCCGGAGTTCGACCGGCTAAGCTTCATCCCGACCGCCCAGCCCGACACCACGAAGGCACATGCTGCGCACAGCGTATATTTCGAAGTGCTGGGCGATCTCGGTTTCCCCGGGCTCGCGATCTTCCTCGGGATGGTCGGCTCGGGATTTCTTCATACGCGTAGGATCCGCAAACTCTCGCGCGGCAAGCCGGAGCTGAAATGGGCCTACGACCTTGCCCGCGCGACCGAGCTCAGCCTGATTCTGCTGCTGACCTCGGGAGGCCTGCTCAGCACCGCTTATTACGAGATCAACTACCTAATCCTCGGGCTGATCTCGGCGACAAGGCGGCACGTAATGGAGACCGTGGCGCAGCAGGGCGTGCCGGCGCCGGCCCGCCCGTCCCGCATCCGGTTCGGCGGCGGCGCAGTGGGGGCGCCGGCGGCTGCCGGGGTTGCCGCGGGCATGAACCCGCAGCGGCCGTGGATGCGCTACCGCACCGACCGCCCGCTCTGAGCACCGAAGCCAAACGCGGCTGATCCGCTCAGGCGAGCCGCAGCCCCGCCCCGGCGCCTGTATTGGAGTGGCCTTCGGATGGCTTGCCGCCCGCCGGCTTGGCGGGGGATGCGGCGGCGCCGAGCAGGGCCGACAGCTTGGCCGCGGTCTCTAGCACCTGCGGCAGCAGCGAGCGCGGGCGCGGTGGGCGCATCCGCATCGACGGCGCGACGACACAGAGCGCCGCCACCACCGCGCCGTTGGCGTCGCGCACCGGAGCCGAAACGGAGACCGCGCCCGGATGCACCTCGTCGGCCGTGATCAGATAGCCGCGCGTGCGGATGCGCGGCAAATCGGCGGCGATCCAGGCGGCATCGGTGCGGGTGGCCGGCGTGAAGCGCGGCAGTTTCTGCGCCAGCAGCTGCGTCTGCACCGGCTCGGGCGCGTAGGCCAGCAAAAGCCGCCCCGCCCCCGCATGGAGGAGGCGCCGCTCGCCCACCGCCGCATAGACCCGGAGGGCAGGATCGGCCTGGAACACCGCCACCGTTTCGGACTGCAGGTTGTGGCGAACCATCAGATAGACATTCTCGCCCACCGCCTGGCCGAGCTCGGCCATGAGCGGCTGCGCCGTGGCCGGCAATGCCCCCTGGTCGCGCGCCGCCCGGCCGAGCGCCGTCCAGCGGACCCCGAGCCGCCACAGGCCGCGCGCCTCGTCCTGGAGCGCGAAGCCTCGCGCCTGCATGGTGCGGAGCAGGCGGAACGTCGCCGTGCGAGAGCATTTCGCGGCGTCGGCGATGTCGACGAGCGTGGCCGGACCGATCCGGCCGAGCGCGTCCAAAAGGTCGAGCGCGCGGTTCACTGCCGCGATGCTGTAATCGGGTGCCTCCTCCGCCGGCTTGCGGGCCGGCGGGGGCGCGGCCTTCTTCTTCGCCGGCTTCACCGGCGCAGCGGCGCGGCGCGGCGGCGCGCGGCGGCCTTTCCCTGGCGGCTTCCTAGCCGAGGCCGACATGGAACCCGAACCCCAACGATCCGCTCCAGGTACACCGCAAAATCAAAATTACCTTTTTCGATCTGGACTCGTTGCCGTCCGGAATAGATGGCACCCCCTTGATACTCGGTCAAACGCAGATTGCGCCGCAGCGTGCCGTGACATGCTTAAAAATCAGGGAGGTTGGGGCGCGCGATCAGTCGCCGTCCGATGCGGCTTGCGGTTGCGGCCTCCGCAGCTCCAGCGCCGCCGCGATCACCACGCCCGGGAGGAGCGCCGCCAGCGGGGCCTGACGGAGGATCACCACGCGCGGCCCGCGCGGGGCACAGAGCGCGGGGTCCGACTCGCCCGAGAACAGAACAAGCGAGGGGCAGCCGGCGGCCGCGATCAGGTGCATCGGGCCGGTGTCGTTCCCGACGGCGAGCGCGGCGCCCCGAGCCAGGCTCGCAAGATCGCCGAGGCTCGTTTGCCCGGTCAGGTCGGTCACGGGAGCGGCGCGGGCGATTGTCTCGGCGATGCGTCGCTCCGCCGCTCCGCCGATGACGACCTGCCGCAGCCCTTCGTCCGCCAGCGCCGCGGCAAGCGCGGCGTAGCCCGCCGCCGGCCAACGCTTGCCGGGGCGGTGGGGAGAGCTTCCCGGCACGAGCAGCGCATAGGGCGAGCGCAACCGGAACCGGGTGGCATCGCCGCCGGTCCAGCTCAGGTCGGGCGGCGGCACCTCGGCGATCCCGGCGGCCCGCAACTGCCCGGCCTGCCGGTCCAGGTCGTGCAGCCGGTCGCGCCCCCGATCGGCATCGGGATGCGAACAGCCGCGTGCGATGCCGGACCATTCCGGCCGCGCGTGCCGGGGAAAAAGACGGAAATACCGGCTGCTGCGGGCCGATGTTTGCAAATCGTAAACGCGCTCGAAACACCCGGCGCGGAGGCGGGCGCGCAGGCGGAGCAGGCCGGGAAGGTCCCACCAGTCCGGGCGTTCGTCGGTCCAGACCGCGTCGAAGTAGGGCGAGCCGGCGAGCCAGGAAGCGAACGGTGCGGTCGTGAGGAGGGTGATGTGGGCGCGCGGATGGTGGCGGCGGATCGCGGCGAAGGCGCCGAGCGACTGCACGACATTGCCGAGCGCGCTCAGCCGGATCACCAGGATGCGGGCGGGCGCGGACATCGGCGGGGCGGGATAGCAGCCGCCCCGGGCGGCAACAACGCCCGGCTCGCTCAGGCGGCGGCGCGGATCGCCGCGGCGCGCACGTCCTCGCCCACGGCATCCTCGAACGCGGCGAAATTGGCCTCGAAGCGGCGCACCAGCTCGCGGGCGCTGCGGTCGTAGGCGGCCGGGTCGGCCCAGCCCCGACGCGGGTCGAGCACCTCGGGCGGCACGCCGGGGGCTTGCTCGGGCACCGCCAGTCCGAAGAACGGATCCTTGCGGAAGCGCACGCGGGCGAGCGAGCCGTCGAGCGCGGCATTCAGAAGGGCGCGGGTGTGACGGATCGCCATGCGCTGGCCGGTGCCGTAAGCGCCGCCGGTCCAGCCGGTATTGACCAGCCAGCATTCGGCGCCGTGGCGCTCGATCATCTGTTCCAGCATCCGCCCATAGACCTCGGGCCGGCGCGGCAGGAACGGCGCGCCGAAGCAGGTGCTGAAGGTCGCCTGCGGCTCGGCGCCCAGCCCCTTCTCGGTGCCGGCGACGCGGGCAGTGTAGCCCGAGAGAAAGTGATACATCGCCTGCGCGGGCGTGAGGCGGGCAATGGGCGGCAGCACGCCGAACGCGTCGGCGGTGAGCATGACGACGTTGCGCGGATGTCCGCCGCGGCCCGATGGCACGACGTTCGGGATGTATTCGACCGGGTAACAGGAGCGAGTGTTCTCGGTGAGCGTCTTGTCGGCGAGGTCGAGCACGCCGCGCGGATCGGCGACGACGTTCTCCAGCACCGTTCCGAAGCGGTGGGTGGCGGCCCAGATCTCGGGCTCGGCCTCGGCCGAGAGGTTGATCACCTTGGCGTAGCAGCCGCCCTCGAAGTTGAAGACGCCCTCCTCGCTCCAGCCGTGCTCGTCGTCGCCGATCAGTTTCCGGCCCGGATCGGAGGACAGCGTGGTCTTGCCGGTGCCGGAGAGGCCGAAAAAGAGCGCGACGTCGCCCGCTGCGCCGATATTGGCGCTGCAATGCATCGGCAGCACGCCGCGCGCCGGCAGAAGCCAGTTCATCACGCTGAAGATCGACTTCTTGATCTCGCCCGCGTACTCGGTGCCGCAGATAACGATGGTGCGGGTTTCGAACGAGAGCGCGATCGCGGTGCCGCTGCGCACCCCGTCGATCGCCGGATCGGCCTGGAAATGCGGCGCGTGCAGGATCACCCAGTCAGGCGCAAATCCCGGAAGCTCGGCGAGATCGGGACGGATGAACACGTTGCGCGCGAACAGCGCCTGCCACGCCCCGGTGGTGACGAGGCGCACGCCGATCCGGTGCGCCGGGTCGGCCCCGGCGTAGAGATCCTGAGTGAACAGCTCCTGGCCCTGGAGATAGGCCTGTACGCGCGCCTTCAGTGCGGCGAACCGCGCCGGCGGCAAGGGCTGGTTGATCCGGCCCCACCACACCTCGCCGTGCGACGCCGGCTCGTCGACGACGAACTTGTCCTGCACCGAGCGGCCGGTGTGAACACCCGTCGCAACGATCAGCGCGCCGTCCGCCGACAGCCGCCCCTCGCCCTGCCGGAGCGATGCGGCCACCAGCGCGGGCGCGGTGAGATTGGCATGGACTGGGCGCTTGGTGGCGACCCCGGTCGCGGACAGGGGATCGTCGCGTTGCAAATTCGGCTCTCCTGGACGGGTTTGCCAAATCGTATCGGGCACACCGGGTGCCATATCAAGGCCGATCCGCGCCGGCCACGCCGCCGTGACGGCCCGGCCGCTCGCGTGACCTGGCGCGGCGGCTGCGCTAGACGCTTGAGCGACAGGAGAAAGAGCGAGTGAACAAGCCCTTGGCGCCCAACCCAGCCGCTGGCCCGGGCGGGGCCAACAGCCTGCGCGGCGGCCCGGACGGGCGCGGCCGGTTCGGCGAGTTCGGCGGCCGGTTCGTCGCCGAGACGCTGATGCCACTGATCCTGGAGCTCGAGCAGGCATACAGGGCGGCGAAACGGGACCCGTCGTTCCAGGCCGAGCTCGACCGCTATCTGCGCGACTATGTGGGGCGGCCGAGCCCGCTCTGGTTCGCCGAGCGGCTGAGCCGCTCGCTCGGCGGGGCCAAGGTCTATTTCAAGCGCGACGAGCTCAATCACACCGGCAGCCACAAGGCGAACAACGTGATGGGCCAGATCCTGCTGGCCCGCCGGATGGGCAAGACGCGGATCATCGCCGAAACCGGCGCCGGGCAGCATGGCGTGGCGACCGCCACCATGTGTGCGCTCTTCGGCCTGCCCTGCACCGTCTATATGGGCGCGGTCGATGTGGAGCGGCAGAAGCCGAACGTGTTTCGGATGCGCCTGCTCGGCGCGGAGGTGCGGCCGGTCGGCTCCGGCGCCGGCACCTTGAAGGATGCGATGAACGAGGCGCTGCGCGACTGGGTGGCAAATGTCGAGAACACCTATTACTGCATCGGCACGGTGGCCGGCCCGCATCCCTATCCGGCGATGGTGCGCGATTTCCAGTCGGTGATCGGCGAGGAAGCGAGGCAGCAAATCATGGCGGCCGAGGGGCGGCTGCCGGATGCGTGCGTCGCCTGCATCGGCGGCGGCTCGAACGCGATGGGGCTGTTCCATCCCTTCCTCGACGACGCGGGCGTGCGGCTGATCGGCGTGGAGGCGGCCGGACGCGGGCTCGATACGCACGAGCACGCGGCCAGCCTCTCGCGCGGCCGGCCCGGCGTCTTGCACGGCAACCGCACCTATCTGCTGCAGGACGCGGAGGGGCAGATCGAGGAGGCGCACAGCATCTCGGCCGGGCTCGATTATCCGGGCATCGGGCCGGAGCATTCGTGGCTGCACGAGATCGGCCGCGTGGAATACGTCGCCGCAACCGACGAGGAGGCGCTGGCGGCATTCGAGCTTTGCACGCGCACCGAGGGGATCATCCCGGCGCTCGAGCCCGCGCACGCGCTGGCGCACGTCGCCAAGATCGCGCCGGCGATGCGCGCCGACGAAATCATCGTGATGAATCTGTGTGGGCGCGGCGACAAGGACATTTTCACGGTGGCCGAGCATCTTGGGGTGCGGCTATGAGCCGCATCGCCGCGCGGTTTGCCGCGTTGCGGAAGGAAGGACGCGGCGCGCTGATTCCCTTCATCGAGGCGTTCGATCCGGACCGCGACACCTCGATGGCGCTCTTGCGCGGGATGCCGGCGGCGGGGGCGGACCTGATCGAGATCGGCGTGCCGTTTACCGATCCGATGGCGGACGGGCCGACCATCCAGGCGGCCGGGCGGCGCGCGCTGAAGGCAGGCGTGAAACTGGCCGCAATCCTCGAGATGGTGCGGGAGTTCCGCCGCGAGGATGATGCCACGCCCATCATCCTGATGGGCTATCTCAACCCGATCCTGTCGTTCGGCGTGCCGCGCTTCTGCGAAGCGGCCGCTGCGGGGGGCGTGGACGGGCTGATCGTGGTCGACCTGCCGCCCGAAGAGGCCGATCTTTTGCTCCCGAGCGCGCGGGCGAACGGGCTCGACGTGATCCGCCTGATCGCGCCGACCACCGACGAGCAGCGCCTGCCGTACGTGCTCGCGGGCAGCTCGGGGTTCGTTTACTATGTAAGCATTGCCGGGATCACCGGCACGCGCACGGCAAGCGCCGAGCATCTGGCGCAGGCGATCCCGCGCATCCGCAAGGCAACCAGCCTGCCGGTCGCGGTCGGTTTCGGCGTGCGGACACCCGAACAGGCGGCGACCGTGGTGCGTTATGCGGATGCGGCGGTGGTGGCCTCGGCGCTGATCGACACGCTGGCGGCGAGCCTCGCTCCTGCCGGGAAGGCGGAGCCAGATGTGGTGCGGAAGGTGCTGGATCAGGTGCGGGGGCTTGCCGCAGGCGTTCGCGAAGCGCGGGCGAAGGTTTAGGGGCCGGCGAGGGGATGGTCGCCCATGAGACGATCAAGATGAAGCGGGACGCGGTGCTGCTCATGCCGAAGATCGGCATCGAGGTTCCGTTGGCCGAGCTGTACGAAGCTCTCACCCTGAGCGACGAAGCGGAGACAGAAACCAAGCCCGGCGGGGACGCGTAACGGCGATGAGCTGGCTTACCGAATATGTCCGCCCGAAGATCCGCACGCTGTTCGCGCGGCGCGAAGTGCCGGAGAATCTCTGGCATCAATGTCCCAATTGCCAGCAGATGATCTTCGCGCGCGACCTGGAGGCGAACCTGAAGGTCTGCCCGCATTGCGGGTTCCACATGCGCGCCTCGGCCGCCGAGCGGCTGTCCTGGACGTTCGACGCCAACAGTTTTACCCGCATCGAGCTGCCGCGCGTTCCGCCTGATCCGCTGCGCTTTCGCGACCAGAAGCGCTACGGCGAGCGGCTGAAGGAGGCGCGCGAAGCAACCCGCATGGAGGATGCGATCGCGGTCGCGCACGGCACGATCGACGGCGAGCGCGCGGTGATCGCGGCGATGGCGTTCGAGTTCATGGGCGGCTCGATGGGCGCGGCGGTGGGCGAAGGCGTGCTCGCCGCAGCGCGGCTTGCCGTGCTGCAGGAGGCGCCACTGATCGTCTTCACCGCCTCGGGCGGCGCGCGGATGCAGGAAGGCGCGATCAGCCTGATGCAGATGCCGAAAACCGTGCTGGCGACGCGGCTCGTCAAAGAGGCGGGGCTGCCCTACATCGTCGTGTTGACCGATCCGACCACCGGCGGCGTGTCGGCGAGCTTCGCCATGCTAGGCGACGTGCAGATCGCCGAGCCGGGCGCGATGATTGGCTTCGCGGGCGCGCGCGTGATTGAGCAGACCATGCGCGAGAAGCTGCCCGACGGGTTCCAGCGCGCCGAATACCTGCTGGCGCACGGGATGATCGACATGGTGGTGCGCCGCACGGTGCTGCGCGAGACGCTGTCGCGGCTGATCCGGCTGATGCGCGTTCCGGTGGAGACCGCCGTTGCGCCGCTGCCGGCGGCGGCGGATTAGCCTTGCGCTGGGCTCCCCCACTCGTGCGCTCCCTCACCTTCCCGGCCCCCTCCGCCCCTCGGGGCGGAGGGGAGTTCTGACACGCCGAATGGAGGCGGCGAACGCGGGCCTGATCGCCGGCACGGTGATAACGGTTCTGCAGGCGGCGGGCTATTTCGGCGTGCTCGGGCTGATGGCGGTGGAATCGGCCTGTATTCCGCTGCCCTCGGAAGTGATCCTGCCGTTCGCGGGCTATCTTTGCGCGACCGGGCGGCTCGAGCTGTGGGCGGTCGCGGTGGTGGGAGCGGCCGGGTGCAACCTGGGCTCGGCGGTTGCCTATGGCGTCGGCGCGGTGGGCGGGCGGTCGGCGGTGCGGCGCTGGGGACGCTTCGTGCTGCTGACCGAGGACGATCTCGACAAGGCGGACCGGTTCTTCCATCGCTTCGGCGGGCCGGCAGTGCTGATCGCGCGCGTGCTGCCCGTGATCCGTACCTTCATCGCGCTGCCCGCCGGCATCGCACGGATGCCGCAGGGGCGGTTCCACCTTTATACGTTCCTAGGGTCGCTGCCCTGGTGCCTTGCGCTCGCCTGGGTGGGGCTGCGGCTCGGCAAGGCGTGGGCCGACACGCCGGGGCTGCACGCGGCCTTCCACGTCTTCGACGCCCTGGTGCTGGCCGGCGCCCTGCTGTTCGTGGCCCGCTTCGCCTGGGCGCGCCGCAAGGCGCGACGGCCAGGCGGGGGCTAGCGAGGCTCAGGCGCGGGCCGAGACAAGGAATATCTGGCCGGGCAGGCGCACGACCCCACCCTGCTCGTAGCGGGCAAACTCGGCGCGCAGCTCGTCGCGGATGCGCGCCACCGTCTCGGGCGGCGCATTGCGTTCGGTGATCAGACCGCTCGCCGGTCCGATGGTAAGCGCATGATCGACCGCCTGCTCCAGAGACTCGCCCCCTCCCTCGATCTCGGTCTCGGCGATCGCGATGGCGCGCCAGCCCGCCTCGTCCAGCAGCCCACGCACATAATCGGGCTCGTCGAATGCCATCGGCCCCGGCGCGTGCGGTGGGCGCGGATTGGGGCGGCCGAGATGGCGCACAACGATGCCGAACGGCACCGACCAATGGACGTTGCGCGCGAGCGGCCCCCAGCAGACGAAGGCGAGCCGGCCACCGGGCTTCATGGCCGTTCGGACATTGGCGAAGGCGGCGGCGGGCCGCTCGAAGAACATCACCCCGAAGCGGGAGAAGGCGAGATCGAACGCCGCACGCGGAAACGGATGAACCTGCGCGTCAGCCAGCTGGAACGCGAGATTGCCGAGCCCTTCCCGCCTGAGCCGTGCCTCCGCCGCCTCGATCATCGGGCGGGATATGTCGATGCCGAGCACGTGCCCGCCCGGCGCCACGGCGCGCGCGAGCCGCACTCCCATCGAGCCGGTGCCGCTGCCGATCTCGAGCACCGCTTCCCCGGGCTTGGCGGCAGCGAGGCGCAGCACGTGCGTGCTGATCTCCTCCAGCCAAACGTCCATCTGATCGCCGAGGGCGACCCACCTCGGACCGACGACTTCGTTCCAGTGCTTGCTTTGGTCGGCATTGACGTCCGGCATGATTTCCCCTCCGCCGTCCTGGCGAAGCGCCGTATTACGCTCCTCAGGCGGCGCTGTCGCCGCCCGGGGCGGGACCGGGCGCGGCGCGGCCGAGGCGTGGCGAGCCCGTGGCCGCCGGTCGCGGGTTCGCGCCCGCCCTGGCGCGAGGCGCCGGGGCATGGAACAATAAGGGAACTTAGCCGGACCAGCTGCGGATGAGCCGGAGAATCGTGACTGACCGGCAACAGGGAGCGGATATGTAGGGTTTGGCTTCGTCAGCGGACGCTATATATTGTTTGACCGGCGCGGCGCGCTGTCTGCGAATTGGTGCAGAGGCGAATCCGAACGGAGGAACGACGTGCTTGATGCAGTGCAGATGCGGGGGCGCCATCAGGTGCGCGTGGACCGGAGCCGCGACGCGCTGCTGACCGATTTCGGGCGCGCCACCCTGTCCGACCGCTACCTGATGCCGGGGGAGGAGTTCCAGGATTTGTTCGCACGCGTCGCCTCGCAATACGGCGACGACGCGGCGCACGCGCAGCGCATCTACGATTATATCAGCCGGCTCTGGTTCATGCCGGCCACGCCCGTGCTGTCGAACGGCGGCACTGATCGCGGCCTGCCGATCAGTTGCTTCCTGAACGAAGCCTCCGACAGCCTGGAGGGCATCGTCGCGCTATGGAACGAGAATGTATGGCTCGCCTCCAAGGGCGGCGGGATCGGCAGCTACTGGGGCAATCTGCGCTCGATCGGCGAGCGCGTGGGCGCGGTCGGCAAGACCTCGGGCGTGATACCGTTCATCCGCGTGATGGACAGCCTGACGCTGGCGATCTCGCAGGGCTCGCTGCGGCGCGGCTCGGCGGCGGTCTATCTGCCGGTGACGCATCCCGAGATCGAGGAGTTCGTGGAGATCCGCCGGCCCACGGGCGGCGATCCGAACCGCAAGGCGCTCAACCTGCATCACGGCATCCTGGTGCCCGACGCTTTCATGCGCGCGGTGGAGGCCGACGAGGCCTGGCCGCTGACCTCGCCCAAGGACGGCTCGGTGGTCCGCAAGATTTCCGCGCGCGCGCTGTGGGTTCGCATCCTGACGGCGCGGATCGAGACCGGCGAGCCTTACCTGGTCTTCTCCGATCATGTGAACCGCGCGCGCCCCGAGCACCATAAGCTTGCGGGGCTCGAGGTGCGGACCTCGAATTTGTGCAGCGAGATCACGCTGCCGACCGGGACCGACCAGCACGGGATGCAGCGCACCGCCGTGTGCTGTCTGTCGTCGCTCAATCTCGAATCCTGGTTCGAGTGGGAGACGCATCCGACCTTCATCGAGGACGTGATGCGTTTCCTCGACAACGTGCTGCAGGATTTCATCGACCGCGCGCCACCGGGGATGGAGCGCGCGCGCTACGCGGCGATGCGGGAGCGCAGTGTGGGCCTTGGCGTGATGGGGTTCCACTCGTTCCTGCAATCGCAGATGGTGCCGTTCGAGAGCGCCCTGGCGAAGGCGTGGAACAAGCGCATGTTCCGCCACATCCGCGAGCAGGCGGATACCGCCTCGCGCGTGCTGGCCGAGGAGCGCGGCCCCTGCCCGGATGCCGCCGATTACGGGATCATGGAGCGGTTCAGCCACAAGATGGCGATCGCGCCCACCGCCTCGATCTCCATCATCGCCGGCAATTCGAGCCCGGGCGTGGAGCCGATCGCCGCCAACGTGTTCCTGCAAAAGACACTGTCGGGCAGCTTCAGCGTGCGGAACCGGCATTTGCAGCAGTTGCTGGCCGAGAAGGGCATGGATGACGAGGAGGTCTGGTCGCGCATCACGCTGGACAAAGGCAGCGTGCGCGGGCTCGAGTTCCTGAGCGACGACGAAAAGGCGGTGTTCAAGACCGCCTTCGAGCTGGATCAGCGATGGGTGATCGAGCACGCCGCCGACCGCACGCCCTATATCTGCCAGAGCCAGTCGGTGAACGTGTTTTTGCCCGCCAACGTGCACAAGCGCGATCTGCACCAGATTCACATGATGGCGTGGAAGAAGGGGCTGAAGTCGCTCTATTACTGCCGCAGCCTTTCGATCCAGCGCGCCGACGCGGTAAGCGAAAAGGCCGTTGCGCCGGCGGCCCTCGCGGCGATGGCGGACCCCGCCCCGACCCTGCCGCTGCAGACCAAGCCCCAGCGGGTGGAGTACGAGGAGTGTCTGGCGTGTCAGTAGCGTGCTGCACGCCGCCCTAACAGGGCGGCGCGGCCCGCCCTGCCGAATCGTACGAACTTCGAGCGCTCTGGGCGGCGAATCGTACGAAATGCGCGCTGGAAACGGGGCGGATCGTACGAAATCGCCGGCGGAAATGCCGGATTTCGTCCGAACTTCTGCCGCTCGGCGCGCCGATATGTACGCGGTTCAGGCCGCGGCCGGCTCCTCGGCACCCACCAGGTCGCGGGCGAACTCGGCGGCATCGAACGGGCGGAGGTCGCCTGCCCGCTCGCCGACGCCGACCATGTGCACGGGCAGCCCGAACTGCTGGGCGAGGGCGACCACGATGCCGCCTCGGGCGCTGCCGTCGAGCTTGGTCACGGCGAGCCCCGTCACGGCCACCATGTCGCGGAACACGCGCACCTGCTGGATCGCGTTCTGGCCGGTGGTGGCGTCGAGCACGAGCAGCACCGAATGCGGCGCCGTGGGGTCCTGCTTGCGCATGACGCGGACGATCTTGGTCAGCTCGTCCATCAGCGCGGCCTTGTTGTGCAGCCGCCCGGCGGTGTCGATCAGCAGCACGTCCGCGGCCTCGGCCTGGGCCCGCCGCAGCGCCTCGAAGGCGAGCCCCGCGGCGTCCGCGTTCGGGGGGCCGGCGATCACCGGGCAATGGGTGCGCTCGCCCCAGATTTGCAGCTGCTCCACGGCGGCGGCGCGGAACGTGTCGCCGGCCACCAGCACCGGGTTCAGGCCAGCCTCGCGGTACTGCTGGGCCATCTTGCCGATGGTCGTCGTCTTGCCCGTGCCGTTGACGCCGACCACCAGGACCACGTGGGGCTTGCGAGCCGGATTGATCTCCAGGGGCTTGGCAACGGGGGTCAGGATTTCGGCGATCTCGGCGGCGAGCGCCGCCTTGACCTCGGCGTCCGTCACCTCGCGCCCGAACCGGGTGCGGCGGAACTCGGCGATCACACGCTGCGCCACCTCGGTTCCGAGATCGGCCGAGATCAGCAGCTCCTCGAGTTCGTCCAGCGCCCCCTCGTCGAGCCGGCGCTTGCTGACGATCGCGGTGATGCCGCCCGAGAGCTTCTGCGTACTGCGCTGAAGCCCTTCCTTGAGCCGGGAGAAGAAACCGAGAGCCATGCGGCCGGATATAGGCCGGGCCGGAGTGGGGCGCCATGAATTGCCCGTGGCGGGGGCTGGTCCTAGCATCGCGGGAACGACGTCCGAGGATGCACGATGACCGCGATGGCCTTCCGCTTCGATCCCGTCACCCTGCCGCCCGAAGCGGTCCGTTTGCGTCACGATGTCCGGGCGTTCCTCGAGGAACACAAGGCGCTGATGGGCGGGGACGGCGACCGGCGCAGCCAGGAATTCAGCAAGGCGATGGCCGCGCGCGGCTGGCTCGGCATGACGTGGCCGAAGAAATACGGCGGCCATGAGCGAAGCGCCCTGGAACGCTACGTGATGGTCGAGGAGATGCTGGCGGCGCGGGCACCTGTGGGCTTCCACTACACGGCCGACCGCCAATCGGGGCCGAACATTCTGAAATTCGGCACCGAGGCGCAGCGGATGCGCTTCCTGCCGAAGATCGCCGCCGGCGAGATCAGCTTCTGCATCGGCATGAGCGAGCCCGATTCCGGCTCCGACCTCGCCGGCACGCGCACCCGCGCGGTCAAGGTGCCGGGCGGCTACCGCATCAACGGCACCAAGCTCTGGACCTCCAACGCGCACCAGTCGGACTGGATGATCCTATTCTGCAAGATGGCCAAGGAGGGCGAGGAGACCGACCGCCATGCCGGGGCGACGCAATTCCTGGTCGATCTCAAGAACTCGCCGGGAATCGAGATCAAGCCGGTGATCAACCTTTTGGGCGAGCACCATTTCAACCAGGTCTTCCTGACCGACCTCTTTGTCCCCGACGATTGCCTGCTCGGCGAGGAGGGCTCGGGCTGGAAGCAGGTGACGAGCGAGCTGGCCTTCGAGCGCAGCGCGCCGGACCGGTTCCTGGTGCTGTTCACGCTGCTCAAGGAGATGATCCGGGTCGCCGGCCATGAGCCCGATCAGGCGACGGCGGCCGGGATCGGGCGGATGGTGGCGCAGCTCGCCACGCTCCGGCGCATGTCGCTCTCGATTGCGGGGATGATGCAGGAGGGCCACCAGCCGCTCATCGAGGCGGCGGTCGTGAAGGACCTCGGCACCCGCTACGAGCAGGATTTGCCGAATGTCGCCCGCACGCTGTTTCCGGGGATCGAGCCCGAGCAGCACGGGCCGGATGCCTATGTGGCGATGCTGGCCTCGGCCGTGATGAACGCGCCCAGGCTGTCGATCCAGGGCGGCACGCGCGAGATCCTGCGCGGCATCATCGCCCGCGGCCTCGGCCTGCGCTGAAGGAGACGAGGCAATGGCCCAGCGCGAGGAAACCCGCCTGCTGCTCGACAGCATGAACCGGCTGTTCGAGGAAAGGAGCACCAAGGAGATCGTGGACCGCGCCGAGAAGGGCGCATTTCCAGCCGAACTCTGGAAAGCGGTCGCCGAGACCGGCGTGCCGCTGGCCGCCGTGCCGGAAGCGGCGGGCGGCATCGGCGCCGAGTGGGGCGACATCCTGGCCGCACTTCGCGTCGCGGGACGCCATGCCGCCCCGATCCCGCTGGCGGAGACCATGATCGCAGCCTGGCTCGCCGCCGAGGCGGGGCTGGAGACGACCGACGGGCCGATGAGCTTCGGCCCGGTACGGAAAGAGGATCGGCTGATGCTGGAACGCGACGGCGCGGGCTGGCGGCTTTCCGGCACCGCCGCGCGCGTGCCCTGGGGACGGCAGGCCGAAAAGCTCGTGCTGCTCGCGGAGGGGCCGGGCGGGGAGATGGTGGTGGCGCTCGACGGCACCAACAGCGCCGAAGTGACGCCGGGCAAAAATCTGGCGGGCGAGCCGCGCGACACGCTGCGCTTCGAGGCAGTCCCCGTCTCGGGCGCCGCCGCCGCGCCCGCGAAGGCGGGCGTGGATCGCGCTGAGGCCTACCGGCGGGGGGCGCTGTCGCGGGCGCTGCTCATGTCGGGGGCGATGGAGCGGGCGCTCGACATCGCGCTGGCTTATGTGCCGGAACGCAAGCAGTTCGGTCGCCCCATCTCCAAGTTCCAGGCGGTGCAGCAGAACATGGCGGTGCTCGCCGGGCAGGTGGCGGCGGCCGGTGCCGCGGCCGACGGCGGGGCGGAGGCGCTGTCGCATCCCGATCCCGAGCTGCGCGAGCTGCTGATCGCGGTCGCCAAGACTCGCTGCGGCGATGCCGCGACGCTTGCCGCCGAGCTTGCCCATCAGGTGCATGGCGCGATTGGCTTCACCCAGGAATACGCGCTCCAGCTCTTCACCCGCCGGCTCTGGTCCTGGCGCGACGAATTCGGCGCCGAGGGCGAATGGGCAGCGGTGATTGGCCGCATCGTGTGCGCCCGCGGCGCCGCCGCGCTCTGGCCGACGCTGACGCAGGCATGATCAATGCTCCTCTCCGCCCCTTGGCGGGCGGAGAGGCTGGGAGAGGTGGGGGCTCACCAGGATGCCCGGCGTTTCCCCACTCCTTGCCAGCGCTTTCCGCCCCGCGAGGGCGGCGAGCGAGATTGGAACAAGGGAGGAGGGGCCCATGTCGAACACGATTACCCGCCGGACGCTGCTCGGATCGACGCTCGCGGCCGGTGCCGCCGCCGCCCTGCCGGGACGGGCGCGCGCGCAGCAGAAGCCGATCCGCATCGGCGTGCTGACCGACATGAGCGGGCCTTATGCCGCCAATACCGGGCCCGGCTCGGTCGAAGCCTCGAAGATGGCAATCGAGGACTTCATGAAGGCGCACCCGGGCATCAAGGTCGAGCTGCTGTCGGCCGACATGCAGGACAAGCCGAACGTCGCGGTCTCCATCGCCACTGACTGGATGGACAACCAGGGCGTCGATCTGATCACCGACCTGCCGCTCTCCTCCGGGGCGCTGGCCATCGGGCCGATGGTCGATCAGCGCGACAAGGCGGCGATCTGGACCGGCGCCGCCTCGGCCGAGCTGACCGGCAAGGCGTGCGGGCCGAACCACCTCCATTGGGTGCTGGATACCTGGTCGATGCCGCACGGCGTGGTGGACGCCACGCTGAAGGAAGGCGGCGATAGCTGGTTTTTCATCACCGCCGACTACGCCTTCGGCCACGCGCTGGAGCACGACTGCACCGGCTTCGTGACCGCGGGCGGGGGGAAGGTCCTGGGCGACTTCAAGACGCCGTTCCCCGGCACGACCGACTTTTCGGCGGCGCTGGTGGCGGCGAAATCGAGCGGGGCGAAGGTGATCGGGCTGGCCAACGGCGGCACCGACACGGTGAACTGCATCAAGCAGGCGCACGAATTCGGCATCATCAAGGGCGGCCAAAAGGTGGCGGCGCTGATCTTCCTGCTGCCCGACGTGCACGGCACCGGCCTCGAGGACGCGCAGGGCGTGCTGCTGACGGACGCCTTCTACTGGGACATGAACGATGCGACGCGCGCCTTCGGCCGCCGCTTCGCCAAGCGCCGCAACGGCGACATGCCGAGCTCCGATCAGGCCGGGCAGTATTCGGCGATCACCGCCTATCTCAACAGCGTCGCCGCAATTGGCGTGGACAAGGCGAAGGCGAGCGGGCGGGCGGTGTTCGCGCACATGCGCCAGAAGCCGTTCCATGATCCGCTGTTCGGCGAGATCACCGTCCGCATCGACGGGCAGGTGCTGCACAATATGTACCTGTTCGAGGTGAAGTCCCCCGCGGAATCGAAAGAGCCGTGGGATTATCTCAAGCTTCGCCGCACCATCCCGGCCGCCGAGGCGTTCAGGCCCTTGAACGAGAGCGGGTGTCCGCTGGTGCGGAGCTGAGGTAAGGCGTCCGCCGCGAGGAAACGGATGCGCCAGGAGAGCAATACCCCGATCGGCGAACTGCGGGCGCTCGGCCTGATTTGCGCCGCGCACCTCGTCAGCCATTTCCACTATCTCGTGCTGGTGCCGCTGTTTCCGCTGCTGCGGGCCCGGCTCGGCGTGGATTTCGTGCAGCTCGGCCTGGCGATCACGCTGTTCAACGTGGTCTCGGCGCTGACGCAGGCGCCGACAGGCTGGATCGTCGACCGGGTGGGCGCGCGCAAGGTTCTGACCGGCGGGCTGCTGCTGTCGGGCGTGGCGTTCGGCACCGTGGCCGCCGCGCCGAGCTATGCCACGGTGCTGATCGCGGCGACGCTCGCGGGCGTAGCGAATGCCGTCTATCACCCCTCCGACTACGCCATCCTGTCGGCCGTCATCCCACCTGCGCGGGTCGGGCGCGCCTTCTCGGTGCACACTTTCTCGGGCTTTCTCGGCAGCGCAATCGCGCCGCCGGTGATGCTCGCGATCAGCAGCGCCCAAGGGATGCAGGCGGCGCTGGCGGTGGCCGCGCTGATTGGCCCGGCGGCGGCGCTGGCGCTGATTTTGTTCGGGCGGGGGCTCGACGCGGCGGGCGCGGCGCAGCGGGCGCAGGCGGCGGGGGGCGGGGCGCTGCCCGTCTCCGCCCTGCTGACGCCGACGATCCTGGGGCTGGTCGCCTTCTTTGCCCTGCTAAGCCTGTCGAGCGCCGGCATTCAGAATTTCTCGGTGGTCGCGTTCGGCCAGCTTTACGGGGTGACGCAGGCGCTCGCCAACGGGGCGCTGAGCGCATTCCTATTCGCGACCGCAGCTGGCGTGTTGGCCGGCGGGTTCGTGGCCGACATGACGCGCCGGCATGCCGAGGTCGCCGCCGCCGGCTATGCGGGCGCGACGGCGCTGACGCTGGCGGTCGGCACGGTGTTCCCCGGCGCGGTGCTGCTGGTCGTCATGATGGGCGGCATCGGCTTCCTATCCGGCCTGATCATGCCCTCGCGCGACATGATGGTGCGCGCCGCCGCGCCGGAGGGCGCCTCCGGCCGGGTGTTCGGCATCGTGACCACGGGGTTCAACATCGGTGGCACGATCGGCCCGATGCTTGCCGGCTGGATCATGGACCGCGGCGCCCCGAGGTTCGTGTTCTACAGCGCCGCCGCGTTCATGGCGGCGACCGTCGTGCTGGCGCTGGCCGGCGATCTGCGGGCGCGGCGCCGGGCGCAGCTCGCGGTGCGGACGGCCTGAGGGCGGACTTGTTTCGGAGCGGCAAGCGGCGTACCTAACGTTCGCAGCGGGGGGCTACCCGCCCGGCGACTCCGGTGGCTCGTGGCGGATTGGAGCCGCCGCCTTTGCCTTCTTCGGGGCACAGGTTTCGGATCGGTGAGCGGGACGAAAGCCCCGACCGGTCAGATAAACAGCTGGATCGAGGGCAGCGCCGCGTCGCAGTTGACCAGGTTCACCCGCTTGAGCCGGATGCGCGGGCCGGCATCGGTGCGTACAAGCTCGTGCAGCACGGTGCCCGCGTAGGTCTGCATCGCGTCCCCGCGCGCCTCGGCGTAGAAGAACGCGGTGCGCGTGCGCCAGCCTTCCGCGGTCGCTGCCTCGATTTCGGGCGGCTGCAGAACATGCTGGCTCCAGCTTTGCGGATGCTGCGAGGGCGGGACACGCCGGAACCGCTCGATGCGGAGCCTGAGCAGGAGCTTGTCCTCATAGGCAAGCGAGGTGTGGTACTCGGCATCCGGCTGCCCGCGCGTGAGCGGCACCCAATAGTGCCCGTCCTCGGTGAACAGCTCATACCACTCGTCCCACCGCTTCTCGTCCAACAGGCGCGCCTCGCGGTAGATGAAGCGTGCGATCTCCTGCTCGCTCATGCCGCCCCCATGAACTTGGCCCAGGCGCGGAACTGGTTCCGCATGGAGATTTCGCTCGTGCCGTTCACCGTCAGGTCGCGGGCCTCGCGTTCGTCGGGGCGGTAGTCCCGGTGCAGGCTGACCCACTCGTTGCCACCCGCCGACAGCCCCTCCTGGATGAGCCGGTAGCATTGCTGGTCGTCGTGCCCGACCACCGACATCGGCGAGTTGATCAGCCGCGTGTAGGTGACATTGCGCTTGAAGAAAATTTCCGGCGCGCCTTTCAGGCGGAAGCTCCAGCTCTCGATCAGGGTGCGATCGACGGCCACCGGGCGCACCACGCGGATCGTCTGGATCGCGCCCTTGATCGTGAGACTGGGATAGTAGACGGTGTTGTGGCGGTTGGTGCCCAGGATGTCGCGCGCACGCTCCTCGCCATAGGCGCGCTTCATGTCGGCCTCGTAGTCCGGCACCGCGGCGTAGGAGGAGTGGATCGAGAAATGCACCCCTGAATAGGAGTGTCCGTTCTCGAACACGCGCACGCCCATGTTGTCGAAGAAATCGTAGGAGCCCGCGAACGGCACGAGTTGCTCGATCGCCATCGGCTTCGGCGCGTCGGCGGGCTTGTCGGCCCACATCTCTTTCGCAGTGCCCGCGGAGGTGGCGTGGGCCGCCATCGGGTGCATGGTGTCGTTCAGGTTCTCGACGAACATTTTCCAGTTGGAGTCGTGCATGTAGCGCAGCACGCCGCCGGCGACCTCCATCTCGCCCACGGGCGAGCGGTCCACCAGGTAGTCGATCGACGAGAGCGACTCGCCGAAATAGTCGCGCAGGCTGGGGCCATCGTCGGCAAGCCGGGCGAACACGAAGCCGCGGTATTCCTCGGTCGCCACGGCGGCGAGTCCCTTGGCGGCCTCGCATTGCGCGAAGCTTGTACCCTCATAGCCCTGCTTCAGCGGGATCGCGGCGATCGAGCCGTCCGTGCGGTAGCTCCAGTTGTGATAGGGGCAGCGCAGGAAGCGCCCGGCGCTACCCGACCGGTCGGAGAGGATTTTCGCCCCCTTGTGGGCGCAGCGATTCCGCAGCACGCGCACCGAGCCGTCCGGCTGGCGGATCATGAACACAGGCTCGAAGCCGATATCGCAAGTGACGAAGTCGCCTGGGTTCGGAACCTGGCTCGTGTGCCCGACATAGATCCACGTGCGCGCCCAAAGCCGCTCCATCTCCAGGCGGAAAATTTCCGGGTCGGTATACACGTCGCGATGCACGGCGTCGTCGCGCACCAGCGCGGCGAGCGCGGCGGGGTTGTCGCGGTAGCGGTTCATGCTGCCTCCAGCGCCTTCGCGAGCGCCTGTCCTGAGTCGTCGGCGAGCGCGGCCTCGCGGAGAGCCGCGAGCCGTGCGGCCGCCTGCGGCTCGTCCGCCATGCGATCGGCCGCCGCCATCAGCGTTTTGAAATTGGCCCAGCCGCGCGCGTGGGTATCGCCATAGCCCTTCACCAACCGCTGGCAGCGCGCGACCTCCAGCGCGAGCGGCGGATTTTGCGCGGCACTTCGGACGATGCGGGCCAGCCAGTCCTCGATCCGGGCCTGCTCCTCGGCATAGCGCAGCGTGCGGCGGCGCCAGCGGCGGAGCCCGGCGACGGCACGCAGCAGCAGATAGCCGGTTGCCGAGGTGGTCTCGATCCGCCGCCCCCGGCGCGTGGCCCGCGCGACCAGCGCCCGCGCCCGGGCGGAACCGAGCAGCCAGCGGCCGATTCCGACCGGCAGCATGTCGGCGATCTCCTCCACGCGGGGGTGCATGAATTCGGTGATCCGCAGCACCTGGTCGGGCTTCGCCCGCACCTCCGCGCGCACGCGCTCAAGGCGCGCGGCGCGTGTTTTGAGGTCGGCAACCCGGATCGCGTCCTCGTAGCTCATCCACAACGCCAGATGCCGCGCCGTTTCGCGCAGCAGTTCGCCAACCAGGCCGAGCCGTTGCAGCCGCTCGCGGTATAATTCGGCGTACGCCGCGTCCTGGTAATCGGTCAGCCGCCGGGCGCCTTCCTCGACGACATCCGCGACTTCCCCCTCGCCCCGCCCTCTCCCCGCTTCGGGCGGAGCGGGGACGGTGGCACGCGCCGCGGCGAAGCCAGCCGCGAAGCCGCGCAGGCTTGCATCGACCCCGACCCCCGCATGGCGGATCGCGTCCTCGAACGTGGCGCGCGCGATCGGCAGCGCCCCCGATGCGGCGACCGCACCGAGCAGCACCGCCGAGAGATGCGCGCCGGTCGCTTCGGCCAGCGCATTCATGTCCGCCGCGACCACCTGCCGCGCCGTGGCCCGGCAGGCATCGAGCAACGCCGCGGCATCCACGCGCCCGTCGCTCGGCGCGATCTTCTCGGTCATCGCGAAGACGCGGTGCGTGGAAAACACGAACACGGTACGGTCGGGCGAGACGAGGCCGCGCTGCACCGCGCGGCCTGCTTCCATCAGCTCCGAGGCGATCACCAGATCGACGTCGCCCGGCGCGGGCATCAGCGCCAGCACCGGCTCCTGCCCCGCCGCTTGGGCGAGATCGCCGGGGAAGAATTCGAGGTAGTAGATCGTCGCACCCGTGCGCTGCGCCACACCGGGCACCGAGGTCGTCTGCGCGATCAGCCCGCTCGCCTCGGCGGCCTCCACCAGCCAATCGGCGAGCACCCCGCCCCCCTCCCCGCCCATCGCCAAGATCGCCACCGTAAAGGCGCGAGCCTCGGCGAGAACGTCGGCGGGAAGCGGCGCCTCAGGCATGGGCTTCCGCCGGGAACCACGCCATCACGCGGGCACCGATCCGCGCGCGCCAGCGGTCCCACCAACTCGGGTTGCTGACGATCTCGACGCGGTAAAACGACGGGCACAGCACGGCGGCGTGCGCCACCTCCCCGCACAGGCCGCAGCCGACGCAGCTTTCCTGCACGGCAGCCACCGGGTCCTGGCGCAGCGGATCGGGGTTGGGCCGGATGGTCAGCGACGGGCAGCCCGACAGGCGGATGCAGGAATGATCGCCCGTGCAGGTGTCGGGATCGACGCCGAACCGCTCGCGCACCACCCGCCTGCCCTGCCGCGCCGCCTCCGCCATCTGCGGGCGCACCCGGCGCTGCTTGTTCAGCATGCATTCGGAGGAGGCGATGATGACCTTCGGCCCCTTCGCTTTCGTGGTCAGAGCCTCGCGCAGCACGTCGCGCATCCGCGCCACATCGTAGGTGCGCGTGATTTCGCGCACCCATTTCACGCCGACGCCGCGCACCGCGCGCGCGATCGGATTGCCGGTCGCCCGCCGCGAGGGCGCGCGCGAGGAGAGGATGTCCTGCCCGCCGGTGGCGGCGGAATAATAGTTATCGACCACAACGAGCACGTTGTCGGTCTTGTTGAACACCGCGTTGCCGACCGAGGAGGCGAGCCCGTTGTGCCAGAACCCCCCGTCGCCCATCACGCTGATGGTGCGCTTGCCGCTGTCCTTGGCGTTCAGCGCCGCCGCCCCTGCCCAGCCGAGGCCGTAGCCCATCGTGGTCGCGCCGATGTTGAACGGCGGCAGGATGGAGAACAGGTGGCAACCGATGTCGCAGCTCACATGGTGCGGCCCGAGCTCGCGCTCGACGAGCTTCATCGCCGTGAAGATCGGCCGCTCCGGGCAGCCGGTGCAGAAGCTCGGCGGACGGGGATGCACGTGCTTTTCGAGCCCGGGCGGCGGCGCGGGCGCGGGCCGGGCGCTGTTCGGGCGCAGCGCCGGAAGATAGCGCCCGACGAAGCTCTCCAGTCCGGCGCGCAGCACGGCGGCGGTATATTCGCCCGCCATCGGCAGCATGTCCTTGCCGTGCACGTGGGTCTGCAAGTCCGCCCGCCGCAGGATGGCGTTGAACGCCAGCTCCAGGAACTCGGGCTGGCCTTCCTCCACCATCAGCACGGCGCGCTTGCCGGCGCAGAAGCGGGTGATCTCCTCCTCGACCAGCGGGTAGGTGACATTCAGCACGTAAATCGGGATGCGCCCGTTGCCGAAGGCGTCGGCCAGCGCCATGAGCTGCAAGGCGCGCACGAGGCCGTTGTACATCCCCCCCTGCACGACGATGCCCACATCCTGCGCGCCGTCGTTGAACACCTCGTTGAGCTTGCGCTCGGCGATGAAGCGTCGCGCCGCCGGCAGGCGCTCGCGAATTTTCTCCTGCTCCTGCAGATAACTCGCCGGGGGCAGCACGATGCGACTCACGTCGCGGCGCGGGTTCTCCATCGCATCCTTGAGCCCGAAGGCCGGCCGCACATTGTCCTTGGCGATGAAACGCCCGTAGACGTGGCAGGCGCGGATGCGGAGTTCCAGCATGACCGGCGTGCGCGATGCCTCGGAGAGCGCGAACCCCTCCTCCACCATCCGCACGATCATCGGCAGGTTGGGGCGCGGATCGAGCAGCCAGATTTGCGACTTCATGGCGAAGGCGTGGGTGCGCTCCTGCATGATGGAGCTGCCCTCGCCGTAATCCTCGCCGATCACGATCAGCGCGCCCCCGGTGACGCCTCCCGAGGCGAGGTTGGAGAGCGCGTCAGAGGCGACGTTGGTGCCGGCGGTCGATTTGAACGTCACCGCGCCACGCAGCGGGTAATTCACCGACGCCGCAAGGCTTGCCGCAGCTGCCGCCTCGCTTGCCGAAGCCTCGAAATGCACCCCGAGCTCGTCGAGAATGTCCTCGGCGTCGGCGAGCACGTCCATCAGGTGTGAGATGGGCGCGCCCTGATAGCCCGCGACGTAGGATACGCCCGATTGCAAGAGGGCCTTGGTAACGGCGAGAATACCCTCGCCGCGGAACTCCTGCCCGGCCCCGAGGCGGAGCTTCGCGACCTCTTTCTTGAACGACCGTTCAGCCATTCAGCCACCCTTAAAGCCGCCTGCCGTGGACGGATGGAGCGCAGCGAGATCCGCCGCATGGCGGTGGCGGATTGGCATCCGCCCGACTACTTCGAGAGCCTACAACCGGCCGCAAGAGGCGGCAATTCGGGGTAGTGTGGCAGCGCCGCCAGCGACCTTTAGAATCCCGTCGATCGACGCGATGCAGGGCGCACACGCAAAATACGGACGGTGCCATTTCGCTCAATGCGGTCGCGAATGATGTATGGCCAGGAGGCAACCTGCTCCCGCGCCGCCTCAGCGCACTCACGCACGCGTTCGTGGGGGATGCCCTTGCTTGCATCGATTGCCGCGTCCGCCCGCGCGTCCTCGGCGCGCTCGGCGGTTTCGTGCAGCGGCAGGTCGAATACGGATTTCGGTTCCGTTTCGGCCCGGCGCCATGATCCTCGATCAGCCCGTCATATAGGCCGCGCCGGCAAGTCCGCCGCTGCTTTCGCCACCAGCGCCAGCACCCGGCAGGGACTGCCGGTGCCGCCCGCGATCTTCAGCGGCGCGGTGATCAGGATCGCGCCCGTGGGCGGCAGCTTGTCGAGGTTGGCGAGGCTCGCCAGCCCGAACTTGTTGGCGCCGTGCATGAAGCTGTGGCACGGAAAGGGCGGGTCGAAGCGGAAGGCCTGCCCGGCGTCGGTGCCGACGCACTCGGTGCCGAAGCCGATCACGTCGCGCTTTTCCACCAGGAACTTCACCGCCTCGACGGACGGACCGGGCGAATGGGCGCCGTTCGCGTCGACGTTGAGGAACGCCTGCGGATCGGCCCGCCGCGACCAGCCGCTTCGCAGCAGCACCCAGCTTCCCGCCGCGATCTGCCCGTGCCGCGCTTCCCACGCCTCGATCGCTGCCGGGGTCAATAGGAAGTCGGGGTCTTTCTCGGCTTCCGCCGTGCAGTCGATCACGTTCGCCGGTGCGACGAACCGGCGCGGCTCGATCGTGTCGAGCGCATTGTGCGGTAAATCCTTGCCGGTGATCCAATGCACCGGGGCGTCGAAATGCGTGCCGGTATGCTCGCCGAGCGCGATGTTGTTCCACGCCCAGGCCGGCCCGCGGCCGTCATAGGCCGAGATCGGCTCGATGCGGAACGGCGCCGATTGTCCGAACTCGGGCGGCAGCCTGATGACCGGGGTTCCCGGTTCGAGCTTTTGGGCCAGGTCGATCACCTCCACCGCGCCCGAGGCCAGCGCCTCCGCCAGCCCTGCCAGGATGCCAGCCGCCATCGCATGCCTCCAGAAGCAGACCCTTCGGGAGAAGTTTTGCCAGAGATGCGAATGCCTGCCCACATCCGTCCGGCGCGCCGCGGCGGCACTGCCCCTGTCGGTTGTGGAATGCGACTATTCCCAGTCAGATCGCCAGCGCCGCCTCCATCCGCCCCGCCTCGGCGACGGTGCGCGGCGGAGCGCCCCCTCCCCTTGGGGGAGGGGGCTCGGGGTGGGCTCCGGTCGCCATTGCGGCAGGCCTTTGGATCCAAATGGGCGGACAGCGGAGCTTGCCCGTGTCCAAACCCCTCCCGCTGGCCCCCTCCGCAAGGGAAGGTGAAACTCCGGATCCTCCCTCCCGAACTGTCGCCCTCAGTTCCCGCTGGCGGCCCAGGCGTGAGCGTGCACGAGCCCATCGTCGTGGTCGTGCTGGAACTTCGCCTCGCGGTCTTCGCTGTCGTGGAACTGCTCGGCCTCGGTGCTGCCGTGCAGCGCCGTCGTGGAGGACTTGCCGCCCGAGATCGCCATTGCCACCGCGTCGAAGTAGCCCACACCGACCTCGCGCTGATGCCGCGTCGCGGTGTAGCCCTCGGCCTCGGCGGCAAACTCGGCCTGCTGCAATTCGGAATAGGCCGCCATGCCACGCGCCTTGTAGCCCCGCGCCAGCTCGAACATCGACAGGTTGAGGCTGTGGAAGCCGGCCAGCGTGACGAACTGGAAGCGGTAGCCCATGCGCGCGATGTCACGCTGGAAGCTCGCGATCTTCTCGGGCGAAAGCTTCTTCTGCCAGTTGAAGCTCGGCGAGCAATTATAGGCGAGCATCTTGCCCGGGAATTCGCGATGGATCGCATCGGCGAATTCCTCAGCTTCCGCTAGGTTGGGCTCGCTCGTCTCCCACCACAGCAAATCCGCGTAGGGCGCGTAGGCCAAGCTGCGGGCGATCGCGTATTGCACGCCCATGCCCGGGCGGATGCGGAAGAAGCCCTCCGGCGTGCGCTCGTCGGTGATGAACGGATGGTCGCGCTCATCGACATCGGCGGTCAGCAACTGCGCCGAGTGGCTGTCGGTGCGGCAAAGGAGGATGGTCGACACGCCCTCCACGTCGGCGGCCAGCCGCGCCGCGTTCAGCGTGCGGATGTGCTGGCTGATCGGCACCAGCACCTTGCCGCCCAAGTGCCCGCACTTCTTCTCGCTGGCGAGTTGGTCCTCGAAATGCACCCCGGCGGCGCCCGCCTCGATCATCGCCCGCATCAGCTCGTAGGCATTGAGCGGACCGCCGAAGCCGGCTTCGGCGTCCGCCACGATCGGCGCCATCCAGTAGGTGCCGTCGCGGTTGCCCTCGCTGGTCGCGATCTGGTCCGCTCGGCGGAGCGCCGCGTTGATGCGCTTCACCACGTTGGGGACAGAGTCCACCGGATAGAGCGACTGGTCGGGATACATCTGCCCCGCCGTGTTGGCGTCCGCCGCCACCTGCCAGCCGGAGAGGTAGATCGCCTTCAGCCCGGCCTTGACCTGCTGGAGCGCCTGGTTGCCGGTGAGCGCGCCGAGCGTCGGCACATAGGGCTCGGTCTTGAGCAGGTGCCAGAGCCGCGCCGCGCCCATCTCGGCCAGCGTATGGCGGATGCGGAACGAACCGGCGAGCCGCGCCACGTCCTCGGGGCTGTAGTCGCGGCGGACGCCGGCGAACCGCTCGGGATCGCCGAACCCGCCGAACGAGGCGCCGTCGGGTGCATAGGACCGGGCTGGATTGGGCCGCATGGGAAACTCCTCGGTGAAGCGCGTCAATGCGTGAATAATTCACATTGCAGATGCGAAGTTCAGCCCCTAATGCTGTGAGGCGCGCCGAATATGGTGTTCGGATTGACTGAGTTCGGTCGGCTTTTGTGAAGCTTGTAAATCGCTGGAGCGGCCGGTGAGCCGGGCGCTGATTGGGCGCACGATCCGGCGCCTGCGCGGCGAGCGGGATCTGACGCAGCAGGCGCTGGCCGCGCGGCTCGGGATTTCCGCGAGCTATCTCAACCTGATCGAGCACGACCAGCGCGCTGTCACTGCCTCGCTGCTGATCAAGCTCGCTGAGGTTCTGCGCGTCGATCTCGCCACCCTTTCGGGCAGCGCCGAGCGCCAGCTTGAGGCGGCGTTGCGGGAGGCGCTGGCCGATCCTCAGCTCGGCACGGATGCAATCCCCGAGCCGGAACTCGAAGCCGTGGCCGCTTCGGCGCCCAACGCGGCGCGGGCGGTGCTGGCGATGTATCGCGCTTGGCGCGTCGCGCGGGAGGACGCGAGCGGCATCGCGCTGCCGTCCGGCCGGCGCGTGCTGCTGCCGACCGAGGAGGCGCGCGACTTCTACAACGAGCGGCTGAACCACTTTCCGCGGCTGGAGGAGGCCGCCGAGGCGCTGGCGGCGGGGCTGAAGGCGGCCTCGCCGCACGAAATGAACCACGCCATCGCCGAGCGGCTGCGCCGGGTGCACGGGCTCACCGTCTCCGTGCAGCCGCTTGCCGGCGCCGACCGGCGCTATGACCCGGCGGCACGCAGCCTCGCCTTGTCGGAGGAGTTGCCGCGCGAGTCCCGCGGCTTTCAGATGGCGTTTCAGCTGGCGCTGCTGGAGGCGCGGGATGCGGTGGAGGCGGAGCTGGCGGCGGGCGCCCCCTCCTCGGCGGAGGCGGCCATGCTGATCCGGGTGGGGCTCCTGAACTACGTCGCGGGCGCGGTGCTGATGCCGTATGCGGCGTTCCTCGCGGCAGCGCAGGCCATGCGCCACGACATCGAGGCGCTGGCGGCGCATTTCGGCGTCTCGTTCGAGCAGGTTTGCCACCGGCTGACCACGCTCGGCCGGCCGGGGGCGCGCGGGGTGCCGTTCTTCTTCCTGCGGGTCGATCCGGCCGGGAACGTGTCGAAGCAGTTCTCCGGGGCCGGATTTCCCTTCGCCCGCTATGGCGGCTCCTGCCCCCGCTGGGTCGTGCATACCGCCTTCGCCCGTCCCGGCGGGATCGAGGTGCAGGTCTCGGAACTCACCGACGGCGCGGCCTTCCTCTGCTTCGCGCGCCGGCTCGACCGTCCGGCGCCGCGCTGGGGCGAGCCGCGGCCGACCCACGTCGTGGCGATGGGGTGTGCGCTCACCTATGCGCCGGACGTGGTGTACGCCGACGGGCTCGATCTCGAGCGGGCGCGCGTCGGCATCGGCCTCTCCTGCCGGCTGTGCGACCGGATGGACTGCCGCAGCCGCGCCTTCCCGCCGCTCGAGCACCGGCTGGCGCTCGATCCAATGACGAAGAGCGCCAGTCCCTACAAGTTCGAGCGGCCCTGAGCCGCGCCCGGCGGCCGACCTTTTCGCACCGGCGAAATGTGCTAAGCCGCGCGCCCATGCGCCATTTCCTCGACTTCGAGAAGCCGATCGCGGAGCTCGAGAGCAAGATCGAGGAACTGCGCCGGATGTCGGAGCCCGGCGGGATCAACATCGCCGACGAGGTGGGCAAGCTGACGGAAAAGGCGGACCGCCAGCTTCGTGCCACCTACGCCAAGCTCACGCCCTGGCAGAAGACGCAGGTCGCGCGCCACCCCGACCGGCCGAAGGCGAGCGCTTATATCGAGGCGCTGCTGACCGACTTCACGCCGCTGGCGGGCGACCGCGCCTTCGCCGAGGACGCGGCGGTGCTCGGCGGCATGGGCCGATTCCGGGGGCGCTCGGTGGTGGTGCTCGGCACCGAGAAGGGCTCCGACACCGACAGCCGCCTCAAGCACAATTTCGGCATGGCCCGGCCCGAGGGCTACCGCAAGGCGCAGCGGCTGATCGAGCTGGCCGGACGGTTCAAGATGCCGGTGCTGACCTTCATCGACACCTCCGGCGCCTATCCAGGCGTCGAGGCGGAAGAACGCGGGCAGGCCGAGGCGATCGCGCGCTCGATCGAGGCGTGCCTGCTCGCCCCCGTTCCGCTGGTCGCCACGATCATCGGCGAGGGCGGCAGCGGCGGCGCCATCGCCCTCGCCGCCGGGGACCGCACGCTGATGCTGGAACACTCGGTCTATTCGGTGATCGCGCCGGAGGGCTGCGCGTCGATCCTGTGGCGCGACGCCGCGCAGGCGCCGGCCGCCGCGGACGCGCTGAAGCTGACCGCGGAGGATTTGCTGCGGCTCAAGCTGATCGACCGCGTGATCCCCGAACCACTCGGCGGCGCGCACCGCGCCCCCGACGAGACGGTGCGCAACGTGGGCGAGGCGGTCGCCGAGGCGCTCCGGCCGTTGGTCGAGATGGAGCCGTCGGTGCTGCTGGCGCGGCGGCGGGAGAAGTTCCTTGAGATGGGACGCGACGCGCCGCTCTGAGACGCCGCCCGGGCTGATCTCAGCCTATGCGCTGAGCTTGTTCGCGCTCGGCATATTGGCGCTCGCCTGGGATGGCCTGGCCGCCATGCTGCGGCCCGATCCGGCTTTTCCCGGCTCGCCGGGCGGGCGCGTGGGTCTCGCGGCGATGGCGCTGTTGCCGGGGTGCCTCGTGCTCGCGGCGATGATCGCCGTGCAGATGGCGCTCCGCTGGCGCACCCGCGCCTTCGATCCGCTCGCCGGGGCGGACGGACCGGGGCTGCGCCTGACCCAGCGGGTGATCAGCAACACGGTCGAGCAATTGGCGCTGTTTGCCCCTGCCCTGCTGGCGCTCGGCGCCCGCGTCCGCCCGGGCGCAATGCCGGGAATCGTGGCGGCGGGCATCGTGTGGGCGATTGCGCGGCTGATGTTCTGGGCCGGTTACGCGCGCTCGCCCGTGCTGCGCGCACCTGGAATGGCGGCGACCTTCGCGATCGGCTGCGCCACGCTGCTCGCGGCGTGCTGGGTTTGGGTCGTTTGATACCAGCCCGCACGGCGCGTAACGCCCGCCCCTCCCCGACGCCTCCCCGCCCCCCGGGCGAAGAGGCTCGGAGAGGTGGGGGAACAGCGAAGCATCCTCGGCTGCGGATGATTCGTCAGCGTGAAGCCGCAAGAATCTCCCGATACACGGCGATGGTCGCGCGCTGCATCGACTCGGTCGTGAAGCCCGCGAGCACGGCGCGCCGCGCGGCCTGACCGATGGCCCGCCGCGCCGCCTCCGGCATGGTGAGCACCTTCGCAATGGCTTGGGCGAGCGCGGCGGCATCGGCGTGCGGCACGCGCCAGCCGGTGGTTCCTTGATCAACCGTCTCCGCCGGGCCGCCGAGGTCGGCGGCGATCACCGGACGCTCCATTGCCTGCGCCTCAATCACCACGCGCCCGAACGCCTCGGGCGCGGTGGAGGCGTGCACCACCACATCGGCCAGCAAGAGCGCCGCCGGCATGTCACGGCATTCGCCGACCAGATGCACGCGCTCGGCGATCTCGAGCCGCGCCGCCTGGGCGCGCAACTCGGCGCTATAGGCGCGGCGCCCCTGGTCCGAGCCGGCCAGAACGACATGAACTGAGCACGGCAGACGTGCCGCGGCTTCGATCAGAACCCCCTGTCCCTTCCAGCGGGTCAGCCGCCCCGGCAGCACGACAAGTTGCGCGCCGTCCGGGATCCCCCAGGCGGCGCGCAGCCGCGCGACGCGCTCCGTCGCGACGATGGACGGATCGAAGCGTGCCGGATCGACCCCGCGCGGGATGAGGCGAATGCGTGCGGGTTTTACGCCATGCCGGCGCTGCACCAGCTCAGCGATGAAGCGACTGGCGACGATCACGCGCTCGCCGCGCGCCATGATGCTGTTGTAGGCGCGCTTGAACGGCAGCTCCTCGCCATATGCGCCGTGATAGGTGGTGACAAAATGCGCGCCCGTATGGCGGCAGGCGAGCCAGGCCGACCAGGCCGGGGCGCGGGAACGGGCGTGGACGATATCCACGCCTTCCGCCGCGATCAGCCGCGCGAGACGGCGCGCATTGGCGAGAATGCCCGCCGGATTCCTGGCACGGAGCGGCAGCGCGACATGCCGCCCGCCCGCGCGCTCGACCTCGCTCACCATCCGCCCGCCGGCGCTCACAACCAGCGCGGCGAAGCCCGCTTGGGCGATCGCTTCGGTGATCTCGACGGTGCCGCGTTCCACGCCGCCCGTTTCCAGCGCGGGCAGAACCTGAAGGATGACGGGCCTGCTCACGCGCGCCGCCTAGCACCGTTTGCGCCGTAGGGGGAACGCAGGCATCAGGCGCTGATGCAGCCAGCCCCCGATTTTCTCGCCCGCGAGGACGGCGTCCGCCTCGCCTACCGTCTCCTGCAAGGTAGCGGGCCGACGGTCGTGTTCCTGCCCGGCTTCCGCAGCGACATGACCGGCGACAAGGCGACGCATCTTGCGGCGTTCTGCGCGCGGCAGGGCCACGCGATGCTCCGCTTCGATTATGCGGGCCACGGCGCGAGCGGCGGCGCGTTCGAGGACGGCACGATCGGCCGCTGGACGGCGGACGCGCTGGCGCTGATCGACGGCGTGACCGAGGGGCCGCTGGTGCTGGTCGGCTCCTCGATGGGCGGATGGATCGCGCTGCTCGCCGCGCTCGCCCGGCCCGCGCGCGTTGCGGGCCTGGTGGGCATCGCGGCGGCGCCGGACTTCACCGAGCGGTTGATTTGGCAGTCAATGACGCCAGCCGAGCGCGCGACGCTGCTCAGCGAGGGCGTGTTCCATGCGCCGAGCGAGTATGGCGGCCCGTACCCGATCACGCGCGGGCTGATCGAGGAGGGCCGCAGCCATCTTTTGCTCGACACGGCGATCGGGCTCACCTGTCCGGTGCGGCTGCTGCACGGGCAGGCGGACACCGCCGTGCCGTGGGAGACGGCGCTGAAGATCAGCGAGCGGATCGCCGGCGGCGACGTGCGGGTGACGCTCGTCAAGGACGGCGATCACCGCCTGTCGCGCCCGCGGGATCTGGCGCTGCTAGAGGCCACCCTGGCGCCCCTCCTGCAGAATCGCTCGTAGGCCCTCGCGATAGGTTGGGTAGCGCCAGCCGAGGCCGAGTGCGGCCTTGGTAGCGGCGTTGGCGACCTTCCGGTTCTCGGCCCAAAAGCTGCGCGCCATCGGGCTCATCGCCGCGAATGCCGCCTCGAAGGGCAGTTCGGGCGGCGGCGCCAAGCCGAGCAGCCGGGCCGCTTCCTCGGTCACGCGCGCCGGTTCGGCCGGCTCATCATCGACCAGGTTCAGCACGCGCACGCAAGCGCGCGGCGCTTGCGTCATCGCCGCCAGGACCGCGCGCACGATGTCGGCGCGATGGATGCGGCTGAAACAATGACCGGGCCGGACGATGCGCCGCGCCCGGCCGGCGCGCACTTCCTCCAGCGCCGAGCGGCCCGGCCCGTAGATGCCGCCGAGCCGGAACAGATCAACCGCGCGGCCAGCCGCGAACGCCCTCCAGCCCTGCTCGGCGGCGAGCCTGCGGCGGCTGCGCGCGGAGGCTGGTTCCGGCGGGGTGCTCTCGTTGACCCAGCCGCCCGCGCGGTCGCCATAGACGCCGGTCGTGGAGAGGTAGCCGATCCACGCGATGGGCGAGGCGGCGATGGCTGCCGCTGCGCCGGGCAGCGCCAGCAGCGGGTCGCCCGATCCATCCGGCGCGGCAGTGACGAGCAAGTGCGTCACCGCGGGGATCACCGCCGGCGCGCGCTCGGGCGCGATCAACGCCATGTCCGGCGGTTCGCCCGTCATATCGGCCGCAGCGCGGACGGTCGCCACGACGCTGAAGCCGGCACGGATCGCCGCGCGCGCCACCGCCCGGCCGACATAGCCCAGTCCGAAAATCAGCAGCTTCGGCATCGAGACCGCGATAGCACTTGCCGGGCCATCCGCGATTTGAAAGCGTCGCTCCGTCCAGCCTCTTGGAATCACCTGTGCAAATCCAGTTCGACTACGACCCGAGCGTCGCCTCTGCGCCCGCTGCGTTCGTCGCCGCGCTCAACGTCGCCGCGGGGTATCTCGACTCGCTTATCCTCAACCCGATCACGGTCACGATCGAGGTCGGCTGGGGCGAGGCGCAGGGATACCCGATCGGCGCGGGGCTGCTCGCCGAGGCCGCGCCGGCCACCAATTCGATACCCTACAGCCAGTTTCTGGCGGCGCTCCAAGCGGCACCGGGCTCGGCGGCCCGGGTGGCGGCCGCCTCGCTGCCGGCAACGCCTCCCGCTTCGGACCCCGCCGGCACAGTGGATGTGGCGACTGCCGAGATGGCGGCGCTCGGGCTAGCGGTGCCCGGCGGCAGCGGGGGGCTCGACGGCGCCATCGGTTTCACCACCAACGGGCCGTGGAACTTCAGCCCGACGCAAACGCCAGTTCCCGGTCAGTATGACTTCATCGCCGCCGCGGAGCACGAGATCACCCACGCGCTCGGGCGGGACTCCGATCTGCCGACTTACTTCGGCCCCGCCGATCCCGACCCGCAACCGCTCGACCTTTTGCGCTTTGCTGCACCAGACATGCCGGCGACGCATGGCGGGATACCGGCGTATTTCTCGCTCGACGGCGGCACCACCGACCTCGCTCCGTTCGACATCATCAGCGATCCCTCCGACTGGGCCGACTCGGTGCCGGGCGATGCGTTCGATGCCGGCGCGCCGCCCGGCGCGGCGTCGTCGGTCACGCCGCTCGACACGACCGAACTCGGCGCGCTCGGGTTCGACATCGGCGGACCCGCCGGCAACCCGGCAACCTATGCTGGCCACTACGCAATCAGCGCCGCCGCCGGCGCCACCCTCTATCTGGCCGGGACCGGCCAAGTAACGCTCAGCGGGGCAGGGAACACTGCGAACGTCGTCGGCGGCGACGACACCATCTCGGCCTCGGTCGGCGCATCGGGAAATTGGCTCACCAACGCCGGCAGCCTCGTCTTTCAGGCGGCGCCGACGGACGGGCAGACCTTGGACCTGCTCAGCGGCTACGGCGCGACGACCCTGTTCGGCGCGGGCGGCAACATCCTGTTCTCACAAAACCCCGGGGCGGGCGCCGGCACGATGATGGTTGCAGGCGCGGGCGGCGAGACGCTCTGGGGTGCGGGCTCGCCGTCGAACGATCAATACTGGGGCAGTTTCAGCGGCGGCACCGATCTGATGGCGGCCGGATCGGGCAACGACATCCTGGTGGGCGGCACCGGGTCGGACACGCTGATCGGCGGCGGCGGCACGGACGTGTTTTATGTCATCAGCGCCGCCACGCTGGCGCAGCAGGCCGGCCAGCCGCCGCAGCCGGGACAGCATACGATCTTCGTCCCCCATGCCGGCGACATATTGGCGCTCACCGGGTTCGACAGCCTTTATGGCGGCGCAGCCCTATCCGGCGCCGCCGCGCGCGGCGTGGAGGCGGCGCTGCGATCCGGTAGCACGAGCGTGCGGCTGGCCGACGGATCGACCCTCAGTTTTGTCGGTTCGACCGCCGGGCTTCTGGTGCTGTCGTCATAGGCGAAAGAAATGGCATTGCTGTCCGGTTCCGAACGCTTGGCGGCTATGATGGCCAGGCGTCCGGCAACCGGGCAGCGAAACAAAAAGGGGCGGCATGTGCCGCCCCCTTCCGGTTCATCTGGATTGAATCACGCGGCCTTGCTCGCCTCGCCGGCATCGTTGGCGATCTGCGTCGCCTGCGGCGCGCCGCCGATGGCGATCCGGCGCGGCTTCAGCGCCTCGGGGACGACGCGCTTCAGCGCCACATGCAACAAGCCGTTCTGCAAGTCGGCACCCTCCACGACCATGTGGTCCGCGAGCACAAACCGGCGCTCGAACGCGCGCCCGGCAATCCCGCGATAGAGGATTTCACCCTGCTTAGGCTCCTGCACGCGGCCGGAGATGGTCAGCGTGTTGTCCTTGACGACGATATCGAGATCCTCAGGCCGGAATCCGGCCACCGCCATGGTCAGGCGATAGGCGTCCTCGCCGGTCTTTTCGATGTTGTAAGGCGGATAGCTCGGCGCCTCGGCGGCGGATGCGGCGGTATCCATCAAACGAGCCAGCCGGTCGAAGCCGATCGCCGTGCGGAACAAAGGTGCGAAGTCGAACGTGGTCATAGAACCTCCTACGAGAGCAAGGATCCGAGTCCGGGCCGCCCACCAAGAGCCAGCCCATAGTCACCGCCCGGAACCCCGAAGGCCTTCCGAGCGACGCTGATCTAGCGAGCGAACAACCGCGTTCAAGGGGGGTTTCGCGCCGGTTCCCTGTCGATCTAAACAGGCCGCATGGACGCCCTGATCGCCGGATACCACCGCTTCCGCGCCACCGGGTGGCCCGAGCGCCGCCGCCTGTTCGAGGAGCTTGCCGAGCGCGGGCAGAGCCCGCGTGCCCTGGTGATCGCCTGCTCCGACAGCCGCGTCGATCCCTCCATGATCTTCGACGCCGCGCCGGGCGAGCTGTTCACCATCCGCAATATCGGCAATGTGGTTCCGCCCTACCAGCCGGACGGCGCCTATCACGGCACCAGCGCCGCCATCGAGTTCGCCGTGCGCGCGCTCGAGGTGCGCGACATCATCGTCATGGGCCACGGCATGTGCGGCCTCGTGCAGGCGGTGCTGCGCGGCGTGCCCGCTGGGCTGACCGATTTCGTCGCCCCCTGGGCGCGGCTCGCGGAGCCGGCCCGGCGCGTGCTCGCCTGCAATCCCGCCGATCCGCAACTGGCCTGCGAGTACGAGAATATCCGGCTTTCGCTGGCGAACCTGCGGAGCTTTCCCTGGATTGCCGAGCGGCTGGAGGCCGGCCGGCTGCGGCTCCACGGGACGCATTTCGACGTCCGCCACGGCGTGCTCAACCTCTTGCAGCCTGACGGCAGCTTCGCCCCGGCCTGAGCGCGCGCTTCCCCGATGATACATTATAGCATAGCAGGGCGGCCCCGCCGCCGAAGGAGCTTGCGCGTGTGCCGCCCGCCGTCATGAACGCCGTCGAATGCGAGCATATGAGCCTCGCGCTCGGCGGGCGCGCGATCCTGCGCGATGTGTCGTTCGCGATCGGCGACAGCGAGTTCATCGGCGTGCTCGGTCCGAACGGCGCCGGCAAGACCACCTTGATGCGCGCGATCCTGGGGCTGATCCGCCCGTCGGCGGGAAGCTTGCGCGTGTTCGGCGCGCCGGCGGCGCGCGGCAACCCACGCATCGGCTATGTATCGCAGACAGGCGGCCGCGCCGCGCCGCGCCTGATCGGGCGCGACGTGCTGGGCGCCGCCATCGGCGGGCATCGCTGGGGCCTCCCGATCCCCTCGCGCGCCACGCGGGCGGAGGTTGCACACGTGCTCGATCTGGTCGGCGGTGGGGCGCTGGCGGACCGGCCCTTCGACCTGCTCTCGGGCGGCGAGCGCCAGCGGCTTTTGCTCGCACAAGCCCTGCTCGGCAAGCCGCAGCTCCTGCTCCTCGACGAGCCGCTGGTCAGTCTCGATCCGCGGCATCAGCGCGACTCGGTGGAGCTGATTCGCGCGCTTCAGCAAGAGCTCGGGATCACAGTCCTGTTCAGCGCCCATGAGCTCAACCCGCTGATCGGCGCGCTGGATCGCGTGCTCTATCTCGGCGGCGGCCACGCGGCGCTCGGGCCGGTGGATGAAGTGTTCACGGGCCCGGTGCTGTCGCGCCTCTACGGGACCGAGATCGAGGTGGTGAGGGTCGGCGGGCGCGTGTTCGTCATGTCCGGGGGCCAGGACATGGAGCACGAGGCGCACCGCCACGACCACGACCACGCCTACGAGCACCGCTGAGGCGGCGATGTTTGCCTATGATTTCATGGTCAACGCCTTCGCCGCCGCCGGGCTCGTCGCCTTGGTGGCGGGGCTGGCGGGCTATTTGCTCGTTTTGCGCGGGCAAACCTTTGCCGGCCATGCGCTGGGACATGTCGGCTTCACCGGCGCCACGGGGGCGGTGCTGATCGGCGTCGCGCCGCTCTGGGGGCTGCTCGCCGTCACCATCGCGGCGGGCGTGCTGATGGGGCTGGTGGGCGAGCGCCTCGCCGGGCGCGATGTGGCGGTCGGCGTCGTGCTCGCCGCCGCGCTCGGCATTGGCCTGCTATTCCTGCATTTCTTTACTTCCGGCGCGAACGAGGCGACGTCGATCCTGTTCGGCAACGTGCTCGGCGTCGACCGCGCCACCGTCTGGGCGCTGGCCGGACTGACGGCGATTGCGCTGGCCGGGTTCGCGGTGATCGCCCGGCCGCTGCTGTTCGCGACCTTGCAGCCGGAGATCGCTGCCGCGCGCGGCGTGGGGCTTCGGTTGGTGGCGGTGCTGTTCCTGGCGATCGTGGCGCTCGTCACGGCGCAATGCGTGCAGATCGTCGGCGTGCTGCTGGTGTTCGCTCTGATGGTCGGCCCCGCCGCCGCCGCGCAGCGCCTGACCGCGCGGCTGCTGCCGGGGCTCGCGCTAGCGGCGCTGCTGGCGGTGGCGGAGGCGTGGGGCGGGCTGGTGGCGGCGTATTACACGGATTGGCCGACCAGCTTCTGGATCGTCGCGTTTAGCACGGTCGTGTTTCTCGCCAGCGCACGGGCGGAGGGGTTGCGGCGGGAATGAAAATCTGTTCCCGGTTCAAGCACTCGGAACCACCCACGGAGGCATCATGGCGACCAGCGTGAAAGATCTGATGGCAGCGGCGAATGCGGCCGTGCCGCGCCTGCCGCCCGCCGAGGCGATGGAGCGGCTGCGCCGGGGCGATGCGCTCGTGCTCGACGTGCGCGACCCGAACGAGGTGCAGGCCAGCGGCAAGCTGAAGGGCGCGGTGAACATCTCGCGCGGACTGCTTGAATTCCGCGCCGATCCGAGCCTGCCGACGCATCATCCCGAGCTTCGCCCGGATCGGCCGGTGCTGCTCTATTGCGGCTCCGGCGGCCGCTCCGCGCTCGCCGCCAAGGTGCTGAAGGACATGGGCTATGCGAACGTCACCAATATCGGCGGCTTCAAGGAGCTGGCCGAGGCCGGCGCGGAAACCGAGCCCGCGTAGATCAGGCGCCGCGCGACAGTTCCTCTAGCAACGACGCCCGCAACCCGGGTTGCTGCCGGTCCACCGCCTCCAACAGGCGCTTGAGCCGCCGCCGCATATCGTAAAGCTGGTCGAGCAGCGACAGCACCACCGGCATGCTGTCCTCGCCGACTTCCAAATCGCGCCGCAGCGTGTGCAACAGGCGCACGCGCGCGATGTCGATTTCCTGAAACTCCCAGGCCTCGGCTTCGCCCTCCGGCAGCACCCAGCCGCGCTCCACCCACAAGCGCAGTTCCGGCTCATCCAAGTCCGCGAACAGCGCGGTGACGGCTTCGATCCGCATCAGCCGGCCTCCATGTCCGCGCGGGGGTTGCCGCCGTGCCGCGGCGTCCAGCCGCGCAGGAAGGCGGCGAGCTCGGGCTCCTCGCCCGGCGGCAGCACCACTTGCAGGACCACGTACTGATGCCCCTGGTTGATGCCGCGCCCGCGCAGCCTGAGCCGCGTGCCGGTGCCGGAGCCGGGCGGGATGTTCAGCCGCACCTTCCCGCCCACCGTCGGCACCTCCACCGAGGCGCCGAGCACCGCCTCCTTCAGCGTCACCGGCACGTCGATCAGGATGTCGTCGCCCTCGCGGCGGAAATGCGGATGCGGGGCGACCGCGATCTCCACCAGCGCGTCGCCCGCCGGCGCGCCCTCGCCGAAGCCGGGATGACCCTGGCCGCGCAGCCGCAGCACATGGCCGTCGCGGACGCCGGCGGGAATGCGGACATCGAGCGTGCGGCCATCGGGCAGCGTGATCCGGCGCGTCGCGCCCCGCGCGGCATCGAGGAAGCTTACGGTCAGCGTGTAGTGCGCGTCGCTGCCGCGCATCCGCACCCGCGCGCCATGCCGGCCGCCGCCCGGGCCGCCAAACCCGAACGCGCCGCCAAGGATGTCCTCCAGATCCTCGGGCGCGAAACCGCCGCGCGCGCCCGGATGGTAACGCTCGCCCCCCGCGGCGTCGGCAAAGTCGCGCCAGGTCGGCCCGGTGGGGCGGGCCTCGTTGCCCTCGGCGTCGATCTCGCCGCGGTCGAAGCGGGCGCGCTTGTCCTTGTCCGAAAGCAGCTCGTAGGCGGCGTTGATCTGCTTGAAACGCTCGGCGTGTTCCGGCTTGCCGGGGTTCAGGTCCGGGTGAAACTTCTTCGCCAGCGCGCGGTACGCGGCCCGCAGCGCCTTCCCGTCGGCATCGCGCGCAACGCCAAGAACCTGATAGGGATCGAGCGCCATGCGTTCAGCTTCCGCTCCACACCGGGGCGCGCTTGGCCAGGAACGCCTCGATCCCCTCGGCGGCGTCGCGTGCCAGCATGTTGCGGGTCATTACCTCCGAGGCATAGGCATAGGCGTCGGCGAGCGGCATCTCGGCCTGGCGGTAGAACGCCTCCTTGCCGATCGCGAGCGTGAGCGGGCTTTTCGCGGCGATCCCCTCCGCCAGGCGCGTCACTTCCGCATCGAGCTCTTCCTCGGGAACGACCCGGTTCACGAGGCCGATCTCGCGCGCCTTCGCAGCCGGGATCATCTCGCCTGTCAGCAGCATCTCCATCGCCGCCTTGCGCCCGACCGCGCGCGACAAGGCGACCATCGGCGTCGAGCAAAAGAGGCCGATATTGACGCCCGGCGTAGCGAACCGCGCCGTCTCGGCGGCAACCGCCAGATCGCACGTCGCCACGAGCTGGCAGCCGGCGGCGGTGGCGATGCCGTGCACGCGGGCGATCACCGGTTTCGGCAGCCGCACGATCGCCTGCATCATCCGCGAGCAGGCGGAGAAAGTTTGCTCGTAGGCGGCGCGCTCCGGCCGGGCGCGCATCTCGCGCAGATCGTGGCCGGAGCAGAATCCCGGCCCCGCGCCGCCGATCACCACGACCTTGACGGCGCGGTCCTCGGCCAGCCGTCCGAGCTCATCGGTGAGCGCATTCATCAGCGCCATCGAGAGCGCGTTGCGCGCCGCCGGGCGGTTGAGCGTGAGGTGCGCGACGCCGTTGCGATCGGCGCGGAGCAGCATGGCATCGCTGGGCGATTGGGCGGTCATGGCGGGGCACCTCCTAGACCGCGATGATCGGCCTGCGGCAGCCGATTTCCAAGCCCCGGCCGTCATGTGGGCGCCGTTCAGGGCTGAACGGCGCGTTGCCTACTCAATGCCGGGCCGGGGACGCGGCGCCGGCGGTGGTAAGGTCACGCTGCGCGATCTCAGCGAGCAGCGACCAGACCTTCGCGGGCTCCATCGGCACGTCCGGATCGTTCAGCAGACGGTCGAGCTCGTCGAGCTTGCGCGTGTAGTCGGTCTCGGTCATCGCCTTCCCTCGCTCGCAGTTGCCGGGCGGAGATAAGGGTTGGCCCTGGAGGATGGCAGCCGCATGGCAGCTTCGTGAAGCGGTAGAGGCCGCGCAACGAGGTGATCGGCGGCGCGTTCAGGCTGGCAGAATTCAGGATTGAAGGAGCGCCGGCCCGATGGACCGCAAAACCGGCACCATGCCGCACGCGACGACCGAGACGATACACGAGGCGCGACCGCCCGTTGCGGACGCGGCGCGGCCCGACTTCGTTCTGGCGCGTTTCCGCAGCAGCGCCCGGCTCGACGATGCGCTGCATCGGCTGGCCACCGCCGGGTTCGGCCGCGAGGACCTCGCTTTGCCCGATCTCGACCCGCCGATCGAGCGGCACACGCCGGAGCTTGCCAGCAAGGCGGCCGATGACGACACCGAAGCTCAGCAGTCACGGCTGTTCCATTCTTCGGTCGGCGGCTCCTTCGCGGCCATGATGGCGGCGACCGCGGTGGCCGCGACCGGCGGAGCGGCGGCGGCGGTCGCCGGGGTGGCGCTCGGTGTCGGCGCGGCGGTGGCCGGGGTCACGCACTTGTTCAGCCGGGCGCTCAGCCATTCCGAGCAGCAGGATCGCGACCGCAAGGCCGCCGCGGGACGCCTGCTGCTTGCGGTCCGCACGCCCACCGAAGCCCAGCGCACCCGCGCAGCCACCATTCTGCGCGAGATCGGCGCCGAGCTTTTTTAGCGCGCGCTTAACCACTTGCTGGCCAGACTCCGCCCCTGCGGCGGGAGGACGGAGTGCAGATCGGCGTGGTGATCGCGGCGCGGAACGCGGCGGAATGGATCGCGGACGCGATCGGCTCGGTGCGCGCCCAGACGCATCGCGACTGGCGCCTTGTGGTCGTGGATGACGGGTCGGAGGACGCGACCGCCGAGGTGGCGCAAAGCCACGCCGGCGCGGACAGCCGGATTGCGATCGTGCGTCAGCTCCCGGCTGGCGTGTCCGCCGCCCGCAATGCCGGCGCCGCAGCGCTGCCGAGCGGTTGCGAGGCGCTGCTGTTCCTTGATGCCGATGACTGGCTGGCGCCGCACGCTCTCACCCGCCTCGCCGAACCTCTTGCCTCCGATCCGATGGCGGTGGCGAGTGCGGGCGCTTGTGCATTCGTTCGCGCGACCGATCGTCCGGGCTGCTGGCCCGGCAGGGTGCTCTATCCGGTGGCGGGCGACCTACTTCCGGCGCTGCTCGAAGCTAATCCTTTCGCCAACTGCGGACAGGTGCTGATCCGCGCGGCCGCGCTCCGCCGTGCCGGCCTGTTCAGCGAGCGGCTCGCCTATGGCGAGGATTGGGAGCTGCTGGTACGGCTCGCGCTCCATGGCCCGTTCGCTGCATTGCGCGCCTCCGAGACGCCCGCGCTGTTCGTGCGCCGACGGCGAAGCGGGGCCTTTCTCCGCCAGGCAACCGACCCGAGCGCGGCCGAACGCTGCACGGATGCCATTTTTGGCAATCCGGACGTGGCCGCTCGCCTCGGGGACGCCGCTCTCCGCCTCGCGCGGCGGCGCGCGGCGGCGGCCAATCGGTGGACGGCAGGGCGGGCGCTGCTTGCGCGAGGACAGCGCGGCCGCGCGCTGGCCGCTCTCGGATCTTCGCTCGTCCGTCGACCTTCGTTCCGGCGAGCGGCCTTTCTGCTCGCTTCCGCCGCCCTGCCTGGGTTCGGCGCCGCCGACTGATCAGGCTTGCTGCTGGTGGGGCACACCCTTCTCGATGAAGAGCTGCTCGAGCTCGCCCGACTGGAACATCTCGGTCACGATGTCGCAGCCGCCGACGAACTCGCCATCCACGTAGAGCTGCGGGATGGTCGGCCATTGCGAGAACTGCTTGATGCCCTCGCGCAGCTCAGGATCCTCGAGCACGTTCGCGGTCTTGAACGGCACGTTGAGGTGCGAAAGGATCTGCACCACCCGGGCCGAAAAGCCGCACTGCGGGAACATCGCCGTGCCCTTCATATACAGCATCACCTTGTTGGCGGTGACTTCGTCCTGGATGCGCTGGAACACTTGATTGTCGGACATTCGGCCGAACTCCTTAGTCAGGGGCGGAGGTTTGCAGGGCGAGGGCATGGAGCTCACCGCCCATCCGGCCGCGCAGCGCGGCATAGACGAGCTGGTGCTGGCGGACCCGCGGCAGGCCGCGGAACTGCGCCGAGACGACGCTGGCCGCATAATGGTCGCCGTCTCCCGCCAGATCCTCGACCGTCACGCGCGCATCGGGGAGCGCCGCTTTGATCAAAGCCTCGATCTCGCTGGCGGACATGGGCATGTCCGGGACTCTCCCTCTTGTCGGACGCGATATGGGTTCCGGGCTTGGCGCTGTCAAACGAGCCGGCGCTTGACAGCATCGCCGCCGAACCCTCACTAGCGCCCCCTGTCCGGTCCGCCCTGCGGCGTTCCGGCGTGCTGGCGGCTTGCCGTGCAGGGGTGTAGCTCAATTGGCTAGAGCGCCGGTCTCCAAAACCGGAGGCTGGGGGTTCGAGACCCTCCACCCCTGCCAGCAACCCTGGCCGGCATTTTTCCGAAACGCGGGCGGTCAAGAGGTCGAAGCGGTGGCGGTCAGTCCGGCGAAGTTCATCCGGGAGGTGCGGACGGAGATGGGGCGCGTCACCTGGCCGTCGCGCCGGGAGACGCTGATCACGACCGGGCTCGTGATCGCGATGGTGTTCGCCGCCGCAATATTTTTCTTTGCGGTGGACGAGGCGGTGAGCGTGGCCGTGCGCGCCATCTTCGGCGCAACGGGCTGAGGGGAAGCAGAGGTCATGGCCAAGCGCTGGTATGTGGTGCACGTCTATTCGGGGTTCGAGAAGAAGATCGCCGAACAGATCAAGGAACAGGCCAACCGCAAGGGGCTCGGCGAGCAAATCGAGGAGGTTCTCGTCCCCTCGGAGAACATCGTCGAGGTCCGCCGCGGGCAGAAGGTGAACAGCGAGCAGAAATTCTTCCCGGGCTACGTGCTCGTCAAAATGGAGCTCACCGACGACGCCTGGCACCTGGTCCGCAACACGCCGAAGGTGACGGGTTTCCTCGGCAGCAAGCTTCGGCCCACGCCGATCAGCGATGCCGAGGCCGAGCGCATCATGAAGCAGACCCAGGAGGGGGTGGAGCATCCCCGCCCGTCCGTGCTGTTCGAGGTGGGCGAGCAGGTGCGGGTGGCGGACGGACCCTTCACCAGCTTCAACGGCACGGTGGAGGAAGTGGACGAGGAGAAGGGGCGCGTGAAGGTGAGCGTCTCGATCTTCGGCCGCTCCACGCCGGTCGATCTGGAATACGGCCAGGTGGAGAAGGTATAGCCGGACGCCCACCGGCCCCCTCCCCCCAGCTCCCCGCACAGGGAGGGCACGCGCCTCTGCTTTCAGCCGGCGCGGTCGTGCGTCCAATAGCACGCATCACGGTCGCGGCGCTCGCACCGGCAGCGGATGTGTCGCCAGACATTCTGGTGCGCCCAATCGGCCAGCGGGGCCGCGTAATAGCCGGCCGGCGGCTCGCCGTAGCCGACAGGCGCAAGCGCGAAGAGGGGAAACAGTGCCGCGGCTACGGCAGCCAGCGCGACAAAGCAACGCATGTCCGCCTGCGGGAGAGGATCGCGCACGGCAACATCTGAAAGCTCGGTTCAGGTTGCCTCGACCGGCGGCTTAGTCGTCGCGGTAGACGCGCTCCATGCGCTCGTGGCGCTCCTGCGCCTCGATCGAAAGCGTGGCGATCGGGCGCGCCTCCAGGCGCCGCAGCCCGATCGGATCGCCCGTTTCCTCGCAATAGCCGTAGGTGCCATTATCCACCCGCAGCAGCGCCTGGTCGATCTTGGCGATCAGTTTGCGGGCGCGGTCCCTGGTCCGCAGCTCCAGCGCCCGATCGGTCTCGACGCTGGCACGGTCGGTGATGTCCGCCTCGTGGATGCCGCCCTGCGACAGGCTGGCCAATGTGTCGTCGGCCTCGCGGAGCAGATCGGCGCGCCACCGGAGCAGCTTCTGACGGAAATACTCAACCTGGAGTGGATTCATGAACTCTTCGTCGTCGCTCGGCCGGTAGTCCGGTGGAAGAGTCACTATCATCAACGCGGTCCCACTGTCGTTTCCATCCCGGCCCTTGGGGCCATTGGCGCGGCTTATAGCTTCGCCCCCCGAGCCAGCCAAGCCGGCTTCGGGCCCGGAGCACCGTGGTTGCGAACCTTCTTTATTCTGACATTTTGCCGCCGGCGCCTTCGCCGGCGGCGCCAGACCCTGAACAATGCAGGGCCAGCACCACGCGGGCCCGCAACACGCAAGCACGCAGCAAGTCCGTGAGCGCAGGGTCGGCCGCCTCCGGTGCGTCCGCCGCCAAGTCAGCCAAGCGGGACAAGATTTCTTCCGCACCGGTCGGCACCAACAATGAACGCTGCACCGCGGTCAGCGTGGCGAGCAAGGCCTCCGCGCGCCGCCGCGCACGCCGCTCGCGCGCCGCACGTTCCCGCACCGCGTCGAGGCTGACCGCGTCCATCGCCGCGGTGCCGATCGGGGCAGCGGCGACGGTCGGCTCCTGCGCCGGCTCCGCTGCGGGCAGGTGAAACGCGCCGGCCGTGGATCGCGCCGGACCACCTGCGATGGCAGGGGTGATAGCGCCTGGGCGAAGGGGTTCGATGCTGTCCATGACGTCTCGGCTCCTTTTGCCTCCCGGCGCCAATTTCCCAGTGATGCGGCGCGACTCGGCCCATCCGGCCGGACTCTCACGCTGGCACGGGCCTTGCTCCTCCCCGCTCGCCGTCCGCACTGTCGGTCGAAAAGGTTACGATGCTCCTAGCGGAGAGGGCCGTGCGTGCCCTGTGCCTCTTCTTTGGGTTGCTTGCCGGGCTGCTGTCTGCGCCGCCCGCGATCGGGCAGGTGCGGGTCAAGGACATCGCCGATGTCGAGGGCGTGCGGATCAACCAGCTCATTGGCTACGGGCTCGTGGTCGGCCTGAACAATACCGGCGACAAGCTGGACAACGCGGTGTTCACGCGCCAGTCGCTGATCGGGATGCTGGAGCGGCTCGGGGTCAACACCGCCGACCAGGCCGCCAAGCTCGAGACGAAGAACGTGGCCGCCGTCATGGTGACGGCGAGCCTGCCCGCTTTCGCGCGCAACGGCAGCCGGATCGACGTCGCGGTCTCGGCGCTCGGCGACGCGACCGACTTGGGCGGCGGCACGCTGCTCGTCACCCCGCTGCTCGCCGCCGACGGCGAGGTTTATGCTGTCGCCCAGGGGCCGATCGCGACCGGGGCCATCAAGGCCGCCGGCGCGGCGGCCTCGCTGACGCGCGGGGTGCCGACATCGGGACGGATCGCCAACGGCGCGACGGTGGAGAAGGAAGTCCCGTTCCGCCTGGATGCGAGCCGCGGCATCTGGCTCGGCTTGCGGAACCCCGACCTGACCACCGCGCGCCGGATCGCCGCGGCGATCAACCAAGCCGAGGGTCCGATCGCGCGGGCGACCGACCCGCGCACTGTCCGGGTCGATCTCGCCGGACGCGACGTGATCGCCACCTTGGGCGAGATCGAGGATTTGCACGTGGAGCCGGACAACGAGGCGGTGGTGGTGATCGACGAGGCGAGCGGCACCGTGGTGATGGGCGAGAATGTTCGCGTCAGCACGGTGGCGATCGCCCAGGGCAATCTGACGGTGCGCGTGACGGAGACGCCCGAGGTCGCCCAGCCGCTGCCCTTCTCGAACGGGCGCACCCAGGTGGTGCCCCGGACCAATGTTCAGGTGAACGACGAGCCGCAGCGCCGGCTCGGCGTGGTCCCGGCCAATGTCAGCCTGCACGACCTCGTGCAAAGCCTGAACGCGCTCGGCGTTGCGCCGCGCGATCTCATCAGCATCCTGCAGGCGATCAAGACCGCCGGCGCGCTGCAAGCGGATCTCAAGGTGCGATGATGCTCATTGACCTTGCGGCCTCCGGGCCGCCGGACAAGCTGCGTGTCGCGGCGCAACAGTTCGAGGCGATGACGATCGGCGAGTTGCTGAAGCCCGTGTTCGCCACCGTCGATTCCGCCGACGGCCCGTTCGGAGGCGGCGCCGGGGAAGCGGCGTTCCGCCCGATGCTGGTCGACGCGATCGCGCAGAAGATCGAGGCCGCCGGCGGCATCGGATTGGCCGACGGCATCTACCGCTCGTTGCTGACGGCCCAGGAGAGGCAGCGATGAATAGCAGTCTGGCCGCCGCGGCGGAGGCGCTGCTCGACATCCTGCGAAGTGAGAACGCCGCTCTCGCCCGCCTGGATCTCGCGGGCGCGGCGGCCCTGGGGAGTGCGAAAGAGCGCGCCGCGCAGGCTTTCACCGCCGCGCTCGGCGACCGGGCGGGACTGCAGGCCGAACTTGGCACGCGGCTCGTGCAGGAAGCCGCCCGCAACCGCGCCTTGCTCGAGCGCGGCATGGACGTGCAGGGCCGGATTCTGGCCATCGTGGCGGGGGCCGCGCGGGCCGCCGTCGCGGGCGCGGCGGGTTACGGCGCGGGGGGGCGGCGGGCTGAGCGCGGGGCACCCGTGGCCTTCTCGTGGCGCACGTAGCGGCGCGATCTCAAACCGCCCCCACCGCCTCGATCGCGAGCTCGATCGCCTCCATGAGTTCCTCCGGGCGCGCCGGCTTACGCACCAGGTACAGCAAGCCCCCTTGTCCCGCGAGCGCGTTGGGATCGGTGTAGCCGGAGATGAAAACCACCGGCAGCCCGGGCCAGCGCAGGCGGACGCGCCGTGCCAGTTCCGGCCCGGTCATCTGCGGCATTACCACGTCGGTCAGCAGCACGTCGGGCGGGGGCTCGCTTTCCAGCAAATCGAGCGCCTCGTCGCCCCCCGACGCCTCGACTACCTCGTAACCGCGATGCGTCAGCACCGCGGCGATCGTGGCGCGCACCGGGTGATCATCGTCCACCAGCAGCACGCGGCGCCGACGCGCTTCGCGGTTGCGGCGCATCGGCGCTGCCGCTTGCGGCCCGGCGTCGTTGGCGGCGGCGGGCTGCAAGTAAACCAGGATGGAGGTGCCCTCGCCGGGACGGCTTTCGATGCGAATGGTGCCGCCGAGCTGGCGCACCGTTCCGTAGGCCTGGCTCAGCCCGAGCCCGGAACCGCGCCCGACCGGCTTCGTCGTGAAGAACGGCTCGAAAGCACGCCGCGCGACGTCGGCCGGCATCCCGGTCCCGGTGTCGCGCACGGCGAGCAAGATATACTCGCCCGGTGGCAGGTCGTCGGGCGCTTCGCGCGGCCCGAGCAGGCAGCGACGGGTTTCGATCGCCACCGTGCCGCCCTCCGGCATCGCGTCGCGCGCGTTGATCGCGAGGTTCAGGATCACGAGCTCGATCTGTGCCTTGTCGATCATGGCGAGGCCAAGATCGGGCTGCATGGCGAGCGACAAGGTGGTGCGCGTGCCGAGCGCGCTCTGCACCAGGTCGCGCAGCCCGGTGATGAGCTGGTTGAGGTCGGTCGGGCGCGGCATCAACGGCTGGCGGCGCGAGAAGGCGAGCAGTTGCGCGGTCAGCGTGGCGCCGCGTTCGACCGCCGAGCGCATCGTCGCCAGCCAGCCGAAGGCGCGCGAGTTCTCATCAACCACCGATTCCAGGAGGTCGATGTTGCCCATGACGATCGCGAGCAGGTTGTTGAAGTCGTGCGCCACGCCGCCGGTGATCTGCCCAATCGCCTCGGCGCGCTGGGCCTGCCGCAGCGCCGCCTCCGCCCGTTCGCGCTCCTCCATCTCCGCGGTGATGCGCCGGTTCGCCGCCTCGGCCGCCTCCTTGGCGGCTTGCAGATCGACGACCAGGCGCTCCACCTGCCGCGTGCGGCGGGCAAGCTGGAGCAGCACCGACAGAAGCAGGAGGCCGACCGCGAAGGCAGCGATACCGAACGTGAGTGCCTGGCGGCGCCAGATCCTCAGAACCTCCCGCTCGCCGACGGAAATGTTGACCGCGACCGGAAACGCCTTGAGCGCCCGGATCGCCAGGATGCGCCTCTCGCCGTCCAGCGGACTGTCCATCAGCAAGGTGCCGGCAATCTGCTTGGAAAGCACGTCGCGGAACGGCGGCAGATCGCCGTAGCTCTGGCCGACGACCTGCTCGTTATGCGGGTAGCGGGCGAGCACCGTGCCGTCGCGCCTATGCAGCAGGATCGCGCCGTTGTCGGTGAGTTCCACCGCTTTGTAGAAATCCTCGAAGTAGAACAGGTTGAGGAAGGCAGCGGCAGCGTACTGCACGGTCCCGCCCGCGCTCGGTGCCGGGCGGAGCAGCAGCGCCGACCAGGCGCCGTCCGGCATCTTGAACGGGCCCGTGATGGTCAGATGGTCTGGGCGCTCGGCGATGACGGCCGCCACGCTCGCGCGGACCGGGGGTGGCAGGATCACTGCATCCAGCGCGGCGGGCGCGCCGTAAAGGGGCGCGCCGGTGCTGTCCAGGATGGCGATTCCGAGCATCTGGCGGACCATGCCGGCCCGCCGGGCCAGCATCTGGGCATAGGCGGTATTGCCGCCCTTGGCCGTCGCGGGATCGTTACCGAACGTATCGGCCGCCGCGTGCACGACGAGATCGACCCCTTCCAGCGCGCGCCCGGTCTGCTCGGCGAACACCATGTCGAGCCGCGCCATCTGCTGTTCGGTCTCGGCGATCAGGGCGCCGCGCGTGTCCCATATCTGGTGGGCGACGACGGCAAGCACCGTCAGAAACAGCAGCGCCGCGATCACCTGCAACTGGCGGCTGAGTTCGAACCGTCCTCTGCCCGGCATTCGCCCGCCTCGGTATCAATGCGGCCTATTAGCGCGACCGGGGGGACGGCGTCACGCGTATGTGAGCGATACTAGGTGCAAAGCGAACGGCGCCATCCGTCAGCGGGACAACCGCGCGTGCGTTAATTTGTCGATAAAGATACGCAACGGCTCTGCCCATCTCCCGCTGTCGCGGCCGGAGGCGAGGTGCCCGTACGGGCTCTCCAGCTCGAAATAAGTGGCGTCCACGCCGGCGGCCCGCAAACCCTCCATGACCTCGGGCGCGAGGCTCGGCGGGAAGAGGGAATCGGTGGTGGATAGCACGTACAAGACCTTCGCGCGGATGCGGGCGAACGCGGGCGTGACGTCGAAATGCTCGAGGGCCTTGCGGAGGATAACCAGCGAATTCGCGTCGAACTGTTCGGCCCAGGCGCGCGCGATGCGGCCGAGCTCGGCTTCGCGCCGGGCGGGCTCGGGGAAGCGGTCGGCGAGCTGGGCCTCGGCGCCGTAGCCGCGCAGCGTTTCGGTGCGGATCTCGGTCAGCGTCTCCAGCATCGCGCCCGGCCGGTCGTAATAGTCGCCGCCGTTCCAGCCGGGGTCTTGTGACAGCCGCGCGAGCAGGGATTGCAGCCGACCCGGCGGCAGCTTTGGCGCGGTGACGGCGGCAACGATGCCGTCCATGAAGTCGGGGTAGGTGACAGCCCACTGGAACGCCTGGAACCCGCCATAGGACGGACCGATCACAGCAACCAAGTGACGCACGCCGAGTGCGTCGAGCAGCTCGCGCTGGGCGCGCACGATGTCCTCGACAGTCAGGTCCGGGAAGCGCGAGCCGTAGGGATGTCCGGTGGCCGGATCGATGCTGGCGGCGTTGGTCGATCCGAATGACGAGCCCAGCATGTTCGAGGAGACGACAAAGAATTTGTTGGTGTCAACCGGCTTGCCCGGCCCCACCAGCTCGCCCCAGGAACCCTCGGAGGCTCCGGTGCCACCCAGGATGTATTCGGGGCCGGACGTGTAGCCATGCGTCATCAAAATGGCGTTGCGCCCGTCCGGCGCCAGCCGGCCGAGCGTCAGATAGGCGATGCGCGCTTCTTGCAGCACGCCGCCGCGGCGCAGCCGGAAGTCACGGATCAGGTGGGTTTCGAGGGACATCGGCCGGGCCTCCCTTGGAACTTCATGCCGAGATCGAGGAGCTCCGCTCGCTCTTGCCCACGCTGCGGAAGCTGCCGGACTGGCGTCGCCACAGGCGTGCATAGACACCGTTCTGCGCCAGGAGCTCGTGATGCGTGCCGATCTCCGCGATGCGGCCCGCGTCGAGCACCACCAGCCGGTCCATCCGCGCGATGGTGGAGAGGCGATGGGCGATGGCGATCACCGTGCGTCCCTCCATCAGCTCGTCGAGCCGTTCCTGGATCGCTGCCTCGACCTCGGAATCGAGTGCCGAGGTGGCCTCGTCCAGCACCAGGATCGGCGCGTCCTTGAGGATCACGCGGGCGATCGCGATGCGCTGGCGCTGTCCGCCCGAGAGCTTCACGCCGCGCTCGCCGACATGCGCGTCATAGCCGGTGCGGCCGTGCCAGTCCTCCAGCGTCACGATGAAATCGTGCGCCTCCGCGCGGCGCGCGGCGGCCTCGATCATCGCATCGGTCGCCCCCGGCCGACCGTAGCGGATATTGTCGCGGATCGAGCGGTGCAGCAGCGACGTGTCCTGCGTCACCATCGCGATCTGCCCGCGCAGGCTCTCTTGCATGACCTCGGCGATGTCCTGCCCGTCGATCAGGATGCGCCCGGCGGCGGGCTCGAAGAAGCGCAGCAGCAGGTTCATCAACGTCGACTTGCCCGCGCCCGACGCGCCGACGATGCCGACCCGCTCGCCCGGCGCGACCACGAGGTCGATGCCGCGCAGCACGCCCGCCGTGCGCCCCCGCCCGTAGTCGAAATGCAGATTCTCGAACCTCACCTCGCCCGCGATCACCCGCAGATCCCGCGCGCCCGGGCGGTCCGGCATCAGGCGCGGCACGGCGATCGAGCGCATCCCATCCTGCACGATGCCGACATTTTCGAAGATCATCGTCACGTTCTGCGCGACCCAGCCGGCCATATTGCCGATCTGCCAGCACAGCGGCAGCGCCATCGCCACCGCGCCGACCGGGATGCGCCCGGCCTGCCAGAGCAGGATCGCCACCGTCCCCGTGCCGACCACGAGTGCGGCGTTCATCAGCGCGAGCGTGGTGGTGAAGCCGGTCGAAAGTCGGGTCTGGCGGCGAAAGGCGCTGGTGTGGTCATCCACGGCCTCGCGCACGAACGCATCCTCGTCGCGGGCGCGGGCGAACAGCTTGACCGTCAGGATGTTCGTGTAGCTGTCGACGACGCGGCCGGTGAGCTGCGAGCGCATCTCGGAGACGACACGCGAGCGGTCGCGCATCCGGGGAACGAAATAGCGCAGATGCGCGGCGAAGCAGCAGAACCAGACCAGAATCGGGGTCGCGAGCCGCCAGTTGGTCGCGGCGAGCAGGGAAATCGCGCTGCCGCCATAGACCATAATATACCAGACCGCGTTGGTCGCCGAGACGATGCTTTCGCGCAGCGCCGGGCCGGTCTGCATCACGCGGTTGGCGATGCGCCCGGCGAAGTCGTTTTGGAAGAACGTCCAGCTCTGCCGCACCACGTGCCAGTGGTTCTGCCAGCGGATCATGTTGGAGAGGCCGGTGTTGATGACCTGGTTGGTCACGGCGTTCTGCGCGAACAGCGCCAAGGGCCGCGCGATCAGCAGCACGCCGGCCATCAGCAAAAGCTGCCGTCCGGCATCGTGCAGCAGCGTCGCCGGGCGATGCGTGGAGACGAGGCTCACGACCCGGCCGATGAAGACCGGGATCGTGCTGTCGAGCAGCGCGACGATCAGGCCGGCCAGGAACAGCCCGCCGAGCGGCAGCCACGCCTGCCGCGCGAAATGCCAGTAGAACGCGAGCAGCCCCCGCGTGGGCGGCTCGGAGGGCGCGCTACGGGTCGGGTGCAGCAGGGATTCGAGGCGGGCGAGCATTTCCCGATGGGTGGTCCCGCGAGGCGCGCGGGTCAACGGCTGGCACACTTTGTCACCGATTGCCCGGCGCGCGCGGGCGTGGGATCACACGGGCGGAACGGCAGGAGAGGCGGCGATGGCGCTGACCCGCATGGTGCTGGAGATCGGCATGGGCACCGACATTCTCGGCGCCGACCCGACGAAGGCGGCGATCCGGGCCTTGCGCGACGCGCTCTGGCACAACTCGCTGAGCGTTGCCGCCGCGGTCGGCCTGCCGGTGGATGCGATGGATGTGGAGGTCACGATCGGCGTGCCGCATCCCGAACGGGTCGATGCCGAGGCGGTGCGGGCGGCTCTGCCGCACGGCGGCGGCACGGTGCGGGTGGTCGAGGGCGGGCTCGAGATTCCCAACGACGCGGGCACCGATTCGACGCTGATCGCCCATGCGGCGGCGCTGGTGCGGCTCGACCTCGGAGGGGCGTCGCGGTGAAGCGCGTGATCCTGGAGCTCGGCGCCGGCAACGATTTGCACGGCGGCGACTACACCAAGGCGGCGATCCGTGCGGTGCAGGACGCGATCCACCACTCCTCGCTCGTGCTGATCCGCTCGCTTAAGCTCGATGCGAAGGCGAGGCAGGTGGAGGTGACGATCGGCGTGCAGCGCCCCGAGCGCGTCGATGCCGAGGCGGTGCGCGCCAGCCTGCCGCACGGGAAGGTGACGGTGCGCGTGGTGAAGGGCGGCCTCGACGTGCCGGACGAAACCGGCACCGATATGGCGGTGATCGCCAGCGCCGCCGTCGCGGTGCGGCTCGATCTGCCGCAGGCGGGCGCCAAGGCGTCGTAGAACATGCACCATCGTCATGGCCCGGCCTGGCCGGGGCAGGACTGAAGCCTCCACTCTACCGAAGCAACGAGGAGTGGTGGGGCCGTCCCGCGGGGAGAAGTCAGCTCCGCCGGTAAGGGTCGGGCAGCAGCAGGCGCGAGGGCACCTTCACGAGCCCGGTGTCGTTCTTCAGGATCACCCAGGCGTGCGGGCAATGATCTTGCACCAGCTCGCGGCAGGCCCCACAGGGGGCGACCACGGCGAGTTCGCGGTCCAGCTCGTCGGGTTTGGGATGACGCACCGCGACGATCGTCTCGGCCGTGCCATCGCCCTCCAGGATCGCGCGGCCGAGTGCGATCGGCTCGGCGCAGACCGACATGCGCCCGACCGTCGCGCCGAGATGCACGCCGGTCCAGATCCGCCCGTCCGCCGAGCGGATCGCGGCGGCGACCATGTGCCAGAAAGGACGATAGTGCCGGGCCAGAATCTCGTGCGCCGCGGCGATCAGCGCGTGATCGTCGGGCGTGAGCGGGCGGACCTCTGCAAAATGCCGGCTACTCAGCCGCCTCGGCCTCCTCCACCTCGTCCTCGGCCGCCATCATCGCGTTGGCGACGACGCCGGACTGCTCGCGGATGCGGCGCTCGATCGCGTCCGCAACCTCCTTGTGGTCGCGCAGGAACTGCTTGGCGTTCTCGCGCCCCTGCCCAATCCGCTGGCTGTCGTGACTGAACCAGGCGCCCGACTTTTCCACCACCCCGGCCTTCACGCCAAGATCGATCAGCTCGCCCACCTTGCTGATGCCTTCGCCGTACATGATGTCGAACTCGACCTGACGGAAGGGCGGGGCGAGCTTGTTCTTCACCACCTTCACACGGGTCTGGTTGCCCACCACCTCGTCGCGCTCCTTGATCTGCCCGATCCGGCGGATCTCCATGCGGATCGAGGCGTAGAACTTCAGCGCGTTGCCGCCGGTGGTGGTCTCCGGGTTGCCGAACATCACGCCGATCTTCATGCGGATCTGGTTGAGGAAGATCAGCATGGTGTTGGAGCGCGAGACGCTGCCGGTGAGCTTGCGGAGCGCCTGGCTCATCAGCCGCGCGTGCAGGCCCATGTGGCTGTCGCCCATCTCGCCTTCCAGCTCCGCGCGCGGGACCAGGGCGGCGACGCTATCCACGACCAAAACGTCGATCGCGCCGGAGCGCACCAGCGTGTCGGCGATCTCCAGCGCCTGCTCGCCCGCGTCGGGCTGGCTGATCAGCAGATTGTCCACATCAACCCCGAGCTTGCGGGCATAGACGGGATCGAGCGCGTGCTCGGCGTCGATGAAGGCGCAGGTGCCGCCGCGCTTCTGCGCCTCGGCGATCGCGTGCAGGGCGAGCGTCGTCTTGCCCGAGCTTTCCGGGCCGTAAATCTCGACGATCCGCCCGCGCGGCAGGCCGCCGATGCCGAGCGCGAGATCGAGGCCGAGCGAGCCGGACGGGATGACCTCGATCTGCTCGTCGCCGCCGCGGGCGCCCATCCGCATGATGGAGCCCTTGCCGAAAGCCCGCTCGATCTGCGCCATCGCCGCGTCGAGCGCCTTGTTCTTCTCCATCGGTGCCCTGCCCTTTCAACCCCAGGTTACAGTGTAACCACGATCATCCCCGCATGATTGCACAAGGCCCGACTCGGACCCAAGCGAACATCAGAGGAACTATGCGGGACATACGACAATAACCATTTGTTCGCAACTTGTTCCAACTCGCTAGGCGGCACGCGCACGCGCGCGCAGGCGCCAGACATAGGCGATGATCTCGGCGACCGCCTTGTAGTGCTCGGCGGGGATTTCCTGGTCGAGCTCCAGCCGATGGAGCGCCCGGGCGAGCGGCGGATCGGGCACCACGGGAACGCGGTTTTCGCGGGCGATCTCCCGGATTTTCTCCGCCATCACGTCCACCCCCTTGGCGACGACTCGCGGCGCCGCCGACCGCGCGCGATCATAGGCGAGGGCGACCGCGTAGTGGGTAGGGTTCGTCACCACGACGGTCGACTTGGGCACCGCGGCGAGCATCCGCCGCCGCGCGCGCGCCATGCGCAGGCGCCGGAGCCGGAGCCGCGTTCGCGGATCGCCCTCGGCTTCCTTCTGCTCCTCGCGGATTTCGTGACGGCTCATCCGCAACCGGGCGTTGAAGCGAAGGCGCACCCAGATCAGGTCGAGCACGGCGGCGAGCGCCTGCACGAGGAGGATTCCAGCCAAGAGTTGCAACAGCGCCTGCAGCAGGTCGGCGGCGAGCAGGTCCGCGCGCGGAAAGGGCCACCCCGCGAGACCGGCCAGGCGCGCGGGCAGCGCCCGCCACAGGACGAGACCGAGCAGGGTGAGCTTCAACGCCGAGCGCGCCGCCTCAACCGCGCTGTCCGGGCCGAGCAGGCGGCGCAGGCCGGCGAGCGGGTTGATCCGGCCGAAGTCCGGGCGCAGGCGCGCGGGGGCGAACACGGCGCCGGTCTGCGCCAGCACGGAAGAAGCCGCCGCCGCGGCGACCACGAGCAGCGGCGCCAGCACGACGGCGGCGGCCTGGAGGCAGGCAACGACCACCGGACGCGGCGCGGTTTCCAAGGCGGCGGCATGGGAGATCACACCCGCCATGCTGCGCGCGAAACGCTCCGCCGCCGGCGGCCCCGCCCAGGCCAGCGCGAGCGCCGCCGCCGTCAGCAGCGCGAGCAGGCTCGCCTCGGTGGAAACGGGTGCCTGGCCGGCTTCCCGGGCGCGCTGGAGCCGGCGCGGGGTCGGCGCCTCGGTGCGTTCGCCGCCGCTTTCAGGGGTGTCCGCCACGGTTCAGCGCAGTCCCGGCAAAGCGCCCAGCACGACGCCGGCCGCTTCGTCCCAAAAGGCGAGCAGCGCGGCGGCGGTGCCGGCGAGCAGCACGAGGCCGAACAGCGCCTGCGCCGGCATGGCGATGAAATAGACCTGTACGCGCGGGGCGATCCGCGCCGCGACGCCGGCGGCGAGGCTCCAGAGGGCGCTCAGCACGATGCCCGGGGCGGCCAGCCGCATCGCGAGCGCGAAGCTGCCTTCCACCGCCTCGGCGATGGCGCGCACGCCGTCGCCCGCCGGCAAGGCGCTTCCCGGCGCGAACAGGCGGTAGCTCCCGGCGAGCGCCTCGACGGGCAGGGCGTAGAGGCCGGTCACGAACACGAGCACCGCCGCCGCCAGCGCGAACATCTGCGCCAGGGCCGCCGTCTGCGGGCCGAGGCGCGGATCGGGCTGGAGAATGTTCGACTGACCGAGCAGCCCGGCCAGGATTTGACCGGCGATCGGCAGCGCTAACGTCACCAGCCGGGCGAGGAAGCCGAGCCACAGCCCGGTCAGCAGCTCGGCGCCGATGGCGGCGGCAAAGCCGCCGATCCCGGTCGGCGGGCGCGGGACCATCGGCGCGACCACCGGGGTCAGCAGCAGGGCGATCGCGCCCGCGAGCCCGGCGCGGATGCGGGCGGGCACGCCGGTTTCCGCAAGGCCCGGAAACAGCGCGACCGCCCCGGCGGAGCGGGCGAGCACGAGCATGAAGGCGTAGGCAAGACCGGAGAGCGCGGAGGCGAGCGCCGGTTCGGCCGGTGTCACGACCCGCCGACAGCGACGATGTGATCGGCGATCCGGTGCGCGTAGCCCTGCAAGGTCGCGAACATGAACGGCCCGGCGAGCGCGAGTGCGAGCGCGAGCGCGAGCGCCTTCGGCACGAACGCCAAAGTTGCCTCGTGCAACTGCGTGACGGCCTGGAGGAGCGAGACCAGCGCGCCGACGACGAGCCCGATCACGAGCGGCGGCCCGGCGAGCTTGAGCGTCACCACGAGCCCGTCGCGCAGCACGGCGGCGACATCGCCTTCAGTCATGGGAGTGGCTTCACCGGCCTCATATCGGCATCTGCATGATACTCTGATAGGCTTGCAGCACGCGGTCGCGGATGGCGGTGGCGGTCTGCAAGGTCAGTTGCGCCTGCGACAAGGCGGTGACGACGGTGGTCAGATCCCCCTGCCCGGCGATCGCCGCGGCGGCGAGCTGCTCCGCCTCGTGGCCCTGCGCCACCGCGGCGCCGAGCGCGTTGCCGAGCGCGGTGCCGAAATCCTCGCTGCCGGCCGCGCCCTCCGCCCCGCCCGCCGCCCGCGCATAGGCTTGGGCGGCGGCGCGCGGCGTGACGGTGATGGTCGGGATGTCGGTCATTTCAGCATTGCGATCGTGCGCGTCAGCATCCCGCGCGCGGTCTGCATCACCGCGAGGTTGGCTGCGTAGGACCGCTCCGCCTCGCGCATGTCCATCATCTCCACGATGGGATTCACGTTCGGAAGCTTCACATAACCCGCGGCGTCGGCCGCCGGGTTCGACGGATCGTAGCGGCGCGGAAAGTCGGAGGGATCGGTGCCGACCGCGCGCACCGTAACCTCGCTTTCCCCACCCGCCCGGTCCACCTGTTCGCCGAAGGTGATGGTCTTGCGCCGGTAGGGATCGGCGCCCGGACTTGATCCCGTGCTGTCGGCGTTGGCGAGGTTCTGCGCGATCACGGTCAACCGCGTCGCTTGCGCGGCCATGCCGCTCGCCGAGATCGCTAGGAACTTGTCGATGTCCATGTGCCGTCTCCGTCAGCCCGTCGTTCCTTGGCCGAGCGCCGTGCGGAACAGGCCGAGATAGCTCTGGTAGATCGCGGTCGTGACCTGCGCCGCACTGTCGGTGTCGGCAAGCTTTTCCAACTCGGTATCGAGCGACACGGCGTTGCCGTCCGGCTGGCGGCCGTTCTCCGCCACCGAGCGCACGCCCTGGGCAGACGTGGCTGTTCCCGGCAGGTGTCCCGGCGCGGTCAGCGCGAGGTCGGCGGCGGGAGCGGCGGCCGAAAGGGTCGCGGCGAACGTTGCCGTATCCTTCGGGCGGTAGCCGGGCGTATCGAGGTTGGCGATGTTCTGCGCCAGCACGCGCTCACGTGCCGCCGCCCAGGACAGACGCCGCGCGGCGAGCGAAAACAGGGGAACGGCAAGCGGGTCGCTCATGGCGCGAAGCTTGCCGTCTAAAGGTCAACAGCCGGTTAAGCGGCGCCTTCAATCTTTGCTTAAGCATCCGCGGCTATCCTAGGCGGCGATGCGCGAGCCGATCTATGCGCCGTTCAGGCGCAACGCTACCGGCATGGCGGAGACGCCGGCCTTTCCCGACACGCCGCTCGATCGCGTCCGCTTCGGCGCACGGGCGCTGCGGCACACCGCGATGCTGGCCTGCCGTCACGCCCGCAAGGGCCGCCCCGTCGATCTCACCGGGCTCGACGGCCAGGTGGGGCTCGTGTGCGCGAAAGCGCTCGACCTGCCGCCGGAGGAGGGGCGGATCGCGCGCGCCGAGCTGGAGGCGCTGCTGGCCGACATCGACACCTTGTGCGAGGCGATGCGCCTCTCGGTCGATCCCCACTAGCCGGAAGCCCGCGCCGATGTGCCGGCGGCAAAAGGCCGCATCATGCTGAACGCGGTCTCATCCGGGCTGACGGGGCTCGCCGCCCTGCTCGCGGTTCTGGGGCTGATGTGGATCGCCGCGCGCGGCGCGCGCGCCGCCGGGCTCGGGCGGGCTTCGTCACGCACCCATCAGCTCGCGCTGGAAGACCAGATCGCGCTCGATACGCGCCGGCGCCTGCTGCTGGTGCGGTGCGCCGGCCGCCGCGTGCTTCTGCTGACCGGCGGCGCGAGCGACGTCGTGATCGGCTGGCTCGGCGATGAGCACTGAGCGGGCCTGGCGCGCTTGCGCGCGCGATACCGCACGGCGAATCGGTATTGCTGTCCTGATTTTGGCGCTGACCGCCGGCGCCGCACGCGCGCAGTCGCTCAGCCTCGATCTCGGCGCGGCCGGTCAGCCCGGGGCGACGACGCGGCTCGTGCAGATCACCGCGCTGATCGCGGTGCTGTCGCTGGCGCCGAGCCTGCTCGTGATGATGACCGCGTTCACCCGCATCGTCATCGTGCTCTCCTTGCTTCGCAGCGCGCTCAGCACGCAGGCGACGCCGCCCAATGTCGTGCTGATCGGGCTCGCGCTGTTCCTCACCTTCTTCGTGATGCAGCCGGTGCTCGATCAGGCCTGGACGACCGGCCTTCTGCCGATGAGCCAGGGCAAGGTCTCCGACCTCGAGGGGCTGCGCCTCGCCGCCGCGCCGTTTCATCAATTCATGGCGGACAATGTGCGCGCCGACGATTTGCGGCTGTTTCTCGACATCGGCAATTTGCCGACGCCGCCGGGTCCGGCCGACACGCCCTGGCGCGCGCTGGTGCCCGCCTTCGTGATCGGCGAGTTGCGCCGCGCCTTCGAAATCGGCTTCATGCTGTTCCTGCCGTTCCTCGTCATCGACATGGTGGTGGCGAGCGTGCTGATGAGTCTCGGGATGATGATGCTGCCGCCGAGCGTCGTCTCGCTGCCGTTCAAGCTGATCTTCTTCGTTCTGATCGACGGCTGGGCGCTGGTCGCCGGCAGCCTGGTCCGGAGTTTCCACTAGCCAGGCCGATGGGCGGCATAGAACGGCAAATTGCCGCCTGTTCGTCCGGCGCGCATGGCCGGCCACACGCAGAGGCGCCTTGCCAGATGGCCCCGGCCCCGACATGAGGGTCGGCCACGACCGCACCCGCAAAGGAGCCGCGATCCATGAGCGCCACCCAGCCCCGCGCCCTGCGGGGACGGCACTTCTTCGCCAACCCGGGCCCCACCAACATCCCGGATTCGGTGCTGCGCGCCATCGACCGCCCGACGATCGACTTCCACGATCCCGATTTCGTCGCGGTCTATGACGAGGTGGTCGCCGGCCTTAAGCGGGTGCTCGGCACGCGCCAGCACTTGTTCATGTACACGGGCTCCGGTCACGCCGCCTGGGAAGCCACACTCACCAACCTGCTCTCGCCGGGCGACACGATTCTCGTGCTCGAGTCGGGCTACTTCTCCGAGGAATGGGCGAAGATGGCGGCGGCGCACCAGGTGGAGGTGCGCCTCGTGGCGGCCGACTGGCGGCGCGGCGCCGACATGGCACAAGTCAAGTCGGCGCTCGCCGAGGATCGCGCGCACGCCATCAAGGCGGTCTGCGTGGTTCACAACGAGACCTCGACTGGCATGTTCCTTCCGGTGCCGGAGGTCCGGCGCGCGATGGACGAGACCGGCCATCCCGCGCTGCTTCTGGTGGACACGATCTCCTCGCTCGGCAGCCTCGCGTTCCGCATGGACGAGTGGGGCATCGACGGCGTGGTGGGCGGCAGCCAGAAAGGACTGATGTGCCCGACCGGGCTGAGTTTCACCGCCGTCTCCGACAAGGGGATGGAGGCGCACCGAGGCGCAAAGCTCGCGCGGTTCTATTTCGACTGGACGCTCATGCTCGGGCGCAAGCCGCACATGAGCTTCATCGGCACCATCCCGGTCAACATGTTCTACGGACTGCGCGAGGCGATCCGGCTGATCGAGGAGGAGACGATCGAGGGCGTGGTCGCGCGCCATCACTATCTCGCCGAGGGCGTCCGCCGCGCGGTGAAGGCCTGGGCCGGCAATGACGGGCCGCAGCTCTTCTGCCTCAATCCCGCGCGCTATTCGGATTCGGTGACGGCGGTGTGGATGCCGGACGGCCAGGATGCCGAGGCGGTGCGGCGCATGACGCGCCAGCGGTACAACGTGTCGCTCGGCGGCGGGCTCGGCAAGCTCGGCGGACGCGTGTTCCGCATCGGCCATTTGGGCGATTTGAACGAGCCGATGGTGCTCGGCGCGCTGACCGCGGTGGAGATGAGCCTGCGCGCGCTCGGCATCCCGCACGGGCGCGGCGGCGTGGAAGCGGCGATGGAGTGGTTCGCGGAGGCACGCTGAACGCCGCCCGCTTAACGGCTTATCAACCTTTTTATGCTCTACTGGGCGGATGGAGCTGGCTGCTGCCTCCTCGCCTGAGCGGCTGATCGAATGGACGCGGGTCCTGTTCGAGGATCTGCGCCGCAACGTGGCCGAGGCGCACCGCACCATGCCGGCGGGCCTGGTTCTGCTGAT
>DASRBI010000002.1:0-71147 GCA_035685165.1 Acetobacteraceae bacterium
GGGATGGCGGGGCGGATTCCAGGCGGATGACTCTGGCCAATATAATAACGTTGGATAGGTAATGGACTGCGCCAGCACGCGGCGGGCGCGGAGGAGTCACGGAGGGCCGCGGAGGGCCACGGAGGGTTCGGTGCTCCGCCGTTGCTCGCGCTGTCCTCCGCGTGCGACATCGGGCGTGCCGGATCCCTTGCGGGGGCGGGGCGGCACCAGCCTGAGGCCCGCCGCCGGCCTCAGTAGCGCCGCAGCAGCGCGATCAGCCGTCCCTGCACCTTTACCCGGTCGGCGGGGAAGATGCGGGTCTCGTGGCGCGGGTTGGCGGGTTCGAGCGCGACCGAGTTGCCGCGCCGGCGCAGCCGCTTCAGCGTCACCTCGGCGTCGTCCACCAAGGCCACGATGATTTGCCCGTTCTCGGCCGTCTCCCCCTTGCGGATGATCACCGTGTCGCCGTCCAGGATGCCGGCGTCCACCATCGAATCGCCCGCGACTTCCAGTGCGTAGTGCTCGCCCGGCCCGATCAGCGCCATCGGCACCTCGATCTTGGTGCTGTCGTCGCGCAACGCCTCGATCGGCAGCCCGGCGGCGATGCGCCCGTAGAGTGGAAGCTGGATCGCGGCAGCCTCCTCGGCGGCGCGAACGCCGGGCAGGCGGTTGCGGAAGTCGCCCTGGATCACGTTGGGCGCGAAACCGCCGCCATTATCCGAGGCGCGGGTGGCAAAATCGTCGGGCAGCCGCACCACCTCGAGCGCGCGTGCCCGGTGATGGCGGCGGCGCAGGAAACCGCGCTCCTCGAGCGCTGAGATCAGCCGGTGAATGCCTGATTTCGAGCGGAGCTTCAGCGCCTCCTTCATCTCCTCGAACGAGGGGGAAAAGCCGGTCTCCTTCAGGTGTCGGTCGATATAGACCAGCAGTTCGTGCTGCTTGCGCGTCAGCATGGATCGCGTCCCCTTTTCGGGCGCCGGGGAGCGGCCCCGTACGGGGGACGATCCGAACAAACCGGCAACATTCGGCGTTCTATGTTTATTCGCGAAGCCGCGTCAAGCAATTCGGGGCGGCTCAGATGCCGAGCGCATCGAGCCGGATCACCTCGATCGCGGCGCCCTCATCGGCGGCGGGAGCGTGCGGGGCACGCAGGATCAGCGCATCCGCCTGCGCGAGCCGCCGCAGCATGGCGCTGTCCTGCACGCGGAAGGGTGTCGCCACCAGCTTGCCCGCTGCGTTACGCGTGAGCGTGGCGCGCAGATGGTCGGCGCGCGCGTCGTTGGCCGGCAGCTTCGCGCCGGCCAGCGCCTCGACGCTTGGCGGCGGGGCGGGCGGCAGCCCGGAAAGCGCGGCAAGCGCCGGCACGAGAAACAGCACCGCGCACACGAGGGCGGAGACCGGATTGCCCGGAAGTCCAAGCACGGGGACCGAACCGAGCCTGCCGAACAGCAGCGGCTTGCCCGGGCGCATCGCGATTTTCCAGAAATCGACTTGAAGGCCGCGCGTCTTGAGCCCGGCGACCACGAGATCATGATCGCCGACGCTTGCCCCGCCGGTCGTCACCAACAAATCGCATCCTTCGACGGCATCGGCGACCGCCGCCACCGCCTCGCGCGTGTCGGCGGCGATCGGCAGCACCACCGGTTCGCCGCCAGCGCCGCGCACCAGCGCGGCGAGCGCGTGCGCGTTCGAACTCACGATGCCGCCCGGCGGGATCGGATCGCCCGGCAAGGCAATCTCGTCGCCCGTTGCGAGGATCGCGATGCGCGGGCGGCGATGCACCCGCAGCCAGGGATGGTTGGCCGCCGCCGCGAGCCCGATATCGCGCGCGCCGAGGCGACGTCCCGCCGGCACCACTTCGTCGCCGGCGGCGAAATCCTGCCCGGCGCGGCGGATATGCTGCCCGGCCTGCACCGCCTCGTTCACGCGCACCATGTCGCCGTCGCGGGTCGCGTTTTCCTGCAGCAGGATCGCGTCCGCCCCCGTGGGGATCAGGCTGCCGGTGAACAGCCGCACCGCTTCGCCCGGCCCCACCGTGCCGGCGAAGGGATGGCCGGCGGGGGCTTGGCCGATCACAAGCAGCACGGCCCCCGCGGTGCCGTCAGCGGCGCGCAGCGCGTAGCCGTCCATCGCCGACACGTCCCCCGGCGGCTGTGTGAGGCGCGCGATCACCGGCGCGGCCAGCACCCGTCCCCAGCCCTCGGCGAGCGAGACGATCTCCGGCGCCGTGGGACGCATCGGCGCGAGGATGCGGGCGCGGGCTTCCTCGACGCTGATCATGCACCGCTCACCCTGGTGGCCGCGGACTGGCGCCACGCGGCTTTTCGTTCCCCCTGCCCTCGGGGGAGCGGGCTGCCCTGCGAGGCGGAAAGGGGGCATCCTTGCTGCGTGTGGCGCGACGTATGAATTCGACTACTCCTGGCGGAACTCGCCGGACTTGCCGCCGGCCTTGTGCGTCACGCGCACCGCCTCGATCCGCATCGCACGATCGGCCGACTTGCACATGTCGTATATGGTGAGCGCCGCCACCGAGACGGCGGTCAGCGCCTCCATCTCTACCCCCGTCTGGCCCGTCGTCCGCACGGTTGCTGCGATGGCGATGCCGGGCAGGCCGGGATCGGGGGCGAGTTCGATCTCCACCGAAGCGATCGGCAGCGGATGGCAGAGCGGGATCAGCTCGGCGGTGCGCTTGGCCGCCATGATGCCGGCAATCCGCGCGACGCCGAGCACGTCGCCCTTGTTGGCGCGGCCCTCCGCGATCAGCGCCAAGGTGGATTGCTGCATCCGCACCGCCCCGCGCGCGGTCGCCGTGCGCGCGGCGACAGGCTTGGCGGAGACATCCACCATCGCGGCGTTGCCGCGCGCGTCGAAATGGCTGAACGCGCTGCTCATGCCGCCGCCGCGGGCGTGGCGATCAGATCGCCGTCGAGCAGCGCGCGGGTTGCCGCCTCGACGTCCGGCTGACGCATCAGCCCCTCGCCGACCAGGAACGACAAGGCGCCCGCCTGGGCCAGCCGTTTCAAGTCGCCGTTGTTGCGGATGCCGCTTTCGGCGATCAGGAAACGATCGCAGGGTACGAGAGGCGCCAGCCGATCGGTCACGGCGAGATCGGTTTGCAGCGTTTTCAGGTCGCGGTTGTTGATGCCGATGAGCTGCGTTTGCAGCCCGAGCGCGCGGTCGAGCTCGCGCTCGTCATGCACCTCGGCGATCACGTCGAGATCGAGCGCCCGCGCGGTTTCCTCGAGCTCGCGCGCCAGCTCGTTGGAAAGTGCCGCCATGATCAGCAGGATGCAGTCGGCCCCCATGGCGCGGCTCTCGAACACCTGCCAGGGATCGAGGATGAAGTCCTTCCTGAGCACCGGCAGATCCACGGCGCTGCGGGCGGCGATCAGGTGCCGGTCGCTGCCCTGGAAGTTCGGCCCCTCGGTCAGCACCGACAGACAGGTGGCGCCGCCCGCCTTGTAGGCGCGGGCCAGACCCGGCGGATCGAATGGCTCGCGGATCAAGCCCCCGGAGGGCGAAGCCTTCTTTATCTCGGCAATGAGCGCGAAGCGGCCTTGCGCGGTGCGGTCCTTCAGCGCCTGGCCGAACCCACGCGGCGGATCGTTCTGGCTAGCGATGCCCTGCCGCAGCCGCTCGATGGGGGTCGCATCCTTGCGCCGCTCCACCTCGGCCCGCGTGGTCGCGCAGATGCGGCCCAGCACGTCGCCCGCCCCTGTCTCGGCCATGATGTGCGTCCTCTCCTTCGGCCGGCCTCAGCGACGGTGGCCGGCCTGTTCGCCTGGCTCCTCGGGCGCCGCCGCGTGCCGCAGACGCTCCAACACCGCCGCCGCGTCGCCGGTGTCAAGCGCCCGGATGGCGAGCGCGGCACCGGCGCGCACATCGGCCGCCTTGCCGGCCACCACCAGCGCCGCAGCGGCATTCAACACCACAGTGTCGCGATATGGGCTGCGCGCGCCGCCGAGCAACGCCCGGATGGCGGCGGCATTGGCCGCCGCGTCGCCGCCGCGGATCGCCGCCACCGGGGCGCGCGGCAGGCCCGCGTCCTCCGGCGTTACGGCGAAGCGCCGCACCTCGCCCCGCTCCAGCGCCACCACCTGGCTTTCGCCGGCCACGGTGAGTTCGTCGAGCCCCTGGCCATGCACGATCCAGGCACGCTCGGTGCCGAGGCGCCCGAGCGTTTCGGCCATCGGCACCGCCCAGTCGGGATCGAAGACGCCGGTGAGCTGGCGGCGCACCCGCGCCGGGTTCGCCAGCGGCCCGAGCAGGTTGAAGATCGTGCGCGTGCCGAGCTCGACGCGCGGCCCGGCGGCATGGCGCATCGAGGGATGATGGCGCGGCGCGAACAGGAAGGCGCAGCCGGCGCTGCGCAGGATCTCCGGCAGCCGCTCGAGCGCCACGTCGACGTTCACCCCGAGCGCCGCCAGCACGTCCGCCCCGCCGGTCCGCGAGGAGAGGGCTCGGTTGCCGTGCTTGGCGACCGGCACCCCGCAGGCGGCGAGCACGAAGGTCACGGCGGTGGAGACATTCAGCGTGCCGGCATTGTCGCCGCCGGTGCCGCAGACGTCGATCGCGTCCTCCGGCGCCTCGACCGCGCTCATGCGCGCGCGCATCGCCCGCACCGCGCCGGTGATCTCGGCCACCGTCTCGCCGCGCACGCGCATCGCCATCAGCAGCGCGCCGATCTGCGCCGGCGTGGCCTCCCCGGCCATGATCACGTCGAACGCGGCTTCGGCCTCGGCTTCGCTCAGGCTGGCGCCGCCGGCGAGCTTCGCCAGGACCGGCTTGAGGTCGCCCGCCATGGCGGGCGTTCAGGCGGCCTGCCGAGGACGCGCATCGTCCCCGCGCGCCAGCCGCAGGAAATTCGCCAGGATGTCGTGCCCGTGCTCGCTCGCGATGCTCTCCGGATGGAACTGCACGCCCCAGACGGGCAGCGTCTCATGGCGCAGCGCCATGATGAGCCCGTCCTCGGTCCAAGCGGTCGGGATCAGGGCGGGAGGCAGGCCGGCGCGCTCGACGATCAGGCTATGATAGCGCGTCGCGCTGAAGGGCGACGGCACCCCTTCCAGGATGTCGGTGCCTCGATGGAACACGCGGCTCACCTTGCCGTGCATCGGCGCCGGCGCGCGCACCACCCTGCCGCCGAAGGCCTGGCCGATCGCCTGATGGCCGAGGCAGACGCCGAGCAGCGGCAGCCGAGCCTTGGCGGCGGCTTCGATCAGATCGAGACAGATGCCGGCGTCATCCGGCGTGCAGGGGCCAGGCGAGAGCACGATCGCCTCGGGCCGGCCTGCCATCGCTTCGGCGACGGTGATCCGGTCGTTCCGCACCACCTCGCAGGCCGCGCCCAGGTCGCCGAGGAACTGGACGAGGTTGAAGGTGAAGCTGTCATAATTATCGATGAGGAGCAGCATCGCCAGGCATCTTGCTTGAGCGGGGTTCGACCGACAACCCTGCCATGCGCGCGTTCACCATCCAGCAGCCGGCGGAGGCGACGATGAGCCCGGCCACCGCGAGCGGCGCCAGCCGCTCGCCGAGCAGCACCCAGGCGAGCACCGCCGCCGTGCCCGGGACCAGGTAGAAATTCGCCGTCGTGCGCGCCGCCGTGCCGCGCGCGAGCATCGCGTAATAGAGCCCCATGCCGCCCAGCGAGACCATCAGCGTGTTCCACGCCACCGCGGCGATCGTCGCTCCGGTCCAGTCCGCGCGCGGCGTCTCCAGCGTCGCCGCGCCGATCCCGGCCACCGCGGCCGCGGCGACGAACTGCGCCGTCGCGCTCGGCAGCAGCGCGACGCCGCGGCAGAGCCGGCCGAAATACAAGGTGCCGCTGACCAATCCGAGCACGCCCACAAAGGCGAACACGAGCCCCTGGAACCGGGTCGGGCTGCTGAGCGCCGCCTCGCCCACAACCAAGCCAACGCCGAGCAGGCCGAGCAGCAGCCCGGCCCATTGCCGCCCACGCAGGCGCTCGCGCAGCAGGAACACGCCGAGCCCCGCCGTCAGCATCGGCGTGAGCGACTGCACGAGGGCGACCTGCGCCGCCGGGGCGAGCATGAGGCCGACATGCGGCCCCATCAGCCCGCAGGCGTTCATGAGCGCCCCGGCGATCGCGCAATGTAGCCATTTGCCGCCCGCGAGCGGGCGCCAGGAGCGGCGCAGCACCAGCATCAGCACCATCAGGGCGACGGCGCAGGCGGCAAGCCGGATCGCCACGAACAAGAGCGGCGAAAGATGCCGCAAGCCGGTCTTGGCGGCGACGAAGGAGGAACTCCACAGGAGCACGAAGCCGAACGGCGCCAGTCGGTCGAACACGTCGGTCCTTCGCGTTGCCGCCCCGGATGCTAGGGCGGGCTCCGCATACTCGCCACCTGGCGCCGCAGGCCGGTCGGGTTTGGCAATTGGCAATATATTGCTCTGCTATTACAGATTGGACAAGCTCATGCAGCTCAAATATGAGTGCGGGGTGGGCAACGAATCGCCTTTCTTCATCGTCGGCTCCGGCCGTTCGGGCTCGACGCTCCTGCGCTTGATCCTCGCCAAGCACTCGCGGATCGAGATTCCGCCCGAGACCTGGTTCCTGTTGCGGCTTGTCCGGGAGTTGCCGCTTTCCGAGCCGCTCACGCCCGCTGAAGTCGAGACGGCGGTGCAGATCATCACCGCGGAATATCGCTGGCCCGACTTTGGGCTCGACAAGGACGAATTCGCCGGCGAGGCCCGAGCCTTACGGCAGCCCCGCCTCGCCGACATCGCCGATCTCGTCTACACCGCGTTCCGCCGGCGCAGCGGGAAGCCACGAACGGGCGACAAGACGCCGCCCTACGTGACGATCATCCCGGAACTCGCCGCCATTTATCCAGACGCCCGCTTCATCCACCTGGTCCGCGACGGCCGCGACGTCGTGACCTCCTATCTCGACGCCGATTTTCCCGGCGTGTTCTGGGATGCCGAGTTCGCCTGGACGCGCGCGATCCGCCGGGTCCGCGCGGCCCAGGCCGGCCCGCTCGCCGAACGGATCCTGGAAGTCCGTTACGAGGAGCTGGTCAGCAACCCTGAATCCACCGTCCGCGGCATCTGCGACTTCCTGGGGGAGGCGTTCGAGCCCGGGATGCTGCGCTATCAGGAGAGCGTCGCGGAAAAGGTGCCCGCGCGCGAGCGCGCGATCCATGCGGCGCTCGCCGAGCCCATCTCGGCGCGCGCGGTACTCCGCTGGCGCGCGCGCCTCACCCCGCTCGAGCAGTTCGCGATCGAAAGCTGCATGCGCCGCGAACTGGAACAGGCGGGTTACAGCCTGCGCTTCGCCGGTCCGCTCTGGCGCCCGGTGCTGAGGGTGGCCGGTGTCGCCATTCAAGCTGTCGGCCCGTTCATCGGACGAGTCGCGCGCGCGTTCCACGATCGCGGCTGGATGCAGCGTGCCGTCTATATCTGGCGCGGCAAGGACCGCCGGGTCGTTCCCTGAGATCGCGGTTTCCGGGCGACAGTGACAAGTGCCGCGCTCAGGCGCCGACGCGATTGGATTGACGCCGGCAGGCGCATCCGCGCACAATATAGTCCAAGGTCGGCCCGCGCATCGGCACAATGAATTCGCAATGAGCCGTCCGGTGGCGCGGAGAAGCGGTCACGATGACGGCGAAGATCCTGGTTGTCGACGATCTGCCGTCAGTCCGCGAATTCCTCGATGCCAAGCTCAGCTCCGCGTATTTCCAGGTCCTGACCGCCGATTGCGCCGCCGCCGCGCTCCACGCGGCACGGGAGTGGCAGCCCGACCTCGTCCTGCTCGACGTCATGATGCCCGGCATGGACGGCTACGAGTGCTGCCGGCGGCTGAAGGCGGATCCCGTCACCGAGCACATTCCGGTTGTGATGCTCACGGCACTCGCCGGCGCCGCCGACCGGCTGCGCGCCTTGGAGGCGGGCGCCGACGATTTCCTCAGCCGCCCGGTGCGTCTCCGCACGCTGATGACACGCGCGCGCGGCTTGGTGCGGCTGAAGCGCCTGCTCGACGAATGGCGCGCGCGCGCTATGACGGTCCACAGCCTGGGCCTTACGGACGGCACCCAAGAGCCGCTCACCGTAGCGGCGGCGCGGGTACTCCTGATCGAGGATTCTGATGCCGACGCCGCCATGGTTGAACATGCGCTCGCCGCAGAGGCGATGCGGTCTCGCCGCGTCGCAGATGAGTCGGAGGCCGCTCGTGCCTTGCAGGGCGAAAGCTGGGATCTGGTGATGCTCAGTCTCCGGCTGCGCTGCTGCGACCCGCTGCGCCTTGCCGCGCGCCTGCGCGCTGCCGAGGGCACGCAGCACGTGCCGCTGCTGCTGCTGGCCGACAAGGATGGGCGCGCACGCAGCCTGCGCGCCTTCGAAATGGGGGCTGACGACTGGGCGCAGCGCCCGCTCGACGTGAACGAGCTGCGCCTGCGCGCGCGTAACCAGGTGCGGCGCAAACGCTACCAGGATCAGTTGCGCGCCACGCTCGGCGAGGCGCTGTCGCTCGCGGTGCTCGATCCGCTCACCGGGCTCTACAATCGCCGCTACGTGCTGCACCATTTGACCCGCCTGCTGGCAGCCGAGCCGGTGCCGCAGCTCTCAGTGCTGATCGCTGACCTCGACCGCTTCAAGGCGGTGAACGACGCCAGCGGCCATGCGGCGGGCGACGCGGCGTTGCAGGCGGTGGCGGAAACGCTGCGCGCCAATACCCGCGCTTTCGACACGCTCGCCCGCATGGGCGGGGAGGAGTTCCTCGCCATCATGCCGGGAACCGACTGCGTGGAAGCCGCGCGGATCGCCGAACGGCTGCGCGCTGCGGTGGCGGAGACGGCGGTCGCCACGAACGGCGCCTCGCCCGGGCGGCTCACCATCAGCATCGGCGTGGCCTGCACCGCCGATTGCGGCCGCGACGAGCGCGCCCTGCTCGCCGCCGCCGACACCGCGCTCTATGAGGCCAAGCGCGCGGGACGCGACCGCGTGGCGGTGGCGCGCTGCGCGCCGACCGCCGCGTAGGGCCGCCTATTTCCCCCGCGTCAGCAGCCGCCCGGCGCGCGCCGCGGTAGCCCCGCTTGCGTGCGCGAACGCCATCTGCCCGTTGACCCAGGTGTTGAGGATGCCGGCAGCCGGCTTGGTGGGCGCGGCGAAAGTGGCTTCGTCGCGCACCGTGGCCGGATCGAACAGCACGAGATCGGCATAGGCGCCGGCGCGGATTACGCCGCGATCCACAAGCCCGAACACCTGCGCGGTGCGTCCGCTCATCTTGTGGACCGCCTCCTCCATGCTGAAGAGGCCCAGCTCGCGCGCGTAGTGGCCGAGCACGCGGGGGAACGTGCCCCAAAGGCGCGGATGCGGAAACGCATCGTGCGGCAGCCCGTCGCTGCCGATCATCGCCCGCTCGTGCGCCATGATCCGGCGCACGTCGTCCTCGTGCATCTGAAAGAAGATCGCGCCCGCCGGCAGCAGCCGCTCGGCCGCCTCGCGCGCGCCGACACCCCATTCCTTGGCGATGTCGTCCAGCATCCGCCCCGCCATCTCGGGGTGCGCCTCGGACCACGTGACCTGCACCGGCACATCCGGGCGCAGCCGGTCGGGGATCAACACGGTCGATCCGGCGGCGTAAGGGTAGACGTCGAAATCGACCGGCTGATGCCGCGCCTTCCGCTCGATTAGCGGCAAGGTTTCCGCCGACCGCCCAAAATTCTCCGGCATCGAGCATTTATGGTGGCTGATCACGACCGCCACCCCGGCGGCTTCGCCGATGCGCGCGGTTTCCTCGATCGAGTTGAGCACGTTGTTGGCTTCGTCGCGCATGTGCGAGACATAGATGCCTCCCACATCGCGCAGCGCCTCGGCAACCGCGATCACCTCGTCGGTCGGCGCCATCATGTTGGGTGGGTAGTAGAGCCCGGTGGAAAAACCCGACGCGCCCTCGCGGAGCGATTCCGCGAGACGGCGGCGCATCTGCTCGGCCTCGCGTTCGGTTGCGGGGCGCTGGGTGTCGCCGCGCATCGCTTCGACCCGCAGCGACATATGGCCGATCAGCGCGTAGGTGTTGACCGGCGACGGATCGCGCGCGAGGCGTTCGGCATATTCGGCGAAGCTGCCGAAGGTCCAGTGGCTCTCGTCGCCGATCAGGTCGAGCGGCGGCGGGGGACGGCGCGTCATCCGCACCGGCGACAGGCTGATGCCGCAATTGCCGACGATCACCGTGGTGACACCCTGCGACATCTTGCAGAGCATGCAGTCGGGCCCGTGCAGCACCGCCCGGTCGTCGTGCGTGTGCGCGTCGATGAAGCCGGGTGCCAGCGCCTTGCCGGTAGCGACGATTTCGCGGTCGGCGCTGGCGCCGCCGAGGTCGCCCACCGCCGCGATGCGGTCGCCCGAGACCGCGACATCGGCCTTGAAGCGGGGTCCGCCGGTGCCGTCGAAGACAATGGTGTCGCGGATGATGAGGTCGTGGCGCTGGGTCATTGGGCGCTGCCTTCCGAAGACTCGAGCTGTTAATGCACTGACAGGGCGCGAGGACCATGCCACTCTGGCAGGAACATGCGGGTGGTCCTAGACCCGTCGGTTGTGGTGGCCGCGTTCAGAAGCCGACGTGGCGCCTCGAACCGGGTGCTTTGAGGCTGCGGCAAACGGACATGCGTCCGCCCTGGTGACGCATAGCGTGTCCGACTTCAAGAAAGGTTCGGCAGGATCCGGTGTGGACGTTCTCTCCCCGGCGGGACTGCGCAGCAGGATTGCGGCATGAGCACAAGAAGGCATCCACTAAAGCTTCCAGACTCTGTCCGGGCGGCGGCTGCCCGGCTCGCCAGGGAGGACGGCGTTTCCTCCAACCAGTGGATCACCTCGGCCGTCGCCCAGAAGATCGGTGCCGGACGGCGCCGCCCTTGCTCCCATTCGCGTACGGAAGCCAGATCGAACCTGAACCGGGCCGCGAACCCCGCCAGACGGAGGCCGAGGCGCCGGTGGATGGCACGGACGTCGGCCACCAGCGGGGGAGCTCCGTCCGCGCCGGCCCGCGCTCGCCGGTGAGAATGTCGGCGCCCGCGCGCAGCGATTCCAGCAGTTCTGATGAAACATTCACCCGCTTACCCGCGGTCATCACTCTCCTTCGGGCCAGAGTGCATGACGGCGGCGTCAGGTGTCCCCGTCACCAGCCCGTCCCGCACATCCCGCTCCACCAGCGCCGGGTCGCGCTCTGCCGGATCGCCCATGCCGCCGCCGCCCGGCAGTTCCAAAATCAGCCGGTCACCGTCCGGGATCACCTGATAGCCCTTGGTGCGCAGCACCGCGCCGGACTTCAGGCGCACGACGCCGGGCGCGCCGTCCTTGCCGCCGGCACGGCCCTTGGGCGCATGCGCCACGCGGTCGAAGATGGCGTTGACGGCAAAGGACAAATCGTCACGTGCGCCGATTTCGATCACCTGCCCCATGCCGCCGCGCGTGCGGCCCGCGCCGCCGGAATTGGGCCGCAGCTCCTTGCGCCAGAAGATAACCGGCGCAACGTTCTCCGTCGCCTCCACGGGCATGGTCCGCACGCCGGAGGGGAACGCCGTCGCGTCCAGCCCGTCGCGCCCCGGCCGCGCGCCCGTGCCGCCGGAGTTGAAGGTCGTGATCTCGAAATCCTCGATCACGGGCCGGTTGGGCCGCGCCTGCCCGGAGACCGACGCGCCGCCGCGCAAGGGCGGATTCCACAGCGCCGACGCCCCCTCCGCCGTCACCCGATCCGGCACCGCCTGATAGAGGCAGCCCATCATCAGATCGGGCAGCAGGTGGCCGATCACGTGCCGCACCGAGACGGGATAGGGACGCGGCGCGTTCAGGATGCAGCCTTCGGGGATTTTCATCCGAAACGGCTGCAAACTCGCCCAGTTGTTCGGCACCTCGGGTGCGACCACACACTTGATGCCGAAACTCGCATAGGCGCGGCAATAGGCGGGCGGGACGTTGATGCCGCGATTGGCAAGGCCGGAGGTGCCGGCGAAATCCACCTCGATTGCGTCGTCGAGGACCGTCATCGACGCCGACAGCCGCACCGGCTCGTCATAGCCGTCGGAGTAGATTTCCCCCGCGTACGTGCCTTTCGGCACGCGCGCGATCTCGGCCAAAGTCGCCGCGCGCGAGCTTGCGAAGATGAACTCCGCCAGCGGATCGAGGCTTTCCAGACTGAACTCCGCCATCATCTCGGCCAGCCGCCGCGCCGCAGTGTCGTTGCAGGCGCACAGCGAATAGACATCGCCTTCCAGCTCCACCGGCAGGCGGGAACCGGCGCGGATGAAATCGAAGAACGTATCGTTCGGCCGCCCCTGATCGAAGCACTTCACGATCGGGATGTAGAGCCCTTCCTCGAATACCGAGCGGCCCTCCGGCCCCATCCCCAACCCACCCACGTCGATCACGTGCGCGGTGTTGGCGAACAAGCCGACGATGCGGCCCTCGAGGAAGGCCGGCGTGACCACCGTCAGGTCGTGCAGATGGCCGGTGCCGAGCCAGGGGTCGTTGGTGATGTAGTGATCGCCGGGGCGCATCGTATCGGCGGGGAATTTGCGGAGGAAGTGCCCTACGCTTTCCGCCATCGAGTTGACGTGGCCCGGCGTGCCGGTGACGGCCTGCGCCATCATCCTGCCTTGCAAATCGAACACGCCCGCCGACAGATCGCCCGCCTCGCGCACGGTGGTGGAGAAGGCGGTGCGGATCATCACCTGCGCCTGCTCCTCAACCACCGCGATCAGGCGGTTCCACATCACCTGACGCTGGATCTGCGCCAGCGCGCTCTCAGTCACCGGAGCGTTCATGCCCGCACCATCTCGATATAGCCGAACTGATCGAGCCGCGCCGCCCAGCCGGCTGCGACCAAAGTTGAGGTCTCGTCCTCGGCGATGATCGCCGGCCCCTCGATCCGCGCGTCCGGGCGCAGCGATGCGCGCTCGAACACCATCCAGTCGCTTTCGATCCCGGTCGCGGTGTCGCGCACGCGCTGCGTGCGCGCCGCTCCTGCCATCCCGCCGCGCGGCGGCTCGGGGCGCGCATCGTCCGCGTGCGGTTCGGTGGCGATCTGCACGGCGAAGCTCAGCACCTCCACATCCGAGCCGGGCACAGGCCGGTCGTAGAAGCGCGCATAGGCCTCGTCGAAGGCGCGGCGAAGCAGGATCGCATCGTCCCCGGTCAGCACGTGCCCAGGCACCGGGACCTGTATCTCGTGGCCTTGGCCGACATAACGCATATAGGCAAGCCGCGTGCGCGAAGTCGGCGCGCCGAAGCTGCCCTGGCGCACGACCTCCTCGGCCTCCTGCTCCATCGCGTCCAGAACCGCGTTCACCGCGCCGATGTCGAGCGCGGAGAGGCGCTGGTAGAGGCTGCGGACCACCTCGTAGGCCACGGGCGCGCGCAAGAAGCCGATCGCGCTGCCCACTCCGGCGCCCGAGGGAACCAGCACGCGCGCGATCCCGATCTTCTCGGCGATGCGGCAGGCGTGCACCGGCCCGCCGCCGCCGAAGGCGATCAAGGTGCGCCCTTCCTGCGTTTTGCCCGATTCCACCGCGTGCACGCGCGCGGCGTTCGCCATGTTCTCGTCCACCATCTCCACCACGCCGACGGACGCCATCTCGGGCGCGAGCCCGAGCCGTTCGCCGACCCGCGCGGCAATCGCCGTCCGAGCGGCCAGCGGATCGAGCGGCAAGCGCCCGCCGGCAAAGCGCGCCGGGTCGTAGCGGCCGAGCAGCAAGTTGGCGTCCGTCACCGTCGGCTCGGCGCCGCCGCGCCCGTAGCAGGCGGGCCCCGGCTCGGCCCCGGCGCTGTCGGGGCCGACGGTGATGCGCCCCATCGCATCCACGCGCGCGATGCTGCCGCCGCCGGCGCCAATCTCCACCATCTCGATCACCGGGATTCGCAGCGGCAGGCCGGAGCCCTTCTTGAACCGGCCGACGCGCGCCACCTCGAAGCTGCGCGCCGTCTGCGGGCGATAGTCGTCTATCAGGCAAATCTTCGCCGTGGTGCCGCCCATGTCGAACGAGAGCACCGAGCCGAGGCTGCATTGGCGGGCGATGTGGGCGGAAAACAGGGCGCCGCCGGCGGGCCCGCTTTCCACGAGCCGGATCGGGAAGCGGCACGCGGTGTCGATCGTGGTCAGGCCGCCTCCCGAGAGCATCAGGAACACGGGCGCCGCGAGCCCGAGTTCGCGCAGCTCCGTCTCTAGCCCGCGCAGATAGCGCGCCATCAGCGGCTGCACATAGGCATTGGCGACGGTGGTGGAGAACCGCTCCCATTCGCGCATCTCGGGCGAGACATCGGACGAAATCGACACCGGCAGGTCGGGCGCGAGTTCCGCAAGCACCGCCCGGGCACGCTGCTCGTGCGCCGGGTTGACAAAGGAATGCAGGAACCCGATCGCCACGCTCTCCACCTGCTCGCGCCGCAGCACGCCTACGGCCTCGCGCAGCGCCGCATCATCCAACGGCAGGAGCACGCGGCCCGTGTTGTCCAGCCGCTCGGGGATCGGCAGGCGCAGATAGCGCGGCACCAGCGGTTCGGGCAGAACGATGTTCAGATCGTACTGGTCGTAACGGCTCTCGTTGCCCATCGCCAGCACGTCGCGGAAGCCCTCGGTCGTCAGCAGCGCGGTCCGCGCACCCTTCCGCTCGATAATCGCGTTGGTGGCGAGCGTCGTGCCGTGCACCACGATCGCGACCGCGTCGGGGCCGAGCCGCGCGCTCGCCAGCACGGCGCGCACGCCTTCGATCACCCCGCGCTCGGGCGCCTGCGGGGTGGTGAGCACCTTCGCCGTATGGCGGCGCCCGTCATGTTCCAAGGCGAGGTCGGTGAAGGTCCCGCCGACATCGACGGCAAGGCGGGCTCGCGCGCGCGCTGCGCTCATGTTGCAAGAAATCCGGCTCGTTGTGCGCCGTAAGTGAACCAAGCGCCGCCATGCGGGGCAACCCTGGCCGGGTCGAACCCAGCGGTCCTCGGTGCGTGCATGGACACGAGGACAGGGAGATCATCGATGCGGGCCAAGGGGAAGAAGGCAGGCTGGCAGAACGACTTACTGCTCAGCCTCCTTCGCCAAATGCGATAGCCCTGCCCCACGGGGAGGGTCAGGGGGAGGGGCCCATTACGTCCCCGCCGCGTACTTCCCGCCGATCTGCGGCGTCGGCGTTTCGAACCCCTTGTTCTGCCGATCGAGCCGCGTCTCGCGCGACCAGGTGCGGCACAGCGCGTCGCGCACGCCGATCGCGAGCTTGCCCAGCCCCTCCACCTCCAGCTCGATCCGGTCGCCGTCCATGAAGGCGCTGAGGCCGCGATGGTTGGTACCGGTGGCGAGGATGTCGCCCGGCTCCAGCGTATGGATGGCGCTCACCCATTCGATGCAGCGTGCGATGTCGTGTGCCATGTCGCTGGTGCTGAAATCCTGCTTCGTTTCCCCGTTCACCGAAAGCCGCACGCGCAGTTTCATCGGGTCGTCGATCTCGTCGGCGGTGGTGATCCACGGCCCGATCGGCGCGAACGTATCGCGCGACTTCATCTGGAAGAACACGTTTCCGGGGGGCGGCAGCCCGCGCGCCGAGCCGTCGATGAAGTTCACATAGCCGAACACATGGTCCATCGCCCGCGCGCGCGGAACCCGTGTCGCGCGCTTGCCGATCACCACCGCAAGCTCCGCCTCGCCCTCGAAGATGGTCGCCGGCACATCGGGCAGCACCATCGTCTCGCCCGGCCCGATCACCGCGCTCGGGGCCTTGTGGAACGCGTTCAGCGGGGCGGGTTCGGCTCGTGTGCCATCCTCCATGTAGTTCACCGCCATGCAGACGATGCTGCCCGGCTTCGGCAGCGGCGCGCGCAGCGTCACCTCATCGAGCTTGCGGCCCTTGGCGCCGCGCTCGGCATCGCGCAGCGCGGCGGCGAAGTCGTCCCAGCGCGCGATCAGCTTCGGCATCAGCTCACGCCGGTCGGCATGGCCGATGCGCGCGGCCACCAGGTCCGTCACGTCCACCACCGTCGCGCCCGCCAGCACGCCCAGCCGGTAATTGTCGAAATGCAGGATCTTCATGGATGGCTCCTCCCGTTCGCGGGGCGGCCCCCGCTTTCGCCCGGCCCGCCCCCTTTGTAAGCTCGCCCCGACCAGACGAAGCGGAGGACGAAGTGGCCAAGAAAGTCACGTTCCCGATCGAGGCGTCGCACATCATGATGTTCGCGCGCTCGGTCGGCTACACCAACCCCCTTTATGAGTCGGGCCTGATCGCGCCTCCCACCTTCGCGCAGGCGGTGGCGCAGTTCGACCCCGACTATCATCTGCGTCCACAGCAGCACGAAAAGTGGTTCGGTTCCGGCAAGAAGCCTTCCGGCCTCACGGAACGCCCGAAATCGTTGGGCGGCCTTCATGCCGAACAGCATTTCGAATACCGCCGCCCGCTGCGCCCGGGCGACGTGCTCACCGTCGAGTACCGCGACGGCGAGACCTGGGAGAAGGACAGCAAGCGCGCGGGAAAGCTGAAATTCCGCGAACGCATCGCCGAATACCGCGACCAGACGGGCGAGATCGTGCTGATCGCGCGCAGCGTCGGCGTGACCACCGAACGCCCGGTTTCGCAGGATTAAGGGGAGAGAGGGCGATGGCACTCAAGGCAAGCGCGCTAAAGGTCGGCGACAGCTACACCGAGCGGCTGGTGGAGGATCTCTCCCGCACGCAGCTCGTGATGTACGCGGGCGCCTCGGGCGACTACAACCCGCTGCACACGGACGATCTCTATACGAAGGAGATTGCGGGCTACCCAGGCGTGTTCGCGCACGGGATGCTGACGATGGGCATGACCGGGCGGATGCTGACCAACTATGTCGGCGATGGACGGCTGACCAAGTTCGGGGTGCGCTTCACGAACCAGGTCTGGCCCGGCGACACGCTGGACAGCACGGCGACGGTGAAGGCGATCAAGGACGCCGCGCACGGACAGAAGCTCGTCGAGCTCGACGTTGTCACGGTGAACCAGGACGGCAAGGAGGTGGTACGCGGCTACGCTGAGGCAGTGATTGATCCGTAGTAGATCGCGTCAGTGTTGTTTGCCATTGCGACGCCCGCGCAGCAGGTCGAAGCAATCCCCCGTCCGCAGGAGATTGCTTCGCACCGCTTCGCGGTGCTCGCAATGACAAGCCTGGTCTTAGGACCAGTCCGTCACCCGGACCCCACACGCGCAGATGCACCAACCTGCGGCGTGCGCCCCGGCCGCGCCAAGTAAAGAAACAAGAACCCCGCCAGCGGGATGACCACATCCATCCACAACAGCAGCCCCGAATTGCCCGCCGCGTAATTGCCATTCACCATCATCTGATAGATATGCCCGCCCGCCGCGCCGAGCAACAGCGCGGCCGGCCCCACCACCGCGGCGACACGCAGCTCATAGCCGCCGCGCCAGGCGAGAAAGCCCACCAGCGAAAAACCGAGGCTCGCGAACCCGAGCTCGGTCTGGAACGGGCTGTCCGCCCAGCCGATGAAGCGCGCCGACATCGCGCCGAAGAACACGTGGTAGATGAAATTCACTAGATAAAGGCAGCCGACCGGGAACAGCGCGTAATAGGCGAGCAGCCGCTCACTGGCGTCCACCGGTCCGCGCCGGTAGCGAACGGCGATGGAAATGGCCGCCGCGATCAGGCCGATGACGAAGAACTCGAAGCCGAACTCGCCGAGCACGAAGCCGATCAGCGCGGCCATGCATCTCCCCCCTGTATGCAGGTGGGAATACTGCCCAACCCGGCCGAGATTCGTGCAGTGAAAACCGCTGTATCGCCCGGCGCGTCCTGTCCGGCTTCAGGCGGCGGCGACGGCGAGCCTCGTGGTGCCGGAGATGCGCGCGTGCACCGCCTCGGCGAAGGCCTCCAGGATGCGGCGCGAAAGCGCGTCGGTCTGATAGTCGTATTCGGGATGCCACTGCACACCGATGGCGAAACCGCCTGCGTTCGGCACCCGCACCGCCTCGATCGTCCCGTCCGGCGCGAAGCCCTCGGCGACCAGGAGCGGTGCGAGCTTGTTCACGCCCTGATTGTGCAGCGAATTGACCGCTATCTCGGTTTTCCCCGCGAGCCGGTGCAGCCAACTACCCGGGACCACGCGCACGCTGTGCGCCTTGCCGACCCGCACCTTATGCGAGGGCTGCATCGGCGTGGAGTGGTCCAGCCGGTCCGGCAAGTCCTGCAATCGCTGATGCAGGCTGCCGCCGAGCGCGACGTTGAGCTCTTGGAACCCCCGGCAGATCGCCAGCACCGGCACGCCCTCGGCCACCGCGGCGCGGATCAGCGGCAGGGTGGCGGCATCGCGGGCAGGGTCCTCGGGCGTGCCTTCGGGGTGCGGCGGGCCGCCATAGAGGCTGGGCTGCACGTTGGAGCGGCTGCCCGTCAGGATGATGCCGTCGAGCCGGCTGAGTAGCGTCTCGGCGCAGGCCGCCGTGCCGCTCGCCGGGATCAGCACCGGCACCCCACCGATCACCTGATCGACCGCGCGCACATAGGTATCGGACGCGGCATGGTTCGGCATCCCGAACGCGCCGAATTGTTTGGTGCAGCAACTGATCCCGATCAGCGGTTTCACGGCCCGGCCCGACCTCCTGACGGCGAACATCCACCATCACTGTGACCGAAACAAGACAAACCTAGCCTCCGCCGCCGCGATTCGGGCTGAGCGTCATCGGCGCCACCGGCGCGAACAGGCTCTGGTCGATGCTGACGCCGGTCTTCACGTCGCTCAGTACGACGGTGGTACGCTGGCCCTGGGCGTCGATGACCGTCCATTGCCGCAGCGACCACGGATCGTCCGCGAAGGTGAGCGTCAGGCTCCCCTCGGAGGGCGCGTCGCTGCGGACCAGCGTGATCTGCGCCTGACCCGGCAGCTGGCGCACGTCCGTCACGGTCAGATCGTCGCCCTGCAACCTGATCTGGTCGGCGAGCAGGATGCCGAGCGGCGTCTGCCCCGTGGGGATCGAGGAGGTCTGGCCGAGCTCCGAATCGCGGAACAGCACCATCCCGTGCCCGGCCACCAGCAACAGCGGACTCGGCGGATCGTACTGGAAGCGCATCCGCCCCGGCCGGTCGAGCCAGGCGGTGCCGTGCGTGATCACGCCGTTGGGCGCGATCTGGGTGAACCGGGCCTCGAGCGTGCGGACCGAGTTCAGGTATTGCTGCGCCTCGGTCACGATCCGCGCGCTGTCCTGCTGCGCCGCCGCGGGGGCCGGCGCGGGCGCCGCGAGCGCCCATCCGGTCGGCAGCGCGAGACCCAGTCCCAACAGCAGCGCGGCGGCTTTCCCCATGGCCCGCATGTGGCACGCCGGCGGCGCGTTTTGCACTCCGTGGCGGGATGGCGGCCATGTGCCGCGCGCTATTCGTCGTAGGCGACCAGCGCCTCGCAGGGCACGTCCAGCCGCGAACGGCCCTTGAGGAATGTCAGCTCGATCAGCGCCGCCGCCGCCGGCACCACCGCCCCCACTTTCCGCAGCAAAGCGATCCCGGCCGCCATCGTGCCGCCAGTCGCGAGCAGATCGTCCACCACCACGACGCGCTGGCCCGGGATTACAGCGTCGGCCTGGATCTCGATTCGGTCGGTGCCGTATTCGAGCGCGTAGTCGAGCCCGGTGGTCGCGCCGGGCAGCTTGCCGGCCTTGCGGAGCATCACGAAGCCGCAGCCGAGCTTGAGCGCGAGCGGCGCGGCGATCAGGAAGCCCCGGCTCTCCACGCCCGCGAGCAGGTCCGGCTGGAACGCCCGCACCGCCTTGGCCATCCGCCCCATCGCCACCTGCCAGGCATCGGCATCCCGGAGCAGGGTGGAGATGTCGTAGAAAAGTATGCCGGGCTTGGGGAAATCCGGGATCGCGCGGATATGGTCTTTCAGGTCCATGGGCGGTCCTTGCTGTGCTGCCCGCTTTAGGGCGGGACGGAGGCGGCGCGCAATGTCGGCCGCGCCGCCTTGACAGCGGCGCGATCAGTGAGGATCGGAACTCCTATCTTGCGCCTCGAACCCGCCCCCGCCGCGCTGCCGCCCGGCCAGCGCATCTATGCCATCGGCGACATCCACGGCCTCAGCGCGCGGCTCGCGGCGCTGCACGCGGCAATCGCCGACGACCTTGCCCGTCGCCCTGCGGCGGCCCCGCTCATTCTGCACATCGGCGATTACGTGGACCGCGGGCCGGACACGGCGGGCGTGATCGAGATCTTGCTGCGCGGCTCGCCCGTGCCGGGCGTGCCGATGGTCAACCTCAAGGGCAATCACGAGCAGACCATGATCGAGGCGCTGGCCGGCGACCGTGCCGCCGGCACCGATTGGCTGTTCCACGGCGGCAAGCCAGCCTTGGAGAGCTACGGCGCCGACCCCGAGGGACCGCGCGAGGCCTGGGCGGAGCGCGTGCCCGCAGCGCACCGCGCGTTCCTGAGCGGGCTCGTCCTGTGGCACCGCGCCGGGGGCTACGTGTTCGCCCACGCCGGCATCCGACCCGGCGTGGCGATGGAGAAACAAAGCCCCGACGACCTCATGCGGGTACGCCAGCCCTTTCTCTACACCGATCAGAACCTCGGCGCCGTGGTGGTACACGGCCACACGCCAACCAAGGCCCCCGTGGTGCGTGCCAACCGGATCGGCATCGACACCGGCGCAGTGTTCGGCGGGCCGCTGACGTGCCTCGTGCTGGAGGACGACCGGATGGGCTTCCTCGTCGCGTAACGGCCCGTCGGAAAACGCAGGGCCGGCGCGACGATTTGCCTTCGCTCCGCCACCGTGGAGGCTGCTAGGTCCATGCCCCCCACGCCAAAGAGGCTTCGCGTGTCAGCCGCCGCCCCATCCATCGCGGCCCGCCCGGATGCCGGCGCGACACAAGCGCTGCGTCTGCGGCAGCGCGCGATGTTCGGAGCGCTCTGCTTCGTCTGGGGCACGACCTGGCTCGCCATGAAGGTCGGCATCGCCACGGTCTCCCCCGGCGTCTTCGCCGGCACCCGCTGGACGGTCGCGGGCCTGGTGTTGCTCACCGTGCGCGCCTTGCATGGCCACGCACTCGACATTCCGTTCCGCCTGCGTGGACGGCTCATTCTGTGCGCCGTGCTGATGGTCTCGCTCAATCAGGTGATCCAGCTCTACGGGCTGCGCTACATCACCGCCGGCCTCGCCGCCGTCCTGAGTTCCGCGCTGACGCCGATCGCGCTCCTGGGGTTCGCCATCGGCTTCGGGCAGGAGCGGCTGCGCTGGCAGCAGGCGGCCGGGATCGGCGTCGGCGTGATCGGCATTTTCATGCTGTTCGGGCCGAAGGCGCTCTCCGGCAATCTGAGCCTCGGGGAAGTGCTGGGCGCGCTCGGCGTGATCATCGGCACGCTCGCCTATGCGGCGGGCTCGGTGATCGCGCGACCGCTGATGCGGACGATGCCGGCCGCACACGTGGCGGCGATGACGAACCTGATCGGCGGCGGCGCGCTGCTGATCGGCTCGCTCCTGTTCGAGCCGGGGGCGTTGCGCGCCATCACCGGCGACTGGGGGTGGCCGGCATTCCTCGCCTGGCTCTACCTGTTGCTGCCCGGCTCGCTCGGGGCGACCGTGATCTACTTCCTCCTGGTGCGGGACTGGGGCGCGAGCCGCACCGGCACCTATGCCTTCGTCTCGCCGGTGATTGCGGTGGCGATCGGCCTCTGGCTGTTCGGCGAGCACGTGGACGCGGGCGAGGTGGTGGGCATGGCCCTGATGCTGGTTGCCGCCTTCATGGTGCTGCGCACGCGCGGGTAATCCCGCAAACATCAAATACCAGACAGAGGCTTTGCGCTGCCGCCGTTGCGCGGTAGATGTGGTAATGTAGCGCAACGAGACCTCTCAGCCCCCGATGCATTCGCGAACCGCTGACACGTCCCGGCTGTCCCGGCTGGGCGACTACACCACCACGAGCCGCGTTCTGGTCCTTGCCGTCATGGCGATCGCGACCGGCAGCTTCGGCGTCGCCTCGGCCTGGGTGCTGCTGCGGCTGATCGCGCTCGTCACCGGCATCGCCTACTACGGCGAGCTCTCGACTCGGCACGGCATCGTCATCTCGCTTGCCGTGCTCGGCAACTGGTCGATTCTTGTGCCGGTCGTCGGCTCGCTGATCGTCGGCCTGATGGCCCGCTACGGCTCGGAGAAGATTCGCGGCCACGGCATCCCCGAGGCGCTGGAGGCGATCCTGATCGGCGAGAGCCGCATCGACGCCAAGGTCACGGTGCTGAAGCCGCTGTCGTCGGCCATCGCCATCGGCACCGGCGGCCCGTTCGGCGCCGAGGGGCCGATCATCATGACCGGCGGCGCGCTAGGCTCGCTGTTCGCGCAACTCTTCAGAATGAGCGGCGCCGAGCGTAAGACGCTGCTGGTGGCCGGCGCGGCGGCGGGGATGACGGCGGTGTTCGGCACCCCCATCGCCGCCGTGCTGCTGTCGGTCGAGTTGCTGCTGTTCGAGTGGAAGCCGCGCAGCTTCATCCCGGTGCTGGTGGCCTGCATCACCGCCTCGGTGGAACGCGTTTGGCTTCTCCCGGCGACGCCGCTCTTTCCGCACGTCTCGGCGTTCCCGATCGACAGCGTCTCGCTTCTTCTGTGCTGCGCGCTCGGTATCATCTGCGGCATCGCCTCGGGCCTGCTGACCGGGCTCGTCTACGCCGCCGAGGACGCATTTGGCCTGCTGCCGATCCACTGGATGTGGTGGCCCGCGATCGGCGGCCTCGTGGTCGGGCTCGGCGGCCTCATCAACCCGTCCGCGCTCGGCGTGGGCTACGTCATCATCGACCGGCTGCTGAACGGGAACACGCCGCTCGACTGGACGCTCAAGCTCTTGTTCGTGAAGGCGATCATCTGGGCGGTCGCACTTGGATCGGGCACCTCGGGCGGCGTGCTGGCCCCGCTGCTCATCATGGGCGGCGGGGTGGGCGCCTTGTTCGGCCGCGTGCTCCCCAATGTGGGCCCGGGCGACTGGGCGCTGATCGGCATGGCGGCGACGATGGGTGGCACGATGCGCGCGCCGCTGACGGCGATGATGTTCGCTGTCGAGCTCACCGGGGACGGTCACATGGCGATCCCGCTGCTCACCGCCTGCGGCGCCAGCTACGCCTTCACTGTGCTAGTGCTCAAGCGGTCGATCCTGACCGAGAAGCTGGCCCGCCGCGGACGGCACATCACGCGCGAATACAGCGTCGATCCGCTGGAGCTCGCGCTGGTACGCGACGTGATGGTGGCGCCCGTGGAAACGGTGCCGGGGAAGATGCGCATGAGCGAGCTTATCCACTTCTTCGGCTCCGACCGCGCCACCCACAAGACCTACCCGATCGTCGACGACGTGGGCCGCGTGATCGGCCTTGCCTCGCGGTCGGACGCGCTGGCCGCGGTGGAGACCGCGCCGCACGCCGATCCGCCGCTCAGCGAGTGCCTGGGCGGCCGCGCATTTCCCACGGCGCAGCCCGACGAGCCGGTGGCGGCGCTGGTCGCACGCATGGTGCAGAGCGAGGCCGGCCGGGTGCCGGTGATCCGAGAGGACGGCAAGCTGGTCGGCATGGTGGCGCGCAGCGACCTCTTGCGCGTGCGCGCCCGCCTCTTGATGGAGGAGGAGCACCGCCAATCCTATGTCGGCTGGCGGCGGCACAAGCAGGCAGCCTGACGCGTGGCGCACGGAACGCCTCTCCCGCCTGCGGGTGAGGCGCGCGCGCAGCCGGGTGAGGGCCGCCAATGGAACGCCTTTCCTGCCTTGCGGGAGAGAGCCGGCCTGAACTTGATCCGAGGCCGGCGCGAAGCGCGCGCGCCGGGTAGGGCCGTCAGACGTCCAGCTCCTCCACGCTGCGCGCGTGCTCTTGGATGAACTGAAACCGCAACTCCGGCCGGCGGCCCATCAAACTCTCGACCAGATCGGCGGTGCGCGCCCGCTCCTCGGGCGGCGCCAGCACCTTGAGCAAGGTGCGGGTGGCTGGGTTCATCGTCGTCTCACGAAGCTGCGCCGGCGGCATCTCGCCGAGGCCCTTGAAGCGACTGACTTCCACTCTCGCGCCCGGCTTGAACTCGGCTTTGATCTTGCGGTCACGGTCGGCATCGCTCATCGCGTACACGGACTTCGCTCCCTGCGTCAGCCGGTAAAGCGGCGGCTGCGCCAGATAAAGATGCCCATGCCGCACCAGGTCCGGCAACTCGCGGTAGAAGAAGGTCATCAGCAGGCTGGCGATGTGCGCGCCGTCCACGTCGGCGTCGGTCATGATGATCACGCGCCCATAGCGCAGCTTGGCGCGGTCGAACCGCTCGCCGACGCCGCAGCCCAGCGCCTCGACCAAATCCTTGAGCTCCTGGTTCTGCCGCAGCTTCTCGGTGCTCGCCGAGGCAACGTTCAGGATTTTGCCCCTGAGCGGCAGCACCGCCTGCGTCTCGCGGTTGCGCGCTTGCTTGGCCGAGCCGCCCGCGCTGTCGCCTTCGACAAGGAAAATCTCGGTCTCGGCGGCGTTCTCTCGGGTGCAGTCGGCGAGCTTGCCGGGCAGGCGCAGCCGCCGCGTGGGCGACTTGCGGGCGGTGTCCTTGCTCTCCTTGCGCCGCAGCCGGTCCTCGGCCCGCTCGATCACGAACGCCAGCAAGTTATCGGCCGTCGCCGGGTCGCCCGCCAGGAAATGGTCGAACCGGTCGCGCAGCGCCGCCTCCACCAGCCGCGCCGCCTCGGGGCTGGTCAGCTTCTCCTTGGTCTGGCCCTGGAACTGCGGGTCACGCAGGAACACCGAGAGCTTGGCGGCCATCGGCGCCAGCAGGTCCTCGGCCGTGATCCCGGCGGCGCGCTTGTTGGCGCGGTGCTCGCCCCAGGCGCGCAGGCCCTTGAGCAACGCGGCGCGGAAGCCCGCTTCGTGGGTGCCGCCCTGGGCGGTGGGGACGGTGTTGCAGTAGCTGTGCAAGAAGCCCTCGCCCTCCTCTAGCCAGGCCACCGCCCACTCGACGCGCCCCCCCGGCTCGCCGTTCGCGGCCGGGGGCAAATCGGCCTCGCTCGCCCAGGGTTCGGAAAGCACGCGCGGGGCTTCGCCGATGTCCTCCGCCAGGCTGTCGCGCAGGCCGCCTGGAAAATGCAGCACCGCTTCGGCGGGGGTGTCGTCCCTCTTCAACAGGGCCGGATCGCAGGTCCAGCGTATCTCCACGCCGCGGAACAGGTACGCCTTCGAGCGGCAGAGCCGATAAAGTCGCGCCGGGCTGAACTGAAGGGCGCCGAAAATCTGCGGATCGGGGCGGAAGCGGATCGCGGTGCCGCGCCGGTTCTGCACCGGGCCGGCATTGACGAGCTTCGTCACCGGCTTGCCGCGCGCATAACGCTGCCGCCAAAGCGTGCGGTCGCGCGCGACTTCCACCTCCAGCGTCTCGGAGAGCGCGTTGACCACCGAACTGCCGACCCCATGTAGGCCGCCCGAAGTCGCATACGCCTTGCCGCCGAACTTACCGCCCGAATGGAGCGTGGTGAGGATCACCTCGAGCGCGGACAGGTGTTTGAACTTGGGGTGCGGATCGACCGGGATGCCGCGCCCGTTGTCGCGCACGGCGAGCCAGTTCCCTTCCTCCAGCGCCACTTCGATGAAGCTCGCATGCCCGGCCACCGCCTCGTCCATGGCGTTGTCCAGGATCTCGGCGGCGAGGTGGTGCAGCGCCGCCTCGTCGGTGCCGCCGATATACATGCCGGGCCGGCGGCGGACCGGCTCCAGTCCTTCCAGAACTTCGATGTCCTTGGCCGAATAGGTCTCCGCCTCGCGCCCAGCGCCCTTGCCGCGCCCCGGCCCGAACAGGTCGTTCATGCTGTGTTCCTGAATCCGGGCCGCACCCTACCGGGGCGGCCGCCCGCTTCGCAAGCGCAGCTCGCCATGTCGCCTCTGCTCGCAAGTCTCTGCGAGTCGCCAAGCGGCTTCTCTTCAACGCTGAACCGGTTGGTCGGGGACGCGTTGGGATCGCAATGCCCGTCCGGCGGCATGCCGGCGGACTGGTTCGGACGGAAGGAGATCAACCAACGTGAAGAAGATCATGCTGGCAACCGCGATGGCTTTCGCGCTCTCGGGCGGCGTCGCCCTGGCGCAGTCCGGCGGCGGCAACGGGCCCGCGATCGGCAACGACACCACGACCTCGTTGGGCGCGCCGAAAGGCTCGCCGGGCTACACCGCGCCCCGCTCCGAGGCGGTGCCGGGCCTGCCTGCGCAGACGCGAATGGCGCAGGAATACAACGAGCACGCCCAGCCACCCACCAACCAGAGTCCGACCGCCCCGGTTCAGGGGCCGAAGAACCCGCTGACGGGCCACACGCAGACCAACCCGTAAGCCGCGTTTACACTCAGAAATCCGGAGCGGGGGCGGGCGGCGCCTCCGCTCCTTCTGTTTTCACCGCCCCCCAGGTGCGCCGCCCCGGGCGGGGCCGTATCTAGAGGCGGCATGGCGCCCCCTCCCGACCCGGATGCCGACGCGCGGTGCAGGCTGCGGCACCACAAGCTGTTCGCCACCGCGCTGCTGCTGGTGATGGCGGCGCTGATCCTGCTTTGCTACGCGCTGCCGCCCGGGCCGGGCACGGAATGGCTGCTCGCCTCCTCGAAGGCCGGGTTCGTCGGCGGGATCGCCGACTGGTTCGCGGTCACGGCGCTGTTCCGACGCCCGCTCGGCATCCCGATCCCGCACACCGCCATCATCCCGCACGAGAAGGAGCGGCTCGGCCGCGCCTTGGGCGGCTTCGTCGCCCGCCACGTGGTGACACCCGAGGAGGTCTCGCGCGTCCTGCGCGAGCTCGACCTGCCGGGCATCGCGCACCGCTTCCTGGCCGACCCCGACCTCGCCCGCCCGGCCGCGCAGACGCTCGCCGGGATGCTGCCCCGGCTGCTCGCCTCGGTGGAGGACGGGCGCGCCCGCCGCCTGCTCGCGCGTATCGTGCCGCGCATGGTGGGCGGGGCGGCGGCCGGGCGCATCCTTGCCCGCGCCCTGCGCGGCCTCGTCGAAGGCGGTCGGCATCAGGAGGTGTTCGGCTTCATCGTCACCCAGGTGCGGGCGCTCATCACGAGCAAGGAGCAGCAGCTCCGGGCCGCGATCGAGGAGCGGGTGCGCGAGCAGGGCGGCCGTCTGGTCGGCTGGGCGATCGGCGCGTCAGTCGCCCGCCGGGTGCTGGCCTCGATCGAGGCGGAGCTCGACAAGATGAGCCCGGACGGCTCGGAGCTGCGCGAGGCGTTCGATGTCTGGGTGCGCACGGAGATCGCGCGCATGGAGGAGGATCCGGCGCGTGCCGCCGAGATCGGCGCCACTATCCGCCGCGCCGCTGGGCACCCGGCGCTGATCGCCTGGGCCTGGGACGTGTGGGGCCGGCTGCGCGGCGCGCTGGAGGCAGACGCCACGCGTCCGAGCGGCCACACGGTCGCGGTGCTGGAAAGCGCGCTCGGCAATCTCGGCACCTTGCTCGAGACCGACCCCGCGGCGCGGCGGCGGCTGGAGGTGGCGGTGGAAAGCCTGGTCGCCTCGGTGATGCCGGCGGCGCAGGCGCGCATCGCGGTGTTCATCGCCGACGTGGTGGGCAATTGGGACACCGCCACGATCACCGAGCGGCTCGAATTGCGCGTCGGCAAGGATCTGCAATTCGTGCGCGTCAACGGCACCTTGGTGGGCTTCCTGGTGGGCGGGGCGCTCTATGCGATGCTGAAGGCGCTGTTCGGCTGGGGCGCGTTCTGAGCTCCTTCCATCGCGGCCGGGCCAAGCCCAGTCATGACGCGTAGAATTGGGAAATATTCGGAACCCGACAAACAGCGCGCCACCACCGGCTTGCATCCTCGCCCCGTCTCCCCTTGTCTCCATCCGCGATGATGCGCCTCTCCGTCCTCGACCAGTCGACAATCGTCACCGGCCGCGCCCCGGCGCAATCTATCCGCGAGAGCCTGGCACTCGCCCGCCACTGCGAGGCGCTCGGCTATGCGCGCTACTGGGTTGCCGAGCACCACAACACCCACAGTATCGCCGGTAGCGCGCCGGAAGTGCTGCTCGCCGCCCTCGCGGCCACTACTAGCCGCATCCGGCTCGGGAGTGCCGGGGTGATGCTGCCGCACTATTCCGCGTTGAAGGTGGCCGAGCAGTTCCGGGTGCTGGACGCGCTCGCGCCGGGGCGGATCGACCTCGGCGTCGGCCGCGCGCCGGGATCGGATCAGCGCACCGCCTTCGCGCTCAACCCGCTCGCCGACACGGCGGCCGACAATTTCCCCGCCCAGGTGCGCGACCTGCTCGCCTGGGTGCGCGGCGAGGAACTGGTGGAAGGCCATCCGTTCCGCGGCATCGTGGCGCAGCCGCAGGGACCGAGCGCTCCGGAAATTTGGGTGCTCGGCAGTTCCGATTACGGCGCGCAGGTCGCCGCCTATTTCGGCCTGCCCTACTGCTTCGCCCACTTCATCACCGACGGGCGCGGCGCCGCCGAGGCGTTCGACCTCTACCGCCGGCAATACCGGCCAAGCGAACGCCACCCGACGCCGCATCCGGCGCTTTGCGTATGGGCGGTCGCGGCGGAGACCGAGGCGGAGGCGGCCCGCCTGTTCACCTCGCGCGAATTGCAGCGCATCCGCCGCGATCACGGCGTGTTCGCGCCCCTGCCCACGCCTGAGGAGGCGATGGCCGAGCACTACAGCGAAGGCGACCGGCTGCGGATCGAGCGGCTGCGCGCCCGCTCCATCTACGGCACGGCGGCGATCGCCGGGGCCAAGCTGCGCGCGCTCGCCGCCGAGCACGGGGTAGAGGAGATCGCGGTGCTGACGACGGTGCACGACCCGGAGGCGCGGAGACGCTCCTACGCGCTGCTCGCCGCCGAGTTCGGCCTAGGTGCGGAACAGGTCGCGCGGGCCGCGGAATGAGCCGCGCGCGCGCCAGACTTGATACTTGTACGCACCCCACGCAACGACCGCGGCGATCACCGCCACCGGCAGCAGGATCGCGATCGCCCACACCAACAGCCAGAGCAACGCGGCAAGAATCACCAGCCCTCCGGCCACCACGGCGACCGTCACCGCGATGGCGACGATCCGCGCCATCAGCGGCGCGGTCTGCGGCGGCGGGAAACTCCCGTCCGGCCGCATGTCGATGATCGGGGGATCGCGGTGGCTCATCACAGCGAATTGGCGCGCCGGTGCGGGCGCTTCAAGGCGGGCCGATGCTGAGCGCGAGCCTCGCTCTTGTCGCGGCGGCGGGCCTGCTCGGCCTCGTGCTGATCCTGCTGCACGGCCTGCGGAAATGGACAACGGCTGCACGGCTCGGCCTGTTCCACGCCGTCCTCGGCGCGGGCGGCACGGCGCTGCTGATCGCTGCGCTGGCGGCTTCGCCTGCCCGCGGCGCGGCGGCGGGCGCCGGCGGTTTCGGCCGCGCCGCGTCCTGGTTTCTGCTATTCGCCTTTCTCGCGGGCCTCTCTATCTGGCGCGCGCGCCGTCGGGGCCGTGCCGAGACGCTGCTCTTGATCGGCATCCACGCCACGCTTGCCGTGTTCGGTATCGTCTTTCTCGCCACCTACGTGGCCGCCCCGTGAGGCACGGACGCCACATTCATCGTCATTCCCGCGCAAGCGGAGATGACGGGTAACAAACCATCATAAGACGCACGGAGTGCCGGCATGAAACTTGGCCTTTTCCTCAACACCCAGTTCCGCGAGGGCGCGGACGTGCGCGCCCACATCCCCGACCTCCTCGCCCAGGTCCGCGCGGCGCGTGAGGCGGGGTTCGCCTCGCTCTGGCTGCCGCATCACTACCTCACAGCACCGATGCAGATGCTCCAGCTCGCGCCGCTCACCGCCTTCCTGCTGCACGAGGCGCGCGGGATGCAGGTCGGACCGGGGATCCTGATCCTGCCGCTGCTCAACCCCGTGCACGTCGCCGAGGAAGCCGCCACCTTCGAGGCGCTGACGGACGGCAATTACGTGCTCGGCGTCGGTCTCGGCTACCGCGAGGGCGAGTTCAACGCGTTCGGCGTGCCGCTTTCCGAGCGCGCGGCGCGCTTCACCGAGGCGGTGGGCCTGATGCGCCGCCTCTGGGCCGAGCCCAAGGTGACGCACGAGGGCAAATTCTACGCAGTGCGCGAGCATGGACTCAGCCTGCGCCCGCGGGGCGGCAAGCTGCCGGTGTGGATCGCGGCACAGGCCGAGCCCGCGATCCGCCGCGCCGCCCGCTTGGGCGACGCATGGCTGATCGTGCCCTCCTCCACGCTGACCGAGGTGGCAGCGCAGATGCGCCTGTATCGGGCGGCGCTGGCCGAGCACGGCCGCCATCCCGACTGCTTCCCGATCGAGCGCGAATGCTATGTCGGCGCGCGCAACGCGACCGCAATGGAGGAATGCCGCGGCCCGCTCGAATACAAATACGCCGCCTATGCGTCCTGGGGATTACGCGGTAGCACGCAGATGCCGTTCGAGGATTTCGCACGCGAACGCTTCATCATCGGCGACGCGGAATCGGTCAAGGACCAGATCGCCGACTACCGCGACACGCTCGGCGTCGATCACATGATCCTCCGCGTCCAATGGCCCGGGTTGCCGCAGGAGGCGGCGCTGAAGTCGATCGAGCGGTTGGGGAGAATCTTTGCGTAGGGCGGGATAACCGCAGCGTTCCCGACATCATTTGCTCGTCAGATCACATCCGCCGGCCGCAGCTCGCAACACTCCGCCATCTCCGGCGCTTCGAGTTGCACCGTCGCGTGGCCGATGCCAAAGCGCGTGCGCGCCTGCTCCTGCACCAACGCGAGCAGCGCGCCGTCGCCCCCGGCATCCGCGCGCACGAGATGCGCGGTCAGCGCCGTCTCCGTCGTGGACAGGCCCCAGATGTGCAGATCGTGCACCTCCGTCACGCCGGGCAGTCCGTGGAGCCAGAGCAGGACCGCCTCGGCGTCGATCCCCTCCGGCACCGCGTCGAGCGATAGGCTGACCGATTCCTGGAGCAGCTCCCAGGTGCTAGCCACGATCACCGCGCTTAGGATCAAACTCACCGCCGGATCGAGCCGCAGCCACCCGGTCAGCGCAATGACGATGCCCGCCACCGCGACTCCCGCCGACAGCGCCACGTCGGCCGCCATGTGGGTGAAGGCTGCGCGCAAATTCAAATCGGAGCGCCGCCCAGCCATCAGCAGCCAAGCGGAAACCCCGTTCACCACAATCCCCGCACCGGAAACCGCCGCGATCACAAATCCCTCGGTCGGCGTCGGCGCGACCAGTCGCCACGCGGCATCGAGCGCGATCGCCCCGGTCGCCACCAGCAGCAAGACCGCATTGCCGAGCGCAGCGAGCACCGAGGCGCGCCGCATCCCGTAAGTGAACGCGGCCGTCGGGCCGCGGCGCCCGAGCCGCAGCGCCGCCAGCCCGCCCAGAAGGCCGGCGACATCGCTCAGATTGTGCCCGGCATCGGCGAGCAGCGCGGTGGAATGGATGTAGAGGCCAAAGCCGGCCTCGATCAGCACATAGGCGAGATTGAGGCCCGCCCCGATCGCGAACGCACGGCTCGCTCCCGCCGCCGGAGCGGGCGAAAGGTGGGCGTGGTCGTGGGGGTCATGGGGCATTGCCGGCGGGCCGTCAGCCTAGCGTCCGCCGGCGGGAACGATGATCGAATGCGCGTGGCCTTGGATCAGAACCCCTCGCGCTCGATCCGCTTGCGCTCCAGCTTGCGGGCCCGGCGCACCGCCTCGGCCGCCTCGCGGGCGCGGCGCTCGGACGGCTTCTCGTAGTGCCGCCGCAGCTTCATCTCGCGGAAGATTCCCTCCCGCTGCATCTTCTTCTTCAAGGCCTTGAGGGCCTGATCGACGTTGTTGTCGCGAACGAGAACTTGCACTTGGCCGCCTTCTCCTTTCGTCCGGGGCGCGCCCGCAGCCCGGGCGCAGGCATCTAGCCTCGCGCCGGGTGCCCGGGCGAGGGACGGCGGCTATAACACGGGCCTGAGCCGTGCGAAAGCCGGCGCGACGACCATATCGGAGGACGCATGGCCATCCTCAAGATCGCCCGCATGGGCCACCCGGTCCTGCTCCAGCGGGCCGATCCGGTGCCCGATCCGGGGGCACCGGAAATCCGGCGGCTGGTGGCTGACATGATCGCGACGATGGAGGACGCGCCCGGCGTGGGCCTCGCCGCCCCGCAGGTGCACGTACCCTTGCGGCTGTTCGTGTTCCGCGTGCCCGAGGAGCGCAAAAGCGGGGACCCCGACGACCGGCAGATGCCGAACAGCGTGGTCATCAATCCCGAGCTCGAGTTGCTGACCGAGGAGCGCGTGCTGCGCTGGGAAGGGTGCCTGTCGATCCCTGGTCTGCGCGCAGCCGTTCCCCGCGCCCCGCGCATCCGCTACCTCGGTGTCGATTGCGACGGCAATCCGGTGGGCGGCGAGGTGACGGGCTTCCACGCCGGGGTGGTCCAGCACGAATACGACCATCTTGACGGGATTCTCTACCCGATGCGGATGACCGACTTCCGCCTGTTCGGCTTCACCGAGGAGCTGATGCGCGCGGCCGCCGTGAACGCTGACCGGAGCTGATGCAGGCCCCGGAGCGCAGCGCCGAGCGCGATGCGGCCATCGCGGCGCTGCTGCCGAACGTGCCGTTCGACGGCTGGACACACCGCGCGCTACGCGCGGCACTCGCCACGAGCGGACAATGCCCCGACGATGCCGAGCTGCTGTTCCCGGGCGGCGCATCCGACATGGTGGAAGCCTGTTTCGATTGGGTCGACCGGCAGATGGAAGCGGCCGCCGCCGCCGACCCCACGCTTGCCGGGCTGCGCGTCTCGCAGCGCGTGCGGGCGGTGATCACGCTCCGCCTGCGCCAGATGCGCCCGCACCGCGAGGCGATGCGCCGAGCGCTTTCCTTGCTCGCGCTACCGCACAACGCGCCGCGCGCGGCGGCGATTACGGCGCGCACTGTCGATGCGATCTGGCGCGCCGCCGGCGACAGCGCCGCGGATTTCTCGTGGTATACGAAGCGCGCCCTGCTTGCCGGGGTGTGGAGCGCGACCCTCCTTTACTGGCTGTGCGACACGACCGAGGAGGATGCCGCGACACTCGCCTTCCTCGACCGCCGCCTCGCCGACGTGCGCCGCATCGGCAAGGCCCGCAGCCGCCTGGAGCGTCTGATGCCGTGGCGGCGCGGTGAGGGGAGCTACGCCGGATAGCCGGCCGGATTGGCCTCGCGCCACGCATAGGCGGTGCTGACGATCTCCTCCAGCCGCGCGAACCGCGGCGTCCAGCCGGTCTCGCGGCGGATGCGCTCCGACGCGGCGACCAAAATGGCTGGATCGCCGGCGCGGCGCGGCGCGAATTCGTGCGGTACAGGGCGCCCGCCGACACGCGCCACGGCGTCGATCACCTCCAGCACCGAATAGCCGTCGCCGTTGCCGAGATTGTAGGTCACGCTCCGCGTGGCGAGCTGATCGAGCGCCAGCAGATGCGCCTCGGCGAGGTCGGCGACATGCACATAGTCGCGGATGCAGGTGCCGTCCGGCGTCGGATAATCGTTGCCGAACACCTGAAGCGCGCCGCGCCGTCCCAGCGCAGCGTCGATCGCGAGCGGAATGAGGTGCGTCTCCGGCCGGTGGTCCTCGCCGATGCGTCCCTGCGGGTCGGCCCCGGCAGCGTTGAAATAGCGCAGGCACGCGCTGTGCAGCCCGTGGATGCGCTCGGCCCACAGCAGCGCGCGCTCGATCATCAGCTTGCTCTCGCCATAGGGGGAGCCGGGATCGAGCCGTGCCGTCTCGTTGAGCGGCACCACCTCCGGCGCGCCGAACAGGTTGGCGGTGGAAGAGAGGACAAAGCGCGGCACCTTGTGGCGCACGCACCCCTCGATCAGCCGGATGCCGTTTGTTCCGTTCTCAATCAGATAGCGGAACGGCTGCGCCATGCTCTCACCGACCAGCGACAACGCGGCGAAATGCAGAACCCCGTCCCAGCCGCCTTCGGCGAGCGTCGTCTCGACCGCGCCGGCATCCGCCAGATCGGCCACAATCAGCCGCACGCCTTCCGGCAGCGCCGCACGGTGGCCCTGACGCAGGTTGTCGAACACGACGACCTCGTGCCCGCGTTCGAAGAGCGCGAGAACGACATGGCTGCCGACAAATCCGGCGCCGCCCGTGACGAGAAGCCGCATGAATATCTCTCTTAGGCGTTCGCGGCCTTGGGCTGAAGCCGCTCAATCGAGGCCGCGATCAGCAAGGCCAGCGCCTGCACGGCCGAGTAACACCAGATGGCGCCAGCCGGACCGAACCCGTAGGCCCACCCGCCGATTAGCGCGAGCAGCACGAGGGGCAAGCCGTCCGACCCGCGCTCGGGCCCTGACGCGGCTGCAACATCCTGAAACTTCCCGCCATCCTCCCTAGATGCTTCCACCGCGTCGATGCGCCATTATTTATGCAATCCCCGCGCCAAACGGTTGCAAGTCACCGGCCCGCACCGCCGCGCGCACGACGCACGCCCGGGCGCCGACATATGTCACATTTTGCAACACGCTGCTGACGTCACGTTGTGTTCGGAAGCGCGCCCTCAGAACAGCGCGCGCAGCCCGAGCCACATTGCATAGATCGCCAGGAGCGAGATGCAGGAGGAGATAATCATCAGCGCAACAGCCTGGCGACGCGCACGGCGCACCGCGCGCGCCTCGTCACCCGAGGCATCGACGCGCGCCGAGAGATCGGCGGTATTGCCGCGCGATTCGGCAAGCGGCGGTTCGGCCGGAGACGCCGTGCGAAACGGCGTGATCAGGTCGGGATCCGTCTGCGCCAATCCTCGCCCCAATGTAGTGGAGGCGGGCGTGATCGCAGAACCGCCTGAGCCGGTCAACTGGCCGTGAGTTCACGCGCGTTTCGCCAGCGCGGGCGCGGTGCCGCTCGGCACCTTGTTGCACCACGCGATCCTTTAGCCTTCGCTCAGGCGCTTGCGATCAGGATCAGCACCACGCCAAGCGCCACCAGCAGCAAGCCGTTCGCCTCGGACAGTTTGATCCGCTCGCGCAGGTAGAAGTGCCCGGCGAGCAAGGTGAACAGCACCTCGATCTGGCCGAGCGCCCGCACCAGGCCAACATTGGTCAGCGAGAACGCCGTGAACCAGCAGGCCGAGCCCGCCGCCGAGGCGACGCCCACCCAGGCGGCGCGCCGCCACGCCAGCAAGGTACGGCGCAGCTCGGCGCGGTCGCGCAGCAGCAGATACCCGCCCTGCATCAAGGTTTGCAGCGCGGTGGTGGCAGCGAGCACATAAAGGGCGCGCGTGACGACATTCCCGCCGGTGATGCGGTGGGTCGCGAGCTGGATCAGCACGGCGGTGACGGCGAAGCAGAACGCTGCCGCGAGGCCGCTCAGTGCCGCCGGCTGCGCCGTCGCGCGCAGCAACTGGCGGAGCCGCAAGCCGCGCTCGCCGAGCGACAGCAGCAGCACGCCGCCGACGCTGACCAGGATGCCCGCCCAGGCCAAACCGGGCAGGCTTTGATGCAGCACGACAAGGGCGATCAGGGCCGCTTGCGCCGCCTCGGTTTTCGCGTACGCGGTACCGACCGCGAAATTCCGGAAGCCGAATGCCATGATCAGCAGATTGGTGGCGATGATCTGCATGAACCCGCCGCACGCGGCATAGAGCACCATCGGCCAGGACGGCGTGGGCAGCACGCCGCGGCCAGCCAGCGTGAATAGTGCGAGGAACGCGAGCGACGCCGGCAGCCCATAGAGAAAGCGCGTGAACCCGGAGCCGTTGACCGACAAGAGGCCGCGCAACTTGGCCTGCATCGCGGTGCGCCAGCACTGAAAAACGGCCGCCGCGACGGTCACTGGTATCCATAGGGGCATGGCGCGAGGCTAGAGTAGGGTGTCGTTGCGTCAACCCGATCAAGGAGCCGGCCGCGATGAGAACCGCGTTTGCGCTATTGCTGCTCGCGCTTTGCCTGGCCGCGCAGGCGAGCGCCGAGACGGTGCTGCAATTGTCGAACAGCGGCACCGTCTCGGTGCAGCCGGACGAGCTTGTCGCGACGTTGCGCGCCGAGGCGGTGGCGCGGACGGCGGCGGCGGCGCAGGAGGCGGTGAACGCGGCGATCGGCAAGGCGCTGGACGCGGGGCGCGGCGTTACCGGCGTGCGGAGCGAAACGGGCCGCTACAACGTGTGGTCCGCGCCGCCGCCGAACGCGCCCACCCTGGCAAGCTGGCACGCGAGCCAGGCGATTACGCTCCGAAGCGATGACGGCACTGCCTTGCTGCGGCTGGTCGGGATGCTCCAGCAGCAGGGGCTCGCGGTGGAACAGCTCGGCTGGCGCCTCTCAGAGGCGGCGGCGCGCCAGGCGCGCGGGGCGGCATTGCGCGAGGCTGTGACCGGGCTGCGCAGCCAGGCCGATGCGATCGCGGCGCTGCTCGGCCTGCATTTCGGATCATTCAAGAGCGTGCGCGTCGGCCTGCCAGAACCCTCGCCCGTCCCAGTGCCGATGCGCGCGATGGCACTCGCCGCGTCCGCCCCCCCGAACGCGGAGAGCGGCCCAGTGACGGTAGAGGCGAGCGTCAGCGCCGAGGTGGTGCTGGAAGGCGGCTCGGGGTCGCCGGCGGCGCCGGAGCCGGCCTTGCCGCCGGGCGGGAACGGACAGAAGACACCGTAAGAAGAGCCCGCCTCAGGCGCTGCCCGCTTCGCTCCGCATCTCGTGGAACACTTTCTTCGCCACCAGCAGCGCCTCGCGCACCAGCGGCAAACCGCAATAGCCGCTGAGGTGCAGCAGCGCCTCGGTAAGTTCGTCCTCGCTCCAGCCTTCGCGGCGGGCCATCCGCAAATGGATGGCAAGTTCCGCCTCGCGCCCCATCACGGTGTCGGAGATGACGCAAACCAGCGTACGCGTCTTGATGTCGAGGCCCGGGCGTGTCCACAGGCCGCCGAACACGTTCTCGACCGCGATCTCGGCGAACTTCCGCATGATCGGGTCGTCGTAAACGGTCTTGTCCACGCGCTCGGCATAAGCCTCGCCCATCAGCCGCCGCCGCATCGCGCGGCCTTGCTCCATGCGGGTCGGTGCGCTCATCGGGTCACTCCGCGATCATCTCGCCCGAGCCGCCGAACGGCTTCGGGAAATCCTTGAACTTCGGCAGCCCGTCGCGGATCGGGAGCACGCTCTCGCCGTAGTTCACGTGCAACGCGGGTGCGAACGCGAGCCCCGGGGTCGTCGCGGCAAACACGTCGATCAGGCCGAACGTCGGATGCCGGGTCATGATGTGCCCGCCGCACTCCTTGCAGAATTGCCGGTGGCTGGTCTCGGTCTTGGCGTAGGTGCCGATCCGGTCCTCGCCCTTGGTCACTTTCACCGCGTCGGGCGCCCAGAGCGAGAAGGCATTGACCGGCGAGGCCGACCAGGAGCGGCAGGACTCGCAATGGCAATACCCCATCGCCTGCGGGGCGCCCCGCACCTCGATCTCCACTGCGCCGCAGAAGCACTTGCCTTCATAGGTGTCGGCCATGTCTTCCCCCCAATTTCGGATCAGATTTCAACGACGACGTAGTCCCTATCCACCGAAACCGGCACCGTCTCCGCCATGAACGGACCCTTGGCGAGCGACTCCCCCGGTTCGACCGTGACGTTGTAGGTGCGCGCGCGGACGCTGTCTGGCTCGCACCAGGACTGGCCGGTGCGGACGTCGAACTCCCAGCCGTGCCAGGGGCAGCGCAACATCTCGCCGTTGCGGGTGAGCCGGTACTCGCCCGGCCGGTCCGCCTCCATCGCCGCGAACAGCCGGCCACGGCAGAGCGGCGCGCCCTCGTGCGGGCAGCGGTTGATCAGCGCGAAATACTCGCCGTTCACGAAGAATACGCCGATCTCGCGCCCCTGCAGGGCAACGATCTTGCACGTGCCGGGCGCGATTTCGCCCACGCTTGCGACCACATGCCGCGCCATACGCGAAGTCTCGCCTGTGCCGCCACCACTGGCAAGCGCCGCGGGAGGGTGCGTGCATGGCTTGACCGCGTGCCGGTTTCGTCGCGACGTGGCCGGATGAAGGAGCCCGCCACGCCCCGGCCCGCCGCCACCGTCCTGCTGCTGCGCGATGGGGCGGAGGGACTCGAAGTGTTCATGGTCGTCCGCCACCATCAGATCGACTTCGCCTCCGGGGCCTTGGTGTTTCCCGGCGGCAGCGTCGATCCGGGCGACGTTCGCGCGGCGGAGATACGCGGCAGCGGCGATCCGGCGGCACTCGCGCTGCGCGTGGCGGCGATCCGCGAGGTGTTCGAGGAATGCGGCGTGCTGCTGGCGCGTCCGCGCGGGCAGCCTGGACTGGTCGATGCAGCGCGTCTGCGCGCCATCGAGGCGGCGCATCGCGAGGCGCTGACGCGCGGCGCGCGCGGCATGGCGGCGGTGGCCGAAGCCGAGGGCCTGGAGCTGGCGACCGAGATGCTGACAGAATTCGCGCACTGGATCACCCCGCCGCGGGTGCCCAAACGGTTCGACACGCATTTCTTCCTCGCCCCGGCGCCGGCCGACCATCTCGCCGTGCATGATGGCACCGAGTCGGTGGATTCGATCTGGATCGCTCCCGCCCGCGCGGTGGAGGAGGCCGCGGCGGGACGGTGGAAAATTCTGTTCCCGACGCGGCTGAACCTGCTCAAGCTCGCGCAATGGCGCACGAGCGCCGAGGCGATCGCGGCGGCACGCGCCGCGCCCGTGGTGACGGTGCTGCCGGACGTCACGGTGACGCCAGCCGGCAGGATCATGCGTATCCCGCTGGAAGCGGGCTACGGCGCGGCGGAGTTCCTCGCCACCGATCCGGCGGCAATGTAAGGCTCCGCCGCCTCGCCCTACCCCAGATACTCCTTGCCCGCCGAGGACTTGCAGCAGCACGGTCGTGAGGAGAGGGTCGACCAAACTCACCCCGAAACTCATGGCGGCCAACGGCAGCGACCGCGTTCAGACGCAGAGGCCGTTCCTCAACGGCGTGCGTTGACCTGGATCAACGAGCGCTCGCGGAGGCCTGTCATCATGGTGGCTGCGGCCAATCGGCCGTACTGCCAGAGGAGACCGAGATGCCGACGATCCCTGTGCCCGTGAATCAGAACCAGCCCGCGCGAAACGTGCCAGATGCTTGGCAGGCGTTCCGCACCGAAATGGACCGGCTGTTCGACCGTTTCACCGCCGGGCTCGGCATGCCGCCGTTCAACCGGATGTTCGATGTAGCGCCGGTCACGTCGTTCGCGATGCCCGTGCCCGCGGTGGACGTGAGCGAGGACGAGACGAGCTATAAGATCGCCGCCGAGTTGCCGGGCCTTGCTGACAAGGACATCGAGGTTACGCTCGCCAACGGGCTGCTGACACTGAAGGGCGAGAAGCGTCAGGAAACGGACCAGAAGGACAAGAACTACTACCTGAGCGAGCGTTCCTACGGGATGTTCCGTCGCTCCTTCGCTGTTCCAGACGGTATCGACGCCGACAAGGCGGTCGCGCAGTTCACGAACGGCGTGCTGACCGTCACGCTGCCGAAGACGGCGGCCGCGCAGCGCGCGGAGAAGAAGATCGCGGTAAAAGCCGCCGCCTGAGAAGGGCCGGAATGCGGAGCGGCAAGCTCCGCGTTCCGGAACCTGCCATGCCTTACGAGAGGAACGAAGACCTGCCGGCGCCGGTGCAGCAAGCGCTTCCCGAGCACGCGCAGGACATCTATCGCGCGGCGTTCAACAACACTTGGCGTCGACAGGCGGCGGACCTCCTGGTCGACGAGGCGACCGCGCATCGCATCGCCTGGGCGGCGGTGAAGCGGCTATACCGCAAGGCTGGCGATCGCTGGGTGCCCAAGAGCTGGAGCCAGTAACACGCAACTCCCATCACGAAACGGGGAACTGGGAATGCCGCTTCAGCGCAACCTCCTAATCGTGATCGCCGATGGCGAACATGCCCGCTTCATCCGAGAAGCACCTGACCATGCCTTGTACACGGCGCGGACGCTCGATTCCGCGAGCGCGCATCAGCGTGACTCCGAGCTGGCGAGCGACCGTCTAGGGGCGAAGATGCACACCGGATCGACCGCGCACCATGCCGTGCAACCGCGCCACGCTCTCCACGTGCTCGCCAAGCAGGAGTTCGCGCATCTGCTGGCGGCCGAGACCAACGCGGCAGCGGAGCGCGGCGAATTCAATGCGCTCGTTATCGCCGCCCCTGCTCGCATTCTCCCGGAGATTAGGGAACGGCTCTCGCTGCAAGCACGGCAGCTTCTTCAGGGTACGCTGGCGCGGGATCTGGTGAAGACGCCCGATCACGAGCTTCAGCCGCACCTGGCGGACTGGGTGCGCCCGGTGCACCGGGCGGGATAGCTCCACGGCCCTCCGGCCAGGCCGCGCGCGCCCAGGGCGCCCACGGCTCGAAGCCGACGGGCACCCTCGATGCAGCGACCGTAGCGATGCTCAACGCGCCGCCCCCGTCCGCGCAGGCGCAGCAAGGCGGGAAGCAGCAGTCGCAAGCCCGGGCGCCCGCCGAACACCAGCGCGAACAGGAAGCGCGCGAGGGGGCGGCCACGCGGCCGGGCACCGCCGCGAGCCCGGGCTGGGCGGCGAGCGCCGCACCGAGGCAGGGCGCCGCGTCCGGCCTGACGCCCGGAAGTCTTACTGCGGGAGCGGAGCCGCTGGCACGGCGCCCAGCAGCCCGCGCGGCTGCTTCGGCTACGGCAATATGTCAAACGGTTTCAACGCCGCCACCGGACGATAGCTGCGGCCGGCGCGAAGGCGGTGCGAATAGGCATGGCGCGGTAGCTGGCGAGGTCGCGCCCGTGCGGCGCGCCCTGGGACGCCGTGGCCGCGACCCGTTCGACTGCCCGGCCGCGCAGCCCGGCAAGCCCCCCGCCGGTGCCGAACGGACTGGCGGCGAGCCCTCCGCCCGGCGGCGCCGGCAAAAAAGCGGCTGGCAACGCGGCGAGGCTGCCAGGGGCGCCGCCGCGCCAGGCCGCCATCACCTTGCGCTGATACTCTGCCCCCAAAGCGGGCGTGGCGGAATGATAGAGCGCCGCCGCGCGACCCCAGTCCCCCGTCTGCGAATAAAGATCCCGCAGCAGATGTGCCGCATAGGCCACATTGGCGAGCGGGTCGAAGGCTCGCTCGAGGGTCGGGAAGGCATCCGGGTGGTGCAGCAGGTTCACCTGCATGCAACCGACGTCGATCGAACGCGCCCCGTCGCGCTGTGCCGCCTGCACGGCGGCGATGGCCGCCGGCTTATCCGGGAAGAAGGAACCCGCGCCTTCGATATCGGCGGTCCACGGCCAGGGGGCGGCGGCGCCGCTGTCGGGGTCCCGTCGGCCGCTTTCGACCAGCGCGATGGCGCGCAAGAGGCCCGGGGGGATGCCCGAGCCTGGTTCGACGGCGGCAATCGCCGCCGCGCACGCCTCCGCACCCTCCGCCGTTAGCAGACGCACGGCCGAAGCGGCGGGCGGCGCGCGGGTCAGAACGCAAAGGGCGGCGACGAGCCCGCCCATCAGCCGGCGGCACGATCTCATGCTGATATGCTACCGGCGAGAAGCTAACGATCCGTTTATCGCGCGAAATGCTGCATTGCGAAAAAGGCCTTGCGCGCTCCGCGGGGCGGATCTATCTTGTGCATCGCAGCAATGCGGTTCGCCGCGCTGTCTGCTTTCTTGGACGTTTCCTCCCTAAACTTGGCGGTGCCGCAAGGCACCGCCTTTTTTTTCTCGGCGGCCGCTGCTTGCTTGATCTGGCGGGGCCGTCGCAAATGCCGCGAGCCGGAGCCAGCCACGATGTCCCTGATCGAGCCGATCCCCTACAGCGACTCCAAGCTGCGCCGAATCCTGTCCTCGGTGCGCACGATCGCGCTGGTCGGCGCCTCATCGAACTGGAACCGGCCCAGCTACTTCGTGATGAAGTACCTGCAGAACAAAGGCTATCGGGTGATCCCGGTGAACCCGGGGCTCGCCGGCAAGGAGCTGCTCGGCGAGGTCGTCTATGCCTCGCTGCGCGACATCCCTGGGCCTGTGGACATGGTGGACGTGTTCCGCGCCTCCGATCAGGTGGGCCCGATCGCCGATGACGCCATCGCTATCGGCGCCAAGGTGCTGTGGATGCAGCTCGGTATCCGCAACGATGAAGCCGCGGCCCGCGCCGAGGCGGCGGGGCTCGAGGTGGTGATGAACCGCTGCCCGAAGATCGAATTCGGGCGCCTGGGCGGCGAGCTGTCGTGGAGCGGCGTCAATTCCGGCATCATCAGCAGCCGCGCCCCGGTCGCCCCGAAGTCAGACTCGTCGCGCCGCGTGGCCGACGCACCGGCGCAGAACAACGGCTTCGCTTTCGAGACGCGCGCGGTCCATGCCGGCGCCGCCCCCGATCCCACCACGGGAGCGCGGATCACGCCGATCTTCCAGACCGCCTCCTACGTGTTTGAGGACGCCGACCACGCCGCCTCCTTGTTCAACCTGCACAGCTTCGGCCATATCTACGGCCGGCTCTCCAACCCGACCGTCGCCGTGCTGGAGGAGCGGGTGGCGAGCCTGGAGGGCGGGCGCGCCGCGCTCGCCGCCGCCTCCGGCCACGCCGCGCAATTCCTACTGTTCGCCACTTTGATGGAGCCGGGCGACGAGTTCGTCGCCTCGCGCAACCTGTACGGTGGCTCGCTGACGCAGTTCGGCCTGTCCTTTAGGAAGCTTGGCTGGACCTGCCATTTCGTCGATCCGCACGACCCGGAGAATTTCCGCCGCGCGCTGACCCCGAAGTGCAAGGCGATCTTCGTCGAAAGCCTTGCCAATCCGGGCGGCATCGTGGTCGATCTGGAGGCGGTGGCGCAGGTGGCGCACGCCGCGGGCGTGCCGCTTATCGTCGATAACACGCTCGCGACGCCGTTCCTCTGCCGCCCGATCGAATGGGGCGCGGATCTGGTGACGCATTCCACGACCAAGTTCCTCGACGGGCACGGCAACGCGCTCGGCGGCATCATCGTGGAATCGGGCAAGTTCGATTGGTCGCAGGGGGACCGCTTCCGCTCGCTCACCGAGCCGGAGCCCGCCTATCACGGACTGCGCTTCTACGAAAATTTCGGCGACTTCGCCTTCACTACCAAGGCGCGCGCGGTCGCGCTCCGCGATTACGGGCCGACAATGGCGCCGATGAACGCCTTCCTGACGCTGACCGGGATCGAAACGCTGCATGTGCGGATGGAGCGCCACTGCGCCAATGCCCAGCGCGTGGCGGAGTTTTTGGACGCCGATCCGCGCGTCGCTTGGGTTTCCTATGCCGGGCTGAATTCGAACCCTTATCATGCGCTCGCGCAAAAGTACCTGCCGCGCGGCGCGGGCGCCGTGTTCACCTTCGGCGTGCGCGGAGGATACGAGGCGGGGATAAGGCTGGTCGAAAGCGTGCGGCTATTCTCGCACCTGGCGAATATCGGCGACACGCGCAGCCTCGTCTTGCACCCGGCCTCCACCACCCACCGCCAGCTCACCGACGCACAGCGGCTCGCCGCGGGCGCCGGGCCGGACGTGATCCGGCTGTCTATCGGGCTCGAAAGCGCCGATGACCTGATCCGCGATCTCGATCAGGCGCTCGGCGCGTGACCGCCTATCCCGATTTTCCGAACACCGACCTGCTGGATCGCATCCCGCTCGATGCGCGCATCGTGCTCGATGTCGGCTGCGCGGCCGGCGCGCTCGGCGCCGAGTACCGCCGCCGCAATCCGCGCGCCCGCCTGCTTGGCATCGAGCAGGACCGAGAGGCTGCGCAGCTTGCCGCGCAGCGGCTCGACCTGGTCGCCAATGTCGACGTGGAGCAGGCGCCGCTGCCCTTCGCGCTGAGCGCCGGCATCGACTGCATCATCTATGGCGACGTGTTGGAGCATCTGAAGGACCCGTTCGGACTGCTCCGCCGCCACGGCGAGGCGCTGGCCGAGCACGGCACGATGCTGATCTCGGTGCCGAACGTGGAGCATTGGAGCTTCGCGGCGCGGCTGCTCACCGGCGGCTGGGACTACGAGGAGTCCGGCCTGTTCGACCGTACGCACCTCCGCTGGTTCAGCCTCGAGAGTATGCGGCGCGGGTTGGAGGCGATCGGCCTCGTGCCTTGCGACGTGCATCCACGCGTCTTCCAGAAGGAACGCGCGGAGGCGTTCGCCGCCTCGCTGAGGCCGGCGCTGGAGGTGCTGGGCGTCGATCCGCGAAGCTACGCGCAGCGCGCGGCGCCGCTGCAATATGTCTGGCGAGTGCGGCGAACGCCCGTCTCCCGCGTCATGATTGCCGCGACCATGTTGGAACCGGTGGGCGGGGTGTCCCACACGCGCGTCGTCTATCCGTTGCAGGCGATCGCGACCGATCCCGCCGTTCAGACCGTGCTGCTCGCCGACGCCAAGCTGCCGGCCGTGCCGGAGGGAATGCCGCGCGTGCTGGTGCTGCACCGCCCGGTGCTGAGCGGCGAGCGCGGCGCCGAGATGCTGGCCCGCGTGATCGCCGCCGGATGGGTGGTGGTGACGGAGTTCGACGACCACCCGGGTTTCTTCCCCGCGCTGCGCGACGAGGGCTCGCTTTCCTTCACCGGCGTCCACGCCGTGCAGACCTCTACCGAACCCCTTGCTCGGGTGTTGCGCGCGTTCAACCCGGAGGTGCGCGTGTTCCCGAACGCCACGCGTGCGCTGCCCGAGCCCCGCAACTTCGACGAGCCGGGCGTGCTGACACTGTTCTTCGGCGCGCTCAACCGCGAGGCGGCCTGGCCGCCGCTGATGAAGGTGCTGAACGAGGTCGCCCAGTGGGCGGGTGCGCGGCTGCGCTTCTGCGTCGTGCACGATCGCGCCTTCTTCGATGCGCTGGAAACGCCGCACAAGAGCTTTACGCCGACCTGCGACCACGACACCTATCTGCGGCTCCTCTGCGAATCGGAAATCTGTCTGATGCCGCTCGCCGACACCGAGTTCGACCGCGCCAAATCCGACCTGAAATTCGTCGAGGCCGGCGCTTGCCGCGTCGCGCCCCTGGCGAGCGACATTGTGTACGGCGCCAGCATCGAGGACGGACGCACCGGCCTGCTGTTCCGCGACGCCGAGGAGCTGCGGGCGCGGCTGCGGCGCCTCATCGCCATGCCGGAGCTGGCCCGTACGCTTGCCGATGCCGCGCGCGCGTATGTCGCGGCGGAGCGGATGCTCGCCTATCAGGTGGCCGACCGGATCTGCTGGTATCGCTCGCTCTGGGCACGGCGCGAAGCGCTGACGGCCGCCGTGCGGGAACGCCTCGGCGGCGCCGCGGCGCAACCGGCTTCCGCCGCTTAGGACTACAGGGAGGGCTCCATGACCGACCGCCGTGTCAACGCCGATCTCGATGCCGCCCTGGCCGACGCGAAGCAGGCCTATGTTGCCCGCAACCCGAAGAGCCTCGCGCGCCATGTGGAGGCGGCTGCGGTGATGCCGGGCGGCAACACCCGCACGGTGCTTCATTACGATCCGTTCCCGGTAGCGATGGAAGCGGCCGAGGGCTGCCGACTGCGCGACATGGACGGGCACGAATACATTGACTTCCTCGGCGAATACACCGCCGGCATCTACGGCCATTCGCACCCCGTGATCCGCGCGGCGTTGGAAACGGCGCTCGGCGGCGGGATCAATTTCGGCGCACACAATCTCTTGGAGGCGCGGTTCGCCCGCGCGGTGTGCGACCGTTTCGGGCTGGAGCGGGTCCGCTTCACCAACTCGGGGACCGAAGCGAACCTGATGGCGCTCTCGCTCGCCCGCGTGTTCACCGGACGGCGCAAGGTGCTGGTGTTCGAGGGAGCTTATCACGGCGCGGTCTTCACCTTCGCAGGCGGCGGCAGCCCCATCAACGCGCCGTTCGACTTCGTCCTCGCCCCCTACAACGACACGGCGCGCACGCTGGTGCTGATCGAAGAGCACGCGGGCGACCTTGCGGCGGTCATCCTGGAGCCGATGATGGGCAGCGGCGGCTGCATCGCAGCCGCGCCCGACTTCCTGCACGCGCTGCGCGAGGCGGCGACGCGCGTGGGCGCGCTGCTCGTGCTGGACGAGGTGATGACCTCCCGGCTCGCGCCCTCCGGCCTCGGGGCGGCGCGGGGCGTGAAACCCGATCTGATGACGCTCGGCAAGTATGTGGGCGGCGGCATGTCGTTCGGCGCCTTCGGCGGACGGGCGGAGATTCTCGACCTCTTCGATCCGCGCCGCCCGGACGCGCTGCCTCATGCCGGCACGTTCAACAACAACGTGCTGACGATGGCGGCGGGGCTGGCCGGGATCACCGACATCTACACGAAGGAGGCGTGCCTCGCCTTGAACGCGCGCGGCGAGGCGCTGCGCGAGCGGCTGAACCGTCTCTGCCGGGACGCGGGTGCGCCGGTGCAGTTCACCGGCATCGGCTCGATGCTGGCCGTGCACACGACCCCAGAGCCGGTGCGCGCGCCGGCCGACGCGGCGCGCGGCGATGCCAAGCTGAAGGAGCTGTTCTTCTTCGACATGCTCGCCCAGGGGATCTGGCTTGCCCGCCGCGGCATGATGGCGCTTTGCCTGCCCGTCGGCGACCCGGAATGTGCGGCGCTGGAGGGGGCGACGGCGGAGTTCCTCGCGTCCCGCCGCTCCTTGCTTCACGCCACCGCCGCCGCCGTGCCATAGAACCGTTACCGGAGGCGGCTAACAGCCTCGCCGTGCTATCCAGGGAGGACCGATGAAACGCCGAACTCTTCTCGCCGGCGGCGCCGCGCTCGCCGCCGCGCCGCTCCTACCCGCCCGCGCCCAGGGCGCCAAGACGCACATCGTGTTCTGGCACGCCATGACCGGCGCGCTCGGCGATCAGGTGGCGAAACTCGTCAACGGTTTCAACGCCAGCCAGAACGCGGTCGAGGTGGAGGCGGTCTACAAGGGCGGCTACGCAGACTTGCTGAACGCCACCATTGCCGCCTACCGGGCCGGGCAGGCGCCGCACATCGCGCAGATTTTTGAGGTCGGCACCGGCACGATGCTCTCGGCCGGCAAGGCGGTGAAGCTGGTCGCCGATTTGATCAAGGAATACGGCGCGCCGATCCACCCCGACGCCTACATCCCGGCCGTGCGCGGCTACTACAGCCTCGCCGACGGGCGGATGGCGTCGATGCCGTTCAACTCATCGACCGCGATCATGTGGATCAACCGCGACGCCTTCCGGAAGGCGGGGCTCGATCCCGACAAGCCGCCCGTCACCTGGGACGAGGCGCAGAAGGCGGCCGAGGCAATCAAGGCCAAGCAGGCAGCCGAAATTCCGATGATCAGTTCCTGGTTCTCGTGGATTCAGCTCGAACAGTTCAGCGCCATCCACAACCTGCCGTTCGCAAGCGAGGAAAACGGCTTCGAGGGGCTGAACGCAAAGCTGGAGTTCAACGGCAAAGGGCAGGTCGGGCACATTCAGCGGCTGCTCGACATGGGCAAGGCCGGCACCTTCGTCTATGCCGGCCGGGACAACGTGCCCGATCCGATCCTGGTGGGCGGCAAGGCGGGTATCGCCTTCAACTCCTCGGGCGAGCGGGGCGATCTTGTCAAAAGCGCCAAGTTCGACTTTGGGGCGGCCTATCTTCCGTACGATCCGAAGATCATCAAGTCGCCGCTCAATTCGATCATTGGCGGTGCCAGCCTGTGGACGATGACGGCACCCAGCCGCACGGCGGCGGAATACAAGGCGGTCGGCCAGTTCTTCGGCTATCTCGGCACCCCCGAGAACGTCGCGCAATGGGCCGAGGCGACGGGCTATGTGCCTGTCACGGTGCCCGGCGGCGATGTGATGCAGAAGGACGGCTTTTTCGCCAAGAACAAAGGCGCCGACATTCCGGTGAAACAGCTCGAGCGCGGCAAGATGACACCCAATTCGCGCGGACTGCGGCTCGGGCGTTTGCCAGAAATTCGCAACATCATCTACGAGGAAGTGGAAAAGGCCTTCCAGGGCCAGCAGGACGCGCAGCAGGCGCTCGATAACGCGGTGGAACGCGGCAATGCGGTGCTGCGCGCGTTCGAGCGGTCGGTGCACGCATAGGCGTCGCGGTGTCCCTGACCCCTCACCTGGCCTCTCCCCTCTCCCGAGATCGGGAAAGGGGAGAGGTACCGGTTTCACCGTTCGCACGGTGCCGAAATCCGCCTCTCCCCTCTCCCGCCGGGCGGGAGAGGGGAGAGGCCAGGTGAGGGGTGAGGGCGCGCGGGGATGGAGCGGCGCACGCTGTTCGACGGGCGGCTGCTGCCGATCCTGCTCGTGCTGCCGCAGCTCGTAATTTCCTTCATCTTCTTCTACTGGCCGGCCGCCGCGGCGGTGTGGTCGAGCCTGCTGACGCAGGATGCGTTCGGTCAGGGTTCGGTGTTCGTCGGGCTCGCCAACTTCGCAGATCTCTTATCCGATCCGCGCTACCTGGCGACCGTGGGGCGCACCGCGTTGTTTTGCGCCGCGGTGTCGGCGATCTCGATGAGCGTCGCGCTGCTGCTCGCGGTCTTCGCCGATCACGAGATACGCGGCCGCACGATCTATCGCACGCTGCTGATCTGGCCCTATGCCGTCGCACCCGCGATCTCAGCGGTGCTCTGGGTGTTCCTGCTCAACCCGCAGGTCGGGCTGATCGGGCGGATGCTGAGCCGGGGCGGGATCGACTGGAACTATGCGGTGAGCGGCGGGCAGGCGCTGCTGCTCGTGATCCTCGCCAGCGCGTGGAAGCAAGTTAGCTACAATTTCATCTTCTTCCTCGCCGGTTTGCAGTCGATCCCGCGCGCGGTGATCGAGGCGGCGCGCATGGACGGCTCGCGCGGCTGGCGGCGCTTCCGCACCATCACCCTGCCGCTGCTCGTGCCGACGCTATTTTTCCTGCTGGTGGTCAACCTCACCTACGCCGCGTTCGACACGTTCGGCACGATCTGGGCGATCACCCAGGGCGGCCCGGGGCAGGCCACGCAGACTCTGGTGGTGCAGGTCTATCGCGACGGCGTGGTGAACCTCGATCTCGGCTCGTCGGCGGCGCAGTCGGTGCTGCTGATGGCGACGATCATCCTGCTGACTGCCGTGCAATTCCGCTTCCTCGGCCGGCGGACGGCGGGATGAGCACCGTGGCGGAACGGCTCGCGGCGGTGGACGAAAGCTTGGCCGTCCCCCGCGCGCGCCCCGATTATCTCGCCCATTTCGTCCTGCTGCTCGGCGTGGCGCTGTTCGCCTTTCCGCTCTGGCTCGCCATAGCGGGTTCGACGCAGGACTCCGGTGCTATCCGCCGCGGCGAGCTTTCGCTGCTGCCGGGCGGGCAGGGGCTCGCCGCCTATGCCCATGTGCTGACGCAAGGCACCGGCGGGGCGCCGCCCGTGTGGCACATGCTGCTGGTTTCCGCCGGGATGGCGCTGGTGATCGCGAGCGGCAAGATCTTCGTCTCGCTGCTGTCGGCGTTCGCCGTGGTGTTCTTCCGCTTCCCGCTGCGCCGCACGGCGTTCTGGGTGATCTTCATCACGCTCATGCTGCCGGTGGAAGTGCGGATCATGCCGACCTACGCGGTAATGGCGGACCTTCACCTCATCAACACGTTCACCGGCCTTACCGTGCCGCTGATCGCCTCGGCCACCGCCACCTTGCTGTTCCGCCAAGTCTTCGTGGCCATTCCCGATGAGCTCGTGGAGGCGGCGCGGATGGACGGCGCGGGGCCGCTGCGCTTCCTCAAGGACGTGCTGATCCCGGTCTCGGCGGCCAATCTCGCCGCCTTGTTCGTGATCCTGTTCGTCTACGGCTGGAACCAGTATCTCTGGCCTCTGCTGGTGGCGACCGACCCCAGGCTCGATCCGATCGTCGTCGGCATCACCCAAGGCATTAGCGTGGAGGCGGAGACCGACTGGGCAGGCGTGATGGCGACCGCGGTGCTCGCTGTGCTGCCGCCCGTTCTGGTGGTGGTGGCGATGCAACGCTGGTTCGTCGCCGGCCTGACGGAAGCCGAGAAGTGACTCCCCGCCTGGAGCTGCAAGCCATCCGTAAAAGCTTCGGCGGCACCGAGGTGCTGCACGGGATCGACCTCGCGCTGGAGCCCGGCGAGATGCTGGTGATCGTCGGCGCGTCCGGCTGCGGCAAATCGACGCTGCTCAGAATCGTCGCGGGGCTCGAGCGTCCGTCCTCGGGCCGCGTGCTGCTCGACGGCAAGGACATCACCTCGCGCGATCCGGCACAGCGCGACATGGCGATGGTGTTCCAGAACTACGCGCTCTATCCACACATGAGCGTGTTCGACAACATGGCTTATGGGCTGCGTATCCGCGGCATGGCGCGCGAGGAAATCCGTCGCCGCGTGGAGCAGGCGGCCGAGCAGCTCGGGCTCGTACCGATGCTCGCACGCAAGCCGCGCCAGCTTTCGGGCGGGCAGCGTCAGCGCGTGGCGATGGGCCGCGCCATCGTGCGCGAGCCGGCGCTGTTCCTGTTCGACGAGCCGCTGTCCAATCTGGACGCCAAGCTGCGCGTTCAGATGCGCGCCGAGATCCGCCGCCTGCAAAGGCGGCTCGGCGTGACGAGCCTCTACGTCACGCACGATCAGGTGGAGGCGATGACGCTGGGCGACCGGTTGCTCGTGCTGGATGCCGGGCACGCCGCCCAGCTCGGTCCGCCGATCGAAATTTTCGAGCGCCCCGCCAACATGTTCGTGGCAGGCTTCATCGGCGCGCCTTCGATGAACTTCCTTCCGGCGCAGCTCGTGGCCGACGGCCGCGCAGCGGAACTGCAATCGGGCCTCATCGTCCCCCTCGCCGACGGAAGCCGCGCGGCCGAGCCGGGGCGCGCGGTCACGCTTGGCATCCGGCCGGAGCACCTGCTTCCCGCGCAAGAGGGCCTGTCGCTCGCGGTGGAGCTAGTGGAACCGCTCGGCTCGGAGACACTGGTGCATGGGCGGCTGGAGGGCGCCGCAGAGCCGCTGGTCGTGAAGCTGCCGGGCCATCCTTCGGTCGGCGAGCGGATCACGGTGCGTCCCGATCCGGCGGCGCTGCATCTGTTCGATGCCGCCACGGGCGCGCGCATCGAGGCGCGGTAATATAATACCACATCCCGCCGGCGCTTGACCGGCCGGACTTTCCGCCCGATAAGCCGCGACCGTTTTCCGCCAGGGACCGCCACCGCCAATGAAGACCACCCTCTCGCTCAAGCCCGCGGAGGTGAAGAAGGACTGGGTGCTGATCGACGCCGAGGGCGTCGTGCTCGGCCGCCTCGCCTCCATCATCGCCATGCGGCTGCGCGGCAAGCACAAGCCGCAATTCACGCCGCATGTTGATTGCGGCGACAACGTTGTGGTGGTGAACGCCGCCAAGGTGCGGATCACCGGCAATAAGGCCGAGCAGTCGGTGTTTTACTGGCACACCGGCTATCCGGGCGGGATCAAGGGCCGTACGATCAAACAGCGGCTGGAGAGCGCGCATCCCGAGCGGGTGGTTCAGAAGGCGGTCGAGCGGATGATCACGCGCGGGCCGCTGCAGCGGCGGCAGATGAAGCATCTTTACGTTTATGGCGGCGCCGAGCATCCGCACGCCGGACAGGCGCCGAAGCCGCTCGACGTCGCGGCGATGAACCCGAAGAACAAGAGGGCCTGAGCCGATGTCGGGAACCCAGCAGGCGGGCCGCACCCTCGCCGACCTTAAGGAAATGCTCGCCTCCCAGCAGGCCGCCACGCCCGCCGCGCCGGGTGCGGAGCCCTCGGCCGCGCAGGTGGCTCGCGAGCCTAAGCGCGACTCGCTCGGCCGCTCCTACGCCACGGGACGGCGCAAGGACGCGGTGGCGCGCGTGTGGGTGAAGCCAGGCAAGGGGCAGATCACCATCAATGGCCGCCCGGCGGCGCAGTATTTCGCCCGCCCGGTGCTGCGGATGCTGCTGACCCAGCCCTTTCTGGTCGCCGACCGCTACAACCAGTTCGATGTGATGTGCACCGTGACGGGCGGCGGGCTTTCCGGCCAGGCAGGCGCAGTGCGGCACGGCATCAGCCGCGCGCTGACGAACTACGAGCCGGAGCTGCGTTCGATCCTGAAGGCGGCCGGGTTCCTGACGCGCGATCCGCGCGTGGTGGAGCGGAAGAAGTACGGCAAGGCGAAGGCCCGCCGCAGCTTCCAGTTCAGCAAGCGGTAGTTCGTTATCGGTCCGAAGCGGACCGGGCGCATTCGGTTCGCGGCATCTTGCCGGGCGCTGGAACGCGTCGGGCGGGGAGATCTGGTGACGGCTGCCACGCCCGGCGATTACGGGAAGCCGCGGCCGGCGCTGATCATCCAGGCCGACGCCGTTTCGGAGCACCCGTCTTGTGGCGGGCGCTGCCCCGACCTGCGCTTCCCGTGCGTTGCCATGCCGGGAACGGGCGGGTACGTTCGCGCCCCTTCCGCGTTCAGGATCGCGCCATGTCCAAACCGACGGTGTTCATCGACGGCGAAGCCGGCACGACGGGTCTCGGCATCCGCGACCGGCTGCGCGCGATGAACGCGGTCGAGGTCCGCAGCCTGCCCGCCGAACACCGCAAGGACCCCGCCGCGCGCCGCGACATCATGGCCGAAGTCGATCTGGTGATCCTGTGCCTGCCGGACGCGGCGGCCAAGGAGTCCGCCGCCCTCGCCGCTGGGCTCGGCCACCACGCCCCGAAGCTACTCGACGCCAGCACCGCGCATCGGGTGCATCCCGATTGGGTTTATGGCTTCCCCGAGCTGGCGCCCGGGCAGGCCGAGCGGATCGCGCGCGCCGCCAAGGTCGCCAATCCCGGCTGCTACCCTACCGGCGCGCTGGCCCTACTCCGCCCGCTGGTCGATGCCGGACTGATCCCGCCCGACTATCCGGTTACGATCAATGCCGTCAGCGGCTACTCGGGCGGCGGCAAGAGCATGATCGAGGCGCATGAGCGCGCCGGCGGCCCGGCCTTCGAGCTCTACGGGCTCGGGCTCGAGCACAAGCATCTGCCGGAAATCCATGCCTACAGCAGTCTGACGCGCCGGCCGATCTTCGTCCCGTCGGTGGGTCATTTCCGGCAAGGGATGCTCGTTTCGATACCGCTGCATCTGGACACGCTGCCGGGCAAGCCGGCGGCGGCCGATCTGCACGCGGCGCTGGCGGCGCATTTCGCCGGCAGCGCACACGTGAAACTGGTACCGCCCGATCCCTCCGGCCGGCTGGAGCCGGAGGCGCTGAACGGCACGAACGACATGGAACTGACGGTCCATGCCAACGAGGCGCACCGGCAGGCGGTGCTAGTGGCCCGGCTCGACAATCTCGGCAAGGGCGCTTCGGGAGCCGCAGTGCAGAACATGTGCCTGATGCTCGGCCTCGCCGCCGCGCCGGCCGTGCGCACGCTGGAGGCGGCGGATGCCTGACTTACGGATGGGACGCATCGAGGCCGTTGGCGGCAGCGGGCCGCTTTACGCGCTCGATGGCGTGGCGCCGCGCGTGCACCCTTCGGCCTTCGTCGCGCCGACGGCGGCGGTGATCGGCAATGTGGAGATCGGTCCCGAATCGGGCGTGTGGTTCGGCACGGTGATCCGCGCCGACACCAATTTCATCCGCATCGGCGCGCGCACCAACATCCAGGACGGCACGATCGTCCATGTGGACGACAGTTTCCCCACCCTGATCGGCGACGACGTGACGATCGGCCATGCCGCGATCATCCATTGCTGCACGCTGAAGGACGGCGCCTTCGTCGGCATGGGTTCTACCGTGCTCGACGAGGCGGTGATCGAGGAAGAGGGGATGCTCGCCGCGGGTGGCTTGCTGACGCCGGGCAAGGTCATCGGCCGGCGCGAGCTTTGGACCGGGAGCCCCGCCAAGCTGCGCCGCGTGATGGACGAGGTGGAGCGGCGCGGGTTCGACCGCAACGCCGAGGTGTACCGCAGACTGGCGGCGCGCTATTTGACCGGCCTCGGGCCCGCCTAGGCCGCGAACAGGAGAAAGTGCGCCTCCGGCCCGAACCGGGGCAGCAAGTCCACGTCCTTCTTGTTCGCCGACACGAGGATCGCACCCTGTTGGCAGGCGATGAGAAGGATGAGCGTGTCATTGAGAAGCTGCCGCCGCCGTCCCTCCTCGCAACAGGCTTCCACGGCCGAGAGCTGACGGCCGCGCAAGGTGCTGGGTCCGCCCGAGAATATCGGCGATCATGCCGGCTTCGATCCATGCCGCGCCGCGCGGAGCGAGCACCTGGCAACGGGGATCGCTTCCAGGAGCTTCATCACCGCAGCGCGGTTGCCCGCCGTTTCCGGGTGCCGCTGAAGAGGCGGGGAGCTATACCCGCCGCACCCGGTAGAATTGCGGAATCCCCTCCGGCACGTCCGTCAGGTCTTTCCGGAAGCACGTCGGCTGGAAATACATGCCGAGCGGCGCGTAGGATGGGTTCTTGTAGAACTCGGCCTGCATGTCGGCGCAGACCTTCTGCTGGGCGGCGAGGTCCGGCGCGTCGAACCAAGCGGCGCGGAGCTTCTCCATCTCGGGATCGGTCGGCCAGCCGAACCAGCCGTTGCCGTCCGAGCGGATGGCGATGTCGGAGGCCGGCGAGACATTGCCGATGCCGCCCAGGAAGGTGAAGAAGATGTTCCACCCGCCTTCGGCGACCGGCTTGCGGCTTGCGCGCCGCTGCACGACGGTGCCCCAGTCGAGCGACTGGTAATCGACGTTGAAACCCATCCGCTTCAGCATGTCGCCGCCAACCTGCGCCTCGGCGTTGATGGTGGGGAAGTTGGAGGCGGCGAGCACCACCACCTTCTCGCCCTTGTAGCCCGCCCGTTCGAGCGCCGCCTTCAGCTTCGCCGGGTCGTGCGCGGTGCCGATGTTCTCGGCGGTGCCGATGGTGCTCGACATCGGGCTGCCGGGGACGAACAGGCCGACATTGTCGAGGATCAGCGTCGGATCGGCCCCAGCCACGCTTTCCATGTATTCGCGCTGGTTCACCGCCTGGAGCACGACGCGGCGGATCGCCGGGTTGTCGAACGGCGGAAAGAGCGCGTTGAAGCGCAGGCAGCCGATCTCGCCTGTATGGTCCTTCACCACCGAAACGAGATCTGGGTTCTTCTTGAGCAGCGGCACGAGATCGATCGTGGGATTCTCCCACCAATCGAACTCGCCCGCGTTCATCGCCGCGGCGTTGGTGGCCGGATCGGGCGAGACGGTCCACTCCACGCGGTCGAAATAAGCGGGCTTCGGGCCGGCGGTGTATTCGGCCGGACCGTCGCCACGCGGCACGTAGTCGGCGAACCGCTCATAGACGACGCGCGAGCCCGGTACGCGCTCGGCGGCGACGAACTTGTAGGGGCCGCTGCCGACCATCTCCGTCACTTGTTGGAAGGGATCGGTCTTGGCCAGCCGCTCGGGCATGATGCAGGCCATGCTGGTGATCGCCGCCAACGCGTCGGGCAGTAGCGGGAACGGCTTTTTCAGCCGGAATCGCAGCACCTTGTCGGACGGCGCGGAAAGCTCGTCGGTCGCCGCCATCAGCACGGCGCCGAAGGAATCGCGCTTGCCCCAGCGCGTCAGCGAGGCCACGCAGTCGCGCGCCAGCACCGGCGCGCCGTCGTGGAACTTGAGCCCGTCGCGCAGCGTGATGTCCCACTGCTTGCCATCCGCGTCGACCTGGTGGCCCGCCGCCATCTGCGGGTGCGGGCGGTAGTTGTTATCGACGCCATAGAGCGTATCGAACACCAGGAAGGCGTGGTTGCGGGTGACATCGGCCGTGGTCCAAACCGGGTCAAGCGAGGCGAGATCGGCCTGCGGGATGAATTTTAGCACCCGCGCGCTCTCGGCACGAACGATGCGCGGGGCCGCCAGCGCCACCGCGCCGGCGGCGGCCGAGGCCATGAACTCACGACGCTTCATACCGTGTCCTCCCTGTTGTTGGCAGCAATCCACCGCCGCGGGCGCCCGGCGCCTCGAGCCATCTAATAGGACTGCCCGCCGAAACCCAAGGCCGCCGCCCCCGGGAGGGCGAAGAACCCTCTTCCCGTCGGGGCCGGTTCGTGACAAGGACGCGCCCGAGGCTGCAAGCCTCGGTGTCGGCAGGCGCTTGGCTGCTGGCACGCGGCTTGCGAGCCGCACTCGTAACAACATCACCCGTAAGGGTTATGGGGGGTTTGCAATGATCACACGTCGGGCAGCAGCCCAGCTTGTCGCCTCGGTCGCCGCCGCCGCGGCGTTCGGGCGCACCGGGGCCGCGTTCGCGGCCGATGACAAGGTTCTCAAGGTCGGCATCGACTTTTCGCTCACCGGCGCCGACGCGCACAGCGCCAAGCTGATGCTGGACGGCGCGCAGCTCGCCTTCGACGACGCCAATGCCGCGAACGCGGTGCCGGGCTACCGCTTCGAGGTCGAGACATACGACGACGCCACCGCGACCGCAGGTCAGTATGACCCGGTGCAGGCCGCAACCAACGCGCGCAAGATGGTGGGCGACAAGCAGATCGTCGCGGCGATCGGCCCGCAGATGAGCGGCGCGGGCAAGGCGATGGCGCCGATTCTGAGCGAGGGCGACCTCGCCATCATCACGCCCTCCTCCACCAACCCCGATATCACCGATCCGAAGTTCGCTCAGCAGTACCGCCCGGCCGGCAAGCCGATCTATTTCCGCACAGTCACGACGGACGCCTACCAGGGCCCGAACATGGCCAACTACATGGCCAAGGACCTGCACGTGAAGTCCGTTTATGTGCTGGACGACAGCGGCGCCTACGGCGTGGGTCTGGCGGATGCGTTCCAGCGGCAGGCGGAGAAGGACGGGATCAAAGTGCTCGGCCGCGACCGGCTCGACCCGAAAGCTGCCGACTACACGGCGATCCTGACCAAGATCAAGCAGCTCAACCCGGACGCGCTCTACTATGGCGGGGTGCTGCAGGCCGGCGTGAAACTCGCCAAGCAGGCTTACGACATCATTCCGAACGTGATCAAAGCGGGCGGCGACGGCGTGATGGGGCCGGAGATGCTGACCGGCGCCGGCTTCCCCGCCGCCGAGGGCTGGTATGCGACCAATGCCTCGCCGCACATGACCGAGGATACGAAGGCGCAGCAATTCGTCCAGCACTACAAGGCGAAGTTCGGAGAGGCGCCGGACGACTACGCGATCACCGCCTATGACGCGGGCCTCGTCATCGTCGCGGCGGTGAAGAAGCTCGTCGATGAGAAGAAGCCGGTGAACCGCGACACGGTGCGCGACGCCATCCAGTCGATCAGCGTGCCGACCATCCAAGGTGTCGTCTCGTTCGACGACAACGGCGACATCAAGGACCGCACCGTTAGCGTGTTCCAGATCAAGAAGGATCCATCAAAGCCGCTCGACGACATCTCGGCGCAATACAAATACATCGGCGTCGCGCCGCAGAACATGAACAGCTAGACCGGATATGACGTTCTCCGATCTCTTGCTGCAACAGGCGATCAACGGGCTGAGCCTGGGCGCGATGTATGCGCTGCTGGCACTCGGTTTCACGCTTGTCTACGGCATACTCGAGCTCATCAACTTCGCTCACTTCAACGTCTTCATGGTTGGCTCTTTCATCGCCATGTGGACGTTGCAGGCCTTCGGCCTGGTCGGTCAGAACGTCATCCTGACCGGCCTGCCGCTGGTCAGCGTGCTGGTGTTCGCCTTCCTCGCCAGCATGCTGGGCTCCGGTGTGCTCGGAGTAGCGATCGAGCGGCTTTCCTTGCGCCCGTTGCGGAACGTAACGGGACCGGCCGCGATGATCACCACGATCGGAGTGTCATACATCCTGTTCAACGTCGTCCTGCTCACGGTCGGCGCGGATTCGAAGAACTATCCGAATCCGCTGCCGCCCGTGCGCTGGGCGATCGGCGGCGCGGTGCTCGAACTGCGCGAGGTGCTGATCTGGCTGGTGGCGATCGTGCTGATGGGCGGCCTTTGGGTGTTCGTGCAGAAGTCCCGGCTCGGCAAGGCGATGCGCGCCACCGCCCAGGACCCGGAAGCCGCGCGCATGATGGGCGTCGATGTGGACCGCGTGATCGTCACCGCCTTCTTTCTTGGCTCGGCGCTGGCCGGCGCGGGCGGGATGGTGTTCGGACTCTACTATAACTTCACGAGCTTCATCATCGGCTTTACCGCCGGGCTGCGCGCCTTCACCGCCGCCGTGCTGGGCGGGATCGGCAACGTGCCGGGCGCGATGGTGGGCGGCATCATCATCGGCCTGGTGGAATCCTTCGGCGGCCAGTTCATCGCCACCGCCTGGGCCGACGTGATCATCTTCTCGATCCTCGTGCTCGTGCTGGTGTTCCGCCCGGCCGGCCTGTTCGGCCGCCTGGCCCCCAGCAAGTCCTGAGAGGCGCCATGAGCGGCACCACCACAACCACCGGCACGGCGGCCCGTCCCGGGCCGGCGGCGAGCATCGCGCGGACCCTGAACAAGCCGACCGCGCAATGGCTGATCAACCTGGTGATCGCCGCGCTCGCGCTCACCTTCCCGCTCTATCACGGCAACCAGGCCGACATCGATTCGCTCGCCAACGCCTTCGCCTATGCGACGCTCGCCTTGGGCCTCAACATCGTGGTCGGCTTCGCCGGGCTGCTCGATCTCGGCTACGCGGCGTTCTTCGCCATCGGCGCCTATTTCTACGGCTGCCTCAATTCCTTCCAGCTGCAGCCGGCGTGGAGCGGGTTTTGGGTGCCGTTCCAGGCGCTCGGCCTCGTTGCCAAGATGGCGGGCGAGAGCGGCGGCAGCGTGGTGCATTTCACCTTGTCGTTCTGGCTCGCGCTGCCGCTCGCGGCCTTCGTCGCGGCCTTTTTCGGCATCCTCTTCGGCGCGCCCACCTTGCGGCTGCGCGGCGATTATCTCGCCATCGTCACGCTCGGCTTCGGCGAGATCGTGCCGATCGTGTTCCGCAACGCCGACAAGCTCACCAACGGCGCGGCCGGCCTGAACGGCGTCGCCGCGCCGCGCATCGGCCCCTATAATTTCGGCGTCAACTCCATTCCCTATTACTACGTGGCCGTGGCGCTGGTTGCGCTGCTGATTTTCGTCAGCGTGCGGCTGCGCGATTCGCGCATCGGCCGCGCATGGATGGCGATCCGAGAGGACGAGATCGCGGCGGGCGCCATGGGCGTGGATCGCACGCGCTACAAGCTGCTCGCCTTCGCGATCGGCGCCGCCTTCGCCGGCATGACCGGCGTCTTCTATGTCGCCAAGCTGCAAACCGCGACCCCGGACATGTTCGGTTTCCCGGTCTCGGTGATGATACTGGTGATGATCGTCTTCGGCGGCATCGGCAGCGTGTGGGGCGTGGTCGTCGGGGCGATGATCCTCACCTTGCTGCAATCATGGTGGCTGCAAGACCTGACCGGCTGGGTGGACAGCTTCGGGCGGATGGTGGGCAGCGACTGGATCGCGCATATCGATCTCGTGCCCTCGATCGAGCTGATTTTCGGCATCATCCTGGTGGTGATGATGCTCTACAGGCGGCAAGGGCTGATCCCCGCCTTCCGCCCGCCCGCCGCGCTGACCTTCGAGCAGCAGCACGCCGAGGTGCGGCGCGGCGCCGACATTCGGCTCTCGGGCCTCGGCGGCGAGGTGCGGACGGGGGCGATCTCGCTCGATGTGCGGGACGTGACCGTGCGCTTCGGCGGGCTGGTGGCCCTGAACAAGGTCTCGATCGAGGTGCCGCACGGTGCGGTGGTGGCGGTGATCGGCCCGAACGGTTCGGGCAAGTCGACGCTGTTCAACGTGATCACCGGGCTCGTGCCGGCGGAATCCGGCAGCATCCGCTTCGATGGCGAGGAAATCCTCGGCCTTCCCGACTACCAGGTGCTCGCCAAGGGCGTCGCGCGCACGTTCCAGAACATCCGCCTTTTTCCCAATCTCTCCGTCATGCAGAACGTGCTGGTGGGCCAGCACGCGCGGCTTTCCACCGGCCCGCTCGGCGCCGTGCTCGGCCTGCCGCGCACGCGGCGCGAGGAGCAGGCGGCGCGGGAGTGGGCCGAGGAAATCCTCGGCATCTTCGGCAACCGGCTGTTGCCGCGCATCGATCAGGCGGTGAGCGGGCTGTCGTACGCCAATCGAAGGCGCACCGAGATTTCCCGCGCACTCGCCTCCCGCCCAAAGTTGCTGCTGCTCGATGAGCCGACGGCGGGCATGAACCCGGCCGAGACGCTGGAACTTGCCGAGCAGATCCGCGGCCTGAAGGCACTCGGCCTAACCATCCTGCTGATCGAGCACAAGCTCGACGTGGTCACGACGCTCGCTGACACGGTGTACGTACTCGATCATGGCGAGGTGATCGCCAAGGGACGGCCCGACGAGGTGCGCCGCAACGAAGAGGTGCTGCGCGCCTATCTCGGCCGCAACGCGCAAGCCGCCGCCGCCGGCGTGGCGGGAGAAGTCCATGCTGCTTGAGTTCAAGGACGTCGACACCTATTATGGCGACCTGCACGTCCTGAAGAAGGTCAACTACTCGATCGAGCAGGGCGAGATTGTCTCGCTGCTCGGCGGCAATGCGTGCGGCAAATCGACCACCATGAAGACCATCATGGGCGTGGTGCGCCCGGCACGGGGGCAGGTGATCTTCGATGGCGTGCCGATCGAGAAAATGCCGACCTCGGAGCGCGTGAAACGCGGCATCGCGCCCGTTCTGGAAGCGCGGCGGCTGTTTCCGCGCATGACCGTGTACGAGAATCTGGAGATGGGGGCCTATCTGCGGAAGAAGGGGCCGGAACTCGAGGAGGATCTGGAGCGCGTCTATGCGCTTTTTCCGCGCGTCAAGGAGCGGCGCAACCAGATCGCCGGCACGCTTTCGGGCGGCGAGCAGCAGATGGTGGCGATGGGCCGTGCGCTGATGGCGCGCCCGCGGCTGCTCTGCATGGACGAGCCCTCGATGGGGCTGTCGCCGCTTTATGTAGAGCAGACCTTCGACATCATTCAGCAGATCAACCGCCAGGGCACGACGATCTTCATGGTCGAGCAGAACGCCAACATGGCGCTGCAGATCGCGCACCGCGCCTATGTGCTGCAAACCGGGCAGGTCGTGCTTTCCGGCACCGCCGCCGAGCTGCGGCAGAACCCGCTGATCCGGGAGGCCTATCTCGGCGAGCTTCAGGTGGCCGCGTAGGGGGTTCGTTTTTACCGATCGGCCGTTGCCGGCGCGGCGGCCGGCGCGGGCCGGAACGGGTGAATGAGCTGGCCTGCCAGGGAGTCGGGTAGCACGGTATCCGTACCGTAGGAGGACGGCCAGTGGCGCGGCAGGTAATGGGTGCCGAACAGCCAATCCCAGCAGGGCAGCATCGAGGCGAAGTTGCGGTCGCGCGGCTCGGCCAATGTATGGTGCCAATGGTGAAAGGGCGGTGTGGCGAGCAGCCATTCCAGCGGGCCGAAGCGCCAGCGGATATCGGCGTGAATGAAGAAGCCCCAGACAGTGATGAGCAGCATCAGGAGCGTCGCAATCATCGTGCCCTGCACGCTTTGCGGGGCGCCGAGGCCGAGCATGTAGATCGGCACCAACCCACAGAGGCGAATGAAAACGCTGTCGATCGGGTGAGCCCGGGCGCTGATGAGAAAATAGACGTGCTTCGGCCGGTGGTGCACGGCGTGGAACCGCCACAGCAGTGGGATTTGGTGCGCCCAGCGGTGGCCCCAGTAGAAGCCGAAATCGCCGACGATGAACGCGCTGAGGCCACGTAGCCAGAGCGGCCAGGAGGCAATGTCGGCGTGAATGCGCCAGGGAACGCAGTGGTAACTGATGTAGGCGGCCAGCGAGAGGGGAAACACCAGCAGGAAGCTTGGGACGAAGTCGCTGATGAAATAGAAGCCGAGATCGCTCAGCGTGGAGAGGCGGAACAGCTGCTCGCGCTTCGCACCGAAGAGCTGCTCGAGCGGCACGAAGATGACGGCGAGGAGGAACAGCCAGACGAAGGCGTGAAGCAGGCTGAGCGCGGTTCCAAGAAGCTGGTGTTCGCGCAAGGTGGCAATCAGGCTGTCCAGCATGGCCATCAGTCGGTCGTTGAACGTGCGACGCCCGGGAAGCCAAGGTTCCCGGGCGCTGCAAGCTTATACCAATCCGCACGGCATGCGACCCTCCCGACCTCTCCCCGACCCTCGCTGCCCCCATCGGGCGGAGAGGGAGCCTGCGCCATGGGCTCCTCTTCGCCCCCTGGGGGGCGAAGAGGTTGCGAGAGCAGGGGGGACACACCGCAAAAGGGTGGTCGCTGGGAGAAGATCACCGTCAATGCGGGTCGGCCTTAGAATGGACCGAACGCCTCGAGGCGTTCGGTCCCAGCGTCTCTCAGCTCTTTCGGCGGCGGCGCACGACGACGCCAAGCGCGACTGCCCCGGCAGCCAGGACGGAGAGAGCGGCCGGCTCGGGCACTAATCCGGACGGCGAGTTGACGCCGGTCAGGAACGCGATCGGCGGGAGATTGGCGGTCGTTCCGTCGTTGCCCCAGGCGAGGAAACTCAGAAACTGCGTCGCCGCGTCCGCGGTGAGGTTGATCGTGACGTAATTCCAGTCCGTCAGCCCGCCCGGAGCGGTGGTCATCTTGGTTGTGGCGACGATGCTGGCGTTCGGATCCGTGTTGGCGTAGGTGCTCTCGTTGCTGTGGTAATAGGCGTTGTACGGGCCGCAGCCGAGGCAGGTCGTGAAGCCGCCCGTGCCGAGCGAGACGATCCATTGCTCGGTCGTGTTCAGGCCGTTGGCGAAGCCTCGTTGCTGGCTGGCCGCCTGATAGAAGCTGAGCGTGTACGTGGTGCCCGGCGTCAGGCCGGTGATCTCGTAGTTGAACCCGCTTTCGAAGCCCGGATTGGCATCCGCTTCCACCTCGTTGTAGCCGCCCTTGACGTGCAGCGTGCTGGGGCAGCCATAGGTGCTGAGATAGGTGCTGCCGCAGCCCGATGACGGCACGGTGGAGTCACCCGGAGTGGCGATGAAGATCAGGCCGTTGCCGCCGGTCCAGCCGGTAGGGTTGTTGCTGGTGAATCCGCTCTTTGGCGCGGTGCCGGTGTAGCTGAGGAAGTTCAGGTTGGTGAGGCCGGGCAGCGCCGGGTTCGCCTGGGCGGCCGATCCGGCGCCGGCAATGGCAAGCGCGGCCGCGCCGCAAATTGCGAGTGTGCGAAGCATCGAACTTCTGTCTCCATGGTTAACCTTTGCGCTCGCGAGTTAAACAAGGAGACATGAACTGTCAACGATAATTTTTCGACGATGTCACGAGCGGGACGCTGCAGCAATAACGCGAAGGGCGCAATTGCCGGTTGTAGGGCCGCGGCTTGCCGCGGCGGCCGGCGCGCAATGTGGCAAGGCCCAGCCCAGGCCAGCTTTCCATCCGCTTAGGACGGCGCGGAACGTGGGTTGACCGGCAGTACAAACAAGCGTCATGTCGCGAAACAAGCGTCATGTCGCGCGCGGTTATCGGCCGCCCGCCGCTGCGGGCGCGGAGATACCGAGCGGTTTCAAGAGCCTCTGTTCCATTCCTCAGGGAGATATTCTCATTCCAGCCCTGCAGGAAAAGCGGTATGATGTCGTCGGTTGCTACTCCCTTTATCCGATGATGGCACCACATCGTTGCTTGCTTCAATCACGAGACAGTTCAGGAGGTTGACCAGGATGACGTTGAACCGCACCGCCGCTGCATTGGCCGTTGGGCTCGGCCTCGCCTTCTCCGCCGGACCGCTGGCCTTCGCCGCGACCCCGGGCTGCCCGCAAAAGGCTGACCAGGAGCAGCTCGGCAACACCATCGGCACGGCGCAGAAGGCCGATCAGGAGCAGCTCGGCCAGACCACCGGCAAGGCGCAGAAGGCTGACCAGGAGCAGCTCGGCAGCACCATCGGCAAGGCGCAGAAGGCCGATCAGGAGCAGATGGGCACGCAGGTCGCCGCCAACTGCCGCTGATTGCCTGAGCCAGGATTTGAGCCCCGTGCTTAGTGCACGGGGTTTTTTTGTCCGGGCGTTACCCCAGCAACCGCGGCAGAAGCTCCGCCGTCGCGGTATCGGCCGGCAAGAAGGTTTCGATCGCTATTTCTGCCAGCGTGATGTCGGTCGCGGTGCCGAACACCATGATCGTGCTGAGGAACGCGAGCGTGCCGGCGCGCGTGCTCAAGCGCAGCGGCACGGCGATCCCGGCCTCGGCGGCTTGCTTCTCCGCCGCCGCGCCCGGCGGCGCCGGATAGGCAATCAGCTCGTTCAGCAGCCGCCCCAGCGCATCGTCCCCGGAGTCGGCGAATTGCCGCCGGAGCTGCTGGATGATGTGCCCGCGCCACTCGTCATAGTTTAGGATATGCATAGTTTAGGATATGCGGGGCCATTCCCTGGGGATGCAGGGCGACGCGCAGCACGTTCACGGGCGGGGCGAGCAGCGCCGGCGATACGCCGCCGAGCAGCGCCGGCACGGCCTCGTTCGCCTCGATCAGCGTCCAGTGCCGGTCCACCGCAAGGGCCGGAAACGGGGCATGGGCCTTCAGAAGCGCGCTGACGGCCTGCCGCGCCGGGGCCATCGACGGATCGTCGAGCACGCGCTCGCGGAACAGCGGCGCGTAGCCGGCGGCGAGCAGCAGCCGGTTGCGCTCACGCAGCGGCACGTCGAGATATTCCGCCAGCCGCAGCACCATCTCGCGGCTCGGCGCGGCGCGGCCGGTTTCGACGAAGCTCAGGTGGCGGGCCGAAATGTCCGCCTCGCAGGCAAGATCGAGCTGGCTGAGCCGGCGGCGACGCCGCCATTCGCGAAGCTGCGTGCCGAAGCCGGGCGTCTGCGACATGGCGCGCAGCCTAGCCAGCGGCGCACCAGGCGGCCATTACCCGCCGGGTAAGCGATCCGGCCGCTTCACGGTCGCGGCAAACGGCCTCATCGCAGGTCGTCGGGAGGGTCGGACGCGGCCAAGTTCTGCGGGTCATGTCGCCGCGCACGGGCCTCGCCTCGGTCAATTTCTTCCTCGCCGACGTGGAAGGCGGGCTCGGGCCGTTCCTCGCCACGTTCCTCGCAGGTGCCGGATGGTCGCCCGAGCGGGTCGGCTGGGTGATGACCATCGCCGGGCTGGTAGGGCTCGCGTTCAACGGCCCGGCGGGGGCGCTGGTCGATCGCGCCGGGCACCCGCGCGGGCTGATGGGGCTTGCGACAATGGTGATCGTGATCGGCACCCTGGCGTTGCTGCCGGCCCATGCCTTCGCCTCGGTGCTTGCCTCGCAAATCGGGGTGGCGATCGCGGCGGCGCTGATGCCGCCCGCGCTCACCGCGCTCACGCTCGGCATCGTCGGCAAGGCGAGCTTCCCGTTTCAGCAGGGGCGCAACCAGGCGTGGAATCACGGTGGGAACGTGCTCGCCTCCGGCTTGATCGCCTGGCTCGCCGGCGGGTCGGGCAGAGTGGCGGTTTTCTGGGTGCTCGCGGCGATGGCGCTGGCGAGCGGCCTTTCCCTGCTCCTGATCCCGGCCCGGGCGGTCGATCCCGTGCGGGCGCGCGGCACCAGGGAGATCGCCCAACGAGCCTCGCTGCGGTCGATCCTGGAGGACCGAAGGGTGCTGCTGGTTTGCGCCGGACTGACGCTGTTTCATCTGGCGAACGCGGCGATGCTTCCGTTGCTCGGCGAGCGGGTGGCGAAGGTCGGGCACGGCGACGCGACGCGCTGGCTGGCGATCTGCGTGATCGTGGCGCAGGTCGCGATGACCGGTGTGGCGCTGGCGGCGAGCTGGGCGGCGGACCGCATCGACCGGGCTTGGCTGTTCGTGATCCCCTGCATGGTCCTGCCGGTGCGCACCGCGATGGCGGCGTTCGCCTGGGCGCCCGCATGGCTCCTGCCGATCCAGGTGATGGATGCATGCGGCGCCGGGCTGCTCGGCGTGTCCGTGCCGATCCTGATCGCCGACTACACGTGGGGCAGCGGGCGGACCCAGACCGCGCTTGGCACCGCCAACACCTTCCAGGGCATCGGCGCCTCGCTCTCCAACGTGTTCGGCGGGATGCTGATGATGCGGATCGGCTGGACCTGGGGCTTCCTCGGTCTGGGCGCGCCGTCGCTGGGGGCGCTGGCGATGTCGCTGCTGCTGCTGCGCTTGAGCGGGCCGGACGGTCAGGCGAGTCGCAGACCCGCCGGCGCTTCCGCCTCGCCGACGATCGCCGCCTTCAGCCCGGCGGCGCGCAGCGCGTCGCGGCAGGACACCGCGCGGCTGGGCGCAACGGCGGCCAGCAGGCCGCCCGAGGTCTGAGGGTCGATCAGCAGGTCGCCCAGCGGCCCATGCGCCCCCTCGGGCAGCGCGACGCGGTTCTCGCGCGCGAGGGTGCTTTCCACCCCCTGGCGGGCGAGGTCGAGCGCGCCGGGCAAGAGCGGGACCTGCTCGGGGCGGATCGTCGCGCCGACGCCCGAGGCGCGCAGCATCTCCTGCAAATGCCCGAGCAGGCCGAAGCCGGTGACGTCGGTGCAGGCGGTCACGCCGTGTGCGCGCAGGATGCGCCCGGCCTCGGCGTTGCTGCGCCGCATGGAGTCGGTTGCCGCCTGCAGCCAACGCGCCTTCGTCAGCCCTCGCATGTAGCCGGCGAGAATCACGCCGGTGCCGAGCGGCTTCGTCAGGATCAGCGCATCGCCCGCGCGCGCGCCCGACTTGCGCCAGGCCTGACGCGGGGCGACAAGCCCGTTCACGGCGAAGCCGACCGCGAGTTCCGCGCCTTCGCCAGAATGGCCACCGACCAGGGCGCAGCCATCCCCCTCTAGCGCCCGCACGGCGCCCTGCATCATCGCTTCCAGATCGCGCCGCATCTTGCCGCCGGGCGCATAGGGTACGGTGGCGATGGCGAGCGCCGTCCAGGGCCGCGCGCCCATCGCGTGGAGATCCGACAGCGCATGCGCGGCGGCGATCTCGCCGAATAGGAACGGGTCATCGAGGAAGGCGCGGAAATGATCCACGCTCTGCACCACCGCTTGACCGAGCGGGGGCTGCACCAGCGCGGCGTCGTCGGGCGCGGCGAGGCCAAGCAGGATGTCGGGCGCCTCGGTGACCGGGAGCGCGCGCAGCATTCCGGCCAGCGCCTCGGCGCCGATCTTGGCGCCGCACCCGCCGCAGCGCATCGGCGCGGCGGCGGCCTGCATCCGCATTGGCTTCTGGAACATGCCGATCCAGCGCCGGTCGATATGGTCCTTCCAGCGCCAGACGAGCCTGCCGGAGACGGCGAGCCCGTTGCGCCAGGCCACCGCCTCGCCGTCGCCGAGGCCGAGGATGGCCAGCGCTTCCTTCTGCGGGCGCCAGGGGCGGAGCGCCCGCCCCGAGGCCGCGCGGCGCAGATTGCCGGCGAGCGCGGCGCCGGCGCGGACGGCCCAGACGCCGGCCTTCGGACGCGGCGCGCCCTCCAGTGCGGCGCAGTCCCCGGCGGCGAATACGAAAGGGTGGCTGAGGCTGCGGAGCGAGCGATCCACGCGCACGCAGCCCGCCGCGTCGCAAGCGAGGCCCGAGGCGGCGAGGAAGGCGGGGCCGACGATCCCGGTGGCCCAGAGCGCGGCATCAACCTCGAGGAAGGAGCCGTCGGAGAGGGCAAGCTTACCCGCCGACAGCGCGCCCGCCTGCACGCCGTTGACCAGCTCCACCCCCGCGTCGGCCAGTGCGGCGCGGACGCGCCGGCGCGCTGCGGCAGGGGCGGTGTCGAGCGGTTCGGAACCGCCGGCGACCAGCACGATCCGGGCGCGGCGGCCGAAGCGGCGGGTGAGCGCGAGCGCAAGCTCGCTGCCGGCGGCTCCGGCCCCGACCACGGCCAGCCGCGCGCCCTCCGGCATCGATTCTTCGAGCGCGGCGAGGCGCTCGAGGAAGGCGCCGATAGGCTTCACCGGCATGCCCGCGCCTTCGGGCATTTTCGGCTCACCGCCGACGTCGATGGAAAGGAGGTCGAAGGCGACCGGCGGACGGCCCTCCACGGCGACGAGCCGTCCTTGCAGGTCGATCGCCTCGGCCGCGCCGAGGATGAGCCGCGCCCCTGCCGCGGCGGCGAGCGGGGCGAGGTCGATATGCGCCTGGTCGAAGCGGTAGTCGCCGCGGATAAGGCCGGGCAGCATCCCGGAATAGGGCGTGTCCGGCTCGCGCCCGATCAGGGTCAGCCGCACGCCAGGCTGCGGTCGGGCGGCGAAGCGGCGCAGCACCTCGACATGGGCGTGCCCGGCGCCGAGCAGGACGAGGTCGGTGGTGATCGGGGCGGGCGCGGGGGTCACGCGGCGGGTTCAGGCGCCGATGTCGCGCCGGCAGAAGCCGTCCGGCCAGTCGATCGCATCGACGGCCGCGTAGACGCGGCGGCGGGCCGCTTCGGCATCCGGGCCGGTGGCGCAGATGGTCAGCACGCGCCCGCCCGCGGCGGTCAGGTTGCCGCCGCCGTCGCGCGCCGTGCCGGCATGGAACACGAGCGCGCCCTGGGCGGCGGCGCGGTCCAGGCCGCTGATGACCGACCCCGCGCTGGGATGCTCCGGGTAGCCCTTGGAGGCCAGAACCACCGCGCACGACGCCTCCTCGCGCCAGCGCAGGTCGAAATGCGCGAGTTCGCCCTCGCAGGCGGCGAGCAGGGCCGGCAGGAGGTCGGACGCCAGGCGCGGCAGCAGCGCCTGGCACTCGGGATCGCCCATGCGCGCATTGAACTCGATCAGCTTGTAGCCTTCCTCGGTGTGCATCAGCCCCGCGAACAAGAAGCCGCGGAACGGCAGGCCGCGGCGGGCGAGCTCGGCCAGCGCGGGGCGGACGATGCCCGCCATGATCGCCGCCTCGGCCTCCTTCGTCATGCCGGGCGCGGGCGAGACCGCGCCCATCCCGCCCGTATTCGGGCCGAGATCGCCGTCATAGGCGCGCTTGTGGTCGCGCGCGGAGCCGAACGGGATCGCGTGCGCGCCGTCGCAGAGGGCGAAGAAGGAAAGCTCCTGGCCGGTCAGGCACTCCTCGATCACCACCGCGGCCCCGGCCTCGCCGAAGGCACGGGCTTCCATCATGCGCTCGATGGCGTGCAGCGCCTCCTGTTCGGTCGCGGCGACGACGACGCCCTTGCCGGCGGCGAGCCCGTCGGCCTTCACCACGATCGGCGCGCCGCGGCGGCGGACGAATTCGCGCGCGGCCTCGGCATCCTCGAACCGTTCCCAGCGCGCGGTGGGGATGCCCGCCGCTTCGCAAATCTCCTTGGTGAAGGACTTGCTGCCTTCCAGCCGCGCCGCCGCCGCACGCGGGCCGCAGCAGGCGATCCCGGCGTCGAGCAGCGCGTCGGCCAGCCCGGCGACCAGCACCGACTCAGGGCCGGGGACCACCAGATCGATCTCCTGGTCGAGCGCGGCCATCACGAGGCCGGTGATGTCGGTCGCCGCGATGGGCAGGCACGCGGCGATGTCCGCGATGCCCGGATTGCCCGGCGCGCACCAGAGTTTCGTGAGGAGCGGGCTGGCGGCGAGCGCCCAGCAAAGTGCGTGCTCGCGCCCGCCCGAACCTACGACCAGCACCCGCATCGCCCGCCCCCGCTTCTTCCGGCCGGGCTGGTAGCATAAAGCTCGGCCGATGGACGATCCGCGCGCCGCCGCCCTTTCCAACCTGCCCGAATACACGGTCTCGGAGCTTTCGGGCGCGGTGAAGCGCACGCTGGAGAGCGGGTTCGGGCGGGTACGGGTGCGCGGAGAGATCACGGAGGTCCGCCGCTACCCGTCCGGACACACCTATTTCGCGCTCAAGGACGAGGGGGCGAAGCTTTCGGCGGTGCTGTGGAAATCGGCCGCCGCGCGCGTCGGGCTGAGGCCGGAGGACGGGGTGGAGGTGATCGCCACCGGCCGGCTCTCGGCCTATGTCGACCGCAGCTCCTACCAGCTTGTGGTCGACCGCATCGAATATGCGGGCGCCGGGGCGCTCCTGGCGCGGATCGAGATGCTGCGCCAGCGGCTCGCGGCCGAAGGCTTGTTCGAAGCGGCGCGCAAGCGAGCGCTGCCGCTGCTGCCGCGCGTGATCGGGGTGGTGACATCCGAAAGGGGCGCGGTGATCCAGGACATCCGCACCACGCTCGCCCGCCGCTTTCCGCGCCCGCTGCTGTTGTGGCCGGTGCCGGTGCAGGGCGAGGGCGCGGCGGAGCGGATCGCCGCCGCGATCGCCGGATTCGACGCACTCGCGCCGGGCGGGCACGTGCCGCGCCCGGACGTGCTGATCGTCGCGCGCGGCGGCGGCAGCCTGGAAGATCTGATGGCGTTCAACGAGGAGGCGGTTGTGCGCGCCGCCGCCGCCTGCCGGATTCCGCTGATCTCGGCGGTGGGGCACGAGACCGACACCACCTTGATCGACTTCGCCGCCGACCGCCGCGCGCCGACGCCGACGGCGGCGGCCGAGATGGCGGTGCCGGTGCGCGCCGATCTGCTCGCCGATCTGGCGCAGCGGGGCGCGCGCCTTCTTGCCTGCATCAACCACGGCGTTACGCAGCGGCGGCTGGCGCTCGGCCGCGCGGAGCGGGGGCTGCCCGATCTGCCGTCGCTCTTGGGACAGGCGCGGCAGCGGGTGGATGATCGGGCAGAGCGGCTGGCGAACGCGCTCCCCAATCTGCTCGCCGGGCGGCGCGCGGCACTTGACCGCGCGGAGCGGCGCATGCCCGACCTGCCGGGGCTCGTGCTGCGGAAGCGGCAGATGCTGGCGGAGCAAGGGGCGCGGCTCGTGATGGCACTGCCCGCGTTCGCCGAGCGGCGGCGCAATTCGCTGCTGCTCTGCGGGCAGAAGCTCGATTCCGGGCTGCGGCACGCGGTAGCCGGAGTACACCGGCGCGCGGGGGGCGTGATGGCGCGCCTCTCGGACGCGTCGATCCGCGCCGCGTTGCGCGAATACCGCGCGCGCATCGCGGGCGATGGCGGTCGGCTGGAGGCGGTCTCACCCTTGGCGGTGCTGAAGCGCGGCTACGTTCTGGTTTCCGACGCGAGCGGGCATACGCTGACCGAGGCCGCGCAGGTCAAGCCGGGCGCGCGGCTTTCGCTGCGCTTCTGCGACGGCGAGGTGGGCGCGACCGCCGACGGCGGCGGGCCCGCGGCGCGGCAGGGGCGGTTGGCGCTGTAGGGGCAAGGAGCGGGGCGCAATGCGCCGAAGGGGCGCCGCGATGGCGGACTGCGCCGCGGCAAGAGCCCCCTTTCCGGGAGGCGGCAGCCCCGAGGTTGCACAGGGACGACAGCGCGAGCAGCGGCGGACCACCGAACCCTCCGTGGCCCTCCGTGTCTCCTTCGCGCCCGCCGCGTGCCGGCCTAGTCCATTACCTATCCAACGTTATTATGTTGGCCAGAATGAGCCCCCTAATCCGCCCCGCCAGCGCGCCGGCTCACGTAAACCCGTCGTCCGCCGCCTTGGGCGGGCGCCCCGCCGCCGCCGCCTCGCTCCGCAGCCAGGCGCGCACCTCCGCCAGCTGCCGCAGCAGCTCCTCCTTGGGGCGCG
>DASRBI010000003.1:0-35239 GCA_035685165.1 Acetobacteraceae bacterium
GGGATGGCGGGGCGGATTCCAGGCGGATGACTCTGGCCAATATAATAACGTTGGATAGGTAATGGACTGCGCCAGCACGCGGCGGGCGCGGAGGAGTCACGGAGGGCCGCGGAGGGCCACGGAGGGTTCGGTGCTCCGCCGCTGCTCGCGCTGTCGTCCCTGTGCAACCTCGGGGCTGCCGCCCGCCTTGCGGGGGCGGGGCGGCACCGGGCCAGGCTCTCCCGCGAGCGGGGCAGGCGGCGAAATGGTTCAGCCGAATACCGGCTCCACGCGCACCGGGAAGCGCACCGAGCGGGCGATGAAGCATTTTGCATGCGCCGCTTCATGCAGCGCGGCGGCGCGCGCGCGGTCGGCGCCTTCGGCGAGCGTCACCCTGGGGCGCAGCACGGCTTCGGTGAACTCGCCGCTGCCGTCGGCGTGCTCGGCCAGGATCGCCTCGGCATCGTCGCGGTAGGCCGTCGCGACGATCCCGGCCTCGGCGCAGAGATGGAGATACCAGAGCATGTGGCAGGCCGAGAGCGACGCCACCAGCAGCTCCTCGGGATTGTAGCGGTCCGGCGCGCCGCGGAAGGCGGGATCGGCGGAGCCGGGAATGTCCGGCTTGCCTGGCGCGATGATGCGATGGTTCCGGTCGTACGCGCGGTACGAGCTGGTGCCGCTGCCGCGGTTGCCGGTCCATTCGACGGTCGTGCCATAGCGGTGCGTTTTCACGGCGGGTCGGGTTCCCTGGCAAGGATACGTTCGATCGCGGCGGCGAAGGCGGCGGGATCGCACTCGGCGCGCACGCGCGCGGCGGCGTTGTCGCGCAGCTTGGTCCACAGCGCCTCATCGCGGTAGGCGAACAGGATTTCGGTCGCGAAGCCGACTGCATCGTTCACCCGCGCGCACATCAGATCGCGCGCGCGCTCCCAGCCGAGCTGGGCGGCGAGCAGGTCGGTCGCCACAGAAGGGAGGCCCATCGCGGCCGCTTCGTGCAGCTTGTAGGGAATGCCGGCGGCGAAGCGGGTCGGCGCGACGAACAGCCGGTGGCTGTCGTAGAGCGGACGAAGATCGGCCACCGGCCCGCGCAGCGTGATGCGCGGATGCAGGCCGAGCGGTGCGAGATCAAGGCCGGGCGCGACAAAGCCGGCCACCGTGAGGCGGCATTCCTCGCCGAGTTCGTCCTCGAGCATGGGCAGCACGTTGTCGGCGAGCCAGCGCAGCGCGTCGAGATTGGGCGCCGAGGGTTCGCCGATCGCGCCGACGAACAGCAGGCCCTGTCGCTCGGCAAAGGGGCGGGGCGTTAGTTCCGCCCGGCGGCAATGACCGAGTACTGCGACATCGTCAAACCCGATAGCGCGCAGCGTCGCCGCCTCGGCCTCGTTCACGGCGACGATCGCTTGGCAGAACCAGGCGTCGGCGAACTCGGCGCGGAGCGCGGCATCGACATCGAACGGGCCCGCTTCGGGATCGGCCGCACGGCGCGCCGCCTCGCGCAGCGCCGCGATCGCCTCGGTGTCGAGCACGATCCTGACGCCCCCCAGCACGTCCACGCCGCCGCGCTCTAGGAGCGGGCGGAGGCGGGCGAGATTGTGCGTCCGCCCGATCCAGATCGTGTCGTAATAGCCGCGCCGCTCGCGTAGGAATGCTTCGAAATCCCGCAAGTGCCGGTCGTGCATCACCTCGACGTTGTCGGGCAGGTCGGCATAGACATCGGCCAGGCCGGGCGGCGCCGGCAGGACGGGAAACACCGTCACATGCCGCCCGGAAGCGGCCAGCGCGCGCACGACATCGTTCGCGCGCACGAACCCCTGGCCGAGATGGCGCAGCGGAATTCGGTCGTCGATGAACAGCACCCGGCCCCGGTTCGGTCCGGCGGTGCGGGCGAACAAGTGGGCGCGCGGATGTTCCGCGTAACGGCTCCGTAGCCGCGCCATGTGCTTGCGGACGAAAATCTGACGCCGCTCGGCGATCGCCCGCTCGGCGTCGGCGACCGCTTGCGAAGTGCCGTGCTCGAGATGGCGCACGATAACCGACGGGTCATAAACGACGCGGTGCCCCGCCTCGCGCATCCGGAGGCAGAGGTCGGCATCCTCGTAGTAGCCCGGCGCGAAGGCGGGATCGAAGCCGCCGAGCGCGCGCACGAGTGCGGTGCGCGTGAGCAGGAACGCCGCCGAACAGTAATCGACGTCGCGCACGAAATTGACCTCGGGCGCGAGCGGCGAGGCGTCGCGCATATAGCCCGCGGTGGTGCCGCCGCGCCAGATAATGGAGCCCGCCTCCTGCACGGCGCCGTGCGTGCGCACGAGCATCGCGCCCACCGCGCCGATCGTCGGGTCGGCGTCGAGGCGGGCGCGGGCGGCCTCGATTGCGCCGGGGCCAAGCTCCACGTCGTTGTTGAGGAAGAGCAGCACCGGCGCGCGCGCCGCCGCGAGCCCCGCGTTGCAGCCGAGGACGAAGCCGACATTCTCGGCAAAGCGCAGGATTTGCGCGCCGCGAACGTGGCGCTCGATCGTCTTCGTTTCGTCCGAGGAGCCGGAGTCGACCAGCACGAGGTCGAGCGGGCCTGGGAACGCGGCGCGCAGACCGGCGAGCGCGGCCATCGTGAGCGCGAAGCGGTTGTGCAGCACGAGCACGACGCTGAGTGCGGGCGCGGCGCCCTCGTGGCCGAAATCGAGCGAGCGGCGGCCGTGCAGGGGCAAGAGCGCCTCGGCGTTGGCGACAAACAGCGCCTTGGTTTGCGGTTCGGGCGGCGGGGTGAACGTCGCGTCTTGCGCCCGGCTGCCGAACAGGGCGAAGGCGGCGAGGCCGGAACGGAGGTCGGTGGTGCGGATCGGCGAGCGCCGCCAGGCCGCCACGGGATCCAGCCCAGGGGCGGGAAGCAGGCCGGCCGCCAGCCCATGACGGAGGAAGTGACGCAACAGGCCGCGCGGCGCCTCGTCCGGGCCGAGCTGCGCGCGGTAGAAGTCGCGGCTGAACCAGGGGCTCGGATCGGCCCGGTCGTGATCCAGCGCCGCGGCCAGCGCCTCGGCGGTGAAGGGGCCGGCAAAGAGGTCGGGCTCGGCGTCGCGCATGTAGCGCGGGTCGATCAGCGGGTGCGGCGAGCGGCCCTCCGCGACGCCGTGCTCCAGGAAGTGCAGCAACGGGTCGGCCCCCGCCTCGGCGATGTCGGGGTGGCGGAGCACGTACCAGGCGCGGTCGAAATACCAGGAAAGGTCGGGCCGCGCGGGCGGCGGCAAGGCCAGGTAGCGGCGGATCGCGGCCGGATCGTCCTTTTCGGCGCCGAGCCGGGCGAGGCTCAGCGCCGGATCGATGAAGGCCGAGGCGAAGCGCGCCAGCACCTCCTCAATCGGGTAATCCAACGATGCGCTGTCCATCCCGTCCTCGGCTAGCAAGCGTCAAGGCAGGTTCACAAGCAATTTCCGGGGTTAAGCTTCCGTGGCAGTTGAGCCGGCGGGGGCCGCGGGGCTTGCCTGCCCAGGCCCCCTTTGTCATAAGCCCGTTGTTGTCGGCGGCGCGGAAGACGGCGCGAGTCGGGTGGCTCCCGCCCAGGGTTGAAGCCCCGTAGCGAAAGGAGCCTTGCTTGCCGGACGGCGGCCAGCACTTCCCGGCACTTGTCCTGAACGCCGATTTCCGGCCGCTGTCTTATTTTCCGCTGTCCGTCTGGTCCTGGCAGGATGCCGTGAAGGCGGTGTTCCTCGATCGCGTGTCGGTGCTGAGCGAGTACGCAACCGAGGTGCGCTCGCCGAGCCTGACGATGAAGCTGCCGAGCGTGATCGCGCTCAAGGACTATATCCAGTCGGCGCGGCGCCCGGCCTTCACGCGGTTCAACGTGTTCCTGCGCGACGGCTTTTCCTGCCAGTATTGCGGCGACCGGTTCCCGGCGCAGGACTTGACGTTCGATCACGTCGTGCCGCGCTCGCGCGGCGGGCGGACGATCTGGGAGAACGTCGTCACCGCCTGTGGGGAGTGCAATCTCCGCAAGGGCTCGCGCCTGCCGCGCGAATGCGGGATGGTGCCACGCGGCGCGCCGCGCCGGCCGACCACGTGGGAATTGCAGGACAAGGGAAGGGCGTTCCCGCCCAACTTCCTGCACGAGAGCTGGCGCGACTACCTTTACTGGGACACCGAGCTCGAGAGCTAGCTCGCGACGGGCAATCCGGCCTTCTTCCAGGCCGCGAGGCCGCCTTCGACATGGCAGGCCGATTTGAGCCCGAGATCCTGCGCCGCCTGCACCGCCATCGCCGACCGCTCGCCGAAGGCGCAGTAGAACACGAGGCGCTTGCCGGTGGCGGTGGCGAGCTCGTGCAGGATGCCGTCGGGACGCAAATTTTCCTGCAGCTCGGGATAAGGGGCGTGCAGCGAGCCGGGGATCACCCCGTGCTTGGCCCGCTCCTCCTTCTCGCGGAGGTCGATCAGGGCGATGCCGCGGTCGCCGAGCAGCGCCTGCGCCTGCTGGGGCGAGAGCGCCCAGCCGCGGCGCGCGATCTCCTGCTGCGCCAGCCCCTGGTGCATGTTCGCGGGCACCGCGACATCCATCATCTTCGGGTTGGCGAGATTGAGATTGCTCATCAGCGCGACATACTCATCGACCGAGCGCACTTGGAGGCGCGGGTTGAAGGCGCGTTCCTCGGCGATCGTGCTGACCGTATCGCCCTTGTAGTCGTGCGCCGGATAAACCAACGTTTCGTCCGGCAGCTTGAGCAGGCGGTCGAAGATCGAGTGGTACTGTGCCCGCGCGTCGCCGTTCTGGAAGTCGGTGCGTCCGGTGCCCCTGATCAGCAGCGTGTCGCCGGTGAACACGCGGTCCGACAGCACGAAGCTGTAGGAATCGTCAGTGTGGCCGGGCGTGTAGATCACGTCGAGCGTGATGCCCTCGACCCGCAGCCGGTCACCGTCGCCGACGCGCATGGAGACGCAATCGACCCCGCTCTGTTCGCCCATCACGGTGATGCAGTGGGTACGGTCGCGCAGCGCGCCGAGGCCGGTGATGTGATCGGCGTGCAGATGGGTATCGACCGCCTTGACGAGCTTGAGGTCGAGCTCCTCGATCAGGTGCAGGTAGCGATCCACCTTTTCGAGCACCGGGTCGATGATCAGCGCCTCCCCGCCGCGGCGGCTGGCGAGCAGGTAGGTGTAGGTACCGGAGGCGGCGTCGAATAGCTGGCGGAAGATCATCGTCGTCCCCCTCCCACGCGCGGGGGAAGATACTACTCCGGCCTGGGGCGTCGCTGGCAAGGATTTGGCCCCCGGGTCCGAACCCCGCGCACCGCCTTGTGTGGTCGGGGGGGCATATCTAGGTTGAACGACCTGGAGGAGGTGGCAGATGGCACTCAGGATCAATTCGGTTGCGCCGGATTTCGAGGCGCAGACCACCGAAGGAAAAATCCGCTTTCACGACTGGATCGGCGATCATTGGGCGATCCTGTTTTCCCACCCCAAGGACTTCACGCCCGTGTGCACGACCGAGCTCGGCTACATGGCGCGGCTGAAGCCCGAATTCGATAAGCGCAACACGAAGATCATCGGGCTTTCCGTCGATCCGGTGGACAATCACGGCAAGTGGGCCAAGGACATCGAGGAAACCCAGGGTGCCGCGGTGAACTACCCGATGATCGGGGACACCGACCTTAAGGTTGCGAAGCTTTACGACATGCTGCCGGAGGACACGTCCGGCACGAGCGAGGGCCGCACGCCGGCCGACAACGCGACGGTGCGGACGGTGTTCATCATCGGCCCCGACAAGCGCATCAAGGCAATGCTGATCTATCCGATGAGCAGTGGGCGCAATTTCGACGAGATATTGCGCCTCTTGGATTCGCTCCAGCTGACGGCGAAGCATCCGGTGGCGACGCCGGTGAACTGGCGGCCGGGCGATGATGTGATCATCCCGCCCTCGCTTTCCGACGAGCAGGCGAAGGAGAAGTTCCCCGGCGGCTGGAAGACGCTGAAGCCCTATCTGCGGGTGACGGCGCAGCCGCGCTAGTCCGCGCGCTTGGCGGAGTGGCCCCCACCCCTGGCCCCTCCGCCCCGAGGGGCGGAGGGGAACAGCGAGAGGGTGAGGGCGCATGTCGGACCGGCGTTTCGCGGAGGTGATCGTGGCCGGCCTCGGCGCGTTCGGGGCGGCCACGCTGTGCGCGCTGTCGCGGCGCGGCGTGCGCGCGATCGGGATCGATCGCTACCATCCGCCGCATACCTCGGGATCGAGCCACGGCGAGAGCCGGATCACCCGGCTCGCGGTCGGCGAGGGGGCGGCCTACGCGCCGTTCGTGCGCCGCTCGCACGTGCTGTGGCGGGAGCTTGAGCAGGAGACCGGCCGGCGCCTGATGCTGCAAACGGGCGGGCTGGTGATCAGCCCCGCGGCAGGCGGCGCCGTGCATCACGGCAAGACGAGCTTCGTGCGCGAGACGATCGCAGTGGCCGAGGCGTTCGGCATCGCGCACGAGGTGCTGAACGCGGATGCGATCGCCGCCCGCTTTCCGCAGCTCGGACTGCGCGGCGACGAGCTCGGCTACTACGAGCCCGAGGCGGGAATGCTGTTCCCCGAGGCGTGCATCGAAGCGGAGCTGGAGGTGGCGGCGCGCGCCGGCGCGACGATCCGCACCGGCGAGACCGTGCGCGAGGTGCAGGAGGCGGCGGAGGCGGTGACGGTCGTCACCGATGCGGCCAGCTACAGCGCCGGGGCGGTGGTGATGGCGACCGGTGCGTGGCTGGCGGGCATGGCGGGCGGCGCGGTTGCGCGCCATGCGCGCGTGCTGCGCCAGACCTTCCATTGGTTCGCGCCGGATGATCCCGAGCTTTATGCGCCGGGACGGTTTCCGGTCTTCATCTGGATCCATGGTGCCCGCGAAAGAGACAGCTTCTATGGCTTTCCGATGCCGCCGGGCAGCGCCGGAGTGAAGGTCGGCACCGAGCAATATACCGAGACAGCCGATCCCGACTCGGTCGAGCGCCAGGTGGCCCCCGAGGAAAGTGCCGCGATGCACGAAGCCCATGTCGCCTCCCGCCTGCGCGGCGTGACGGCGAGGCCGACACGCGCGAGCGCCTGCCTCTATACGGTGACGTCGGATCGGAACTTCATCGTCGATCGCGCGCCGGGTCGCGCGCGGGTGCATCTGATCTCCGCCTGCTCGGGGCACGGCTTCAAGCACTCCGCCGCGATCGGCGAGGCGGTGGCGCAACGGCTGACGGGCGAGGCATCGTTGCCGCTGGAGCCGTTTTCGCTGGCGCGGTTCGCGCGCTAGGCTTGCGCCCGGAGGTGACGATGCGCCAAGGGATGATCTGCGCGCCGCAGCCGGAAGCGGCCGAGGCGGGGGCCGAGATCCTGCTGGCGGGCGGCAACGCGGTCGACGCGGCGATCGCCTGCGCGCTCGTGCAGGGCGTGGTCGATCCGCTGATGGCCGGCATTGCCGGGTTCGGCAGCATGGGCGTGCTGCTGCCCGCGCGCGGCGTGCACCTCTATGTCGATTTCCATGCACCCGCGCCGCGTGCGGCTCGCCCCGACATGTGGCAAGACCTTGTGCTCTCCGAGGCTCGCGACGGCTACGGTTTCATCCTGCGCGGCAACGTCAACGACGTAGGCTACCAGTCCGTCTGCGTTCCGGCGAGTCTCGCCGCCTATTACGAAGCACACCATGCGTGGGGCGTGCTGCCCTGGGCGGAAATCGTCCAACCCGCCATAGCGTTGGCGGAAGGCGGCTTCTTCGTGCGCCCCCACATGCATTTCTTCTGGTCCGATCCGGGCATGATGGGCCGCGTGCCCAACCCCGAGCGCATCCGCCACACGCCGGCGGCGCGCGCGCTTTACTGCCGCGAGGACGGGTCGCCGAAGCGGGTGGGCGATCCGGTCCGCAACCCCGATCTCGGCGCCGTGCTGCGGATCGTCGCGCGCGACGGCGCGGATGCGTTCTACCGCGGCGAGATCGCGCGCGCGATCGCTGAGGATTTCCGTGCCAATGGCGGACTGCTGTCGCGCGAGGATCTGGAAAATTACCGCCCCGTGCGCGCCGAGCCGCTCTGGGGCAGCTACCGGGGCTGGAGGATCGCCACCAACCGTCCGCCCGGCGGCGGCATCATGCTGATCGAGATGCTGAATATCCTGGAGCACTTCGATCTCGCCGCGCTCGGCCATAACAGCGCCGACTATGTGCGCGTGGTCGCCGAGGCGATGAAATACGCGACCATCGACAAGGACCGCCATGTCGGCGATCCGGCCTTTCTCGACATCCCCGTCGCGCGGCTGACGGCGAAAGATTATGCGGCCCAGCTCGCCGCCGCGATCAAGACCGGGCAGAAGGCAAGCGTGCCGCGCTTCAACGCCGGTCTTGCAAACAAGGACACAACCCACATATCCGTCATCGACCGCGAGGGGGCGTGCGTGTCGATGACGCACTCGCTCGGCATGCCGTCCGGCGTGATCACGCCTGGCTTGGGCTTCATGTACAACGGCTGCATGGGCGTTTTCGATCCGCGCCCCGGCCATCCTGGCTCCATCGCGCCCGGCAAGGCTCGGTTTTCGTCCGTCTGTCCGTCCATCCTGTTTCGTGAGGGGAAGCCCGCGTTGGTGATCGGCGCACCGGGAGCGACGCAGATCGCGATGGGCGTGCTGCAGGCGATCCTGAACGTGATCGACTTCGGCATGACGATGACCGAGGCGGTCAGCGCGGCGCGCTTCTCCGCCACTTCGAACGCGATCGACGTGTCGAACCGTATCCCGCGCTTCGTTCAGCGCGCCTTGGAGGCAGAGGGTTACGAGGTGATCCGCAGCCCCTACACGTTCGGCTTTGCCGCCGTGCATGGAATCCGGATCGTGGACGGCCGCCTCGACGGCGGCGCCGATCCGGGGCACGACGGGGTGGCGATCGCGGTCTAGGCGGGCGCGGCGGCCGGCTCTTCTTCGCTCTGGCGGAACGGGCCTTCCTTCGCCAGCAGGGCCATCTCGCGGCGGACCGAGGGGCGTTCGTGGGCGAGGAAATCGGCAACGGCGCGCCGCAATCCGGGATGAGCGAGCCAATGCGCGGAATAGGTTTCTGCCGGAACGTAGCCGCGCTGGATCTTGTGCCGCCCCTGCGCGCCCGCCTCCACGCGCTTGAGGCCGTGCGCAATCGCCCAGTCGATCGCCTGATAATAGCAGAGCTCGAAATGCAGGAACGGCCAGTCGCCGCGGCAGCCCCAGTTGCGGCCGTAAAGCGTGTCGCTGCCGGCGAGGTTGAGCGCGCCGGCAACCGGCACGCCGTCCTTCTCGGCGAGCATCAAGACCACGCGCCCGCCCAGCCGCTCCGACAGTAGCGAAAAGAACCGGCGCGTCAGATAGGCGCTGCCCCATTTGCGATCGACCGTCGAGCGATAGAAGCGGAAGAACGCATCCCAGTGGCCCTCGGTGATCTCATCGCCCGAGAGCGCGCGGAACGTCAGCCCGGCCGCGTGCGCGTCGCGCCGCTCGCGCCGCAAGGTCTTCCGCTTGCGCGAGGAGAGTGCCGCGAGGAAGTCGTCAAAATTTCCATAGTTCTGATTGTGCCAATGGAACTGCATACCGAGGCGCTGCAGCCAGCCGGCCTCGCCGAGCGCCTCCCATTCGCGGCGGGTGCAAAACGTCACATGCACGCCCGAGAGATCGAGCTCCTGGCAGGCCTGCGTCAGCGCGCCGGCAAGCACGGCAACCGGCAGCGGGGAATCGGGACGGATGAGCAGGCGCGGGCCGGGCACCGGGCTGAACGGAACTGCGACCTGAAGTTTGGGGTAGTAGCTGCCGCCCGCGCGCTCCATCGCGTGCGCCCAGGAATGGTCGAACACATATTCGCCGTAGCTGTGCGATTTCGCGTACATCGGCGCGACCGCGACCAGCCGGTTCTCGGCATCGCGCAGCGCGGCGTGCTGCGGCAGCCAGCCCGTACGCGGACCCGCCGAGCCGCTGTCCTCCAGCGCGCTCAGGAAGGCGTGGCTGACGAACGGATTATCCGGCCCGGCGCACGCATCCCAATCCGCAGGGGCGATCTCGGCGATCGCGGAATGGAGCGTCAGGGTGATGGCGCGGGAGCCGTCCGGCATGAGTGCGATCTAGGCGCCTAGAAGATCTCGAACATACCCTCGACTTCCACCGCCGCGTCGAGCGGCAGCGACGGCGCGCCGATCGTCGTGCGCGCATGGCGCCCGGCATCGCCGAACACCGCGACGGCGAGGTCGGACGCGCCGTTCATCACCTTGGCGTGCTCGGTGAATTCCGGCTCGCAGGCGATATAGCCACCGAGGCGAACCACGCGCCGCACGCGGTCCAGCTCGCCGCAGGCCGACTTGAGCTGGGCGAGCACATTGAGAAAGCAGAGCCGGGCGGCGCGCTGGCCCTGCTCGACCGAGAGCCAGCGGCCGAGCTTGCCGGTGACGCTCACCTGTCCGCCGGAGGCGGGAAGCTGGCCGGAGACGACGACGAGATTGCCCGATTGGACGAACGGCGCGTAGGTCGCGACCGGCGCCATCGGATCGGGCAAGGATATGCCCAGCTCGGCGAGCCGGGTTTCGATGCGTCCGGGCATCAGCGCTCCTGCTCAGTTTCCGCTCGCCCGCTCCTAGCAGCTTCGTCCTCAGCTCCCAACCACCCGGAAGTTGCGCCGCCGGGCGCGGGGATCGTCCGGCAGTTCGAGCGGCAGCGAGAGCGGGGCAGGGGGGTGCGGCGGCTCCTCGGGCTCGGCGGCGGGCAGGTCGCGCTGACCGAGATAGTTGGAAGCGAGATGGCGGAACACGTAGTCGGGTACCGAGGTGGCGGCCTGCACGGCAGGATCGCCCTCGACCTTGCCGGACGGGCCGAAGCGGGTCTGCACGAACGCCTCCACATACTCGGAGAGCGGCACGCCGTGCTGCAGGCCGATGCTGACGGCGCCGGCGAATGCCTCCATCAGCCCGCGCACGGCGGCGCTGTCTTTCGGCAACGCGATCGAGAGCTCGCCGAGCGTTCCGTCCGGGTACTCGCCGGTGCGAATGTAGATGCGGTGGCCGCCGAGCGTGGCCTTCTGAGTGTAGCCGGCATGGCGCGCGGGCAGCTCGCGCCGACCCGCCGCAGCCGTTTCCGGCGCGGCGGGCAGACGCGCCGGTTCGGCCTGTGCCTGCATCGTGTCGAGCAGGTCGGCCAGCGCGGTCCGCATCGCGCGGTGCTCGCCTTCGCCCGGCCGCTCGAACACCGATTGGCCGGCGAGCTCGGCGGCGAGCGCCGCGTCGGCGCTCAGGCCGCGGGCGGCGAGGAAGGCGCGTGCGGCGCGGGTGAGGCCGTGGGTGCCGACAGGAGCGAAGGCGGGGGCGATGCCGCCGGTCTCGGCGCCGAGCAGGGCGTCAACCGGGCCGGGCGCGTCCGCGCCGACGCGCAGCGTGCGCCCGGCCAGCAGCGGGTGGGCGGCAGCCGCCCCGGCACGGGCGCGCAGCCGCGTGAGAACCAGGCGGGCGATGGCGCGCCCCTGGGGGCTGCCATACTCGGCGCCATGCGCGGCGATGAGACCGGCCAGATCGGTGACGCCGAGCGTGAGCGTGGCGGCTTCGGGCGCGGCCACGGCGAGGGCGAGCGCCCCTGTTTCAACCGCTTCGTCGAAGGCGGCGGTCTCGAAGCCGGACTCGACGAAGGCGGCGAGGTTGAGGACGAAGCGCGCATCCGCCAGCGGCTCGCCCCGCCAGATCGCGGGGGCCGGCGCACCTTGGCGGTGCAGCAGCATCCGGTGCAGGCGCGTCGCCAATCCGGTGCTGAGGCAGGCGCGCGCCAGCGGCCCAATCCAGGCCTCGGCGGCGCGATCGAGCCGCGCCGGACCGGCGCCCGGCGCGAGCGCCGCGAGCGCCGCCGCCGCCGTGTCGTCCCAGTCGGCGGGGATCGTGACTTGGCGGGGAAAGGCGTCGGGATCGGCCCCCGTCCTGACGGTTCGCAGCCGCACGCCGTGCCAGAGGGGGTTGGTTCGCATACCCCAATGCTAGAGGCGGCAAATAGGGGAGAGAAGCGGATTTTGTATGATCCAGGAGCGTGAGCCACAAAATCCTGTGGATCTTTCGACGCCGTGAGGTGAGGTGGACCGGCGGGCAAGGGCTTCGTATATGCGCCGGCATGAACTTCGGAACGCGGCTGTTCACCTGGGTTCGCGGGCGCCGGGTCGGCGCCGACGAGCTGGGCAACGTCTATTGGGAGGAAAAGCGTCCGCGCCGCGGCATGCGGGCGCGGCGCTGGGTGACCTACGCGGGCACCGTGGAGGCGACCAAGGTGCCGCCCGAATGGGACGCATGGCTGCGCTACACCACGCAGGCGCCGGTGCCCGCCTCCGCGCGGCGGCCCTGGCAGAAGCCGCCTATCGAGAACCCGACCGGGACGCCCGCAAGCTATCGGCCGCCGGGCCATGACTATCAGGGCGGCCTGCGCGCGCGTGCCACCGGCGACTACGAAGCCTGGACCCCGGGCGCCTGAGCGCCGCCGATGCACCGACGCAACGCCATCGAGGTCGTGACCGGGCTGGTCGTGCTGATCGTCGCAATCGGCTTTCTCGGCTATGCGATCTCGCGTTCGGGCACGGGCGCGCCGAGCGGCGGCTATACGCTCTATGCGGATTTCAACAGCATCGCCGGGCTTGGCGTCGGATCGGACGTGCGGCTCGCCGGCGTGAAGGTGGGGAGCGTGGCATCCGAGACGGTCGATCCCAAGACCTACCTCGCCCGCGTCGCCATGAGTATCGAGCCGGGGCTGCGGATCCCGCGCGACAGCGGGGTGACGGTGGCGAGCGAGAGCCTGCTCGGCGGCGAGTATCTTTCTATATCCCCGGGCGGAGACGAGCAGATGCTTCAGCCGGGACAGAGCTTCACAACCACGCAGGGGGCGATCAGCCTCCAGGATCTGCTGGGAAAGTTCATCTTCAGCGCCACCAATATGGTGAGCGCGATGACAAGCTCGGCCGGGAAGGCCGGGGGGCCGCCGGCCGCGGGCAGTGCGGCTGGGAGCGGAGGCGCCGCATCCGATGCTCCCGGCGGGCCGCTGAAATGAGCGCGAAGCCGCCTGCCGTGTGGCCGCAGAGCGATGGCCAGCCCGTGTCCTGCCGGGAGAAGTTGAAGATGCTGGCCGAGACCCATACGGAAGTGGCGCAGGCTCTGCAGGATGCGTTCGAGGACGCGGTGCTGATGGGCGTCGACGAGGACGCGATGCGCCGCGTGCTGAACGACATCGTGGCGGGCCTGGAAAGCCCGAAGCGCGCGCGGTGAGGATGAAGGCGGCGCTGGCCGCCGCTTGCCTGACGGTTGCGTTCGCGTGGGCGCAGCCGGTCCCGCCGATCCAGAGCCAGCCTTTGCCGCCGCCCGGCCCCGCGCAGCCGCAGGGTGCCCAGCCTGGCGCCTCCCAACAGGGGGCCGGCCAGCCCCAGTGGCCGCCGCCGGAGCAGTGGGTGCCGCGCAGTGCCGCCCGGTTGCAGCTTCTCGACAAGCTCGAGGCAACCAGCCGGACCGTCGAGGTGCGAGTCGGTCAGTCGGTCCAGTTCGGCTCACTGACGATCGCGGTGAAATCCTGCCTCGTGCACCCGCCCGACCAGCAGCCGGACGCGGCCGCCTGGCTCGACATCACCGATGGCCGCCCGAACGAGCCGGGCTTCCAGGGCTGGATGCTGGCGCGCGAACCCTGGGTCGCGATGCTGCAAAGTCCGCTCTACGACGTTCGCGTGGCGGGATGCGGATGAGCGGGCCGAACGGCCTGCCGGCCTTCGGCCGGGCGGCGCTGTTGCTCGATGTGGACGGCACGCTGCTCGATTTCGCGCCGACGCCCGATGCGGTGATCGTCCCGCCGGGGCTACTCGATACATTGCGGCTGATAAAGAGCCGTCTCGGCGGGGCGCTGGCCGTGATCAGCGGCCGGCCGGTGGAGCAGGTGGAGCGTTTCCTCGCTGACGCCCCGCACGCTATCGCCGGGGAGCATGGCGGCGCGATCCGCCACGGACCGGGCGAGCCGCTCGAACGGCCGCCGCTTGCCGAGCTGCCGGCCGGGTGGCTTGAGGAGGCGAAGCGTATCGTCGCCGCCCATCCGGGCGCGCTGCTGGAACGCAAGGCGCGCGGCCTCGTCCTGCACTACCGCGCCGTGCCGGAAGCCGGCGCGGTGCTCGGTGATTGGCTGCGCGGGCTGGCGGCGCGCCGGCCGGATGCGTTCGAGGTGCTGGATGGCAACATGGCCTTCGAGCTGCGGCCGCTCGGGGCGGACAAGGGGCGCGCCGCTGCCGCCCTCATGGCGCGGCCACCATTCGCCGGCCGCATCCCAGTGTTCATCGGCGACGACGTGACCGACCTCGATGCGATCCGCATAGCCAAGGCGATGGGCGGCGAGGGGCTGTTCGTTCCCGATGTGTTCGGCAGTCCCGCAGCGGTGCGGGACTGGCTCGGGCGTGTCGCCGAGCAGGGGTGGTAGGCCGCGGGCCTAGCCGTTCTCGAGCTTCTGGGTCTTTTCTTGCAGGCTCGCTTCGAGCGCCGGAGCGCCGCCATGTTCGAGCATGGAGGCGAAATCCGAGCGCAACACGGCCACCCGGCTGATCGTGCCGTCGGCGAGCACGTCGGTCGCCTTCCAGGCGCCATCGGAGGTCTGGCGCATCACGTAATCGATCGTGTGCGTGGTTTGCCCATTCGCCGATGTGATGGTGGTCCGCACCACCTGAGCCCCGCCGCTCAGCGGGCGCGTGGTGGGCGAGACGCTGATCGTCTGCCCGTCGTAGCTGTCGAAGTTCTCGACGAAGGTGGCGACCGTGTACTGCCGGAACGCCGACAGCAGGCGGGACTGCTGCTCCGGCGTGAGCTGCGACCATCCGGGCCCGACCGCCTCGCGCAGGATTTCGGGAATGTTGAGCGCGTTCTCGATGGATGGGGCGAGGGCCTGGACCCGCTGGGCGAACGGGGTCTTGTGTCCCTCCTTCATCACCGTGAGCAGGCTTTGACCGAGGGTCTCGATGGGCGCCAGGACGACTGGGCTCGTTTGCGTGGTCTGCGCCAGCGCCGGCTGCGGTGCCGACCGGAGTGCCACGCCGGCGGCGAGCCCGAGCGCAAGCGCACCGAGAAGTCCCCGCCGACCGATACGCTGCACGCTCATTGCTGTTTCCTCGTCCCCGATGCGGGCGCATATAGACCAGCCGCCGCGCCGCGGTAGGTCCCGGCCTCGTGCCGCGCCCTGCAATGCAGATGTGCCCTGGTTGCGACGCGGCACTCTCGTGCTAGTTTGATCTGGTCGCGTGCTCACGGCCGGGGTGGCCCATGCCCAGCTACCGGTGCATCGGCGTCTGACGCGCCGCCCGAAGGAGGTTCACGCTCTTGTCCCTTCCGCAGAGGCTGCTCGGCGTTGCCGACAGGCTGGCTGACGGGCTCGGCCTGCTGGATCGGCCGCTTAGTCCCGAGCAGTTGATCGAGACGGCATGCCGCCGCACCGGACTCTCCGATTTTGGCGAGCCTTCGTTCGATGGGGCGTTGCGCCGGCTGCTCGATGCCTGCTCTGCCGAAGCGAGTCTCAGCGTGGTCGGGCAGAGCGCACTCCGCTGGGACGGGGTGCGGTTCCTGAGCAACCTGCTGCGGATGCGCGCCGCCGAGCGCGGCGAGCCCGCGCTTCTTGATCAACCGATCGTCGCGCCGATTTTCATCACCGGGTTGCCGCGCTCGGGCACGACCTTCTTGCACCGGCTGATGATGGAGGATACGGCGAACCGCGGGCCGCGCGTGTTCGAGACAATCGCGCCCTATCCGCCGGCCCGGGGCGCCGACCGGCGGGTAAAGCGCGTCGGCCGCCAGCTTCGGGGCTTCGAGCGGATCGCCCCGGAATTCCGCTCGCTGCACCCGCTCGACGCTTCATCGCCGCAAGAGTGCTGCGAGATCAACGCTCACGTGTTCCGCAGCCTGCGCTTCGACACGACCTACCAGATCCCGTCATACCGCGAGTGGCTGGATAATGAGGGTCATCTCGAGGGATATCTATTCCATCGCCGGTTCCTTCAGCACCTTCAGCACCAGCAAGGCGCGCGGCGATGGGTGCTGAAATGCCCCGACCATCTGTTTGCGCTTCGCGAGCTGCGGACGGTCTATCCTGATGCGCGCGTCGTGTTCGTGCACCGCGATCCGGTGAAGGTGCTGTTGTCCGTGACGCGGCTGACTGAGGTGCTGCGCCAGCCCTTCACGCGCCGGCTCGATCGCGCGCGCATCGGGCGCGACGAGGCGGCGCGCTGGTACGACGGCACGCTGCGGATGATCCAGGCCGAGCAGGAACAGCCGTTCGCTGAACCGATCTGCCATGTGCACCATCTCGACCTGATCAGCGACCCGGTGGCGACGGTCGAAGCGGTCTATGCCCATTTCGGCCTGATGCTGCCGGAGACGGCGGCACGGCGCATCGCACAGGCCGTGGCCGAGCAGCCGAACGGCGGTTACGGGCGCCACGACTACCGTTTCGAGGATCACGGCCTGGACGAAGAGGCCGAGCACGATCGTTTCCGCGCCTACATGGTCGCCTTCGGCATCGAGCGTGAGTCGCGTCCGCGTGGCGGCAGAAGAGCGGCGGTTTCCGCCGGCGCGAGCGCGGGCTAGCATCCTGCGGGCCACTTCGGAGGAACGCGATGCTGTTATACGATTCGGTCGGGCCGAACCCGCGCACCGTTCGCGTATATATGGCCGAGCGTGGGATCGATATCCCCCGTCAGGAGGTTGATCTGCGCGGTGGCGAGAACCGGCGTGAGCCCTATCTCTCCAAGGTGCCGTTCGGCCAGCTGCCGGCGCTTGAGCTCGACGACGGCACGGTGATTTCGGAGATCACCGCCATTTGCGAATACCTCGACGAGACAAGACCCGGCCCGCGCCTGTTCGGCGATACGGCTGAGCAGCGCGCAGTCACGCGCATGTGGACGCGCCGGCTCGATCTCAACATCGTCGAACCGATGGCAAATGGGTTCCGCTTTTCGCGAGGGCTGAAATTTTTCCAGAACCGCATCCGCGTTATCCCGCAGGCGGCCGATGATTTGAAACTCGTTGCGCAGGAATGGCTGACGCGACTCGACAAGATGATCGCCGGCCGGCCCTGGATCGCGGGCGAGCGGTTCAGCTTCGTCGACATCTTCCTCTATTGCTTCCTCGATTTCGGCGCTGGCGTCGGCCAGCCGCTCAATCCCGAGAACCGCAATATCCAGGCGTGGTTCGCGAAGATGGCCGCCCGCCCGAGCGTCAAGGCGTAACGGCGATGGCGCGCGTTCCCTATCTCGAACCTGGCGACCTCGCGCCGGAGGATCGTGCGCTGCTCGCGCGCCCGATCGCCTTGTTCAAGGCGCTGGTCAACTCGCCAAACGCGGCGCGGGCTTTTTCCGCGCTCGGCGGATTCATCCGCAACAAGAGCCGGCTCGATCCGCGTCTGCGCGAGCTGGCTATCCTCCAGGTCGGCTGGCTCGCCCGAGCACCCTACGAATGGTCGCACCATGTCAAGATCGGGCGCGAGTTCGGGGTCTCGGACGACGACATACGGGCGCTCATCGCCGATACGGAAGGGCGGCCGGTAACGCTCGACCAGCCGGCGCTGCTGGTGCTACGCGCGGCGCGCGAGATGACAAGCAGCGGGGAGGCCTCCGCCGAGGTGATGGCGGCCCTCGCGCGGCATCTGTCGCCCGAGCTGCTGGTTGATCTCGTCATAACGATCGCCTTCTACAACGCGGTTGTGCGGGTCCTGGCGACACTCCAAATCGAGGTGGAGCACGAGTACGAGGTCTATCTCCGCGAGTTTCCGCTCCCGGAGCCGGCCGCCTGACAGGCAGAGGAGCAGGTTCGTGAAGATCGGCGTGCCCAAGGAGGTGAAGACGCACGAATACCGGGTGGGCCTGCCGCCTGCCGGCGTGCGGGAGCTGGTGCGCCACGGGCACGAGGTGCTGGTGGAGCGTGGGGCGGCGGCCGGCATCGGCATTGCCGACGCGGCTTACGAGGCGGCCGGCGCCCGGGTGGTCGATACGGCGGAGGAGGTGTTCGTCGCGGTCGACATGGTGGTGAAAGTGAAGGAGCCTCAGCCGGCCGAGATCGCGCGGCTGCGCGCGGGACAGGTACTGTTCACCTATCTGCATCTTGCCGCCGATCGCACGCAGACCGAGGGGCTGGTGAAGTCGGGCGCGACCTGCATCGCCTATGAGACCGTGACCGATGCGCGCGGCGCCCTGCCCTTGCTGGCGCCGATGAGTGAGGTTGCGGGGCGGATGTCGGTGCAGGTCGGCGCGCATTGTCTGGAGAAGGAACAGGGGGGCGCCGGCGTATTGCTGGGCGGGGTGCCCGGCGTGGCGCCCGCCAAGGTGGTCGTGCTCGGCGGCGGCGTTTCCGGCACCAATGCGGCGCGCATGGCGGTGGGGCTGGAGGCAAGCGTCACCATCATCGACAAGTCGCTGCCGCGGCTGAAGGAGCTCGACCTGCAATTCGGCCCGCGCGCCACAACGCTGTTCGCGACCGCCGAATCGATCGAGCACGAGGTCGCGCGCGCCGATCTGGTCATCGGGGCGGTGCTGGTGCCCGGAGCGGCGGCGCCGAAGCTCGTCACACGCGAGATGGTGCGCGCCATGCGGCCGGGCTCGGTGCTGGTGGACATTTCGATCGACCAGGGCGGGTGCTTCGAGACCAGCCGCCCGACGACGCACTCCGCGCCGACCTACGTCGAAGAGGGCGTGGTGCATTACTGCGTCACCAACATGCCCGGCGCGGTGGCGCGCACCTCCACCTTCGCGCTCACCAACGCCACCCTTCCCTTTGTCCTGGCGCTCGCCGACAAGGGGTGGAAGCGCGCCATCGCCGAGGATCCGCATTTGCGGGCGGGACTGAATATCCATGAGGGCAAGGTGACGCACGCGGCGGTCGCGCGCGATCTCGGGTTCGGTCACACCGCGCCGGAAACGCTGCTCGCCGCTTGAAGGAGGAAGGTATGGCCGATCCTGAAATCGCCGTCTTGCGGGAGAAGCTGGCCGCGCGCGTGCGCGCCCCGGAGATCGCGCAACGACGGATCGACTTCGACAAGATGGCGCAGGCCTATCCGACCGCCGCCGATGTGAAGCTGGAGGCGGCGGACGCGAACGGCGTGCCGGCGGAGTGGACAAGCACGCCGGATGCGCGGCGCGATGCGGCCGTGCTCTATCTGCACGGCGGCGGCTACGTGGTCGGTTCGATTCAGTCGCATCGCCATATGGTTTCCGAGATTGGCCGCGCGGCGCGCGCGTGCACCTTGGCGCTGCATTACCGGCTGGCGCCCGAGCATCCATTTCCCGCAGCAGTGGAGGATGCGGTCGCGGGTTATCGCTTCCTGCTCGGCCGGGGCATCGCGCCGAACCGCATAGCGATTGCGGGCGACAGCGCGGGCGGCGGGCTGACGGTGGCGGCGATGCTGGCCATTCGCGATGCCGGCCTGCAACAACCCGTCTGCGGGTGGGCGATTTCCCCCTGGGTGGACATGGAGGGAACCGGCGACAGCATCGCAGGCAACGCGGCGCGCGATCCCACCGTGCAAAAGGAGGCGCTTCTCGAGATGGCGCGCTATTACCTCGACGGCGCCGATCCCCACTCGCCCCTGGCGGCGCCGATCTATGCGGATTTGCGCGGGATCGCGCCGTTGCTGATCCAGGTCGGATCGGTGGAGACGCTGCTCGACGACGCGGTGCGGCTCGCGCGCGTCGCGGGTCTGGCCGACGTGGCGGTGGCGCTGCAAATCTGGCCTGAGATGGTGCATGTCTGGCACCTCTTTCATCCGGAACTGAAAGCCGGGCTGCGCGCGATCGAGGCAGGCGGTGAGTTCGTCCGCAACGCGATGGCAAGGCAGGGGTGAGCAGCCGGACCGCTCAGTTCCGTTCCCTCTATCGTCACGGCTTCGCCCGCGTTGCCGCCTGCACGGTACGCGCGACACTGGCGGACCCGGCGGCGAACGGCAGATCGGTGTTGGAGGCAACGAAGCATTGCCACGAGCGCGGGGCGGCGCTTGCCGTGTTCCCCGAGCTCGCGCTGTCGGCCTATTCGATCGACGATCTGCGCTTGCAGGACGCGCTGCTCGATGCTGTGGAAACGGCGGCGGCGCAGCTGATCGAGAAGTCGCGCGCATTGATGCCGCTGATCGTCGTTGGCGCGCCGATCCGCTTTTGCGACCGGGTGTACAACGCCGCGCTGGTGATCCATCGCGGCAAGCTGCTCGGCGTGGTGCCGAAGGCGTATCTGCCGAACTATCGGGAGTTCTACGAGCCGCGGCAGTTCGCGGCCGGAACCGGCTGGCGAGGCGCCGAGTGCGTCGTCGGCGGGCATCGGGCGCCGTTCGGGCTCGATTTGATATTCGTCGCCGACGACGTGGCGGGGCTGACCGTGCATGCCGAAATCTGCGAGGACTTCTGGGTTCCGGTGCCGCCGAGCTCGCTTGCGGCACTCGCCGGCGCCACGGTGTTCGCCAATCTCTCCGGCAGCCCGATTACCATCGGCAAGGCCGATACGCGGCGGATGCTGTGCCAGTCGCAATCGGTGCGCTGCCTGGCCGCCTATCTCTACGCCGCCGCCGGGCGGGGCGAATCGACGACGGACGTTTCTTGGGACGGGCAGGCGACGATCTTTGAGAACGGCGTGATGCTCGCCGAGACCGACCGCTTCCCCGACGGCGAGCGCATCGCCATCGCCGACATCGACCTCGACCTGCTGCGGCAGGAGCGGATGCGAATGGGGTCGTTCGACGACAACCGCCGCGCGCTGCCGCTCGGCGATTGGCGGCGGGTGCCGTTCCGGGTGGATCCGCCCGCCGGGGATATCGGTTTCGAGCGGGCCGTGGAGCGGTTTCCGTTCGTACCGGCCGACCCGGCGCGGCTCGCGCAGGACTGTTACGAGGCATACAACATCCAGGTCTCCGGGCTGATGCAGCGGCTGGAGGCGGCGGCGGTGAAGCGCGCGGTGATCGGCGTTTCCGGCGGCCTCGATTCCACCCAGGCGCTGCTCGTGACGGCGCAGGCCTTCGACCGGCTGGAGCGGCCGCGCGCCGACATCCTGGCCTTCACGATGCCGGGCTTCGCCACCAGCGATGCAACCAAGCGCAACGCCATCGCGCTGATGACCGCGCTCGGCGTGACGCATCGCGAGCTCGACATAAGGCCCGCCGCGCAGCTGATGCTGAGCGATCTCGGCCATCCGTTCGCGCGCGGCGAGCGGGTTTACGACATCACGTTCGAGAACGTACAGGCGGGGCTGCGTACCGATTATCTGTTCAGGCTCGCGAACCAGAACGAAGGCATCGTGATCGGCACGGGCGATTTGTCGGAGCTGGCGCTCGGCTGGTGCACTTATGGCGTGGGCGATCAGATGTCGCACTACAACGTCAACGCCGGCGTGCCGAAAACGCTGATCCAGCACCTGATCCGGTGGGTGATCGCCTCGGCGCAGTTCGACGCCCCCGTCCTGGCGACGCTCGATGCCATCCTGCACACCGAAATCTCACCCGAGCTCGTGCCCGCGGCGGAAGGCGAGAAGCCGCAAAGCACCGAGGCCAAGGTCGGACCGTACGCCTTGCAGGACTTCAACCTGTTCTACACGCTGCGCTACGGATTCCGGCCTTCGAAGATCGCCTTCCTCGCGCTCCGCGCCTGGGAGTGCGCCGAACGCGGCGAGTGGCCGCCCGGCTTTCCCGACGAGGCGCGGCGGGCCTATAGCGCGAGCGAGATCACGCACTGGCTGCGGGTGTTCCTGCACCGGTTTTTCGCCACGAGCCAGTTCAAGCGGTCGGCGCTGCCGAACGGGCCGAAGGTGACGGCAGGCGGCGCGCTCTCGCCGCGCGGGGACTGGCGCGCCCCGTCAGACGGAAATGCCAGGGCGTGGCTTGCCGAGCTGGAGGCGAACGGTCCGGAGGAAGCCTAGGGGCTTCCGTCGTACCGTGGCTGCTGCCTTTCCCGCTCGATCCGTAAGAGGTCGCGGGCCAGCAGGAGGTTTCGCTCGACAACTATAGCAGCTTGCGGCCCGGCGCGGTGGCGCACTTAATCTGGTCGCGCTTGAGCTGTGCCACCAAGTGCCGCTGGCGAGCGACCCGCGCCTCCGCCTCCTCCACGTGCCGCTCGGCGATGCCGAGCGACGTCTCCCTTCTGGTCATGCTGGGCCTCCATCGCCGGATTGGCGGGGCGACGCGCATCCAGTAAACAACGGCAATGCCAGGGGAGAAACCGCCATGCGCAGCGCCGTGATCGTCTCGACTGCCCGTACCCCGATCGGGCGTGCCTATCGTGGCGCCTTCAACGATACCCAGGCACAGGCGCTCGGGGGACATGTGATCGCCGAGGCGGTGAAGCGCGCCAAGGTCGATCCGGCCGAGGTGGAGGATGTGGTGCTGGGCGCGGCGCTCCAGCAGGGCAGCACCGGGTTTAACGTGGCGCGGCAGAGCGCGCTGCGTGCCGGGCTGCCGGCATCGGTTGCGGGCATGTCGGTGGATCGCCAATGCGCCTCGGGGCTGATGGCGATCGCCACCGCTGCCAAGCAGATCATCGACGACGGCATGACGATCACCGTTGGTGGCGGCCTGGAGTCGATCTCACTGGTGCAGAACGAGCACCGGAACGGCTACCGCGCCGCCGACCCTGCTTTGGTCGAGCGGGTGCCCGCGCTGTACATGGCGATGATCGAAACCGCGGAGATCGTCGCCGAACGCTACGGGATCTCGCGCGAGGCGCAGGACGAGTATGCGCTGCGGAGCCAGCAGCGCACGGCTGCCGCCCAGCAGGCCGGACGGTTCGACGAGGAGATCGCCCCGCTCGCCTCCGAGATGGTGGTGACGGACAAGAACACCGGTGAGACAAGCCGCAAGAAGGTCACGCTCGGCAAGGACGAGGGCAACCGTCCGGAGACGACGCTGGAGGGACTGGCCGCGCTCAAGCCGGTGTTCGCCAATGGCCAGCAGGTGAAACAGGGCAAATACATTACCGCCGGCAATGCCTCGCAGCTTTCGGACGGGGCCTCGGCAGCGGTGCTGATGGAGGCGAAGGAGGCGGAGCGGCGCGGGCTGAGCCCGCTCGGCATTTATCGCGGCATGGCGGTGGCTGGCTGCAATCCCGACGAGATGGGGATCGGGCCGGTATTCGCGGTGCCGAAGCTGCTCGCCAAGCACGGGCTCAAGATCGACGATATCGGCCTTTGGGAGCTGAACGAGGCGTTCGCGAGCCAGGTTCTCTATTGCCGCGACAAGCTCGGGATCGATCCCGACAAGCTGAATGTCTCCGGCGGCGCGATTTCGATCGGTCATCCGTACGGGATGTCGGGCGCGCGCATGGTCGGCCACGCGCTGATCGAGGGCAAGAAGCGCGGCGCAAAATACGTGGTCGTGACGATGTGCGTCGGCGGGGGCATGGGCGCGGCGGGGTTGTTCGAGGTCGCCTGAGCCCCGAAATCACGCTCCTTCCGCTGCGACTACCTTCTCGGCGGCTCTCTTTGCCGCGCCCCTCTGTTTCCGGTTTTTCCGGTGCTCGTCGAAGCGTTGCAGCACGGCAAAGAAGGAGGGGACGAACAGCACGGCAAGGCAGGTGGAGGCGATCATGCCGCTGAACACGCTGATGCCGAGCGAGCGGCGCGCGTTGGCGCCGGCGCCGGTGGCGATTACCAGCGGCACCACGCCGAGGATGAAGGCGAACGAGGTCATCAGGATCGGGCGAAAGCGGGTGCGCGAGGCCTCAACCGCCGCGTCCAGGATCGACTTGCCGTGGACCATCCGCTCCTCCCGCGCGACCTCGACGATCAGGATGCCGTTCTTGGCGGAGAGCGCAATTAGCAGCATCAGGCCGATCTGCGTGTAGAGGTTGTTGGCAACCCCAAGGCTCGTCAGCGCGATCACCGGCCCAAGCAACGCCAGCGGCACGGCGGCGATCACCGCAAGCGGCAGGATCCAGCTCTCGTACTGGCCGGCGAGGCAGAGATACACCAGCAGCACCGAAAGGCCGAACACGTAATAGAGCTGATTGCCGGTGATGTTCTCCTGATAGGACATCGCTGACCATTCATAGGTGACGTCCGCCGGTAGCACGCGCTTGGCGACCTGCTCCATCGCCGCCATCGTCTGCCCCGAGCTGTAGCCGCGTGCCGAGCCGCCGACGATGGTTGCCGACGGAAACAGGTTGTACAGCGTGATCAGCGGCGGCGCGACCGTGGAGCCGAGATGGGCGACGGCGCCGATCGGCACCATCTGTCCGTCCGCGCTGCGGACGGTAAGGCTCAGCAGATCGTCGGGGTTCAGTCGGTATTTCGAATCCGCCTGAACATACACTTGGAGCGAGAGGCCGTATTTGTTGAACTGGTTGACGTAAGTGGACCCCACATAGTCGGTGAGCGCGGCGAAGACGTCGCCGACCGAGACCCGGAGCGTCTGCGCGCGGTCGCGATCAACGGTCAGTGTCACGTGTGGTGCGTCGGCGTGAAAGGTGGTCAGCACGTTCTGCACCGAAGGCTCCTTGCTTGCCTCCTTGACCAGCTCCTGGGCGAGCGCGTTGAGTTTCGCATAATCGAAGCTGCCGCCGAGCATTTCGAGCTGCATCTGGAACCCGCCGGCGTTGCCGATGCCCTGAATGGCGGGCGGCGGCAGCACGACGGCCTGCCCATCCGGCAGCGAAACAAGCGCCTTCTCGAGATTCCGATAAATCGATAGAAGGTCTTCATCCTTCGCCTTCAGCCGCTCGGAGAACGGCTTGAGCATCACCCACGTGGTGCCCGCGTTGGCGAGGTCGGCGTTATTGTCGAGAAGGGACGTGCCGGCAAGGGCAATCACCTCCTCCACGCCCGGTACGGCTTCCGCGGCCTTGGCGACTGCCGCTAGCGAGTTGGTGGTGCGGTTGAGCGAGGCACCTTCCGGCAGTGTGACGGCGACCATCAGATAACCCTGGTCGTCGATAGGAATGAACGCCGTCGGCAGGCGCCCGAGGCCCCAGACGGCAACGCCCGCCACGATCAGCGCCAGGACCACCATCAGTCCGCTGCGGCGGACCATGCGGCCGATAAGGGCGGCGTATGCGCGCTCCATCGGGTCATAGACATGATTGAACGAGCGGAAGAGGAAATTGCGCTGCTCCGGCGGGACGGGCGTGCGGAGCCAGAGCGCGCATTGCGTGGGCTTCAGCGTCGCCGCGTTGATGGCGCTGATGAGCGCGGTCGCGGCGATCACCAGCGCGAATTGCGCGAACATGTTGCCGGTGAGGCCCGGGACGAACGAGGCCGGGATGAAGACCGCCATCAGAACGAGCGTAATGCCGATGATCGGGCCGAACAGTTCGTTCATCGCGCGGATCGCAGAGTCGTGGCCGGAGAGGCCGCGCTCGATGTATTTGGTCACGCCCTCGACGATGACGATCGCATCGTCCACCACGATGCCGATGGCGAGGACGATGCCGAACAGAGTGGAGAGATTGACCGTGAAGCCAAGCGCCCCCATGGCGGCGAAGGCGCCGATGATCGTTACCGGGACCGTGGTCGCGGGCACCAGCGTTGCGCGGAAATTTTGCAGGAACACGAGGATGACGATCAGCACCAGGATGCCGGCCTGGTAGAGCGTCTTGTAGACCTCCGTGATCGAATCGCGCACGAAGGTGGTGGTGTCGTAGGGGATCGAATAGTGCAGCCCCTCGGGGAAGCGGCGTGACAGCCGCTCCATCGTTTCCTTCACCTCCTTGCCGACCTGGAGCGAATTGGATTCCGGAGTCTGGTAGATCGCGATGCCGGCGGCGGGCTTGCCGTTGAGCTTGAAATCCTCGGCATATGTCTGCGCGCCGAGCTCGATCCGCGCGACGTCGCGCAGGTGGATCAGCCGCCCGCCCTGGGCGGTTTGGTCCTTGATCACGATGTCGCCGAACTGACTCGGATCGCTTAGGCGCGACTGAATATCGACCGGATACTGGAACTGCACGCTCGCCGGCGCCGGTGGCATCCCGACCTGCCCGGCCGCCACGTTCTGGCTTTGCTGGCGGATGGAATCGATCACGTCCTTCGGATCGAGGCTGAAGGAATAGAGTTTCTGCGGGTCCAGCCACACCCGCATGGAGTAGGTGCCGGCGCCGAACACCTTGACGCTTCCGACGCCGGGCAGCCGGGCCAGCGTGTCCGTGAGATTGATGGTCGCGTAGTTGCTCATGAACAGGCTGTCGTATTTGCCCGTCGGAGAATCGAGCGTGACGATTTGTAGAATGGACGTGTTCTTTTTCTGCACGCTCACGCCCTGCGCCTGCACCGGCTGCGGCAAGGAGGCGAGTGCGAGCTGCACCCGGTTCTGCACCAGCACCTGGTCGATGTTGGGATCGGTGCCGATCTGGAAGGTGACGGTGAGGTTGTAGGTGCCGTCGGAGGCGCTGGTCGATTCCATGTAGAGCATCTGATCGACGCCGTTAACCTGCTGCTCGATCGGCAGCGCCACGGTGTCGACCACGGTTTGCGCGTTGGCACCCGGATAGCTCGCGGTGACGGAGACGGTCGGCGGCACCACGTTCGGATATTCGGAGACCGGCAGGCGCAGCAACGACACCGCGCCGAGCAGGACGAGCACGATCGCCAGTACATTGGCGAGGACCGGATGTTCGATGAAGAACTTGGACATCATCGACGGGGCCTAATCCGCCGTCTGGGCAAGCTGCGGCGTCACCTTGGCGCCGGGCGTGGCGCGCCAAAGCTCGCCCACCACCACCCGGTCGTCGCGGTTGAGGCCGCCGGTGATCACCCGCTCGCTGCCGATCAGCTCACCGAGCTGCACGTAGCGTTGCTGGATCACGTCGTCTGGGCCGACGATCAGGACATACCGTCCACCCTGATCCGCTTGCAGCGCGCTGTCGGGCACCAGAAGTGCGTTCTGCTCCACCTTGCCCATCGGCAGGCGCATCTTGACGAACATGCCGGGTAGCAGGGTGCGGTTGGGGTTAGGCAGGATGCCGCGTACCAGGAGGGTGCCGGTCGCGGGGTCGATGGAGGGCGAGACGTATTCGAGCGTGCCGCGATGCGGAAAGCCGGTCTCGTCCGAGAGGGCCACCTCCACCGGCACTTTCCGCAACTGCTCGAGCGTCAGGCGGCGCTGGTCGAGGTTGGCGCGCACTTGCAACGCCTGCTGCGAGCTGAGATTCGCTTCCACGTAGATCGGGTCGAGCTGGGAAATCTCGGCGAGCTCGGTCTGCTGCTTATCGCCGCCAACGACGTTGCCCGGATCGACGAGGTGCCGGCCCATTTGCCCGTCGAACGGAGCGCGGACCTCGGTGTAGCCGAGATTGAGCTTGGCGAGGGCGATCTGGCCCTGGGCGGCGAGAATGTTGGCTTCGGCGGTCTGCCGCTCGTACACCCAGTGATCCACATCGACCTGCGAGGCGGCTTCGCGCTTGAGCAGCGCGGTGTAGCGGACAACTTCCGTCTTGGCGTAGGTGAGGGCCGCTTGAGCCGCCGCAAGCTGCGCCTCGGCCTGCTGGAGCTGCGCCTTGTATTGGTCCTGCTGGATGGTGAAGAGCAGGTCGTTCTTCTTCACCAGCGCGCCATCCTGGAAGTGGATCTTGTCGAGATAGCCGACGACGCGGGCGATCAGCTTCACCTGGTTCACCGCGGCGGCGTTGCCGGTGATCTCCATTGTGTCGCTGACCGTCTGAATTTTTGGCTGGACGACGGGGATCACCGGCAGGGCGGGCGCCTGGGCGGTCGTGGCTGGCGGAACGGCATTGGCGGCCGATTGCGGCTGCGCGGCCGGCGCCGTGGTCTCCGGCGCGGCGGGCTTGGCCGTCTCGTGGCCGCGCAAATCCTGGCGAAGACGGTCGATTAGGCTTTGTGCGTGGACGCGGCCGGCGGGGAGGGAGAGCGCCGATACGAGCAGGAGCGACACTGCACGCTTTGCTGCGGCCGACATCTGCGCGCCCATGCCGCTTGGCCCGCTCCCCCTACCTCCCTCCCGCGAGGGGAGGGAGGACTCGTTCCTGCCCGGAGACATACTGAAGGCGGCTGCGGGTCGCGCCCGAGAGCTTTGCATGTGGATCACCATTCGGGCGCCCGCACATCCGGGCCGCGGTCGGCTGGCCGTGGCAGGCCCGGCGTTGGCGGCTGCTCGGTCCCGGCAGGCGGCAGCAGGCCGCCCCAGTTCGTGCGGGCGCGCATTTCGTCGCGAACCTGATCGTTCACGAACTCATTTCCTTGCCGGATCTGCCAGCCGCCGCCGAGCGCGCGATAGACGGAGGCGAGGCTGGTCGCGACGTTGCCCTCGGCCGTGGCGAGGTTGCTTTGCGCCTGCAAGAGGTTCTGCTCGGCGGTGAGGACGGTGGTGAAGTCGCGGCTGCCCAGCGTGTATTGATCGATCGCGACGCGCAGCGCGGCGGCGGCGGCGGCGACGCTCTGGCGCAGGAAATCAACCTGCCGGCGTCCTTGCAGGAATGCAGCGAGGCCGTTCTCCACGTCCTGCTGCGCGGCAAGCACCGTGTTCTTGTATTGCAAGAGCAGCGTCTGCAGCGCCGCATCCTGTACGCGGACATTGTTGGTGATCCGTCCGTAATTGAGCACGGGCCAGGTGAAGGAAGGCCCGAAGGCGAACTGGATGGCGGGCGCCGTAAACACCTGGTTCAAGCGGCCGGCCCCCAAAGTGGCCGCACTCGTGCCGAACGAGCCGGTCAGCGAGAAGGCGGGAAACAGATCGGCCTTGGCGATGCCGATCTGCGCGCTCTGCGCCGCGGCGGCGAGCTCGGCGCTGCGAACGTCGGGGCGCCGCCGGATGAGGTCGGCGGGAATGCCCACCGCCACATCGGCGGGCGGCACGGGAATCGTCGGCGGACCGGCGAGTAGCGCGTCGAGCGAGCCGGGCGTCAGCCCGAGCAGCACGCGCAGCGCGTCCTCGCCCTGCTGGAGCTGCGCCCGGAGCTGCGGGATGGTCGATTCGGTCTGCGCCAGGACATTCTCGGCCTGATAGACGTCGAGTGCCGTGGTGGCGCCGCCGTGGAAGCGGTATTGCGCGATTTGCAGCGCCTTGCGCTGCCGCACCACGTTCTCCTCGGCGATGATGATCTGCTGCTGGAGGGTGCGGATGCCGATATAGGTGCTCGCGACATCGCCGATCAGCGTGACCAGGACATCGTCATAGGTCGCGATCGAGGCGAGGTAGGCGGCATCGGCGGATTCGACGCCACGGCGGAACTTGCCCCAGAGATCGAGCTCCCACGCGATCTGCGTGCCGAGCGAGGCGTGCCAGAAATTGTTGAGTGCAAACAGCGGATTGGCGGATGCGTCGACATGGCTCAGCCGGTTGTAGGTGGCGTCGGCGCCGAGCTGCTGGCTTTGCGGATAAAACTCGCCGATCGCGACGCCGAGTTCGGCCCGCGCTTGCAGCACGCGCGTGCCGGCAGCCATCAGGCTGAGATTCTGGTGGTAGGCGAGATCGACCAGCCGGTTGAGCGCGGGGTCGTTGAACACAGTCCACCAGCGTTCGTAATTCTGGTGGTTGGTCCGCACGCGCGGATCGCCGGACTCGAGCCATGCGGCGGCGACGGGTGCGGCGGGCGGCTTGAAATCTGGGCCCACTTGGCAGCCGGGGAGCAACAGCACGAGCGCAACCGCGCTCAGCGGGCGTGCGGCCGGCCTCATCAGCCCGGATTCCAGAGGGCCCGCAGCCGGACGGGTGCGGGCCGCCGCGTCGTCTCCCGCGGCTCCTTCGAACGCCCCGCCAAGCGCGCCTCCGATCTACAGAGGAGCGTAATGAACCACAGACGGAGCCGTCGCGAAATCCCAAAGCTTCGAGTCGGTTGGGAACTTTGCGGCTTGCCGGCCGGCCAACGGACGTTCTTACCTATCCATTTCCAGCCGGTGGACCGAGGCCGCTGTGCGTGAGATGAGGAGGAGCGTTGCAGTGAAACTTGTGCCGGCGGTGGCCGCCCTGCTTTGGTTCATCAGCCTGCCGGCCGCGGCGAAGGTGCGGATCCTCGCCGCCGAGAACATGTACGCCGACATCGCCGCGCAGGTCGCCGGTCCGGCGGCGGACACCGCGGCCATCCTGAGCAACCCCGATCAGGACCCGCACGAATTCGAGCCGTCGCCCTCTACCGCCCGCGCGGTCGCCGGCGCCGCGATCGTGGTCTACAACGGCATCGGCTACGACGGCTGGATGGAGCGGCTATTGGCCGCGAGCCCAAATGCGGCGCACACCGTGATCGTCGTGGCGACGCTGCTCGGCGCCAAGCCCGGTGCGAACCCGCACCTTTGGTACGATCCCCTCGCCGCGCCAGCGCTGGCCCGCGCGGTCGCCGCCGCGCTGGTCAAGGTCGATCCCGGAGCGCAGGCGGCGATCGAGGGGCGCCTGCAGCGTTTCCTCGCCTCGCTCAAGCCGATCGACGACAAGATCGCCGCGCTCAAGGCCCGCTACGCCGGCACCGAAGTGGCGGCGACCGAGCCCGTGTTCGGCTACATGGCCGCGGCCATCGGGCTCAAGGTGCTGGAGCCCGGGTTCGCGCTCGCGGTGATGAACGATACCGAGCCCTCGATCGGCGACGTCGCCTCATTCGAGCGCGACCTGAATAGCCGCCGGATCAAGGCGCTCATCTATAACAGCCAGACGACCGACACCGCCGTGGATCGGCTGCGCGCGCTGGCGAAGCGCGACAACATCCCGACCGTTCCCGTGACCGAGACCGAGCCATTGCGAATGAACTATCAGAAGTGGATGCTCAGCGAACTCGATGCGCTGGGGACGGCGCTTTCGGCCGCGCTAGAGGACCACACGAACTCCGGCCGGGCGCCGCGTTGACAGCCCACCGGCGCGCCGTTACGCCGCGCCGCCGTCCACACTCCCGCAGGGGTTCTGTTTCGCCATGCCCGTCCACGCGTTCATCTTCCCCGGTCAGGGAAGCCAGTCGGTCGGGATGGGCCGCGACCTCGCCGCCGCCTTCGCCCCGGCGCGCGAGGTGTTCGAGGAAGTGGACGAAACGCTGAAACAGAAGCTCTCGAAACTTATGTTTGAGGGACCGGGCGAGGAGCTGACGCTCACCGAGAACGCCCAGCCCGCGCTGATGGCGATGTCGCTCGCGACGCTGCGCGTGCTGGAGACCGAGGGCGGGTTCCGCCTCCGCGACCGGGCGGTGGTTGTGGCCGGGCACTCGCTCGGGGAATACAGCGCGCTCGCCGCCGCCGGCGCGTTCGACATCGCCGAGGCGGCGCGGCTTCTGCGCCTGCGCGGACAGGCGATGCAGAAGGCGGTGCCGGCGGGCGAGGGGGCAATGGCGGCGCTGATCGGCGTCGATCTGGAGGCGGCGCAGGCGATCTGCGACGCCGCCGCCCCGGTGCCGGACGCCGAGGACCATGCGCGGGAGGTCGTGGAACCGGCCAACGACAATGGGGGCGGGCAGGTGGTCATCTCGGGCCATCGCGGCGCGGTGGAACGGGCGATCGAGGCCGCCAAGGCGCGCGGCGTAAAGCGGGCGATGCTGCTGCCGGTCTCCGCCCCCTTCCACAGCGCGCTGATGGCCCCGGCGGCGGACGCGATGGCCGAGGCGCTGGCCAACACGCCGCCGCGCGCCCCCGCCGTGCCGCTGATCGCCAATGTCTCGGCGGCCAAGGCGACCGCGCCCTCCGACATCGTCTCGCTGCTCGTGCAGCAGGTCACGGCGACCGTCCGCTGGCGCGAGTCGGTGCAGGCGATGACCGCGCTCGGAGTGGACAGCTTCATTGAGCTCGGCGCCGGCAAGGTGTTGTCGGGCCTGGTGCGGCGAATCGCTCCGGATGTTGCGGTCGCCGCGGCCGGAACCCCGGCCGAGATCGAGAGCTTGCTGAAGGCGCTCGCCTGATGTTCCGCCTGGACGGCAAAGCCGCGCTCGTGACCGGGGCCTCGGGCGGCATCGGCGGGGCGATCGCCCGCGCGCTGCACGCGCAGGGGGCCGCGGTGGTGCTGTCGGGCACCCGGGCCGAGGCGCTGGCGGCGCTGGCGGCGGAGCTGGGTGAGCGAGCGCATGTCTGCGCCGCCGATCTCAGCGTGCCAGCGGAGGCCGAGGCGCTGGTGGAGCGCGCCGAGGCGGCGGCCGGTCCGCTCTGGGCGCTGGTGAACAACGCTGGCATGACCCGCGACATGCTGGCGCTCCGCATGGACGATGCGGATTTCCAGTCGGTGCTGGATGTCGATCTGATCGCGCCGTTCCGGCTCGCCAAGGCGGCGCTGCGCGGGATGCTACGCCGCCGCGCCGGACGGGTGATCGCGATCGGCTCGATCGTCGGGGCGACCGGCAACGCAGGGCAGGCCAACTACGCCGCTGCCAAGGCGGGGCTTGTCGGACTGACCAAGGCGCTGGCGCACGAGGTGGCGCCGCGCGGCGTCACGGTGAACGCGGTTGCCCCCGGCATGATTGACACGCGCATGACCCAGGTGCTCGGGGAGCAGACGCGGGCGCGCATCCTGGGGGCGATCCCGCTCGGGCGGATGGGGCGGCCGGAGGACGTGGCGGCAGCGGTGGTGTATCTCGCCTCGGAGGAGGCGGGCTGGGTGACGGGCGCAACCCTGCATGTTAACGGCGGGATGGCCATGCTGTGACCCCCGCGCTGGCGCGCGGCGGGGAACCATGCTAAGCGCGCGGACCTTTGATTCGGGGCGCTGGCGCGTGGTGCCGGCTCCGCAATCCCGCCCAGGGCGCCGGCTGGCCGGGCCGACTGATTATCCGTTGCAGGAGTCGAGAAAGAGATGAGCGAGATCGCCGACAAGGTGAAAAAGATCGTGGTCGAGCATTTGGGGGTGGAGGAGTCCAAGGTGACGCCCGAGGCGTCGTTCATCGACGACCTGGGCGCCGACAGCCTCGACACGGTCGAGCTGGTGATGGCCTTTGAGGAGGCGTTCGGCGTGGAGATCCCCGAGGACGCGGCGGAGAAGATCAGCACCGTCAAGGACGCGATCGACTACATCGAGAAGCAGAAGAGCGCCTGAGCGGGCGCCCGCGCGGGGGGACGTCACGATGCGGCGTGTGGTCGTGACCGGGATGGGAATCGTCTGCCCGCTCGGCCTCGGGGTCGAGCATGTGTGGCGGCGGCTGACCAACGCGGAGTCTGGGATCGGTGCCATCCAGTCCTTCGACACCAAGGATCTGCCCTGCCGGATCGCAGGGCAGGTGCCGCAGAGCAGCAAGGCGGAGGGCGGGCTCGATCTCGGCGAGTGGATTCCGGTCAAGGACCAGAAAAAGATGGACCGCTTCATCCATCTCGCGCTGATCGCCGCCACCGAGGCGGTTGAAGATTCCGGCTGGCAGCCCGGGGACGAGGAGGCGCGCAACGCCACCGGCGTGATGATCGGCTCGGGGATCGGCGGCTTGCAGACGATCTACGAGGGCTCGGTGCTGGTCTCGCAAGGGCGGGCGCGCCGGCTGTCCCCCTTCTTCATCCCCTCCGCGCTCATCAACCTCGCCTCGGGCCATGTCTCGATCAAATACGGTTTCAAAGGCCCCAATCATTCTGCGGTCACGGCCTGCGCGACCGGCGTGCACGCGATCGGCGACGCCGCACGGCTGGTGGCGCTCGGTGATGCCGACGTGATGGTGGCGGGCGGGGCGGAAGCGGCGGTGAACGAGCTCGGCATCGCCGGGTTCTGCGCGGCCCGCGCGCTCTCCACTGGCTTCAACGACGCGCCGCAAAAGGCGTCCCGGCCGTGGGACAAGGACCGCGACGGCTTCGTGATGGGAGAGGGCGCGGCGGTGCTCGTGCTCGAGGGATACGAGCACGCCAAGTCGCGGGGCGCGAAAATATACGCCGAGATCTCCGGCTACGGCATGTCCGGCGACGCGCACCATATCACCGCGCCCGCCGAGGGCCATGACGGCGCGTTCCGCTCGATGAAGGCGGCGCTGAGAAACGGCCGGCTCGATCCGGCCGACGTGCAATACGTGAACGCGCACGGCACCTCGACGCCGCTCGGCGATGATTTGGAGCTCGAGGCGGTGGAGCGGTTGTTCGGCGACGCGGCGCGCGGGCTTGCGATGTCCTCCACCAAATCCGCCATCGGGCATTTGCTGGGTGCGGCGGGTGCCGCGGAGGCGGTGTTCTCGATCCTCGCCATCCGCGACAATGTGGCCCCGCCCACGCTCAACCTGGATGAGCCGAGCCGGGAGAGCGTGATCGACCGCGTGGCGAACGTAGCCCAGGAGCGCAAGATCGATGTCGCGCTCTCCAACAGCTTCGGTTTCGGCGGCACGAACGCGAGCATCGTCTTCCGCCGCCCGCACTGAGGCAGCGGGACGCATTCGCGTCGGCGTCGGCGGCTGGACCTATGCGCCCTGGCGCGGCGCGTTCTACCCACCGGACCTGCCGCACAAGCGCGAGCTCGAATACGCCAGCCGGCACCTGACCGCGATCGAGGTGAACGGCACGTTTTACCGCACGCAGACGCGGGCGAGCTTTGCGCGCTGGCACGCGCAGACGCCGGCAGGCTTCGTTTTCGCGCTGAAGGGGCCGCGCTACGCGACCTACCGGCGCGTGCTGGCCGAGGCCGGGGATGCGGTGATGCGGTTCATCGCGAGCGGCGTGGCGGCGCTCGGCGAGAAGCTGGGGCCGATCAATTGGCAGTTCGCGCCGACCAAGACGTTCGAACCGGAGGATTTCGCGGCCTTCCTGCGGCTGCTGCCGCGTGCGGTCGAGGGGCGGCGGCTGCGCCACGCGGTGGAGGTGCGTCACCCGAGCTTCGCCGTGCCGGAGTTCGTCGCGATGGCGCGCGCGCTCGGGGTTGCGATCGTGACGGCGGTGGATTGCGACTATCCGCAGATCGCCGACGTGACCGCGGATTTCGTCTATGCGCGGATCATGGGTACGAATGCGCGCGACGAGGCGGGCTATGCCCCGAAGGCGCTCGATCGCTGGGCTGAGCGGTGCCGGGTCTGGGCGGCGGGCGGCGAGCCGGCCGACCTCGCGCGCATCGGCGGCGAGGCGGAGCGCGTGGCGCGTGACGTGTTCCTGTTCGTGATCAGCGGCCATAAGGCACGGAATCCGGCGGCGGCGATGGGGATTTTGCAGAGGCTTGGTCTTTGATGGCCCCTGCCCGCAAGCGATTCGCCACGCCCGATGTCGCACGCGGAGGACAGCGCGAGCAGCGGCGGACGACCGAACCCTCCGCGGCCCTCCGTGTCTCCTTCGCGCCCGCCGCGTGCCGGCGCAGTCCATTACCTATCAAACGTTATTATATTGGCCAGAATGAGCTCCCTAATCCGCCCCGCCAGCGCGCCGGCTCACGTAAACCCGTCGTCCGCCGCCTTGGGCGGGCGCCCCGCCGCCGCCGCCTCGCTCCGCAGCCAGGCGCGCACCTCCGCCAGCTGCCGCAGCAGCTCCTCCTTGGGGCGCG
>DASRBI010000004.1:0-278428 GCA_035685165.1 Acetobacteraceae bacterium
TTCCAGATCAGCAGAACCAGGCCCGCCGGCATGGTGCGGTGCGCCTCGGCCACGTTGCGGCGCAGATCCTCAAACAGGACCCGCGTCCATTCGATCAGCCGCTCAGGCGAGGAGGCAGCAGCCAGCTCCATCCGCCCAGTAGAGCATGAAAAGGTTGATAAGCCGTTAAGCGGGCGGCGGCCTTCCTTCCTCCCCTTTCTCCCGCTGCGCGGGAGGGGAGGAGGGGCAGCGTGAGGGGTGAGGGCGCGTTATACCGAGCGCCGCTCGCGCCTACCGTCGGCATCATCGGCTACGCTCGCGCTTCGCATGGACTAGCCAAAGGAAAAGACCGAGTGCGCCTGCCCCTGACCATCCTCACCGGCTTCCTCGGCAGCGGAAAGACCACGCTCCTGCGTCGCGCGCTGACCGCGCCAGGGATGGCGGAAACGGCGGTGATCGTGAACGAATGGGGCGCGGTGGGGCTCGATCACCTGCTGGTGGAGACGGTGACCGAGCAGGTGGCGCTGCTCGGCAGCGGGTGCCTCTGCTGCGCGGTGCGGCAGGACCTTGTCGCCACGCTCTACGATCTGCTCGCGCGCCGCGCGGAAGGCAGCGTGCCGCCGTTCCGGCGCGTGGTGATCGAAACGAGCGGACTCGCTGAACCGGCGCCCATTCTTTACACGCTCGGCGCCGATGCCGGACTGGAGCGGGCGCTGCGGCTAGCGGGGGTCGTCACGACCGTTGAATCGGTCGCCGGGCTCGCCACGCTCGACCGCTTCGCGGAAGCCACTGCCCAGGCGGTGCTCGCGGATCGAATCCTGCTGACCAAGACCGATCTCCTGCCCGCCGAGCCGGCGCTGCGGGCACGGCTCGCGGCGATCAATCCGGGCGCCGCGATCGAGAGCGCGGCCGAGGCCGACGCGGCGGCGGCGCTGTTCATCGAGCAAGACGCACAATTCCGCCGGCGCCTGTTCGCCGCGCCCGCCGCGCACAGCCACGGGCTCGAGACCTTCACCCTCGCGCTCCGCCGCCCGATCTCGCGCCTCGATTTCGCCCGCGCGCTCGGCGGCCTGGCGCGCGAGCGCGGCGTGGACCTGCTGCGCGTCAAGGGCCTGATCGGCTTCGCCGACCGGCCCGACCGCCCGGCCGTGATCCATGCCGTGCAGCACACGCTCTATGCGCCGGAATGGCTCGGTGCATGGCCCGAGGCCGCACCGCGCGACCGGCTGGTGTTCATCACGCGCGCCATCCCGCCCGCCGACGTTCTGCCACGTTTCGCGATGGCCGATCCGGTGCTGGCGGAAGATTGACGCTCAAGCGGCACTGTCTCAGCCTGCGGCCCGGCAAACGGAGGAAGGCGGAATGGCGAGCGATTACACCGTGGGCGATCTCGTCGCGGAGTTCCTGGCCGCCTGCGGCGTTTCGACCGTTTTCGGCATCGCTTCGGTCCACAACATCCCGATGCTGGACGGCATCGGCCGGCGCAACGCCATCCGCTTCGTGATGGCACGCGGCGAGATGGGCGGCGCGCACATGGCGGACGGCTTCGCGCGCGTCTCCGGCGGCTTGGGCGTCGTGTTCTCCTCCACCGGCCCCGGTGCCGCCAACGCCGTGGGCGGGTTGATCGAGGCGCGCTTCGCCGGCTCGCCCGTGCTGCACATCACCGGCCACACCGCGACCAAGCATGCCGATCGCGAGCTCGGCACCGTGCACGACCCCTATGACCAGCTCGGGATGCTGCGCTCGGTCTCCAAATCCGCCTACCGCATCCGCAGCGCCGAGCAGGCGTTCGGCGTGCTCACGCGCGCCGCCGTCGATGCGCTCACGCCGCCGATGGGGCCGGTCAGCGTGGAGGTGCCGATCGACCTGCAGCGCGCGCCGATCCCCCGCCCCGCGCTGCTCGACGGTTTCGCGCTGCCGCTGCCGGCGCCGAAGGTGCCCGCCGCGCACGAATTGGACGAGCTTGCCGCCCGTGTCGCCCGCGCGCGGCGGCCGATGCTATGGATCGGCGCCGGGGCGCGCCATTGCGCCGCGGAGGTGCGCCGCCTGCTCGACCTCGGCTTCACGATGGTCAACAGTTTCCAGGGCCGCGGCGTGGTGCCGGAGGACGATCCGCGCAGCCTCGGCGCGCTGCACGGCAACGGCTTGCCGGCGATCCAGGAATTCTACCGGACCGTGGACCTGCTGGTGGTCGTGGGCGCGCGCGTGCGCGGGCAGGAGACCGGCGATTTCGCCGTCAAGCTGCCGGAGCACATCGTGCAGATCGACCTCGATCCGGCGGCAAACGGGCGCACCTACCCGAACGAGTATTTTCTCTGCGGCGACACCAAGCTGGCACTCGCCGGGCTGCTGCAACGGATCGAGGGGCGGCTCGCGGTCGATCCCGCCTATCAGCGCGAATTCGCCGACCTCAAGCAGAAGGTGCGGGCGGAGTACCTCGCCTCGCTCGGCGTCTATGGCAGCTTCGCCGACCAGCTGCGGCCCGTGCTGCCGAAGGACGCGATCTGGGCGCGCGACGTGACGCAGGCCAACTCCACCTGGGGCAACCGCATCTTCCCGATCTACGACCCGCGCCAGAACGTCTATCCGGTCGGCGCGGGCATCGGCCAGGGATTCCCGCTCGGCATCGGCGCGTCGTTCGCGGCCCAAGGCCGCAAGACGATGGTGCTGACCGGCGACGGCGGCTTCTTCCTCAATGTCGGCGAGCTGTGGACCGCCGTGCAGGAGCGGATCGACCTCACGCTCGTCATCATGAACGATCAGGGCTACGGGGTGATCAAGCGCATCCAGGACGCGACGCAGGGGCGCCGCTTCTATGCCGATTTGCAAAGCCCCGATCTCGGCCGGCTGGCGGCGCTGGCCGAGATTCCGTTCTGGAAAGTGGAGCGGGCAGATGCGTTCGGCGCGACGGTCGCGAAGGCGCTGGCGCATCGCGGGCTGAGCATGGTCGAGGTCGATATGGCGCAGGTGGGCGAGTTCCCGCCCTATTATCCGTTCAACCAGCGCCGCTGATGCTGCACGCCGTGCTGGGCGAGGCCGCCTGCCTCGGCGTCGCCTGGGCGGCGTCGGAGCGGCGCCTCTCCGTGCGCTGGCGCACCGTCGGCGGCGGCGTAGCTTTGCAGATCGTGCTGGCGCTCGTGCTTCTCTATCTGCCGCCGGCGCGGGCGTTGTTGCAGCTGCTCAACCGCTCCGCCGACGCGCTGCAAGCGGCGACCGACGCCGGGACGGGCCTCGTCTTCGGCTATCTGGGCGGCGCCCCCCTGCCCTTCGCGGAGTCGCATCCCGGCGCGAGCTTCATCCTGGCCTTCCAGGCGCTGCCGATCGTGCTGCTGATCAGCGCGCTCGGCGCGCTGCTGTTTCATTGGGGCGTCTTGCAACGGATCACCGCCGCCTTCGCCTGGCTGCTGCGGCGCGTGCTCGGGATCGGCGGGGCTTTGGCGCTCGGCGCGGCGGTGCACGTGTTCGTCGGCATGGTGGAGGCGCCGCTTTTGGTGCGCCCCTACTTGGAGCGGATGCAGCGGGGCGAGTTGTTCGCGCTGATGAGCTGCGGCATGGCGGGCGTCGCGGGCACGGTGATGGTGATCTACGCGGGGTTCCTGTCGCCGCTGGTCCCGGACGCGCTCGGCAACATCCTCACCGCCTCCGTGATCTCCACGCCCGCCGCGCTCGCGGTCGCCGCGCTGATGGTTCCGGCCGCGCCACCCGCGCGCGACGAGGCGCGGCTCGTCGCGGCCGACCGCGCGGCGAGTTCGCTCGACGCGCTGGTGCAGGGGACGGCGGCGGGGATTCCGATCCTGATCGGCATCGTCTCCACCTTGATCGTCGCCGTGGCGGTGGTGGCGATGGTCAACATCGCGCTCGGCCTGCTGCCCGCCTTCGGCGGCGAGGCGATCAGCCTGCAACGCATCTTCGCCTGGCCCTTCCGCCCCGTGATGTGGCTGATCGGGGTTCCCTGGGCGGAAAGCGCCGAGGCGGCGCGGCTGATGGCAACCAAGACCGTGCTCAACGAGTTCGTCGCCTATCGCGACCTCGCCGCGCTGCCGCCCGCGGCGTTCGCACCGCGCACGCGGCTGATCCTGACCTACGCGCTCTGCGGCTTCGCCAATTTCGGCAGCCTTGGCATCATGATCGGCGGCCTCGGCGCGATGGTGCCGGGGCGGCGGGCGGAGGTGGTAGAGCTCGGGATGCGCTCCATCCTCTCCGGCACGCTCGCCACCTGCATGAGCGGGGCGCTGATCGGGGCGATCGCGCCGTAACCGTCATGCAAGGCGGCGAGGCCAAGCCCGGCCATGACGACTGACAACTAGTCGCGAGGACCCGGCGCCGTGGTCTGTGCCGCCTACCCCCACGACGCCGCGTCCTCGAACGCGCGCAGCGTCGCCCCGCCGGCAAGCACGGCAGCCGTCAGGGCACTCGTTTGCGGCAGGATGCGCTGCATGAAGAAGCGCGCCGTGGCGAGCTTGGCGCGGTAGAAGCCCGTGGCGTCCTCCTGCTGGCGCGCAAGCGCGATCTTCGCCATGCGCGCCCACGCATCGGCGAGTGCCACGAGCCCGAACAAGCGCAGATACTCGCTGGCCGCCGCCCCCGCCTCGAACGGATCAACAAGGCCGCGCTGGGCGAGTTGCGCCGTTACCTGCTGCAAGCGGCCGAACGATTTGGCGAGCGGCTGGATGAATTCCGCCATCTCCGCCGCGTGCGCGTTGGCTTCGATGAACTCCGTCGCGGGATGGAAGAAGGCGCGCAGATAGCGCCCGCCATGCGCGCCCATCTTGCGCCCCACCAGATCGAGTGCCTGGATGCCGTTCGTGCCTTCGTAGATCTGCGTGATGCGCGCGTCGCGGACGAACTGCTCCATGCCGTTGTCGCGGATATAGCCGTGCCCGCCCCACACCTGCATCCCGAGCGCGGCCGCCTCCCAGCCCGTGTCAGTGAACAGCGCCTTGATGATCGGCGTCATGAGCTGAACGTAGTCGTCGGCGCGCTGGCGCTCGGCGGCGTCCGCATGGCGTTCGGCGGTGTCGTGCGCGAGTGCGGCAAGCGCGGCGAGCGCACGGCAGCCTTCCGCCATGGCGCGCATCGTCAGCAACATCCGCCGCACATCGGGGTGCGCAATGATCGGATCGGCGGCGCGCGCCGGATCGGCGGGGCTGCCGAGCGCACGGCCTTGCAGCCGCTCGCGCGCATAGGCGAGCGCGTTCTGATAGGCGATTTCCGCGATGCCGAGCCCCTGGATACCCACCCCGAGCCGCGCCTCGTTCATCATGGTGAACATGGCGGACAAGCCCTTGTGCGGCTGGCCGACCAGCCAGCCGGTCGCCTCGTCGAACGCCAGCGCGCAGGTGGCACTCGCCTTGATGCCCATCTTGTGTTCGAGCGCGGTGCAAGCGACGGCATTGCGCGCGCCGCACCGCCCGTCCGCACCGGGCAGGAACTTCGGCACCACGAACAGGCTGATCCCGCGCGTGCCGGCGGGTGCGTCCGGCAATTTCGCCAGCACCAGATGCACGATGTTGTCGGCGAGATCGTGCTCGCCGGCGCTGATGAAAATCTTGCCCCCGGTGATGCGGAAACTGCCGTCCGCGTGCGGCACCGCGCGGGTGCGGATCAAGCCGAGATCGGTGCCGCATTGCGGCTCGGTCAGGCACATCGTGCCGGCCCATTCGCCGCTGGCGAGCTTCGGCAGGTAAAGCGCCCTCTGTTCCGCGCTGCCGTGCTTGGCGAGCGCCATGTAGGCGCCGTGCGAAAGGCCCGGATACATGCCGAAGGAGAGATTGGTCGCGCAGATCATCTCCTCGACCAGCAGCCCGACCGATTTCGGCAAGCCCTGGCCGCCATACTCGGGATCGGCGCCGAGCGCGGTCCAGCCGCCCTCGCAAAAAGCGCGGTAGGCTTCAGGAAAGCCGCGCGGCGTGCGGACCACGCCGTTCTCCAGCGTGCAGCCTTCCTCGTCGCCGCTGCGGTTGAGCGGCAGCAGCACCTCGGTGCAGAACTTAGCCGCTTCCTCCAGGATCGGATCGACGAGCTCGGGGCCGAGCTCGGCGCAGCCCGGCAGGGCGCGCAGCCGGTCGATCCCGGCAAGCTCATTCAGGACGAAACGCATATCGCGCAGCGGCGCGGCGTAGATGGGCATGGGGTTGGTTCCTTAGACTCCTCGGTCTCTCCGTCGTCGCGCCGACATTGTCATTACGCGGCCCGTGCAGCCGGTCCGAGCAATCCCCTATCCGCGAGAGATTGCTCCGCGCCGCTCGCCTGGCGCTCGCCCTGACGTGGCAGGAAAAGTAGGTTGCATTCGTCGCTAATTCCGCAGCGGCCGGCCGGTTTCCAGCATGTGCTCGATGCGGGCGAGCGTCGCCGGCGTCTTGAGCAGCGCCATGAAGTTGCGGCGCTCCAGCGCGTGCAGCGCCTCCTCGCTGGTCTCCTCGGTGATGTCGGCCTCGCCGCCGCTCAGCGTCTCGGCGAGTGCGGCGCACACCACGATGTCGTGCGGCATGGCGCGGCCCATCGCCGCCTGCTGCTGCACGGCCATCTCCAGCGCCACGCGGCCCGAGGGCCCCGGCAGGCGCAGCGGCTTCACCTCGGCAGGCGCGTAGTTCGCGACCAGCGCCAGCGCCTTCGCCTTGGCGTCCGCCAGCAGCCGGTCGCGGTTGAAGGTGATGCCGTCGCTGTCGCGCAAGATCAGCATCTCCTTCGCCTCGAAGGCCGACTTCGCCACCTTTGCCGTGGAGATCATCTCGAAGGTCTTGGCCACCGGCGGCATCGGCCCTTTCGGCGCGCGCTCGTTCTCCGCCCAGCGGTGCAGCATCGCCGTGCAGCCGCCCCAGCCGGGGATCAGGCCGACGCCGACCTCGACAAGCCCGGCATAGGTCTCGGCGTGCGCCTGCACGGCGTCGCAATGCAGCAGGATTTCGCAGCCGCCGCCCAGCGCCATGCCGGACGGCGCGCCGACCACCGGGAAGGGCGCTGCGCGCAGCGCGCGCATGGCCTTCTGCCCGGCTTCGATCAGCTCCTCGATCTGGCCCCAGGCGGCGATGTTGGCGGCAAACAGCGCGAGCCCGATATTGGCGCCGACCGAGAACTGCTCGCCCTCGTTGTGGATCACCAGCGCGCGGAACGCGCCCTTGCTGCCCATCGTGACCGATTTGCCGAGCATCTCCACGATCAGCGGATCGAGCGCGTTCATCTTGGTGTGGAACTCGAGGCACGCCACACCGTCGCCGATGTCCCACAGCGAGGCGCTGGCGTTCTTCGCCAGCGGCTGGCCGCGCCGCTTGATGTCGGCGAGCAGCAGCACGCCCGGCGGGCGCGGGACCGGATGGTACGCGCCATCGGTGCCGAAACACGTCAGCACGCCATCGGCAACGCGATAGAACGGGCCCGCGCCGACCTGGCGCAGGAGCAGCGGCACCTCGCGCCCGTCGGCCGCCAGCGTCTCGGCGAGCCACGCGGCGCCCAGCTTGTCGATCAGCTCGAACGGGCCATGGGTCCAGTTGTAACCGAGCCGCATCGCCGCATCCACATCGGCGACGCTGTCGGCGATCTCCGGCACCAGGGCGGCGGCGTAGGAAAGCAGATCGAGCAGCACCGCGCGCGCATAACGCCCGCCGCGGTCCTTGTGCTGCACGAGCGCGCGCAGATCGCGCGCCTCCAGACTGTCGAGCCGGGCCTTCTCGCTGTCGCGGTACTCGCCGGTGGCAAGATCGAGCGCGCGGCGCTGGCTTTCGCCGGAAGGCGCGCGGGCGCGGTGATAGAACCCGCCCTTGCCGCCCTTCCGGCCGGTGCGGCCTTCGGCGATCATCCGCAGGATCAGCTCGTGCTCGCGCATCGCGCGCACATAGGGGTCGGTCGCAGGCAGCACCGCGCGCATGCTGGCCGCGACATGCGGCATCAGGTCGATGCCGACCAGATCGAGCAGCCCGAACACGCCGGTTGCCGGCGCGCCGATTGGCCGGCCCATCACCGCGTCCGCCTCCTCGACCGTCAGGCCGAGGTCGATCGCGTGGTTGACCGCCGCTTGCAGCCACATGCCGCCGATGCGGTTGGCGATGAAGCCCGGCGTGTCCTTGGCGGCGATGACGGTCTTGCCGAGCCGGAGGTCGCAGAACGCGCCGATCGCCTGCACCGCGTCATCGCGCGTCGCCGGGGCGCGCACGGTTTCCAGCAGGCGCATGTAGCGCGGCGGGTTGAAGAAATGCGTGATCAGGAAGTCGGCGGCGAAGCGCGCGCCGAGCCCCTCGGTCAGCACGCGCAGCGGTATCGTGGAGGTGTTGGAGGAAACCACCGACCCATCCTTGCGCACGCCCTCCAGCTTTGCATAGAGCTCGCGCTTGGCCTTCGGATGCTCGACGATCGCCTCCACGATCCAGTCGCACTCGGCGAGCAGAGCATGGTCGGCGTCGAGGTCGCCCGGCGCGATCAGCCGCGCCGCGCCCCTGTGCATGAAGGGCGCGGGGTCGGTGCGGAGCATGGTGTCGATCGCCTTCGCCGCCGCACCCGGCACGATGTCGAGCAGCACGACCGGAACCCCGGCATTCGCCACCTGCGCGGCGATGCCCGCTCCCATCACCCCGGCGCCGATCACGCCGACCTTGCGGATTTCGGCACCCATCAGACCGCCTCCAGCACGGTCGCGATGCCCTGGCCGCCGCCGATGCATTGCGTCGCCAGCGCATAGCGCCCGCCTCCGCGTTGCAGGATTTGCGCGGCCTTGCCGGTGATGCGCGCACCCGTCGCCCCGAGCGGATGGCCGAGCGCGATGGCGCCGCCGTCCTGGTTCACCTTCGCTTCATCCAGCCCGAGTTCGCGGATGCAGGCGAGCGCCTGCGCGGCGAAAGCCTCGTTCAGCTCGATCACGTCGAGATCCTTCACCGTGATCCCGGCGCGATCGAGCGCCTTGCGCGTGGCGCCGACTGGGCCCATGCCCATCACCTCCGGCGCGCAGCCGGCGACCGCGATGCTCCTGACCTTGGCGAGCGGGGTCAGGCTATTGGCGCGCGCGTATTCCATCGAGCAGACGAGCAGCGCCGTCGCACCGTCGGTTAGCGGCGAGGAAGTGCCGGCGGTCACGGTGCCGTCGGCGCGGAAGGCGGGCTTGAGCGCGGCGAGCCCCTCCGCCGTCGTCTCCGGGCGGATGCAGCCGTCCTTGGCGACGCGCTTCGCCTTGGTCTCGATCGGCACGATCTCGGCCTCGAGCCGCCCCTCGCGCTCGGCGGCGGCGGCTTTCTGGTGGCTGCGGACGGCGAACGCCTCCTGATCAGCGCGCGTGACCTGATGGCGGCGCGCAACATTCTCCGCCGTCTCGCCCATCGAGATGTAGGCCTGCGGATAGCGCGCGGCGAGCGCGGGATTGGGCATCGGGTTGAAGCCCATGATCGGCACGCGCGTCATGCTCTCCACCCCGGCGCAGATGAACGCCGCACCCGCTCCCATGCGGATCGCCCCGGCCGCCTGATGCACCGACTGCATCGACGAGCCGCAGAAGCGGTTGACGGTCGCGCCGCCGACGCTCTCCGGCAGCCCGGCGATGAAGGAAACGAGCTTCGCCGCGTTCAGCCCCTGCTCGCCTTCGGGAAAGGCGCAGCCGAGCACGAGGTCCTCGATGCTGGCGGGATCGATCTTGGTATCGGCGACCAGGGCGCGCACTACCTGCGCGGCGAGATCGTCGGGCCGCACGCGCGTGAGTTCGCCCTTGCTCGCGAAATGGAACGGCGAGCGGCGATAAGCCGCGATCACCACATCGGTCATGAATTCGCTCCTCGGTCGGTATCGGTTGGCGCGGAAGAGATGTGGGGCAAGGCATGCGGCCCGCTCGCGGCCAGCGCCTCGGCTGCCTGCCGCGCCACCTCGCGCAATTCGGCAAGCGTCTGGTCGAGGTCGCGCCGCTGCTGCTCCAGCCGGGCGATCCGCTCCTGGGTTTTCTCCAGCAGCACGCGGATCTGCCGCACATGGCCCTGCGGCGCGTCATACAGGTCGAGATATTCGCGGATTTCCGCGAGCGAGAAGCCGAGCCGCTTGCCGCGCAGGATCAGCAGCAGCCGTGCCCGGTCCCGCCGGTCGAACACGCGCGTCGTGCCGGCGCGGCGCGGCGCGATCAGCCCCTTCATCTCGTAGAAGCGGATCGCGCGCGGGGTGACGCCGAGGTCTTCGGCGAGGCCATTCACCGTGAACAGCGTCTTTGCCGCGCGCGCCGCCTTCGCCGTCTTGTCCGCCATCAGCCCGCCTCCCGCGCCGCAAGCTCCGCCTTGAGTTCCTTCTTGGAGAGCTTGCCGATGGCGGTGCGTGGCAGCTCGGGGCGGATCTCGATCAAATGCGGCATCTCGATCGGCGACAGAAGCTCCCTCAGATGCGCCCGCAACGCCTCCACGGTGACCCGGCTGCCGGGACGGAGCTGCACGAAGGCGGCCGGGCTCTCGCCGCGATAGGCGTCCTTCATGCCGACCGCCGTCGCCGCCACCACGTCGGGATGCGCGTAAAGCGCCTCCTCGATCGTGCGCGGATAGACATTGTAGCCCGAGCAGATGATCAGATCCTTGGCGCGATCGACCAAGGTGACGAACCCCTCCTCGTCCATCACGCCGATATCGGCGGTGTGCAGGAACCCGTCGGCGCCGAGCACCTGGGCGGTTTCTTCCGGCCGGTTCCAGTAGCCCGCCATCACGTTCGGGCCAGCGATGCAAAGCTCGCCGCGCTCGCCCGGCGGCAGCGCGCGCGCGGGATCATCGAGGGCGCGGATCTCGGCGCGCACGCCGGGTAGCGGCAGGCCGATCGTGCCGGTTCGCGCTGCGTGCACCGGATTGCAGAAACAGACCGGCGCGGCTTCGGTGAGGCCGTAGCCTTCGACGAGCGGCCGCCCGCTGACAGCATCGAAGACGCGCTTGATCTCAGCGGGCAGCGGCGCGCCGCCGGAAATGCAAATCTTCACCGAGGCGAGGTCTTCCTTGGTCACGCCGTGATCGAGCACCGCCTTGAACAGCGTCGGCACGCCGTGAAAGATCGTCGGGTGCTTGCGGCGCAGCGCGCTCAGGAGCGGCTTCACCTCGAAGCGCGGCAGCATGATGATCTCCGCCCCCCAGCCGATGCCCACGCCGAGCACCGCGGTGAGCGCGAACACGTGGAAGAACGGCAGCACCGCCATGATGCGCTCCTCGCCCGGCACGCAATCGGGCGACCATGCCTGTACTTGGCGCAGATTGGCGGCGAGGTTGGCGTGCGTCAGCATCGCGCCCTTCGGCACGCCGGTGGTGCCGCCGGTGTATTGCAGCACGGCGACATCGCCCGGCTGTGGACGCGGCAGGCCGGCAGAGGGCGGCGTGGCGCGCAGCGTTGCCCAGCTCACGATCCGGCTCTCCCCGCCCGGCACGCGGGCGATCGCGCGGCTCTTCAGCAGGCGGAATCCGAGCGCCTTCGCGCGCGGAAGCTGATCGGCGAACGGGCAGAGCACCACGCGCCCGATCACGCCACGGCGCAGCAGGGCGAGCACGCGGCCGAAGATCGGCTCGAGATCGGGGGCCAGCATGATCGCCGTGCCGGAATCGCGTGCCTGCGCCTCCAGCTCGGGCTCGGTGTAGAGCGGATTGAAATTCACCACCGTCGCGCCGGTTGAAAGCGCGGCGAAATAGGCGATCACGTAATGCGGCCCGTTCGGCAGGCAGAGCCCGACGCGCACGCCGGGACCCGCGTCTAGCCCGCGCAAGCCGGCGGCGATGCGGGCGACCTCCGCGCCCACCTCCGCATAGGTCCAGCCGCGGCCGAGGAAATCGAGGCAGGGCCGCGCCGCGAAGCGGGCGACGGAGTGGCCGAACACCTCGACCAGCGTCATCGGTGGCAACGGCACGTCCCAGCGCACGCCCGGCGGGTAGGAGCGCAGCCACGGGTAAGCCGCCCCGGCGTCCGCCCGAACCCCTGTTTCCGCCTCGATCACAGCCGCCTCCCGCTCCGACCCGGACCAGCGTGACGCAATCTAGATTATCTTAACCTATACGTCAACTCGTGTCCGCAGAGGGCAGGGCCGGGCGAGGTTCTGACTTCGCTGCGGCCCTCGGCTATGCTGGCGGCTCCGCCGAGCTCACGCGCGGACCGGGGCGGAGGGAGGCGGCGGCCATGAAGATCAACATCGAGATCGACTGCACGCCCGAGGAGGCACGCGAGTTCCTCGGACTGCCCGACGTGAAGCCGATGCAGGCGGCGGTGATGGAGCGTTTGCAGGCGCAGACGCTCGAGGCGATGGGCCATCTCGATCCGGCGAGCCTCAGGAGCTGGCTGCCGCTATGGGGCCTCGGCTCGGAGTTCGCGCAGAAGATGATGCAGGGGTTTCTAGAGGCCTCGACGCGGCCGAGGACAGAGCGAGGCGGGGAAGCAGGGAAGGAGTGAGGGAAAGCGAGTTAGCGCCAGGTCGTCATTGCCGCGTGCGAAAGCGGGCATCGAGGCGGCCTGTAAGGCGTCAGGCGTTCTTGGTTCCCGCTTTCGCGGGAATGACGATGAGGGGCGCACCAGGATCTCCTCACCCACTCTTGCGCGGGAATGACCGGCAGGCGGTACTTGTTATCCCCGCCCTAATCGGCGCCGGCAGAAACCGCCTCCACCGCGTCCCACATCAGCCGCGGATCGAAGCTTTCCGAAGCAAGGATCGTCAGCACCACCACGGCGCAGAACGCCACCGCGCCGAACCCCGGCTCGATCGTGATGATGGTGCCGAACTTCACCAGCGCGCCGAGCAGAGATTCCATGAAAATGTCGATCATCGACCAGCGGCCGATCACGCTGATGAAGCGGTAAAGCCTCGTGCGGTCGCGCAGCCAGCCGGCCCGCCCGGTCTGCGCGGAGATCATCAGGACGGCGAGCCCGACAAGTTTCAGCATCGGCACGGCGATGCTGGCGACGAACACGAGCGCCGCGAGCGGATAAAGCTGCGCGGCGAACAGTTCCTCCACTCCGCCGAGGATGGTGCTCGGCTGGCCGGCGCCGAGCTGCACCACCGTCAAAACCGGATAGGCGTTGGCGGGCACATAGAGGATCGCCGCCGCGATCACCAAGGCCCAAGTGCGTGCAAAGCTCGCCGGCTTGCGGGGATGCAGCGGCGCGCCGCAACGCGGGCAATGTGCGCCGTTGCGATGCAGGGCGGACACCAGGCCGCACACATCGCAGCCGGCGAGACCCCGCAACAGCACCTCCTGATTCAGCAGCCGCGTTTGCGCGGGCAAGCGTGCCTGCTGCAGCGCGTTCCAGACCGCGCCGTGATCGAGCGCGTCCTCGGCCCAAATCAGCACGAATGTGATCGCCATCAGCGCATAGGCGCCGGGGCCTAGTCGGATCGTCACGAGATCGGCGAGTTTGACGTAGGCCACGAACACGCCGAACAGGAACACTTCCAGCATCGCCCAGGGCCGCAAACGCTCCGCCCAACGGAACACGTGCCGCAGGTGCGCCGGGGGGGTTCGCAGCCGAAGGCCGAGCAGCACATAAAGCCGCCCGAGCAGCATCAAGAGCGGCGCGATCAGCACGGTGAACGCCACGGCGACGGCGAGCGCCGCCATGCCGCGCTCCACCAGCTCCTCCGGCCCGCCGAACAGCCCGACATAACGACTGATGCCGGCTTCCTCGACGCTCATCAGCGTGCTCGTCGCCATCACGCTCAGCAACACAAGAGCGGCGACGGTAAGCGCCAGGCTGCGGTCGAACGTGTGCGCGCGGCTGCGCCGCAGCGGCGTGGTGCAGCGGCCGCAGCGAGCCGTCTCCCCGGCCCGCATCGCGGGCAAGATCTGAAACAGCCCACAGCCGGGGCATTCGCGCAGGCTGGGCGCCGCGGCGCTGGCCGCCGGCATCATCGGCGCGACGGGCCGGCGGCAAGCGCCGCCGCGAGTTCATCGGCGAGCTCGCCGATGCCCGTGCTGATCGCCGCCACCTCCCCCGCCGTGTCCGGCGCCGGCGGCACAACCGCGAAGCGGAACGGCTTGGCGAGCGGGACCTTGCTGCCGGCGAAGGTCACGCCGGCGAGACCCTGCACCAACACGTGCCCGGCGGCGTCTTCGTCGAGACGGTCGAGGCTGAGATCGACCGTCGCCGCGGGCGCAAGCCCGACCGGGCTCGCGCTGCCATAGACGACCGCACCCGGCAGGCGCTGGCCGAGCTCCTGCACCAGCACGCGCCCGACCATCGCCGGCAGCGGCTCGCCCCACCAGTCGTTTTGTTCCACGGCCAGGCGGTAATCCTCGGACGAGCGCACGATGTGCGTGCGGTCGAGATAGCGCGCGAGCACGACGTCACGCACGAGCACGGTCTTCGGGGTGCCGTGCTGCACCGGACCGGGCACCGGCGCGATCGTGTAGAGGTTGGGATTGGGCGAGGTGCAGGCGCCGAGCAAGGCAAGGAGCGCCGCCGGCAGCGCGGCGCGGGCGCGACGCACGCTCATTCCGTGCCGCTCCCGGGGCGGCCGCGGATCAGCGCCTCGGGGTTGCGCGAGAGCAGATCGGACAAGGATTGAAGCGAGCGCAGCAAATCATCGAGCTGGGTCAGTGACTGGCCGACCTGCCGGCTGAAGCGCGTGTTGTCGCCATAGGCGCTGTTCAGCGAGGCAAGCAGCGTGTCGGCGCCGTTGAGCGTCTTCTGTAGATCGGCCACCAGCGCCGGCAGCTTCTTCACCGCGGGCGAAAGCCCAGCATCGAGCTGGCGCACCGCCTCCTGCGTGCTGGCCAGCAGCACATTGAGCCGACTGAGCGACTGTTTCAGCTCGGGGCCGTTCACCAGTTGATTGAGCCCGTCCGACATCTGCGCGAGGTCGGCGCCGATCTTGTCGAGCGGCACCGCGTTCACTTTCCGTAAGAGTTCCGAAGCCGACGCCTCGATGCCGGCGAGACCGACCGACTCGGAAGTGGGCAGCACGAACGCATCGCCCTCTCGCTGCACTTCTTCCGGCTTGGCGTCCTTGATGAAGTCGAGCGCCACCACCATGCCGCCGGTCAGCAGGTTGGCGCTTTGCAGCGTGGCGCGCAGGCCGTCGCGCACCAGCAGGTCCACCGCCACCTCCGGATCGCCGACGGGCGTGCGGCCGATGCCGACGATCCGCTCGGGCTGCACGGTGAAATGCACGGGGGCAACGATTTCCTGCTTCGCTTCGTCGTAGTGCAGGCCGACATCGGTGACTTCCCCGACCTTGAGCCCGTGAATGAGTACGTCCGAGCCCTTGACGAGGCCGCGCACCGAGCCGGGGAAATAGGCGATGAACGGGATCTGCCGCGTGTAGGAGGCGTTCATCGCCGCCTCCTTGTTCGCAAACAGCGGGAAGAGATGGTTCTCGGGGCTCTCGGCGCCGGCGGTTTGGTCAGGCGGCGTCTCGAAGGAGATCCCACCCAGAAGCAGCGCGCGGATCGACTCGAGCTGCACGTCGAGCCCCCCCGCACCGAGCTTCACTGAAAGGCCCGAGGCATCCCAGAACCGGCTGTTGTTGTTGACGTAGGAGTCGAACGGCGCGCGCACGAAGGCGTGGATGGTGACGTCCTCCGCCATCTTGCCGAGGTCCCAACCGAGCACCTCGCCGACGTTGAGGTCGCGGTAGATCACCGGCGCGCCAACCGTGATCGAACCAAGGCGCGCGGCCTTCAGAAGGAAGGTGCGGCCGGGGACGGCGACAGTGAGGACGGGCGGGTTTTCGCTGCCGACGAATGCGCGGCGGGCACTGCCCCCGTTGCCAGGGACCATACCGATATAGGAGCCGGAGATCAGCGTCTCGAGACCGCTGAGATTGCCGGCGAACAGCCGCGGCTTGACCACCCAGAAGACCGTGCCCTCGGTCAGCAGCGGCGTCGCCTGGCGGACGGTCGCGACGGTCACTGTAACCCGCGTATGATCGGCATTTAGCGCGATCGACTTGACCGTGCCGAGGGTCACGTCGCGGTACTTGAGTTTCGACTGGCCGGCCTGAAGTCCCTCCGCGCCCTCGAAGCTGATGGTGATGGTGGGCCCCTCCCTGGAAAGCGTGTCCCAGGCGAGCCAAGCCGCGATGATCGCGGCAATGAGCGGGACCAGCCAGTAGGGCGAAATCCGGCGCGAGCGGCGCACCAATGCCGCCGGCAGGGCCGGCTGTTCCAGCGCGTTGCTCATCGGTCCGCTCGCACCCCGCGCGACCCGCTCATCCGCTCCTCCTCAATTCGCACCGGCCAATCTTCGGCCGGCGCACGTAAGCATGGTCGAAAGTTCTCCGCACAGATCACCTGAGGCAGCGCGCCCCGTGATCATAGCCGAACCAAGCTCAGAAAACGAACGTGATCTGCGTGCGGAGCTCGACGTTTCCGGCACCCGCCGCGCGCACCACGTTGTCATAGGCGCCGACGACCAGGTTCACCGGCAGCCTGCCGCCGAGCTTGACCAAACGCCCTCCCTGCAAGCCCAGCGGAACCGTCCATTTGGTGCCGGCGGAAAGCCAGCTCGCGGTAAGGATCGGCACGCTGCCGACGAACCAGCCGTCGCCGAAATTGTAATTGAGGAACGGCTGGAACGTCAGCAGGCTGTATTTGCTGCCGGTCGGCCCCGCGTTGCCGCCGAGCGAAAAAACGCTGTTGAGCAGCGCCCCGGCGACGATCGGGCCGGCATGTTTCACGAGCACCAGGGCCGGACCGAGACCCCAGATGTTCGAGCCGAGGGTCTTGCTGCTGATGGTCGGCAGCTGCGCGATCGGGCCGACGCCCCACACCCAGCCATCGACCGGGTGCTCCGGGGACAGCACGGCCGAGAACACCGTTGGCGCGCTGCCGAACGACGGGACGGTGGCGAAAGGCTGGCCCGACGGGCTCCACACGAGCGGCAGGATCGTGCGGGTGATCACGTTCCACTCGGGGTTGAGATGGATCGGGATCACCGGCTGGATGTTCAAGACGTTCTGCACCCCCTTGTTCGGGCCGGTATTGAGGAAACTGTTGTTCTGGAGCGGCACGCTGATCAGGTTGCCGATCGGATTTTGCAGCTTTTCCGCCAAATCCGTTACGCTGTCCGAGCCGGCCGCATCGCCCGCGCCGGCGCGGGCGATGCTTGCCCGAAGGCAGGCGGCGCCGAGCAGCAGGGCAAGCAGCGCCCCGGCGCAGCTGACGCGAGGGCGCCGCCTGCGCGTGCGCGGTGTCAGCGGAATGCGATCACCACCGCGTCGCCGCCGAGGCTGAGCATCAGTCCCTCGCGCTTGGCGTGCAGGTGCATGATGACGCCGGCGTTGTTCTGCAGCCAGAGATCGCCGGCGCTGCGGTTGCCGAGCGCGTAGCCGTAACGGGCCTGCGCGTAGGTTCCCGGAAACTGCGCCAAGCTGGCGAGCTTGTAGACCTCGCCGGTCGCCTGCATCTCGGCAGCGCCGATGCCGCCGATGCCGAGGCCGCCGACCCTGAACGGGTAGGCATTGCCCTGATAATACAGCGTCCCGGTGCCGCCGCCGCCGCTGCCGATGAAGGCGGCCGTCACCTGGTGCATCTCCACCGTGGCGTCCGGCGTCAGGCCCGCCACCGCCTCCTGCCCGACCTTCACGGAGCTCGTGCAGGCGGCAAGCGTCGCGACGGTCAGCGCGGCAGCCAGCGCGTTTGCGAGTTTCATGGGATGAATCCGCATTCGAACATCTTGTTGGCGATCGGCGCGGCGACGCGGTCGATGAACGCCTGCCGAAGCTGCGGATCCCGGTGCAGCATCTCCACCATGCGCGCCTCCATCTGCGCCCGCTGCCCAGCCGGCGGCTTCGCGCGCTGCGCGGCGAGCTGCGGGCAGGATGCGTCCTGATACTTCTGGACCACTCGGTCGGCGAGGCGGTCCATCAGCGGATATTGCTGCTGTGCGTGCGCCGGCACCAAGCCGAGACAGCCAAGGACTGCGGCCGCCCCGGCCCGACAAAACCTATGCAACGTCAACCTCCATTGAAGGGAAGCCGGTGGAATGATGTATCGGCTAGGTTTTATCTCATAAGTTCCCGTTCGACAAAGAACATTCGTGCCAGCCGGCCCTCGCCGAGTGCTGCTCCGAGAACGCCGGACGCGCAACAAAGGATCGGGACCATCTTCCAGTCGGACACGATGGTGTGCTTGCCGGGCGGCAGCTTAGCCCCATCTTGTTACGCGGCCATAGTCGTCCGGCAGGCATCCGCAGTCGCGCGATCCAGCGGTCGCATTCAACTTACGCGTTCACGCACGACCGCCGGAGGCTTCCATGAGCCGTTGAAGATCGAAGGAGCAGCCTTCTCAGGCCAATATAGTCGCATCATCAGAATGAATTTGTCGGCGGGCGCGGGCAGCCAGTTTGATTCCTTGTCGGGACCCGGGGAGTCCTTCTGGAGGTAGATCGTCACCGAGCCGTCGCGGTCAACCTGCAGGTTTTGCCGCTCGCTGATTGAGTAGCGATTCAGCACATTCGGCACGAAGAAATAGTCCTTGTCGTACATCGTGATGGACCAGAAGCCCTTGGCAGGGGGCATCTGCCCCTTTGGGAACCGAATCGCGTATTTATGGCTTCCGTCATAGCTGCTACCTGCACTATCCACCTGCGACACGGGGTAAATTGCATCCTGCGGCCTGTTCGCACCGAGGCCGATCGCCGTCACGAGGGCGCGTTGCAGGTAGTCGGTCCCGTAGAGGCCGGTTTTCAGGGTGTAACTCCAACCGTTCCTTTCCTTCTCATCGCCGTCGCTGAAGCGGAAGTGCAGCATGATCCGATCGAGCGCGAGCTGGGGAAGACGGGCGGCGAAATCGGGGTTGAAGCGATTGCGGTCGAAACTCTGGCCGGGCACGATCCCGATTTTCGCCAATTTCGGCAGGATTGGGCGATCCGCCGCCGCCGGAGGATTGGTCTTGAGCAACTCGGCGAACAGCGCGAAATACTCGACCGCGCTCATGCGGCTGACCTGCGCTCGGACGGCCGTCTTCATGTCGATCACCGGGTCCACAGAATGCGTGGGTGGCGTCCACGGCTTGCCAAACGAACTCAGCGGAACGAGCGCGCAGGCGTCCTGCTCGGCATGCACGGCGACGTAGTCCTCGGGCGTGCCGGTGCAATAGATGCGGCCGAGCAGCCACACCATATTGGTCGGTGACTTGTACTCGGTCAGCCCCGCCGGAAGTTTGCCGGTCCAGCCAGGCCCGGTGATGGCGTAGGTCTGGGCGGCGGTAGCCGTCGTGCGCGAGCCCGGCACCTGGAACACGTTGGTCCAGCCGTCCAGCATCGGAAACAGGAAATAGCGCCCCTTCATATCCGGGATGCTCAGCACCCAGGGCTCCTTGCCGACGTCGATCCATGCGGTCGTGTAAAGCGTGTCGGCGTTCGGCGCCGTCACGTCCCGGAACGATGCGTCAGGATAGGTCCGCACTCGGGCAAACTGACCCATCGGCGCATGGGTGCCGTCCGGGGCGGACACATTGGTCATGACACGCCTGGTCATTTCCATGGTCACAAGCGGATATGCGTAGATGTAGGCCTCCAACGCCTCCCGGAATCCGTCGAGACCCTCGATGTCGCCGCCAATCTGCGATCCCCATTCCGCTCGGGCGGGGTGCAGCGCGCTCGTGCCCAAAAGGCTGAGTGCGGTCGTTACGGCGTGACGGCGGGAGATCATCATGGTTCCACTCCTTCGCAAGCGGGACGGACGGGGCGTGTCACGCAGCGGAAGCCGATATGGCAGGTTCCGGTATCGATCATCTGCGGATGGCGCGCGGCGGGTCGGTAGCGGCGGCAATAATTGGGCGCGCAGAGATAGGAGCCGCCCTTGATCACTTTGCGTGGGAAGCGGATCGCCGGCTGCGCGCGGTCGTAACTCAACACTTTGGCGCCGCCGCGCGGATCGCGCGGCACGCAGCACGGGGCCTCCGCCTGGTCCGGATGACGGTCGGAGAACCAGTCGGTGGTCCACTCCCAGACATTGCCGGCCATATCGAACAGGCCGTAGCCGTTGGGCGGAAAGGAGCCGACCGGCGCGCGTCCGATGAACCCGTCCGCGCCCAAATCCTGGAACGGGAACTTGCCCTGCCAGGTGTTGGCCACGTAGCGGCCGCCCGGCATGAACTCGTCGCCCCAGCAGAAGCGCGCGCCCTCCAGCCCGCCGCGCGCGGCGAATTCCCATTCGGCCTCGGTGGGCAAGGCCTTGCCGGCCCATTCGGCATAGGCCACCGCGTCCTCGAAAGCGATGTGCACGGCCGGATGGTTCGCGCGGTCCTCGATCGTGCTGCCCGGCCCCTCGGGCGCGCGCCAGCTTGCGCCCGGCACATAGGCCCAGCGGCTGTGGATGTCGTTCATGTTCACCGGGGCGCGTGGCATGAAGAACACCAAAGAGCCGGGCTTCAGAAGCTCGCGCCTGGCGCCGGGATAGGCGGCAGGATCAGGCGGCCGTTCGGCGATGGTGCGATAGCCGGTTGCCTGAACGAACGCAGCGAAATCGGCGTTCGTCACAGCGCAGGCGTCCATCCAGAAGCCGCTCACCGTCACGTGGTGTACGGGCGCTTCCTCCGGATAGGTTCCCTCCGCTCCCATCAGGAACGTGCCGCCGGGAATCCACCGCATCCCGGGCGGCGCCTCGCTTGTGTCTGCGGCGTTCTCAACCAGTGCGTGCGTCATGACTTCGCCAGCCGATGCGCGGGCGCGGTATCAGATCGGCGGAGTGCCGGCCTATGCAGTTTCGGCTAAGCGGCGTGCGGCGCTACCGGGGCTTGGCGCGCAGCGTCTCGGACGGCGCTTCCCCGAACAGCGCGCGATACGTCACTGCGAAGCGGCCTAGCTCCCAGAAGCCGTAGCGGGTGGCGATGTCGGTGACGGAGTTCGCCCGGTCGGCGGCGCGCAGCGCCCGCCGCGCCAGGTGCAGGCGCCGCAGCGTCAGGTAGCGTTTCGGACCGTAGCCCATCGCCTCGACGCAGCAGACATGGAGTGTGCGGCTGCTCACCCCGAGTGTCGCGCAGACCTCGCTCAGATAAAGGGGCTCACCATCCCGGCCCTCGATAAGCCGGCGGAAGCGCCGCAGGATCAGGTCGTGGCGGCGCGAGGCGGCGCGGTCCGGCACCGTCCATCCTTCGGTAAGGCAATCGAGGAAGATCTCAGAAAGCGATTCCTCAAGCCCCGCCGCCGCCCCCGAGTTCTCGATTCGCTCCGGGGCCGTCGCCGCCAGATCGGCTGCCGCCGAATGCAGACGGCGCAGGGCGGACATGATCGGTGCGCCCACGCGCATCACGCGGACACCCACGGTTGCGGCCTTATCGAGGGCGTCGGTTGCGCGCCCTCGCTCATACAGAAAGGCGCGCGGCAAGGAGATCGAGCCGAGCACCGACGGGTCGTTCAGGTTGTGCCAGACATCTGCGCCGGGCGCGCGCAGCATGAGCTCGTCCGCACCCATCTCCGCGCCGCGGTAGCGCATCGCCGGCACCGGATGCGCGGCGAATATAAGCGCGAACCGCTCGGCCGATGCCTCGATGTGCCAAGTGCGTGGAAGAATCTCTTCCAAACGCTGCATCCAGACATGTTGCAGGTCGATCTTGGTGACAGTTGCAACGAAGGTGCCGCGGCCGTTCAACAAGTACTCGCCGTAGGCAGGACGGAGATTGGCCCGCAGCTCGTCGGGATCGTTGACGCGAAGGCGTACGCTCGACGGCATGGACGGTCCCCGCTCGGCGGTTATCCGCCTAGACCAGCCTGCTATCCGTTTTGTTGATTTAGGTCAACGGTCCGTTACTGACGGTCTTATGTCGTTCGGCTATTGACGGTCGCGTTCGTGGCTATGTCCGGCCGGTCCGCTTGCGGGCCGCCGAAGGAAGCTCGCCGAATTGCTTGCGATAGGAACTCGCGAACCGGCCGGGTTGGCGAAATCCATACCGCTGCGCGAGGTCCGCTACCGAGGATGCGCCGGGCGGTGGGTTTTGCAACGCCTCGCGCACGGCGTGCAACCGGGAGAGCCGCGCATAGGTACTCGGCCCGAGGCCAGTGGTTTCCTTGCAATAGGCCCGAAGCGTGCGCGGAGCCACGCCGGTGCGGTCAGCCAGCGCGGCCTGCGACCACTCGCCGGTGCGGATCGCCTCTTCGAGACACCCCATTGCGGCGCAGCGGCGCATGAGATCCCTCGGCTTGCTATGCGGCGTTGCCGAACCAAGCATCTCGGCCAGCGACTCGATTATCTGCCGCTCGAGACCCCGGCCCGCCGCCGCCTCGGTCGGCGCGTCCGGCCGGATCTCGGCGACGCGGAGGGCAGCCCGCACCAGCGCGAGCAACGCACGGAGCGCGTCTGGCTGCGGGCGCCAGCGCCACACGCCTTCGGGCACAGCGAAGCCGTCCCGGCTCAGCCGTGCGCCGATGCGGCCAAGCTGGCCGGCCGCAGAGCATAACAAGAGCGTGTGCGCGGGGCCGGTGGTCCAGGCATGGATGCCGGCGAGCTTGTGCAAGGTCAGCAGTTCGCCCGGAACGAGCGGTACGCCGGCCCAGCGTTGCGCCGGGTGCGGGTCGAACGGCAGCACGATCAGCACCGACCCGGTCGGCGGGCGCGCGAAGGCGATGCGCGGCAACTGCTCGTCGAGGTGCAGAAGCGACAGGTGGCGCAGCGCGATCCGCCTCATCCCGGCGCGGAACGGACCCGGCCGCAGCACGACGAACCGCGCCGGGCACTGCGCCCGCAGCGCCGCCTCGAGGTTGTTCTCGTCGGTGAAAACCGAGACGGTGCTTTCGGCCATGATCCGGCCGCAACGATCGGCGTCCCGGCTTTGCCCGTCTATGCGTTTTCGGTTGTTTCCGAGCCGGCGCCGACCCTCAGGCGCCCCGGCGGGCGCGGTCCTTCGCCATCGCGCCCTCCAGCCCCTCGTTGATGGCCGCCGGGCCGGGGATTTCCATGCTGAACACGCGCTCGACGAAGGTGTATTCGTAATAGCCGAGACGGGCGAGCGGCTTCAGGCAGGCGACATCGATGCGGCCCTCCGGAGTGAGCGCCCAGTCGGCGATGTGGATCGCCGCCACCCGGCCGAACACCACGTCCACGGTTCCCATCACGCCCTCGCCCGGCAGGCGCAGCGTGTGCATGTAGATGCACTCGAAATGGATGGGTGATTCGGCGACGCGCGGCGGACGCACCAGCCGCGACGGCGCTTTGGTGAGCCCGGCGATTTCGAACTCGTCCACCGACGCCGGCAGCTCCTGGGCGCTGAGGTTCACCGCCTCGCGCAGATCGTAGGTCGCCATGTTCCAGACGAACGCGCCCTCGGCCTCGGCATTGCGCGTCGTGTCCTTGCGGCGCCCGTCGGTCGTCTGGTTGGCGGCGAACATGACAATCGGCGGATTGTAGGTGATGTTCTGGAACTGGCTGAACGGCGCGAGGTTCGCAACGCCGTCCGGCCCGAGTGTGGAGATCCACCCGATCGGGCGCGGCACCACGCAGGATTTGAACGGATCGAAGGGCAGGCCGTGGCCGGTGCGGCCCGGTTCGTAATACATGCGCGCGGTCCCGATTGAGCCGGGCGACGATGCACGGGCGCGGGCGCGCCGGCAACCGCTCGTCCCGGCTTGATTTGCCTCTGCGGCGGCGGCAACCCCGCCTTGTCACCCCGCGCCCCGGCTGGAAAAGTCGCCCGCGCCCGGCAAGGAGCCCGAAAGGATGGAAGCGCCCGTTCTCTCCGAGAACCGCGGAAGCTGGCGGAAGCTGATCTTCAACCGCCCGGACAAGCTGAACAGCCTCAATCCCGATCTACTCGCCGCCTTCACGCGCGCAGTGGACGCGGCGGAAGCCGATCCGGCGTGCCGGGCGCTGCTGCTGACCGGGGCCGGGCGCGGCTTCTGCGCCGGGCAGGAGCTGAGCCCCGCGATCGTCCCCGGCCCGGACAATCCGAACCCGGCGCTCGGCGGCATCGCCGCCGCGTATCATGAGCACGTGGTGCGGCGTCTGCGCGGGCTCAAAATGCCGGTTGTCTGCGCGGTGAACGGCGTCGCGGCAGGGGCGGGGGCGAACATCGCGCTCGCCTGTGACATCGTTGTTGCCGCAACCAGCGCGAGCTTCGTGCAGGCCTTCGTGCGGATCGGGCTCGTGCCCGATTGCGGCGGCAGCTTCTTCCTGCCGCGCTTGATCGGCGAGGCGCGCGCGCGGGCGGCGGCGATGCTGGGCGAGGCTATCGGCGCGGCGCAGGCCGCCGAATGGGGTATGATCTGGAAGGCGGTGGACGACGCGGCGCTCGCCTCCGAGGCCGAGGCGCTGACCGCGCGGCTCGCCGCGATGCCCACCCAGGCGCTCGCTTACATGAAGCGCCTGTTCGCCACCTCGTTCGCCAACACGCTCGACGCGCAGCTCGATTTGGAAGCGGAGATGCAGGCCGCGGCCGGGCGGACGGCCGATTACGCCGAGGGCGTGCGGGCGTTCCTGGCGAAGCGCAAGCCCGCCTTCAGCGGCGCATGAGCCCGCCGCGCGATCCCGCCGCACTCGCGCGCGCCTGCGCCGAGGCGATGTGGGCGGAGGACAAGTCGAGCCCCGGCCTTGGGATGCGGCTCGACGAGATCGGGCCGGGGCGCGCGGTGCTGAGCATGGAGATCGAGGCGCGCATGGTGAACGGCCACGGCATCTGCCACGGCGGCTTCATCTTCGCGCTCGCCGACAGCGCGATGGCTTTTGCATCGAACAGCCACGGCGAGCGCGCGGTCGCGCAGCATTGCGCCATTACCTATCTGCGTCCTGGCCGGCTCGGCGAACGATTGCGCGCGGAAGCGGTGGAGATTCACCGCGCTGGACGTTCGGGAATGACGGATGTACGCGTCACCGGCGGGGACGGAGCGGTGCTGGCGGAGTTCCGCGGCCATACGCGGCTGAGCGGAGGCAAGTTCTTTCCCGAGGAATAGAGCGCCGGCTCAACGAACCGTGACCGCACAGTCCGCGCTTTCATTCCTGCTTGCTTCCATTTCATACAGTAACCCGAGTTGGCCACGCGATCCCGCAGCGATCCGCAAATGAAGTTGCGCGTCTATGCATTTCCCCGCTGCCCTGGGCCGGAGGGGCCAGGGGAGGCGGGGGGCGCTTCGGTCTCGCCGGGCTTCCTCCCCTCCCCGTCCCGAGGGGCGGAGAGAGCACTCAGCCGCCCTACCTTCCCCGGAACAGCGGCTTTCGCTTCTCCTTATGGGCACGAAGGCCCTCCTGCATGTCCGCGCTCGCGCGCACGCGCGCGATGGTGCGAGTCGTGGCCACCATCCGTTCGATGGGTCCGACCGGCATAATCTCCGCCACCAGCCGCTTCAGCGCGCCCATCACCAGCGGCGCGTGCTCCAGCAGTTCCTCGGCGATCCGCAGCGCCTCTGCCTCGTGCCGGCCGTTCGGAACCACGCGGTTCACGAACCCTACCTCATAGGCGCGCCGCGCCGGGACTTTGCTGCCCAGCAGCATCATCTCCATCGCCAGATGATGCGGCATCCTCGTCACGAGCGAGCTGATCATGCCGCCCGTGGTGCCGAGCTTGGCCTCGGGGTAGTAAAACACGGTATCCTCGGTGGACACCAGCAGGTCGCACATCATGACCATCACCAGTCCTCCGCCGACGCACCAGCCGGAGGTCGCGGCGATCACCGGCTTCTCGGTGGTGAAGCCGACGCCAGGGATACAGCGCCAGAGCTCCGGCAGGTCCGACACGTCAGCGCCGGCAGTGAAGGCGCGCTCGCCCGTCGCGGAGAGGATTGCGACGCGCTGATCGGAGGCATCGAACGCCTCGAACGCGGCCTGCAGCTCGACCGCGACCGCGCTGGAGATCGCGTTCAGCCGCTCGGGGCGGTCGATGCGGATCAGCGAAACGGCGCCGCGCTGTTCGGTGGTGACAACCGCCATGACAAGGCCCCGGGTTCAGTGACCCGGCCGAGATGCACCCCCTCCGGCCGGCGCGCAATCGCGGCGCGCACGCCCCGGGCTAGACTTCCCGCGCTGCAAGGACGAATGGGCCAGATGCGGCGCGCGGTGCCGGCGTTCGCGGCGACGGCCGGACGGCTCGGAGTTCAGCCCGTTGGCGCCTCCACGGTGCGGATCGGCACCGATGTGGACGCGCAATCGCTCGACCCGCGCCGGTGCCCGATCTCTCGACCGGCTGGAAACAGCCCGATCCGCACACTGGTCTTCAGCCTGCGCGCAGACGCGCAATTCCCGGATGGCACGCCGGTGACGCCGGTGCTCTCACGGGCTGGCGACGGTCCCGCCGCGCAGCGCCAGCGCCAGCGCGCCGAGCGCACAGGCGAGCGGCAGGACGCTCGCCCCCGCGCCGAGCCGCGCCAGGGCGGCCCCGACCCCCGCCCCGCCCAGATAGCAGCAGAATGCCCCGATTTGCCGCCACGTGTCGGTCGGCAGCCGCCGCCCGCTCCCCTCCGCCTTGCGCCCGAGCGCCTCGGCGATCGCCGTCAGTGTGCTGGTGAAAACGACCGTCGGAAGTCCCGGCAGGTTGACGCAGCGTGCTGCGACGGCCTGGGCGCCCATCCCGACCGCCGCCACCGCCACCGTGGCCGAACCAAGCGCGCCGCCAGCCGGGCCGTGCAGGAACGAAAGCGCCGCGAACGCCGCCAGAAACAGCGCCTCCATCAGCAACACGAGCCGCAATCCCCGCTCGGCCCCGCCCCCGGTGCGGAGCGGGATGGCGGCCAGCACGCCGAGCACGAAACAGGCGAGCGCGATCGCGGCGGCGATGGCCGGCCCCGGGTGCAACTGCCCGATCGCGATGCCGAGAAGCACGGTGTTGCCGCTCATCGCCGAGGTGAATACCCGGAACCGGATGAAGCTCAGCGCATCGATCGCGCCGGAAGCCGCCGAGAGCAGGAAGAGCAGCAGGGCGGCTCGGCTCATCGCCCCGCCTTGCCCGGACGCAGAGCCTGCGACAGAACGGCACCGGCGCAAGCGAGGAGACGGGAATGGCGGACGCGACGGTGCAATCGAACGGCCTCAGGATCGTCCGGGAGCTTTATACGTTCGTCAACGACGAAGCGATCCCCGGCACGGGGGTCGATCCGAACCGATTCTGGCAAGGCTTCGCCGCGCTGATCCGCGAGCTCGGCCCCCGCAACCGCGCCCTGCTCGCGCGCCGCGACGCGATGCAGGCAAAGATCGACGCCTGGCATCACGAGAACCGCGGCCGTGCGTTCGACGCCGCCTCCTACCAGTCCTTCCTGCGCGAGATCGGCTATCTTCAGGATGAGCCCAAGGACGTGCGCGTCAGCACCGCCAATGTCGATCCCGAGATCGCCAGCATCGCCGGCCCGCAGCTCGTCGTTCCCGTCACCAACGCCCGCTATGCGCTGAACGCCGCCAACGCACGCTGGGGCAGTCTCTACGACGCGCTTTACGGCACCGACGCGATCCCCGAGGACGGCGGTGCGACTCGCGGCGGCAGCTATAATAGGCTGCGCGGCGAGAGGGTGATCGCCCGCGCCCGCGCCTTCCTCGACGAAGCCGTGCCCCTCGCGCAAGGGAGCCACGCCGAGGCCGCTCTTTATGCGGTCGAATCCGGCCGACTCGCGGTGACGCTCAAGAGCGGCGGCAAGACCGCGCTGCGGACCCCGTCGCAGTTCGTCGGCTATCGCGGCGCGGCGGCCGCGCCCTCGTCCGTGCTACTGCGCCATCACGGGCTGCATATCGACATCACCATCGACCGCGCGCACCCGATCGGCAAGGACGATCCCGCCGGCGTCGCCGACGTGATGCTGGAATCCGCGGTCACCACCATCCAGGATTGCGAGGATTCGGTCGCCTGCGTGGATGCGCCCGACAAGGTGGCCGCCTACCGCAACTGGCTCGGGCTAATGCAGGGCACACTCGAGGACACGTTCGACAAGGGCGGGCGGATGATAACGCGCCGCCTCGCCCCGGACCGCGACTACACCGCCCCGGGCGGCGGCACGATCACGCTGCCCGGACGCAGTCTGATGCTCGTGCGGAATGTCGGCCATCACATGTACACCGACGCGGTGCTCGACGACTCCGGCGCCGAGGTTCCCGAGGGGATGCTGGACGCCGCCGTGACCTCGCTGATCGCCATGCACGACCTCAAGGGCGGCGGCAAGGTCCGCAATAGCCGCGCGGGGTCCGTCTACATCGTCAAGCCGAAGATGCATGGCCCGGACGAGGTGGCCCACGCCGCCGCCATCTTTGCCCGCGTGGAATCCTTCCTTGGCCTGCCTCCCGCCACGCTGAAGATGGGCATCATGGACGAGGAGCGGCGCACCTCGGCCAATTTGAAGGCCTGCATCGCCGCCGCCGCCGACCGCGTGGTGTTCATCAACACGGGCTTCCTCGACCGCACCGGCGACGAAATCCATACCTCGATGGAAGCCGGGCCGATGATCCGCAAGAACGACATGCGGAACACCGCCTGGATCAAGGCCTACGAGGAGCAGAACGTCGATATCGGCCTTGCCTGCGGGCTGCGCGGTAAGGCGCAGATCGGCAAGGGCATGTGGGCGATGCCCGACCGGATGGCCGACATGCTGGCGCAGAAGATCGGCCACCCGCGGGCGGGCGCCAACACCGCCTGGGTTCCCTCGCCAACCGCCGCAACCCTCCATGCACTGCATTATCACGCGGTCGATGTCGCCGCGCGGCAGGAGGAAATCGCCAGGGGCGGCCGGCGCGCCAACCTTGACGCGCTGCTCACCCTGCCGCTCGCCGATCGGCCGAACTGGTCGCCCGAGGACGTGCAGCAGGAGCTCGACAACAACTGCCAGGGCATTCTGGGCTATGTGGTGCGCTGGATCGACCAGGGCGTCGGCTGCTCCAAGGTGCCCGACATCCATGATATCGGGCTGATGGAGGATCGCGCCACGTTGCGGATTTCCTCCCAACACGTCGCCAACTGGCTGCGCCACGGAATCACGAGCGAGGCGCAGGTGATGGAGACCTTGAAGCGCATGGCGGGCGTGGTGGACCGGCAGAACGCAGCCGATCCCAACTACCGACCGATGGCGCCCGGCTTCGACGGCCCCGCCTTCAAGGCAGCCTGCGACCTGATCTTCAAGGGCTGCGCGCAGCCGAACGGCTACACCGAGTTCATCCTGCACGCGCGCCGCCGCGAGGCGAAGGCGGCCGCCGGCTGAGATCGGCCGCGATCGCCGCAAGCCGCCCGCTGCAGTCGCCCGGACGGGACTGGCGGTAGAAGCGGACCGACGGATACCAGGGCGAGACAGGCCGCGGATGCAGCCAACGCCACCTCGAGCCAGCTCGACTGCCGCAGCGCCGCCGCCGCGCGCTCGATCGCGTTGTCGATCGCATCCAAGATGCTGTCCGGCGAAGTGCCGACGAGTTCCACCAGCTTCTGGACAGGCTCGGCCGTGGCGCTGCCCGCCGTGTTTGCATCCACTAAATAGGCGCGAACGCGATGAATCGCTGGCGCGGCTCGCGACAGTGAGCGCCCTAGTCGGCGAACGTCACCTCGGCGCCGCCCAGCCCCTCGAAGCGCACTGCGCAGGCATCGCCGGGCTCGAGGAACCGGAGCCCGGTCCAGCTCCCCGTCGTCACCATCTGCCCCGCGCGCACCCCGCCCGCGCCGCGCATCATGTTCACGAGCGCGACCGCCACGCCGAGCGGATCGCCGGTGGGATGGCTCGCCTCCTGCTCGAGTACTGTCTGCCCGTTCACACGCAGCGTCACTTTCAGCCGCGGCAGGTCTAGGTGCCGCCAGTCCGCCATCGCCGCCCCGGGAACGAAGGCACCGTTGATGATGCAATCGGCGAGCTGCTCGAGCGGGGGGCGCGCACGCGGGTCGCGGAACCGGCCGGACACGACCTCGATCGCGGGCAGCGCGACCACCGAGGCGCCCACCTCGTCGGCTGCGTAGGCCGCGTCGCGGGGCGGCAGGTCGCGGATGAAGCGGAACGCCACCTCGCCCTCCACGCCGAGATGCGGCACGCGGCGCGGCGCGATGCGCGCGGGGCTCGGGTAGATCAGGCCGGCATAGATCACGCCCCGCGTTGGCTCCGCACCGGCGGGCACATTGGCCTTGTAGGCCGCCACGGTCTCACCGAGCAGCGCCGTCACCCGGTCCTGGATGGCGTGCGCCTCGGCCACCGTGCCGGGCGTCACCGGCAGCCGCTCGATGATCGTGCCGCCGCGCCGCGCCTCGGCGAGCAGCGCCGCCGCCGCCGCGATTTCCTCCTCCGTCATCGCCCCCTCCTCCGCTCGCGCCAGCCTACAGGGCCGGGCGCCGCGGCACGAGAGGAGGCGGTGGCCGACGGTTCAGCCGTCGAGCACGAACGTCACTTCCATCGTGACGCGGTATTCGGCGATCCGGCCGTCGCTGACCGCGGCCTTCTGTTCGAGCACGTGCAGGCCGGTGATGCCGCGCAGCGTCTTGCTGGCGCGCGCCAGCCCTTCCCTCACGGCGTCCTCGAAGCTCTCCCTGGAAGCCGCTGTTATCTTGGACACACGTGCAACAGCCATTGCGTCCTCCCGTTGGTCCAGCCGCCCGGGGCCAGCCCCGGACGGCTGACGGATCAAGCCTAGCCCTGGACAAAATGAAACGCACGCTTTTTCCCGTCGTGCTAAAGTTGCGTCGGCGACTTCACGCGAAGCTCGCCAAAAGGCTTAGGGGGAGGACGATCCGATGTCCGCCTTATCGTACGAATTGCGGCTCAATGGCCGCTTCTGCGGCGAATATGCGACGCTCGAGGAGGCATTGCAGCGCGCACGGGCGGCGGTCGCCGCCGATCCCGACCTCGACCCGGAAATCATGGACCGCAGCACCGGCCGTGCCGGCATCGTCTGCGGCTCCCGCCGCTGGCGGGACGAAATCACAGAGAAACTCGGCTTTTGACACTGCCGGCCGGCGCGCACACGATGAAGTGAGCGCCGGCCCAGCGGCCGGCATAGCCAGATGGCCGCCATGCACGATGTGGTTTTTCTGTTCGATGTCGATAACACGCTGCTCGACAATGACCGCGTGCAGGACGAACTGCGCGCGCACCTGACCGAGCACCACGGCGAGGCGGCCTCGCGCCGCTACTGGGAGTTGTTCGAGGAGCAGCGCGGCGCGCTCGGCTACGCCGACTATCTCGGCGCCTTGCAGCGTTACCGGCTGGAAGAGCTGCACGACCCCCGCCTGCTCAGGATGGCGAACTGGCTGGTCGATTACCCGTTTGCGCACCGGCTTTATCCGGCGGCGCTCGATGCGCTCGCTCATGCCGCGCAATGGGGACCGACGGTGATCCTGTCCGATGGCGACGCGGTGTTCCAGCCGCGCAAGGTCGATCGCAGTGGGCTGTGGAACGCCGTGCAGAGCCGGGTGCTGATCTATGTCCACAAGGAACAGGAACTCGACGATGTCGAACGGTTCTACCCCGCGCGGCATTACGTGCTGATCGACGACAAGGTCCGCATCCTGCACGCGGTAAAGGAGGCGTGGGGCGGTCGCGTTACCACTGTCTTTCCCGTGCAGGGCCATTACGCGCTCGACGCGGGCGAGCGAGCCCGCCATCCCGAGCCCGATCTCACCATCGCCCGCATCGGCGATTTCTGCGGTCTTGCGCGCGCCGATCTCGTGCCCGGCTAAGGCGGGGACCCCGCGATGAAGGCGCGCGGCTATTTCGGCATCGGCGTGGAAGGCGTGTCCAAGTCCGCCAATCTCGGCGCGCTGCTCCGTACCGCCCACGCTTTCGGCGCCGCGTTCTGTTTCACCCTCGGCGCGGGGTTCGATGCGCGCGCCGCGCGCCAGGCCGACACCGCCGACACGCCGGCCCATGTGCCGCTCTGGCGGTTCGCCGATCCGGGCGCGTTGCGCCTGCCCGATGGATGCGTGCTGGTCGGCGTGGAGATGCTACCCGAAGCCACCGAGCTGCCCTCGTTCCGCCACCCGCTGAACGCCGCTTATGTCCTGGGACCGGAGCGCGCCGGGCTCTCTCCCACCCTGCTCGCGCGCTGCCGGCACGTGATCCGCATCCCCACCCGCTTCGCGCTCAATCTGTCGGTCGCCGGCGCGCTCGTGCTGTACGACCGGCTGCTCCAGCACGGGCGCTTCGCTGAGCGCGCGGTCGGCAGCATGGCGCCGCCTGCCGGGGGGGCCGCGCCTGCCCGCCACGGGCCGCCGCGCTTCCGCCGCACGATACCGGACTGGCTGGTCAAGGAGCGGGGCTGAAGCGGACCATGAGCCTCGGCTTCACCGTGCGGCACACCGACGGTTGCGCCCGCGCGGGTCTGCTCGAAACGGCGCATGGCGGGATCGACACGCCCGCCTTCATGCCGGTCGGCACCGCGGGGACGGTGAAGGCGATGACCGCCGACGCGGTGCGCGCCACAGGCGCGCGGATCGTGCTCGCCAACACCTACCACCTGATGCTGCGGCCCGGCGCCGAGCGGGTCGCGCGCTTGGGCGGCCTGCACCGGCTGATGGACTGGCCGGGACCGATCCTGACGGATTCGGGCGGATTTCAGGTCATGTCGCTCGCGCGGCTTCGGAAGATCGACCCTGACGGCGTGACCTTCCGCTCGCATATCGACGGCTCCGCGCACCGGCTCACCCCGGCGCGGTCCGTAGAGATCCAGCACCTCCTCGACGCCACGATCACGATGGTGCTGGACGAATGCACGCCCTTTCCAGCCGATGAGGCCGTGGCGCGAGCTTCGATGGAACTGTCGCTGCGCTGGGCCGGGGCATCAAAGCGGGCGTTCCGCCCGCGCCCGGGCTATGGCCTGTTCGGGATCGTGCAGGGGGGGGTCCATTCCGGCCTGCGCGCCGTCTCGGCCGACGGGCTGGTTGGGATCGGGTTCGACGGTTACGCGATCGGCGGGCTCGCGGTCGGCGAGGGTCAGGCGGTGATGTTCGACGTGCTGGATGCCACCGTCCCACACTTGCCGCCGGACCGGCCGCGCTACCTGATGGGCGTCGGTACGCCCGACGACATCCTGGGCGCCGTGCTGCGCGGAGTGGACATGTTCGACTGCGTGATCCCCACCCGTTCAGGTCGCATGGCGCGCGGCTACACGCGCACCGGCATGGTCAACCTTCGCAACGCGCGCTTCGTCGAGGATCCGCGCCCGCTCGACCCGGAATGCGGCTGCCCCGGATGCACGCGGCATTCGCGCGCCTATCTGCATCACCTGTTCAAGGCGGGCGAGATGCTCGGGCCGATGCTGCTGACCTGGCACAATCTGACTTACTATCAGGACCTGATGCGCGGCCTGCGCGCCGCCATCGTCGAACACCGCCTCGCCGCACACGCCATCGCCTTGCGCGCGCGCTGGGCGGCAGGAGAGACCGCATGAGCGAAACCGGCCTGACCCAGCTCGGCCGCCCCACCCCCCTGCCCGCCTCGCCCGATGCGGCGCGGCTCGAGCGTGTGGCGAACCCCGCCCCCTGGCGCCCTTACTTGATCCGCTTCACCTGCCCCGAGTTCACCTCGCTCTGTCCGATCACGGGCCAGCCGGATTTCGCCCATATCGTGATTGATTACGTGCCGAACGCATGGATCGTGGAAAGCAAGTCGCTCAAGCTCTATCTCGGTGCGTTCCGCAATCACGGCGCGTTCCATGAGGCGTGCACGATGCAAATCGCCGGCAGGCTGGTCGATGTGCTGGCGCCGGAATGGCTGCGGATCGGCGCCTACTGGTATCCGCGCGGCGGGATGCCAATCGACGTGTTCTGGCAAACGGGCGATCCGCCCGCGGGGCTTTGGCTGCCGCCGCAGGAGGTAGCGCCATATCGAGGCCGGGGCTGACGTGCAGCGCGCCCGCGCCAAGACGATCCCGCAGCGCGCTGGTCCCGCGGCGCTGATCCGCGACAAGGCGCTGGCGCTCGGTTTCGATGCCGTAGGCTTCACGCGGGCCGAGCTTGGCCGCGCGGCGCGGGAGCGGCTGATGGCGTTCCTCGCGGCCGGACAGCATGGGGATATGGGCTGGCTCGCGGCCCGCGCCGAGCAACGCAGCGCCCCGCGCGCCCTGTGGCCGGAGGCCGTCAGCGTGATCGCGCTCGGGCTCTCCTACGCCCCCGAGTGCGATCCGCTGGCCGTGCTCGCGCAACCCGATCGCGGCAACATCTCGGTTTATGCGCGCGGGCGCGACTATCACGACGTGGTCAAGGGAATGCTCAAGCACCTCGCGCAATTCGTCGCCGCGCGGTTCGGTGCCGGGGTAAAGGTGTTCGTCGATACGGCGCCGGTGATGGAGAAGCCGCTGGCCGGGCAGGCCGGGCTCGGCTGGCAGGGCAAGCACACGAACCTCGTGTCGCGCCGGCATGGCTCGTGGCTGTTCCTCGGCGAGATCTACACCACGCTGCCGCTGCCCCCCGATCCGCCGCACCAGGATCGGTGCGGCAGCTGCACGCGCTGCCTGCGCGCCTGCCCAACCGATGCGTTCCCCGCACCCTATCGGCTCGATGCGACCCGCTGCATCTCCTATCTGACGATCGAACACCACGGCCCGATTCCGCACGCGCTGCGGCCCTTGATGGGCAACCGCATTTATGGCTGCGACGATTGCCTGGCGGTCTGCCCCTGGAACCGCTTCGCCAAGGCCGCTTCCGTCCATGCCAAGCTGCGCGCACGCCCAGAACTCGCGATGCCCAGGCTCGCCGAACTCGCCGCCCTCGACGATGCCGGTTTCCGCGCGCTGTTCGCCGCCTCGCCGGTCAAGCGGCTCGGCCGCAACCGCTTCGTGCGGAATGTTCTGATTGCCATCGGCAACTCAGCCGATCCGGGCCTGCTTCCGGCCGCGCGGCGGTTGCTCGCCGACCCCGATCCGGTCGTCGCCGAAGCGGCCGAATGGGCCATCTCGCGGCTGGCATGAGCGGCCTCGTCAAGCGCAGCTTCGCCCTCTCTGGGCATCGCACCAGCGTGGCGCTGGAACCGGAGTTCTGGTCGGCGCTCGTCACGATCGCCGGCGAACGGGAGGAACCTTTGTCGGCCCTGGTGCAGCGGGTGGACGCGGCCCGCCAGCCGGGGCGTCCGCTGGCCTCGGCGCTGCGCGTGCTCGCATTGCAAAGATTTTATACGTCCTGTGCTCCGGCATTAAGCGGTTGCTAAGGAAATCCGGTCACGCTGCTCCCTGGCTGAGGCCTGCCGCAAAAGGGGGCGCCGAATGCTGCACATTGGCGAGCTCGTGATCGCGCCGGTTCCGCTGTCAGAGCTGGCATTGTCCGACCGGCTCATCGCGCTCGCGCAAGAAGCCGAGCGCGCCGGCTTCCGGCACATCGCCGAGGGACTAGTGCATCTCGCCTGCGACGTGTTCGACGAGGCCGAAACTCGCCACTGACGTCGAAGCGCCTTGCACTCTAGGAAAGCTCGCCCGGCGGGAATGCCCGGGGGAGGCGCACCGGAATGAGCAGCGGCGCCGGGCGGCGTCGAAGCCCCAGCAGCTCGAAGAGGCGGGTTAGAACAGGGACCATCGGTCTCGACCCTATGCTGTCGGTTCGCCCCTTCCATAACGGACGCGCGACCCAGTCGTTCGATGACAACTTACTTGTTACAGGCGGTCCTCTTCACCCGGTTGCGCGCCCGCGCCCGGCCTCAATAGGATTTCGGCAGCCCGAGCACCCGCTCGGCCAGGTAGCTCAGCACGAGCTCGCGGCTCACCGGCGCGATGCGCGAGATCATCACTTCGCGCAAGTAGCGCTCGACATGATATTCCTGCGCATAGCCCATGCCGCCATGCGTCAGCACGGCCTGCTCGCAGGCGCGAAAGCCGGCTTCGGCGGCGAGATACTTGGCGGCGTTCGCCTCCGCCCCGGCGTCCTGCCCGGTGTCGTAGAGCCAGGCGGCCTTCAGCATCACCAAATTCGCCGCCTCTAGCTCCGCCCAGTTGCGCGCGAGCGGATGCTGGATGCCCTGGTTCTGCCCGATCGGCCGGCCGAACACGTTGCGCTCCCGCGCATAGGCGGCGGCGCGCGAGAGCGCGAGCCGGCCGATGCCGATCGCCTCGGCGGCGACCAGCACGCGCTCGGGGTTGAGCCCGTGCAGGATGGCGCGGAACCCCTCGCCTTCCTCACCGATCCGGTCCGCCTCAGGCACCTCCATGCCCTCGAAGAACACCATGTTCGAATCGACGGCGTGCCGGCCCATCTTGTGGATCAGCCGCACCTCAGCGCGGGTTTTGTCGAGGTCGGTGTAAAAGAGCGTGAGCCCCTGGGTGCGCCGCTTCACGCGGTCGAGCGGCGTCGTGCGCGCGAGCAGCAGGATCTTGTTCGCCTCCTGCGCGGTGGAGGTCCAGATTTTCTGCCCGGTGATGACGTAGCGGTCGCCGCGCTTCTCGGCGCGCGTGGCGATTTCGGTGGTGTTGAGCCCGGCATTGGGTTCGGTCACGCCGAAGCACGCTTTGTCCTGCCCGCCGATCAGCGGTGGCAGCATCCGCGCCTTCTGCTCTGGCGTGCCGTGCACGACGACGGGATGCAGCCCGAAGATGTTGATGTGAATGGCCGAGGCGCCGGACATCGCCGCCCCCGACTCGGCCACCGCCTGCATCATGATCGCGGCCTCGGTGATCCCGAGACCCGCTCCGCCATATTCCTCCGGCATCGCGATGCCGAGCCAGTTGGCCTCGGCGACCGCGGCATAGAACTCTGCGGGGAACCGCGCGTCGCGGTCGCGCTCCAGCCAGTAGGCATCGGGGAAGCGGGAACAGAGCCGCAACACCTGCTCGCGAATTTGCGTCTGCGCGTCGGAGAGGGCGAAATCCATGCGGCTGGGTCCGTTCTGGTCGGGGTTGTCCGGCGCGAACCGGGGGATCATCTTCCCACCGAGCATCATTTCAGGCTAGCGGCCCGCCATGTACACCCAGGCCCTGAACACGTCCGAGCGACCGACCGCCGCTGGGATCGAGCCGCCCGAGCGGCTGGAGCGGTTCCAGGAGCGGATTGACGCCGAGGAGAAGATCGAGCCGAAGGACTGGATGCCGGCGGCCTATCGCCGCACCCTGGTCCGCCAGATCTCCCAGCACGCGCATTCCGAGATCGTCGGGATGCTGCCGGAGGGCAACTGGATCACCCGCGCGCCGACGCTGCGGCGCAAGGCGGCGCTGCTCGCCAAGGTGCAGGACGAGTGCGGGCACGGCGTCTATCTCTACGCCGCCGCCGAGACGCTCGGCGTCTCGCGCGAGGAGCTGGTCGATCAGCTTCTCAGCGGCAAGGCGAAATACAGCTCCATCTTCAACTATCCCACGCTGAGCTGGGCCGATATCGGCGCCATCGGCTGGCTGGTCGACGGGGCGGCGATCATGAACCAGATCCCGCTCTGCCGTTGCTCGTACGGTCCCTATGCGCGGGCGATGATCCGCATCTGCCGCGAGGAGAGTTTCCATCAGCGGCAAGGCTACGAGATCATGCTGACGCTCTGCCGCGGCACGCCCGAGCAGAAGGCGATGGCGCAGGATGCGCTGGATCGCTGGTGGTGGCCCTGCCTGATGATGTTCGGGCCGCACGATTCCGAAAGCCAGCACTCGGATCAGTCGATGCGCTGGAAGATCAAGCGGTTCTCCAACGACGAGCTGCGCCAGAAATTCGTCGACGCCACCGTGCCGCAGGCGAAGTTCCTCGGCCTCGCCATCCCTGATCCCGAGCTGCGCTGGAACGAGCAGACCGGACACTGGGAGTTCGGCGCGATCGACTGGGAGGAGTTCCGCCGCGTGCTGGCCGGCGGCGGCATCTGCAACCGCGAGCGGATGGCGGCGCGGCGGAAGGCGCACGAGGACGGCGCCTGGGTGCGCGAAGCGGCGCGCGCCTACGCCGCCAAGCACGCCGCCCCGGCACGGCAGGCGGCGGCGTGAGCGCCGAGGCGCCGAGCGCGCTCTGGGAAGTGTTCATCCGCGCCCGCAACGGGCTGGCGCACCGGCATGTCGGCTCGATCCACGCCGCGGATGCCGAGATGGCGCTACAAGCCGCGCGTGACACCTACACGCGCCGCGGCGAGGGCCTCTCGATCTGGGTGGTGCCGTCCGCCGCGATCACCGCGAGCGACCCGGCCGACAAGGGGATGCTTTTCGAGCCCGCCGACAGCAAGGCGTACCGGCATCCAACTTTCTATACGGTGCCCGACGAGGTCGGTCACATGTGACGACGCATCCCGCCCAGCGGGAGCCTAACAGGGAGACGCACAGGATGCAGATCGGCGTGGTCGGCCTCGGCCGGATGGGAGCCAATATCTCGCGGCGGCTGATGAAGGCCGGGCATTCCTGCGTCGTCTATGACGTCAATGCCGATACGGTCCGCACCGTTGCCAGCGAGGGCGCCACCGGGGCCGCCTCCTTGCAGGACGTGGTGGCGAAGCTCGGCGCGTCGCCGCCGCGCGCCGTCTGGGTGATGCTGCCGTCCGGCAAGATCACCGAGGACGCGATCGCCGAGCTCGGCAAGCACATGAGCGCCGGCGACATCATTATCGACGGCGGCAACACCTATTATAAGGACGACGTGCGGCGCGGGCGGGAGCTCGCCAAGAAAGGCGTCCGCTATGTCGATTGCGGCACTTCGGGCGGCGTGTGGGGCCTCGAGCGCGGCTACTGCATGATGATCGGCGGCGAGGACGCGGCGGTGCGCCATCTCGATCCGATCTTCACGGCGCTCGCGCCGGGCCTCGGCGACATTCCGCGCACGCCGGGGCGCGAGGGCCGCGATCCGCGCGCCGAACAGGGCTATATCCACGCCGGGCCGATCGGCGCGGGGCATTTCGTCAAGATGGTCCATAACGGGATCGAGTACGGGCTGATGCAGGCCTATGCGGAGGGATTCGACATCCTGAAGAACCGCGCCCGCGAGGATCTACCCGAGGGCGAACGCTACGAGCTCAACATCGGCGACATCGCAGAGGTCTGGCGCCGTGGCAGCGTGATCTCGTCGTGGCTGCTCGATCTCACCGCCGCCGCGATCGCGAAGGACGAGAAGCTCGACCAGTTCTCCGGCTTCGTGGAGGATTCCGGCGAGGGCCGCTGGACGATCGAGGCGGCGATCGAGGAGGCGGTGGCGGCCAACGTGCTGGCGGCATCGCTCTTCGCCCGCTTCCGCTCCCGCCGCGACCATACGTTCGGCGAGAAGGTGCTGTCGGCCATGCGGTTCGGCTTCGGCGGCCATGTCGAGCACATGCTGCACGAGACATGAGCCCCGTCCGACCGCTCGCCTTCATCGTGATGGGCGTATCGGGTAGCGGCAAGACGACGATCGCGAACGGCATCGGCAAGGCGCTCGGGATCGACGTGCTGGAGGGGGACTCGTACCACTCCGCCGCCAACATCGAGAAAATGAAGCACGGCATCCCGCTCGACGATGCCGACCGGATGCCATGGCTGCGCGCGATCGCCACCGCGATCGGCGCGGAGCTCGACGAACATCGCTCCTGCATCGTCGCCTGCTCGGCGCTCAAGCGAAGCTACCGCGAGATTCTCATCGGTAAGCGCGACGACGTGGTGATCGTCTATCTGAAGGGGTCGCGCGAGCTGATCGCCGCCCGTTTGCAAGCCCGCAAGGGCCATTTCATGCCGCCCGAGCTGCTTGCCAGCCAATTCGCCACACTCGAGGAGCCGGAGGCCGACGAGCATCCAATCACGGTCTCGGTGGAGGGCACGCCGGAGCAGATCGTCGGCGAAGTCCTGACCGAGATGCGCGACAGGAGCCTGATCCGATGAGCGACGCCGTTTATCCCAGCCTGCGCGACCGTGTGGTTTTCATCACCGGCGGCGCCAGCGGCATCGGCGCAGCCGAGGTCGAGCACTTCGCCCGCCAGGGCGCGCGCGTCGCTTTCGTCGATATCGCCGAGGAACAAGCGCGGACGCTGTGCGAACGCATCGCAGCCGTCGACGCGCCAGCACCCTTGTTTCAACGCTGCGACATCACCGACGTGCGCGCCTTGCAGGCGGCGATCAGCGAGGCGGCGCGCCGGCTCGGCCCGGTGACGGTGCTGGTCAACAACGCCGCCAACGACCAGCGCCATCGCTGGGAGGACATGACGCCCGAATACTGGGATGAGCGGCTGGCGGTGAACCTCAAGCACCAGTTTTTCGCGATCCAGGCTGTCGCGCCGATGATGAAACAGGCCGGCGGCGGGTCGATCATCAATTTCGGTTCGATCTCCTGGCACGCGGGCACGGGCGGAATGCCCGCCTACACGACGGCCAAGGCCGGGGTGGAGGGGCTGACCCGCGGCATGGCCCGCGACCTCGGGCCCGACGGCATCCGGGTGAACTGCATCATCCCCGGCTGGATCATGACCGAGCGCCAGATCGCGCTCTGGCTGACCCCGGAGGCGGAAGCCGACCTAATGAAGGCGCAGTTTCTGAAAATGAAGGTGATGCCGGAGGACGTGGCCCGCCTGGTATTGTGGCTTGCCGCCGACGACAGCCGGATGTGCTCGGGGCATCTGTGGCATGTGGACGGGGGACGGTGAGCCGTCGGGATCAGGCCTTGGTTTTCGTCATGGCCGGGCCAAGCCCACGGCTCTCCGGCCGGTCTTTGTGAGGTTCCACGCCGCGGGCGACCCGCCCGCTCACCCCGCCGAAAGCGACATCGGCGCCTGCTGCTCGGCCTCCTCGTCGGTTACGGTGACTGCGACCTCCATCCCCAGGCTGTCCGACGGGAACCCCGTCCAGGAGCCTGACAGCGGCACCGCCTGCGCCGGGTCGCGCGCGATCGCCACCCGGATCAAATCGCGGCTCCCCAGGATGCCATTGGTCGGGTCGAACTCGATCCAGCCCGCCTCCGGAAGGTAGACCTGCACCCAGGCGTGCGTCGCCCCGCCGCCGACATTCCCTTTGCCGCCGCCCTCCCGGAGCGGCGAATGGACGTAGCCCGAGACAAAACGCGCGGCGAAGCCGAGCGAGCGCACCGCCTCCATCATCAGAAGCGCCATGTCGCGGCAGCTTCCGCTTCCCTGGCGCAAGGTCTGCGCCGGGTCCTGCACGCCGTGCTCGTCGCGCGCGACATAGGCGATCTCGTCGTGGATCGCCGCCGTGACCCCCGCCAATAGGTCGCGCGTGCGCGTCAGCCCATCGCGGCGCAGGAACCGCCGCGCCCAGGCATCCACGACGCCCCCCGGATCGGGCCGGTGCCGCTCCATCGAGCGGGCAAGGTCCGCCATCTCCTCGCCGTAGGAGACCGGATAGGTCTCGGCGCGGTCGGGCAGCTCGAACGGCGGCACCTCGGCTGCCACGTGATCCACCCGGATCAGCGTCTCGAAGCGGAGTTCGGCGGCGCGCCGGTCGAAGCTCGCCAGCGCAACCGGGTTGCCGAACACGTCGTGGATCCAGCGCAGGCGCGCGGGTTCGGGCGTGATCTCCAGCCGCGCCTCCAGCAATTGCTGGTCATAGCTGTCGCGCGGGCGGAACATGATCCGGTGCTCGCCGAACGAAACCGGCTGGCGGTAGCGGTAGGTCGTGACATGGCGGACCGAGAGAATCGTCATGGCGCGCCTGAACAGGCGGGCAGGCTGGCGGATGCGTCAAGCTTTGGCGAGATGGCGCCTCTCCTCTATTGCGCCGCCGCCGCGCTGCCGCCCGGGGCGGCCGGTAGGTAGCCGAAGAACGCCACCGCCAGATCCTCGCTGACGCGGTTGAGGCGGAGCTGCACGAAATCGAGGAACTCGTGCAGCCCGCCGGCCAAAATCTCGCTGATCCCCAAGCTGCTCAGCTCCGCGCGCAGCCCGTCGAGCAGCTCCGCGGCCTGCGCGCCGCCACGCAGCCCGTAGCGCGACTTCGCCTCCGAAAGCAGCATCTCCGCCTCGCGCACGCAGAGATAGACCGAGCGCGGAAACCGCCGGTTGAGCAGCAGGAAACCCGCCACCTGCGCCGGCGTCATGCCGCGCGGATGCAGCCGCCGGAACGCATGATAGCCCGCCGCCGAGCGCAGCAGCGCATACCACTGGCTGACGTCGATCGGCGAGCCGACTGCCTCGGGCGAGGGCAGCAGCAGATGGTATTTCATGTCGAGCAGCCGCGTCGTCTGGTCGGCGCGCTCCAGGTACCGCCCGATCTGGTAGAAATACCAAGCCTGGTCACGGAAGAACGTGCCTTCGGCGATCCCGGTGTGCGCCTGGCACGCCTCCTTGATCCGTCCGCAGAGCGCATTCACCCGCCCGGGCCCGATGTCGGCCGGCCCGAGCGTGGAGACCCAATTATGGAAAATGTTGAGGTGCATCCACATCTCGGTCGAAATCAGCGGCCGCAGCGTGCGCGCGTTCTCCCGCGCCTGCCGCACGCAGCTCGCGACCGAAGCAGGGTTGGAGAAGTCGAGCACGTAATAGCTCAGCACCGTATCCGACCTGGCCGCCGCGTGCTTGGCGAAGAACCGCTCGGTGTCGGCGAGCAACTGGATGATCGAGAGCCAGTTCTGCCCGCCCGCGGCGTCGCGCGAGAAGGTCTCGTTCACATCCAGGATGCGCGCGAGGTTCTCCGCCCGCTCGATATACCGGCCGAGCCAGAAAATGGCGTCCGCGTAGCGGGCGAGCAGGATTTCACTCAAGTACCCAGGTGTCCTTCGAGCCGCCGCCCTGCGAGGAGTTGACCACCAGCGAACCTTTCCGCAGCGCCACGCGCGTCAGTCCGCCCGGCAGCACCCAGGTCTGCGAGCCCGTCACCGCGAACGGGCGCAGATCGACATGGCGTGGCTCCACCACCTCGCCCACCAGCGTCGGCGCGACGGAGAGGCTGATGCAGGGCTGGCTGATATAGTTGGCGGGGTCGGCCAGCAGCTTGTCGCGGCAATCGTCGAGCTCCCGGCGGCTCGCGCGCGGGCCGACCGTGATCCCGTAGCCACCCGCCTCGCCCACCGGCTTGACAACCAGCTTCTCCAGGTTGTCGAGCGTGTACTGAAGCGCCTCCTTCTCGCGGCAGATATAGGTCTCCACGTTCGGCAGGATGGCGTCCTCGCCGAGGTAATAGCGGATGATGCGAGGCATGTAGGCGTAGACCGCCTTGTCGTCGGCGACCCCGGTGCCGACTGCATTCGCGATCATCACCTTGCCCGCGCGATAGGCACCCATCAGCCCCGGCACGCCAAGGAGCGAGTCGGGGCGGAACACCTCCGGGTCGAGGAATTCGTCGTTGATGCGGCGGTAGATCACGTGCACCCGGGCGAGCCCGCCCGTGGTTTTCATGAAGACCCGGTCGTCATCGACGACGAGATCACGGCCCTCCACCAGCGTGGCGCCCATCTCGCGGGCCAGGAACACATGCTCGAAGAAGGCCGAGTTGTAGGCCCCCGGCGACAGCAGCACGACCTCGGGGTTGGTCTCGCCCTCCGGGGCCACCTCGCTCAGCGCCGCAGCGAGCCGGAGCCCGTAATTGTCCACCCGGCGCAGCCCGATGCCGTCCAGCAGGTCCGGGAAGGCGCGCTGCATCAGCGCCCGGTTCTCCACCACGTAACTGACGCCGGAAGGCGAGCGGGCATTGTCCTCTAGCACCATGAACCGCCCGCGGTCGTCGCGCACGATGTCGGTGCCGCAAATATGGACATAGGTGCGGTGCGGGAGGTCGAGCCCGGCCATGAACGGGCGGAAATTGCCGTTCCCGAGCACGAGCTCGGGCGGTACCACCTCGTCCTTGAGTATGTGCTGGCGGTGATAGACATCGTGCAGGAAGGCGTTCAGCGCAGCGACCCGCTGAATCACGCCGGCCTCGATCTGCCGCCAATCCTCGGCCGAGATCACGCGCGGGATCACGTCGAAGGGCAGGATACGGTCGATCGCGTCTTTTTCGGAGTAGATCGTGAAGGTGATGCCGAGATTATAGAGCTCCGCATCCGCTGCTGCCGCCCTTCGCTTCAATTCGGTGATCGAGCTGCGCGCCAGGCGCGCGCAGATCGGCTCCGCCGCACCGCAATGCAGCAATTCGCAAAAGAATGGGGTCGGGTCGTAGCCGTCGAGAACCAAGCGCGTCCTGCCTTTGCTACGAAAGAAGCATGAACCGTGCCAGCAACGCCCGGCGGGGGCAATCGCAACCGGGCGTATCGGGAATGGAGTCCCCCCTTCCCTTGCGGGAGGGCGGCTGCCGGGAGGGGTCCGAGCGGCACGAGGCTGCATTGCGGGGCTTCCAGTGCGCCGCATCACCGCATAATTTGCCGACGGTCTGTTCCACCCGCGGACGCGAGGAGCGCCATGAACATCACCCGTCGTGCCCTGGTCGCGCTCCCCGCCGCCGCCGCCCTCGCCCGTACCGCGCAAGCGGCAGAGCCGGTGAAGATTGGCTGCCTCTATCCGCTGACCGGCAACTCCGCCGCCGCCGGCCAGTCCTGCCGCGACGCGGTGCTGCTTGCCGTCGACATCATCAACAAACCCACGCCCGACCTCGCGCCGATGCCGCTCGCCGCCACCGCCGGATTGCCCAATCTCGGCGGCGCCCCGGTGCAGGCAATCTTCGCCGACCACCAGGGCGTGCCCTCGGTCGCCCAGAGTGAGGCGCTCAGGCTGATCACCGAGGACAAGGTCGTCGCCTTGTTCGGCGCCTACCAATCGAGCTGCACCCTGACGGCAAGCGCAGTCGCCGAGCGGTTCGCCATTCCGTTCCTCACGGGAGAATCGGCCGCTGCCAACCTCACCGAGCGCGGCTACAAATATTTCTTCCGCACCAGCCCGATCGGCCCGGACTTCGCCAACCTCTATCTCGATTTCCTGGCGGACGTGGCGAAAGGTGGCGTCAAGACCTCCAAGATCGCGGTAGTGCACGAAAACACTGACTACGGCACCTCGGTCGCCGACTCGATCGAGCAGGCGGCCAAGGCGCGCAACACCCCAATCGCACAGCGCATCTCCTACAACGCCAACAGCACCGACGTGTCCGCCCAGGTGCTCTCGCTAAAGCAAGGCGCGCCCGACGTTGTGATCTTCATCAGCTACACGTCGGATTCGATCCTTTACATCAAGACCTTCCAAAATTTGGGCTATAAGCCGCCGATCGTGATCGGTGACGATTCCGGCTTCTCCGACCCGTCCTTCGTCAAGACGGTCGGCAACATCGCGCAGGGCGCGCTCAACCGCAGCGCCTTCGTGCCCGGCAAGCCGGACAGCTTGAGCTACAAAGTGAACGCGCTCTTCAAGCAGCGCACCGGCCGCGACATGGACGACACCACGGCGCGCTCGATGGAGGGTTTCCTCGTGCTGTGCGACGCGATCAACCGCGCGGGCTCCACAAAGCCCGACGCCATCCGCGCCGCGCTGGCGGCGACCAACCTGCCGCCGAACGAGCTGATGATTGGTTACAAGGGCGTCAAATTCAACGCGCAGGGCCAGAACATACTCGCCTATTCGCTGATGATCCAGCTTCAGGGCACGAACTACGTCCCGGTCTGGCCGACCGATCAGGCGACGGCGAAGCTTGAATTGCCGTTCAAGGGGTGGAGCTAGAGCCGATTTCACGCCCGCACCCGTTTTTCAGGTCATCGCCGGGCTTGGCCCATGGCTGTCCGGTTCCGCAGGGTTGGTGGCCGCCCCGTCGCCAGCCATCCGCGGTGTCTCCGCCGCTTCATCAATCGGATCGGGCACCCGCTGCACCTTTCCCAGCCTTTCCCCGGGCTGCCGGCCATGCTCCGTCAAGCGGCCGACCAGATCGAGCAGTCGCGCAATGGAAGGCCGGCGTCTGCGGGCACGCTCCGGAGTGTGCCTGCCGCGACGCGCGCGCCCGGCAGAAAAGCGTCCGCATAACGCGCCACCCGGGGGTCCATCCGCCATCGGGCCTTGATCCCGCCGCATGATCCTCGCTCAGCTCATTGTGGACGGACTCCTGATCGGCGCGGTCTACGCGCTCTTCTCCGCCGGGCTCACGCTCATCTGGGGGATGATGAACGTCATCAACTTCGCGCATGGCGATCTGGTGATGATCGCCATGTACGTGGCGTTCTTCGCCTTCACCCTGCTCAGACTCGGCCCGGCCGTCTTCGTCCCGCTCGCCGCCGTGGTGCTGTTTCTGGTGGGCGTCGTGCTCTATCTCGGCCTTATCCGCCATGTGATGCGCGGGCCGATGCTGGCGCAGCTCATCTCCACTTTCGGCTTCGCGCTCGTGCTGCGCTACGCCGCACTCTGGGCCTTTTCCGCGAATTTCGTCTCGCTGCCCGACAACCTGGTCGGCGGGGCGTTCGAACTGGGCGGGCTGCATCTCGCCGCCTCGCACCTCGTGGCCGGGGCCTCGGCGCTGCTGCTGACGCTCCTGTTGCACCTTCTGCTCACCCGCACCGACATCGGCAGCCGGATGCTGGCGGTGGCCGAAGACCGAGTCGCCGCGCAGCTCGTCGGCATACGTGCCGACCGGATGCAGGCGCTCGCCTGGGGAATCGGCGCCGCTACCACCGGCATCGCCGGGGGATTGATCGCCCTCTTCTTCTACATCGCTCCGGGCGTCGGCGACTCCTTCACCCTGCTCGCCTTCACTGTGGTTTGCCTGGGCGGCTTCGGCAGCGTGCCGGGCGCGCTGCTCGCGGGCCTCGTGGTCGGCGTAATCCAGTCGCTCTCCGCCTACTGGATCGGACCATCGTCGAAGGACATTGCGGTATACGCGCTCTTTCTCGCCCTGCTCTGGGTGCGCCCGCAGGGGCTGCTTGGCCGCGCATGAGGATCGGCACACCCGCGCTCGTCCTCGCCCTTTTCGGCGCGGCGCTCGTGCTGTCGCCCTTCTTCGTGGAGAACGCGCTTTATCAGCGCGTCGCCGCGCTCACCGCGCTCGCCGCGCTCGCCGCCTGCTCGTGGAACGTGCTCGGCGGCTATGCCGGGCAGATCTCCTTCGGCCATTCGGTCTATTTCGGCGTCGGCGCCTATGCCGCGCTGCTCGCCTACGCCAAGCTCGGCCTGCCGCCGATCGCGGGCGTTCCCGCCGGCATCACCGCGAGCCTTCTGCTTTCGGTCGTGGTCGGGATGCCGACCTTCCGCCTGATCGGCCATTATTTCTCGATGGCGACCTTCGCCTTCGCCGAGCTCATGCTGCTGCTCGTGGTCAACTGGGATTTCGCCGGCGGCGCCATCGGCCTGATGGGCCCTGCCAGCCCGCGCACGCTCGCCGACCTCCTGTTTCGCAGCTCGCTGCCCTATTACGCGCTCTTCCTCGTCGTGCTCGCGCTGCTGCTCTGGCTGACCTGGCTCATGCAACGGAGCCGCATCGGCTTTTACCTGCGCGCGCTACGCTCCGATGAACGCGCCGCCGCCAGCCTCGGCGTCCCGATCCGCCGCTACAAGCTCTACGCGCTCTTTCTCTCCTCGGGCTTCGCCGCGCTGGCGGGTTCGCTGTTCGCGGTGATGGTGGGATTCGTCGATCCCGACAGCGGCTTCGGCGTCACCGTCTCGGTCAACATGGTGATCATGTCCGCCCTCGGCGGCGCGGGCACGCTGTTCGGTCCGGTGGTCGGCGCGGTGATCCTGGTGCCATTGCAGGAGGCGACCAACGCCTATCTCGGCGGCAGCAACGGCGCCGCCTTCGTCGTCTACGGCATCATCATCATGGCGATCGCCCGCTTCGCTCCGGGCGGCCTCGCCGAGTTTTGGTCCGCCCTCAACCTTCGCCGAGGTCGCCATGCTGCTTGAGGCGCGCGGCGTGGTGAAAGCCTTCGGCAGCTTCCGCGCGGTCGATGGCGCCGATCTTGCCCTCGCCGAACACGAGGCGCTCGGCCTGATAGGTCCCAACGGCGCCGGCAAGAGCACGTTCTTCAACTGCCTCGCGGGCGACATGCAGCCGACGGCGGGCGCGATTCGTTTCCGCGACGCCGACATCGCCGGCCTCTCGCCGTCCGCACACGCAAGGGCCGGCATCGCCCGCACCTTCCAGGTGCCGATCGTTTTTCACGGCATGTCGGTCCTGGAGAACGTCATGGTCGGCGCCTTCCTGCGCCACCCGCACCGCGCCGCCGCCGAGGTGAAGGCGCGCGAGGTGCTCGCCTTCACCGGCCTCGCGCCGCAGGCGGAGCTTCCGGCCACCGCCCTCGGCACGCCCGGGCGCAAGCGACTGGAGATCGCCCGCGCGCTCGCGACCGACCCGGTCGTGCTGCTGCTCGACGAGGCGCTGGCGGGCCTCAACAGCGCCGAGACCGAGGCGGCGATCGAGCTCGTGCAGCGCATCCACGCGCGTGGCGTCACGCTGATCGTGGTCGAGCACGTGATGGAGGTCATCCATCGGTTGACGCACCGCGTGCTGGTGTTCCACCAGGGCCGCGTGATCGCCCAGGGCACGCCCGCCGAAGTGACGGCGGATCCGCAGGTGATCGAAGCCTATCTCGGCCGGCGCTACCGCCGGGACGCGGCGTGATGGCAAGTCTCGTGATCGCCCGTGCGTGTCCGTGCGCATGACCCCGCCGCTCCTCTCGGTCTCCCGCCTCGCTGTCCGCTACGGCGACCTCGTCGGCGTCGCCGACGTCTCCTTCGCCGTGCCGGGAGGCACGGTCGTCGCCCTGCTCGGCTCCAACGGCGCGGGGAAGACCACTACGCTCAACGCCATCGCCGGCCTCGTGCCGCCGGCCGGCGGCGACATCCTGTTCGCCGGCGTCCCGATTGCTGGACTTTCCTCCGCCGCAATCGTCAGGCGCGGCGTCGCGCTCTCGCCTGAGGGCTGGCGGTTGTTCGTCACCCAGACCGTGGAGCAGAATCTCCGCCTTGGCGCGACGCCGCTCGGCCAACGCACCCGCCTGCCCGCGTTGCTCGACCGCGTGTTCACGCTCTTTCCGCGTCTCGCGGAACGCCGCCGCCAGTCGGCCGGCACGCTCTCGGGCGGTGAGCGCCAGATGCTCGCGATCGGCCGCGCGCTGATGAGCGATCCCAAATTGCTCATGCTGGACGAGCCGAGCCTCGGCCTTGCGCCCGCGGTGGTGGAGACGATGTACGAAACGCTCACCCGCCTGAAGGATGCCGGCCTTACCTTGCTCATCGCCGAGCAGTCGATCGAGCTTGCCTGCGAGATCGCCGCCTTCGCGACCGTGCTGCAAACCGGCCGCTCCGTCCTCACCGGCCCCGCGGCCGAGATCGCCGCCAGCCCCGAGGTGCACAGCGCCTATCTCGGCGCGGCCCTTTAGCAGCCGGCCGACCGACGCCGGGCAGCCCTATCAATGTCGATTTACATGCACGGCCTGCCGGAAGGCGCGCGGCTGACGGTTTCCGATCCGGGCAACCATTTCGCGCTCTGGCCCTGCGTCTTCCGCATCGCCGGCGGCAACCTGACGCGGTCAGACGCTCCCGCCCTCGCCGGGGGCCTCAGCCACTTTCTCCGCTGCGACGATACCGCGGGGCCGGGTGGGCGCGCGACAAGTTCGGCACCATCGCCAGGCGCGCCTCGGTGAACCGCGCCCAGTCAGCCATGTCCGGCAAGGCGGGGATCGTCACCGCCTCGCCCATGTCCAGGCCGGTAAGGGCCGCGTCAACCATTTCCTCGACGTCCATCACCGTCCCTGCCGGCAGCGTCGCTACGTCCACGCCCGCCTTGCTCCAGATGTCGGTGCGCGTCGCACCCGGCAGCACCGCCTGGATGCGGATCGCGGTGTTCGCCAGCTCGGCCCGCAAGCCGATGCTGAGGTTCAGCAAGAAGGCCTTGGAGCCGCTGTAGGTGGCATTGAGCCGCTCCGGCGCGAGCGCCAGCACAGAACAGATGTTGATCAAGGTTCCCTGTCCGCGCGCCACGAAGCCTTCGATCGCTGCGTGCGCCAATCGGAGCGCCGCGATGACGTTGAGGTTCACCATCGCCTCCAGCCGGTCCACGTCGGATCCGTGCATCGGCCCGGCGGCGGCGACCCCCGCGTTGTTCACCAGGATGCCGATCGATCGATCCTCGCGCAGGCGCTGTTCGAGCCGAAGCAGATCGGGCCGCGCCAGCAGATCGGCCGGCAGCACCTCCGCCGAGCGGCCGGTTTCCGTCCGCAACCGTGCGGCGAGCGCGTTCAGCCGGGTTTCATCGCGCGCCACCAGGATGAGGTCGTGGCCGCGATGTGCCAGCCGGTCGGCATAGACGGCGCCGATGCCGGCGGACGCGCCGGTGATGAGGGCGGTGTTGGGGTTGAGCATGATGGGGCTCCAGCTGCTGGGCGATCCGTTTGATGACGGTCGCCATTATTGATATTGATGGCGATCGCCATTAAATTCCTCAAGAGGGCTCGGCAGAGAAGGTGGCGAATGCGCGTTTCGAGGGAGAAGGCTGCGGAGAACCGGGACCGCATCCTGACGGAAGCCGCGCGGCTGTTTCGTGAGCGGGGCCTTTCAGGGGTCGGCGTGGATGCGCTCACCGAGGCGGCGGGACTGACCCATGGCAGCCTTTACAGCCGGTTCGGCTCAAAGGAGCGCTTGGCGGCCGAGGCGGTCGGTCACGCCGCCAGTACCAGCGCGGATCGGATGGCCGATGCGGCGACGCTGGCGGACTACGTCGCCCGCTACCTCTCCCCGGAGCATCGGGAACGGCGCGGCGGCGGCTGCGTCGTGGCCGCTCTGGGCAGTGAAATCCCGCGCCAGGGCGCCGCGATCCGGCACAGTTTCACCGATGCCACGCGGTCGATGGTGAAGCGGATCGCCCGCTTGCTGCCGGGCCGCCGCGCGGACGCGGCACTGGCCACGACCGCAACGATGGTCGGGGCGCTGATCCTCGCGCGCGCGGTCGATGACCCGGAGTTCTCCGACCGCATCCTGGCCGCCGCACGCACGCAATTGCTGTCCTGTCGCGCTCGGACCCCATCGCGCCGGCGCAGCCGCGCGAGCGCCTGACGTTGCTTGCTGTTCAAAGACGGATCGAGGCTGGTCAGCCAGCTCGCTGACGTGTCTCCCTGGGTCCGAACCGCCGGAAAGCGCCAATCAGAACACCAGCTTCCCCCCGGCTAGCAGCATCACCGCCGCCAGCACCAGCCGCAGCACGCGATCCGCCAGCCGCGTCACCAGCAGGCTGCCGACGATCACCCCGGGAATCGACCCGACCAGCAGCGCCCCCAGCAGCGCCAGATCGACGCTGCCCAAGAGCCAGTGCCCGATCCCGGCCAGCATGGTCAGCGGCACCGCGTGCGCGATGTCGGCGGCCACCAGCCGCGCTGTCGGCAGCCGGGGGTAAAGGTAGGTGAGTGCCACCATCCCGAGCGCCCCGGCGCCGACCGAGGTGAGTGTCACCAGCACCCCGAGGATTGCCCCGACGATCACCGTCGCCACCGCCTGCGCGCGCAACGTCAGCGCGGGCAGCCCGGCGCTCAGTCGGGTCAGCACGCCGCGCAGCAGGATCACGAGTGCCGTCAGCACCACGAGCGCGCCCAGCCCCTGCGAGATCAGGTGCCCGTCCGCCGAGCCCTGGATCCGCCGCGACAACAGGAGCAGCGTCAGCGCCGAGGCTGGCATGCTGCCGAGGGCGAGAAAGCCGACGATCCGCCAGTTCAGGTCCTTCTTCATCCCGAACACGGACGTGCCGGCGATCTTGGTGAGCGACGCCTGCAATAGATCGGTCCCGACCGCCGTCACCGGATGCACGCCGAACAGCAGGATCAAGAGCGGCGTCATCAGCGACCCGCCGCCCACGCCCGTCAGACCGACCAGCAGCCCGACCACAAATCCCGCGACGGGATAGCCCTGGGCGATCACGGCGACAGCCCGGGCGCCAGATCGGCATGGAAGCGGTTGCCCGAAAGCGTCGGCCTCACCACCCCGGCGCGGATGACAAAATCGGAGAACCGCTCGCCCGGCGCGCGCTCCGCCGCATAGGCCGCGAACAGCGGCTTCAGCGCCGCCACGATCGCATCGTGGCCGATCTGCTTGCGGTAAAGCTTGGAGAGCCGCGTGCCGTCGAACGCGCCGCCGAGGTAAAGGTTATACGAGCCGGGCCCGGTGCCGACCAACCCGACCTCGGCGAGATAGGGCCGCGCGCAGCCGTTCGGGCAGCCGGTCATGCGGATGCTAATCTCGTCCCCGGTGAGCCCGGCCTCTTCCATCGCATCCTCCAGCGAAGTCACGAGGTCGGGCAGGTAGCGTTCGCTTTCCGCCAAAGCGAGCCCGCAGGTGGGCAGCGCCACGCAGGCCATCGCGTTGCGGCGCAGGGCGGAGACCGGCCGGTCCAGCCCGTGTTCGGCGAGCAGCGCCGCCATCGCTTGCTTCGCCGCAGGGGCGATGTCGGCGATCAGCAGATTCTGGTTGGGCGTGATGATGAACCGCCCGCAATGCGCGTCCGCCACCGCGCGAAGTCCGGCCAGCTGCGCGCCGCGCACCCGCCCATTCTCGACGAACAGGCCGAAATGCCAGTTGCCGTCATCACCCTCGGCCCAGCCCAGACGGTCGCCCGAACGCTCGAACGCGAACGGCCGCGCTTGCTCCAGTGCGAAGCCGAGCCGGCGGTGCAGTTCCTCCTGGAACGCCCCAAGCCCGGCCCGCTCGATCGTGTATTTCAGGCGCGCGTGCTTGCGGTCGGCGCGGTCGCCCCAATCGCGCTGTATGGTTACGATCTGCTCGCACACCGCAAGCACCTGTTCGGGGCGGCAGAAACCGATCACGTCGCCGGTGCGGGGGAACGTGTCGGGCTCTCCGTGCGTCATGCCCATCCCTCCGCCGACCGCGACATCATAGCCGGCGATGCGCCCGCTTTCCACGATTGCGATCAGGCCGATCTCGTGCGCGAACGCATCGACGTCGTTCAGCGGTGGAATCGCCACGGCGATCTTGAACTTGCGCGGCAGATAGGTGCGGCCGAGGATTGGCTCCTCCTCCGCCTCGCCGCCCGCCACCCGCTCCTCGCCGATGAAGATGTCGTGCCAGGCGCGCGTGCGCGGCAACAGGTGCGTGCTGATCGCCCGCGCGGTCGCCAGCGCCTGCTCATGCACGCAGGCCCGTGCCGGATCGGGGGTGCAGATCACGTTGCGATTCACGTCGCCGCAGGCGGCGATCGTGTCCAGCATCGCCGCGTGGATCGCCCGGATCGCCGGCTTGAGGTTGCTCTTGATGATGCCGTGGAATTGGATCGTCTGCCGCGTGGTCAGCCGCAGCGTGCCGTTGCCACGCGCGGCCGCCAGATCGTGCATCGCAATCCACTGCGCCGGCGTCAGCACGCCACCCGGCACGCGCAGCCGCGCCATGAAGATGAAGGCCTTTTCCAGCTTCTTCTTGGCCCGCTCCGGGCGCAGGTCACGGTCGTCCTGCAGGTAGATGCCGTGGAACTTCGTCAGCTGCGCGTCGTCATCACCCACCGCGCCGGTAATGGGGTCGGCGAGTCCGTCGGCGAGCGTGCCGCGCAGGAAATTGCTTTCGGCCTTGATGGTCTCGTTGCGGGACAGCTTGGTCATAGAGCGGTCCTTTCGGGAACGGCGCGCGGCAAATGGATGCCGCACTCGGTCTTGGCGCGGCCCGCCCAGCGTCCCTCGCGCGTCGCCGCGCCCGGCCGCGTGCAGGGCGCGCAGCCGATCGAACGGTAGCCAAGCGCCGTCAGCGGATGGGGCGGCAGATCGTGGCGGACGAAATAGGCTGCGATGTCATTCGGCCCCCAATCGACGAGCGGGTTCAGAGTCACCCGCCCGTCCGGCCCGCGCTCAACGGGCTCGAGGTCCGCCCTCGTGGCGCCCTGGAACCGCTTGCGCCCGGTGATCCACGCATCGGAGCCCGCAAGAGCCGCGTCCAGCGGCTCGACCTTGCGCTGCCAGCAGCAGGCGTCCGGGTCCTCGCGCCACAGCGCCCCGCGCGGATCGGCGCGCCCGACCCGCCCCGGATCCGGCCGCGCCGTCCGCACGTTTGTCAGGCCGAGCCGTGCCGCCAGCGTCTCGCGGTAGCGCAGCGTCTCGGCAAACAGCTTGCCGGTATCGAGGAAGATCACCAACACCGCCCGGTCAATCGCGGCGGCCATGTGCAGCAGCACCGCGCTTTCCGCGCCGAAGGAAGAAACCAGCGCGACCCGGCCGAATTCGCGGCCAAGAAGTGCGCGCCGCAACAACGCTGAGGCGGGGTCCAAGGGTCCCCCCTCCCCTTGCGGAAGAGGGTCAGGGGGATGGGTGCCCGCCAGCAGCCCGCCGCCTGGATGGTCCTCCCCCCAACCCCCCTTCCCCAACGGAAGCGAGGACTCTGAAAGCCGGTCCGGCAGGCGCATCAATAAACGTCCCGCAGATACCGGCCGGACTGTTGCAGTCCGCGCACGTAAGCGACGGCCGCATCTTCGCTCATGCCTCCCTGGTCGGCGACGATCCGAAGCAGCGTCGCGTGCACATCCTTCGCCATCGCCGACGCATCGCCGCAGACGTAAATGGCTGCCCCGTCCGCGATCCAGGCGAACAGCTCCCGCCGCGCCTCCCACATACGGGTCTGAACGTAGATTTTCTCCGGCTGGTCGCGTGAGAACGCGACATCCATCCGGCTCAGCACCCCCGACTTCAGCCAGTCCTGGAATTCGAGCTGATAGAGAAAGTCGTGCGTGAACTGCCGCGCGCCGAAAAAGAGCCAGCTCCGCCCCTTGGCGCCCGTCGCCTCGCGCTCCTGCAGGAAGCCGCGGAACGGCGCGACCCCGGTGCCCGGCCCCACCATAACGATCGGCCGATCATCGGTGGGCAGGCGGAAATGCGGGTTGGGCTTGAGAAAGAGGCGCAGCCGCTCGCCTGGCTTGCGCCGCTCGGCGATGTCGATGGAGGCGACGCCGCGACGCTGCCGCCCATGGCTTTCCCAGCGCACTGCGCTGACCAGGAGATGCGCTTCCTCGCCCACCAGCGCGCGCGAGGACGCGACCGAATAATACCGCGGCGGCAAGGGGCGCAGCAGGCCAGTCAGTTGCTCGGCACTCAGCCGCACCGGGGCCAGTGATAGGAGGTCGATGAGTTGCCGGTCGCGCAGGAACGCGGCGGAGCGCGCCGGATCGGCCGCCAGCGCCGCCACCTCGGCATCGCCGGTCAGCGCCGCATAGGCGGCGATCTGGCCCGCGCTCAGCGTGGTGATGTCGAGCGCATCGGTCAGCCGCGACCGGAGCGCCGCCTCCGCCTCCAGCCCCGCAGCGCGCAGCACCTCATCGACCAGCGCCGGATCGTTGCACGGCAGCACGCCGAGCGAATCGCCGGGTTCGTAGGCGATCGCCGCCCCCTCCAGCGACAGCTCCACATGCCAGGTCTCGGCGGTGGAGCGGCTGGAGTTGAGGTTCACCATTGAAGCGATCTCCGCCGCGAACGGCCGCGCCCGCGTGAAGGCCGGTTCGGCCGCTTCGGCGCGGGCGAAATCGACATGGATCACCGCGGTCTGCTCGCCCCTCGGCGCGAAGTCGCCGAGGCGCGCATCCAGCCACGCCTTGGCGGGCGCCTCGTAATCGAGGTCGCAGTCGATCCGCTCGGCCACCCGCTCGCCGCCGAGCGCCGCCAGTCGCTCGTCGAACCGGCGCCCGGTTTCGCAGAAATTGGCGTAGGCGCGGTCGCCGAGCGCCAGCACGGCAAAGCGTACGCCTCCGAAGCTCGGCGCGTCGTCTTCCATCAGCGCGGCATAGAATGCCTCCGCCCGCTGCGGCGGGTCGCCCTCGCCCCAGGTGGAGGCGATGATCAGCAAATTGCCCGCCTTCGCCGCCTCGGCGGGGGTCGCGTCCGCCATGTCGAGCACCTTGGCGGCAAATCCGAGCCGCGCAGCCGCCTTCCGGGCCGAAGCGGCGAGCGCCTCGGCGTTCCCGGACTCGGTCGCATAGAGGATCGTCAGCGGCGCCTTCGCCGCCGGGGGTGGCACAGGCGCGGCGGGCGCGGGTGCGGGTGCGGGACGGCCGAGGCGCGCCGCGTGGAAGCCCGCCACATAGCCGCTCAGCCATTGCAGCTGCTCGGCGCTCGCCCCGGCAAGCAGCCGGTCGATCGCGCCGAGCTGGTCCTCGGCAAAGGGCGCCGCCTGCACGGCCGCAGCTTGGATCGCCATGATGCTGTTCCTTCAGGAAATCGCCGCGCGCCGGTGGGGCTCGGCGAGCCGCATCGGCGCTATCTGTTGCAAGGGGGCGAGCACGTCGCGCAGCGCCAGCGACGGGCCGACCACGATCAGGGTCGGGGACGCGCGGTCGAGCCGTTCGGCCACTTCGGCTGCGGTGCCGATGGTCGCCACCGCCACGCGCTGGGCGGAGAGGCTGGCATCGGCGACGAACGCCATTGCCTCGTCCGGCCTGCGCCCCGCCGCGAGCAGCGCCGCCGCCAGCTCCGGGGCGGCGCGCAGCCCCATGAAGAACACCAGCGTCTCCGCCCCGCGCGCCAGGGCCGCAAGATCGAGCGCGTGCGGCAGCCCGCCCCGCGCCTCGCGCGCGGTGACGAACGCCACGCTTCGCGCCACGCCCCGGTGGGTGATCGGGATGCCGGCGAGCGCCGGCCCGCCAATCCCTGCGGAGACGCCCGGCACGATGCGGAACGGCACCCCGGCGGCGGCCAGCGCCAGCGCCTCCTCGCCGCCGCGCCCGAACAGGAACGGATCGCCGCCCTTGAGCCGCAGCACGCGCAAGCCCTGCCGCGCGAGCGCGATCAGCCGCTCGTTGATCCTGATTTGCGGCGTGCTATGTCCGCCTGCGCGCTTGCCCACCGGCTCCAGCCGGGGCGTCGCTGCCAGCTCCAGGACAGCCTCGGGGATCAGGGCGTCGTGCAGCAAAACGTCGGCCACGGCGAGCGCGTGCGCCGCATGGAGCGTCAGCAGCCCGGGATCGCCCGGCCCCGCGCCGACGAGCCACACCGAGCCCGGCGCGAACACGGCCGGGATCAGGCGCGAGATCGCGCTCATGGCATCCACCTAGCGGCCTCGACCGCCGCCTCGGTGCGCTCCGCCACCTCCGCCATGCTCGCGCCCTCGGCCCGCCAGGCCGCGCGCTGCGCCCCGATCGCCTCGGTGCGCCCAGCCCATTCCGGCCCGAACGCGGCGGCGATCCAGCGCCGGACGAGCGCCGCCAGGCCGGGACTGCGGCCGCCGGTGGAGATCGCGATTAGCAGGTGCCCGCGCCGCACCTCGGCGACGCTGTGGAAATCGCAGAGCGCCGGCGCGTCCTCGACATTCACCAAGACGCGCAGCACCCGCGCGAGCCGGGCGAGCCGCGCCGCCTCTTCCGCCGGCAGCCCGGCGATCCAGAGCGCCGACAGATCCGACAGCGCCACCGCGTCCGGCAGCCCGTCGCGGAGCACCACATTCCCCGGCACCGCGCCAATGCCCTCGGGCGCGTCGGTGAACAGCGGCAAATCCGGGGCGCCCGCTGCCAGAAGGGTTGCCCGCCGCCGCGCCGCCGCCCCCCGCCCCGCCACGGCGATGCGGACACGCAAGGGATCGAGCGCGCAGGGGATCACGGCAGGCGGTCCCTGAAGGTCGGCACGGCAGGCTCCGAACGGGTTGCGCCTGCATAAAGAGATGATTTTTGCGTGGAATGGCAATATGCGCCATGCAAAAAAGATTATATCCTATAAACACCAAAAAAATAGCACGTTTGTTCCAATCCTCTCCATCCGCCGACAAGCTCCCTCTCCGCCGCTCGGGTCTCAACGGCGTGGCCCGCACTCGCATGGAGCCACACGGCTGTGTTAAATATGATGACTAACTGGCGAGCAGGCTCTGAGATTCACCGGCGCCACATGGGAATGTCAGGGGCGGGTCGAGCACGAGCGGTTCGCAACGATCATCGAGACCGCGCGCGCCGCCGGCCGCGACGGCGGCCTCGACGCCGCCCCGGGCGTCGCCGACCCGCCCTAACGCTAACGCTGAACATCCGAACGCAAAGGAGTTCCCCTCCCCCTTGCGGGAGGGGGTCAGGGCGAGGGGTCGAACCGGCCCCGACGCCGCGCTACCTACCCGCCGCCCCTTGCCCCTGCCCGGGCGTCGGCCCCACGGTCAGCGTCCCTGCCTGGCTGTCGCGGATGCATTTGTCGATCCGCTCACTGTAATCGTATTGCTGCTGCAATCCCGATTGCGGATCGCCGATCAACCCGGTGCTCGAACTCGGCAGTCCAGTCTGCGGGATCGAGTAGATCGTCGCCCGGTTCAGCCGGTTGTAAACCTCGTCAGCGTGCGCGCGGCACGCCGCCACCGTTTCGCGGTCCGTCACCGTTTGCTGCGGCCGCGCGCCCTGGGCGCAGCCCGCCAGCAGCGCGAGCAGCAGCAGCACCGCCGCCGCCCTCACGCCACCGCCCCCGGCAGCGCACGCGGGGCTAGCCGCGCACGGAACCACGCCTCGTCGAAGCGCAGCTCGGCATCGAGCTGCGCGCTCGCCGCCGCGCCCAGCAAAACCGGCTCGAGCTCCGCCCCGTCGCGCGCCAGCCGGCAGAAGGCCGCCGCCCACGGCGCGCGCGCCAGCAGATCGACCAGCGCGAGCAACCTGAGGCAGAGCGACAGCCCATAGCTCGAGGAAAGTCCGACCGTCAGATCGACCGCCCCGGCCCAGCACGCCGCATCCCTATCTGCCAGCGCGAGATCGACCACACTCCCGTCGGCGCGGCGGAACCGGAACCCCCGGCTCACCCCCCAATCCGCGGCGATCGCCGCCTCGCGTGCCGCGTACCAAGCGCGCTCCAGATCCCGCCCGCGCACCGCGGGCAGATCCTCGGGTGCGAGATCGACCATGTAGGTCAGGAATCCGTCGGGTCCGCGGCCGACGCGGACCGGGGCGGAGGCAGAAGCCATGCTCATCGTCCCCGAGGATGGACCGCGCGTGCCGCCCGCGCCAGTCTTGACACCGCCGATACCAGGGGATTCGCCGCTCATGGCAGACCTCACGCGCCTGACCGCCAGCGAAGCCGCCGCGCGGCTCCGCGCCGGCCTCTTGTCCACCGAAGCGCTGATGGAGGCGCATCTCGAAGCGATCGCCGCCCACGAGCCGCGCGTCCGCGCCTTCGCCGCTTTCGACGCCGAAGCCGCCCGCCGCGCCGCCCGCAACGCGCCGGTGGGGCCGCTGCACGGCTTACCGCTCGGCGTGAAGGACGTGCTCGACACGGTCGATTTCCCGAGCGAGTACGGCTCGCCGATCTGGCGCGGCTGGCGTCCGCGCGCCGATGCTGCCGCCGTCGCCTGGGCGCGCGCCGCGGGCGCGGTCGTCATTGGCAAGACCGTCACCACCGAGTTCGCCACCCGTAAGCCCGGCCCCACCACGAACCCGCACAACCCGGGCCATACGCCGGGCGGCTCCTCCTCCGGCTCGGCGGCGGGGGTGGCGGCCGGGTTCTTCCCCTTCGCCTTCGGCACCCAGACGGCGGGCAGCGTGATCCGCCCGGCGGCCTTTTGCGGCGTCGTCGGCTACAAGCCGAGCTTCGGGATGATCGACCGGGCGGGAATGAAAATCATGTCCGATAGCCTCGACACGATCGGGGTTCTCGCCCGCTCGGTCGCCGACTGCGCGCTGCTCGCCGCCGCCGTCTCGGGCCGCGACCTCGGCAATCCTGCAACCCGCCCGGACCGCGGGCCCCGGATCGGCATCTGCCGCGGCCCCACCTGGAGCCTCGCCGCGCCCGAGACAGTGGATTTGCTGTCCCGCGCCGCCGCCTGCCTCTCTCGCGCCGGCGCTGCTGTAGAGGATCGCGAGCTGCCCGGCGAGTTCGGCGACTTGGTGGAGGCGCATCCGGTGGTGATGAACGCCGAGAGCGCCCGCGCGCTCGGCTGGGAATGGAACAACGCGCGCGACCAGATCAGCGAGGGCCTGCGCGAGCGCCTGCAATTCGGCCTCTCCTGCACGGAAGCCGACCTCGCCCGCGCCTACGCCGCCTTCGCCCGCACCCAGACCGGCTTTCCTGCCGCAATGGAGGGCCTCGATGTGCTCCTCACCCCCTCCGCCCCCGGCGAGGCCCCCAAGGGCCTGGGCTGGACCGGCGATCCGGGTTTCAACTTTGTCTGGACCAGCCTCGGCGTGCCTTGCATCACGGTGCCCGCCGGCACCGGCCCGACGGGATTGCCGCTCGGCGTGCAGATCGTCGGCCGCCGCGGCGAGGACCGCGCAACGCTCGCCTGGGCGGAGTGGGTGGCAGCGGCGGTTGGCTGAGCGCAGTTCGGTCACTGCGAGGTCCACGCAATGGGCCGAAGCAGTCTCCCGCCGGCACGGGATTGCTGCGATTCGCTCGCAATGACACCGTTGATTTAGTCCGGCCTCAGCAAGAGAATTGCCATTGCCGACATAGCAGCGGATTTACGCCCTCCGTGGCCCTCCGCCCCTCCTCCGCGTCCTCCGTCTGAAACCACCCTGCGCCGTCACCCGTAAACGAACTCTCGTCCGTCCAGGTCAATCAGCGGAAACTCATCCTTCTCCCGCCAATAATCCTGCGTGTGCTGCCATTCCCGCTTCTCGCCGCGCTTCGGCAGAAGGTGCATCCCGCGCATCACGTAGCCCGGGTTGAAGTTCTCCGGATCGATCCACGGCAACAGCTTCATTCCCGCGTCCTCGGGCGGAATTCGCACCTCCACCCGCTTCACCCCCTTTTCGCGCATGTGCTTGAGCAGCCGGCAGACGAAATCGGCCACCAGATCGGCACGCAAGGTCCAGCTCGCGCGGAAATAGCCGAACACCCAGGCCATGTTCGGCACACCCGTGAACATCATTCCGCGGTACGTCACCGTATCGGCGAACGCCAGCGTCGCTCCGTCGATGGTGAAATCGATGTCGCCCAGCATGCAGAGGTTGAACCCGGTCGCGGTGACGATGATGTCCGCCGCCAAGTCGCGCCCCGACCTCGTGCGGATGCCCGTCTCCGTAAAAGTCTCGATCTCGTCGGTTTCCACCGAGGCCTTGCCGGAGGCGATCGCCTTGAACAGATCCCCGTCCGGGATGAAAGCCAGCCGCTGCTGCCAGGGCCGGTAGCGTGGCATGAAGTGCGGATCGAGCTGCGCCTCATCCCCCAAATACGCCTTCGCCGCCGCCAGCAGATCGCGCTTCACCCCCTCGGGGTCGTCGATGCAGCGCTGCGTGAACTGCGCCTGATCGAACAGGATTTTGCGGCGCACGATCTCGTGGATCCACGTCTCGTCCACTTTGAGCTGGCGCAGCATCTCCGCCAGTTCGTTCACGTTGCGCCCGGTGAAGAAATAGGTGGGCGAACGCTGCAGCATCGTCACATGGGCAACGTCCTTGGCGATCGCCGGCACCAGCGTCGCCGCGGTCGCACCCGAGCCGATCACGATCACCCGCTTGCCCTCGTAGTCCAAGTCCTCGGGCCATTCCTGCGGATGCACGATCCGGCCCTTGAACCGCTCCATCCCCGGCCACTCGGGCGTATAGCCCTTGTCGTGCCGGTAGTAGCCCTGGCACATCCACAAGAAGTTGCAGGTAAACCACACCGTCTCATCGGTGTCGGTACGCCGCGCCTCGATTGTCCAGGTGTTGCTGGCGCTCGACCAGCTCGCCGCCAGGATTTTGTGACGGTAGCGGATATGCCGGGCGAGGCCGTTTTCCTCGATCACCTCGCCCATATATTTCAGGATTTCATGCGCCGCGGCGATCGGCGCACTGGTCCAGGGCTTGAAGCGGTAGCCGAACGTATGGAGGTCGCTGTCGGAGCGGATGCCCGGATATTTGTGCGTGATCCAGGTGCCGCCGAAGCTCTCCTTCGCTTCTATCACGATGTAGCTGAGTTCCGGGCACCGCGTCGTCAGGTGATAGGCCCCGCCGACGCCGGAAATGCCTGCGCCCACGATCAGCACGTCGAAATGCTCGGCCTGCGCCTCCGTCCCGGCGGCACTCCTCATCTCGGTCTGGCTCACGACCCACTCCCGCGCTGCACAAATTCGCCTTGAGTGGTGGTCCGAACCACGCGCGGACGCAAGCCTCCCCCGACCCGCCTTGACAACCCCAGGCCCAAGCGTTCGCCTCGCCCTGCAACCCGGCCGGACCACATGCAGGACGCCGACATACTCGACAGTGTCTCCCGCTTCCTCGCGCGCGACGTCAAACCCCACGTGCGCGCGCTAGAGCACGACGATATCTACCCCGAGGCGATCGTCGCGCGCATGAAGGAGCTCGGCCTGTTCGGCGCCACCATCGCGTCCGAGTATGGCGGCCTCGGCCTTTCCTGCACGCTCTACGCGGAAATCGTAGAGCGCGTTTCCGCAGTCTGGATGTCGCTCAGCGGCATCTTCAACTCGCACCTGATCATGGCCGCTGCCGTGCAGCGATTCGGCACCCCCGCGCAGAAATCCGCCTTCCTCCCCCGCTTCGCCTCGGGCGAGCTGCGCGGCGGGCTTGCGCTCACCGAGCCCGATTGCGGCACCGACCTGCAGGCGATCCGCACCACCGCCCGCCGCGACGGCGATTCCTACGTGATCAACGGCACCAAGACCTGGATCTCCAACGGCATCCACGGCCAGTGCTTCGCGCTGCTGGTGAAAACCGATCCCGACGCCACCCCACGCCATCGCGGCACGAGTCTCTTTCTCGCCGAGAAAGGCCCCGGCTTCACCGTCAGCCGCAAGCTCGAAAAGCTCGGCTACAAAGGCATCGATTCCGCTGAGCTGGTGTTCGACGATTACCGCATTCCCGCCGACCGCCTCATCGGCGGCGTGGAGGGCCTCGGCCTCAAGCACGCGCTCGGCGGGCTCGAACTGGGGCGTATCAACGTCGCCGCGCGCGGCGTCGGCGTGGCGCAGGCCGCGCTCGACGAGGCCGTGCGCTACAGCCAGATCCGCCGCACCTTCGGCAAGCCGATCTGCGAACATCAGGCGATCGCCACCAAGCTCGGCGACATGGCGACGCAAGTGGAGGCCGCGCGCCTGCTGGTGCGCCATGCCGCGACGGCCTACGACCGCGGCGAGCGCTGCGATATGGAAGCGGGCATGGCCAAGCTGTTCGCGACCGAGGCGGCGGTGAACGTGTCGCTCGAAGCGATGCGGATCCACGGCGGCTACGGCTACTCGACCGAGTTCACCGTGGAGCGGCTCTATCGCGACGCGCCGCTGCTCGTCATCGGCGAAGGCACCAACGAGATGCAGCGCCTCATCATCGCCCGCCAGCTCATCGCGCGGCACCCGGCATGAACCCCCCGCTCGCTGGCCTGCGCGTCATCGCCGTCGAGCAATACGGGGCGGGCCCGTACGGCTCCATGCAGCTCGCCGATCTCGGCGCCGAGGTGATCAAGGTCGAGAACCCGGCCGAAGGCGGCGACATGTCGCGCCATGTCGGCCCCTTCTTCTTCGCGCCCGGCGACAGCCAGTTCTATCAAAGCTTCAATCGCAACAAACGCAGTGTCACGCTCGATTTGAAAAAGCCCCAGGCGCGAAAGGTGCTGCACGCGCTCGCCGCCCGCGCCGATGCGGTGCTCGACAATCTGCGCGGCGATCAGCCCGCCCGGCTCGGCCTCACCTACGAAGCTCTCGCCCCCGCAAACAAGCGCATCGTCTGCTCGCATCTCTCCGCCTATGGCCGCGACGGCTCGCGCGCGTCCTGGCCCGGCTACGATTATCTGATGCAAGCCGAAGCGGGCTATTTGTCGCTCACCGGCGAGCCTGAGGGACCGCCCGCGCGCTTCGGGCTCTCGATGGTCGATCTGATGACCGGCCTCTTCGCCGCCTTCGCGCTGTTGTCCGGCGTGCTCGCCGCGCGGGAGACGGGGATCGGCCGCGACATGGACGTTTGCCTGTTCGACGCGGCGATGCAGAACCTCAACTACCTCGCCACATGGTACCTCAACGCCGGGCACGTGCAGTCCCGCGACCCGCGTTCCGCCCATCCTTCGCTCGTGCCGAGCCAGCTCTACCGCACGGCGGATGGGTTCATTCTCATCATGTGCAACAAGGAGAAGTTCTGGCCGATCCTGTGCGAGCGGATCGGCCGCCCGCAATGGGCCGCCGATGCCCGTTTCCGCACCTTCAAGGACCGGCTCGCCCACCGCGACCTCCTCACCGAACTTCTCGACGCCGCGCTGTCCGCCCGCACCACGGAAGGATGGCTCGCCCATTTCGCCGGCCAGGTGCCTGCGGCTCCAGTGAACGACATCCGCGCCGCGCTGGAAAATCCCTTCGTCGCCGAGCGCGGCCTCGTGCAACCCTTCGCGCGCGAAGGCGGCGCGCCGGTCGCCATGCTCGGCACGCCCGTTGGCGCCGGCGCGAAGCTGCCGCATCGCGCCGCCCCCGCGCTCGGCGCCGATACCGATGCGGTGCTGCAAGAGGCGGGCTTCTCCGCTCGCGAGATCGCCGCGCTGCGCGCCGAAGCGGTGATCTGAGCACCGGTTCCGTCTGGACCCGCCGCATCGCGGCGGCCTATCCTGCCGCCAGCAGCGAAGGGAGGCGCGGCGTTGTCTGAGACGCATCCGGCCCTGCCCGCAAACGGGTTCATCGCCGTCGTCAAGCGCGACTGCCCGACGTGCGTGATGTCCGCCCCGGTATTCGACGAACTGGCCCGCGCTGCGCCGGTCCTCGTCGTCAGCCAGGACGACCCGAAATTCCCGCAAAGCCTAGCGCCTTTCTATGATTCAACGCTCGACCTCTCACACCGCCTGCAAATCGAGATCGTGCCCACCCTGATCCGCATGGAAGGGGGCCGCGAGGTCGCGCGCACCTATGGCTGGGACCGCGGTGAGTGGCAGCGCATTTCCGGCATCGCCGGCCTAGGCGACGGGCTGCCCGATTTCCGCCCCGGCTGCGGGGCAAAGAACATCGAACCGGACATTCTGGAAAGGCTGAAAATCCGCTCTGGCGAAACCGGCCTCTCCGCGCGCCGGATCGAGATCGGCGCCGCCGAGGACGAGATCGAGGCGATGTACGAACGCGGCTGGTCGGACGGGCTGCCGCTCGTCCCGCCCACCGAGGAGCGCGTTTTGCGGATGCTGCAGGGCACCGCGCGCGACCCCAAGGAGGTGGTCGGCCTCGCCCCGCCCGATCTCGCTCCCGCGACGGTGGAAAAGATCGCCATCAACGCGGTGATGGCCGGCTGCAAGCCCGAGTACCTTCCCGTCGTGCTCGCCGCCGTCGAAGCGGTGCTCGATGAGCGCTTCGCCATGCACGGCGTGCTCGCCACCACGATGTTCGTCGGTCCCGTTTTGGTCGTGAACGGCCCGGTGCGCCGCCAGATCGGCATGAACGCGCGCGGCAATGCGCTCGGCCAGGGCAACCGCGCCAACGCCACGATCGGCCGCGCCGTGCAGCTCGTGATCCGTAACGTCGGCGGCGGGCGCCCACAGGAAGTCGACCGCGCCACGCTCGGCAATCCCGGCAAATACACCTACTGCTTCGCCGAGGACGAGGAAGGCTCCTGCTGGGAACCCCTCTCGGTCGAGCGCGGCCTCGCCGCGGGTGTTTCCGCCGTCACCGCCTTCGCCGGCTACGGCCTGCAAGGCGTCGTCGATCAGAAATCGCGCACGCCGGAAAGCCTTTCGCGCAACTTCGCCGAGTGTCTGAAGGCGATCTACAGCGTCAAGCTGGCGCCGGCCTGCGATGCGATCCTCGTCGTCTGCCCCGAGCACGAGCGCGTCTATCGCGAGGCCGGATGGAGCAAGCAGCGCGTCTATGAAGAGCTCTACCGGCTCTGTGAGATGGACGGCGCCGACCTTATCTACGGAGCGCGCGGCATCGCCGAAGGCGTACCGGAACAGCTCGCCGGCAAACGCATCAACAAGTTCCGTCCGGGCGGACTGATGATCGTCCGCGCCGGCGGCGGCGCCGGAATGTTCTCCGGCATCATCGGCGGCTGGTCCGCGTCCGGCGACCGCGGCTCGAGCCCCGTCACCAAGGAGGTGCACGCATGACCACGCTGCTCGACCCCACGGCCGAGCGAAGTCCAACGCTCCGCCCGAGGCTCAAACGCCCGCCCGCGCTCGACGGGCTGACGGTCGGGATTCTCGACATCTCGAAGCCGCGCGGCAACGTGTTCCTCGACCGGCTGGACGAGATCCTGACCGGCCGCGGCATCAACGTGCGCCGCTACATGAAGCCGACCATGACCCGACCCGCGCCGCTGCCCTTGCGCCAGCAGATCGCGGGCGAGGTGCAGGTCGTGATCGAAGGTCTGGCGGACTGAGGCTCCTGCACGTCGTGCTGTACGCATGACATGGCGGACCTCGAAAGCCGCGGCATCCCGACGGTCGGCGTGGCGACGACGGAGTTCATCGACGCCGCCGCCGTGCAGGCGAAATCGCTCGGCATCGACCCGGCCTATGTGTTCATCCCTCACCCGGTGCAGGACCGCACGGACGAGGAGCTGCGCCGCATGGCCGACGAGTTCGCCGAACGCATCTTCGCCGAACTGAAGCAACAATAACGCCCCGCCTACTTCCTTCGTCACCCCTCCGCCCCCTCGGAGGCGGAGGGGCTGGGGGAAGTGGAGGGAAACAAGGGAAACCATCCATGCGCTCAACCATCGCCGCCCTTGCCCTCGCGCTGCTCGCAGCGGCGGCAGCAAGCGCGCAGCCCGCGCCGCCCGCCAGCCCGGTGGACGGGCTCTATGTCGGCCCGGTCGCAGCCGTCGCGCCGAGCGATCCCAATTGCGAGCGCTACAAAATCGCGCGCATCCGCGTTGCCGGCGGCCGCATCGACGCGCAGAAGATCGCCAACCAGCCGGTCTCCGCCACGATCGGGCCGGACGGCGCGTTCAGCACCGAGGCGAACAAGCAATTCCGCACTGGCCAGCGGCGGCTTGCCGTCAACGGCACCGTGCAGAACGGCGTGCTGCAAGCCGAGGCGAAAACCAAGTTCTGCACCTGGCACCTCACCCTGCATCGCACCCGCCCGCGCACGCCGGCGCAGACGCATCAGTCCTAGGATTTACGGAAGGCGACGGGCGCGCGGAGCATCATCCGATCTGCTCCAGCGCCGCCTGGCACGCATTCTCCGTCGAGCGTTGCATCAGCGCGGCGGCGACGGCGGCGTCGCGCCGCGAGACCGCCTCGAGCACCGCCCCGATCTCCATCAGGCTCGCTTCGATGCGGCCCGGTTTGGCCATCGCCCGCAGGCGCAGCCAGCTTATGCGCGCGTTCAGCCCTTCCAGGATTTCGCACGCCGCCTCGTGCTGCGCCACCGCCATCAGGTGGGCGTAAAAGCGCTGCATCAGCCCCAGGATGCGCTCGGGACCGCCTTGTTGCTGTTTCGCTGCCGCCTTCACCTCCGCGAACACCTCCCGCAGCGCGGCGATCTCGGCCTCGCTCGCCCGCTCGGTGAAGCGCCGGATCAGCAGGCTCTCCAGCATGGCGCGGATCTCGTAGATTTCGCTCGCCTGCCGCCGCGACAGCGCGCGGACTACCGGGCCGCGGTGCGGCTCGACCTCGATCAGCCGCTCGGCCTCCAGGCGCCGCACGATCTCGCGCACCGAGGCACGGCTGATGCCCATCGCCGCGCACAGCTCGCGCTCGACCAGCCGCGTGCCGGGCGCCAGACGGCCGGAGATGATCGCATTCCGAACTTCTTCCGCCGCCCGATCCCGCACCAACTGCGGTGCGTCCAGGGGGCGAAGCCCCTCGACTCCCACGCGCGTCCTCCTTCCCACGGGAGCGAGGCTTGACGCCCCGCCCCCGGATTGTAGCATATTGTCTGACAAACAGACAGCGCCCTGTCTGGGGAGGGAACATGTCGCAGGGAGTGGCCGACCTCATCCACGGGCAGAGCGCGCCCCTTCTTTCGGTCGCGATGCGCCGCAGGGCCGTGCTGTCCTGCGCCATCGGCAATTTCGTCGAGCTGTTCGATTTCATCATCTTCGGCCTCTTCGCGGTGCAGCTCGGGGCGAACTTCTTTCCCTCTAGCGACCCGATCGCCTCCCTACTTTCGGCCTTCGCCACCTATGGCGTCGGGTTCGTCATGCGCCCCGTCGGCGCGGTGGTGATCGGCGCCTACGGCGACCGCCACGGGCGCAAGGCGGCTCTCGTGCTGACGGTGGGCTTCATGGCCGCCGCGACGGCGATCACCGGCCTCATTCCGCCCTATGCGGCGATCGGCATCTGGGCGCCGCTCCTGCTCGTGCTCTGCCGCCTGATCCAGGGCTTCTCCACCGGCGGCGAATGGGGGGGTGCGGCGGCGTTCCTCGTGGAATACGCGCCTCCGGGCCGGCGCGGCTTCATCGGCAGCATGCAGCAGTTCAGCGTCGGCTTCGCGCTGATCGCCGCCGCGCTCTCGGCCGCCGTCCTTAACTCGGCGCTCGACAAGCAGGCCATGCTCGAGTGGGGCTGGCGCATCCCGTTCTTGTTCGGCTTCGTGCTGGCTCCCGTCGGTCTTTACCTCCGTACTCGCGTGCTGGAGTCCCCCGCCTTCGACCGCACGGCGGCGCAAAAGAGCCTGAGCGCCAATCCGGTGCGCGAGAGCCTGACCCTGCACGCCCGCCCGGTGCTGGCAGCCTTCGGCATCGCCGTGGTCGGCACCGTCGGCAACTACATCTTCAACATCTTCATGCCGGCCTTCGCGACCCGCCAGCTCCATATCGCGCCAGGCACCGCCTACTACTCGGCCGCACTCGCCTCGGTGGTGCTGACGGTATTCACGCCGCTGATGGGTCTCCTGTCCGACAAAATCGGCCGCAAGCCGGTGATGCTCGGCTCCGCCGTGGGCTATCTGGTGCTGGGTTATCCGCTGTTCCTGCTGCCCGTGCGGCTGCACGGCTCGGCCGGACTGTTCCTCGCGCAGTCGGTCTCCGGCCTCCTGCTCGCGATGTATGCCGGGCCGATCTGCGCCATCCTGAGCGAGCTGTTCCCGACCCGCGTACGCTACACGGCACTTTCCATCGGCTACGGCTTCGCGGTGACGATCTTCGGCGGGTTCGCGCCGTTCATCGCGACCTTCCTGATCAACGTCACCGGCAGCGACGTCTCGCCCTCTTACTTCGTGATCCTGGGCGCGGCGATCAGCACCGCGGCGCTGCTGCTCATCAAGGAACCGGCCAATGCGCCGCTCGACTGAAACCGCCGCCGCCTGCGATCCGATCACGCTGGAAATCCTGCGCGGCGCGATCCGCGCGGCGCAGGCGGAGATGGAGGCGCTTTTGGAGCGCACCGCCATCTCCGCCTTCATCCGCGAGAAGAAGGACTTCTACACCGCGCTGTTCGACGCCGACGGCGTGATGGTGGTCGGCTCGAACGTGCCGATCTTCGGCGACATCACCGGCCCGGTGTTCGAGAAGTTTCCGCCCGAGACCATGCAGCCAGGCGACCTCTACTGGTACAACGATTGCTACGGCTCGCGCGGCGCGGTGTCGCACTCCAACGACCAGGTGCTGCTGGCGCCGGTGTTCCACGCCGGGCGGCGCGCTGCCTTCGTGATGGGCTGGGCGCATTTCGCCGACATCGGCGGGCTCCGCGCCGGTTCGATCAGCCCGGAAACGACCGACATTCTTCAGGAAGGGATCATCGTCCCGCCAACCAAGCTGATCGACCGCGGCGCAACCAACGAGGCGGCCCTTGCCATCTTCCACCGCAACTCGCGCTTTCCCGAGCAAAGCCTGGGCGACATGCGCGCGCTCATGGCGAGCGTGCAGCTCGGCGTGCGGCGGGTGGACGAGATCCTGGTCCGCTTCGGGCCGGAGATCGTCGCCGACGGGCTGCGCCAGCTCCTCGCCCGCACGCGGCGGCTCGTGCGCGCGCGGCTGGCGGAGACCTTTCCCCACGGCACGCACCGCTTCACCGACGCGATCGATTCCGACGGCCACGGCAACGGCCCCTTCCGTCTGCGCTTCGCGCTGACGCGCGAGCGAGGCGCGGACGGCGAGGATCGCTTCATCTTCGATGCAACAGAAACCGACGATCAGGCGCCCGGCCCGGTGAACTTTTTGATGAACCCGGACGTGCCGGGGATGGCGCTCGGCCTCTACTATCTGGGTGGCGATCCGGCCCAGGTATGCAACGCGGGCGGTCCTCGCGCGCTGGACCAGGTTCGGTTGCGCGAGGGCTCGCTGCTGTGGCCGCGCTGGCCGGCGCCGCTCGGGATGCGCGGCCTGACCATGATGCGGATGCTGGCGGCGCTAAACGGGCTGATCAATGTCGCGGGCGGGACCGCGCCGGCCGCACATTCGGCCTATGTCATCGCGCTCCTGCGCGGCACCTACCGCACCGAGGCGGGCGCGCTTGAACCGTTCCTGCTCGCCGACGGCATCGGCGTCGGCTACGGCGCGCGTCCGCACGCGGACGGGATCGACGCGGTCTATTTCGTCGCGCAGGAGAATTATCCGGTTGAGTTCCTGGAGCTCGGCTACCCGGTGTGCGTCCGCACCTACGGGATGGCCTGCGATTCCGGCGGCGCCGGCCGCTTCCGCGGCGGCTGCGGAATCGTGCGCGAATACGAGGTGCTGGCCGAAGAAGCGGTGCTCGCGATCCGCATCGACAGCGTGCAGAACCCACCCTGGGGATTCGCCGGCGGCAAGCAGGGCGGCACGGGGCGGATCGTGCTCAACCCGGGCACGGAGCGCGAACGAGTGCTGCCGCCGCTTTCCGACGGCAACCGCGTCTGCCGCGGCGACGTGATACGCATCGAAACCGGCGGCGGCGGCGGCTACGGGCCGCCCTTCGACCGGCCCGCCGCCGAAGTGCTGGAGGATGTGCTCGGCGGCTTCGTGAGCGCGGATGCGGCGCGGAGCGAATACGGCGTGGTCATCGCGAACGGCGCGGTGGACGAAGAAGCCACCGCCGCGCTGCGCGACCGCCGGCCCCAGGTGCGCGCGTTCCACCGCAACGGCTATGTCGATGCGATCGCCTGACGCCATGAAGCACGGGAACCTCGCCGTCGCCGTGGATATTGGTGGCACCTTCACCGATATCGCGCTGCACGACCCGGCCAGCGGGAACGTTTGGCGGGCCAAGACGCCGAGCGTGCCGGCCGATCCGTCGCACGCGTTCATGACCGGCGTGCGGCTGGCGCTGAAACAGGCCGGCGCGGCGGCGGGTGCGCTACGGCGCGTGCTGCACGGCACCACGGTCGCCACCAACATGATCCTGGAGGGCAAGGGCGCGCGCGCGGCGCTGGTGACGACGGCCGGGTTTCGCCACGTGCTCGAGATCGGCCGGCAGGACATTCCGCGCCGGGCCAATCTCTACGCTTGGATCAAGCCGCCGCGGCCGGTGCCGGCCTCGCGTGTGATCGAGATCGACGAGCGCATAGGCCCGGGCGGCATCGTGCTGCGCGAACTCGATGAAGGGAGCGTGCGCGAAGCCGCTGAACAGTGCCGGCGGATGGCGGTCGAGGCGGTGGCGGTCTGCCTGATCCACGCTTTCGCCAACCCTGCGCACGAGCAGCGCGCCGCGGAAATCCTGCGCGCGGAACTTCCGGACGTCGCCGTGACCACATCCACCGACGTGCTTCCGGTGGTACGCGAATACGAGCGTTCGCTCGCGACGGTGCTGAATGCCGCGGTCATGCCGGGGGTCGGCCGCTATGTGGCGCGCCTCTCGGAGCGGCTGGCGGCAGAGGGCGTCGCCGCGCCGCTCCTCTTGATGCAGTCGAACGGCGGGGTGGCGGGCGTGCCGGCGATCGCGCGCGCGCCGCTACTCACCGCGCTCTCCGGCCCCGCCGCCGGCGTGGTGGGCGCGCGGGCGGTTGCCGCGGCGTGCGGGATCGAGAACCTGATCACCGTCGATATCGGCGGCACGAGCGCGGATATCTGCCTCATCAAGGATGGGCGGATCGGGCTGACGCAGCACGGCCATGTCGGCGAGCGGCCGCTGCCGCTGCCAATGGTCGATATGGTGACGATCGGCGCCGGCGGCGGCTCGATCGCGAACGTTGCGGCCGGAACGCTCTCGGTCGGGCCGCGCAGCGCCGGCGCGGTGCCAGGACCCGCCGCCTATGGGCGCGGCGGTACTGACGCGACCGTGACGGACGCGCATGTGGTGCTGGGCCATCTGCCGGAAGCGCTGCTCGGCGGACGGATGGCGCTCGACCGCGCGGCGGCGGAAGCCGCCGTGCGCCGCTCCGTCGCCGATCCGCTCGGCCTGTCGCTCGAGGACGCTGCGCGCGGCATTCTCGCGATCGTGGACAACAACATGATGGGCGCGCTGCGCGTGGTTTCGGTCGAGCGCGGTCACGATCCGCGCGACTTCACGCTCGTGCCGTTTGGCGGCGCCGGCCCGTTGCATGGCTGCGCGCTGGCCGAATTGCTCGGCATTTCGCGGGTGATGATTCCGCCCGCGCCCGGCGTTCTGTGCGCCGATGGGCTGCTCTCCGCTGATTTGCAGGCGGAGTTCAGCCGGACATTGCCCAAGGCCGGGCCGGTCGATGTCGCCGCCGCCGAGGAGATGTTCGCCGCCCTTGAGGCGCAGGCGGCCTCGTGGTTCGCCGCCGAAGGCGTGCCGCAAGCGGCGCGCCGGCTGAGCCGGGTCGCGTTAATGCGCTATCGCGGCCAGGGCGGCGAGATCTCGGTGCCGTGGACCGCGACGCGAAGCGGGATCGAGGCGGCGTTCGCCGCCGCGCACGAGAGCCTCTATGGCTTCACGCTCGGCGCCGAGGCGGAGATCGTGACACTGCGCGTGGAGGCAACCGGCATGATGCCCCGCCCCGAGATCGCCGCGCTGCCGCCGGGAACCGGCGCGGTTCCGCTGCATCGCCACCGGGTGCATCTCGCATCCGGCGCCGCCGAGGTGCCCGTCTATGCGCGGGACGCGCTCGGCGCGGGTGACGGCTTTGCCGGACCGGCGATCGTGACACAGCTCGACGCGACGACGATCGTGCCGCCGGGCTGGCGCGGGACGGTGCATCCGTCCGGCGCGATCCTGCTCACCGTTTGCGAGGCACCATGATCGAGCTTGCCCCCGTCCTTGCCCGCATCGATTCCGAACGCGACCGCTCGCTCGCGCGCCTGATGGACTATCTGCGTCATCCCAGCATCAGCGCGCAGAATGTCGGCATCAGGGAAGTGGCGGCGCTGCTCGTTCGGCACCTGAATGCCATGGGCCTGCACGCCGAGGCGGTGCCGACCGCAGGCCATCCGATGATCTTGGCGCGCTGGGACCAGGCGCCCGGCAAGCCGACCGTGCTGCTGTACGGGCATTATGACGTGCAGCCACCCGACCCGCTGGAGGCGTGGATCAGCCCGCCCTTCGAGCCGACCATCCGCGACGGCCGCATCTATGCGCGCGGCGCCGGTGACAACAAGGGCCAGCATTTCGCGCAATTGCTGGCGATCGAGGCGCATCTTGCCGTGCACGGACGGTTGCCCTGCAACGTCGTCGTGCTGCTGGAAGGCGAGGAGGAGGTCGGCAGCCCGCACATCGCCGAGTTCGTGCGCGCCAACCGCGAGCGTGTGCGCGCCGATCTCGTCATCACCGCCGACGGCCCGATCCATCCCTCCGGCCGGCCGACGGTGACGTTTGGCGTGCGCGGGATGGCGGGCTTCGAGCTGCGCGCCCGCACCGCCAAGCGCGACGTGCATTCGGGCAACTTCGGCGGCGTCGTGCCGAACGCGATCTGGACGCTCGTGCACCTGCTCGCGACCATGAAGCGGCCGGACGGCACGATTACGATCGAGGGGCTGCACGATGCGATCGTGCCGCCCGGCAAGCTGGAGCGCGAAGCGGCGGCGCGCCTGCCGCTTGATCTGGAAGGCGTAAAGGCGGAGCTCGGGGTCGAGCGCCTGGACGCACCGGAGGACCGACCGTTCTACGACCGCACGATGTTTCACCCGACACTGACGATCAATGGGCTGCACGGCGGCTATGGCGGTCCCGGGGTCAAGACGGTGCTGCCGTGCGAGGCGGTGGCGAAGTGCGACATAAGGCTGGTGGAGGCGCAGACCCCGGCCGATGTGCTGGCGAAAGTTGCGGCGCACGTGAAGCGCTACGCGCCCGAGGTGGAGTTCGTGCCGCTGGACGGGATGCTGCCGTCGAAAACGCCGATGGACTCCCCGTTCGCCGAGCCCATTCGGCAGGCGATCGTCGCCGCGCAGGGCGTTGAGCCGCTGCTTTATCCGACCATGGGCGGCAGCCTGCCTGATTACGTGTTCACGAAGATCCTCGGCGTTCCCGCCTTCGTGGTGCCGTATGCCAACGCCGACGAGGCGAACCACGCCCCAAATGAAAACCTGAAAGTGGATTGCTTCTACGCCGGCATCCGCACCGGGGCGGCGCTGCTGGCCCATTTGGGCAGCGCCTCCGGCCCTGCCAGTGCGGACGCCGGGTAAGCGTCGCGACGCCTATCTCCGGGAACGCGCCTCGCCGATCGGCGGCACTGCGTCCCCCATGCCGGCCAGCAGCTCGGCCACATGGCGCACCGCCACGCCACGCCCCTCGCGGCTTAAGCGGCCGGCGATGTTGAGCAGGCAGCCGAGGTCGCCCGCGAGCACGAGCGGCGCCCCGGTGCGGGCGATGTCGGCTGCCTTGTCGGCAACCATGCGGGTGGAGATCGCCGGATATTTCACGCAGAACGTGCCGCCGAAGCCGCAGCAGACTTCCGGATCGCTCATCTCCACGATCTCGGCCCCGGCGCCGCGCAAGAGCGCGCGCGGCTGTTCCTTCACGCCCATCTCGCGCAGCCCGCTGCAACTGTCGTGATAGGTGACGCGGCCCGCGTGCCTGGGCAGCGAGGCGGGATCGAGCTTCATCACATCGACCAGGAAGCTCGTCAGCTCGTACACCTTGGCGCCGAGCGCGTCGGCGCGGGGGCGCAGATTGGGGTCGTCGTCGAACAGGTGCGGCAAATGGTGGCGCAGCATCCCGGCGCAGGAGCCGGACGGGGCGACCACGTAATCATAGCCGATGAAGGCCTCGATCAGCCCGCGGCAGAGATCGCGCGCGCTGGCGCGGTCGCCCGAGTTATAGGCGGGCTGCCCGCAGCAGGTCTGCGCGCGCGGCACCTCGACGTGACAGCCCGCCAGTTCGAGCAGGCGGATCGCGGCGAAGCCGACCGTCGGCCGCCAGAGATCGACGAGGCAAGTGACGAACAGGGCGACGCGCGGCTGCACCCGGCTTACACCGTACGGTCGCCGGCCGAGCCGATGGCGGCCTGCGCGGCGGCGAGCCGCGCCACGGGCACGCGGTAGGGGCTGCACGAGACGTAATCGAGCCCGACACCCTGGCAGAACGCGATCGAGGCGGGATCGCCGCCGTGTTCGCCGCAAATGCCAAGCTTCAAGTTTGGCTTCACCGAACGACCCTTCTCGGCGGCGATCCGCACCATAGCGCCGACGCCGTCGATGTCGAGCGAGACGAACGGGTCCTTGGGAATGATGCCCTTCTCAATATATTGCGGCAGGAACTTGCCCGCATCGTCGCGCGACAAGCCGAATACGGTCTGCGTCAGATCGTTGGTGCCGAAGCTGAAGAAGTCGGCCACCTCGGCGATCCGGTCGGCGACGATCGCCGCGCGCGGCAGCTCGATCATGGTGCCGACGCTATACTCGAGCTCCTGTCCAGCTTCCTTGAACACCTCGGCCGCGACCTTTTCCACCTGCGCGCGGGTAAGCTCGAGCTCGCGGCGGGTGCCGACCAGCGGGATCATGATCTCCGGCACCGGCGCGGCGCCGCTTTCCTTCGCCACGTCGAGCGCCCCCTCGAAGATGGCGCGCGCCTGCATCTCGTAGATTTCGGGAAACGAGATGCCGAGCCGGCAGCCGCGATGCCCAAGCATCGGGTTGGCCTCGGCCAGCTCCGCGGCGCGGCGACGCATCGTTTCCACATCCGTGCCGAGCGCGTCGGCGACCTCGGCCAGCTCGGCATCGGCGTGCGGCAGGAACTCGTGCAGCGGCGGGTCGAGCAGGCGGATCGTCACCGGCAGGCCCGCCATGATGCGAAACAGGTCGCGGAAGTCCGCGCGTTGGAAGGGCAGCAGGCGGTTGAGTGCGGCGCGCCGACCCGCCTCGTCGTTTGCCATGATCATCTGCCGCACCGCGCCGATGCGCTCGGGGTCGAAGAACATATGCTCGGTGCGGCAGAGGCCGATGCCCTCGGCGCCGAACTTGCGCGCGGTCTCCGCATCAAGCGGCGTTTCGGCGTTGGCGCGCACCGTCATCGTGCGGGCTTCGTCGGCCCACTCCATCAGCGTAGCGAAATCGCCCGATAGGACGGGCTCCACCATCGGCACGGAGCCTACGAACACCTCGCCTGTCGCGCCGTCGAGGGTGATGGTTTCGCCCGCCTGGATCACCTTGTGTCCGGCCGAGAGCGTCTGCGCGTTGTAATCGACGGTGATGCCGCCAGCGCCCGCCACGCACGGCCGGCCCATGCCGCGCGCCACCACGGCGGCGTGGCTCGTCATGCCGCCGCGCGTGGTCAGGATGCCCGCCGCGGCGTGCATCCCGTGAATGTCCTCGGGGCTGGTTTCGATCCGTACCAGGATCACCGACTCCCCCTTGGCGGCGCGGGATTCCGCTTCGTCGGCGCTGAATACCACCGAGCCGCACGCGGCACCGGGGCTCGCCGGAAGGCCGCGCGCGAACAGCGTGCGCGGCGCCTTGGGATCGAGCGTCGGATGCAGCAGCTGGTCGAGCGCGCCCGGATTGACGCGGCGTACCGCCTCCTTTTGGTCGATCAGTCCCTCGCGCGCCATGTCGACCGCGATCTTCAGGCTGGCCGCGGCAGTGCGCTTGCCGTTGCGCGTTTGCAGCATGTAGAGCCGGTTCTGCTGCACCGTGAACTCCAGATCCTGCATGTCGCGGTAGTGCTCTTCGAGGCGGCGGCGCACCTCCATCAGCTCGGCGAAAGCCTGCGGCATCGCCTCTTCCATCGCGGTCTCGCCGGGCTTGGCACGCACCTTGAGCAAGGGCTGCGGCGTGCGGATGCCCGCCACCACGTCCTCGCCCTGCGCGTTCACCAGATACTCACCGTAGAACATGTTTTCGCCGGTGGACGGGTCGCGCGTGAAGCACACCCCAGTCGCGCAGTCCTCGCCCATGTTGCCGAACACCATCGCTTGCACGTTGACGGCGGTGCCCCATTCGGCCGGGATGTCGTTCAGGCGGCGGTAGGTGATGGCGCGCGGGTTCATCCACGAGCCGAACACCGCACCGATCGCGCCCCAAAGCTGTTCGTGCGGGTCTTGCGGAAAGGGCTTGCCGGTTTCGCGGCGGATCATCTCCTTGTAGCCGTCCACGACGCCGCGCCAGTCGTGCGCGGAGAGCGCGGTGTCCTCGATGGCACCTGTTTCCAGCTTCGCGGCCTCGATGATTTCCTCAAAACGGTGGTGATCGACGCCCATCACCACCGAACCGTACATCTGGATGAAGCGGCGGTAGCTGTCCCAGGCGAAGCGGTCGTCGCCCGCATCGCGCGCCAGCCCATCCACCGTGTCATCGTTTAGGCCGAGATTGAGCACGGTATCCATCATGCCGGGCATCGACACGCGCGCGCCCGAGCGGACCGAGACGAGCAGTGGCTGGGCCCGGTCGCCGAAGCGACGGCCGACGGCTGTCTCGACGCGGGCCAGCGCCTCCTCGACTTGCGGCTTGAGGTCGGAGGGATAGTTGCGGTTGTTCTCGTAAAACGCGGTGCAGACTTCGGTGGTGATAGTGAACCCGGGCGGCACCGGTAGTCCGATGGACGCCATTTCGGCGAGATTGGCCCCCTTGCCGCCGAGCAGGTCGCGCATGTCCGCGCGCCCTTCGTTATGGCCGGCACCGAAGCTGTATACCCACTTGGTCATCGGGTTCGCCCTTGGTCGGATTGGGACACGCTATCCCTCGATCGCCGCGAAGTCCGCCACGCGGTCCATCGTGGCCTGGATGCGGCGGAGCAGAAGGAGACGATTGCGGCGCAAATTGGGTTCGGGGGCGTTGACGGTGACACGATCGAAGAACGCATCGAGCGGCGCCCGCAATGCGGCCATCGAAGCCATCGCCTCCGTGAAACGCTCGGCCTTGAGATCGGCCTCGATCGCAGGCGCGACGCGGTCGAGCGCGGCGGCGAGCGCCAGCTCCTCTGGTTCGTTCAACAGCTGGGGATCGGGCGTGCCCTGGTGCGGGCCGTCCTTGCGGCCCTCGATGCGGAGAATGTTGGCCGCGCGTCGATAGGCGGTCAGCAGGTCCCCGCCGTCCGGCGTGCCGAGCAGCGCGGCAACCGCGTCGGCGCGCGCCAGCAGACGCACCAGATCGTCATCGCCGCCAGCGGCGAACACGGCGGCGAGCACGTCGTGGCGCGCACCTTCGGCGCGAAGCTGGACGCGTAACCGCTCGGCGATGAAGCCGAGCAGGTCGTTAACGGACGCGGGCGTCGCGAACGCAGCCCCGGCCTGCGCGATCAAGGGGGCGAGCGGCAGGCGCAGCCCGTTCTCCCGGACAATGCGGATGACGCCGAGCGCGGCGCGGCGCAGCGCGTACGGGTCGCCCGATCCGGTGGGTTTCTCGCCGATGGCGAAGAACCCGGCGAGCTGGTCGAGCTTGTCGGCGAGCGCGGCGGCGACCGAGACCGGTGCGGCGGGCACCGCGTCGGACGGACCTTTCGGCGCGTAATGATCGCGGATCGCGTCGGCGACCGCCTGGGGCTCGCCATCATGCAGCGCGTAGTAGCGGCCCATCACGCCCTGCAATTCGGGAAACTCGCCCACCATGCCGGTGACGAGATCGGCCTTGGCGAGCATCGCGGCGCGGTCCGCCAGATCGGGATCGGCACCGACGAGCGGGGCGATATGACGCGCGAGCGCCCGCAGCCGCGATACGCGCGCGCCCTGGGAGCCGAGCTTGGCCTGGAAAATGATGCCGTCGAGCGCCGGGACGCGCTCCGCAAGCGGCGTGCGCCGGTCGAGATCCCAGAAATGCCGCGCATCGGCGAAGCGGGCGCGCAGCACGCGCTCATTGCCGGCAATGATTGCCGCACCCCCGTCCTCAGCCTCGATATTGGCCGCGAACCCGAACCAGGGCGCCGGCGCTCCGTCCTGCGTGCGCAGCGCGAAATACCGCTGGTTCACGCGCATCGAGACCTGCATGACCTCGACGGGCAGATCCATGAAGGCCGGGTCGATGCGGCCGAGCAGCGGCACCGGCCATTCCACCAGACCCGCCACCTCATCGAGCAGCGCGGGATCATCCACCAGCATCAGATCGCGCGCAGCCGCCTCGGCCGCGAGCCCGGCGGCGATGCGGTGGCGGCGCTCCTCGGCACGCACCAGCACGCGGTGCTCGGCGAGCCGTTCCTGCCAGTCGGCGCAGGAGGCGACGCGCACCGGGCCCGGCGCGTGGAATCGGTGGCCCTCCGTGAGATCGGCAGCGGCAAGTCCGTGCCCGTCGTCATCACCGTCGCGCAGATCGAAGCGCACCACCTCGCCGTCGAGCAGGCAGACGATCCGCCTCAGCGGGCGGACCCAGGTGAAGGCGCTGCCGGCGCCCCAGCGCATCGACTTGGGCCAGGGAAAGCGCTGCAGGAGCGGCGGCATCTCGCGCGCGATCAGCGCCGCGGCGGGCTGGGCGGCGGCGGATTTCTCTAGCACCCAGTAGCCGCCTTCCTCGCGAAGGTGTGCGCGCGCGGCATTGTGCTTGCGGAGGAAACCGGCGAGCGCCTGTTCGGGTGCGCCGACGCGCGGGCCGCGTTCCACGCTGGCGATGGCGGCAACCTCGCGCGCGACGTCGGCGCGGAGCGCAATGCGTCGCGGGCCGAAAAACGTCTCGGTATTGCGCGGCGCGAGCGGCGCGAGCGAGGCGGCGGCAAGCCGCGCGAGCTCAGCAGCCGCGTTCGCCTGCATCCGGGCGGGGATCTCCTCGCTGAAAAGTTCGATGAAAAGCTCGGGCATAATCAGCGGCTCAGCGCGGAATGCACGCCGGTCTGGCCGAAATTATTGCCCCTGAACAGCAGCGGCTCGTTAGACAGCTTCGCAGGCGCATCGCCGATCCGTCGATCATCATCTGGGAAGACCGTTCTCGTCATAGAGCCAACTGCGATCGGAGCTGACAGGCCCAGTCAGATGCGCGCGAAGCTCCGCGGTCAACGCCCGCAGTTTCCGCATCCCCTCCTGAATTTTCGCCGCGCGGTCCAGCCGATCGCGGATCGCCTTGGTCACAGCGGTTGTCACGTCTTCGCCGGTCAGGCGCGCCAGTTCGTCGGCCAGCCGGGACGCCGCGTCGCTCTACGCTTGTCAGCACCCCGTCCACCGCCGTCACTCCTCCCCCGCCACCCACGCCTCGCAGCACGCCTTTGCCAGCGCCCGCACCCGCCCGATATAGCTCGCTCGCTCTGCGACGCTGATCACGCCCCGTGCGTCCAGCAGGTTGAAGATGTGGCTCGCCTTGATGCACTGGTCGTAGGCTGGCAGCGCGAGGCGCCGGTTGCGGGCGGGATCGAGCAGGGCTTCGCATTCCTCCTCGGCGTCGGCGAAATGGCGCTCCAGCATCGCCGTGTCGGCGCGCTCGAAGCTGTAGGCGCTGTATTCGCGCTCGGCGCGCAGGAACACGTCGCCATAGGTCACGCCCGCCCCGTTGAAATCCAGCTCGAACACGTTGCCCACGTCCTGCACGTACATCGCCAGCCGTTCGAGCCCGTAAGTCATCTCGAAGCTCGGCAAAGTGACGGGAATCCCGCCGACCTGCTGGAAATAGGTGAACTGGCCGACCTCCATACCGTCGCACCAGACCTCCCAGCCGAGGCCCCAGGCGCCCAAGGTGGGGCTCTCCCAGTCGTCTTCGACGAAGCGGAAATCGTGCCGCAAGGGATCGAGCCCGATCGCGCGGTAGCTCGCGAGCAGCAGCTCCTGCGCGTCCTGTGGGCTCGGCTTCATGATCACCTGATATTGGTAGTAGTGGCCGAGCCGGTTCGGGTTCTCCCCGTAGCGGCCATCGCCCGGGCGGCGGCTCGGCTGAACGTATGCGGCGCGCCACGGCTTCGGCCCAAGAGCGCGCAGCGTGGTGGCCGGGTGAAACGTGCCTGCACCCATCTCCATGTCGTACGGCTGCAAAATCACGCACCCCTGCGCCGCCCAGAAACGGTGCAGGGTCAGGATCAGGTCCTGGAAGGTCAGACGTCGGGCGGCTTCGGTGCTCATGGCAGTCGGGCGTTGGTGCGGCGCACCGTAAAGCATTCGCCCGGCAGGGCGGCAAGGCAGGGTGCGCGTTGAATGTGGCCCTGGCCGAGGCCACCTTCAGCCACACAACCGCCGCCCGCGGCCACGGCACGGAGGCCAGGAGAGCCAGGATGACCAACGAGGAACGCGACATCATCGCCGCCTTCGTCGCGCGCGTGAGCGGCGTGGCTGCACCGCAATCGCCCTGGGGCGTGGCGTCGGTCCCGGCGACGCAGCCGCAAGCGCAGCCGGCGCTGCCGCCGGTCGATCCTGAGGCCGACCGGTTCATCGCCGAACAGTTCCAGCGTTACCCGGAGGCACGCTACCGGATCACCCAGCTCGCCTTCGTGCAGGAGCACGCGCTGATCGAGGCGCAGAACCGCATCAAGCAGCTCGAATGGCAGGTCCAACAACTCCAGCAGGCGGTGCAGCAATTGCAGCAGGGCCAGGGCCGCGGCCAGGGCGGCGGGTTTTTCTCGAGCCTGTTCGGCGGCGGGCGCAGCGCCCCGGCCGGGCCGCCGCCCGGCGGCCCGTGGGGTCAGCCAGGGCAGGCCCCGCCGCAATACCAGCAGCCGCAATACGCGCCGCCGCTGCCGCAATATCCGCCCGGCTATCAAGCCGGGATGTTCCAGCGCGGCGGCAGCGGATTCTTGGGCTCGGCGCTCACCACAGCGGCGGGCGTCGCCGGGGGCGTGCTGGCGGCGGATGCGATCCGCGACATGTTCTCCCCGCGCCAGGGTTTCGCCGGCGGCGGCTTCGGCGGCGGCAGCCCGTGGGGCGCGCCGACGGTCGAGCCCGGCGCGGCCGGGCCGTGGGCCGATCCGTCCGCGGGCCAGGGCTATGTTGATCAGGGCCAGTGGGACCAGGGCACGAGCGACCCCAACGCTTGGAACGATCCGGGCCAGGCTGCGCCCGACAACAGCGGCTGGGATGCCGGCGGCGCCGATCCAGGTGCCACCGACCCCGGCGGCGGCTGGGACGCGGGCGGCGGGGACTGGAGCGGCGGCGGGGGCGGATCGGACGATTCGGTGATTTGAGGAGCGTTTCTCGACTTCCGCCGCGATGACAAACGCTTTGCTTTCTGCGAGGTGAAGTCGCCTCGCGATGGGTGGCTGGACGAGCAGCTAGCCGTGGCTAAGCCGTTCGAGATGGTCGGGGATATGCGTCCAGATCCCACCTTCAACAGGGTCGCTGATCATATATCCGGAGCCGTCACGCAATTCGGTTCTGCCAATCCAGACTAGATGGTGGCGAACATCCTGGCGTTAGTGAATTGGTCGGACCCAAACAGCTATTAGGGTTCGCACGCGACGCTAATTGGCTCGTTTGAAGTCGACGGTGGCGGCCGCTTACTCACGATACCGAACATCGCTGAGGCTAGAACGATAAGTGAACGCACGCATGGCATCGACATGTCTGCTTGGTTCGATGGGAGAACCAAGATCATCCAAGGCTACTTGTTCTCGCGCTCAAAACGGCGTTTGTCGGCAAGATTTGTAACGGGTTCGGATTAGAACAAGAAGCCATCCGCGAATATTTGAGGCTACCTCCCGAACCGCCGGTCCCGCCGCTGGAACGTGCGGATCGCGCGTAGCAGGTCGATGCGGCGGAAGGCGGGCCAGTTTACGTCCGTGAAGTGGAATTCGCTGTACACGCTCTGCCACAGCAGGAACCCCGACAGCCGCACTTCGCCGCTCGTGCGGATGATCAGGTCCGGGTCGGGCAAATCGGGCGAATAGAGGTGCCGGCCGATGGTTTCCGGCGTCACCGCCTCGGCGGTCTCTTCCAGTGTCATTCCCTCGCCGGCGCAGCAGCGCAGCAATGAACGCAGCGCGTCGGCGATCTCCTCCCGCCCACCATAGTTGGCAGCGATGGTGAGCGTCATCTGCCGGTTGCCTGCCGTGGCTTGTTCTGCTTGTGCGAGCGTCGCCCGCAGGCTCGGCGGCAACAGGTCGAGCCGGCCGATCGCGCGCACCCGCACGCCCATCGCGTGGATGCGCGGATCGGCCGCCAATGCGCGCATCTTCGATTCGACTGCCGCCAAAATCCCGCTCACTTCCTCGGCGGGGCGGGCGAGATTGTCGGTCGAGCACACCCACAGCGTAACAGCGCGCACGCCGAGCTCGGCGCACCAATCGAGCACTTCGTCCAGCTTGCGCGCGCCGGCTTCGTAGATCCGGCGGAAATCCTGTACGCCTTCCTCGCGTGCATGGCGGCGGTTGCCGTCGAGAATGAGGCCGACGTGGCGCGGCATCGGGGCCAACTGCACCTCGTGCAGCAGCCGTAGCTCGTAGCCGGCATAGATCCAGCGCGCGGGCACGCGGGCGATGCGGCGCAGCAGCCGGCGCAGACGGTGCCGGCGCCCAACGGACGCTGGCGGAGCGAAGGCGAGCGGGGCGCGCGCGTCGAGCGGGGTGATCCGATTCATGCGGGCAGCGGCTGCCTTTTACATAATCACCCGAATATACGCCACCGGAACGCACGGGCCGTAACCGCGCCGTCAATCGCGCGCGATGATATGGATGACCTGTGGCCGAACCAGCGCGGTGAGTTGCATCCCCGGCGCGAGCCGCACGGTCCCGGCGGCGGCACGGCCGAGGAGAATGTCGAGCGCGGCCGGGCCCTGGGTCAGGAGGCGGACCGAGGTGCCCTCGCGGCGCATCGCGGCGACGGCGAGCTCGATTGCATTGGCCTCGCCCTGCGCTTGCGGCACGGAGCCGGGGGCAGGCAGCTCGAAATCCTCGGAGCGGATGGCGAGCGTGACCGCGGCACCCGCGTTCAGCACGCGGCCGGCCGGAAGGGCGGCGCGGAGCGTAAGGCCGCCGGCCTCCACCACCGCCCAGCGCCCGGCCATGCCGCACATGCGGCCGGGCAAGAGGTTGCGGATGCCGACCAGCCGCGCCGCGCCGGGCGTCGCCGGGCGGGCGAATAGGGCGGCGGGCGGGCCTTCCTGCACGATCGCATGGTCCTCCATCAGCGCCATCCAGTCGGCAACGGCGGCGACGGCGGGATCGTGTGTGACGGCGAGGGCGGGCAGTGCGAGCCGGCGCAGATCATCCGCCAGGGCGGCGAGCACTTCATCCTTGGTTGCGGCGTCGAGCGCGGTGGTAGGTTCGTCCAGCAGCAGCACCTCGGGGCGGCGAGCGAGCGCGCGGGCGAGCGCGACGCGCTGGGCCTGCCCACCGGAGAGCGTAACCGGGGAGCGGTCGGCAAGCTCGGCAAGTCCGAAGCGCGCGAGCAACGCCTCGGCGGCGCGCCGGCGCCCGGGGCCGCGCGGCAGCGGATAGGCGACGTTCCGCCAGATGCTGAGATGCGGGAACAAGCTGGCGCCCTGCGGCAGGTAGCCCACCGGGCGAAGCTGGGGGGCGAGGCCGGGCCACGGCGAGCCTTCGGCTGGCAGCAAGCCCGCGAGGGCGCGCAAGAGCGAGGTCTTGCCTTCGCCGCTCCGGCCGAGCAGCACGGTAAAGCCGCGCAGACCGAAGCGGGCGCGCACCGGCACCGGGCGACTGAGCGCGTAGTCGATGGCAAGCGTGGCCGGAGGGACGCACTCCTCGGCCATGCTGTCGCGCTGCGGAAAGGCGAGGACCGCACCCGCGCTCAAGCTGGCATTCCCCCGCGCCGCGAGGCAAGGCCGAGTGCCAGCGGCAGCGGCAGCGCACAGGCGAAGAACACCCAGAGCAACGGGTAGACGGCGGCGAGGCCGATATCCTGCAAATCGACCCAGAGCCGCACGGGAATCCCCTGCGGGTAGTACGCGATGATCAGCGCCGTTCCGAACTCGCCGAGAGCGCGCACCCAGGCAAGTGCCAGCGCGGCGGCGAGCCCGAGGCGGGCGAGCGGCAAGGTGACGGTCAGGAACACCATCCAGGGCGACTTGCCGAGGGTGAGCGCGATCCCCTCCAGCTCGCCCGGCACGTTCTCGAACGCGGCACGCGCGGTGACGACGAAATAGGGAAGCGCCCCGTAGATTTGCGCCAGCACGAAGGCAGCCGGGGTGTTCGTGAGCACGAGCCCGAAGCGCCCGAGCCCGCCACCGACGGGGCTCAGCGGCCCGTACAGCGAGACGAGCAAAATACCGAGCGCGAGCGGCGGGGTGAGCAGGCCGATCAGTACGAGCGCCTCGGCTGCGACCTTGAACGGGAACCGCCACCGGGCGAGCAGCCACGCGAGCGGGGTGCCGAGCGCGATGACGAACAGCATCGCGAGGCTGGTGTACCCGAGCGAGGTGGCGACCGCGCCCCAGTCGGGCTGGCTCAGCGCGAAGCCGCTCCAGGAGGTGCGGACGGCGAGGGTGGCGAACGGGGCAGCGAGCAACAGCAGTGCCAGCGGGCCGAGCGTGGCGGCGATCGGTTTCATGCAGCTGGCAGCACCCCACCGCGCGGTGGCGAGTAGCCGTGGCCGGCCAGGGCGGACTGGCCCGCGGGCGAGGTGAGATAGGCAATGAAGGCGCGTGCGAGTGCGGGTTCGGCGGCGCCGTTCAGCGCCACGGCGTAGAACACGAGCGGCTCGGGCCTCACCTCCTTGCCGTCGAGCGTGATCGACACCTTAGAGTACCACTCGGCGTCCATCGCCGGGTCGCCGAGGTTCACCTCTGGCGGCAGCGCGACCATCGGCAGGCCGTGCGAAACGGTGGCGCTGCGATAGCCGGAGGCGGCGTCGAGCTGTCCCGCTTCGAGGCGGCTCAGCAGGGAGGGTTCGGTGAAAATCTGCGCCGGGTTCTGCGTCGGCCCGAGCACGCGCTCGGCGAGCCCGCGTTGGCCGTAGAACCGCTCCGCGAGTTCGAGCGTGAAAATGATATTGCGGCCCTGCGGGTCGGTAACGGGATCGGTGCGGCCGAACCGCAGACCCGGCGATTCCAGCACCTTCCACCAGGGCTCGTTGGCGAAGCGGGGCGCGAAGCGACTTTCCTTGGAATAGGCGATCACCATCTCGGTGCTGGCGACCGGCGTGGCCGGACCCGCCTTGCCCGCTTGCTGCACCACGCGGACCGGCCCGGCGGTGATGGAGATGAATAGATCGGCCTGGAGCGTCCCGGCGGCGATCAGCCGGGCGAGCCCATAGGCGCCCTGGGCGATGCCTTGGTATTCGCATCCCTGAGCCTTGGCGAAATCGGGGCCGAGTACGCGATCCATGACCACGCCCATTGATCCGGCATAGGCGACGCGCAGCACCGGCGCGGCGTGCGCGAGGCGCGGCAGCGCCAGGAGAGCGGGTGCGGTGAGAAGCGTGCGCCGGCGCATCGGAACCTCCCGTCGATATAGCCGGACGAACATATCGGCGGACGCGAGACTGGTCAAAGCGCGCGGCGAGGTGCGTATTTGACCGATGCGGAAAACGGCGCTGCGCGCGATCGGCGCGCTGAATGTGTGGGTCTATCGCGCGAGCGGCGGGCGCCTGATGGGCAGATTCCCTTCGGGCGCGCCGGTGTGTCTGCTCACCACGGTCGGACGGAAATCCGGCCGGCGCCGTACGGTGCCGCTACTGTATTTTCGCGACGGCGAGACATTCGTGGTGGTCGCCTCGCAGGGCGGGGCGCCGACGCACCCAGGCTGGTATCTTAACCTGCGCGCCAATCCCGAAGCGGATATAGAGGTCGGCAGCCGCCGCTTCGCGGCGCGCGCCGAGGAAGTGGAAGAACCCGCGCGGGCGGCGTTGTGGCCGAAGCTGGTTGCCATCTATCCGCCCTACGAGAGCTACCAGCAGAAAACGACGCGGCGGATTCCGCTGGTTCGGCTGGTGAGAGTCTAACACGCCTCGTCATGGCCGGGCGTGGCCCGCGGCTTCCCGGTTCAGGATGCTGTGCGGTTGCTTTCAATCGTCATGCTCGCAATAGCCTGCAGGTGCGAACTCGGGAGTTGACCGGACATCGATGGGCCAAGTCCACGCGTGACCCTGAAGCCTACCCGGTCTGATCCCACTGTGGCGCGAAGCCGGGGCTGACGCAGCGGCGGTCCTTGGGGAGTTTTTCGATCGCCGCGCGGTCTTCGTCGTCCAGCCGTAGCCCGAGCGCGCCCATGTTCTCCTCCAGCCCCTCCCGGCGCGACGACTTCGGGATCACAGTCACATCCGGCTGTTCAAGAAGCCACGCGAGCGCGACCTGCGCGGCGGTGGCGCCGTGCTTGCGGCCGATCGCTTGCAGCGTCGGATCGCCGGTCAGACGGCCCTTGGCGAGCGGCGAATAGGCGATGATCGGAATGCCGCGCCCACGCAGGAACTCGAGCAGCGCCGGCTGGCGCAGCATGGCGTGGTATTCGAACTGCTCAGCGGCGATCTCCGCGCCGCATTCATCGAGGCACGCACGCACCATCGCGGCGCTGAAATTCGCCACACCCACGCGCCGGGCGCGTCCGTCGCGGCGGACCGCCATCATCCCCTCCATCGCCGCGCGCAGATCCATCGCGGGCGAGGGCCAGTGGATCAGGTAAAGATCAACATAGTCGGTGCGGAGCTTGCAAAGGCTGTCCTCGAAGGCGCGGCGGATGCCCGACGGCGTGAGGTCGTCGTTCCAGACCTTCGTGGTGAGGTGAATGTCGCCGCGCGGAACCTTGGTCGCTGCAAGCGCGGCGCCGACATCCTCCTCGTTGCCGTACATCTGCGCCGTATCGATATGGCGGTAGCCGAGTTCGAGCCCCGTCTCCACCGAACGCTGGCAGACCTTGCCTTTCATCCCCCAGGTCCCGAGACCGAGGCGCGGCATCGAAAGGCCGTTGGCGGTAATGCGGTCGCTCATCGGATCGTCCTTTGTTTCATCGCGGGCGGAAATCCAGCATCACCGCCATGCCCGCCTCCGTCCCGAACGCAAGGAACGCGCCGTCCGGGCTCCAGGCAAGCGCGGAAACCGGCGAACCGGTTGCGGGCGCAACCGGCAGGATGCGCGAGGAGTTGGCGTCGGCGATCACCACCAGCCCATCGGCGAAGCCGCCGGCCACGATGTCGTCGCGCGGGTTGAAGGCGACGCGCGTGCAGGCGATGCCGTCACCGCCGGCAAGCTCCATCGGCGCCTTGCCCATCGGCCCGCCGCCAAAGAACGGCCACAGCACCATCGCATCCGACCCCGAAGTGGCGAGCCATTTGCCGGTGCGGCTGAACGACATGGATTGCGTCTTGCCGGGATAGCCGCTCATCCGCATGTGTTTGCCGTCCGGCAGCGCCCAGCCGTGCAACGCATTCTCCTGCATCGCCGTGACCACCGCTTCGGCGGCCGGATGCAGCGCGACGCCGATATGGCTGCCCTTCCATTCCAGCCGGCGCGGGCTGTCGCTGGCGACGAACCAGAGCGTCGCGCCGTTGTAGTGCGAGGCGGCGATGCGCTTGCCCTTCGCATCAAACGCAAGCCCGGTGACGGTGGAAGGATGCGGCAACTCGCGCAGCTTCCGCCCGGCGGCGTCGAACAGATAAACGTTCTTACCGACGCCGAGCCCGATGACGCCCTTGCCGCGCTCGCCCGCCCAGCTTGCCGACTGCTCCACCCATTTCATGCCGAAGCTGGCGAGTTCTCTGACGGTGCCGTCGTCCGCGACGCGGCAGGCGCGGCCGTCGTCGCCGCCCGAGACGAAGCCGCCCGGGATCGCATCGGCGGACAGGGTCAGAATGGCGCCGTCATGGGCCTTCGCCTCGCGCCACTTCTCGGGCGCCGCGGGGTCGAGCAGCCGCAGCGTACCGTCGCCGAGCGCGAAGGCGGCGCGCTTGCCGGTCGGATCGAAGCGGGCGGCGACGACGAACGCGTCGAGATCGCGCCGCGTGCCGCGCTCTTCGATCAGGAAGCGCGGCGCGGCGGCGCTCACCGCACGCCCTCACCCGGCGCGGCGCTCGCCGCACCGGCCTCTCCCGCAAGCGGGAGGGGCGAACCCGTACACCGCTCCCGCTCTGCGGGAGAGGTCGGCACGGCCGCAGACCGTGACGGGTGAGGACGCGGCTCAGCCATCCGCCTGCGTCGCCTCGAACCCCCGCCGGAGCTGCGGCCGGTTCAAGTTCCTGCCGATGAACACGATCTTGCTGCGGCGCGGATCGCCCGCCTTCACCGGGCCGATGAATTCCCCGTCGGCGATCATGTGGACCGCCTGGAAGGCGAAGCGGCGATTCTCGTTCTTGTAATAGAGAATCCCCTTGGTCCGCAGCAGGTCGGGCCCCTTGTCCTGAAGCAGCAAACCGATCCAGGCGTTGAACTTCTCCGGGTCGATCGGGCGCGCCACCTCGAAACTCACAGACGAAACATCTTCGTTGTGCTCGTGCTCGTCTGCCCCCTCCAGGAATTCGGGTGCCAACTCCAGAACACGGCTGAGGTCGAAGGCGCCGCGCTCCAGCACCTGATCGATCGGCAGGGCGGCGCGCTCGGTGCGGTGGATTACGGCGAAGCGGTTGATCTCGCGAATGCGCTTCTCGACCGCCGCGACCTCATCGGGCGAGACGAGGTCCATCTTGTTCAGCACGATCACGTCGGCAAACGCGATCTGGTCCTGCGCCTCGTGGCTGTCGGCCAGCCTTTGCAGCACGTGCTTGGCGTCCACCACCGTCACGATCGCATCGAGCCGCGTCTTGGCGCGCACGTCCTGATCGACGAAGAAGGTCTGCGCCACGGGGGCGGGGTTCGCGAGGCCGGTGGTTTCGATGATGATGCCGTCGAACTTGTCGCGCCGCTTCATCAGCCCGCCGACGATGCGGATCAGGTCGCCGCGCACGGTGCAGCAGAGGCACCCGTTGTTCATCTCGAACACTTCCTCGTCGGTATCCACCACGAGGTCGTTGTCCACGCCAAGCTCGCCGAACTCGTTGATGATGACCGCATATTTGCGGCCGTGCTGCTCGCTCAGGATGCGGTTCAGCAACGTGGTCTTGCCGGCGCCGAGATAGCCGGTGAGCACCGTTACCGGCACCAGGCCGGCGCCTGCACTTTCTGAGGTAGCTGCCATTCGAATGGGCTCCGCGACGGGATCGGGGTTCTGTTCTCGCGACATATAGGACGCTGTCCACCCCTGGGCCATCGCCGGGCGCCGGGTCCGGGTTGCGGCGGCGGTGGCCCCTCGCCTATTGGGGCGCCCGGTTCGGAAGGCCCGCCCCATCTCCCAGAACGTGCAACCCCCCCCTTCTCCGTGGCGCGCGCTCGCACTGCTGGGCGCCCCGTCGGCGCGCGACGGCGCGCGGCTCGTCGTCTATGCGGCGCTGCCGACGGTGGGTTTGGTGGGCGGGCCGTCGTACGCGGACATTGTGTTCGCGGCGGGCGCGTTCTGCCTCTTCCATCAATTCGCCTTCGCCGCGGCCGCGCCGCGCGCCGATCCACGCTGGCTCGCGCTCGCCATCGCCTTCGCCGTGCTCGGCGCAGCGAGCGCGCTCTGGTCGCTGGCGCCCTGGACAAGCCTCGACGCGGCACTGGAGATCGTGGCGATCTTCGCCGGATCGCTCGCCTTCCTCGCGCTGCAAGCCGCGCCCGCGCCCGCGGTGCGCGATCCGCGCTTGCTGTTCAGCGTGCTGTTCTGGGCGATCCTCGCCGGCGCGCTGGTGTTCGGCGCGGACCGGGAGACCGGATACCATCTGCAAGCGGCACTGACGCACCGCGCGCTGATCGACGCGCCGACCAAATACAACCGCGGCATCGACTATCTCGTAATCCTTTGCTGGCCGGCGCTCGGCTTCTTCCGCTGCCGGCGGCGATGGGCACGCGCGGCGCTCCTCGCGCTCATCGTCGGGCTGGTGGCCGCATTCGGGGCAAGCCTCGCGGGCAAAACGGCGGCGCTGGCGGGCCTCGTCGTGTTCGGCGCGACCCTGCTCCTGCCGCGCCTGATCGGCCCGACGATGCAGGCGTGCATCGCCGTCGCCGCGCTGACCTGGCCGTTCGTGCTGCGTGCGCTCGCCATCGAGCGCGCCGCCGTCACGGGCTTGCTCAAGCCCTCCGCCATGCACCGGCTGGAAATCTGGGACTACATGAGCGGTGCGGTGCTGCGCCGCCCGCTGCTCGGCTGGGGGCTCGGCTCCGCGCATCTCGTCCCGGTGCCGGCGGCGGACTTGGCCCGCTTCCACTATGTTCACGGACCGGGGATGTATCCGCACGACCAATGGCTCCAGCTTTGGGTCGAAACCGGCTTCGTGGGCGCGGCGATCGGAGTGGTGTTCGCTCTATTGCTGGTACGTGCGGTGTGGCTTCTCGCGCCGCCGCTGCGGCCGTTCGCCTATGCGGCAATAACGGCCGGGCTTGCGGTGTCGGCGGTCAATTTCGAAATCACCACGGATTCCTGGTGGGCGGCGATCGCCGCCACCGGCTTCTTGTTCCTCGTGCTGCGGCGGAGCCCTGAGGCGGGCGCAATCCAGGAGTCGGCTTCCGCCCAGGCGCGGGCCGTCGTAAACCCACACAACTAACGATCGAGAGGGGAGAACACCCATGGACGACATCGTCATCGTGTCGGCCACCCGCACGCCGGTCGGCAGCTTCAACGGCGGCCTCGCCGGTCTTTCCGCCCATGAGCTCGGCACCGTGGCGCTGCAAGCCGCGATCGAGCGGGCGCACCTGGAGCCGGGCGACGTGGACGAGGTGATCCTGGGCCAAGTGCTGGCGGCGGGCGAAGGCCAGAACCCGGCGCGCCAGGCGGCCCGCGCAGCGGGCATCCCCGACGCCAAGACCGCGTTCGGCATCAATCAGGTCTGCGGCTCCGGCCTGCGCGCGGTCGCACTAGCCGCCCAGCAGATCCGCACTGGCGAGAGCGCGGTCGTCGCGGCGGGCGGCATGGAGAGCATGAGCATGTCCCGCCATGCCGCCCATCTGCGGAACGGCACCAAGATGGGCGGCGTCGAGTTCATCGACACCATGCTGAAGGACGGGCTGTGGGATGCTTTCCACGGCTACCATATGGGCACGACCGCCGAGAACGTGGCCAGTGCCTATCAGATCACTCGCGAGGAGCAGGACCAGTTCGCGCTGGCTTCGCAGCAGAAGGCATCGGCGGCTCAGAAGGCCGGGCGCTTCAAGGACGAGATCGCCCCCGTCACGGTCAAGGGCCGCAAGGGCGACGTGGTGATCGCCGATGACGAATATATCCGCCACGATGCCAGCATCGAATCGATGGCGAAGCTGCGCCCGGCCTTCAGCAAGGACGGCACGGTGACGGCGGGCAACGCCTCGGGCATCAACGACGGCGCGGCTGTGGTGGTGGTCATGAGCGCCTCCGAGGCCGCCAAGCGCGGGCTGAAGCCGCTTGCGCGCATCGCCGCCTTCGCGACCGCCGGGGTCGATCCGGCGGTGATGGGCACCGGGCCCATCCCGTCCACTCGCAAGGCACTGGGCCGGGCCGGCTGGAAGGCCGATCAGCTTGACCTCGTGGAAGCCAACGAGGCTTTCGCCGCACAGGCGATCGCCGTGAATAAGGATCTCGGCTGGGACACCTCAAAGGTGAACGTGAACGGCGGCGCCATCGCGATCGGCCATCCGATCGGCGCCTCAGGCTGCCGCGTCCTGGTAACGCTCCTGCACGAGATGCAGAAGCGCGACGCCAAGCGCGGCCTCGCCACCCTCTGCATTGGCGGCGGCATGGGTGTGGCCATGTGCGTCGAGCGATAGGCGCCGAAGTCGTAACAAACGAACCGGCTAGGGTTCCCCCTTCCCTTGGCGGAGGGGGACAGGGGGCGGGGGCCGACCGGCTCGGTCCCTCGCCCCCTAACCTCGTCTCGCTAGGGGAGGGGGACCTTTCCTCGCTGCCCCCCCTTCGCGACGTCATCGCCCGCCACGGTCTCGCCGCGCGCCATGCGCTCGGCCAGCACTTCCTGCTCGACCTCAACCTCACCGCGCGCATCGTGCGCGCCGCCGGCGATCTCGCCGGGCGCCACGTCATCGAGGTCGGCCCGGGCCCAGGCGGGCTGACGCGCGCCCTGCTCGCCTCCCCGGCCGCCGGCGTCACAGCGATAGAGCTCGACCCCCGCGCCGTCGGCGCGCTGCGCGAGCTGGAGCAAGCCGCATCCGGCCGCTTGCGCGTGATCGAGGCGGATGCACGCGCTCTCAACTTGACCACGCTCGCCCCGCCGCCACGCCGGATCGTCGCCAACCTTCCTTACAATGTCGGGACCTCGTTGCTGATCGGCTGGCTGCGGCAGGCGTCCACCTTCGAGGCGATGACACTGATGTTCCAGCAGGAGGTCGCCGACCGGCTGGTCGCCGCGCCGGGCACAGCCACCTACGGCCGGCTCTCGGTGCTGGCGCAGACGGTGTGCGCGGCGCGCATCCTGCTGCGCCTGCCGCCCGAGGCATTCGTGCCGCCGCCCAAGGTCTCCTCGGCGGTCGTGCAGCTCGTGCCGCACGCGACGCAGCCCACGCCGGCGCTGCTCGCGAGCCTCGAGCGCGTCACGGCCGCCGCCTTCGGCCAGCGCCGCAAGATGCTGCGCGGCGCCCTGCGCGGCGCGGGCGGGGCGGCGTTGCTCGCGCACGCGGGAATCGCGCCGGAACGGCGGGCCGAAACGCTCTCGATCGAGGAGTTCGCCCGCCTCGCACGGGCGGCTGTCAACGCCGGTCCGAAACTTTAACATCGGCGCCAACGGCGTGCGCCCGGCCAGAAGCGCCGGCGCTGCTTGACAGCCTGCCCCTTGCGTGGCGCGATCCACGCGCCCGCGTCCCGAACGCCAACCAAAACGGAAGCACGAACATGGCTTACGCGACCGCGACGGAAGCCGCGCCTTCGGCCATCCAGCTCCACCACACCCGCAAAGCGGTGTTCGCCGCCGCCATCGGCAACGTGCTCGAATGGTACGATTTCGGCGTCTACGTGTTCTTCGCCACGACCATCGCCCGCAACTTCTTCCCCGCGAGCGACGCCGCCGCTTCGCTGCTTTCCTCCTTCGCCGTGTTCGGCGTCGGCTTCCTCATGCGGCCCCTAGGCGGCATCGTCATCGGCCGATTCGGCGACACGCACGGCCGCAAGGCCGCCCTCACCCTGACGATCATGAGCATGGCGTTCGGCACCGTGATGGTCGGCGTCTTGCCGACCTACGCCGCGATCGGCGTTGCCGCGCCGGTGCTGCTCGTGATCGCGCGGCTGATCCAGGGCTTCTCGGCCGGCGGCGAATGGGGCGGCTCCACCGCCTTCATGGTGGAATGGGCGCCGGCTGACCGACGCGGCTATTACGGCAGCTTCCAGCAAGCCTCCATCGCGCTCAGTCTCGTGCTCGGCTCCGGCACCGGCGCCCTCTTCACCTCGATCATGAGCCCGGAGACCGTCGCCGCCTGGGGCTGGCGGGTGCCGTTCCTGCTCGGCATCGTTCTGGCGATCGTCGGCGTCTGGCTGCGGCGGAACGTGGACGAAACGCCCGCCTATCGCGAGGCCGCCGAGGCCGGCGCCGCGCCCGCCAAGGGCGCGTTCGTCGCCGCCCTGCGCGCCTTCGGCTTCACCATCCACTGGACCGTCGCCTTCTACATCCTGCTCTCCTACATGCCCACCTTTACCCGCCTGCACGGCGGCTTCACCGCCGCCGAGGCGCTGTGGTCGAACACGATCGGCCTTGTGGTGCTAATGATCCTGGTCCCGATCTTCGGCGCCGTCTCCGACAGGATCGGGCGCAAGCCGCTGCTGCTTCTCTCCTGCGCCTTTTTCGCCATCACCACCGTGCCGCTGTTCAACGTGATCCTGGGCAAGCCCGGCTTCGCCACATTGCTCGGGATTCAAGTCCTGTTCGGCGCGGCGATCGCCTTGTTCTCGGGCGCGGGTCCGGCGGCGATCTCGGAGATGTTCCGCACCATCGGCCGCTCAAGCTGGATGACGCCGGCCTATGCGCTGGCGGTGGCGATATTCGGCGGCTTCGCGCCGTTCATTGCCACCTGGCTGATCGCCGCCACCGGCTCGCCCCTCTCGCCGGCCTATTACGTTATCGCCGCGGCGGTGGTGAGTTTCCTCGTCATCTGGCAGATGCCGGAAACCGCGCACCGCGAGCTTGGCTGATGACGCAGAAAGTCGCGATCGTCACCGGCGGCGCGCGCGGCATCGGCCGCGCCTGCGCGCACGCGCTCGCCCGCGCCGGCTTCGCCATCACCCTCGTCGATTTGCTTGAACCCGAGATGCGACGCACCGCGGGCGAGATCGAGGCGATCGGCCAGCCGGCGCTCTGTCTCGCGGGCGATGTCGCCGATCACACGCGGGCACAATCGGTCGCGGCGGAGGTGCAGGCGCGCTTCGGCCGGATCGATTTCCTGCTTAACAATGCCGGGCGCCCGATGCCGAAAGGCATCCTGGAGATCACCGAGGAGGAGTTCGACCGCACCATCGCGATCAACCTCAAGAGCTGCTTCAACTACATCCGCGCGGTCGCGCCCATCATGCTGGCGCAAGGCGGCGGGCGCATCGCCTCGATGTCGTCGCTCAACGCCCATTCGGGCGGTGTCACCGCCGCGCTCAGCAAATTCTCCTACGCCGCCGCGAAGGCGGGCATCCTCGGCATGACGCGCGCGCTCGCCAAGGAGCTCGGCCCGGCGATCCTGATCAATGCGATCTGCCCCGGCCTGATCGAGACCGAGCTTGCCAAAAACCCCGTCATCACCGAGCGCGGCGCGCAAATCGCGCGCGACGGCATCGCCTTGCATCGCGTCGGCACGCCGCAGGACGTTGCCCAGCTTGTCGTGTTCCTCGCAGCGAGCGAGCCCTGCTACATCACCGGGCAGGACTTCAAGGTGGACGGCTTCCAGTACAACATGTGAGGCGCCGATGCGGATCCGGTTCGACGGCAAGACCGTCGTCGTCAGCGGTGCCGGCCACGGTTTCGGCCGCTGCATCGCGGAGACCTTCGCCGGCCTCGGCGCGCGCGTGTTCGGCTGCGACCTCTCGGCCGAGGAGCTCGCGGAAACCGCCAGGGCTGGCGTCGCGACAGAGGTTCTCGACCTGACCGACCGCGCGGCCGCCGCAAGCTGGATCGCCCGGATCGAGTCGCAAACGGACGGCGCGGTCGATGTGCTCGTCAACAACGCGGGCGGCGTCGCCGGCCAGCAGCCGCGCCCGATCGAGGACGTGCCGGACGCCGATTGGGACCGCATTTTCGCGATCAATGTCGGGGCCGCCTTCGCGCTCAGCCGCGCCGCTGCGCCCGCCATGAAACGTGCCGGCGCCGGGCGCATTGTCACCATCAGTTCCGGCGCCGGCTTGCAGCCCTCGCTCACCGGTATCCAGGCCTATTGCGCCGCCAAGCACGCCGTGGTGGGGCTCACTCGCCAGCTTGCCCACGAGCTCGGTCCGTTCAACATCACCGTGAACAGCGTGGCACCCGGCTTCGTCCGCACCAACGCGGCGACGGAAAGGCAGTGGCGGAGCTACGGGCCGGAGGGGCAGAAGGCGCTCGTCGAGCGGATCGCCATGAAGCGGCTGGGAACGGCGCAAGACATCGCCAATGCAGTGGTGTTTTTCGCCTCCGACCTCGCTGGCTTCGTGAATGGCCAGATCCTTCAGGTAGACGGCGGCCGATAGAAGGAGCTTTCCGATGGACAAGCCCAAGCATCCCGACGGCGACCCCTGGCAGTGGGCCGAGCCGGTCTGGCGCCGGATCGTCGGCCGCGCGCGCGCCGGGCGCAGCCTGCGCCCGACTCACTGGCCGGACGGCGCCTCCTGCGCCGTGGCGCTCTCGTTCGACGCCGACCATGAGACGATCCCGCTGCGCGACGCCGACGAGAGCCCGATGCGGATCAGCCAGGGCCAGTACGGCGCCCGCCAGGGCGTGCCGCGCATAAGGCGGCTCCTGGAACGCGAATCGATCCCGGCCACCTTCTTCTACCCGGCGGTCTCGGCGCTGCTGCACCAAGACGAGGTGCGCGCCGTCGCCGCCGACGGCCACGAGATCGGCATCCACTCATGGATCCACGAAGCGAACACCACCCTGCCCTATGAGGCTGAGCGCGAATTGAGCTTCCGCGCGGCCGAGACGCTGGCGAAGCTCGCCGGCAAGCCGCCGGTCGGGATGCGAACCGCGAGTTGGGACTTCTCGGTCAACACGCTCCGCATCATCCGCGAGATGGGCCTTCTCTACGACAGCAGCCTGATGGCCGACGACGACGCCTATGAGCTGACCGACGGCGGCGAGGCCACCGGGATCGTCGAGCTGCCGCCCGAATGGATCCGGGACGATGCGGTCTATTTCAACATGGTCCGCTTCTCGGCGCTGCGCCCCTACACCCCGCCTTCCGCCGTGGAGGAAATCTTCCGGGCCGAGTTTGACGGCGCCTGGGAGGAGGGCGGGCTGTTTCTGCTCACCATGCACCCGCACATCACGGGCCACCGCTCACGCATCGCGCTGCTTGAGCGGCTGATCGCGCACATGAAGGCGCGCGGCCGCTGCTGGTTCGCCACTCACGCAAGGATCGCCGAGTGGTGTCGCGATCACGCGGCGGCCGGCGCGGCCTGAATGCATGGACTTCATGCGCTTCATGCCGCCGATGAATGTTCCCGACATCATCGGCTATGTCGGCGCCGCCTTCGTCATCACCACCTACGCGATGAAGACAATGATCCCGCTGCGTACGGTCGGGCTGATGAGCAACGCCATCCTGCTCACCTATGCGATCGTGGAGGGCGCCGCTCCGGAGATCGCGCTGGAAGGTATCGTCCTGCCGCTGAACGCGCTGCGGCTTGTGCAGATGATCAAGCTCACCCGCAAGGTGGAGGCCGCAGCCCGCGGCGACGGGTCGATGGACTGGCTCAAGCCCTTCATGCACCGCCACCGGGTCAAGGCACACGACGTGCTGTTCCGGCGCGGCGACGAGGCCGACCGGATGTATTACATCGTCTCGGGCCATTTCCGGCTGCGCGAAACCGGGATCGAGCTGCCGGTGGGCGAGGTGGTGGGCGAGCTCGGCCTCGTTGCGCCCGACCAGCGCCGCACCCAGACACTGGAATGTGTCCGCGACGGGGAGCTTCTGGTCATCACCTATGACCGCGTCCGCCAACTCTATTACCAGAACCCCCGCTTCGGCTTCTTCTTCCTTCGCCTGGCCACCAGGCGGCTGTTTCACAATCAAGCTTTGCTGGAAGCCAAATTAGCGCAGCTTGAAACCGCCAAGCCGGAGATGGTCGTTTCGGGCGGCGGATAACGGCCGAGCCACGACTTTGTAATTTCTGATTGACGCCGATCCGCAGCGCCCGTAAGCAGTCGTGCGCAGTGTTGCGGAGGAGGCTGGAAATGAGACTTCTGGGCACAAGCTTCAGCTTGCTCATGGCGATGGCGGCGACCGCCCTCGCTGGCGGCGGCAACCACACTGGCGTTCCCGAGCCGGCAACACTGGCGGTTCTCGGTGTTGGCGTCGCGGGCATCTTGGCTTTTCGCGGGTTGCGCCGACGCAAGTAAGACTGCCTGAGGCGTGATCAGTCGCTGGGCACAGTGGTTTAATTCCTATTCGTCCTGGTGGTTCGTTGCGATCTTCGTTCCGGTCCTGGTTGCTGAGGTAGCGGCGCCGGCTCGGCGAGCGGCCGACAATTTGTCGCGTCGATGGCTAGATAATTTCGCGCTCTACGCGGGCGGGATCGCAATTGTCTACCTTCTGGGCGTCGACGGTTCCGGGTTCGCGCCTTTCTTCGACGGCATTCCGAATGTCTTCGCTGCGGCGAACGCCCTCGGGGGCGAATTCGCCGTTCTTGTCCTCGGCGTCCTGCTCGGGGATTTCTTCCTCTACGTCCTTCATCGCTGCGAACATCGCGTGTTTCTATTGTGGCGCTTCCATTCGGTGCATCACACCGACCAGGACATGGATGCAACAACTGGATTGCGGCATCATCCGATTGAAACGGCCTACGCCATCTCGATCACCGTCGCCCTCGCCTGTCTCGGCGCCCCCCTCTGGGTCGCGATGGCCTATGCCGCTCTATGGACCGCGTTCAGCGTGCTCATGCACGCGAACCTACGCCTGCCGGAGCGGTTCGACAGGCTGCTAAGCTGGATCTTCGTCACCCCGGAGATGCATTTGCTTCATCACGCCCGGGCGGAGGAGTTCTACGACTCGAACTACGGCAACGTGTTTTCGCTCTGGGATCGCGCCTTCGGCACCTACCGACGGATTCCTCGCGCCGGCATCGATTCTCTCCCGATCGGGATCGTCACGCCGCCGGCGCGGGGAATACGAAGCCTCGCCACCCCTTGGATTCAGCCGTTCGTTATGCACGACAGGCGCCCTGATCAGACTGTCCGCCAAATCACGGCGCCGCCTGATGCCGAACCGCGACGCCGCACGGAATCAAGTGTAGCCAGCCTTTCGCAGCCCATCGGCGATCTTTTCCACCGCCGGCTCGACGAACCAGGTCCGTAGCGCGGCGAGGGTCTTTTCCAACCCGCCGTCCAGCCGGACCATCAGCGGCAACAGCGGCTTCGCGTGCGACGCGAACCCGAGCTGCCCGAGCGAAGCAACCATCCAGCGCACGGCGATCAGGTAATCGGGCCGCAGCGTCAGCGCCTCCTGCGCGGCGGCAAGCGCCTCCTTGAAACGGCCGCTGAGATAGTGACTGCCGGCCAGGGCCGGCAACCACGCAAAGCGGCTCGGGTCATTACGGCTGAGCCGCAGAGCGAGCTCGATCTCGCTGCGTGCCTTTTCGGGCTCGTTACGGTAGTTATAGACGAAAGCAAGATTAGCGCGGGCCCAGGCAAAACTAGGATCGAGCCGGATTGCCTCTTTCAGCTCCTGCTCCGCCTGGTCGCGCAGCCCGTTCCAGTGCGAGAGAAACCCTAAGGAAAAGCGCGCCAGCGGATCGCGCGGGTCCATCACCACCGCCCTGCGCGCGTAGTCCAGCCCTTCCGCCAACACCGACTTCGGATCGTCCACCCAGCGCGAGGCGACGGCATGGCACATCGTAACGGCAAGTCCTGCGGCCGCCTGCGCGTAACCCGGATCGAGCTCCAGTGCCCGCTTCGCGAACCGGCAGGCTTCGCGGTGGCTTTCCGGGGTGAACCGGAAATGGTGCCACATCGCGAACTGAAAACACTCGTACGCCGTCGCGTTGTGTGCCGAGGACGTACGTGCTGAACGGTCTCGCTCATGGCGTAGCAGTTCGGGCTCCAGCGCGCCAACGATCGAACGGGCGATTTCGTCTTGCAGGTCGAATGCATCGCTCGAGTCGAAGTCGAAGCGCTCGGTGAACAGGCTGGTCGCGGTCTCGGCATCGCTGAGCTGTACGGTTACGCGCCCGCGGGAGCCAGACCGCCTTATGCTGCCGTCCAGGACGAATCGGGCCCCCACCTCCTGCCCCACCGTCCGAATGTCGACCTGCCGCCCCTTGTAGCTGAACATCGCGTTGCGCGCGATCACCGGGAAGGACCGCCAGCACGACAAGGCGAGGATGACTTCCACGGTCAACGCGTCGGCGAATGCCTCCTCGCTCAGGTCGCCCGCTACCGCCGGCACGATTGGCAGCACACCGATCGCCGGGCGGAATCCGAACCCCGGAACCAGCGCATTCACCGGCGCCGGCTCGCCGCCGCCTTCCCCGTTCGCCGGCAGTACGCGGAAGGCACGCACCGGACGGGTGATGTTCTTCAGCGTAAGCTGGCCGAGATCGACAAAATGCAGCCCCGTCCGGTCGGCGGTCTGCGCCGCAGCTTCGGACAGGATGATGTCGCCCGGCTGGCCGACCCCCTCCAGCCGCGCGGCGATGTTCACGCCGTCACCAAAAATGTCGCCCTGATCGACGATGATGTCGGCGAGGTTGATCCCGATCCGGAACCGGATCCGCCGCTCGATCGGCTCTGCTTCCTCACGGCTGACGGTCTCCTTCTGGATTTGCAGCCCCGCCCGCACCGCGCGGGAAACGCTCGGGAATTCGGCGATTATGCCGTCGCCCGTGCCCTTGACGATGCGCCCGGCCTCTGCCGCCACCGAAGGCGCGACAACCTCGGCCATGATGGAACGCAGTCGCCGGTGCGTGCCTTCGACATCGGCCTCCATCATCCGGCTGTAAGCAGCCGTATCCATCGCCATCACGGCGGCGAGGCGGCGCTCCAGCTCCGTCGGGGCGGGCGTGTCTGACGGCATTTCGGGATGCTAGCAGAAGCATTGCCGCAAGTCAGCTTCACGATCCCCGCCGCTCCCCAGCATCCCGCCCCTTGCCCGCACCCGCCTGAACGCTTTAGCTACGCGCCGCAAGAAGAACGTCGCGGGAGGAAACAGATGGCGTCTTTAGCTTGCCTCGCGGCAGCCGTGCTTACGGCTGCAACATTGGCGGCCGGGGCGGCCCGCGCACAGACGATCACGGTGACGCACTGGGGCGCCGCCTTTTACGGTGCCCCGTACGCGGTCGCGATGGAAAAGGGCTTCTTCAAAGCTCACGGCGTCAGCGTCACCGGCGCGCTCACCTCGCAAGGCGGCGGCACCTCGGTGCGGAACATGCTCGCGAGCGACCTCCCGGTCGGGGAGGTGGCGCTGTCGGCCGCCGTGCAGGCGGCCGATCACGGCGTGGGGCTGAAGATCATCGCCGGCGGCGTGGACTCGGTGGCCGACATCCTGTGGATGGCGAAGAAGGGTTCGAAACTCACCTCGCTCAAGGACATCGAGCATCACACGGTCGGCTACACCTCGCCCGGGTCGGTGACGAACATGCTGATCCTGATGGCGATGAAGGCGCACAATATCGACGCCTCCACCGTCAAGCTTGTCCCTGTCGGCGGCATCGGCGCCAACGTGACGGCGGTGCTGAACGGCGCCATCGACACCGGCATGTGCGGCGAGCCGGTGTGGAGCGAAAACGAGGCGCAGCTCCAGCCGGTGTTCTGGGTGAAGGACGTGCTGCCGCCCAACATGATGCAGACCGTGGTGGTGACGACCGACGAATTCGCCGCCGCGCACGCTGCCGAGCTGAAGGGCCTGCTTGCCGCCCGCAAGGAAGGGGTGGACTATATCATGGCGCACCCCGACGAAGCAGCCGACATCACCGCCAAGGCCTATTCCAGCAACCGCACCGACCTTTACCGCAAGGTGTTCCGCAATCTCGTCGCCATACATTATTGGTCCGACGACCGGCTCGACTATGCCGGTATGGACCGCATGGTCGAAGGGCTGGCGATCGTCGGCGAGATGTCGGGCAAGCCGGATTGGTCGAAGCTCGTCGATACAGCATTCCTGCCGTCCGAAACGCGCCCGTGACGGCGGGCGTCGCCCCGCCCTCCCCGCCTGCTACCACTCATGCCGCGCTCTGCGGCGTCACGCGCGTCTATCCCGGCACGCCGCCGGTTCATGCACTAGGGCCGATCAACCTGGCGATCAACCGGGGCGAGTTCTTCTCGGTGGTCGGCCCCTCCGGCTGCGGCAAATCGACCTTGCTCGACGTGCTCGCCGGCCTCTCGGCGCCAACCGCCGGGACGATCGAGTTCGAGGGCGCGCGCGTTTCCGGCACGGTGCCGGACGGGATCGGCGTCGTGTTCCAGGAGGATGCCGCCTTTCCCTGGCTCAGCGTCGCCGACAACGTCGCCTTCGGCCTGCGCCGCGCGGGATTTGCCGCCGCCGAGATCACCCGGCGCGTCGATTACGCAATCGGCTTCATGGGCCTCGGCGATTTCGCCCACGCATACCCGGCGCAGCTTTCGGGCGGGATGCGCCAGCGCGTCTGCATTGCCCGCACACTCGTCATGCAGCCGCGCATGATCCTGCTCGACGAACCCTTCGGCGCCCTCGATCAGCAGACCCGCCTCTTGATGGGCGACGAACTGCTGCGGGTTTGGCGCGAGACGGGCGCGACCGTGCTGCTGATCACGCACGCGCTCGACGAGGCGGCGATGCTATCGGACCGCGTGGGCGTAATGTCGGCGCGGCCCGGCCGCTTCATCGACCTTGTGGAGACATCCTGGGGGCGCGAGCGCGATTCGCGCATCGTCGCCGATCCGGCCTTCGGCGCCGTGACCGCACGCCTCTGGGCCTCGCTGCGCGCCGAATCGATAAAGGCGCTCGGCCGGTGAGCCGCCGCAGCAAGGCGGCGCTTGCCCGCGTGCTCGCGGTAGTGCTGTTTTCCGCCGCGCTGGAGGCAATCTGCCGCGCCGGTCTCGTCAAGCCGATCACACTCGTTCCACCGTCGGTGATGGTGCGCGAGCTTTGGGCGCTGCTGCGCGCCGGCACGCTTGGCCCGGACCTCGCGCGCACGGCAACCGCAGTGGGGGGCGCCTTCGCCGCCTCGGTCGTGCTTGGCATCGCGCTCGGCGCGTCGGCGCACGCCCGTCCGGCGCTGCGGCGCGCGATCGGACCCGTGCTCGCCAGTTGGTATTCGGTGCCGAGCTTCATCTTTTATCCGCTGCTGGTAGCGCTGCTCGGGCTCTCGGCGGCGCCGCTGATTGTCATTGGCACGATCGCCGGCACGCCCGCCATGATGATCGGCACCATCGCCGGGCTCGACCGCATCCCCCGCGTGCTACTGCGCGTCGCCCGCGTGCACCGTCTATCCCGCCCGGCGACGTTCCGCCATGTCACCCTGCCGGCACTCGCACCCAATCTCTTCACCGGCGTGAAGCTCGCCTTCGCCTACGCCTTCATCAGCGTGATCGCCGGCGAGTTCATCCTGGCCGGCGGCGGCCTCGGCTACAGCATCTCCTACGCCTACGAGAATTTCGAGACGCGGCGGATGTACGCGCTGATGCTGCTCGTGCTGCTGGTCGCCGCCGGCGTGAACGGCGTGCTGAGCTGGTGGGAGGGGCGCATCCTGCGCCGGCGCGGACTGTGACCGTTTGGCTCCGCAACGCGCGCGATGCCGCGCTGATGCTTGCCGCGATCTGGGCGGTGTGGTTCGCCTGCTGGTGGAAGGCGGGGGATTCCGCGATCACCCCGCCCGGCCGCACCGTCGCCTATGCGGCGGAACTGCTCGGAAGCGCCAATTTCTGGGGTCATGCACGCGCCACGCTGGCGGCCTTCGCGCTCGCGCTGGTGATTTCCTCCCTCGGCGGACTGGCGCTCGGCCTCTGGCTCGGGCTGCGCCGCTTCGCGGGCGAGGTGGCGGAGCCGCTGCTGACGTCGCTCTACACGATCCCCAAGGTCACGCTCTATCCGGTGATGCTGCTGCTGTTCGGGCTCGGCATGTCGGCCAAGGTCGCGTTCGGCGTGATCCACGGCATCATCCCGGTTACGCTATTCACGCTGGCCGCTATCCGCAACCTGCCGTTGGTGCTGCTCCGCAGCGCCCGTGCCATGCGCCTCGGCCCCTGGGCGACCGCCATGCATGTGATGGCCCCGGCGGTCTGGCCGGAAATCGCCGGCGGGCTGCGCGTCGGTTTCGCACTCACCTTCCTCGGCGTGCTGATCGGCGAAATGTTCGCCTCGCAGCGCGGGCTCGGCTTCCTCATCATCAACGGCATCAATTCTCACGATGTCGCTTTGACCACCTCGGTGACGCTGATCGTCGTGCTCGCCGCGATCGGCATGAACGCGCTGCTGCTCGCGCTGGACCGCCGCCATTGAGCCGGGGGACTGCCGGGATGGCGCCTTTCGGCTAGAGTGGCGGCAAACAAGGAGATGCCCATGTCAGCCAGCCATGCCGCGCGCTTGCGAAGCCTGCTGCGCGAACAGCCCATGCTCACCGCGCCCGGTGCCTACGACGCGATCACCGCGCGCCTTGTCGTGCAGGCCGGGTTTCCCGTGGTTTACATGACCGGCGCCGGCACCGCCGCGACGCTCGGTTTCCCCGATTACGGCCTGATCACCGCGACCGAGATGGTGGACAACGCCGCCCGCTTGGTGCGCGCGGCCGATGCGCCGGTGATCTCCGACGGCGACACCGGCTATGGCAACGAGCTGAACGTGGTGCGGCTGGTGCAGGACCATGCGCGGGCCGGCACTGCCGGGATCCATATCGAGGATCAAGTTCACCCCAAGAAGTGCGGCCATCTGGACGACAAGCAGATCGTCCCGCGCGAGGAGTGGCTGGCGAAGATCCGCGCCGCGGTGGCGGCACGCCCCGACCCGGATTTCGTCGTGATCGCCCGCACCGATAGCCGAGCCGTCGCCGGGTTCGAGGAGGCGGTGGCCCGCTGCAACGCCGCGCTTGCCGCCGGCGCCGATATCGCCTTCCTCGAAGCACCGCAGACGATGGAGGAAGTTGCCTCCGTTCCGAAGCGGGTGAACGGCCCGTGCCTCTACAATCTCGTTAAGGCCGGCAAGAGCCCGGATGTCGGCCTCGATGACGCCCAAGCCCTGGGCTACCGGCTCGTGATCGTGCCTGGCTTGTTGTTCAAGACGGTGATGAAAGCGGGCGACGCCGCGCTCGCCACGCTGAAGCAAACCCGCCGTCATCCCGAGGTCGGCGGCCTGACCGTGCGTGATGCCTTCGCCCGCGTCGGTGCCGCGGAATGGGACCGCTACCGGACGATGTTCCGCGCCGACGCCCCGCGCGAGGCGGCCGAATGAACGCCCCGCGCTCGCTGCTCGAAAAAATCTGGGAGCGCCACGCCGTCGTCACCCGGCCCGACGGCGCGGTGCTGCTGCATGTCGGGCGACATCTGCTGCACGACGGCTCGCGCGCCGGTTTCCGCTTCCTGGCCGAGCGCGGCCTGCCGCTCCGCAGCCCCGATCATACATTCGGGACGCCCGACCACTACGTCTCCACTGCGAGCCACGCGCTGGAGGCGATCGAGGAGCCGTTCCGCCGCGCCATGGTGACCGAGCTTGCCGAGAACGCGGCCACATACGGCTTCACCCATTTCGGGCTCGGCGATCCGCGCCAGGGCATAATCCACGTCATCGGCCCCGAGCAGGGCATCAGCTTGCCGGGGATCGTGATGGTGTGCGGCGACAGCCACACCGCGAGCCACGGGGCACTCGGGGCGCTCGCCTTCGGCATCGGCGCCTCCGAGGTCGCGCATGTGCTCGCTACGCAGACTGTTTGGCAGTCGAGAAAACCCGGCTCCATGCGGATCAACGTGGAGGGAAGGCTGAACCAGGGCGTGTTCGCCAAGGACGTGATCCTCGCGATCGTCGCCCGCATCGGCGCCGCCGGGGGCACGGGCAAGGTGCTGGAATATGCCGGCCAGGTGTTCCGCGACATGTCGATCGAGGGGCGGCTGACGGTCTGCAACATGTCGATCGAGGCGGGCGCGCGCGCTGGCATGGTGGCTCCGGACGAAACCACTTTTGCCTATCTGAAGGATCGTCCTTTCGCGCCGAAGGGCGCGCTCTGGGACCAGGCGGTTGCGTTCTGGCGCACCTTGCCGAGCGATCCAGGGGCGGCGTTCGATGAAGAGGTGACGCTCGACGGCGGTTCGATCGCGCCGATGGCGACCTGGGGCACGAGCCCCGAGCACGCCGCCGCCGTCACCGAGGCGATCCCCGATCCGGCAAGCGCTCCGACCGCTGAGCGGCGCGAGGCGTTTGCCCGCGCGCTCAACTACATGGGCCTTCAACCGGGGCAGCGGCTCGACGAGATCCCGATTGACCGCGTGTTCATCGGCTCCTGCACCAATTCGCGGTTCGAGGATCTGCGCGAAGCAGCCGCCGTGGTGAAAGGCCGCAGCGCGCGCGTGCCCGCCTGGGTGGTGCCGGGTTCCGGCCTCGTGAAGCGTCAGGCGGAAGCGGAAGGTCTCGACCGCATTTTCAAGGCGGCAGGCTTCGAGTGGCGCGAACCGGGCTGCTCGATGTGCGTCGGCATGAATGGCGACCTGGTCGAGCCTGGCGCGCATTGCGCCTCCACCTCGAATCGCAATTTCGTCGGCCGGCAGGGCCAGGGCGCGCGCACCCACTTGATGAGCCCCGCGATGGCCGCCGCGGCCGCCTTGACGGGCCATGTGACGGATGTGCGCCGGCTGATGGCGGGAGGCGCCTGATGGAACCCTTTACCAAGGTGGATGCCAAAGCGATCGCGCTCGACATGGTGAATCTTGATACCGACCAGATCATCCCCGCCCGCTTCCTTTGGCGCCCGCGCAAGGAGGGCTACGGGCATCTGCTGTTCCATGACATCCGCGATAGGCTAGGCTTTCCGCTCGGCAAGCCGGAGGCGAAGGGCGCGGCGGTGCTGGTGACCGGGCGCAATTTCGGCTGCGGCTCCTCGCGCGAGCACGCCGCCTGGGCGCTGTGGGACGCCGGATTCCGCGTGGTGATTGCGCCTTCGTTCGGGGACATCTTCTACTCCAACAGCTTCAAGAATGGCCTGTTGCCGATCGTGCTGCCGGAAGCGCGCTGCGCCACGCTCCGCGCCGCGCTGGCCCGCAATCCCGGCGCTCGGCTGGTGGTGGATTTGGAGGCGCAGACCGTCACCGGCCCAGTCGGAGTCAACGACGGTTTCGCCATCGACGAATTCGCCGTCGATCCGCTGCGGAAGGAATTGCTCCTGGCCGGCGAGGACGAGGTGGGCTTCACGCTCCGCCACGACACCACGATCCGCGATTTCGCCGTCAGCTACGCGCAGGGGATGCCGTGGGTTTAGGAGAGGCGTTGGCGGGCCGGCCTCACCCCGTCTCGACGACATCCCCAAACTCCGGGTGCCGCTGCACAAAGCGGGCCAGGAAGTCACAACGCACCCGGGCGCGCACACCCTCGGCACGCAAATGTTCCAGTACGGCCCGCGCCAGCGCCGACCCGATGCCGCGTCCACCGAGGCTTTCCGGTATCTCGGTGTGAATCAGCACAAGCCGGTCCCCGTCGCGCGCGTATTCGACAAAGGCGATCGCACCCTCGACGTGCATTTCGAAGCGGCGCAGCGCAGGATTGTCGATGATGCCCGTCATGATGAATGACCGCTCGACGATGGCGCGCCCTGGTGGACTCGAACCACCGACCCACAGCTTAGAAGGCTGTTGCTCTATCCGGCTGAGCTAAGGGCGCTGCACCCGCAAACTCAGCGCGCAGACCGAACCCGGTCAAGACAGCACGGTTTCCTTGCGATCCCCTTGCCCCGTTGACGCCGCGCACACGCCTTGCTGCGCTGCCCGGAACCAAGGGAGGATACCCTTATGCCCGTCGCACGGATGCTCACCGAAGCCGAACCCGCCGCCTCGCTGATCGGCCGGGTGCTGCAAGAGGCCGGCATCGAGTATGTGTTCGGCATCTCCGGCGGCCATACCGGGCGGATCGTCTCCTCGCTCAAGAAATACCAGAACTCGATCCGAATGGTGCTGGTGCGGGAAGAAAGCCTCGCGGGCGTGATGGCCGAGGTGTACGGCCGGCTCACCCGCCGGCCCGGCGTGCTGATCGGCCAGGGCCCGTGGGTGCTCGGCAACGGGCTGATAGGCACGATCGAGGCGCATCTTTCCAGCTCGCCCATGCTGCTCCTGACCGATTTCAGCGATGCGAGCGGTTTTCAACTCCACGGACCCTATCAGCAGGGCACGGGCGATTATGGAAGCTGGGATGCGCGGCGCGCCTTTGGTGGCGTGACCAAGCATGTCGTGCAGGCGCACGACCCGGTTGCAGCCGTGCAGGGCACGCAACTTGCCATCAAGCACGCGCTGTCCGGCCAATGCGGGCCGGTGGCTGTGTTGTACGACCAGGACTCGCTCGCCGCCGACGTAACGCCGGAGTCGCGCCCGGCGCTCTACCCGACCGCGCATTACTTGCCCCGCAAGCCGCCAAAGGCCGATCAAGCGCAGGTGGAGAGGGCGGCCAGGGCGCTGTGCGACGCACGCCGCCCAGTGCTGATCGCCGGCAACGGTGTGCGGATCGCCCAGGGCTACGCGGCGCTGCGCGCGCTGGCCGAATCCGCCGGGCTGCCGGTGGCGACGACCGCGGCGGGCAAGGGCGTGTTCGGCGAAACCCATCCGCTGGCGCTCGGCGTGTTCGGCACCTTCGGTACCGCCGCGGCCAACGCCTGCGTCGCCGAGGCCGATCTCGTGCTGGTCGCCGGCAGCAAGCTCGGCCCGAGCGACACCGCGTGGGAGAACACGGCGCTGCTCGATCCGACGCGGCAGACGTTCGTCCAGATCGACATCGAGCCGCGCAACGCCTCCTGGACCTTCCCTGCCGAACACGTCCTGATCGGCGAGGCCGCCGACGTGCTGGAGCAGCTCGCCGACGCGGTCGGCACCAACCGCCAGGAGGAAGCGGCCCACCGGGTCGCCGCCCACCGCGCCCGGCACGGCTATTTCAACGCGCCCGAATACGAATCGGACGAAGCGCCGCTGCTGCCGCAGCGCGTGATCGGCGAGATGATGCGCGCCTTGCCGCCGGAGACGATCGTTACCTGCGATGCGGGCGAGAACCGCATCCTGATGACGCATTTCTACCAGACCCGAGCACCGGGTGGTTTCCTGCAAGCGGCCGGCTCGGGCCCGATGGGCTTCGCCATCCCCGCCGCGCTCGCCGCCAAGCTCGTGCATCCCGAGCGGCCGGTGGTTGCGGTGTGCGGCGACGGCGGGTTCGCGATGACGATGAACGGGCTGATGACCGCGCTCGAGCAGGACATTCCGATCACGGTGGTGGTGTTCAACAACAACGCGCTCGGCTGGGTCTATCATGGCGGCGGTCCGTTCGCCGCGGAGTTCCGCGACTTCGACCACGCCGCGATCGCGCGCGCGATGGGGTGCCAGGGCACCCGCATCATCGAACCCGCCGCGCTGCGCCCCGCATTGCAGCAGGCCGCCGCCGCGCGCATCCCGACCGTGCTCGACGTGCGTACCTCGCTTTCGGTCACCTTCGCCGACGTCACCTCGAAATTGGCGGTGGACGCCTCGCCGAGACGGCAGAGGTAGAGCGGGCTTCGGCTGACGGGGATGGCCCTCCCGGCCTCCCGCTCGTCCTTGCCGCCTGACGAGGGGTGACGCCCGCGATCGCTCCTTAGTCTTCGTGCAGCCAGCGGCGCAGCTTGCTGCGCGTCATCGGGGTCGGCAGATGATCGCCCTGATCGCCGAGCAGCCCGGGAAACTCGCCCAGGTTCTCCTGAATCTCCGCCTCCTCGAGCGGACCGGGTTCGACCTCGCCGTGATGCGCCACCAGCGGATTCGGCAACTGCCCAGCCTGCGGATTATCGACGATCGCCTGTAGCTCCCGGGCGCGCTCGAGATATTCGGACAGGCCACCCGGCTTGGCGCCGTCCTCGCGCCACATTCTGAGCGCCCGCTCCTGGATCGCCTTCTCGTGCAGCTCCTCCAGGGTCGACATGCCTCCCTCCCGACTATCGCGGGCGAAACCTATCCCGGCACGGCCGCGCAGGTGTTGATCCAGGTCAATGGGCGGCGACGCGCGCAAGCCGCGCCTCGACACCCGGCAAATCGAGATCGGCCGTGCCATGCCCCGCGACTGCCGCCGTGCCGGCCGCACCACCCCAGCCAAGGCCCCCCGCCGGCTCGCGCCGCGCGCGAGCCGAAGGATCATCGCGGCGACAAAGCTGTCACCGGCGTCAACGTCGTGCACACCGTCTCCTGCAAGGCGGGCAAGCGAAGTACTCGGTCAGCGCTGTCCAGCAGCGCCCCCCGTGCGCCGCACGTCACCGCGACGATCCGCGCTGCGCCGCCGTGCATCAGCGCCATAGCCTCCCACTCGGGTGAGCTGTCAGACGCGAGGGCTCTGCCGACCAGCGCTTCCGACAGCGCATACGCCGCTGCCTCGAGCTGAGTCAGGCGGCCGAGGATCTCGCTCTTGCCCCCGCTCCGGTTCTGACATTGGCTGGCGGCCGTTCGACCGCGACCGACAGGGGCAGCCCATGAAGAACACCGAGGAAATCTGGCAGCTCGTGGATGCGCGCCAGGGGCCGTACCAGGCGCTCAGCGACCGCATCTGGGAGATGCCCGAGCTTGCCTACACCGAAACCCGCTCCTGCGCCGAGCACACCGCCATGCTGGAACAGGAGGGATTCCGTGTCACAAGGAACTTCGCCGGCATTCCAACCGCGGTCATGGGCGAGGCGGGCGAAGGCGGGCCGGTGATCGCCATCCTGGGCGAATACGACGCGCTGCCCGGGCTAAGCCAGGAGGCGGGTGTCGCCGAGAAGCGGCCGCTGCCCGGCAAGGGCTTCGGCCACGGCTGCGGGCATAACCTGCTCGGCTCGGCGTCCCTGCTCGCGGCCGCCGCGGTGAAGGATTACTTGCAGAAGAACGGGTTGAAGGGCCGCGTGCGCTATTATGGCTGCCCCGCCGAGGAAGGCGGTGCCGCCAAGGGATTCATGGTCCGCGCCGGCGCGTTCGACGACGTGGACGTGGCGATCTCCTGGCACCCGGCGGCGTTCTCCGGCGTCAACGAGGCACGCTCGCTCGCCAATACGCGGATCGATTTCAGCTTCTCGGGCCGCGCCGCCCATGCCGCCGCATCGCCCCATCTCGGCCGCAGCGCGCTTGACGCGGTCGAACTAATGAATGTCGGCGTCAACTATATGCGCGAGCACATGCCGTCCGACGCACGCATCCACTACGCCATCCTCGATGCGGGGGGCGTGGCGCCGAACGTCGTGCAGGCGCACGCCAAGGTCCGTTACCTGATCCGCGCGCGCAATTTGCCGGAGCTGACGCGCCTCGTCGGGCGTGTACGCAAGATCGCTGACGGCGCGGCGCTGATGACCGAGACCGCGGTCGAGGCCAAGGTGATCAGCGCGGTGTCCAACTTGATGGGCAACGCCGCGCTCGAGAAGGCGATGCACGAAAACCTCATGCGGCTCGGGCCTCCGCCGTTCGACGATGCCGACCGCGCCTTTGCCGCCGAGATTCAAAAGACGCTTTCCGACGAAGACATCGAGGCGGCGTTCCGCCGCACCGGCGTGCCGGTGCGGAAGGGCCTTGCGCTGTGCGATGCGATCGTGCCGCTCGATGCCAAGTCCGAGCCGATGATGGGCTCGACCGATGTGGGCGACGTGAGCTGGAAGGTACCGACCGTGCAGGCGCGCGGCGCCACTTATGCCATTGGCACGCCCGGCCATTCCTGGCAGCTCACCGCCCAGGGCAAGATGCCGGCGGCGCATAAGGGCATGGTGCACGTGGCCAAGGCGATGGCCGGCACGGCGATCGACGTGATCCGCGACGAGACCCTGCTCGCCCGCGCCAAGGCCGAGCATCAGGCGAAGCTCAAGGACACGCCATACGTGTGCCCGCTGCCGCCCGACATCGACCCGCCGATCGGGATGTCCGAAGCGGCCTGACGGCCGCGCGCGGCTAGCGCAAGATGGGTTAAGGCCACGGTGTGGGCGAGGCGGGCGACATGCGAGTGGCCGGCCTTCTTGGCGTCACTGCAGCCGCTTCGATTTGCGGCTAAAGCATAGAGGCCGGCCATGCATCTCGATACACTCGCCGTCCATGCCGGGCGCCGTGTGGATTCCTCGACAGGAGCCATGGCGCAGCCGATCCGCCTTTCGACCATGTTCGAGCGCTATCCTGATGGCGGCTTCTCGCGAGCCTTCGAATACACACGCCACGATAACCCGAACCGGCAATGGCCGTGTCTGGTGCGCTCTTACTCATCACGCGCACCACGAGCCTTAGCGGAAATCACAGCTTGATCGAACATCGCGCGTCCGTGGAAGAAGCGGCTGCAATGGCCCCGGAATGCCTGCTGCGCCTGTCCGTCGGACTCGAGCTCGTCGACGACCGGATCGACGACCTCGGCCAGGCGCTTCGCGCTCTGAATGATAACGCACCAGGTGCAAACCAGCCGCGATCTTCCTGGAGCGGGCCAAGATCAGACTAGGGCTGGCCGGGCCGCTTCTCCTCACGCTGAGGTGCCGGCCTCGCCGCTGGCGCAGGACGCGGCGGCGGGGCGGCGTGAACGGCCTCCAGTGCCGGACGCGGCGGCGCGGCGGCATGTACGGCCGGCGCCGGCGGGTGATAGGCCGGCGGCGGCGAGGCGTGGAACTCCGGAGTGGGATGCGGCGCCGGGGCGACGGCGTGAAGCTCCGGTGCGGGGCGCGGCGCGGGGGCGTTCGCATGGACCTCCGGTGCGGGATGCGGCGCGGGGGCGAGGTGAACCTGCGGCGCAGGGCGCGCAACGGCGGCCTCCGGCACGGGCGCCGGACGTATCGGAGCGGCCGGGTGCGGTGCGACCGCCTCAGTCGGCGCGTGCGGGGCCGGTGAAGTCGGGCGGAGCGCCGCTTCCGGACGGGGCGCGGGCGCCGGGCGCGCAGCGGCGAACGGCGCCGCGGTGATCGGGTGCGCCGGCGGCACTGCGCCGGCGGCCCGCAGTGCGGGCGTCGGTGGCGCCGAGGCTGCGACACCCGGCCGCGCTGAGGCGGCAACCCCTGGCCGCGCGGCGGCAACCGGCGGCACCGCGCCGGCGCCGGCGGGACGCACCGAGGGCGCGCGGATGGCGGGCCCAGGCGCGGGCGCGCGCGCGGCCGTCGGCACGCCAGCGGGAGGCGGGACCGCATGAACCTGCCGCGCCACCGCAGGCGTCACGCCGAATGTCGCCGTGGTCGGCGGCACCGGCTGGCGCCCGAGCAGCGGATGCGCCTGCGCGAGTTCCTGCGGATCGGCCGGGCGAGCCACCGCGCGGATCGGCCGCGAGGTCGCCATCGCCGCTGCCGGCACCACGGTCGCCGCGCGCACGTTCCGGTACTGATTGATGTTGATCGTGGTGTTGGTGATGTTGATCTGGTTGATGTTGGTGACTTGGCGTATGTTGACCTGCCGCACATAGGTCGGCGCGGCGCGGAACCAGGGGTGCCAGACCTCGCCAGGGCCGAGCGGCACCCATCCCACGCGGGCCGAGCTCAGCAGCGCGGCAGTGATCCCGACGCCGATGCCGATACCGATGAATGAAACCAATGCCGGAGCATAAACCGGATAGGGCGGCGCACCCACGGCCTCGACGGCCACGCCCGGCGTCCAGCACCAGCGCCCCCCGAGTTCAACCCATCGTCCGTAGTGGAACGGCGCAAAACCCCACGGATCGTTGTCCACCCAGGTCCATCCCCAGGGCGCCACGTAGGCCCAGTAACCTTCTCGGTACGGCACCCAGTCAGCGGAGACCTGCGGATACCAAACCGGGCCATACTCAGGTGTTTGCTGCCATGTGCCGTATTCGGCGAGTTCGTCGCCGCCCGGCATCTCGGCGACGAGCGGCGGCGCCGCCACGCCCGCCACGGGACGCGGCTGCTCTTCCCGCAGCATCTCGGCAAGAAACGCATCGGGCTGCGCAGGCACGATCTGCACCTGGAACGGCGCCTGGTCGCCGGTGATCACCGCCGCCTGACCCGCGCCGACCTGCCCCTCGGCGCCCTCGCCCAGCGTGACCGCGCCCTCCACCACGTCGATGCGCGTGGGATCGGTGGTCGTGCCGGCGAAGATGCCGTAGCGGCCCGGGGTCGCGATAGTTACCGACCCGCGCGGCGTCACGAGGCTCAGGCTCTGGCCGGGATAGAGGCTGCGGACACGCACATAGGTCTCGCCCTGCGGCACCGTCGCGATCAGTCCCTGCGCGTCGAGCGAGCTCACCTCGAGCTCAGTGCCGCCGGCCATCGTCAGCACGGAATCGCCGATGCTAATGCGCGCGCGCGCGTCGGGCTGCGTCCACAGACCTTCGCCGTTGGTGATCGGATAGTTCAGCACCGCCGGGCTCCACGCGTCGGCGCCCGCGGAGTGGAACGAGACCGTGCCGCTCATCTGCACGAGCGCGCCGACCAAGGCCGGCGGGTTTATCTCCGCCTCCGCCGTCGCGTCGGCAGCGAACGGGGCTGTTTGCGCCCGCGCGACGCTCGGCAGCACGGAGGCGTAGAGCGCGGTGCCGGCGGCAAGTGCGGTGAAGCGGAACAGGATGCTGTCGCGTCGCATGGTTTTATGCTCCTCGCGTCGGCATGTTCGCTAGAACGATGGCGAAAAGAGGACCGCCTCCGCCACGCGAACGCCGCGTTGACGACTTAGTTACCGACAAAGACACGGAGGTGCCTTGCCATGAAGCTTGGTTTGTTGCTGCGGCGCCTGGCGCCGGTCGCGGCGATCATCGCGGCAGCCGCGCTCGGTGGCTGCGTCGCCTACCCGGCACCCTATGGCTATTACGGCGGCGGCTATTACGCCTATGCCCCGCCGCCTGCGGTCGGGTTCTATTGGGGCGGCGGCGGCGGCTGGCACGGCGGCTGGCACGACTGGCACTGATCCCGGCGTTGCCGCCAAGCGGCGCTGCCCGCACACTCCCGCCGCTTCGCGGGAGGACTGCATATGATCGTTGAGTTGACCGGACGTGCCGCCATCGTGACCGGAGCCAGCAAGGGGCTCGGCCTCGCGATGGCGACCGAGTTCGCCGCATCCGGCGCCGATGTTGCGATTCTCGCACGGCGGCGTGAGCCGCTGGAGGAGGCGCGCGAGTCCATCGCTCGCATCTCGAGGGGCCGCGTGCTCGCGATCCCGTGCGACGTCTCCAAGCCCGAGCCGTGCCGGGCCGCCTTCGAGGCGGCGCGCGGCGCGTTCGGCAAGGTAGATATTCTGGTGAACAATGCCGGCACGTCGCGCGCCATGCCGTTCGAGCAGGCGACCGACGAGATCTGGCAGGAGGATCTCGACCTCAAACTGTTCGCCGCCATCCGCATGACGCGGCTCGTGCTGCCGGAAATGAAGGCGCGGCGCTGGGGCCGCATCATCAACGTGCTCAATATCGGCGCCAAGGCGCCGCGCGCGAACAGCGCGCCGACCGCCGTTTCGCGTGCCGCCGGGCTCGCGTTGACCAAGGTGCTGGCGAACGAGTGCGCTCCGTTCGGCGTGCTGGTGAACGCCATGCTGGTCGGGCTGATCGTCTCCGATCAATGGGTGCGCCGCCATCAGGCGCAGCGGGAGAAGGAAGGCGCGAACCTCTCGTTCGAGGAGTTCACGGCCAAGATGGGCGCCTCGATCCCGGTCGGGCGGATGGGCCGGGCCGAGGAGTTCGCCGCGATGGCCTGTTTCCTCTGCTCCGATCACGCCGGCTTCACCACCGGCACGGCGATCAACATGGACGGCGGCGCGTCTCCGGTGGTGTAAGCCGCCGATGCCTTCCAAGACCATTCCCGTCGCCGAGTTCGACTGCGTCGTGTTCGGCGCGACCGGGGACTTGACGCTCCGCAAGCTGCTGCCCGCGCTCTACTCGCGCTTCCGGGCCGGGCAGATGCCGCCCGCCTCGCGCGTGATCGGCGCCGCCCGCTCGGACCTCGACGACGCGGCCTTTCGGGTGCGCGCCCGCCGCGCGCTGGAGGAACATGCCGATCCTGCGACGCTCGAGGACGCAACCGTCACGCGCTTCCTGGGCCAGCTCAGCTACGTGCCGATCGACGTGGCCAATACGGGTGGCGGCTGGGATGTGCTCTCAGGCCGGCTCGATCCGGCGCGGGTGCGCGTCTTTTATCTCGCGGTCGCGCCCAGCCTTTACGGCACGATTTGCCGCAACATCGGCGCGCACGACCTGGTGACACCGCGCTCGCGGGTGGTGCTGGAAAAGCCGATCGGCCACGACCTCGACTCGGCGCGCGCCATCAACGACGAGGTGGGCCGGGTCTTCGAAGAGTCCCAGACCTTCCGCATCGACCACTATCTTGGCAAGGAGACCGTGCAGAACCTGCTCGCGCTCCGTTTCGCCAACACAATCTTCGAGCGGCTGTGGACCACGGACGTGATCGACCACGTGCAAATCACGGTGGCCGAGACGGTGGGGGTGGAGGGCCGCGCCGGCTATTACGACCAGGCCGGCGCGCTGCGTGACATGGTTCAGAACCATTTGTTACAATTGGTGTGCCTGATCGCGATGGAGCCGCCCGTCTCGCTGGAGGCCGACCGGGTGCGCGATGAGAAGCTGAAGGTGCTGCGCGCGCTGCGTCCGCTGGCCGCGCACGAGGTGCCGACGCTGACGGTGCGCGGCCAATACACGGCCGGCGCAGTCGACGGCCGGCCGGTGCCCGGTTACATTGAGGATCTCGGCCCCGACAGGCACTCGAACACCGAAACCTTCGTCGCGCTGAAGGCGGAGGTGCGAAGCTGGCGCTGGGCGAACGTGCCCTTCTATTTGCGGACCGGCAAACGCTTGCCGCAGAAGGTCAGCGAGATCGTGGTGCAGTTCCGCCCGCTGCCCTTCACGATCTTCCCCGAGGCCGAGGCGATGCTGCAACCGAACCAGCTCATCATCCGCCTGCAGCCCGAGGAAGGGATGCGGCTGCAGATGATGACCAAGGAGCCGGGGCCGGGCGGCTTGCGCCTCGCGCCCACCGGCCTCGATATCAGCTTCGAGAAGACCTTCGGCCTGCGCTACCCGGACGCCTATGAGCGGCTGCTGATGGATACCGTGCGCGGCAACGCGACGCTTTTCATGCGGCGCGACGAGGTGGAGGCGGCCTGGAGCTGGGTCGAGCCGATCCTGGAAACCTGGGCGGCCCGCGCCGACGCGCCGCGCCACTACGCCGCCGGAAGCTGGGGGCCGACCGCCGCCATCGCCCTCATCGAGCGCGACGGCCGCACCTGGCACGAGGGCTGACGCACATCCCGGATGGGGAGGCATCGCAATGCAGTTCGGAGTTCACCTGCCGCATATCGGGCGCAAAGCGGGGCCGGAGAGCATCCGCGCCGCCGCCATCCAGGCCGAACAGCTCGGCTTCGATGATGTGTGGGTGAGCGAGCACATCATCGTGCCGCGCACCGCGACCTATCCGCCCTCGCCCTCTTTCTATGATCCGGTGCTCACCCTCACCTGGGCGGCGGCCTCTACCCGCCGCGTGCGGCTCGGCACGTCGGTTTTGGTGCTGCCGATGCGTCATCCGCTGCCGCTCGCCAAGGAATTGTCCACGCTGCAAAATCTTTCGCAGGGGCGGCTGATCCTCGGCGCCGGCGTCGGCTGGATGGAGGCGGAGTTTGCCGCCCTCGGCGTGCCGTTCCGCGAGCGCGGACGGCGCATGGACGAGGGCATCGCCATGATGCGCGCGGTCTGGTCCGATGACCCCGTCACCTTCCATGCCCGCACGATCTCTGCGGCGATCGAGGACATGCGGATGCAGCCGAAGCCGCTCGCGCCGATCCCGATCTGGATCGGCGGCAGTTCGGACCCTGCGCTGCGGCGCGCGGCAAGGCTCGACGGCTGGCACGGCAGCCGCATCACGCCGGAACAGGCCGCCCCGATCGTCGCGCGGCTGCGCCGGGAGCGACCGGAACCTTCCTTCGCGATTTCTATCCGCACGCGCTGGAACGGGCGGGACGCGGGCGAGCTAAAGGCCCGCTTCGCCGCTTATGCCGAGGCGGGCGTGCAGCATTTGCTGGTCGAACCGGAGGATCGCGAGGCGGAGGATTGGATGCGCTCGGTGGAGCGGCTCGCAGCGTGCCGAAGCTAGGGCGAATGTCGGCGGAGAGGACCCCGACGGCTCTGTTCCGTCATCGCCGGGCTTGTCCCGGCGATCCAACGCAACCCTCGTGCTGTTTGGACATTGCGTTGGATGCGCAGATCAAGTCCGCGCATGAGGACAAGAGCCCCGCATGAACCGCCTCGTCCTGCGGCTCGGGGCGGCGCTGATCCTGCTGCTCGCGCTCGCCGCCGCGCTGGCGCCGCTGCTTGCGCCCGCGGCACCCGCCGCGCAAGACGTGATGGCGCGCTTCGCCCCTCCCTCGCTCGCGCATCCGCTCGGCACCGACAATCTTGGTCGCGACGTCCTGGCGCGCATCCTGTTCGGGCTGCGGACGCTGTTCCTCGTCTCCGCCGTCTCGGTCGGCTGCGCGCTCGGCATGGGCGGCGCGATCGGCCTCACGGCGGCGTGGCGCGGCGGCTGGTGGGACCGCGGGCTGATGCGGGCGATGGATCTGCTGTTCGCCTTCCCGGTGATCCTGCTCGCGATCGGCATCATCGCCCTGCTCGGCCCCGGCGTGCTGGGTGCTGCTGTCGCGATCGGCGTCGTTTACGTGCCGATCTTCGCCCGCACACTGCGCGCCCCCGCACGCCTGTTGCTGGAAAGTGAGATGGTTGCCGCCGCGCGGGCGGTCGGCGCAGCGGCGCCGCGCATCCTGCTGCGCCACCTGCTGCCCAATCTCGCCGCGGTCATTCTCGTGCAGGCGAGTCTTTCGCTTTCCACTGCGATCCTGGTGGAAGCATCGCTCTCGTTCCTCGGCCTCGGCACGCAGCCGCCGACCGCCTCGCTCGGGCGCATGCTCGCCGAGAGCCGCAACTTCCTGTTCCTCTCGCCCTGGCCGGCGGTATTTTCCGGCGCGGGCATCCTGCTCGCCTCGCTCGGCTTCAACCTGCTCGGCGACGGGTTGCAGGATCTGCTCGATCCGCGCCTGCAGGAGCGCACATGAGCCTGCCCGACACCGAAGCCGCAAGCGCCCGCTACGCCGAGCTCGACGCCTGGGACCTTCCGACGATCCTCACGGCGCTGTGGGAGAGCCAGCTTGCCGCCGTGGCCGCACTCGGCCCGGCGCTGCCCGCCCTTGCCCGCGCGGTGCAGGCGGCTTCGGCGCGGCTGCGCGGCGGCGGGCGGCTTGCCTATGCCGGGGCCGGCACCTCCGGGCGCATCGCCATCCAGGACGGTGCGGAACTCGCTCCGACCTTCGACTGGCCCGAGGAGCGGCTGCTGCTGTTCATGGCCGGCGGCGCGCAGGCGTTCGTGCGCGCGGTGGAGAATGCCGAGGACCGGGCTGATCAGGCGCGGGCCGAGATCGGGGCGGCAAAACTCGGGCCAGCCGACGTGCTGGTGGGCGTCGCGGCGAGCGGCACTACCCCCTATGCGGTCGCTTCCATCGAGGCAGCGCGCGAAATCGGCGCGCTGACGATCGGTATCGCGAACAGCCGGGGCACGCCGCTGCTCCAGGCGGCGGAGATTCCGGTGCTGATCGAGACCGGCACCGAAGCGATCGCCGGCTCCACGCGCATGAAAGCCGGCACAGCGCAAAAGGTGGCGCTCAACCTGTTCTCGACGGCGCTGATGGTGCACCTCGGCCGCGTCTATCGCGGGCGCATGGTCGATATGCTGGCACGCAACGAGAAGCTGCGCCGCCGGGCGGTGCGGATGGTCACGGAATTGACCGGCTGCACCGAAGATGCGGCCCGCGTTGCGCTCGGATCGGCGGGCGGGAAGGTGAAGCTCGCCGTCCTGATGGTTTTCCGTCGCTGCGATACCCCGACGGCGGAGCGGCTGCTCGCGGAGTCAGGCGGCGATCTGCGCGCCGCGCTTCAGCAATGACGAGCGGCGACATCCGCGGGCTGCGGGCCGCGCGCGTGTTTACCGGCGACGAATACCGAGACGACGTGACGCTGCTGGTCGAGGGCGGCCGCATTAGCGCGCTGATGTCCGACCCTCCACCCGGCATCGTGGTCGAACGCCTGCCGTCTGACCTCCTGCTCGCGCCCGGCTTCATCGATTTGCAAGTGAATGGAGGCGGCGGCGCGCTGTTCAACGACTCGCCCACACAAAGGACGCTTCGCACCATCGCCGCCGCGCACCGCCCGTTCGGCACGACGGGGCTGATGGTGACGCTCATCACCGACAGTCGCGACAAGATGCAACAAGCCGCGGCGGCGGTCATGGCAACGGACAATCCCGCCATCGTCGGCCTGCACCTCGAGGGGCCGTTCCTCAACCACGCCCGCAAGGGCGTGCACGACCCGGCGTTCCTTCGCGTCCCCGACGACGCCGATCTTCGTTTCCTGCGCGACGAAGCGCCCCGGCCGCTCGTCGTCACGCTGGCGCCCGAAATCACGGGAACGAGCTTCATCGCGGCACTCGTCGAAGCGGGCGTTCATGTCGCTATCGGCCACAGCGCCGCCAGCGCCGGGCAAGTCGCTGACGCCTTGAAGGCGGGAGCGCGCGGCTTCACCCATCTGTTCAACGCCATGCCGCCGATCGCCGGGCGCGATCCGGGCGTCGCGGGAACCGCACTGGCAGAGAGCGGCGATACGCTCACCGGCATCATCGCCGACGGCCATCATGTGCATCCCGTCAACCTCCGGCTGGCGCTGCGCGCGCGCGGCGCGGCGCGGCTAGCCCTCGTCACCGACGCGATGCCCTCGGTCGGCTGGGACCGAGAGCGGTTCACGCTCCAGGGCCGAGAGATCAGGGTGGCGGACGGCCGCCTGATCACTGCCGACAACACGCTTGCCGGCGCGCATCTCGACATGGCGCGGGCGGTGCGCAACGCGGTCGCACTGATGGGCGCCACCGAGGCGGAGGCACTGCGGATGGCCTCGCTGAACCCGGCCGACTGGCTCGGCCTCGCCGATCGCGGACGCATCGCCCCCGGCGCGCGCGCCGATCTGGTGGCGCTCGCCCCGGGGTTGGTACCGGCGCGAATCTGGATCGGCGGCGCGCCGTGCTAGCAGCCTGTCGGATTGAGTTACCTGGAAGGTTCCGTTTCTGGCTAGACTCGGCTCATGTTGAAGTTCGTTTCCTTCAATCGCGACCAGGCGTTCCTTCTGCCGCCGGACTTGCGGGCGTGACTGCCCGATGATGATCTGATACTTACCGCGAGATGGCGGTCCGCTTTGTGGCGGCCAACCCGCATCCGGATCACGAACAGCCGTTGGCGCGTGCACCAGCCTTTTGCGGCTGGTGCAGGTTCTGAACCAGACCCTGTTCTGGGCTACGCGGCTCCAGCGAACATCTGCCGCGCCTTCGCCACGTCGTAGGGCCGTTCGCTCAGTTCCTCCGGATCCCACTCGCTGCGTTCGACGCGGAAGAAATCGCCCGCATAGACATGGATCGCGCCGGTTAGCCGGCCGATCGGGTTGACCACCGAATGGATGATGTCGCGGCCGAGGACCGTGACATCCCGCTGGCAGAGCGAGCGCGCGCCCGCCGCTTCGATCCGCCGCGCATCGTCCGGCCGGCGACGCCAGAAAATATTGTCCTCGCGGCCCGTATAGATGCCGATCACCGCCGCCATGTGGTGGTCGTGCGGCATGATCATCATGTTCGGCGCCCAGACAAGGTTGATCACGGTCACGTCCTGCCCATGATACAGTGGCCAGATACCGCTCTTCATCGGCTCGCCGAGCGCGGCCAGCACTGCAGCCGGATCGGCAACGGCGCGCGCGACCACCTCCCGCAGCGCCCGCGTACCGCCCTGATCGGCCGCGACCGCCGCCCGGCACTCCGCGATCAGCCTGTCGATGTCGAGCATGTCCTGCTCCCCGCCCCCTCGTTGGGAGCAACGATATGCCAGACATCCCGCTCAGGAAAGATATTTTTCTCAGCACGAAACCGGGGTCAGAGCCCGATCCGAACCCCCGCGATCGCCGTCGGACCGGGCGTCTGATACCCGTTGGCGGGCTCGAACTTCGAATTGAAGATGTTCTTCCCGCTCGCATAGAGCGTGATGCGCGGCGACAGCCGGTAGGACGCGGTCAGGTTGAAGATCAGCCCCTGCTGCGAAGTGCCGATGCCGCCGGTCTCGATCCCGCTGTTGTCCACCAGATAGTCCTGGAACGCGCCGGTAAACAGCAATTGCGGCGCGATCGTCAGGCGCGGCAGCGGCGTGATCCGCGCCTCCAAACTCGCCATGTTCTGCGGACGCCGCAGCAGCTTCTCGCCCGTGTCGGCGTCGATCGGATAGGTATAGGTGTAGCTCGCGTCCACGCTCATCCAGCGCGACGGCACGAGCAGCAGCTCCACCTCGGCGCCCTGGATGTGCGCCGATCCGACATTGACCGAGGTGACGACCGGGCTGAACACCTCCTCGATCAGGTTGGTGATCCGCTCGTTGAAATAGGTCGCGCTGAGCTGCGCGAAATCCTTGCGGCCGAAAGCGGCGACGTTCTTGACGAACCCCGCCTCCCAACCCTGCGCGGTTTCCGGCAACAAGTTCGGGTTTCCCACGTAGCCGGTGGAATCCACCCCGTAGCGGTCGAACAGCGAGGGAGCGAGGAACGCGGTCCCGTACGATCCCTTCAGTCGCGCGCCGATCTCGGGAATGTCGAACAGCAGGCCTGCACGCCATGTGGTGGGGCTGTCGTTCACCACCCAATCCTGCCGAAGCTGTGCGGTGAGCGTCAGGCGTGAGATCGTCGCCTGCAAACCAGCATAAATGGCATTGTCCGTCTCCGCGGCGCTGGTCGATTGCGCGTACGGAAATCCGTCGGACGACGATACCACATTGACATAGGCGTTGTCGGCGGTTCGCTCATAGCCGAAGGTAAGATCAAGCACTGAGAAGGGCGAGCCGCCGAGCGCCTGGTTCAGATGGACGACGTTGTTCCATTGCAGGTCGCTGCGCCCGCTGCGGTAGCACGAATCGTTGCTCGCCATGTTGGGATCGTTCGGATTGAGCGACTCGGTGTATTGCCGCTGCCCTTGCAACCAGCCCATGAACAGGCTGGTTTCCACCGCGCCGCCTGCTAGCTTGGAGGTGGCCCCGAGCCGCTCCAGGACCGACGTCACGTAGCCCGTGGAGTTGGAATCGTCGAAGGTCGGGGTGCCCAACGCGTTGAAGCCGAACACGCTGTGCTGGGCGCGGATCAGCAGCGACAACCGCGTGCCCGGTAGCGGCGTGTAGCCGAGATTGAGGTTCCCGAGCTCGGTGCTGAACCCCTGCGGCACACCCGTATAAATGCTCTCCCGCTGCGGGGTCGAATCAAAGCCCCGTTGATCCAGAAGCTGAACCGTCGCGGCGTAGTCGAACGTGCCGGTGACGCCGGAGACGACGTTGATGCTGTTGCCCTGCGCCGGATACCCCGCCGACTGATCGAAGAAGGCGTGCACGCCCGGCTCGGCGCCGCGGCGGGTGATGATGTTGACCACGCCGCCGATCGCGCCCGAGCCATAGACCGAAGCCATCGGCCCGCGCACGATCTCAATCCGCTCCACGTCGCCCAGCACGTCGAGCCCGAAATTATAGGCGCCCCCGGCGTCCGAGGCGTCGTTGAGCGGAAACCCGTCGAGCAGCACCAGCGCCTGATTGGAGTTCGCCCCGCGGATGAACACGCTCGCATTGCCGCCGAGACCGCCTGACTGCACCACGCGCAAGCCGGGCACCGCCTGTAACGCCTGTACGATCGAAACGTCGTCGTTCAGCTCGATCTGCGCGCGGGTGATCACCGTGACGCTGGCGGGAAGGTCCTGCTGCGGTGTGGGGATGCGCGTCGCGGTAACGACCGTCTCCGGCGCGGTGGCGCCCGCTTGCGGCGGCACCTCCTGCGCGAGCGCCGGGGCGGCCGCGAGCGCGGCCAGCGCGGGGCCGAGGCGAAGCGTGCGGGAAAGTCGGATATGCATTGCGGTCCTCTGCTGCCAGGGAGCCGCGCGCGGCTGCTCGCGGCTCCCGTCCGTTGGGGGGGACGACGGCCGCATCGGGCGTCGTCCGGGCGTAGGCCCGGCGCACCCGCTGCCCCGGTGCACCCCGCCCGCGGCACGCAACAGTCTCGACTCCGGCCGGTCTCCTGGCTCGCGGGTCTTCGCCGGGTCCCGCCTTCTCGCCCCGCCTGGGGCAATGGCGCTTTGGAACCAGGCTCGCCGCCACAGTTGCGGGGGCAGCCGCGCCCGGAAGGGATGTCCCCTCGCCGTCGCGTTCCCGTTTCAGCCCTTACGGGCCACCGGAGTCTGCCGAGACTCTACAGTTTGCTCACCATCTGGCAAGGCTGATCCCGCGATGAGCCAGTTAGCTTCCGGGGCTCCCGCACATTAAAAAGGTTCCATTGTGATAATAGGTACCGGACCAAAAGAAGTACTCCAGCACATAGGCGCCCGGGCAGCAAAAAGGCGGTTCTTCGAGTCGCAAAGGGCGCCCGCCACCGGCCGGGATGTCAGCGTTGCAATGGCTCTTTGGCGCGATGGCGTTGGTCAGTAGCAAGTACTTGTGTCGTGACCGCGCTGCCGCTAGATATTCGGTCACTAGTTGATTCGGGAGGTGCTGAAGCACCTCCTTGGCAATGAAGAGATCACCTCCAGGCAACTCGGAGATGTCTCTGAACAGCCGGAATTCCACGCCCTGACCGCCGAAGGCAGACGCATTGCGATCGATAGGTGTGAGACCACGTCAAAGCCGACATATTCGATATTGGACCAGTCGATCAGGCGCGACGACTGCCAGTCTCCGCAACCGAAATCAGTAACGGTCCGGATCGCATTCATCGCCAAGAAACTTTCCAGGAATGCGCGGTACCTGGTCGTATTGACTGGCAGCGACCCGACTCCGGACCCATAAACCCATCGATTCTCCGCGTAGATAGCTTCGAATGCTGCACGCAGCCCGTCTGACATCGATACCTCGCCCCTCCTTTACGGCGCTCGGCGGTCAGTCGCGAGTGATCCGGAGATTGGCAATCTGCATGCCTTCCTCAGCGTATCCTTGTGGGCCCGCCAACTTGGAGGTTGGCCGCTCATCCGAGGTTTCGGTCTCCAGACCGATGTAAAATCCGGTGACTCGCCAATTAGCTGGGTCGTGGGCTGCCGCGGGCCAGCCCTCGCTGCCGCACCGCTGGACCGAAAGCAACCCAGAAAGATAGTCGTTGAGTCGGTAGTGGAAGTGTTGAAGTGCACCAAGGTCCGGCGCAAAGGGCAGCGTGCGCTCGCCATGAGATAGCGGTGGAGCGTAGAGCAGGGCTCCCTCGCCGACGCAGGCCGCCCGCGCGGCCCGCGTGAACGGGCGGCTGGCCGTAATGGGTATCTGCAGGAATACGAATTGCGGAATGTCCTTGGCATTGCCGGTGAACAGAAGGCCGAAGCCGGCGAAGGCATGGGCGAGGACCGCACCCGACATTTGCGCTTCGCGAGGCGCATCCACAGCCGCCTTCGATAGCTTCGCATTGAAGTCAACCACCACCGCCTTATCCAATGTCGCGCCAGACGCGAAATGATCGGTGGACAGGAACACGTTGGAGCCGCCTCCGGCCCGCAATGTGCCGCCTGCCTCGTATAAATCATAAACCCATGTTTGGCCGGACTGGTAGAGCCAGACATGCGCGTGGCCATCCGAGGCTTCGAAACCGTACCGCGCGACACCCAATTTCGGATCAAAGGTCGCAAGGTCATCGCGCAGGAGAATATCCGGCCGGATATAATGCGACTGCTGCCACTGGGCGATATAGTACGGCGAAGGCGAGCCGGGGATATCCGGCAGCGTCGACGAAATCAGCGGCTGATTATTCGCCACCTCCCCCAGGTGAAAGCGCAGGCGCGGGCTTGCTTGGTCCAGCGGCTGAACCAGATCAGTCGCAAGCGACGTCGCCAAAATCCTCTCCGGTCGCCCCCCAAGCACGACCACCGCAAGACAGCCGGCCGTCAATGCCCAAAATCGCAGCATCAAGGCGACGCTTCGTCGGCCTGAGTGGTAAGCGGATAGCCCGGATATCTGGCCCGCACGAAGTCGAGCCAGCGCGACCGCAGGCGGTCGAACGCAAGCTGTGCCGCAGTTATGCTCTGCAACACCAGGAAATATCCCGGCTTTTCCCCCGAGAGAGTTGCGGTCGGATCCCAGGAGTCGAACTGGCGACTGTAGTCGCCTCCGGAGAATCGTGAAGTCAGAAACGCGGCCAGTTGTTCGCAGATATCGATGCTGAGCAACTGCGGAGTGACGAACATGCGGGGCTTTCCGAGCCTCGCCTCGACACCCAGGATCATCGCCGATTGCTGCCACCAGTTCGAGGTCGACGGCACGATCCGATCCATCAGGGCGCGGCCGCCGCTCACTAGATCGCCCGAGTCAAAGGGCTTGCAGGCCACAACATCGGTGTCCAATGTTAGAAAGAACCGCGATCTCACGAATCGGTACGCAGCCAGCTTGATAATCATCTGCTTGCCGGTACCCTGCCTCGGAAACGATGAGAGATGCGGCGAGATGCTGCTGTCGGTACGGAATGCGAACCGGAGATTCCGCGACGCTTCGGCGACCGGGCGAAGGACGCTCCGGATCGAGTCCTGTTCCTGATCCGGCGTCACAACGTGCACGACAAGAGGATGAGCGCGATCCCGCCAAAAGAAGTTGAGACTCTCCAGGCACATCACAGCGCGGTCAGCATGTTGGCGGACGGTTTCCTTGTTGCTTATCGGCAGCACCGCTTCGACAATATCTGCGTCTGCCTGCGGCGCGGGGCTCACTGGACGAGCCGGCGACTGCGGCTTGTTGCCAGCGGTCTCGCCCCGCAGCAGCTCCTTGATGCTAACGAGCTGCGGCTTGTACGGCTCCAGCCCTTGCTGCTGGCGCAGCTCGACAAAATCAAGAAAGGCGGTTGGCTCGGCGAAGGGGATGTCGGACAAGTCCCAGAATGCGTACTGCCACCATCGGATTTTCGACATTCGCTCGATGATGGGCTCTGGAAACCGCATACGGCGCACGGTTGCCGGCGAGCCAGCAACCACCGCGTACGGGGGCACATCCTTTGTCACCACCGAACAGGCGCCTACCACGGTACCATCGCCCACCGTAACGCCCTGCATCAAGAACGCGCCGTGACCGATGTATACATCATTGCCGATTATGGTGGGCTTGATACCCAAGTTCGGCGCCGCGAAGCGGTACTCCGCTGCGTCCGGGACGGGGACGTCGAGCACAGTCGTGTGCGGCTGATAGAACAACGGGGAGGTCGAGGCCCAAGACACGGGATGGCTTCCACGGCCGACCTGCACGCTTTCTCCGATCGACGTATAGCGGCCGATCGAGGCGGCGAAGTAATACCCGCTGACGGCGTAAGAAAACGCACCGAGGCGCAGGGAATGATGCGCTCCCATCCACTTGAGGCTGCACGGCGGCTCGAAGATGCTGTCGTCCGGCAGTCCGAACGGGCCAGCGTGCAGCGTTGATACACCCTTTTCGCGCAGTCGCGCCTTCAACTCGGGGGATACGAGTACCATGGAATCTGCGCCTCACTCCCTGGGCACTGGGGAGATACCAGAGGCCGCAGCGGCGGCGTCAAGTACCGCGCCCGGCGCTGAGCACCTGGAAGCGTCCCTGCTCGAAGACGCTTGCCTGCACAACACAGGGCTCTGGCTGTACAGCAGACACGGACGCTGCGGCTGCACAACCATCCCGTCGAACTGATGCTATTGCCGACTACCCAACGTCATCGTTCTAAGCGGGAGCCTTCGCTGCCACTTCACAGGCTGCGGGACGCGATTGAGGGGGACGCGTTCTGATCTCCAACCGACGTCAACCCGCCCCGAGCTCCGCCAGCGCCGCCCCGATCGCTTCCACCGCGAACGCCATGTCCTGCGGCGTGATCGCCCCGATGCAGCCCACCCGGAAGCTCGGCTCCGGCGTGTTGTAGAAATTGCTGATCAGCACGTCGCGGCGCTTCAGCGCCCGCACGAATGCCTGCAGATCCCAGCCGGTCACCGCGGGGGCACGCACGTTGACGATCACCGGCCCCTGGGCCTCGCGCGCTAGATAGGGGGTCAGCCCAAGGCCGAGCACGCCCTCGTAGAGCACCCGCATGTTGTCGCGGTAGCGGGCGAGCCGCGCCGCCGGTCCTCCCTCTTGCTCCAGCAGATCGAGCGCCGTGCCGAGTGCGTTCATCACCTGCGCCGGGGGTGTGAAACGCGAGGAGCCCGGGCCCCAGCGCAGGCTGTTGGCGTGGATGTCGGCAAGGTCGAGCGACCAGCTCCCGGCATTGCCCGCGCACGCCTCCAGCCGTTCGACGGGGGCAATCGCGAAGGCAAGCCCGGGCATCCCCTCCAGGCACTTGTTGGCGGTGAACACGACGGCATCCGTCTCCGGCTGCTCTTCCATGCTCCAGGGCAGCGCGCCGAAGGCCGAGACCGCGTCGAGGATCATCCGCCGCCCGGCCTGGCGCACCGCGCGCCCGACCGCCGGGGCGTCACACACCACCCCGCTGCCCGTCTCGCTATAGACGATGCCGGCATGGGTGATGCGCGCGTCCGCTTCCAGCGCGGCAGCCACCTGAGCGGGGTCGATCGGACGTTCCTGGTCGATCGGCAGCGGCACCGGCACCCGCCCCGCCTCGCGCGCCAGTCGCACCATCCGCTCGGCATAGGCGCCGGTCATCGGCACCAGGATGCGCCCGCCCGGCGGCAGGAACGTCCTGAGCGCCGCCTCGGTCACGAAATGCCCGCATCCCTGCAACGGAAGCGCGCTGTGCGCCCCCTCGACACCACCCGCGAGAAGCAGGATGCGTTTACGCAGCCGAGCGGCGAATTCGCGGAACTCCGGATCCCAGGGCGCGAGATCGACCGCCATCGCGTCCTTCACCTCTGGGCGCGTCATTACCGGGCCTGGGATCAGCAGCAGCATCGCCTTCCGACTCACTTCCAATGCGGGGCGGCAGGCTTCGCACGGGGTGGAAAGCAAATCCACCCGCGCCGACAAGCGTCTGGCTCGCAACCGGCGCAGCCGCTAGAAAGCCGCCATGAACTTCCCCGTCGCCCTGCCGGACTGGCTGCCCTGGTGGGTGCCGACCATCGTGCTGGTGATCACGCTGCTTTGGGTGCTGGCGTTCCTGCTGGTGCCGTTCAGCGTCATCGGCGTGAAGTCGCGGCTCGACGGGCTGGAGGCGCGGCTCGACGAGATCCAGGCGGAAATCCGCACCCTGACCTTGCGGCTGCCCGACCCGGTGCAGCCGATCGACTTTGACGAGCTTTACACCCCGCCTCCGGCGCGCCCGCCCCCGCAGCGAGGCCCGACCGCCAACCGCCCGCCAATCCCGCCCGCCGCGCACGAGCTGGAAGACCTGCCGCCGCGCCGCCGCCGCGCCGAGCCCGAGCCGCCGCCCCGCCCCGAACGCACCGAACCGCGGCTCGACCGGCCGCGCTAGGTGTGCCGTTCGCGCCGTGACACAAACCGAGCGATGACACCCGCGACTTAACCCCGCACCTCCAGCCCCTCCAGCCCTGCCGCCAGCACGGCGAGCAGATCGGGCATAGCCAGCGCCACGCAGCCGTCGGTCGGCGCGTAGTCGGGCCGCGCGACGTGCAAGAAGATCGCCGAACCCCGGCCCGGCCGCACCGGCGCGTCGTTCCAGCCCAAGACCGCGATGACGTCGTAAACGCCATCCGCGCGCCATAGCGCCTCGTGGCTCCCCGCGAACGGCAGCCGGACCATCCGGTTGTATTCCGGCAGCGCGGGATCGTCGCACCAGCCGTCATCCGGCGCGATCGGCTCGATCGGCACCGCGCAGGCGGGCGGGCGCACGCGATCGGCACGATAGAGCACGCGCCTGAGCGGCAGCATCCCGGCCGGCGTCGCCCCGTCGCCCTCCCGCTTGTCCGCCCGCACCGAGCCGCGCCCGAGGGCGGCACGATAGACGCGCGGCCCCGCGAGCAGCCGCCCGTCGCGAAAGACGATCCCGATCAAGGCGCGAACTGCATCCCCTGCAGCCGGATGATGCCGTCCGGCACCGCCACGAATCCCTCGAGATTCTTCTTCAGCCCGAAAATGTTCTTCTGGATGTAAAGGTAGATCAGCGGCATGTCCTGGCGCTCGATCTCCCACACCTTGGCGTAATCGGCCTTGCGGACCGCTAATTCCGAATGCTCCCGTGCGTCATCGAGCAGCCGGTCCACCTCCGGGTTCGCGTAATGCCCGTAGTTGAACGTCCCGCCGCTGTGCAGGAACTGGTACATGTTCCCGTCCGGATCGATGCGCCCCGACCAGCCGATCTGATAGGCCTCGAACCGCCCCCCATAGCCCGCCTGCAGGGACGAGGCGAACTCCATCGGCTGCAGCTTCACGTCGAACCCGGCATCGCGCTCCATCGCCTGGATCACCTCGCCCAGTTGCTCCTGGTCGGCGCTGTTGGTGGTGGTGAGCGTGACATGCACGGGCGGCGTGACACCTGCCTGCTTGAGTAGCGCCAGCGCTTTCGCCGGGTCGCGTGGGGGCGGCTCGATTGAGGGGATGTAGTAGGGCGAGCTCGGCGAGTTGGCCTGCGCCACCGGGGTGAACATGCCATTGTACACCACCTGGATCGCCGCCTTGCGATCGATGCCGAGCTCGAAGGCCTGCCGCACGAGCGCGCTTTTCCCCACCGGCGTATCGGCCGCTGGCCCGTTGGCGATGTTGAACGTGATCCCGTTGTAGAACAGGCTGTCGCTCACCACGAGCTTCAGCTTCGGATCCTTCTGCACCGTGCCCATATCGGTCGGCACGATGCCCTGCACCATGTCCAGCGCGCCCGCCTCGAGGTTCGCCAACCGCACCGCCGGGTTCGGGTTCGGCAGGTAGATCACGCGGTCGAAATGGATCGCCTGGGCGTTCCAGTAGCCGGGGAACCGCTCCAGTACGATCCGGTCCTGCGGCACCCGCTCGACGAACTGGAACGGACCCGAGCAGACCGGATGCAGCCCAAACTTGTCGCCCTCCTGCGCGAGCACCTTGGGCGGCAGCACCATCCCCGAGCGGTCGGCTAGCTGGGCGATCAGCGGCGCGTCCGGGTGCTTGAGGTTGAGCTGCACGGTGGTCGGGTCGATCACGTCGATGCTGTCGATCGAGCTCACCTCGCTCCGCCGCATCGAGCCCTTGGCGTTGAGGTCGCGCAGCAAGGTCACTTTCACCGCCTCGGCGTCCACCGGCTCGCCGTCCTGGAACTTCACCCCCGGGCGGAGATGGATCACGAGATGCGTCGGGTCCTTGTATTCGTAGCCGGTGGCGAGCTGCGGCACGATCTCGAGCTTGGGCGTGATGTCGAACAGCTTGTCGCAAAGTGCCGCGAACACCACTCGCCCCACATAGGAGGAGCCCAGCGTCGGATCGAGCAGGTCGGGATCCTCCTGTAACCCGATCCTGAGCGTTTGCGCGGGCGCCGCGGCGGCAAGCGCGGTGCAGGCGGCCAGCACGGAGGCAAGTCCGAGGGCGGTGCGTCGCATCGATGAAGTCTCCCTGCCTGTTGTTTTTTCCGTTATCTTGTTCGGCTCAAGTCCCGGGCGGGCGCGCCTCGCGCGCGATCGCGGCGTCGATCACCGCACGGTCGAACACGCCATAGGGCGCCTCGGCGCCCGGCAGGAAGCGGCGAAACACGGCGAACCGCTCCAGACTCACCCGATAGAGCCGCCGCAGCTCCGCCAGCGGGTCGGGGTGGTCATCGGCCCGGATGTCGAGATCGGGATAGGGGTCTGCGGTGCAGACGCGCAGCGCTGCGGACTGCTTGCCGCGTTTGTCCCCACCGGCCGCCTCGCCCGCCTCCATCGCCGCCAGCAGCCGCTCGGCAAGCGGGCCAGAGGCGGTCAGGAACCCCTCCATCGTGCGCCGCACCACCTCCGGCCCCGCCAGCATGTTGCCCGCCACCGAGACATCGGCGCCGCGCACATGCCCCGCCCAGGCGATGCAATCCGCGCCGGTGTGCTGGGCGATCCGCCCAGTGGCGTCGAGGATGTGGAACTGGCGCTGCGAGGCGCCCGGATCGGGACCGGTGAGTGCCGCCAGCACCGCTTCGGGCGCCTCGCCCGCGCGCAGCCGGGGCATCGCCTCAATGGCGTAGAGCGGGTTGACCAGCGCCTGGGTGGAAAGTGCCGCCACCCGCCCCTCGACCGCGAGGCAGATGCCGCCAACGGCGAAGAAGCGCGAGGCGACGGCGGCGCCGAGCGCGCCGGTTTCGGCATCGCGCGCCAGGATGGACCAGGTCATGGCGCCATGTTCGTGCGGAAATCCGCGCGCAACAAGGGGTTGCGGCGCGACATGGGAAAAGAAAAGCCCCGCGCCGGAGCGCGGGGCTTCAGGTGGCAGCGCCCCATGTCGCGATACTGGCGGCGCGCTGCAGCTGGGGGAGGAAGCCAGCGAACGAGGCCAGGTTCGGGGTCGCTCACGGCGCCTTCTTGGAAAGATTGCGGCAGAAATCGGGAGAAACCCTCTGGCCGGGAAACAGTGCGTGAGCGGGAGCGATCCGCCTACGTTTCGTCCCGCTCGCGGTAACGTTTTCTCGACGATTGCTCCCTAGCCTTCGCCGCCGTCTCACAGGACGGGGACTGACGTGCAGGGCGTGCAACGCGCATGGGTGGCGGAGCCTGGCTCCATCGAACGATCGCTGATCGCGCTAGCAAAGGCGCGCAGCCGCGCGGTGGAACACGCGATGCCTCATGTCCACCGCGCGCGGAACGCGCTTGCGCGCAGCCGCTTTCTGCGCCTGCTTCTGTGGGCGCTCACGCTGCGCCTGCCGGGCGAATTCGGCTACTGGCTGCGCGCCCGCCGGCTGCGCGGTGGGGGCTTGCCGCGGCGGCGCGGCCGGATGTTCCTTGCCCGCAGCGCCCGCCCGACCGTCTCGGTGGTGATCCCGAGCTTCGGGCAGGTGAAGCTCACGCTGCGCTGCCTCGCCGCCATCGCCGCCGCCCCGCCGGCCGCCTCGCTCGAGGTGATCGTAGTCGACGATTGCTCGGCCGATCCTGGGCTCGCCCGGCTGCGCCGGGTGCGCGGGCTCAGACTCGTCAGCACCGAGCGGCGGATGGGCTTCATCGGCGCCGCCAATTACGGGGCGGCGCTGGCACGCGGAGAGCTTCTGCTCTTCCTCAACAACGATGCGTTCGTCCGCCCGGGCGCCATCGACGCGCTGGCGGATACGCTGCGCGTCCGGCCCGAGGCCGGCGCCGCCGGGGCGAAGCTTATATATCCCGACGGACGGTTGCAGGAAGCCGGTGGCGTGATCTGGCGCGACGGCAGCGGCTGCAATGTTGGCCGCTACGACGACCCCGCCAAGCCCGCCTACAACTATCTGCGCGAAGCCGATTATTGCTCGGCCGCCGCGCTGATGGTCCGGCGCGAGCTGTTCGCCGGGCTCGGCGGCTTCGATCCCCATTTCGCCCCGGCCTATTACGAGGACACCGATCTTTGCTTCCGCCTGCGGGCGAAGGGCTTCCTCGTGCTCTACCAGCCGCTGGCGGAGGTGGTGCACATCGAGGGCGCCTCGCATGGCACCGACCGGACGCGCGGCGTGAAGGCGCACCAGGAAACCAACCGCGCCAAGTTCGCCGAACGCTGGGCCGAGGTGCTGGAGGCGGCGCACCTGCCGCCCGGAAGCAGCCCGGTGTGGGCCCGCGATCGGGCGGCGCGGCAGCTCGTGCTGGTGGTCGATCATCGCCCGCCGGAGCCCGACCGCGATGCCGGCTCGCAGAACGTCGCCGCGACGATCGCCGCGCTCCAACAGGCCGGGTTCGGCGTCAAGTTCTGGGCGGAAGCGGTGCGCGACCCCGATTACGTGCACGCGTTGGAACAGCGGGGGGTGGAAGTGAACGCGGGCGATCCGGCTTGCTTCGAAGCGTGGCTTCGGCAGGCGGGGGAGGCGTTCGACCTCGTGCTGCTCAACCGCCCGCACATCGCCGCCGCCTATCTGGGTCCGCTGCACCGGCACAGCGGCGCCCGCGTTGCCTTTTGCGGCCAGGATCTGCACGGGCGGCGCCTCGGAATGCAGGCCGCAATCGCCGGCAACGCCGCACTCGCCGCCGAGGCGGCCCGCATCGAAGGGCTGGAACGGTGGATTTGGCGCAGCGTCGATGTGAGCCTCTATCTCTCGCAGGAGGAGGCCGCCATCGCCCGCGCGCTCGAACCCGGCGCCCGCATCGCGGTCATGGTGCCCTATTGCTTCCCGAGCTTCGCCGCGGCCCGCGAGCCGCCGCCGTCCGCCGACCTGCTGTTCGTAGGCGGCTTCGCGCACCAGCCCAACCAGGACGCGATGCGCTGGTTCGTCGATACGGTGCTGACCAAGGTCACGGCCCGTGTGCCGGCGGCGCGGCTGGTGATCGCGGGATCGGAAATGCCGCAGTCGATCCTGGCGCTGGCCGGCGAGTTGGTCGCCGTGCTGCCAGACGTGCCGGCCGGGGAGCTGCACGCGCTGCACGCCCGCGCCCGCGTCTCGATCGCGCCGCTGCGCTTCGGCGCCGGCGTGAAGCTGAAGGTCGTGGAGGCGCTACGCGAGGGCACGCCCCTCGTCACGACCCCGGTCGGCGCGCAGGGCCTCAAGGGACTGGCGGACATCGCCTTTGTCACCGACGATGCCGATGCGTTCGCCGACCGAATCTGCGCGCTGCTTGAGGACGATGCGCTCTGGGCCGCCCGCTCTGCGGCGCAGATTGCATACGCCCGCCGCCATTTCGACCAACGCCGCTTCGCCCGCGTGCTCCTGAAGGCGCTCGGCCTCAAGCCGCTGGCGCCGATCCCCGCGCTCACCCGGCGCGCTCCCGGGCGCCGGCCTCCCCCGCAAGCGGGAGAGGCGGACATACACCTCTCCCGCTGCGCGGGAGAGGTTGGGGTGGCGCAAGCCGCACCGGGTGAGGGCGAGCAACACCAGCTGGTGGCGCAGCTTTAACCCGCCCGCCCGTGACCTCCGCCGCGCGGCGGAGTAGAGCAGCCGCGCGATGCCGAACCTGGTTCCGCAGCTCCCCCCGTCCCCGCCCATCGACCCGCCGGAGCGCCCCTCCGGACAAGCCGGCTGAGGCCGCGCCGCATGGCCCGGGGCGAACGCGAGCAGGCCAGCGCGCGCGCATGGCTCGGCGCGCAGAACCGGATCGCCGCCCGGACCGCCCGCCCCGCCATCGCGCTTGGCCTGCTCGGTATCGCCTTGGCGATCGGCCAGGCCTGGTGCGCCGGCCGGCTGCTCGCCACTGGGCTTGTTTCTCACCGCGTCGCGCTCGCCCCCGGGATCGGCTTCGGCCTGCTCGCGCTCGCCCGCGGCGCGGCCGGCCTTCTTGCGGAGCGCGCCGCCTTCGAAGCGGGCGCCGTCAACCGCCGCCGCCTGCGAAGCGAAATCCTGGGCAACCTGCTTGCCGCCGGCCCTGCGCTCCTCCGCAGCCGCCACAGCGGCGAGCTGGCGGCAACCGTGGTGGATCGGGTGGAGGCGCTGGACGGCCTCTTCGCCCGCTGGATGCCCGCCGCCAGCCTCGCCCTCGCCGGCCCCGTGCTGGTGCTGCTGGCCGCGCTCTGGGCCGACCCCGTCGCCGCCCTCGTGCTCGCCATCTGCGGCCTGTTCGTGCCCCTCGGCATGGCGCTCGCCGGGATCGGCGCCGCCGCCGCCTCGCGCCGCCAGTTCCTCGCCCTCGCCCGCCTCCAGGCGCGCTTTCTCGACCGTGTGCGCGGCATCGCCACGATCGTCATCTACGGCCGCGCCGAGGACGAGGCCCGCTCCCTCGCCGCCGCCGCCGCCGAGCTGCGCCGGCGCACCATGCGCGTGCTACGCGTCGCCTTCCTTTCCTCCACCATGCTCGACCTCGCCGCCGCAGCGGCGCTGATCGCGCTCGCAGTCCGCTACGGCCTGGCGCTCGCCGCGCACCGCCTGGACCCCGCCGCGGCCATCTTCGTGCTCCTGCTGGTGCCGGAGTTCTTCGCCCCCCTCCGCGCCTTCGCCGTCGCCTATCAGGACCGTTTCAACGCGCAGGGCGCGGCGGCGGAGCTGCTGGCACTCCCGCCCGCCCCGGCGCCCGTCCCGCCGCTGCCGCGGGAGGTCCGCACCGTCGCCGCCCAGGGCGTGAGCGTCGCCTTCGAGAATGTCCGCCTCTTCTGGGACAAAGCGCGCGGTCCGGCGCTGGACGGCCTGAGCTTCCGCGTCGCCGCCGGGGAAACGCTCGTGCTGGCGGGCCCCTCGGGCGCGGGCAAATCCACCGTGATCGAGATCCTGCTCGGCTTCGTCCGTCCCGATTCCGGACGCGTCACCATCAACGGGGCCGACATCGCCGACCTCGTGCCGCAGGCGCTCGCCCGCCTCACCGCCTGGGTCGGCCAACGCCCGGTGCTGTTCGCCGCCTCGATCGCGGAGAACATCCGCTTCGCCCGCCCCGAGGCGACCGACGAGGAGGTGGAGGACGCCGCCGCCGCCGCCCACGTCACGGACTTCGCCGCCACGCTGCCCGAGGGGCTTGAGACAAGGATCGGCGAGGGCGGCTACGGGCTCTCGGGCGGGCAGGCGCAGCGCATCGCCATCGCCCGCGCGTTCCTCAAGAACGCGCCACTCTTGCTGCTGGACGAGCCGACCGCCCATCTCGACCCCGCCACCGAGGCCGACGTGCTGGACAGCCTGCGGAAGCTCGCGCTCGGCCGCACCGTGATCCTCGCCAGCCATTCGGCCGCCGCGCACGAATTCGCCGGCCGCCGGATCGACCTCCGCGCCGGCCGCGCCGCCGCCCCGGAGCTCCGCACGGCATGAAGCCGCTCGGCCGCATCCTCTGGCTCTGGCGCGGCCGGGCATTCTGGCTGCTGCTCGGCCTTGTGGCTTCGCTCGCCGCGGTCGCCGCCGGGGTGGCGCTATCGGCGGTTGCCGGCGCCGTGCTCGGCACGTCTCTGCTGGTAGGCGGCGCGCTGCTCGCGCCGCTGGCGCTGCGCTGGCTCGGCGTCGCCCGCGTGGTCGGGCGCTACCTGGAACGGCTCCTGACCCACGAAGCCACCTTCCGCGCCCTCGCCGATCTCCGGGTCTGGTTCTTCCAGGGCCTCGCGCGCGGCGCGGCCGGGGGCCTCGGCTTCCGACAGGCGGGTGACGTGCTGGCGCGGCTCGTGGGCGACGTGGAGGCGCTGGACGGGCTTTATCTCCGCATCCTCGTGCCCCTTGCCGCCGCCCTGCTGCTCCTGCCCGCGCTCGCGGTGCTGATCGGCGGGCGCGCCCCCTGGCTCGGCGCCGTCGTTTGCCTCTGCCTCGCGCTCGCGTCCTTCGCCTTGCCCTGGGGCGCGGCGCGGGCGGCGATGGCGGCGGGCGACCGGCTCGCCGCGACCGAGAGCGGGCTGCGCGTCGCCGCCCTCGACACGTTGACAGGGCTGCGCGAGGTGCGGGCGTTCGGGGCCGAAGGGCGGATGCTCGCCTTCGTGCAGGCGCGCGAGGCGGCGCTGCTCGCCGCCCAGCGCGAGCTGGCCGGCCGCACCGCCTGGGCCAATGCCGGGGCGCTCCTGTGCGCCCAGGCCGCGGTGCTGGCGGTGCTGCTGTCCGCCGGCGCCGCACCGGCCGGCGCGGTCGCCGCCGCCTTCCTCACAGTCGCCGCGTTCGAAGCGGTGGGTGGCCTCCCGCGCGCCGGGGCGCTGGCCGGCCGCGCCGCCGCCGCCGCGCGGCGGGTGTGGGAGTGCGCCGAAACGCCTCCCGCCGTGCCCGAGCCCGCGCACCCGATCCCGGTCCCGCGCGCCGCCGCGCTGCGCTTCGACGGCGTGCGCTTCCGCTGGCAACCCGATCATCCCCCCGTCTTCGACGGACTCACGCTCGACGTGCCGGAAGGCGCCCGCGTCGCCCTGCTCGGTCCCTCCGGGTCCGGTAAGTCCACGCTGGCCGCGCTGGCGCTCCGGCTGGTCGCGCCAGAGGCCGGGCGGGTGCGGCTGGGCGGGACGGACGTCGCCCTGATGGCTTCGGCCGAACTTCGCGCCCGGATCGGTTGGCTGAGCCAAGCGACGCACCTGTTCGACGATACGATCCGCGCCAACCTCTTGCTCGCCCGGCCCGAGGCCGACGAGGCCGCCCTCTGGGCGGCGCTCGATGCCGCCCAGATCGCCGACACCGTCCGCACGCTCCCCGACGGGCTCGATACCTGGGTCGGCGAGGGCGGCACGCGCTTCTCGGGCGGCCAGGGCCGCCGGCTTGCGCTTGCCCGCACCCTCCTCTCCCCGGCACCCCTCCTGATCCTGGATGAGCCGACCGCCGGGCTCGACGCCGAGACCGAGCGGGCCTTCCTCGCCACGCTCAACGAGGCGGCGGCGGGGCGGACGGTGCTGCTGATCGCGCACCGGCTGACCGGGGTGGAGCGGCTCGACCGCATCTGGCGCCTCACCGCCGGGCACGCCGTCGCCGCCGCGGGCTAACGCTGCGAGCCGGTACAACCCGGCGCGTCCCCGCCGCGCAGCCGGTACACATCGGGGCGAAATAGCCCCGAACCCGGTACGGAAATCGCCGCGCGGCGCCGTGACCCGGTACAAAATCCCCGCCATTTCGCCCAAACCCGGTACACAATCAGGCCCGCCGCGCCCGGCGATCTCCGAAGGCAGCGCGGCGCCACGCTACCCGGTCCGGCTGACCTCGACCACGAAATCGGCGATCGCCAGCGAAGCGGTCAGGCCCGGGCTCTCGATCCCGAACAGGTTGATGAGCCCGGGCACGCCGTGCGTCTGCGGGCCCTGGATGACGAAGTCCTGGCTGGCAACCGCGGGCGGCACGATCTTCGGGCGGATGCCGGCATAGCCCGGCATCAGCGCCCCGTCCTTGAGATCGGGCCAGTAGCGCCGCACGGCCGCGTAGAACTTTTCCGCCCGGGCGGGATCGACCGTGTAGTCGATCTTATCGATCCATTCGACATCGGGGCCGAACCGCGCCTGCCCGCCCAAGTCGATCGTCAGGTGCGTCCCCAGCCCACCCGGCACCGGCACCGGGTAGATCAGCCGCGAAAACGGCGAGCGCCCGGCCAGGGTGAAATAGTTTCCCTTGGCATAATACGCGGGCGGCACGCGCTCCTGCGGCATCCCCTCGATCCGGGCGGCGAGCGCCGGCGCGTGCAACCCGGCCGAGTTCACCAGCAGCGCGCAGCGCAGCGTCGTCGGGTCAGTGCCGCCGACATCCACCTCGAGTCCGCCTTCCCGCACCCGCGCGCCGGTCACCGGGCTGAAGAACACCACCGCCGCCCCCGCGTTCTCCGCGTCGCCTTGCAAGGCCAGCATGAAGGCGTGGCTGTCCACCACGCCGGTTACAGGTGAAAAAAGCGCGCTCGTGCAATGCAAGGCGGGTTCCAGCGCCAGCGCTTCGGCACGGCTCAGCACCCGCATTCCCTCGACGCCGTTCGCTTCCGCGCGCGCCTTTATTCCGGCGAGACGCGCATCCTCGTCCGCGTTGGTGGCGACGATCAGCTTGCCGCAATTGTTGAAGGGCACGCCGCGCTCACGGCAATAAGCATAGAGCGCGCGCCGTCCCGCGACGCAGAACCGCGCCATGAAGCTGGCCGCCGGATAATAGATGCCGGCATGGATCACCTCGCTGTTGCGCGAGGATGTTTCGGTGCCGATACCCTCGGCCTGTTCGAGCACGATCACCTCGCGCCCGGCCAGCGCCAGCGCGCGCGCCACCGCAAGCCCGACCACGCCCGCCCCCACCACGATGCACTCGACGCTGTCCACTTGCCTCTCCCTGCCGGCGCGCGATCTTCGGGGGGCGGCGGGAGAAAGCAAGGAGGCACGATGCTCAGTTTGCGTGCGGGGGAAGCATCCCTGGTGCTGGCGCCCGAAATCGGCGGCGCGATCGTCGGCTGGACGCTCGGGCGCGATCACGTGCTGCGCCCGCCGCTTTCCGATGCGCTCGTACACGGCGCGGCGCGCGGCATGGCTGCCTATCCGCTGGTGCCCTACTCGAACCGCATCAAGGATGCCCGCTTCGCCTGGGCCGGGTGTGAGTATCAGCTCGTCCGCAATTTTGGCGACGAGCCGCACGCGATCCACGGCGTCGGCTGGACGAGCGTGTGGGACGTAACCGCGCTTTCCGCCGCCGCCGCACGCCTGAGCCTCGCTTGGCGGCCCCAGACCGAGGCGCAGCGCCGCTCCTGGCCGTTCGCCTTCGACGCCGACTACCGCTACGCGCTCCGCCCCGACGGGCTCGAACTCGAGATGGCGATCACCAGCCGCCACAGCGAGCCCGCGCCCGCCGGCCTCGGCTTGCATCCTTTCTTTCCGCGCACCGAAGCCGCCACGCTCCGCTTCGCCGCCGCGCGGGTCTGGCGAAACGGCGCCGATCACATGCCTGCGGCGCTCGTGCCGGTGCCGCCCGAATGGGACCACCGTGCCGCCCGCGCGGTCGGCTCCGCCGCACTCGACAATCTCTTCGAAGCCTGGGACGGCGTCGCCGAAATCGTGCTGGCGCCGACGCCGGTCCGCGTCCGCCTCAGCGCCGACGCGGCGCTGTGCCGCTTGGTCGTCTATATTCCACCGGGCAAGCCCTACTTCGCCACCGAGCCGGTCAGCCACGCCACCAACGCGATCAACCGTCCGAACGAGGACACCGGACTTCGCACGCTCGCTCCGGGCGAGACGTTCTCCGCCCACATCGGCTTCAACCTGTTTTGATCCCGGATGCAGGATTGACTTCCTGTAACCGCAACCGTACGGTCGCGTATCGACCGGAAAGGACGATGCGCAATGCGCGTCAGGAACTTGATTGCGTCGGTGGTCGCGGCGGCAAGCCTTGCGCTCGCGCCCGTCACCGCCAGGGCGTATTCGGCCTTCTATCTGTTCGGCGACAGCCTTTCGGATGCCGGCAATCTCTACCTCGCCACCGGAACCCCCGCCTCACCGCCCTATTATTTCGGCGAATTCTCGAATGGGCCGATCTGGGCGCAGTATCTCTCGGTCCTCGGCTTCGGCCTCGGGCCAGTTTTGCCGTCGCTTGTCGGCGGCAATGACTATGCCTGGGGCGGCGCCACCACGGGCTATCCCGCCACCGGCTCCAGTCCGCCGCCGACGCTCGCCGATCAAGTCGGCGCCTACATCGCCGGGCTCGGGCCGGGCAGCGCGCCGCCGACGGCGCTCTACTCGGTCTGGATCGGCGCCAACGATATTTTCACCATCCTGAAGAGCGGGGTCACCTTCCCGACCGCAGTGCAGTACGCGCAAGGAGCCGCCGGGGCGGAGGCGCAGGAAATCCAAGCCCTGGCGCTGAAAGGCGCCAAGCATTTCCTGGTGCCGCTCGTGCCCAATCTCGGCGTGACGCCGGGCATCACGTCGGAGGGGCCGATCGTCGCGGCTGCGGCGACGCGGCTGTCGCAGGTCTACAACGCCACGCTCCGCGCCGATCTCGCGCCGCTGGTTGGCGCTCCGGGCCTGCGTCTTTCCTATCTCGACGTCTATGCGCTGCTCGACGAGGTGGTGGCCGATCCGGGCGTCTTCGGTTTCACCAACGGCACCGATGCCTGCTATGTCGGCCCCTATACCGGCGGCGGCAGCGTCTGCGCCGATCCCAATGACTACGTGTTCTGGGATCAGGTACACCCCACCACGGCGGCAGGACTGATCGTCGCCGAGGCAGCGTTCGGCGCGGTCCCCGAACCGCGCGCGCTCCTCGTCTTCGCCACCGCCCTCGCCGCCCTGGCCGTTACCCGCCGCGCCCCGCGCGCGAGCTGACCTCTCACCCGGCGCTGCGCGTCGGGGTCACCTCTTGCGCTCCGCGGGAGAGGTCGGATCGCCGCGCAGCGGCGATCCGGGTGAGGCTATGCAGCGCCAACGCCGTGGCCCCAACCTCCGACTCCTGCTAAAGTCCCGCCCCGGTTTCCAACTCGGAGGCGACGTGCCGGTCTCGGCGGACAAGCTCGAACGCGAGCGCGAAGCGTTCGCGGGGGATGGTGCACTCGCCGCCAGCCGCGGCCGCATCCAAACCATCCTCGATCACGTGTACCACGGGCCGAACGGGATCCGCGCGCAGCGCGATTTCGAAGCGATCGTCGCCGCCCACGCCCCAGGCCGCAGCGTGCTCGAAGTGGGCTGCGGCACCGGCTGGAACTGCGGGCGCATTCTCCGCCTCGGCGCGCGCGAGGTGGTCGGCATCGACATTTCTGACGATCTGATCGCCCGCGCGCAAGCTCATGCCGGCCCGCACGTCACCATCTACCGCCACGACGTGCACCAGCCGATCGAAGGCCGCTTCGGCCTCGTGCTCGGCCGCGCCGTGCTGCATCACGTCGATTATCAAACCGTGCTCGCCCGCCTCTATGCCGACAATCTCGAGCCGGGCGGGCTGATGGCCTTCATGGAGCCGCTCGGCTCTGGCCTCGTCTCGCGCGCATACTGGCGCTTCGGCACGCGCTTTCACACCGAGGACGAGCGGCCCTTCTACCGCAGCGACCTCCACTGGCTGCGCGCGCGTTTTCCCGGCTTCGAGTTCCGTCCTTACGGCTATCTCTCCTTCCCGCTGTCGGTGGTGTCGGCCGCGCTGTTCGAGCAACCGATCAACCCGCTCAGCCGCGCCACCGACGCCATCGACCAATGGCTCGCCGACCATGCGCCCTGGCTCGGTCCCAACTTTCGCACCTCCATCTTCGTCATCCGCAAGCCCGCCTGAGCGGGCCGCGACGGCGCCTCCCGGCGGCTGGCGCACGATTGCGCTCGGCACGGTCGGTTCGACCAACCTCGAACTCCGCCGCCGCGCCTACGCGGGCGCGCCGCACCGCACCGTCGTCACCGCCCGCGCGCAAAGCGCCGGACGCGGGCGGGACGGGCGGCAGTGGGAGAGCCCGGAAGGCAACCTCTACCTTTCGGCCCTGCTCCGCCCCAACCTCCGGCAATCGCACCTTCCCGAGCTTGCCTTCGTCGCCGCGCTCGCGGTCGCCGACGCCGTGGATGTGCTGTTGCCGGCGTCCGCCCCGCGCACCACGCTCAAATGGCCCAACGATGTGCTGGTCGGCGGCGCCAAGATCGCCGGCATCCTGATCGAGACCGCCGGCGATGCCGTGATCCTCGGCATCGGCCTCAACCTCGTGCATTACCCGGAGAACGCGCCTTATCCTACCACCGCGCTCGCCGCGCACGGCGCCACCACGACGCAAGAGGCCGCCCGCGACACCCTGCTCGACGCGCTCGATACGCGGCTTTCGCACTGGGAACTTGAAGGCTTCGCCGCGATCCGTGCCGGCTGGCTCGCCCGCGGCCCGCAGTACGGCACGCGGCTCCGCGTGCGCCATCCCCCGCTCGAAGGCAGCTACGCCGGGCTCGATACGGACGGCGCGCTGCTGCTCGACACCCCCCAAGGGCGGAAGCGCATCATCACGGGCGATGTATCGCCCGCCTGATCTTAGCCCTAGGGCGGATGTCGATCCGCCGACACAAATTGCAGCCGGCGCCTGCAGCTCGGCATTCTACGTGGGGGTCCGTGGACGGTGGATGAGCCCGTCAGGCGTTTGACGCACGCTGCCGGCGATTACCGCCATTTCGGGCCCGTTCGGTGTCAGCGAGACTGTAATAGAGCTCATTTTCCTGCGCGAAATGAAGGCGCAGGATCGCCTCCAACGCATAGAGCACGCGGCGGAAATCGTTCGTCTCGGCCTGGCTCGGCCCCTTGTCGGAGAGATCAGCCGTCATGCGGGCGAGCAGCCGTCCAAGCTGCTGCACCTCGCCATGGGTGCGGTGCATGGCCGCGATCGGATCGGCGCCGCCCAAAGCTTTCTCGATCGCCGGATAGAGATGTGCGTCATCGTCCCGCTCGTGGCGCAAGAGCTGCTCGCGCACGAGCAGGTCGATATCAGCCAGCCTGGCCGCCGCTTGCCGAGGCGGCAAATCCGCGAGCTGGTCGGCAGCGGCGCGAAGCTGCGCGAGCGGTCCGGCAAGCCTGTCGTGCTCGGCCTCCAGACGGGCCACCTCCGTAGCTGGCATCGGACGAAGCGGCCGGCCGGGAATCCGTATCCGCAAAACCCGAAGCGCGTTCAGGATCGCGGCAACGTCAATCGCCTCCTGAAGCAACGCGCCCGCCACAGGCGGCAGGAATCCGAACGCGGCGACGGTCATGGCCGCGACCGAAAGCCCCATGCCCAATCCGACTGTCTGGGCGGCGATGCGCCGCACGCCGCGCGCAACGGACAGCGCCTCCGCAAGCCGATCGAGGCGATCGGCCAGCAGCACGACGTCCGCCGCCTCGGACGAGGCGCCCGATCCCCCGCCCATCGCGATCCCCACGTCGGCGGCGGCCAGGGCGGGCGCATCGTTCACACCATCGCCCACCATGCCGCAAACTTCATTTGCCTCTCGCGCTTCAGCGATAGCGGCAAGCTTGTCGCGGGGCTGCTGCTCCGCCCGCACCTCGTCGACGCCCAGGGCAGCGCCAATTGCGTCGGCAACTTCCCGGCGGTCTCCGGTAAGCATCACCATGCGGGCGATCCCCGCTTGGCGCAGCAGGCGAAGCGCCCGGGGTGAATCCGGCCGCAGTTCATCGGCGAGAAGGATCGCGCCCAGCATCTTGCCGTCGGCGGCGACGAAGGCCGCCGTCGCCCCTTCGTAACCCATTCGGCGCAGGAACGATTCGCCCCAGTCCGGCACTTCGGCGCGAGCCGCCACGAACCCATATCCGCCGACCGCGATCCGCTGCCCGCCGATCGATCCCGTGACGCCGGCGCCGGCCTCTTCGGCTACGCTCGAGGGCAACTCCAAACCGAGCCCGCGCTGACGTGCCGCTGCGACCACCGCCTGGGCGACGCCGTGCTGAGATGCTTGGTCGAGACTCGCCGCCAGCCGAAGAACCTCGTCGGCGGTTGCGCCCGGCGCCACTTCGATCCCGGTAACGCGGGGGCGGCCTGCGGTCAGCGTCCCTGTTTTGTCCAGGAACAGCGTCCGCACCCGCGCCAGCTTCTCCAGTGCGCCACCCCCCTTCACCAGCACGCCGCGCGCGGCGCAACGTGACAACCCCGAGACGATCGCGACGGGTAACCCCAGGATCAGTGGACACGGGGTGGCGACGACAGGAACTGCGAGCCCGCGCACCGGATCGGCGCTCAAGGCCCAGGCGGCCCCTGCCAGAGCGAGCGCCAGCGCGGTGAACCTGAAGGCAGCCCGGTCCGCCAGGCGAGCCGACGGGGCTTTCCCCGCCTGTGCCTCCTCGACCAAGCGCGCAATTGAAGCAAAGGTGCTGTCCGACGCGCGGGCCGAGGCCAGCATGTCGAAAGCTGCGCCGGCATTCACAGCGCCGCTGCGGATTGTGGTTCCGGCTTCCCGCGTGACAGGAATCGACTCGCCCGTGATGGCGGACTCGTCCAACACGGCGGCTCCGTCCCGAACGGTTCCATCCACCGGAACCGCCTCTCCGGCGCGCACCAGCAAGCGGTCGCCCGGCGCGACCTGGTCCAGCGAAACGCTGACCAGCTCTCCCTTCTGGTATCGGCTTGCCGTTCGCGGCACCCGTGCCAGCAAGGCGGGCATTTCACGGCGGGCACGCCTCGCGGCGAAATCCTCCATCGCGCGGCCGCCGGACAGCATCACCCCGATGACGCCGGCCGCGACATATTGCCCAAGCACGAGAGCGCCGCCGATCGACAGAAGTGCGATGAGGTCGAGGCCAACCTGACGCCGCCAGAGGCTGGCCGCGCTGTCGAGCAGAACGGCGACAAGGACCGGCACCGTGCCCGCCAGCATGAGCCCAGAGGCCCAATCGGCGCGCCCCAACAGCCGGGCTGCCAGGCCTGCGGCCAGGCCAGCGGCGGCAAGCAGCAGCAGGATCAGATTCAGATCGCGGCGACTGCCGTTCATTAGGTTCTGCCCGTGCGGCTTTGCGCACCGGCATGCGCCGACTGGACCGAGCCTGCGTTGATCGAAATCAGCGGTTTTCGGTCAGCCTAGTTGCCGTCGGAAGAACGCGACCAGCGGCGCGATGCACGCCGCCGCCCGGTCCACCTGGGCGATGTCCACCAGCTCGATCGCGCCGCCGGCCCTGCGGTAATTGGCCACGAACCGCTCCGGCTCGTTCAGCGGAACGGGGCTTTCGGGGTCGCGATAGTCGTGCGTCGGATCGGGACGGCCCTGAATCCACACAGCAGGCAGCAGCTCCACGCGCTCGCCGCGCTCCAGCGCCAGCATCGGATTGCCTTCGGCCATCGCCGCCTCATTCTTCCAATAGCGGTCGTGCCGCTCGGGAATGTCGCCCACCCAGGCCGGCGGGTTCGCGCTGTCGCGCGAGCGGCGCGCATAGCGGTAACGCGAGAGCGGATTGATCACCGGCCAGAGCAGCGCCACGCACCGCACGCGCGCATCCTGCGGCTCCAGCCCGGACGGTAGCGGCAGCGCCGCATAGCGCGGATCGCCCGGCCGCATCGCCGCCAACATGGCGAGATGCCCGCCGCTCGAATTGCCCGAGAGGCCAATACGGTCGGCGCGCACCCGCCACTCCGCCGCGCGCGCTTTCAGCAGCCGTATTGCAAAGTTGATGTCGGCGAGCGAGGTCGGATAGCCGTCATCGCCGTGGCGGAAGTTGATTGCCGCGACGACGAACCCCGAAGCCGCCAGCGCCTCGTTGCGCGCCTGCCCGTCGGCGAGATCCCCGCCGCACCAAGCCCCGCCATGAATATCGACAACCGCCGGAAACGGTCCCTCCCCCTCCGGCGTGAAGAGCCGCGCGCGCAGCGCGTCGCGATAGGCGAACTCCCGAACGGAAAACTTCATGGCCGCGCTCCTGCTTGCCCGCTCGCTATTTAAACACCTCCTCTCCCCCTCTCCCACAACGCAGGAGAGGGGGAGAAGCCGGGTGAGGGGGTGGGGCGCGCCCCCTAAACCCGCTCGATCAGCGCCGCGATCCCCTGCCCGACCCCGATGCACATGGTCGCGATCGCGCGCTTGCCCCCGCGCTCCTCCAGCGCGTTCACCGCCGTCAGCGCCAGCCGCGCGCCGGACATGCCGAGCGGATGGCCGAGCGCGATCGCGCCGCCATGCGGGTTCACATGCTCCGCGTCGTCGGGCAGCCCGAGCTGGCGCATCACCGCCAGCCCCTGCGCGGCGAACGCCTCGTTCAGCTCGATAATGTCCACCTCGCCGAGCTTCAGTCCCGTCTTCTCCAGAAGCTTCCGCACCGCCGGCGCCGGCCCGATCCCCATGATCCGGGGTGGCACGCCCGCGGTCGCCATCGCCACCACCCGCGCCCGCGGCGTCAGCCCGTGCCGCCGCGCCGCATCCTCGGAAGCGAGAATCAGCGCCGCCGCCCCGTCGTTCACGCCCGAGGCGTTGCCCGCCGTCACGGTGCCCGGATCGCGGAATGGCGTCCGCAGCTTGGCCAGCCCCTCCAGCGTCGTCTCGGGACGGATATGCTCGTCCTTGTCCACCACCGTCTCGCCCTTGCGGCTTTTGATCGTCACCGGCACGATCTCGCGCGCGAAGAACCCGCTTGCCTGCGCCTTCGCCGCGCGCATCTGGCTGCGGTAGGCGAATTTGTCCTGGTCCTGACGCGAGACCTGGAACTCCTCGGCCACGTTCTCGCCCGTTTCCGGCATGGAATCCGTGCCGTAAATCTTCTTCATCTGCTCGTTGATGAACCGCCAGCCGATCGTCGTGTCGTAGATCTCGGCGCTGCGGGAGAATGCCTCGGTCGCCTTGCCCATCACGAACGGCGCGCGGGTCATGCTCTCCACCCCGCCCGCCAGCATCAGCTCGGCTTCGCCCGTCTTGATCGCGCGCGCCGCGGTGCCGACCGCATCGAGCCCCGACCCACACAGACGGTTGATGGTCGAACCCGGCACGCTGTCCGGCAGCCCCGCCAGCAGCACCGCCATGCGCGCCACGTTGCGGTTATCCTCGCCGGCCTGGTTGGCGCAGCCGAGGATGCAGTCGTCGAGCGCCGCCCAGTCCACCTGATTGTTGCGCGCCATCAGCGCCTTGATCGGATGCGCCGCCAGATCGTCGGCACGGACATCCTTCAGCACCCCGCCATAGCGGCCGATCGGCGTGCGTGCGAAGTCGCAGATATAAGCGTCGGTCACGGCGGCCCTCCCTTGGTGCGGCGGCATTGGCTCGGTGTAGCGCCGCCGGCTGGGACCGGGAAGCCGCTCACCCGGTTGCGCGCCTTCCCCGCGAGCGATACGAGGCCGCGGCATACCGGAGACCACCCCATGCGTAGCTACCGCATCGCCGCCATCCCCGCCGACGGCATCGGCCCGGAGGTGATCGGCGCCGGGCTCGAGGTGCTCGATGCGGTCGCCGCGCGCGACGGCGGCTTCAAGCTCGCGATCGACAAATACGACTGGGGCTCGGACTGGTACCGCAAGCACGGCGTCATGATGCCGCCCGACGGGCTCGCGTGGCTGCGGACGGCGGATGCGATCTATTTCGGCGCGGTCGGCGATCCGAACCTGCCCGATCACGTCACGCTATGGGGTCTGCGGCTCAAAATCTGCCAGGGCTTCGATCAGTACGCGAACGTGCGGCCCACGCGCATATTGCCCGGCATCGTCTCCCCGCTGCGCGAGGTGAGGCCCGCCGATCTGGATTGGGTCATCGTGCGCGAGAACAGCGAGGGTGAATATGCCGGGCACGGCGGACGCGCCCATGTCGGGCTGCCCGAGGAGGTTGCCACCGAAACCGCGATCTTCACCCGCCGTGGCGTTGAGCGGATCATGCGTTATGCGTTCGGGATCGCGCAGTCGCGCCCGCGCAAGCAACTGACCGTGGTGACGAAGTCCAATGCCCAGCGCCACGGCATGGTCTTCTGGGACGAGATCGCCGCGCTCGTTTCGCGCGACTACCCCGACGTTACCTGGGACAAGGAACTCGTCGACGCGATGACGATGCGGATGGTGCGCCGTCCGCAAAGCATCGACACGGTGGTGGCGACCAATCTGCACGCCGACATTCTCTCCGATTTGGCCGCCGCGCTCGCCGGTTCCCTCGGCATCGCGCCGACCGGCAATATCGACCCCGAACGCCGCAGCCCCTCGATGTTCGAGCCGATCCACGGCTCGGCCTTCGACATCACCGGCAAGGGCATCGCCAACCCGGTCGGCAGCTTCTGGACGGCGTCGATGATGCTGGAACACCTGGGCGAGAAACAAGCCGCCGAGTTGCTGATGCGCGCCGTCGAGCAGGTGTGCGCGGCGGGGATCATGACCCCCGACCTCGGCGGCAAGTCGACCACGGCGGACGTGACCCGGGCGGTCTGCGAGGCGGTGCGCGGTGTGAACCGCTCGCCCTGATCCGGCGTCCGCAGCCCTAGGCAGCGGATCAATCTGCAAAGCGAGGCTGGCGGCGGCTTCCTGATCGGCGGCGACGGCTCCCGCCCAGTTGGCTAGGATTGCAAGCATCTCGCCGCGATCTGACCGAGGCGAAGGTGGCGGCGCGGTTCGCTTGATCACGCTTTCGTGCCGATTTGCCAAGGATTTGCCACGAGCCGCGCCAATTCCCGCCCGCAACGACCCGAACTCTCCCGGCATCGGACAGCCGTTCAGGAGCGCCGGATGACGACCGCCGACCGCCTTGCCCAGCGCCAATTCCTTGTTTTCGAAGGCGTTGGTGACCGCATCGCCCTTTCCGACGAGGACCGCCGTCGCGTTTTGCTGCTCTCGCCGCCCGAATGGTCCGCTTGGTCGGCGCTGAAATCTGGCGGCCCGGTGCCGCCGCGTCCGGCGCTCCCCGACATGCTCCGCCGCCTTGGTGCCGCCGCGTACCGGCTCGAGCGCATGGCCGAGCGCCGCGCGCGGGCCGCCGCTTAGGCTGCCCTCACCCGGAGCGCCTGACGGGCCCCGCTTGCGCGGGGATCGGCCTCTCCCGCCAGCGGGGGAGGTGTCTCATACGCCGCTCCCGCTGGCGGGGAGGCCGGCGCGCAAGCGCCGGGTGAGGGCGGCCCTCCTTATGGGCCCACCGACTAAGTCGAGTAGTCGGAGAACGCCGCCCCCGCATACCGCGCCCGGTAATCGGTCTTGACGTTCACCAGCGCCACCATCCCCTCGTCTACCTTGCGCTGCGCCCGCTCCAGCGCCGGGCGGATGTCCTCCGGCCGCTCGACATATTCACCATAGCACCCGAGCGCCTCGGCCATCTTGTCGAACCGCGTGTAACCGAGATCGCGCCCTGGCTTCTCCCGCTTCGGATCGCCGGTCCAGCCGCCGTTCAGGCTGATCACCACCAGGATCGGCACCTTGTGGCGCACCGCCGTGTCCAGTTCCATCGCATTGAGCCCGAACGAGCCGTCGCCGTGCACCACGATCACCTGCGTGTTGGGCTTGGCGATCTTGGCGCCGACGCCGAACGGCAAACCCACGCCCATCGTACCGAACGGCCCCGAATTGAGCCGATGCCCCGGCGCGAAGGTCGGCATTGTTTGCCGTCCGTAATTCAGCGTCTCCTGCCCATCGACGCACAGGATCGCGTCGCGCTGCATGAAGTCGCGGACCTCCTCGAACAGCCGCACCGGATGGATGTCGCCGTCCTCGGCGTATTTGTTGCCGCCCGCGCCCGCGCGCTTGGCGGCCTCGCCCTCGGCGAGCTTCTGCCGCCACGGCCTGTAGCTCTCCTGGGTGATTTTCTTGCCGATCCCGTCCAGGATTTGCCGCAGCACCATCTTGCAGTCGCCGACCACCGGGTAGTCGACGAAGCGCGCGGCAGTCGCGATCTCGTCGGGATCGATGTCGATGCGCGCGATCTTGGCATTGCCGCCGAAGCGCGGCGGCGCGGCATGGCCGATGATGTAGTTCATGCGGGTGCCGAGCACGACGATCAGATCGGCGTCGCGGAACGCCGAGCTCCGCATCGAGAGATAGGAGCAAGGATGATCGTCCGGCACGACGCCCCTGCCCTGTGGCGTCGTGTAGAACGGGATGCCGATGCGATCGACCAGCTCGCGCATCTCGTCCCAGGCCTGCGACCAGATCACCCCGCTGCCGGAAACCAGCAGCGGCTGCTTGGCGGCGGCGAGCGCGTCGATCAGCTTGCCGACCTGCTCGGGATTGCCCAGCGGGCGCGCTTTGAGCAGCGGACGCCCGGCGAAGCTCCAATCGACCAGCTCCTCGTCGATCTTCATGTAAAGAATGTCGCCGGGGAAATCCAAATAGACCGGGCCCGGCTTGCCGCTCATCGCCTTCTGAAAAGCGAAATTCACCTGCTGCGGGATGCGCTTCAAATTGTGCACGCGGTCGGTGTACTTGCATACGCCCTTCATGAAGGCGACCTGATCGATCTCCTGGAACACCTGCCGGCCGAACTGGCTGATCGGGCTCGATCCGCCGATCGCCACCACCGGGCAGCAATCGATCAGCGCGTTGGCGACGCCGGTGACCAGGTTGGTCACGCCCGGGCCGCTCGCCGCCATGCAGACCGAGGGCTTCTGCAACAGCCGGCTATAGGCTTGCGCCATGAAGGCCGCCGCCTGCTCGTGGCGGACGTCGATCATGCGGATGCCTTCCTTGATGCAGGTTGCCTCCGCCAGCAGCATCGGCCCACCCATGATGTAGAACAGGTGCTCGACGCCCTCTTTCTTCAGGCACTTCGCTAGGATCTCCGAGCCGGTCAGTTCCGCCATCTTCGCTTCCTCCGCTGATCTCGTGCGCTCAGCCAATCACACCGCCGCTGCGCAATTCGTTCACCGCCGCGCCGTCGAGCGACAGCCATTCGCTGAGCACCGCGTCGGTGTGCTCGCCAAGCAGCGGCGCGGGCTTGAGCGGCGGCGGCCGTCCGCCGAAGCGCACCGGCCACGCCGCCATCGAATACTCACCGACATTGCCGTGCTGGACGGTCTGAATGATGCCGCGCTCGCGGAAGCTCGGATCGCCAAGCAGCTCTGCCGTATCGAGCACCGCGCCCGCCGGGATGCCCGCCGCGCCCAGAAGCCGCATCGCCTCCACCTTGTCGTGATGGCGGGTCCAGGCTTCCACCATCCCGTCCACTTCCTTCTCGTGCTCGAGCCGCGCGGCGGAGGTTTCAAAGCGCGGATCGCCGATCAGCTCCTCCCGCCCGATCACGCCGAGCAGCCGCCGCCAATGCTCGGGATTGGCGCGGCTGGTATAGACATAGACGTAATCGTTCGGCCCGCCGCCCTTGGTGGGATAGATCCCCATCGGCGGGTTCTTGGCGAGCACGCTGCCGGAGCCGGCGCGGTGCGCCGCCCGCCCGGTGCGGGTCGTGGTGGCGAACGCGCCGCGGATGTATTGGAACATCGCGTCCTGCATCGCCACCTGCACATGCTCGCCTTCGCCCGTCCGCGTGCGTCGGTAAAGCGCGGCCAGGATCGAGATCGCGAGCAGCATCCCGGTGCCGGTATCGCCGATCGTCGGCCCGGGCTTCAGCGGCCTTCCGTCCGCCTCGCCGGTGATGCTCATCGGCCCACCGCAGGCTTGGGCGATCATGTCGAACGCAAGATTCTTCTCGTAGGGCGAGCCCTCGCCGAAGCCCTTCACCTGCGCGTAGATGATGCGCGGGTTGAGCTTGCGAATCACCTCCGGCCCGAGGCCGAGCCGCTCGATCGCGCCGGGCGCGAAATTTTCTACGAACACGTCGGCCTCTTTCGCCATTCGCTTGACGAGATCAAGGCCGCGCGGCTCCTTCAGGTTGATCGTGACCGAACGCTTGTTGGCATTGTACTGAAGGAAATAATGCGCGTCCTGGCCGTCCGGCGGATTGATCCCCCGCCCCGGATCGCCGTGCTTCGGGTTCTCCACCTTGGCGACATCCGCGCCGAGCCAGGCCAGCGCTTCGGTGCAGGAAGGCCCCGCCTCGAACTGCGTGAGATCGAGAACCCGCACCCCGGCAAGGCAGTCACCGCCGCTCATCAGCGTTCCTCCGAGCTTGTTTCGGCAAGCCTACGCCCCGGACGGCGGAGGCGTCGAGAGCGGCCGGCACCGCGCAAGCCCACCCGAAGCTACGCGGCGATCTCGGCCGCCTCATCATTGTCATGCCCGGACTTGGCCAGGCCATCGGCTATTCACGTTGTCTCACCGGAAAATCGGCCTGCCGAGCGAATTCGGCAACAAATCGTCGAAGAAGAAATGCACCAGCCCGACCACGCCGACATGCGTGCCGGAGGCGCGATTGAGGGGCATCAGCGCCTCCAGGCCGATCTCTCCCCAGGTGGCGAGATAGATCACACCGGGCGCGGCGACCGCGGTCGTCGGCTGCTGACTCGGGCTGGACGCCGCCGAGGACCAAGTGAGCTCGACGATCGGAATCAGCTTGGAGAACACGCCCGTCAGCCCGACATCGCGCACCTGCGACTGCAGATAAGGAATACTGTACTGCACCGAGAAGCCGCCGAACCAGGTCTTGCCGAGCCCGTTGTTGAGCTGCTGCGAAACCAGACCCGTGCTCGGATCGGTGACGGTCATCACCTTCAGGCTTCTGCCCGGCACCGTGTAATAGAGCTCTCCGGTGATCGCGAGCGGCCGCAGCATCCCGATCGGCAGCTCGCCCAGTCCCTTGCCGAAATAGGCGGCGGGCGCCGTCGTGCCGGTCTGATCATCCACCTGCGTGCTTCCGGTGTTGCCGAAACTGTGGATCACGCCGAGCGAGACGACGAACTCGTGGGCCGCGTTCGTATAAGCCTGCCATTTCCCGGTGAGCGTCAGGTTGGTCCACCCGGACCGGTTGCCCGCGGGAGAGGTGATCGTCGTCAGCCCGTCGTTCAGGATCAGCGCGGTATGTTCTGTGATCGTCTTGTCGTATTCGAACCCGTAGTTGTTCTGGTTGGTCGGGCCGCTCGCTTGCAAATGCGAGAAAGAGAGGAGCGTCGCCTCGTCGTTGACCCCGGGATCGTCGAACGTCAGCGTGACCGGGAACACCCGTGCGCCGGCAACGACATGCGCGCACGCCGGCGCGGCTCCGAGCAAGGCAGCCAAGCCGGCAAGGAAGGCCGACCGAAGCACGGCCGCCGCTCAGGCTTCCAGCCGCGCCGCCAGCAGCTCCATCACTGCGCGCGCGAAGGCGCGCATGTTCGCCACCCGCTCGGCGCTGCCGGTTTCCAGCGTGCGCGCCTCCGCGCTGCCGTTGTCCACCGCGAAGCAGCAATGCCCCGCCGCGTCACCGTAGCGGTTTCCGGTCGGCCCGGTCGCGCCGGTTTCGCCTACGCCCCAGTTCGCCTCGAAGCGTTGCCGCACGGTCGCCGCCAACAGCCGCGCATACGCCTCGGTGGAAGCCCGCATTCCGCCCGGCAGCGGTGTCGGCAGCCCGAGCAGCGCCGCGCCCGCCTTGCGCGTGTAGATCACGCTGCCGCCGAGGAAATAGGCCGAGGCGCCGGGCACGGCGAGCAGCGCCGCCGAGATCAGCCCGCCCGTAGAGGATTCCGCGATCGCGATCGTCTCGCCCCGCGCCTTCAGCCGTGCGGCGATCCGTTCGGCCAGCGGCAGCAGCTCCTGCATCGTGTTCTCCTTCCTGTTCTCCCTCTGGCGCGCCCCGCCATGCGGCGGCAGACTAGGGCGGAAGTCAACCGCGTCTCGGAGGACCGAGCATGAAAGCCGCCGTGCTGCACGAGGCCAACACCCCGCTCACGATCGAAGATGTGGAGATCGAGAAGCCGAAGCGGCGCGAGGTACTGCTTCGCACGGCTTTCGCCGGGCTCTGCCACAGCGACCTGCATTTCATCGAGGGCCTCTTTTCCTGGTTCCCGATGCCGATCGTGCTCGGCCACGAGGCCGCCGCGGTCGTGGAGGCGGTCGGCGAGGACGTCACCTACGTGAAGCCCGGCGATCACGTGATCACCTGCCTCTCGGTGTTCTGCGGCGAGTGCGAATACTGCATGACCGGCCGCCCGAACCTTTGCGACAACACCGAGGTGAAGCTCTTGCCGGGCGCGGCGCGCCGGATGCGCTGGCGGGGCGAGGTGCTGAATCAGGCGTTCAACCTCTCGGCCTTCGCCGAGCAGATGCTGGTGCACGAACATGCGGTGGTGAAGATCGACAAGTCAATCCCGCTCGACCGCGCGGCGCTGATCGGCTGCGGCGTAATGACTGGCGTCGGCGCGGTGTTCCATGCCGCCAAGGTAGAGCCCGGCAGCACGGTCGCCGTGATCGGTTGCGGCGGCATCGGGCTCTCGGCCGTCAACGGCGCGGCGATCGCCGGGGCGGAGCGGATCATCGCGATCGACACCAACTCTTCCAAGCTCGACAAGGCAAAGGAGATGGGGGCGACCGATGTGATCAACGCCTCCAACGTCGATCCAGTGAAAGCGGTGCGCGAACTGACGGGCGGCGGCGTGCCCTATTCGTTCGAGGCGATCGGGCTGAAGACCACCGCCGAGCAGTCCTTCGCCATGCTGCGCCCGGGCGGGGTGGCGACCATCATCGGCATGATCCCGCAGGGCACCAAGATCGAGCTCACCGGGATCGACTTCCTGCGCGACAAGAAGATCCAGGGCACCTCGATGGGCGGCAACCGCTTCCGCGTCGACATGCCGCGCCTTTTGCATCTCTGGCAGCAGGGCAAGCTGAAGCTCGATCATCTGATTTCCGGCCGGATCAAGCTCAGCGAGATCAACGAGGGCTTCGCCAAGCTGAAATCCGGCGCGCCGGTGCGCCAGCTCATCGATTTCGGCATGGCGGCATGAACGCGGAAGCCGCGGGCCTCGTCACCCCGCTGCAACGGCGAGGGTTCCTGATGAGCTCGGTCATTTCCGGGCTCACCCTCGCCACCGCGCGCGTGGAGGCGCGGGCGATCCACACCAGCGCCGAGGGCCTGCACGAGGCCGAGATCCAAATCCCCGTCAGTGACGGCAATTTGCCGGGCTACGCCGCGCGCCCCGACAAGCCGGGCACCTTCCCAATCGTGCTCGTGGTGGAAGAAGTGTTCGGCGTGCACGGATGGATTCAGGATGTGTGTCGCCGCCTCGCCCACGCAGGCTATCTCGCGGTCGCCGCCGAGTATTATGCGCGGGAAGGCAACCTCACCGAGGCGACCTCGGGCGCGCAGGCGATGGCGGTGGTCTCGAAGGCGCCGGACGCGCAGATGATGCGCGACATGGATTCCGCCCTGGTCTGGGCGACCGAGAACGCCGGCGACAGCCGCCGCATCGGCATCACCGGCTTCTGCCGCGGCGGCAGGCAGACCATCCTCTACGCCGCGCACAATCCGCATCTGCGCGCCGCGGTCGCCTGGTACGGCGTGCTGGACGGCGCCACGACCGAGCTCCAGCCGCGCACCGCGCTCGAGGTGCTCGACGAAGTGCAATGCCCGCTGCTCGGCCTCTACGGCGGTGCGGACACGCTCAATCCGATGGCCCTGATCGAGCAGGCCGAGGCAGAGGCGAAGCACGCTAAGGAACCGATCGAGTTCGTCGTTTACCCCGGCGCCCCGCACGGTTTCGCCGCCGACTACCGCCCGAGTTACCGGCAAGCCGCGGCCGAGGACGGCTGGCAGCGCATGCTCGCCTGGTTCCGCAAATACGGGCTCGCATAGCCCCCCTCACCCCGCGAGCGGCAGAGGCGAACAACAGAGGGTCACCCGCTTCGCGGCCGAGGGCGCCCGCGCACAGAGCGGGCGGCCGAGGGCAAGCTGCACCGGCGCATCGAGGGCGGCTTGTCCGTCCCAGACCGATCCGCTAACGACTGCGCCCGTCCGGCGCGCGGCCTTCCACGCCGACAACGACCTGCACGGGGATTGTGATGGCTCGCAACAAGATCGCCCTGATCGGCGCCGGCAATATCGGCGGCACGCTCGCGCACATGATCGGCCTCAAGGAGCTGGGCGACGTCGCCATGTTCGACGTGTTCGGCGGCGTGGCGGCAGGCAAGGCGCTCGACATCATGCAGTCGGGTCCGGTGGATGGGTTCGACGCCATGATGACCGGCGGCGCCAACTACGAAGCCATCGCCGGCGCCGACGTGGTGATCGTCACCGCCGGCTTCCCGCGCACACCCGGCATGTCGCGCGATGACCTGATCGGCAAGAACGCCGGCGTGATCGCCGAGGTCGCCGACGGCATAAAGACCCATTGCCCCGATGCGTTTGTGATCGTCATCACCAATCCGCTTGACGCGATGGTCTGGGTGATGAAGGAGAAATCCGGCCTGCCGGCGAACCGCGTGGTCGGCATGGCGGGCGTGCTCGACAGTTCCCGCTTCCGCCTGTTCCTCGCTCATGAGTTCAACGTCTCGGTCGAGGACGTGACGGCCTTCGTGCTCGGCGGGCACGGCGACACGATGGTGCCGCTGACGCGCTACTCGACGGTCGCCGGCATCCCAGTCCCCGACCTGATCAAGATGGGCTGGACCACCCAGGCGAAGATCGACGCCATCGTCACCCGCACCGCGAACGGCGGCGGCGAGATCGTCAAGCTGCTGGAGCGCGGCAGCGCCTTCTACGCGCCCGCCGCCTCGGCGATCGCGATGGCAGAGAGCTACCTGCGCGACAAGAAGCGCGTCCTTCCCTGCGCCGCCTACCTCAACGGCGAATACGGCGTGCGCGATCTTTACGTCGGCGTGCCGGTGGTGATCGGCGCGAACGGCGTGGAGCGCATCGTGGAGATCGCGCTGAACGCCGAGGAGAAGGCCGCCTTCGACAAGTCCTGCGCCGCCGTGCGCGAACTCGTCACGGCAGCCAAGAACCTTGTCGGCTGAAGCAGGCCGCGCCGGGCGGAGCAGCGCATGAACATCCACGAATATCAGGCGAAGGAGCTGCTGCGCGGCTTCGGCGTCGCCGTGCCGCAGGGACATGTCGCCTGGACCCCCGACGAGGCGGTGCAGGCCGCCGCCAAGCTGCCCGGCCCGGTGTTCGTCGTGAAGGCGCAGATCCATGCTGGCGGGCGCGGCGCCGGGCGCTTCGCCGATGATCCGAACGGCAAGGGCGGCGTCCGGCTCGCCCGCTCGCCGGAGGAGGTGCGCGCCGCCGCCGAGGCGATGCTCGGCCACGTGCTGGTGACGAAGCAAACCGGCGCGCAGGGGCGCAAGGTGCATCGCGTCTATGTCGAAGCCGGCTGCGACATCGCGCGCGAGCTCTATCTCTCGCTGCTGGTCGATCGCGACAGCGGGCGCGTGATGATCATGGCCTCCTCCGAGGGCGGCATGGAGATCGAGGCAGTCGCCGCGCATTCGCCCGAGAAGATCCTGCGCGTCACCGTCGATCCCGCCGCCGGCATCCAGGGCTTCCACGCCCGCCGGCTCGCCTTCGGGCTCGGCCTGCAAGGCAAGCAGATCGCGAGCTTCGGCAAGTTCGTCCACGCGATGTACGCGGCCTTCCAGTCGCTGGACTGCTCGATCGTGGAGGTGAACCCGCTCGTGGTGACCGGCGCGGGCGAGGTGCTCGCGCTCGATGCCAAGGTCGCCTTCGACGACAACGCTCTCTTTCGTCACCCCGAGCTCGAGAAGCTGCGCGACGAGGCCGAGGAAGACCCGAAGGAGCTCGAGGCGGCGCGCCACGGGCTCAATTACGTCGCCCTCGACGGCAATATCGGCTGCATGGTCAACGGCGCCGGCTTGGCGATGGCGACCATGGACATCATCAAGCTCTACGGCGCCGCGCCCGCCAATTTCCTCGATGTTGGCGGCGGCGCCACCAAGGACCGCGTCACCGCCGCGTTCAAGATCATCCTCTCCGATCCCAACGTCGAAGGCATCCTCGTCAATATCTTCGGCGGCATCATGCGCTGCGACGTGATCGCGGAGGGCGTGGTGGCGGCGGCGCGCGAGGTGCAGCTTTCCGTGCCTTTGGTGGTACGGCTGGAAGGCACCAATGTCGATCTCGGCAAGGAGATTCTCGCCAAGTCCGGACTGCCGATCATCGCTGCCGAAAACCTCGCCGACGCCGCCGAGAAAGTGGTCAAGGCCGTCAAGGAGGCCGCCTGACATGGCGATCCTGGTCGATGCCAACACACGCGTGATCACCCAGGGCTTCACCGGGGCGCAGGGAACGTTCCACTCGGAACAGGCGATCGCCTATGGCACCAAGGTCGTCGGCGGCGTGACGCCGGGCAAGGGCGGCACCACGCATCTCGACTTGCCGGTGTTCGACACGGTGGCCGAGGCGAAGGCAGCTACGGGCGCCACCGCGACCGGCATCTACGTCCCGCCGCCCTTCGCGGCGGACGCGATCCTGGAGGCGATCGACGCCGAGATTCCGCTGATCGTCTGCATCACCGAGGGTATCCCGGTGCTCGACATGGTGCGGGTGAAGCGTGCGCTCTCCGGCTCCAGGTCCCGCCTGATCGGCCCCAACTGCCCGGGCGTAATCACGCCCGATGCGTGCAAGATCGGCATCATGCCCGGGCATATCCACCGGCGCGGGTCGGTCGGTATCGTGTCGCGCTCGGGCACCCTCACCTACGAGGCGGTGGCGCAAACCACGGCGGCGGGGCTCGGCCAGAGCAGTTGCGTCGGCATCGGCGGCGACCCGGTGAAGGGCACCGATTTCATCGAGGTGTTGGAGATGTTCCTCGCCGACGATGAAACCAAGCAGATCGTGATGATCGGCGAGATCGGCGGGCAAAGCGAGATCGACGCCGCCGACTTCCTGGCGCGCAGCAAAACAAAGAAGCCGGTGGTCGGCTTCATCGCCGGCGCCACCGCCCCGGCCGGCCGTCGCATGGGTCATGCGGGCGCCGTCATCAGCGGCGGCCGCGACACGGCGGGAGCGAAGATGGAGGCGATGCGGCAGGCGGGCATCCACGTCGCCGAAAGCCCCGCCGCCCTCGGCAGCACGATGGTGCGCGTGCTGAAGGGCTAGCAACCGGGCGTTCGGGTTCGCGATCGGCGCCGACAGCGATCCGTTCACCGCTCCATGGCAGGTGGGTCCGCAGGAAACCCCATGCCCGACACCCCGATTGAACCCGGCGCCGCTCCCCTCTCCTTCCGGCCGCGAGCGGCCTGCTGACCTTGCTGCGGACGGATCGATCGGCAGACCGCGCTACGGCTCGCAGCCTTCCGAGCGCAGCAGGTCCGTCACCACCGCCTCGGTCACGTCGCGCGCCGTGAAGGCGCGGCCGATGCCGCGCACCAGCACGAAGGTCAGCGCGCCGTCGCGCACCTTCTTGTCGCGCCGCATATGCCCGATCAGCCGCGCCGCCGAGAAGCGCCGGTTCAGCATCGCAAGCTCCGCAGGCAAGCCCATGCTCGCCACGTGCCCGATCACCCGGTTCGCCTCCGCCTCCATGCAGAAGCCGAGCCGCGCGGACAGGCGGAAGGCAAGACCGAGCCCAACCGCGACCCCCTCGCCGTGCAACAGGCCGCCCGTGTAGCCATATTCGGCCTCCAGCGCGTGGCCGAACGTATGGCCGAGGTTGAGCAGGGCGCGCCCGTCGTTCGGCTTTTCCTCGCGCTCGTCGTCGCCCACCACGGCGGCCTTGAAGGCGCACGCGCGCAGCACCGCCTCGGCCTGCGCCTCGGCGTCGCCGCGGAGCAGGTCGGCCCCGAACTCCTCGCACCATTCATAGAGGTCGGGATCACCGATCAGCCCCGCCTTGACGATCTCCGCATAGCCCGCCCGCAACTCGCGGATCGGCAGCGTCGCCAAGGTGGCCGTGTCGGCCAGCACCGCGCGCGGCTGGTGGAACGCGCCGAGCAGGTTCTTGCCCCAGCGCGTGTTGATCCCGGTCTTTCCGCCGACGGAGGAATCGACCTGAGCGAGCAGCGTGGTCGGCGCCTGAACGAAAGGCAAACCACGCATCGTTGCCGCCGCGGCGAAGCCCGCGAGATCGCCAACCACGCCGCCGCCGAGCGCGATCACCGCGGTGCGCCGCTCCACGCGCGCGGCCAGCATGTCGTCCACGATGCGCGCGAAGGTTTCGATGTTCTTCGACCCCTCACCCGCGCCGACGACGATCGGCTGCGTTTCGAAACCTGCTTCGTGCAACCCCGCGAGCAGCGCCGGCAAATGCAGCCGCGCTACGGCGGCGTCGCTCACCACCATCGCCCGCTTCTGCGGCAGCACCGGCGCGAGCAGCGCCCCGGCGCGCTGCAACAGCCCATGCCCGATCACCACGTCGTACTGCGACGCGGCGAGCTGCACCGTCAGGCGCCGCGGCGGCACCCAGTCCATGATCGCCTCCAGCACCCGCCCGGTGGTGATCTCCACCGGCTCGTCGCCGCAGTCGATCACCACATCTGCCTCGGCATAGACCGGATGGCGCTGCGTCATCAGCCGCCCCAGGATCTCGGTCGGATCGCCGCCGGACAGCAGCGGGCGGTTGTCGCGGGTCGAAACCCGCCGCACCAAAATCGGCAGAGGACAGCGCAGCCACACCGAAACCGCCTGCTCGCGCACCACCGCCCGCGTCTCGGCGTCCATGAACGCGCCGCCGCCGAACGCCAGCACCATCCGCTCGCCGGAAAGCAGGCGCCGGATCACCCGCCGCTCGCCCTCGCGGAACGCCTGCTCGCCATAACGGGCAAACAATTCCGGGATGGTGCAGCCGGCGGCGGCCTCGATTTCGGCGTCGGCGTCGCGGAACGGCAGGCCGAGCCGGGCGGCAAGTCGGCGGCCGACCGAGGTCTTGCCCGCGCCCATCAGCCCCACGAGCACGATGTGGCGGCCCGCGAGCCATTCCGGCTCGGCGCCCTCCTCAGGATTGATCATCGCGCTGTTGCGGGACATGACCGGCTGAGGTTAGCACATGCCCGTTCTGCGGGGCCACGCGGCGGCGAGTCGCGCCGCCGCGCCCCGGCTTGATCGCGAAGGTGAGGAAATGGCCCGCGTCTTCATGATCGTCCTCGGCGGCGGCTTACTCGTGTTGGCAGGCGGCGTCGTCTATCTGGGTGCCTTCCCGCCGACGCCCGCATCGCATCAGGTCCAGAAAGTCATTCCGAACGACCTTTTCAAAGGGAACTGAAGCCGCTTGGAACGCCATCAGGAGGCGTTCCTCGAAATGCTGGCAGCCGAGCGGGGGGCGGCGCGGAACACCCTCGCGGCCTACCGTGCCGATCTCGACCATCTCGCCGCCTTCGCCGCCACAAAGGGCGTGGAGCTTGCCGCATGCGACGCGGCGACGCTCCGCGCCTGGCTCGCCGCCATGCAGGCCGAGGGACTGTCCGCGCGCACCACCGCCCGCCGGCTTTCGGCCGTGCGCCAGTTCCACCGTTTCCTGTTGCAGGAGGGCGCGCGCCAGGACGACCCGACCGCGCTCCTCGACGCCCCGCGCCTGCCGCGCCGGCTGCCGAAATATCTGAGCGAGGCGGAGCTGGCCGCCCTGTTCGCGGGTGCCGCCGCACTGCCCGGACGGCTGGGCCTGCTCGCCACCGCAGCACTCGAGGTGCTCTACGCGAGCGGCCTGCGCGTCAGCGAGGTGCTGTCGGTGCGGCGCGCCGACCTCGCGCGCGGCGGCGGCGCGGTGCTGGTGCGCGGCAAGGGCGGGCGCGAGCGCATGGTCCCGCTCTCCGCCCGCGCCGCCGAAGCCGCCGCCGCTTTGGCCGCAGCGCGTGCGGCGCCTTCAGTCTGGCTGTTTCCCGGACGCAACCCGAAGCAGGCGATGACGCGGCAGGGTTTCGCGCTCGTGCTCAAGCAGGCCGCACTCGCGGGCGGACTCGATCCGGCGCGCGTCTCGCCGCACGTCTTGCGCCATTCCTTCGCCTCGCACCTACTGGCGAACGGCGCCGATTTGCGGAGCCTGCAAATGCTGCTCGGTCACGCGGATATCGCGACCACCGAAATCTACACGCATGTCGAAGCCGCGCGGCTGCGCCGCGTCGTGGAGCAGCACCACCCGCTCGCAAAACCGCCGCCGGCGCAGCGCGGGCGCTGAAGCGGAGGGTGGGAACGACGGCGCCGGGCTGCGATGTCCCCCCATCTCTCCCCAACCTCTCCGCCCCCGAGGGGCGGAGAGGAGCCGGAGCCGCGCTGCTCCATCTCCGCCCCGTGGGGGCGGAGATGGTCGGGAAGAGGTGGGGAGAGTCACAAACCGCGCGGGTCCGAATAAAGTCGACACGCTCTCATTGCTGCGCGCGAAACGCCCTAAACCTGCCCCTTCCACAGAGCCTTCGCCACCGCCATCTCCTGCGGCGAGATCGTGACCGGCTTGCCGTTCTGCCACTGCACCACCACCAGCTCGGCGCCGATCCGCCGTCCCTTGTCGTCGAACTGGATGTGATGCCCCGGATAATAGATCGCCGGCCCGTCGGTGATGTTCATCGCGCGGATCGCGTCGGCGACTTTCTCGCGGTTCGTGGAGGCGGCCTTGTTCATCGCCCACGCGAGAATCATCACATGGGCATAGGCGAAGATTGAGTCATGGCCGAACCATGGCTCGCCGGTGCGCTTGACGAACCGTGCCGACAGATCGGCAAGGTCACGCCCCGGCCAATTGGCAAGGGCGACGATCACGCCTTGCAGCACGTCCGCCCCGGCCGTCTTCAACAGCTCCGGCGTCGCCCAATGGCCGCCATTGCCGATCAGCGGCAGCTTGCTCGCGGGCATCCCGTATTCGGCGAACGTGTCGGCGAGCATCTTGTCGTCGCCTGCGTTGGTGGACAGCAACAGCGCGAAATCAGGCCGCGCCGCGCGCACGGGCTGCACGAGCGTCGAGGCGTCCGCCAGCGGCGGCGTGTATATCTGGTCCACCACCGCCGTCAGATGCTCATCCTTCAAAATATGGCTGCGGATCGGCTTGAGGAAGCTCACGCTTGCAGCGGTGTTGTCGCCAATGATCGCCACCTTGGCCGGCCGCTTCCCGGTGGTCGTTTCCGCGAGATTCATGATGATCGGGACCAGATCCTCGGCCTGCTTGTTCGCGGTCGGCGAGGTCTGGAAGACGTAGTGGAAGCCGCGATCGGTGATCGCATCGGAATAGGAAAGCGTCAGCCACGGCAGGTGCGCGCGTTCCGTCACCTCGGTCGCCGCCAGCGTGAACGTGCTCAGCCAGCAGCCGATCCCGCCGGAAAGATTGGGATTCTCGGCCAGCATCCGCTGCGCCGCGTCCTTCGCCTTCTCGGCCGAATCCTGGGTATCGTAAACCTTCAGCGTCAGTTTCGCGCCGCCCAATGACTTGATGCCGCCCGCTGCGTTCACGTCATCGACCGCCATCTCGGCACCCATGCGCTCCAGGATGCCTTCCCGCGCCCAGGGCCCGGTAATCGGCACCAAGAGCGCAATCTCCGGCGCCGGGGCTGCCGATTGCGCCTGCGCCGTTCGCGCCGCGAGCGCGGCGGCCCCGCCGAGGGCAATTGCGGTGCGGCGGCCGATCTTCTGGGTCATGCTTTCCTCCCCGTGGTTCAAATCGCTTCCACGCCGAGATAGGAGCGGCGGATGCGGTCATCGGCAAGCAGCGTCTCGTAGGTGCCGGACATCACCACCCGGCCCGTCTCCAGCACATAGGAACGGTCCGCAAGCTCCAGCGCCTCGGCGACGCGCTGCTCCACCAAGAGCACGGTCAATCCGTCCTCGCGATGCACCTGCGCAATACGCTCGAAAATCAGGTCGGCCACCGCCGGCGCGAGACCCATCGAGGGCTCGTCGAGCATCAACAGGCGCGGCGCCGCGGCAAGCCCGCGACCGATCGCGAGCATCTGCTGCTCGCCCCCCGACAAGGTGCCGGCAAGCTGCCCGGCGCGCTCGGCGAGCACCGGAAACAGCGCATGGATGCGCTCCAGTGTGCGTGCGAAACCGGCACGCCCCGGCGGCGGATAGGCGCCCATCTCCAGATTCTCGCGCACGGTGAGCGTCTTGAACACCTGCCGCCCCTCGGGGACATGCGCGATCCCGAGATGCGCGCGCGCCGCCGCCGGGCGGCGCAGCAGATCGGCGCCCTCAAACAGGATGCGCCCCCCACCGGCCGGCACGATGCCGGCAATCGCCTTGAACAACGTGGTCTTGCCCGCACCGTTCGGTCCGACCACGGCGACGAACTGGCCCGCCGCCACCGACAAGGAAATGCCTGAGAGCGCGCGCAGGCCGCCATAGCTCACTTGCAGGTCGGCGATCTCAAGCAGCATCGGCGCGGGCGAGCCATTTGGCGCCGAGATAGGCTTCGATCACGGCGCGATCCTCCACAACGTCGGCAGGCAAGCCGACGCGCAGCACGCGGCCATGGTCGAGCACGAGGAAACGGTCGGCCAGCCGCAGCATGGCGTGCATTGTGTGCTCGATGATGGCGATGGTCACCCCCTCGCCACGCACGCGGCGCAACACGTCCAGCACCGCCTCGCACTCCTCGCGGCCCAGCCCGGCGAGCGTTTCGTCGAGCAGCAGCAAGCGCGGCCCGCCCGCCAGCGCGCGCGCCAGTTCCATCAGCCGCAGCTCCTTGTTGGTCAGCCGCCGCGCCTCGCGGTGCGCGAGCGCCAGCAAGCCGACCCGGTCGAGCGCGGCTTCAGCGGCGCGCACCGCGGCACGGTCCTCCAGGCCTGCGCCGTAGGCGCCGACCACCACATTGTCGAGCACCGGCAGGCGCGGAAAGCTCCGCACCACCTGGAAGGTCCGACCGACCCCGCGCCGGCACACCTGATGCACCTTCAGGCCCGTGATGCGTGCGCCGTCGAACAAAGCCTCGCCGGACGAAGGCGGCAAGACGCTGTTCAGCACGTTGAAAAGCGTCGTCTTCCCGGCGCCGTTCGGGCCGATGATGCCGAGGATTTCGCCCGCTTCGATGGTGAAGCTCACATCGTCGACCGCGCGCAGCCCGCCAAAACTGCGCGAGAGGTTCCGCACCTCAAGCAGCGTCCCGCTCGTGCGCGGCGAACGCCCCGGCGTGGTGGCGGTGGCGGCGATGCGGCGCGGCGACGGCTCCACGCGGCGGAAAAAGCGGTCGCGCACGCTCCAGAACACACCCTCAGGCGCGGCGAGCATGATCGCGATGATGGCGACGCCGTACACCACGCCCTGGATGCCCGGCAGATAGGAGCCGAGCCGCGCGTTCAGCGTCTCAGCGAGCGGGATCAACACGGCGGCGCCGATCAGCGGCCCCCATACCGTGCCGACGCCGCCGAACAGCGTCACCACCAGCGCCTGCGCCGACACCAGCATCCCGAACACGGAATCGGGTGTGACGACCAGCAGCACGCACGCATAGAGCCCGCCCGCGGCGGCGGCCATCGCGCCGCTCGCCACCAGGGCGCGCATCTTCCAGCGCCACGTGTCGAGACCCGCCGCCTCGGCGGCAAGCTCGTTTTGTCGGATCGCGAGCAAGGCTAAGCCAAACCGCGCGTTCTCAGCGAACATGCCGGCGAGCGCGGCGGCGGCGAGCATCGCCACTGCAACCAACGTGTAAAGGCGCGGGTCGGAGAATTGCAGGAACGCCGCCGGCGACGTGCGGTGCATCGGCAGCGGCACTTCCTGGAACCCGAGATATTCAAGCACGTAGAGGATCGCCAGCGGGTAGGCGAGCATCGACAGCGCGAAATAATGCCCGCGCAAACGGAATGTCGGCCAGCCGATCAGCAGCGCGGCCGCGGCACCCACCAGCGCACCGAGCGGGATGCCGAGCCAGGGTGTGAGGTTCCAGTAAACCAGCGCCAGCGTGACCGTGTAGGCACCGACGCCGAAGAAGGCGGCATGGCCGAATGAAACCAGGCCTGAGTAGCCCGAGATCAGGTTCCACGCGAGGCCCATGGTCGCCCAGATCGGCACCAGGGTCAGCATAAGCTGGTAGTAGCTGTTCTGGACGAACGCGGCGGCGATCAGGTACGCGGCAACGATCACCGCCAGCGCGGCGAGGTCGCGGCGCAGCCGCGGGCCCGCGCCATCCCTCATGCGCGCTCCGCCGAGCGGCCGAAGAAGCCCTGCGGGCGCAGCAGCACAATCAGCAGGAACACCACGAAGATCGCCGCGTTCTGCAATTGCGGCGGCAGCACGAGCGCCGAGCCCTGCTGCACCAGCCCGACCGTCAGCCCGCCCCAGAAGGCGCCGAGGATGCTGCCCATGCCGCCCAGCACGACGCCCGAATACATGATGATTACGTAGTCGAGGCCGACGAATGGGGTAAACGACAGATAGGTTGCCATCAGCCCGCCGGCGATCGCGGTGATACCGGCGCCGAGGCCGAAGGCGATGCGATAGGCGCGATCGACGTCGATCCCCATATAGGTCGCCGCGGTGGGATTGTCGGCCGCTGCGCGCAGCGCCTTGCCGAGTCGGGTGCGCTCCATCACAACGAACAGCAGGGCAGCGATCACAATGGCGACCAGGCAGGCGAACACCCGCGCCTTGTTCAGAAAGAGCGTGGCGTCCCCGACGATCGGCCCCACGATGAAGGCGCGCGCGGAAAGCGGCGTCAGCACCGATTTCGGCGCCGAGCCGAAGGCGATCTGCCCGGCGTTCTGCAAAATCAGCGACAGCCCGAGCGTGACGATGAGCTGGCCGAAATGCCCCTCGTCCAGCGCGCCTTGCGTGCGCAGGCCGGAGACGCGCGCGATCAGCAGCCGGTGCAGCGCCGCGCCGCCCAAAAACAGTACCGGCCCGGCGATGATCGCCGCCACGAAGGGCGCGGCGAGACCGAGCGGCGCCAGCGCGCCGGAAGCCGTCACCAGATAGAAACTGATGAACATGCCGAGCATCAGCAGCTCGCCCTGGGCGAAGTTGACGATCTTCATCACCCCGAAGATCAGCCCAAGTCCGACGCACATCAGGCCGTAGAGGCAGCCGACGATCAGCCCGGCCGCCAGCGCGTTCAGCACGTTCTCGATCAGAACGTCCAAGCCTCCTCCCCACCCCTTGGTGCCGGGGTCTATTCTTCCGCCTGCCAGCCGTGCGGCAGGCGTCCGAGCGGGCGCGGCCGGTCGCCCTGCCACAACACCGTGCCATCATGGCGCACGCCCCATGCCGACGCCACTCCCAGCACCCTGAGCCCGTCCGCCGCTTTCGCCGCGTAGGCGACATGATGATGGCCATGGATCACCAGCCGCGCGCCCATGCGGCGGGCGAGATCGTCCAGCACTGGTTTGCCGAGCGGATGGCTGCCGGGCGCCTCGTGCGTGACCAGAATGTCGGCGCGCTGCCGCGCCAGCGCCTCCAAATCCTCATGCCAGATCGCGGTCTCGCCCAGCGAATGAACTAGCGCGGCGCGATGCGCCTCGGGCCAGTGGCCCGCCATCGCGGCGAGATCGTCGCGCAGCTCGGCGCGCGTGCGGATGCGCGGCGGCTCCGGCGGTTCCCACACGCGCGGGCGGAACGTGCCGCCTAAACCCGCAATCCGCAGCCCGCCGATCTCACGCACCTTCCCGTGCAGCGCGCCCGGCGCGGTGCGCGGATTGCGTGCGGGGTCAGCGAGATTCGCCCACATCTCCCACCCGCCGTCATTGTCGTGATTGCCGAAGATCCAGCACACTTCGATCCCGCGGGCGAGCAGTGGCGCGGCAAGCTCATCGAGCGGGCGCTCGCACTGCATGTCGCCGAGCAGCACCGCCGCCTCGATCCGCCCGGCAAATGCGGCGAGTCCGGTCTCGATATAGTGCCATTGCTGGTGAACATCGCCGATGAACGCGACCGTCATGTCTTCGTCCGCCGCATCCTTGACGCTGTCCCCCACCGCCGCTACCGGCGTAGCAAAGCACGCTTTGCGCGACGGGAACAGCACCGCGCCGCACGATCGAGGGGAACCGCCAATGTCCGTCTCGCTCTCCGAAAGGGCGGCGCGCTTTCGCGCGCTCCACGCCGGGCCCAAGCCATTTGTTATCGCCAACGCCTGGGACGCGGGATCGGCGCGGCTGCTCGCCTCGATGGGCTTTGCGGCGCTCGCCACATCGAGCGGCGCGAGCGCCGGAGTGCTCGGCCGCCGCGACGGAGGGGTGACGCGCGAGGAGGCGCTCGCCCATGCGCGGCTGATCGTGGAGGCGACCGACCTTGCTGTTTCGGCCGACCTCGAAAACGGCTTCGGCGACCGGCCGGAGGATGTGGCGGCGACCATCCGCCACGCGGGCGCGATCGGTCTTGCGGGCGGCTCGATCGAAGACGCCACGGGCGATCCGGCGCGGCCACTCTTTGACCCGGTGCTTGCCGCCGAGCGGATCGCCGCCGCCGCGGAAGCCGCGCGCGGGCTCGGCTTCGGCTTCGTGCTGACCGGCCGCGCCGAGAACTTCCTGCGCGGCAACCCCGATCTCGACGATACGATCCGCCGCCTGAATGCCTACGCCGCAGCGGGGGCAGATGTGCTGATGGCGCCAGGGCTGCCGGACCTTGAAGCCGTGCGCACGGTCTGCGCCTCGGTACCGCGCCCGTTCAATTTCATGATCGGCATTCGCGGCCGTTCCTTCGCCGTGGGCGCGCTGGCCGAGGCGGGCGTGCGGCGCATCAGCCTCGCCACCTCGCTTTGGCGCGCGGCAATGAGCGGGCTCGCCGACGCCGCCCGCGAGGTGCTCGAACGCGGCACCTTCGGCTACGTTGAATCGGGCCTGAGCTCCCAGGAGCTGAGCGGCCTGATGCGCGGATGACTTCCGATCCGCAGCGTTTTCTCGACCGGCTGGAACGCGCCTCCGACCGGTTCGAGACCTCCTGGGGCGCGGGCCGCATGGTCTGGCACGCCTGGGGCAGCGGGCCGCCGCTCGTGTTGTTTCATGGCGGCGCCGGATCGTGGCGGCACTGGGTCCGCAATATCGGCTTCTTCGCCGCGCGCGGGCGGCGCGTCGTGTGCGCCGATTTGCCCGGCCTTGGCGAGAGCGACGATCCGCCCGCCCCCGATGATCCCCCGTCGATGGCGGCGCTGATCACGAATGGACTGCGCGCTGTGATCGGCGACGAGCAATATGATTTGGCGGGCTTCTCCTTCGGCGGCTCGATGGCGGGGGTGGTGGCGGCGCGGGAGGGGGCGCGCGTGCGCTCGCTCGTCATCGTCGGTTCGCGCGGTCTCGGCCTGCCGCGCGCGCGCACCCAGCTCGTCAAGGTGCGCCAGCTCGAAGGCGAGGCGCGGATGGCGGCGCACCGCATTAACCTCGCGCGGCTGATGATCGCCGATCCCGCCAATATCGACGCAACCGCGCTCGTCATTCAGGACTGGAACAGCGCGCGCTCGCGCCTGAACAGCCCGGCCATTTCCGGCGGCACTTGGCTCTTGCGCTCGCTGCCGGACGTGCGCGCGCCGGTCTCGGGCATCTGGGGCACGCGCGATGCACCCTCCGCCCCCGACATCTGGGCCTCGGAGCGGGTGATGCGGCGCGTACGCCCGGAGCTTCGTTTCGTCGCCATCGAGGGCGCCGGCCACTGGGTGGCCTACGAGGCGGCGGATGCGGTAAATGCCGCCTTGGCGCGGCTGCTGGCGCACTAGGTCGTTTCGGCGTCAGCCAGATCGCGCCGCCGCTTGACGAGTTCGACATCACCGGAAAGCCGGTCCAGCCGCAAACGAGGGCAGCCGTCCCCCCAACAGATCGGACCCGAACAGGATGTACACCCCGCCCGCCTTCGCGGAAAAGAACCAAGAGCGCCTGCACGCGCTGATCGAGGCGGCGCCGTTCGCGACGCTCGTGACGTTGACCGGCGCCGGCCTGATCGCAAGTCATGTGCCGCTGCTGCTCGATCGCTCCGCTGGCGAGCACGGCACGCTGATCGGCCATCTCGCTCGGCCCAACCCGCAGGCGTCCACCACGCGCTCCGAGGTCGAGGCGCTGGCGATCTTCCTGGGACCGCAATTCTACGTCACGCCGAGCTGGTATCCGACCAAGCGCGAGACCGGCAAGGTGGTGCCGACCTGGAACTATGTAGCGATCCACGTGTACGGCAGGCTACAATTCTTCGATGAGCCGGAGCGGCTGCTGGCGATCGTGACGCGGCTGACTAACCGCCACGAAGGCGCGCGGGAAAAGCCCTGGGCGGTTTCCGACGCACCGGCCGATTTCGTCGCCGGAATGCTGCGCGGCATCGTCGGATTCGAGATCGCGATCACCCGCATCGAGGGCAAGGCGAAAATGAGCCAGAACCGCCCCGCCGCGGACCGCGTGGGCGTGATCGCCGGATTGCGCGACGAGGGACACGCGGAACTCGCCGAGACGCTCGCCACCTACACCCAGCCCTAGCGGTGGTTTGCCGGCCGCGCGATTCGGTCTCGCGGCCGATCTGCCGCCCGACCTCGTCGCGGCTTACAAGCCGATCGGCATTGGTCTGGTGAAGTTCGCCGGCGACGATCTCTGGCGGCTGCCGATCCCGGGGCGCTTCGGCATCGACAGCGCCGGCTCGGTGCGCTTGGCGGAGGTAGGCCCGGACGACACGACGCGCCTGGAAATCGAGCCCACTTTCGCGGCTCGGCGCACGGCGGCTGAAGCCCTTCGCGCGCACCGTAGCGGCCAGGATCGCGCGCGGTGCCCGCCCGGTCCGTCCGCTCAGCGCCTGCGTGTCCCGGCGACCGCCCGTATCTTGCGCGGGGCAGCGATCCAGATCGCCACGCTGGAAAGCACGCTCAATCCCGCGCCCAGCCAGAAGGCGCCGACGTAGCTGCCGCTCGCATCGAACAGCGCCCCGGTGACGAACGGCCCCGCCGCGCCGCCGATGATCGCGGCGAACATCAGCGTCCCGAAGATGCTGCCGTAATGGCGGCCCTCGAAAATCTCCGCTGGGATCGGACCCATCACCGACGTCAGCCCGTAACCGAGCGTGCCCTGCGCCAGCACCATCGCCCATAGCAGGAACGGCGTCGGCGCATGGCGCAGCGCGAGCAGCAGCAGGAAGCACAGCACGAAGCCGAGATTTCCGATCATCCACACAAATTCGCGCCCGATCCGGTCCGACAAATGCCCGAGCGCGATCTGGCCCGGCACCGCGACCAGGCTGACCAGCCCGAGCGCCCAGGCCGCCTCGGCGGGTGCGAAGCCGATCTCGGTCAAATACTTGGTTTGATGCACCTGCACCGCGTACCAAGAATAGAGGCTGCAGAAATAACCCAGCGCCAGCCACCAGAACCGCCCGGTGCCGAGCGCACGGCGCAGCGTCCAATCGACCGACGTCCAGTCACGATCGACGATCGTGGAAGCCTGCATCGCCGAGGCCGCGCCCGCGCTCATGCCGTCGGGCTGCAGCCCCATATCCTCGGGGCGGCGCCGCAGCAGCAGATTCAGCGGCCCGAGCAGGACGAGCAGCAAAAGGCCGAGCGCCACGCAGGCGGCGCGCCAGCCCGCCGTGTTGATCATCCATTCCTGCCAGGGCAGGATCGTCACCGAGCCAAGCCCGACGCCGGAAAAGGCGATGCTGAGCGCGAGCCCGCGCTGGCGCACGAACCAGCTTGTCAGGTAAAGAGACTGCACCGTGTAGGCGAGGCAGTTCACCCCGCCGCCCGCTAGCGCCCCGAGCGTAAGATAGAGCTGCCAAGGGCGCTGCACGAGGCTCGCCAGCACCAGCCCCGCCGTCATCGCGACAACGCCCATCTCGACCACGAGCCGTGGCCCGCGCCGGTCCACCAGCCGCCCGACAAAGGGCGTGACGAAGGCCGAGACGAAGAAGCCGAACGAAAATGCGCCCGCGGTGACGCCGCGATCCCAGTGGAACTCGCCAAGGATGGCGGGGAACAGCAAGGAGTAGGCGGTGCGCGCGTTCACGCCGACGGCCATCGTGACGAACGCGACGGCAACGAGCAGCCAGCCGTAAAAGATGCGCGGGCGCACGATGGCCGGTGCCGCGCGAACCCGATCGCTCACAACTTGCTCCCTTCGTTGCCGCGCCCGCAGGCTGCGCCGTTCCGTGCGGGCCCTCAATTACCTGCGGGGGAAGCGTCCGCGGCGGCGAGCCGACGCACCTCGGCCGCCGAACAACCTGCCGCGCGCAGCGCGCGCACCGCGAGCGCACCGTCGCGCTTCGACAGCCGCCGCCCCTCGGCATCGGTCAGCATCGGATGGTGCGCGTAGGCGGGCTCTGGCCAGCCCATTAGCACCTGTAACAGGCGGTGCAGATCGGTCGCCGCCCGCAGATCTTCGCCGCGCGTGACCAGCGTCACGCCCTGCACCGCGTCGTCGTGCGTGACGCAGACGTGATAGCTCGCCGGTACGTCGCGCCGGCCGAGCACGACGTCGCCGAAGCGGTCGGGCACGCAGGCGATACGGCCCTCGCCCTCCTCGACGTAACTGAGCTTCTGTCCGGCCGCTGCGGTCGCCCGCCCCATGTCGAGCCGCAGCGCATAGGGCGCGCCGGCCGCGATCCGGGCGGCGCGCTCGGTTTCGGACAGCGCCCGGCACGTGCCGGGATAAAGCGGCGCGCCGTCCGGCCCGTGCGGCGCGGCCGCGGATGCCGCGATCTCGCGCGCGATTTCCGCCCGCGAGCAGAAGCACGGATAAACAAGGCCGCGCGCCCGCAGCCCCTCCAACACGGCCCAATACTCGGCGAGGTGCGCCGACTGCACCCGCACCGGCCCATCCCACTCGAGCCCGAGCCAGCGCAAATCCTCGCAGATCGCGGTGGCGTATCCCGGGCGGCAGCGCGCGGGGTCGATATCCTCGATCCGCAGCAGAAACCGGCCGCCCGCCGCACGCGCCCGGCTCCAGGCGAACAACGCCGCGCGCACATGACCCAAATGCAGATACCCCGTGGAGCTCGGCGCGAAACGGGTGACGGTGGTGGACATCGCCCCCGACAAGGGGGATAGCCGCGCCGGACCGCAAGAGGGGTTTCGCAGGATGGCAACACTGGACGGCCCACGCTTCGGCCCGGCAGCCGGTGGCGCGGCCCGGCAGCTCGTGGTTCTCTGTCACGGCATCGGCGCCGACGGACACGATCTGATCGACCTCGCGCCCGCGTGGAGCAAGGCGCTGCCGCACGCCGCCTTCGTCGCGCCCAGCGCACCGGATTACTACGACCAGGATCCTTCGGGATTCGGGCGGCAATGGTTCAGCGTCGCCGACCGCAGGCAAGCCGTGATGGAGGCCGGAGTGCGCCGAGCCGCCGCCGTGCTCGGCCCGTTCGTCGATGCCGAGCTGGCGCGGCTCGGCTTGCCGGCGGACGCCTACGCACTGATGGGCTTCAGCCAGGGCGCGATGCTCGCGCTGTTCACCGGCCTGCGGCGGGCCGCCGCGCCGCGCGCGATCCTCGCCTATTCCGGCGCGCTGCTGGCGCCCGCCGCGCTTGGTGCGGAGCTTGCCAACCGCGCGCCCGTGCTGATCGTGCATGGGGAGGCCGACGACGTGGTGCCGGTATCGCGCTCGCGCGAGGCCGAAACGACGCTGCGCGCGGCGGGCGTCCCGGTGGAAGCGCATTACATCCCCGGCCTCGGGCATGGCATCGACGAGGCGGGGCTCAGCCTCGGCGCCCTGACCCTGCAACGGGCCTTCGCAGCCGCCTGAGGCTCACCAAATCGCGAGGCTGACGCTCGCATTTCCGCCACGACCTCGTCAGAATGGGCGCGAAACCCTCAACATCGCGCATCATGGTTCTCGCGCCCCGCGCGGGATGGAGCAGATGGCCAGCATCGCCAGCATCTTGACCACCTTTGTCGACCCGTCCGGCTTCACGCCGCATGGGTTCTGCCTCGCCTGGGATCCCGGCCTGGTCTGGCTGCAAGCCGGATCGGACCTCGCTATCGCCGCAGCGTACTACTCGATCCCGCTGGCGCTCGCCTTCTTCGTCAGCCGGCGCGAGGATCTGGCGTTCCGCTGGGTGTTCCTGCTGTTTGCCGCCTTCATCATGGCCTGCGGCACCACCCACGTGATGGGCGTGCTGACCCTGTGGGTGCCGGCCTACTGGGCCGACGGCGCGGTAAAGGCCGTCACCGCAATCCTTTCATGCGTCACGGCGGTCGCACTCTGGCCCCTCATGCCGAAGGCGCTCGCACTGCCGCCGCCCGCGCAGCTCCGCAGCGCCAACCAGGAACTCGACGCCACGGCGCGCCGGCTCGCCGCCAGCGAGGCGCGATACCGTGCCCTGTTCACCCGCGCGCCGGTCGCCATGCACACGCTCGACAGCAATGGGCGCATCGTTGCCGTAACAGACCAGTGGCTCGACCTGCTCGGCTATTCGCGCGAGGACGTGCTCGGTCAGCCGGTCACGCGCTTCCAGGATCCCGAGACCGCCGAGGTCACGAGCAGCGCCTGGCAAGGCGTGCCGTCCATGATCGGCGTGCGGAACCTGCCGCGCCGGTTCCTCCGCCGCTCCGGGGAGCCGATCGAGGCGTCGGTGTCTTTTACAGTGGAAACCGAGCCGGACGGCACCTGGTACGTGATCGCCTCGATCACCGACGTGACCGCGCGCAAGCGCGCCGAGACGGCGCTGCGCGCGAGCGAGGACCGGCTGCGCCAGGCCGAGAAGCTGGAGGCAGTGGGCCAGCTCACGAGCGGCATCGCGCACGACTTCAACAACATGCTGACCGTGATCATGGGCAGCATGGACATGCTGAAGCGCCGTATCGCCGGCAACGAGGCCGCCGAGCGGCTGGTGCAGGCGGCGCAGGAAGGAGCGGAGAAAGCGGCGCGGCTCACCAGCCAATTACTTTCCTTTTCCCGCCGCCAGCGGCTGGAGCCGCAGAAGCTCAACGCCTCGGAGGTCGTCGCCGGAATGGAGGCGCTGCTCACGCGCTCGGTCGGCGAGCGGATCAGCCTCGAGATCGAACCTCGTCCGAGTGACCAATGGTGGTGCGTCGCCGACCGCAACCAGCTCGAAGCGGCGCTGCTCAACCTCGTGCTGAACGCACGCGCCGCGATCGCCGCCGCGGGGCGCGTCCGCATCTTCACCCGCAACCTCACCGTCACCGAAAGTGAGGCGATCGAGCAGGGTGAGCCCGCGCCGGGCGACTATCTTTGCATCAGCGTGGAGGACAACGGCTCAGGGATGAGCGATGAGGTGCGGCGGCGCGCCTTCGAGCCGTTCTTCACCACCAAACCCCAAGGCCAGGGCAGCGGCCTCGGGCTTGCGCAGATCTACGGCTTCGCGCGGCAATCGGGCGGCACCGCGCGGATCGACAGCACGCTCGGTGTCGGCACGCGCGTCGATCTGCTGCTGCCGCGAACAACGCCGCCCGCGGATGCGGAACGCACCGGTGACACGGTACCTGCGAACGCGCCGCGCGGCGCGGGCGAGCGCATCCTGGTGGTCGAGGACGAAGCGCCGGTACGTGAACTGGTCGCCGCCGCGTTGCAGGAAAGCGGCTACGCGGTCGAGCAAGCCGCCGACGCCGAGGTGGCGCTGCAAATACTGGAACGTGGCGCGCCGATCGACCTGCTGTTCACCGACATCGCGATGCCGGGCCGGTTGAATGGGGTCGAACTTGCGCTCGAAGCGCGCCGGATGCGGCCCGGCCTGCCGGTGCTGTTCGCGACCGGCTACAGCGACCGCGCCGTGCTGTCGCGCTGGCCGGGGTCGATCCAGATGCTCGCCAAGCCCTATGCGCCGGAGACGCTGGCAGCGAAGCTGCGCGCCTGCCTGGACGCTAGGCGAGCTCCACCCGGCCGAGCTGACGGCGCCCGCGTGCAAGCTCGGTGACGATGCCGTGCAGGGTGCGGAGCTCCTGCTCCGTCACCTCGCCGCGCTGGAAAAAGTGGCGGATGTTGCGGACCATGCCGGGCCGCTTCGGCAGATTGCGCAGGAAGCCGCAGGCGTCGAGCTCGGCGGTCAAATGCGCGAGGAAATTCTCAAGCTCCGCCTTGGTGGCGATGCGCGTCTCGTTGGTCATCAGCACGCGCGGGGGCGTTTCCTCGGCGGCGGTCCACCATTCATAGGCGAGCACCATTACCGCCTGGGCGAGGTTGAGCGACATGAAATTGGGGTTGAGCGGATAGCGCACCAGCGCGTCGGCTTCCGCCATGTCGTCGTTGTCGAGCCCGGCTCGCTCCGGGCCGAACAGCACGCCCGCCCGCAGCTCGCGCGCCGAGATCGCGCGCAGCTCGGCGGCGGCGCCGCGCGCCGTCAATACCGGCTTCACGACGTGCCGCGGCCGCGGACAGGTGGCAAAGACATGGTGCAGGTCGGCGACCGCCTCGGCGACGCTCGCATGAAGTGTGGCGGCGTCGAGAATGCGGTCGGCGCCTGAGGACGCCCGCCACGCCTTCGCCTGTGGCCAGCCGTCACGCGGCGCGACGAGGCGCAGGTGAAACAAGCCCCCATTGGCCATCGCCCGCGCGCAGGCACCGATATTCTCCGCAAGCTGCGGACGCACGAGCACGATCACCGGAGAGTTGCCGATCGGCGCCAGGTCGGCACCGCCGTCCCGGCCGGTCATGTGACAGCGCGGCGCCAGCTCGTGCCGCCCGGGTTGTCCTCAAGCACGATGCCCTGCGCGGAGAGTTCCGCCCGGATCGCGTCGGCACGGGCGAAGTCGCGCGCCTTGCGCGCCGCCTGCCGCGCGGCGATTGCCGCTTCGATCGCAGCCGCGTCCGCCTCGCCGCCGTGGAACCAGGCGGCGGGATCTGCTTGCAGGATGCCGAGCACCATGCCCGCTGCACGCATCCCGCCAGCCGCCGGCGCATCGCCCGCGAGCGCACGGTCGGCAAGCTCGTGCAGCGCAGCCAGTGCGCGCGGCGTATTGAGGTCATCGCACAGGGCCTCCGCCACGGCTTCGGGAAGCTCGCCCGTCCCCGCCCGCGGATGGCGCTCCAGCGCGCGGTAGAACCGGTCCATCTCGCGCCGCGCCTCGGCAAGCGCCGCATCGTTGAAGTCAAGCGGGCTGCGGTAGTGCGTCCGCAGCAGTAGCAGGCGGATCGCCTCGGCCGGCGCCTTCGCCAGCACCTCGCGGATGGTGAAGAAATTGCCGAGGCTCTTCGACATTTTCTCGCTGTTCACGACCAGCATCCCGTTGTGCAGCCAGTAGCGGGCGAAATGGCTGCCGGGGAAGGCGCACAGGCTCTGCGCGCACTCGTTCTCGTGGTGCGGGAAGATCAGGTCGGCGCCGCCGCCATGGATGTCGAACGTCTCGCCGAGATAGCGCCACGCCATCGCCGAGCACTCGATATGCCAGCCCGGCCGCCCGCGCCCCCACGGGCTTTCCCAGCCCGGCAGGTCGGCCGTGGAGGGTTTCCACAGCACGAAGTCGCCCGGATTCTGCTTGTAGGGGGCGGGATCGATGCGCGCCCCGGCCAGCAGTTCGTCGGGGCTGCGGCCGGAGAAATGGCCGTAGTCGGGATAGCTCGGCACCGAGAAGAGCACATGGCCTTCGGCGACGTAGGCGTGACCCGAGGCGATCAGGCGCTCGATGACGTCGATCATCTCCGGGATGTGCGCGGTCGCGCGCGGCTCCACATCGGGCGGCAATGCGCCGAGTGCTGCCATGTCGGCATGATAGTCGGCGAGCGTGCGTGCGGTGATCGCGCCGATCGTCTCGCCGGTTTCGCGCGCGCGGGCGTTGATTTTGTCGTCCACGTCGGTGACATTGCGGACGTAGGTCAGGCGCGGATAGAGCCGCCGCAAGAGCCGCGCCAGCACGTCGAACACCACCACCGGCCGCGCATTGCCGATATGGGCAAGGTCATAGACGGTCGGCCCGCAGACGTACATCCGCACATGACCGGGGTCGAGCGGCGCGAAGGCCTCGCGCCGGCGGGTCAGGGTGTTATGCAGGACAAGCTGGGGCATGGGGGTTCTTAGGAAAGCGCGGCGCGCGGCGCCAGGGCCGGTGGGTCAGAGATGCCGCCCGCGCTCCAGGATTTCCAGCGTGTAGCGGCGATAGGTCAGGCCCACGGCCTCGGCCCGGGCGAGGCGGCGGAGCAGGATCTCCCGCGATGCCCTCCAGGCTCTTTTGCTCGCCCGCCGCCAGCACCAGAGGCGCCAGGAGGCATCGGGATCGTCCTCCAGCGGCGGGCCGCGATTATGCCCGATGAGGGACAGGCTGGCATCGGTCATTCGCGAAGAGCTCGGCTGGTGGCGCAAGGAGTTGCTAGCGGTTTCGGTGTAACGGCGGAAGGATGAGAGCCTGGACACCGACGGGATGTTCCCGCGCGTTCAGGCGGAAATGCTGAGCGAGGCGCTCCACCAGGCCACTCCGCTACGAGCGGAAGCTTTGGGCGGGCAGCTGCGCCGGCGGCCTGTTCGCGGCGCTGAGCGGCATGGCCGCGCTCATGCGCTTCCCCGGCCACTGACCGCCCTCACGCGGCGTCGTGGAAGATGATCCCTAACGTATGTCGCCTGCCGGCGCGCAGGCGGCTGACGCCGTGGCGCATGGCGACACGATACACCCCGCGCGCGCCGCGCACGGGGCGGTGATTGACCGCGAACACCACCCCTTGCCCCTGATGCAACGGCACCACCTCGGCGCGCGACTGCATCCGCGGCCGCTGCTCGGTCAGCACGAACTCGCCGCCCTCGAAGTCCCGCCCCGGCTCGTCGAGCAGGATCGCCACTTGCAAGGGAAAAACGAGCGGGCCGTAAAGGTCCTGGTGCAGACAGTTGTAATCGCCCGGGCCATAGCGCAGCAGGAGCGGCGTCGGACGGGTCTGGCCGACCTCGTGGCAGCGGGCGAGGTAGGCGTCGTGCTCGGTTGGATAAGCGCCGTCCGCGCCCAGCGCCGCCTGCCAGCGGTTCGCGATTTGGGCGAGTGGAGGGTAGAGCGCCGAACGAAGCGCGGCGACGGGCGCGGGTAGCCGATAGGCGAAATACTTGTATTCGCCCGACCCGTAACCGTGCCGCGCCATCACCACGCGGGAGCGGAAGAGCGCATCCTGATCGAACAGCGCGGCGAGGTGCCGGCACTCCCTCGGGCCGAGCAGCGGGCCGATCACCGCGCAGCCACGCAGGTCGAGTTCCGCCCCGATCCCCGCCCAATCGAGCCCCGCCAAAAGCTCCGCGATCCCGCTCATGCCTCGGATATGGAAGGAGCGCCGCCCCGGCGGTAGTCCGGCGCCGCGTTCCGGTTCGTCGGACACTAAAAACCGGCCTTGAGGCCGGCGCGGGTTGCACCGTCCAGGCGAAGCAGCCACGCTCGCGGGCAACAATCCGGAGCCCCCTAATGTCCGATACGTCCGAATACACCCCGCCCAAGGTCTGGACCTGGAACAAGCCGAACGGCGGGCGCTTCGCCAGCATCAACCGGCCTATCTCCGGCCCGACGCACGAGAAGGAGCTGCCGGTCGGCCGCCATCCACTCCAACTCTATTCGCTCGCCACGCCGAACGGCGTGAAGGTGACGGTGATGCTGGAGGAGCTGCTGGCGCTCGGCCACCAGGGCGCCGAATACGACGCTTGGCCGATCCGCATCGGCGAGGGCGAGCAATTCGGCAGCGGCTTCGTCGCCGTGAACCCCAACTCCAAAATTCCCGCACTGCTCGACCGCAGCGGCCCGGCGCCGATCCGTGTCTTCGAGTCGGGCGCGATCCTGCTTTACCTCGCCGAGAAGTTCGGCGCCTTCCTACCCACGGAACGCGCGCAGCGCGCCGAGTGCCTGTCGTGGCTCTTCTGGCAAATGGGCAGCGCGCCCTACCTCGGCGGCGGCTTCGGCCATTTCTATGCGTATGCGCCCACGAAGATCGAATACGCAATCGACCGCTTCGCCATGGAGGTGAAGCGGCAGCTCGACGTGCTCGACAGACGGCTGGCCGACAATGCCTATCTCGCCGGTGACGCATACACCATCGCGGACATCGCGGTCTGGCCCTGGTACGGCGGGCTGGTGAAGGGCTGGCTCTATGGCGCGGCGGAGTTCCTGTCGGCACACGAATACAAGCACGTCAATCGCTGGGCCGACGCGATCCACGCCCGCCCGGCGGCGCGGCGCGGACGGATGGTGAACCGGCTCAACGGTGATCCGGCGATGCAATTGCACGAGCGCCACGACGCCAGCGACTTCGAAACCAAGACCCAGGACAAGCTCGCGGCGGTCGACTAGGCGATAAGGTCGGGCCATCCCGCCCGCGCGGCGGCGAACGTTTCGGTGTTTCCGAGGTATTCTGGCTGGGGTTGCAGTCGGACTACGACCGGCTCCAGAGGCGGCGCCAGATCGCAGCCGAGACTAGCGCGGATCACGCCGCGGGCGGCGGCCTGAGGAAACCCTAAGCGGCCTCCTCTTCATCGGCCTCTGCCTCGATCTCCAGCACCTCCTGCGTCCGCACGGCATCGACCATCTCGACCTCCCGCAGCTTCCGCTGCACAACGCGCGTTCGCTGGCGCGCCTTTTCGATCGTGCTGGTCATCGCGCCGGCGTTCTTGGCGAGCTTGCCCAACACCTCGTCCATTCTCAGCATCTCCGTGCGCGTGGCGCCGAGCAGCTCGCGCACCTGATCGGCCTTCTGCTCCAGGGCGAGGGTGACGAAGCCGAGCTGGATCGTTCGCAGCATCGCCGGTAACAGGCTTGGCCCCAGCACCAGCACGCGGCAATCCCGCCCGATATCGTCGATCAGGCCCGGCAGGCGCGCGACCTCGGCGAACAGCCCGTCAGTCGGCAGATACATCACCGCGAACTCCACCGTGCGCGGCGGGCAGATATACTTGGAGGCGATCTTCTTCGCCTGCTCGCGCACCGCCCGCTCGAGCCGCTTCTGCGCGGCGCGCTCGGCCTCGATGTCGCCCGCCTCGGCAGCGGCGATCAGCCGCTCGTAGTTCTCGACCGGGAACTTGGCGTCGATCGGCAACAGGGGCGGCGTCTCGCCGCGCACCGGCATCCGCAGGGCGAACTCCACCGCCTCGTCGCTGTCGCCGCGCGGGTGGAAATTGGTCTCATAGCTGCCGGGCGGCAGGATGTCGTCGAGCAGGGCGCGAAGCTGCGCCTCGCCCCAGCCGCCGCGCGTCTTCACGTTCGAGAACAGGCGCTTGAGGTCGCCGATCTGCGCCGTTACCGCCTGGACGTCGCCCATCGCCTTCTGCACCGCGGCGAACTGGTCGATCACCCGGGCGAAACTCTCGGTCATCTGCTTCTCGACAGCGCTATGAAGCTGTTCGTTCACCGTCCGCTGAATCTCCGCGAGCTTCGCCTCGTTCCCTTCCCGCAGCTCCTTGAGCCGCGCCTCCAGCACGGTCCGCAACTCCTCCCCGGTGCGCCGCTGCCCGTCGGCCAGCGCCAGCCGCAGCTCGCCCTGCTCGCGGGTCAGGATGGTGCGGACCTGTTCGATCCCAGCATCGAGCGCACCCCGAAGCGAAGCGATCCGCTCGGCGGTCTCCGTGCTCAGGACCCGCCGCGTCATTTCCGCTTCGCTCCGCTCCCCGGCGATCCCCTGCTCGGCGCGCAGCCGTAGGGCGCCGATCTCCCGCAGCGCACGCAGCACCAGGAAGGCGGCCACCAGCGCCGCCGCCGCCGCAACCACCGCGACGATGCCGAGCGCCGCGCCGATGGGTGACATTCAAGCCCTCCACCTATCCGGACCGGGAGTATCCGCTACGGTCCGAGTCCATGGGAACCGGGGAGATGCCAAGTTTGCCGGAGCGGACGTTCCACTTCGAGGACGTGCACCCGGGCCTTATCCTGGGCTCGGCCGGTGCAAGGCGGGGACGCGCTCGCGATCCGCATCGAGATATTACACGGCCGCTGCAGGGATTCACCTCGACCCTGCTGTTTCCCAGCCGTACAGTCGCTTGACGGAGGGCAGCTCGGCAACCAGGCCCTCGTAGTCGCGCTCGGCTGCGCAGACCAGGAATCGCGCCGCCGGGGCCGGATTCTGGGTCGGCAGTCCGTCCGGCCCCAGCGGGAGCGCGGTCAGGCCGAGATCGGCATAGACCTTCAAGAGTTCCGGCCCGACCGGCCAGAACGCCGGATGCCGCCCTTCCTGGCGCGCCAGATCGCTCAGCCGCCAGATCGCCGAAACCCGGTCCGAGGGCGCGCCGACCGGATCGCCCAGCCCGAGCAGCACCTTGTCGAGCCGCCGGAACGCGACCGCCGCCCGCTCGCCCTCGCCATAGACGAACCCGTCGGCATGTTCCGGCGGTCGCGCGCCCAGCATCATCAGCCTGAGCCGCGCCTCCACCCCCCACGGGCGCGGCCGCACGCGGCCCGGGCGGAGCAGCAGCAGCCCGCCGACGATCGCCAGCACCACCACCACGGCCACGCTCGCCCGCAGCCCCCAAGGCGCCTCGGCGTAGAGGATCACGTGCCAGAACGGGCCATGCACGTGGCGGCGGAAGCTCGCCAGCGCGATGCCGCACACGGCCAGGGCGAACAAGGAAAGCGCGGCGGTAGGATCGAGCGGCCCGCTGAACAGGCGCGCATGGCGGTAAAACAGGCCGCGGAACGGCGCCAGCACCAGCATCGAGAGGCCGAGCACGAACACCGGCCAGGTCCGCTCACCCTGCGCCAGGATCAGCCCCGCGCCGAAGGCAAGCAGGAACATACTGCCGTACCAAGCGGCGTTCACGCGGCGCGCCAGCCCGATCGCCATCACCACAATCCCCGCCCCGAGCACCGAGGGCACGAACTCCCCGGCTTGCGGGCCGATGGCGGATGAGGTGAGCGCGATCTCGCCCGGCGCGAGCAGGCTCATGCCGAGCAGCATCGCCCCGCTCAGGCCGACCGCGCCGGTCGCGGCGGCGGCGGAGAAGTCCGGCTCGCTCCAGCGCGGCGTCCACACGACGGCGCGGCCGCCGGGCAGGAACGCCGCGCCGCGCAGCAGCATCTCGTTGGCGGCGAACAGCGTCCCGGCCAGAAACAGCGGGATGACGTAATAGAGCAGCCGGTACACCGCGATCGCGGCGACGATGCGCGGTGCGGGCAGGAATGGCGACAGGCCGAACAGCAGCGCCGTGTCGAACACCCCGATCCCGCCCGGCAGGCTCGCCAGCAGTCCCGCGCTATAGGCGGCGATGTAGATGCCGAGGAACACCGGCCAGATAAGGCGCGGGCCCGGGGGCAGCAGAAACCACAGGATGGTCGCCGTCACTGCCACGTCGGCTGTCGCCAGCATCACCTGCAAAAGCGACATCCGAAGCCCGGGCAGCTCGATCAGGTGCCCCCGCACGCGGATGCGCGGGAGCCAGCCCGCGATGGCGACGTAGACCGCGACCGCCGCCCACAGCAGCGCGCCGAGCCCGAGCAGGACGCCGCGCGGCATATGGGTTCCGGCATAGGGCAGCTCGTGGGGGATCAGCACCAGCACGCCACCCGCCAGCACCATGGCGCCCAGGCCGAAGGTCAGGCTGCAAAAGCCGATCGTCTTGCCGATCTCGACCGGCGACAGGCCCCAATGCGAATAGAGCCGGTAGCGCACCGCCGCGCCCGAGACGGCGGCGAAGCCGAGATTGTGCGAAAGGGCATAGGCGCAGAACGAGGCGAAGGCGACCCGGCCGTAGCTGACCGGATTGCCCGCATAGATCGTACCGAGGCGGTCGTAGAGCGTAAGGACGGCGTAGGCGAGCACGGTTGCCGCGAGCGCGAGCGCGAGCGCACTATGCGGAATATGGCGGATGTCGCGGCCGATCTCGGCAAGCTGGAGCTGGCGGAATTCGGTCTGCACCGCCCAGATCGCCGCCACGAGCAGCACCACGCCGACCAGCGCCGGCACCTGCCGCGCGGCGCGCGCGACGGCGGGCGGCACGGCTCAGGCTGCGTCGGCCGCGCGCGCCAGCGCCGCCTCGATCAGCGCCACCGTCTCCGCTACCCCGTAGAGCGCCACGAAACCGCCGAAGCGTGGCCCCTCCTCCTGCCCGAGCAGCACTTGATAAAGGCAGCCGAACCAGGCCCGCAGCTCCGGGAACGGATGGCGCTTGCCGATCTCGTAAAGCGCGTTCTGGATCGTCTCGGCGTCGGCGCCCGGCTCCATCCCGCGCAGCGTCTCGGCAAGATCGGCAAGGGCCGCCCGCTCCATGGCCGAGGGCGGCCGATACCGTTTCGCCGGCCGTACGAAGTCCTGGTAGTAGGCGATGGCGTGGCCCACCAGACCGTCCAGGAACGGCATCGCCTCGGGCGTCGCTTCGGGCGCATAGCGGCGGATGAAGCCCCAGAGGATCGCCGGGCTTTCGGCGTTCACCACGCTCGCGAGATTGAGCAACATTCCGAAAGAGACCGGGCTGCCGCCATGGTCTGGCAACCGCCCGGAATGGATGTGCCAGGCCGGATTGAGCCGCCGCTCCGCCTCGCTCTGTTCGGGCAGCTTCACCGCGTTCGCCAGGTACTCGTCGGTCGCGCGCGGGATCACGTCGAAATAGAGCCGCTTGGCACGTTGCGGCTGGCCGTACATGAACTGGCCGAGCGATTCCTGAGGCGCGTATCGCAGCCATTCCTCAACCGAGAGTCCGTTCCCCTTGGATTTGCTTATTTTTTGCCCGTTCTCGTCGAGGAACAGCTCGTAGGTGAACCCCTCGGGCGGATCGGCGCCGAGGATGCGGCAGATGCGCCCCGACAGGCGCACGGAGTCGATGAGGTCCTTGCCCGACATCTCGTAATCGACGCCGAGCGCATACCAGCGCATCGCCCAGTCGGCCTTCCATTGTAGCTTGCAGCCGCCCGCGCGCACGGAGGTCTCGAACCGCTCGCCCGTTTCCGGATCACGCCAGACCACGGTCCCGGCCACCGGGTCGCGCGCCTCCATCGGCACCTGCATCACCCGCCCGGTGCGCGGATGAAGGGGAAGGATCGGCGAATAAGTGACGCGCCGCTCCGGCCCGAGCGTGGGCAGGATCACCGCCATTACCGCCTCGTAGGTCTCGAGCACGCGGATCAGCGCCGCGTCGAACCGGCCAGACGTGTAGTAGTCGGTGGACGAGGCGAAGTCGTAGTCGAAGCCGAAGGAATCGAGGAACGCCCGCAGGCGCGCGTTGTTGTGTGCCCCGAAGCTCTCGTGGCTTCCGAACGGGTCGGGGATGCGGGTCAGCGGCTTGCCGATATGCTGGGCCAGCATGTCCCGGTTCGGCACGTTGTCGGGCACCTTCCGCAGCCCGTCCATGTCGTCGCTGAAGGCGATCAGTTTCGAGGGTTTGCCGGTGAGCTCGGTGAAGGCGTGCCGCACCCAGGAGGTACGCGCCACCTCCCCGAACGTGCCGATATGCGGCAGGCCGGAGGGTCCGTAGCCGGTTTCGAACAAGGCTTCCGCCTTCCCGGTCCGTGCCAGGCGCGCCGCCACCTTGGCCGCCTCGGCAAACGGCCATGCCTTTGGAATCTCTTGCAGCGCGGCGCTATCGGGCATGGCCCGCAAGCTAGGGACAGGGCCCAGACGAGTCCACCTCTCCCGCAGCGCGGGAGAGGTCGGCGCGGCAGACGGCCGCACCGGGGAAGGGCGTGCAGGACGCTAGTGGAACGTCCGCCCTGAATCGATCACTACCGTCTGCCCGGTCATGGTCTCGGTCCGGCACATCGCCACCACCATGTCCGCGCAGTCGTCCTTATCGGCCGCCTTCTTGAGCAGCGAACCGGCGGCGGCGTTCTGCACCTGCTCGGCCCGCAGATTGGCCGTCGCGCGCGTGCCCTCCAAGAGGCCCGGGGCGACGCAGTTCACCAGCACCGCGGGCGCCAGCGCCACCGCCATGCAGCGCGTCAGGTGGATCAGCCCCGCCTTGGAGACCGCATAGGCGATCGAGGAGCCCTGCGGCCCGAGCCCAGCCACCGAGGCGATATTGACAATCCGCCCCCTGCCCTGCGCCTGCATCACCGGCGCCGCCGCCTTCATCAGCCGCATCGGGCCGGTGAGGTTCACGGCCATGATCCGCTCCCACAGCTCCTCGGTCAGCCCGTCGAGGTCGGGGAACGGCACGGCCTTGTTGAAGGCCGCGTCGTTGACCAGGATGTCGAGCCGTCCGAACCGCCCGGCGACGTCGGCGACCACCCGCTCCACCGCCACCCGGTCCGTTACGTCGCAGGCGAGGGCGGCGGCGCCCACTTGGTGCCGTCCGGCCAGCTCCCGTGCCACGCCCTCGGCCTGCTCGCGGCTCTTTGCATAGACGACCGCGACATGCGCGCCCTCGCGTGCGAGCGCATGGCAAATCCGCTGCCCGAGCCCGCCATTTCCGCCCGTCACCAGCGCGACCGCCCCCTTCAGGTCCATCCACTTGCTCCCCTCGCTCGCTTCGAGAGTGCGGCCGGACAAGGCGCCGCCACAAGGCCTATCCGGCGCAAGCCCGGATGGCAGTCACGCCGACCGTCCCAGCACGCCCATCGTCAGTAGCCATCCGTCCCGTCCCCTGTATTCTCGGCCGCAAAACGGAGGATGCGCCATGTACGAACCGAACCCCCGCTACCCTGACCCCGCCGTGCGGGTGCTCGGCGAGGAGTTCAACAAATACCGCCTGCCGCTCGCCTCGGTGGAGCGGCTCTACACGGGCTGCCGCTGGTCGGAGGGGCCGGTGTGGTTCGGCGATGCGCGCTGCCTGCTGTGGTCCGACATTCCCAACGACCGCATCCTGCGCTGGGAGGAGGAAACCGGCGCGGTCAGCGTGTTCCGCAAGCCCTCCAACAACGCCAACGGCAACACGCGCGATCGGCAAGGCAGGCTGATCACCTGCGAGCATCGCGGCCGGCGGGTGGTGCGGACCGAATATGACGGTGCCCTGACCGTGCTGATGGAAAGTCACGACGGCAAGCGGCTCAACTCGCCGAACGACGTGGTGGTCGCCTCTGACGGCGCCATCTGGTTCACCGATCCGGTGTTCGGCCTGCTCGGCTATTACGAGGGGGAGAAGGCGGAGTCCGAGCTGCCCGCCGCGGTGTGGCGGATCGATCCGCAAACTGCGCGGGCGCAGATGATGACCGACGAGGTAGAAGGCCCCAACGGCCTCGCCTTCTCGCCGGACGAAAAGACCCTCTACGTCGTCGCTTCGCGGGCGACGCCGACCCGCAAGATCGTGGCGTTCGACGTCAGCGGCGCGCGGCTTTCGAACCAGCGCGTGTTCATCGACGCCGCCGGCGGCACGCCGGACGGGTTCCGAGTGGATGTGGACGGCAATCTCTGGTGCGGCTGGGGGATGGGAAGCGCCGAGCTCGACGGGGTGCGCGTGTTCAACCGCGGTGGCGACCCGATCGGCCATATCGAGCTGCCGGAGCGCTGCGCCAATCTCTGCTTCGGCGGACGCTGGCGGAACCGGCTGTTCATGGCTGCAAGCCACGGGCTCTACGCGCTCTACGTGAACACTCAGGGCGCGCCGGGTGGCTGATTAGATCGGGAGCGCCGCCGACTTCAGGCGCTCCATCGAGAACCGGCTGGAGACGTTGCGCAGCGGCACCGCGCCGATCAGGCGGCGGTAGAACCCGTCATAAGCGGCGATGTCGGGCACCACGACATGCAGCAGGTAATCGACGTCGCCGCTCATGCGCCAGGCATCGACGACCTCGGGCATACCCGCGATCACCTCGGCGAAGCGCGCGAGCCAGGCGGCGGAATGATCCGCGGTTTCCACCTCGACGAACACGGAAACCGGCAAGCCGACCCGCTCGGGATCGATCACGGCGATCCGCCGCAGTATCACGCCCTCCTGCTCCATGCGGCGGATGCGCTTCCAGCAGGGGGTGGGGGTTAGCCCCACCTTGGCGGCGATCTCGGCCAGCGAAAGCGAGGCGTCCTCGCTCAATAGTCGCAGGATTTCACGGTCGAGACGATCGAGGCTGGGCTTGTCTGCCATGAGGGGCCGCGCTTCGACTCACCCGAGGAACTGTTCGTGCTGGAACGTGCGGCTTAGAGAGTTTGCGGAGGAAATTCTACTCCCCGCCGAGCCGGGCGTGCTCCTCCGGCGTCCGCAGCGTGAGGGCAAGCGCGTGCAGGCCGGACCCGAGCTCACCGGCAAGCGCCGCATATACGGCGCGTGACCGCTCCACCCGAGACAAGCCTGCGAAGCGTGGCGAAACCACCAGGACGGAATAATGGGTCTCCCCTCCGGGCCGCGCACCGGCGTGGCCGGCATGTTTGGCGCTGTCATCGGTGATCCGCAGGAAGGACGGCGCGAAGGCGCGCCGCAGCGCCGATTCGACGCGGCCGGCACGGGATTCGGGTTTGTGCATGGCGCACATATCGGCCTTCCTGCTCGTTACGCCAACCGGGCATTGCCAAGCCTGGAGGCTGGTCGCACATAGCTCTGTGCCATGCCCCGACGCTCCTCGCGACCCCGGGCCTATGACCCCGACCCGGCGGCGCCGGGTCGGAGCTGCGACATGCCCGGATGCGACGAAGCCGGTCAGTACAGGGCACCCAAGTCACGCCATAACCTGCGCGACTACCACTGGTTCTGCCTCGAGCATGTGCGCGAATACAACGCGCGCTGGGACTTCTACCGCGGCATGACCCCGGCCCAGATCGAGGCGGAGCTGCGTCGCGATACCTCCTGGCAACGCCCGAGCTGGCCGCTCGGCCGGCTCGGCGGTTCCCATTGGGACGAGACGCTGCGCGACCCGCTCAACGTGCTCCCCGCCGGGCGGCTGCGCCACACCGGGGGGGCGAACGGCAGGCCGGCAGAGGCACCGGCCGAGCTGCGCGAGCATCTCCGGGCACTCGGCCTTACCTGGCCGGTCACGCTGGAGGCGGTGAAACTCCGCTACAAGGAGCTCGCCAAGGCCAACCACCCGGACGCCAACGGCGGCGACCGCGCAGCCGAGGAGCGGTTCAAGATCATCAATCTCGCCTACGCCACGCTCCGCTCCCGCCTGATCCGCGCGGCCGGAACCGTGCACGCGGCTTAGCCGCCGCGAACGCGCATCTGGGCCCGCGTGCCCGCGTTTGACAGCAAAGACCCGAAGACTAGACTCGACACGGAACAAACAGGACACGCTCGCTGATGAACAAGGTCGCCGCCCTCGCCGACATTCGGCCCACCTCCGCTATCGACCTGCCGGACACCACGGTCCGGGCGCGGGAGGTGTTCGGGGTGGATACCGACATGGAGGTTCCCGCCTTCTCCGTCCGCACCGAGCACGTGCCGGACATCGACGACGCCTATCAGTTTGACAAGGAAACCACGCTCGCGATCCTGGCGGGCTTCGCCTTCAACCGCCGGGTGATGATCCAGGGCTATCACGGCACCGGAAAGTCCACCCATATCGAGCAGGTGGCGGCCCGGCTGAACTGGCCCTGTATCCGCGTGAACCTGGACAGTCACATCAGCCGCATCGACCTGATCGGCAAGGACGCGATCGTGCTGCGCGAGGGCAAGCAAGTCACTGAGTTCCGCGAAGGGATTCTGCCCTGGTGCCTGCAACACGCCTGCGCGCTCGTCTTCGACGAATACGATGCGGGCCGCCCGGACGTGATGTTCGTGATCCAGCGGGTGCTGGAGGTGGAGGGCAAGCTCACCCTGCTCGATCAGAATCGGGTGATCCGCCCGCATCCCTCCTTCCGCCTGTTCTCCACTGCCAACACGGTCGGGCTCGGCGACACGACGGGCCTTTATCATGGCACGCAACAGATCAATCAGGGGCAGATGGACCGATGGAACATCGTCGCCACCCTGAACTATCTGCCGCACGCGATGGAGACGAACATCGTGCTGGCCAAGATGGGTCTCGATTCCAAGGACGCGGCGATGCGAAAGCGCGTGGAGCAGATGGTGGCGCTGGCCGACCTGACGCGCGCCGGCTTCATCAACGGCGACATTTCCACCGTGATGTCGCCGCGCACCGTCATCACCTGGGCGGAGAACGCGCGCATCTTCGGCGATGTGGGCTTCGCGTTCCGCATGACGTTCCTCAATAAGTGCGACGAGGCGGAGCGGGCGACGGTCGCCGAATATTATCAGCGTTGCTTCAACGAGGAGGTCGCGACCGGGCTGCTCGGGACCAAGAGGTTCGTCTGACCGGCTGCGGCTGCGGCGATGAGCGGATCGAACAAGGACAACGCTCGGGCGGAGGAGTTCAAGCGGGCTACCGCCGGCGCGCTGCGCGCGATCGCCGAGCAGCCTGACGTGCAGGTGAACTTCCAGCCCGGCCCGTCCGGCCTCCAGGGTAAGCGCGCCCGTCTGCCCCTGCCGACCCGCGCGCTGCCGCCCGCCGAAATGGCGAAGCTGCGCGGCGCTTCGGATGCGATCGCGCTCAGGCTGCGCCACCATGATGACGCCATCCACAACGCACGGATGCCGGCCCGCCGCGAGGCGCGCGACGTGTACGACGCGCTGGAGCAGGCGCGGGTCGAGACCGTGGGCGCGCGGCACATGGCGGGTGTCTCCGCCAACCTGCGGGCAAAGCTCGTCGAGGAATGCGAGGCCGAGGGCTACGACCGCATGACGCGGCGCGACCAGTTGCCGGTCACGGCGGCGCTCGCGCTGCTCGCCCGCGAACACATGTCGGGCGAGGCGCCGCCCGAGGCCGCCCAGCGCGTGCTCGACCTCTGGCGGGAGACGCTCGGACCCGAAGCCGCGGCGGCGCTCGAGGAGCTCGGCCGGACCCAGGACGACCAGCGTGCCTTTACCCGCGCGGCGCGCAAGCTACTCGCCGCGATGCAGCTCGCCGAAGCCGAAAGCGACGCCGAAACCGACGAGGACAGCGAGGAAGGCCAAGAGGGCGGCGAGGACAGCAGCCAGCAGGACAATTCCGCCGACTCGGAGGGGCAGTCGGAGAGCGACACCGAATCGATGCTCGGCGCGCAACCCGAGGAGATGCAGGGTGAGGCGGCCGACGACGAGGGCGAAGACAGCGAAGAAGAGGCGGCGATCGCCGAAGGCGATGATCGTCCGGGCGGCCCGCAGCCGCGCCGAGAGCGGCCTAACCCGGACGATAGCGCCATCTACCGCGCCTACACGCGCCAGTTCGACGAGGAGGTGTCGGCGGAAGATCTGTGCGATGCCGACGAGCTGACCCGGCTGCGCCAGCAACTCGACCAGCAACTTCAGCACCTTCAGGGCGTGATCTCCAAGCTCGCCAACCGTCTCCAGCGGCGGCTGATGGCGCAGCAGCAGCGGTCCTGGGAGTTCGACCTGGAGGAGGGTTTGCTCGACGCGGGGCGGCTGTCGCGCGTCGTTACGAACCCGCTGCACGCGCTCTCCTATAAGCGCGAGACCGAGACCGAGTTCCGCGACACGGTGGTGTCGCTGCTGATCGACAACTCCGGCTCCATGCGCGGGCGGCCGATCACGGTGGCCGCGATGTGCGGCGACATCCTGGCGCGCACGCTGGAACGCTGCGCGGTGAAGGTGGAGATTCTCGGCTTCACGACGCGCGCCTGGAAAGGCGGGCAAAGCCGGGAGAAATGGGTGCAGGACGGCAAGCCGCGCAACCCGGGGCGGCTCAATGACCTGCGCCATATCGTCTACAAAGCGGCCGACGCGCCGTGGCGGCGCGCGCGCAAGAATCTCGGACTGATGCTGCGGGAAGGTCTGCTCAAGGAGAACATCGACGGCGAGGCGCTGCTTTGGGCCTATCGGCGGCTCGTCGTGCGGCCCGAGCACCGGCGCATCCTGATGGTGATCAGCGACGGCGCCCCGGTGGACGACTCCACGCTGTCGGTGAACCCCGGCAACTACTTGGAAAAGCACCTGCGCGAGGTGATCCGGGAGATCGAATCGCGCGACCAGGTGGAGCTGATCGCGATCGGGATCGGTCACGACGTGACCCGTTATTACCGCCGCGCCGTCACCATCGTGGACGCCGAGGAACTCGGCGGCACGATGATGAAGAAGCTCACCGAGCTGTTCGACGAGGATGCCGGGGAGGCCTGGGCGCGCGCCGCGATGGAACGCGCGCCGCTGGTGGCCTGACGCGCGCGGTTGCTTCGCCCGCGCACCCGGCACGGACGAATCAAAGCAGTGTGGCTAGGCTTCGCCGAACAGCGGCAGCCGGCTGCGCTTCCACGTGCTGTTTACGACCAGCGCCATGCCCATGTAGAAGGCGAGGAACGCTGCCGCGAACAGAAGCGCGCCGCCCGCCGCCGCCACGCCGCCGGCAGAGGATGCATGAGCGTTCGGACCGACATAGAACTGCGAGGTGCCGATCAGCGCATAGCCCGCCATCAGGCAGCCGAAGATGCCGGCGCTCATCACGTTGCGGCTCAGGGCCGCCAGCATCAGCGCGAGCGAGATAAAAGCGAACGTGCAGTTCAACCACCCGAGGATGGTCGCGGCGCCGCCGCCGTGCACCATCAGCCCGCCCGCCTCCAGCAGCAGGATGGTCCCGACGATCGTGTTGAAGCTGCCGTAACAGCAGAACGCGTTGGAAGTGAGCGCATTGGCGCGTCGGTAGGCGACCAGCCCACCAATGAATTGCGCGACCCCCCCGAAGGCGATCAGAACAACGGCGAGCGCGGGCTCGGTCGCCAGCGTCACGAAGCCACCAAAAGCCGCGCCCGCCATCCACGTCCCGGTCGCCAAGCCGAACAGGGCCATGGTTCCTGGTTCGGCGACGGTCGCCATCGACCGGCTCTCGAGCAACTCGATTTCGGGATCGGGCAATCGGGTTGTCACCGGCCCGCTCGGGGTCCACGCCTCATGGCGTTCGACGAGCTCGAAATCGGCGACCTGTGCCACTCCTGACATTTTCCGCTACTCCTGTGCTCGTGCCTGCCGGATTCATTCGATACCGGCGCTGCGCAACCTTGAGTCGCGGACCGATCCTCGGTTTGTTTCCGCCTCCTCAGAAAGGCGCGATTGCGACTAGGGCTTGCGGAAGAACAAGTCGGCTGCGCTCCGGTGGCTCTGCTTGCGAGCGATCTCTGCCTCCGCCCGAGCGATTTCCTCGCGCAGCTCAGCGATGTAAAGATTCAGCTCCTCCACGCCCCAGCTATCAAGGACCGGCTTTTCGAGCCGGGGCCGCCGGCGGGGCAGGTTATCTTCGTCTTCCAGCATTGCGGTCCCCCATCGTTCCGGCGGCGCCCTTGACCTACTTCGCGCCGCTCGTCATATCCCGCTCGCTCGCGGGCGCTGCAGCGAGATTTTTTCTGCACGCGCCGTCCGAAGACGTCGCACGCCTACAGCCCCCGAGCCTGAAGGTGATGGTAACATGGCCCTCCCCCTGATGCCGAAGGCCACCGCCGTGTGGCTGATCGAGAAGACCGCGCTCACGTTCACGCAGATCGCCGAATTCTGCGGGATGCACCCGCTCGAGGTGCAGGCCATCGCCGACGGCGAGGTGGCGCAGGGGATCGTAGGTTATGACCCGGTGGCGAACGGCCAGCTCACGATGGAGGAAATCCGCCGCTGCGAAGCCGACCCGGAGGCGCGGCTGCAATTGCTGCCGAGCCACCTGCCGCAACCGAAGCGGTCCCGCGGCGGGCGCTACACGCCGGTCGCCAAGCGCAATGACCGGCCGAACGCGATTGCCTTCCTGCTCCGCAACTACCCGCAGCTCGGCGACATGGCGGTGGTCAAGCTGCTCGGGACCACCAAGGAGACAATCCAAAAGGTGCGCGACCGCACCCACTGGAACAGCGCCAACATCAAGCCGATCGACCCGGTGATCCTTGGCCTGTGCAGCCAGTCGGACCTGAACGCCGCCGTCGCGGCGGCCAACGAACGGCTGGAGCGGGAAGGACAAGCGGTGCCGCCACCGCCTGCCCCGGCCCATGAAGAGGTCGCCTAGGCGACCTGAACCTGCTGGCGGAGGCGCTCAATCTCCTCCTTGACGTGCAGCTTTTCGAGCTTGAGCCGCATGAGAGTGTCGCTGTCCGGCCTGGGGCGCTGGTCTTCGTCGAGGATCTGGCTTTCCAGCGCCGCGTGGCGCTCTTTCAGCGATTCAAGACGAGCCTGCAGGTTCATGACCCCTCCTCTGGCAGGCGGGCCGGCACCGGGGCTGGCTGCGCCCCCGGCCCGCGACGCTACGCCCGGGGACATTAGGCCAGGCGCGCGTTACGGCAAGCCGGAGGTTGAAAACGAACGAAGATTGCGCGCCGCCGCCCGTGCTAAGCTCGCACCATGCTGACCGACCGGGACAGTCTGCTGCGCCGCCTGCATGAGGTCCGCAGCGAGCACCGCGATCTCGACACGATCATCGCCAGGATCGCCGAGCAGGGGCCGATCGACCAGCTCCAGCTTCAGCGGCTGAAGAAGCGCAAGCTGCTGCTGAAGGATGAGATCGCCCGGCTCGAAAGCCGGCTTATCCCGGACGACATCGCCTAATGGGTGCCGCCGCGTTGGTCGGGCTGATCATGGGAAGCCAGTCCGACTGGCAAACCATGCGCCACGCCACCGAAACGCTGGAGCGGCTGGAGGTGCCCTTCGAGTCGCGGATCGTCTCGGCGCACCGGACGCCCGAGCGGCTGCGCGCCTACGCCCAGGCGGCCCGGGAGCGCGGCCTGAAGGTGATCATCGCCGGGGCCGGCGGCGCTGCCCATTTGCCGGGGATGTGCGCCGCGTGGACCCCGCTGCCGGTTCTCGGCGTGCCCGTGGAGAGCCAGGCTCTCCAAGGCTTGGACAGCCTGCTGTCAATCGTGCAGATGCCCGCAGGCGTACCGGTGGGCACGCTCGCGATCGGGCGCGCCGGCGCGGTCAACGCCGCCCTGCTCGCCGCCGCGATCCTCGCTCTTGGCGACCCGGCGCTGGCCGGCCGGCTCGATGTGCTCCGCGCCGCGCAAACCGGTGCGGTGGCGGAAACCCCCTCCCCGGACGCATGAACTTTCCGCTTCCACCCAACGCCACGATCGGGCTGGTCGGCGGCGGCCAGCTCGGTCGCATGTCCGCGATGGCGGCAGCGCGCCTCGGCTACAAGTGCCATATCCTGACGCGCGAGCCGGACAGTCCTGCCGGGCAGGTGGCCGACGCGGTGACACTGAGCGACTACAGCGATCCCGCCAGCCTGCGTCAGTTCGCCCACTCGGTCGATGTGATCAGCTTCGAGTTCGAGAACGTCAGCGCCGAAGGATTGGAGCTCCTGGCGTCGATCAAGCCCGTGCGGCCGGCACCTTCCGTCCTGCGCATCAGCCAGGACCGGGTCGTCGAAAAGGACTTCCTCAACCGGCATGGCGTCGCGACCGCGCGGTGGGCATCGGTCGCGTCGCTGTCGGAGCTGGAGGCGGCGGTCGCGCGCATCGGCCTGCCCTCAGTGCTGAAAACCACACGCTACGGCTATGATGGCAAGGGCCAGGCGCGGCTGCGCGAAGCGGCCGACCTAGCCCCCGCCTTCGCGCGCCTGGAACCGAAGCCGCTGATCCTGGAGAGCTTCGTCGATTTCGCCGCGGAGATCAGCGTGATCATCGCGCGCGGCGCCGACGGGCAGATGGTCGCGTTCGACACGGTCGAGAACCGGCATCGCGATCACATACTCGATCTGAGCTTCGCGCCCGCCCGCGTCCCGGAAACGGTCTCCGCGCAGGCGCAGCGCATCGCCCGCACCGTGGCCGAGGGGCTCGATCTGGTCGGGCTGCTCGCCGTTGAGATGTTCGTCGACGCCGAGGGGCGCGTGCTCGCCAACGAGATCGCGCCGCGCCCGCACAATTCGGGACATTGGACACTCGACGCCTGCCCGGCGAGCCAATTCGAGATGCACATCCGCGCCGTCGCCGGCCTGCCGCTTCCGCCGGCCGTGCGCCATTCGGATGCAGTCATGCGGAACCTCGTCGGTCCCGAGGATCTCGCGCTCTGGCCGCAGATCCTCGCCACGCCGGGCCTCATTCCGCATCTCTACGGCAAGGGTGAGGCGCGGCCGCGGCGCAAGATGGGCCATGTGAACCGCCTGTTCCCCAAGAGCGCGCTGCCCGCCGATTTCGGCGTGGCGGCGGCGCTCGGTGTGCTGGCGCGCGAGCCGGACGCGGGCTGAGCCGCGCGCGGCGGTTCAGTACACCTTCTGCCAAAACAAAAGCGGCAGAATCTCCACTGTCACGTCGTGGAGCCGCCGGTGATCTTTGAGGCGGCTCGTGTAGCGCACGAAGCCGGGGCGCGCGCCCGAGGGCAAACGCGCCAGATCGACGTTCTCGAGATCGGCCTCGCAGACGAACTGGAATGCAAGCGGGCCTCCGGCGACCGTCCTGATCCCGGCGATGCGTGTTTCGGGCGGCAGGCCGAAATGCTCGACCAGGCTATGCCGGACCAGCGCCAATGTCCGCGGATCGCGGCAATCGGGCGGCACGTCGCGCCGCATGTGCGCCGCGAGCGCCGCCAGCGCGCCGGCGGTGAGTGCCAGCGCCCCCCACGCCATCACGCGCCGGCGCATCTGGCGCCACCCCGCGCGCCGGCCTAGACGGTCTGCCGCGGAACGAACCGGCCCGAGCCGGGCGCGGCGAGCACGCGGTTGCCGTCCCAGATAAGCTGGCCGCGCAGAACGGTGGCCGCGACACGCCCACGCATCGTCCGGCCGTGATAGGGCGACCAGCGGAGTTCCGGCCGATCGACGATCGCCGCCTCGTCGAAAGTGAAGGAACCGCGCTCCAGGACGAGCAGGTCGCAATCGGAGCCCGGACGCAGCGCCCCCTTCTTGGGATAAAGGCCATGCAAGCGCGCGCTGCGCTCGGCGCAGTAGCGCGCCATCAGGGTCGGCGGCAGCCCGCGCTCCTCGAGCAGGGTGAACATCAGGGCCGCGAAGCTCTGCAAGCCGATCAGGCCGGCGCCGCAAGCGAAAATGTCGGGCAGCGTCTTGCGCTCGAGCGGCCACGGCGCATGATCGGTGGAGACATAGGTGATCTTGTCGGCGAGCAGCGCCTCCCACATGCGCGGGATTTCCCCCGCCTCCCGGAAGGGCGGGTTGCACTTTCCCCGCCCGCCCAGCCGCACGATGTCGGCCTCCGTCATGCAGAGATACTGGATGCACGCCTCGCCGGTGGCATCGAACCCGTCGCGTCCGCCGCGGCGACGGAACGCTTCGGCGATGTCGAACCCGCGCGCCAGCGAGGAATGGGCGATGTGCACGTGCGCACCCGCTTCGCGTCCCATCTCGAAGATGGCGAGGTCGGCCATCGTCTCGACCAGCGGCGGGCGGGTGCGGCAATGCATGATCGGATCGGTTCGCCCGGCGGCCTTCGCCTCCGCCGTCAGCCGCTCAACCGTCTCCTGGTCTTCGTTGTGGATGGCAACCGGCAGGCCGGTGCGGCCGATCAGCCGGAAGGCGGCGAGCATCGTCGGATTGTCGATGCGCGGGAAGCGCACCGGGTCGTACTCATATGTAGAGAGCTTGAAGGCCGAGATGCCGCCCGCAGCAAGCTCCGGGATCGCTTCCAGCCCACCGGTTTTGGTGATGGTGCCGTAGAGCGCCATGTCCACATGAGCGGTGCGCTGCACCCACCCGATCTTTTCTTCCAGCTTGGCGCCGTCGGTCACCGGATGCGGGACGTCATAGGGCATGTCGCAGCAGGTGGTGACGCCGCCCGCCGCGGCGCTGCGCGTCGCGCCCTCTATCCCGGCCCAACCGATCGCCGAAGAGGTGTGCATGTGCCCGTCGACGAGCCCGGGCAGGATCAGCTTGCCGGTGAAATCGACGGTTTCCCCGGCGGGCGGCGGTGCGCCCTGCCCGATCGCGGCGATGGTCTCGCCGCGCGCGGCGACGAAGCCCTGACGGATAATGCTGTCCGGGCCGACGATGTCGCCCAGGAACAAGCGGTCGAACGGAGCGTGCGACACTTAATATGTACTCCGCTGCACTCCCGATGCCGCGCCGCGGCGTCTTGCCGCTGCGGACGGGCGACCTTACGAAGCCCGGACGAGAGCGTCCATCGCCGGAGATCGCCCGCATGAAGCTGCATGAGGTCCGTGTTCATCCCTCCAAGGCCGAGTTGCCGCGCGAGGCGCAGCTCGCCTGGAAAATCGCTGAGGTCGCCGCCGACAAGGTGCCGGTCGAAAAGGACGTCGCGGCGATGATCGTCAACCGGATCATCGACAACGCCGCCGTCGCCATCGCCGCGATCAACCGCAGGCCGGTCGTGTCCGCGCGCGATGCCGCGCTCGGCCATCGGCGCGGCGACGGCGCCACCGTCTTCGGCGTCCCAGCGCGCCACAGGGTGAGCCCGGAGTGGGCGGCGTGGGCCAACGGAACGGCGGTGCGCGAGCTCGACATGCACGACACCTTCCTCGCCGCCGACTACTCCCATCCGGGCGACAACATCCCGCCCATTCTCGCCGTCGCGCAGGCCATGGCGAAGTCCGGGCGCGACCTGATCCGCGGCATCGCCACCGGCTATGAGATCCAGATCGACCTTGTCCGCGCGATCTGCCTGCACAAGCACAAGATCGACCACATCGCCCATCTGTGCCCGGCGCAGGCGGCCGGCATCGGCACGCTGCTGCGGCTGCCGGTGGAGACGATCTACCAGGCGGTGCAGCAGGCGGTGCATGTGAGCTTCACCACCCGCCAATCACGCAAGGGCGAGATCAGCTCGTGGAAAGCCTTCGCGCCGGCGCATGCCGGCAAGCTGGCGGTCGAGGCGGTCGATCGCGCGATGCGCGGCGAGGGCGCGCCGAGCCCGATCTATGAAGGCGAGGACAGCGTGATCGCCTGGATGCTCGACGGGCCGGACGCCGTCTATCAGGTGATGCTGCCCGAACCGGGCGAGGCGAAGCGCGCGATCATGGACAGCTACACGAAGGAGCACAGCGCCGAATACCAGTCCCAGGCGCTGATCGACCTCGCCTTCCGGCTGCGCCAACGTATCCCCGATCTCGAGCAGGTCGAACGGATCGTCATCCATACCAGCCATCACACCCACTACGTGATCGGCACCGGCGCCAATGATCCGCAGAAGATGGACCCGAAGGCGAGCCGGGAGACCCTCGATCATTCGATCATGTACATCTTCGCCGTCGCCCTGCAGGACGGGCGCTGGCACCACGTCGATAGCTACGCGCCGCGCCGTGCCGCCCGGGCCGACACGGTGCGACTCTGGCACAAGATCGAGACGCGCGAGGACCCCGAGTGGACTCGGCGCTATCACGCTACCGACCCGAACGAGCTGGCGTTCGGTGGGCGCGTGGAAGTGATCATGCAGGACGGCAGCCGGATCGTGGATGAGCTCGGCGTGGCGAACGCTCACCCGAACGGCGCGCGCCCGTTCGGCCGCGACGACTACGTCAGGAAGTTCCTGACCTTGACCGACGGGATCATCTCCGCACGGGAGGCGAACCGCTTCCTGGAGGCGGTGCAAGACTTGCCGCGCCTGCCGGCGGGCGAGCTGCACGCTTTGAACATCGCTCTGCCCGCCGGCCAACTCACCATCGGCAAGCCCGGCATCTTCTAAGATCGTCATCGCCGGGCTTGCCCCGGCATGCCGGTTCCTGAAACCACAGGAGTCCCCCATGTCCGACACGCCCACCAACACCGCCCGCCCCAAGAAATCGGTCCAGCTCTCCGGCGTCGTGGCCGGCAACACCGAGCTCTGCACGGTCGGGCGCACCGGCAACGACCTCCATTACCGGGGCTACGACATCCTCGATGTGGCCGAAGCGGCGGAGTTCGAGGAGATCGCCCATCTGCTGGTGCACGGCACCCTGCCGAACGAGGCGGAACTGCGCGCCTACAAGCAGAAGCTGCGCGCGCTGCGCGGGCTGCCGGCGGCGGTGAAGGAGGCGCTGGAGACATTGCCCGCCGCCTCGCACCCGATGGACGTGATGCGGACCGGCGTTTCCGCCCTTGGCTGCGTGTTGCCCGAGAAGGACGACCACAACCCGCCCGGGGCACGCGACATCGCCGACCGGCTGATGGCCTCGCTGGGGTCGATGCTGCTCTACTGGTTCCACTACGCCCACAACGGGCGGGTGATCGATGTCGAGACCGACGACGACTCGATCGGCGGGCACTTCCTGCACCTGCTGCACGGCCGCCCGCCCTCGGCGAGCTGGGTGCGAGCGATGCATACCTCGCTCAACCTCTACGCCGAGCACGAGTTCAACGCCTCGACCTTCGCCTGCCGGGTGGTGGCGGGCACCGGGTCCGACTTCTACTCCGCGATCTGCGCCGGGATCGCCGCGCTACGCGGGCCCAAGCACGGCGGCGCCAACGAGGTCGCCTTCGAGATCCAGAAGCGGTACGACACGCCCGACGCGGCCGAGGCCGACATCCGCCGCCGCGTTGCCAACAAGGAAGTGGTCATCGGCTTCGGTCACCCGGTCTATACGGTCAGCGATCCCCGCAACAAGGTCATCAAGGGCGTCGCCCGGCGCCTCTCCGAGGAGGCCGGATCGCTGAAGATGTTCGACATCGCCGACCGGATCGAGGCGGTGATGGCCGACGCCAAGGGCATGTTCGCCAACCTCGATTGGTTCAGCGCCGTCAGCTACCACATGCTGGGCGTGCCGACGGCGATGTTCACCCCGCTATTCGTGATCTCCCGGACGTCCGGCTGGAGCGCCCACATCATCGAGCAGCGGATCGACGGCAAGATCATCCGCCCGACCGCCAACTATATCGGCCCCGAGGACAAGCGTTTCGTCCCGCTGAAGGAGCGCACGTAGCGCGCCCAAGCCCGATCGGGGACCACGCAGCCGCCGCGGCAGCGATGCCGCGGCGGTTTGTTTTCGGGCGGCGCGCGCGCCGAATCCGCGGCGCATCCGCCGCGGACGGTCACAAGCAACGGAAATCTTCTTGGGATCGGGAAGAAACGACTGGTTTTTGTTGACATGCATCGCGCGCAAGCGAGATAGCGGAATCGGCATGCACGCGCGCGATTCGCGAATCGTCGTACGCACCGCGCGGGCCTGCGTTACGGAAGGACGGTCCATGGACCGCAGCTTCGCCCGGACCAACGAGTGCCGGCTTCTGGCGACACGGTGCGCGAGCCGCATCGGCCTCGCCGGGCATAAGCAGCGGAACCTGCCGCGTGTGCGGCGCTGTTGCCGCGCATCGACCACGTTTTGGGAAGCAGGAGTTCTCAGGTGAGCACAGAAGACGGCAGCACCGACAAGTCGCGCGCGAAGCCGCTGGCGATGCGAGCAGGTTCCCGGAAGACCGCAGGCCGCAAGACGGCTGGCCGCAGGACCGGGGCCCGCAAGGCCGCCGCGCGCAAATCCGCGGCGAAGAAAGGCGCCGGCCGCAAGACCGCCGCGCGCAAGACCACCGCGAAGAAGGGCGCCGCCCGCAAGACCACGGCGCGCAAGAGCGCCGGCCGCAAGACCGCCGCTCGGAAAACCGCCGGCCGAAAGGCCGCGGGCCGGAAGACCGGCGCTCGCAAGGCGGGCCGCAAGACCGCCGCGCGCAAGGCGCCAGCGCGCAAGAAGGCCGCATCGCGCCGGCGAAAGGCCCCCGCGATGCCGGCGACGCCTCCGGGCGACGACGACATCCTGCGCGGCGACGACGAGTCGCCGGCGTAGGGCGGATGATCTTTCCGTCGCGCTGTCCGCTTCGGTCCTCAGCACCACGACGCCAGGGGACCGCAGCGGCGGTGCGACGGAAGCCGCTTTCGCCCCCCTCAGCTACTTCCGATGAGTTCCGCGACCTGCGACGCGCTCAGCCGCCGCGGGTTGGTTTCGCGCAGCAGCAGCGCCAGTTTCGCCGCTTCCTCCAACTCCTCGGCGGCATAAACCGCCTCGGTCAATGTTGCGCCGCACACAACCGGGCCGTGGTTGGCAAGCAGCACCGCGCGCGCGTTCCGGGCTGCGGCGGCGATTGCCGGCTCCATCGCCGGATCGCCGGGGCGGAAATAGGGCACGAGCGGAAGCCGCTCCCCGATCCGCATGACGAAATAGGGCGTCAGTGGTGGAATCGCCCGCTCCGCGTCCGTCTCCGGCAGGCAGGCGATCGCGGTTGCCATCGTCGAATGAAGATGCACGACCGCCCCCGCGCCCGGCCGCGCGCGGTAGAAGGCGCGGTGCATGAACACTTCCTTCGAGGGCTTGTCGCCATCGACATGGGCGAACGCCGCATCGAGCAACGAGAGCCGTTCGGCCGACAGGCGGCCGAGGCAGGAGTTGGTCGGCGTCATCAGGTAGCGCCCATCCGGTAGGCGCGCGCTGATATTGCCGGCGGAACCCACCGAGTAGCCGCGCGCGAACAAGCTTGCGGCAAGATCGACCAACAGGCACCGCAGGGCTTGCTCGTCCATGCTCAGTCTCCTCAGCCGAGGGCGGCGAATGCTTTCAGGAAGAAATCGCGCGCGCCGAAATTGCCGGACTTGAGCGCGAGCAGCAGCGGACCGCGGTCGCCATCGGCGAGCGTCCAGGGCACGCCGGGATCGATCTCCGCGCCGATCCGAAGGCGGCGCACACCGAGGCGCTGCACGACCGCGCCCGAACTTTCCCCGCCCGCTACGACGAGGCGGCGCACGCCGCGCAGGACGAGCCCGTCGGCCACCCGCGCCAGCGTTTCCTCGATCAACGCGCTCGCCTGATCGCGCCCGAGCTTGCGCTGCACCGCCTCCACCTGATCGGGCGGCGCCGAGGCCGCGATCACCACCGGCTGCGCGCCGAGCTTGCCGTTGCTCCAGGCGAGCGCCGATTCGCTCAGCGCCGCGGCATCCGGGGTCGCGAGCGGATCGAGCGCGAGCACGGGCACATGCTCTCGCGCGGCGGCGACTTGCCCGAGTGTCGCGCGCGAACAGGAACCCGCGATCACCGCGGCCGCGCCCGCCACTGTGGGTAGCGCGCCCGCATCGACGGTCGCGAGCAGGCCGGCGCGGCGGAAATTGTCGGGTAATCCCATCGCGACGCCGGAGCCGCCGGTTACCAGCGCGTGGCCCTCCGCCGCCTCGCCGATGGCACGCAGATGCTCGTCCTTAACCGCATCGATGATGGCCCAGCGGTGCCCCTGCTCCTTCAGCGCGGTCATTGTCTGCCGGATAGCCGGCGCGCCCTGCTCGACGATCGTAAATGGCACGAGGCCGACGGCGCCGGTGCTCTGGCGGCCAAGCACGCGGACCAGGTCGGGATCGGTCATCGGTGTGAGCGGATGGTGCTCCATCCCGCTCTCGTTCAAGAGCGCCGACCCGACGAACAGATGCCCCTGATAGACCGTGCGGGCGTTGGCTGGAAAGGCGGGACAGGCAAGGGCGAAGCCGCAGCCGAGCGCCGCGATCAGCGCATCCCCCACCGGGCCGATATTGCCCTGATCGGTGCTATCGAAGGTCGAGCAGTATTTGAAGAACACCTGTCGCACGCCGGCCGCGCGCAGCCAGGAAAGCGCAGCGAGGCTTTCCTCCACGGCCTGCCGCACCGGCGCGGTGCGCGACTTGAGCGCCACGACGACCGCGTCGGCATCGGGCGGCTTCTCGCCGTCGCGCGGCACACCGATGAGCTGCACCGTCCGCATCCCGTTGCGCACCAGCATGGAGGCCAGATCGGTCGCGCCGGTGAAGTCGTCGGCGATCGCGCCGAGCAGCATCGTTATGGTCTCCTCAGTCGGCGAGCGCGCGGGCGAACGCCTGCACCTGCTCGGGCCATGTCGGCAGCTTGCGCCCGGCTTCCCACGCCACCTCGCCCATGTCGCGGCGCAGCTCCGGGCTGAAGATCAGCCGGCGCAGCGCCTTCGACAACTGCTCCCAATCGCCCGGCGAGACGACCACGCCGGCCTCGGGAGGCACCAACGCCGCACCCGCGCCGCCGTTGGTCACGGCGACCGGCAATCCTCGCCGCAGCGCGTCGGCGACGGCGGCGCCGTATGCCTCCCAGTTGCTGGCGAGCGCGAACAGGTCGGACTCGTTCCACAGCCTGTCGAGCTCGGCGTCGCCGAGCGCGCCGGCGAAGCGCACCTGCGCCTCAATGCGGAGCGAAGTGGCAAGTTCTTTCAGCGCGCGCGCATGTTCGGGATCGCGCGTGGCCGAACCAACGATGGTCAGCCGCCAGTCGAGATCGAACAGGCGCGCGAGCGCCCGCAGTAGCACGTCATGGCCCTTTCTTGGTATCAGCGCGCCGACCGAAAGGATCGCGCAGCCCGGGCCGCCCGATCCTTGCGCACGCGGCGCGTCGTCGGTGCCCGGCACGACCACGCGGATACGCTGCGGGTCGGCGCCGAACTCCTCCGCGAGCCGCCCGGCAACCGCCTCGCTGCTGGCGATCACGCGACGCAGCCGGGGCAGCAGGCGCAGCGCCGTGTTCCGCAGGGCCGGGCGCGCGGTGTCCGGCACGCCGTCGCCGAGGGCGACCGCGTTATGCACGAAGCCGAGCGCGCCCGCTTCGGCGAGCGCATCGCCCATGCCGACGAAGGCGGGCAGCGCGAGACCGTCGATCAGCAAGGTCTCGGCACCAGCGAGCGCAACGCGGGCCGCTTCGCGCGCGGCGTCGTCGGGCGCCGGGTGCGCCGTCGGGATGATGCTCACGGGAACCGACCGGCCGGCCGCGCGCAGGCCCTCGATCATCCGGCGCGCGTAGAAAAAACCGCCGCTCGGCGAATCGAGCGGAGCGGAAACGATGAACCTGATCTGCATGGCGCCAGACTGCGCGCAGCCGGGCGCCGCCTCAAGCGGCTGCCGCTCCGCCGCGCCATCTTCGTTTGCGGGCGGGCAGGCGCGCCCTTATCACCGCACGATGACCGACACCGATCTCCTGGAACTCGCCGCCGGGCTCGCGCTGAAGGCAGGCGCCGCGATCCTCGCCGTGCGCGCGCACGGCTTCGATCCGCAGCGCAAGTCCGACGCCTCCCCCGTGACGGCGGCCGATCATGCCGCCGAGGCGGTGATCGTCGCCGGGCTGCGCACGGCGGTGCCGCACATCCCCGTCATCGCCGAGGAGGAAGTGGCGGCCGGCCGGATCACCGCGCCGACGGACGAGTACTGGCTGGTCGATCCGCTCGACGGCACCCGCGAGTTCATCGCCGGGCACGACGAGTTCGCCGTGAACATCGGGCTGGTGCGGAACGGCGCTGCTTATCTCGGCGTGGTCGGCATTCCCGCTCTCGGCGAGCTGTTCGGCGGCATCGTCGGCCGTGGCGCGTGGAAGCGCACCGCAGGTGGCGAGCACCCGGTGCATGTCCGCAAGCCGCCGCCCGAGGGCGTGACGGTGCTCGCCAGCCGCTATCACGCCAACAACGAGCGGCTGCTGGCGTTCCTGGCCGGGCGGAAGGTGGCGCAGGTGATCAATTTCGGCTCGGCCGTGAAGTTCTGCCGGCTGGCCGAGGGTGCGGCCGATCTCTACCCGCGCTTCGGCCGCACGATGGAATGGGACACCGCCGCCCCGCAGGCGGTGCTGGAGGCGGCGGGCGGAACGGTGCGGACGTTAGAGGGCGCCAGGCTGCTTTACAGCAAGCCGGGCTGGGAAAATCCGCACTTCGTCTGCACGGGCGCCCCGGAATAGATCAGCCGCGCTGGATCAGCTCGATCGAGACGTTCTCCGGCCCCCGCAGGAAGGCGATCCGCACGCCGGGGCGCATCGTCGTAGGCTCCAGCGTGAAGCGCACGCCCTTCCCTTTCAGCTCGGCGAAGGCGGCGTCGATATCGGACACGGTGAGCCCAATGTGCTCGAGGCCGAGATAGGGCGCGTCGGGCGCGGGAGCGGCCGGCGAATCGGCGCGCGGCGTCGCGATGAAGACCTTCTGCGTGCCGCCGAGAATAAGGTCGAAGCGGGTCGTGCCGTCCGCCTGGGGCGTGCGGATGATTTCGGCGCCAAGCATCTCCTGGTACCAGCGCGCGGTGGCTTCGGGATCGGGGCTACGCAGATGCACATGCTCCCAGGTGTAGCGCGTCGCCATCGGTTCCTCCCTTGGTGCGAGGGGGCGATTAGCTCATTGCTGTGCGCGCGGTTCAAGCCGCCGGGCTTCCCTTCGCGCCGCCGCGTCCCCAGTATCGCCCCATGTCGCGCCGCACCGTGGAGATCACGCCTGACCTCGTGCTGCGGGCCTATCGCCACGGGCTGTTTCCGATGGCGGAGACGCGGCGGGGCGACCGGCTTTATTGGCTGGACCCCGAGACGCGCGGAATCCTGCCGCTCGATAGCTTCCACCTGCCACGACGGCTGGCGCGCAGCGCGCTCTCCGGCCAGTTCGAGGTGACGGCGGATCGCGATTTCGCCGCCACCATCGCGGGCTGCGCCTCCCCGGCGCCCGGGCGCGAGGACACCTGGATCAACCCGCTCATCGAGGAGCTGTTCGGCGAACTGCACGGGCTGGGCTACGCGCATTCCGTGGAGTGCCGGCTCGGCGGGGAGCTGGTGGGCGGCCTGTACGGCGTCGCGATCGGCGGCGTGTTCTTCGGCGAGAGCATGTTCAGCTTCGTGCGCGACAGTTCCAAGGTCGCGCTTGTGCATCTGGTGGCGCGCCTGCGACTCGGCGGATTCCGGCTGCTCGATACGCAGTTCGTGACCGACCATCTGGCGCGGTTCGGCGCTGTCGAGGTGGCGCGGGAGGAGTACCGCGCCCGGCTCGCGGCGGCGCTGGCGGCGGACGCGCGCTGGCTGGCGCATCCCGACCCGGAGCTCCTGCGGGCGGAAATCCGCCGGATGGGGTCCCGCACCGGGCCGACGCGTTAGCGGCGACGGGAGGAGCATGGCCATGCCAGAAGCCGCCAACCTGCTGCGCCATCAGACCTCGCCCTATCTGCTGCAGCACGCCGACAATCCGGTGCACTGGCGGCCCTGGGGGCCGGAGGCGCTGGCGGAGGCCAGGGCAGCGAACAAGCCGATCCTGCTCTCGATCGGCTATGCCGCCTGCCACTGGTGCCACGTGATGGCGCACGAATCGTTCGCGGACGCGGCAACCGCGGCGCTGATGAACCGCCTGTTCGTCAACATCAAGGTGGACCGCGAGGAGCGGCCCGACATCGACCAGATCTACATGAACGCGCTTCACGCGATGGGCGAGCAGGGCGGCTGGCCGCTGACCATGTTCCTCGATCCCGAGGGCGCGCCGTTCTGGGGCGGCACCTACTTCCCGCCCGTTCCGCGCTGGGGCAAGCCGTCCTTCCGGCAGGTGCTTGAGGCGGTGGCCGACGCCTATGCGCGCGGCGACGACATGGTGCGCCACAACACCGCCGCGCTCCGCAAGGCGGTGGCGCGCATGGCCGCCGCCGCGCCGGGGGACCTCCCCGGCCCGGCCGACCTCGATGCGGCCGCGCGGGCCTTGCTGCGCCTGACCGACCCCGATCGCGGCGGCCTGCGCGGCGCACCGAAGTTCCCCAACCCGCCGATCTTCCGCTTTCTCTGGCAGGACAGCTTCCGCAGTCCGCGCCCGGAGGCGCGCGCCGCGCTGCGGCTGATGCTCACGCAGATGTCGCAGGGCGGCATCTACGACCATCTGGGCGGCGGCTTCGCGCGCTATTCGACCGACGCCGAATGGCTGGTCCCGCACTTCGAGAAAATGCTCTACGACAACGCGCAAATCCTTGAACTGATGGCCTTTGCGCACGCCGACGCGCCGGACCCGCTCTTCGCCGCCCGGGCCGCCGAAACGGTGGGCTGGATGGTCCGCGACATGACCGCCGATGGCGCCTGCTTCGCCGCCTCTGAGGACGCCGACAGCGAGGGCGAGGAAGGCCGCTTCTACGTCTGGACCGAAGCCGAGATCGACGCGCTGCTCGGCGCCGACGCCGCCGCCTTCAAAGCCGCCTACGACGTGACGGCGGCGGGGAACTGGAAGGGCAAGACGATCCTCCGCCGCCTGATCCCACTCGGTGATGAGGCGACCGAGGCGCAGCTCGCAAGCTGCCGCAACGTGCTGTTCGCCGCGCGCGCCAAGCGCGTTCGGCCGGGGCGAGACGATAAGGTGCTGGCGGACTGGAACGGCCTCGCCATCGCCGCGCTTGCGCGTGCCGCGGCCGTGTTCGGCCGCCCGGACTGGCTCGAGCGCGCGGCGGCTGCGTTCGACGACGTGCTGGCGCGCCTCGGCGCGGGCGACGGGCGCGTGCACCATGCTTGGCGGCTTGGGAAGGTCACGGCGGCCGGTCTGCTGGAAGATCAAACCGCTATGGCCCGCGCCGCGCTGACTTTGTACGAAGCGACCGGCGCCCCCGGGCGTCTCGCGCAGGCGATCCGACTGGCCAACGCCGCCCTCGCCCATTTCGCCGACGGCGAGGGCGGGTTCTTCGGCAGCGCCGATGATGCCACCGACGTGCCGCTCGCCCGCCCGCGCGGCGCCGCCGACAACGCCACCCCCTCCGGCAACGGCATGATCGCCGAGGTGTTCGCCCGCCTCCATCACCTCACGGGCGAGGCCGCTTGGCGGGTTCACTGCGAGGGCGTGCTGCGCGCCTTCTCCGGCCGCAGGGAGGCGCTGCCGACCATGCCCGGGCTGCTCGCCGCCGCCGATCTGCTGGAGGAAGGCGCGAGCGTGGTCATCGCCGGGCCGCCCGACGCCCCCCTCGCCCGCCGCCTCGCCGCCGCTGCCCTCGCCGCCCCGGACCCGGCGACAATCGTGCTCCGCGCCCCCACAGCCGACGCGCTCCCGCCCGCCCACCCCGCGCATGGCAAGGGCGCCGGTGCCGCCGGGGCGGCCGCCTATGTCTGCCGCCGCTCCGTCTGCGGCCTGCCGATCAGCGACCCGGGCGCGCTGGCCCGCACCCTGCGGACGCGTGGCGCGGCAAACAGGTGATCACCTGCGCCGCCGAGCCCCCGGAATTTCGTCCGAAACTGGCACATGGCTGCGCGTCATTCGGTCGATTGCGCCGGATCGGCCCAGGAATTCCGTACGAACCGCGCCACACGGGCCGGGACTTTCGTACGATCGGCGGCTCGCCATGCTAGCCGGTGCTCCCTTGGACTACGGGGGTCGCACAGCTCCACTTCCTAAGCCGGACCGCAAACGCGTGCCCCCTCCCCTTGGCGCGGGCGTTGGGGAGGGGGGAGGGGTCGGACCGGCACTGGCGGCGGGAGCTATCACTTGTAGGTAACCATTTGGTTGTTTCCAACAACCAACACGCTTGCACCCGTCGCGCCCCTCCCTTGACTCCCCCCCGCCTGCCCGCGCCCCATCCGCGAATGCCCCAGCTCTCGCTCCACACCCCGATCGGCGACCTGACGGTTTCCGAAGAAAGCGGCGCCATCGTCGCCATCGACTGGGGCTGGGGGCGCGACCAGGACGAAACCCCGCTCCTGCGTGCCGCGCGCAGACAGTTGTTCGCCTATTTCGACGGCGCGCTGACCAGCTTCGACCTGCCGCTCGCCCCTCCCGGCACGCCCTATCAGCGCCGCGTCTGGGCCGCGCTCCAGGCGATCCCCTACGGTGAGACCCGCACCTACCGGCAGATCGCCGCCGCGGCGGGCGGGGTCGCGCGCTCGGTCGGGCAGGCCAACGGCAACAACCCGATCCCCATCATCATCCCCTGCCACCGGGTGGTCGCCGCCGGCGGCCTGGGTGGCTATTCCGGCGGCGACGGGCTTGATACGAAGCGCTGGCTGCTGAACCTCGAAGCCAGCGCCCGCGGAGACACGACCAGATGACAAAGGCCATTCGCATCCACGCCTATGGCGGCCCCGACGTGATGAAGTGGGAGGACGTTCCGACGCCCGAGCCCGGACCGGGCGAGGCGCTGGTGCGCCACGAGGCGGTGGGGCTGAACTACATCGACGTCTATTTCCGCACCGGGCTCTACAAGGCGCCTTCCCTGCCGTCCGGAATCGGCATGGAAGGCGCGGGCACCGTGGTTGCGGTCGGCAAGGGCGTGACGCTCGTCGCGCCCGGCGACCGCGTCGCCTATGCGGGCGGCCCGGTGGGCGCCTATGCGACCGAGCGGGTCATCAGCGCCGACCGGCTCGTCAAAATCCCCGACGGGATCGACTTCAAGACCGCCGCCGCCATGATGCTGCAAGGCATGACGGCGCAGTACCTCATCCGCCGCACGCACCGCGTGCAGGCGGGCGAGACCGTCGTCGTGCACGCCGCCGCGGGCGGCGTCGGCCTGATTCTCTGCCAGTGGATCAAGCACCTGGGCGCGACCGTGATCGGCGTTGTGTCGACCGAGGCGAAGGCGACGCTTGCGCGCGCGCACGGCGCAGCGCACGCCGTGGTCGGCTATGACAACCTCGTTGCCGAGGTGAAGCGGATCACCGGCGGCGCGATGGTCCCGGTCGTCTACGACAGCATCGGCAAGGACACCTTCACCGCTAGCCTCGATTGCCTCGCGCCGCTCGGGCTGATGGTGAGCTTCGGTAACGCCTCGGGGCCGGTGCCGCCGGTCGATATCTCGATCCTGTCGGCCAAAGGCAGCCTGTTTCTCACCCGCCCGAGTCTCGCGAGCTACACCGCCAAGCGCGCCGACCTCGAAGCCTGCGCCAATGATTTGTTCGATGTGGTGCGCTCCGGCGCCGTTAAGATCAACGTCAACCAGAGCTTCGCGCTGAAGGACGCCGCTCAGGCGCACGCGGCTCTCGAGGCGCGGCAGACGACCGGCAGCACCGTGCTGCTGCCGTAACGCAGTCCGTGCCGCCGTCCCGCCAAACACTCAGGGTTTCCGCGCGCTCACGCACCACGGCGATGATCGTCGCCTGCGCGCTGTTCATGCAGAATTTGGACTCCACGGTCATCGCCACGGCGCTGCCGACGATGGCGAAAGCGTTCGGCGCCGACCCGGTGCGGATGAACGTCGCGCTCACCGCCTATCTTCTGAGCGTCGCGGTGTTCATCCCGGCGAGCGGCTGGGCGGCCGACCGCTTCGGCGCGCGCACGGTGTTCTGCGCCGCGATCGCCGTGTTCACGGTCGGCTCGGTGCTGTGCGGACGGGCCGACACGCTCGCCTTCCTGATCGCCGCGCGCATCCTGCAAGGCGCCGGCGGCGCGCTGATGGTCCCCGTCGGGCGGCTCGTGCTGTTGCGGACGGTGGAACGGAGCGAGCTCGTGGCGGTGATGGCCTGGCTCACCATGCCGGCGCTGCTTGGCCCCGTGCTCGGACCGCCGGTGGGCGGTTTCATCGTCACCTACGCCTCCTGGCGCTGGATTTTCGACATCAACGTGCCGATCGGCGTGCTCGGCATCGTGCTCGTGCTGCTGTTCATCGAGGAGGTGAAGGAGGGCGGACCGCGCAAGTTCGACTGGCTCGGCCTGATCCTCTCGGGCGCGTGCCTGTCGGGGCTGATCTTCGGGCTGGAGACGGCGGGACGCGGCGTGATCGCGCCTTGGGTGACATGGGCGCTGCTCGGCGGCGGCCTTGCCTCGGGCCTCCTTTACTTCTGGCACGCGCGGCACCACCCGGCGCCCCTGCTCGACTTGTCGCTGATGCGCCTGCCCTGCTTCGGTGTGTGCCTCAGCACCATGATGCTGTTCCGCATCGGCATCGGCGCCATCCCGTTCCTGCTGCCCTTGATGCTGCAAGTGGGGTTCGACCGCACGGCGGCGCAGAGCGGCATGATTACGTTCGCCAGTTCCGCCGGGGCGCTGGTGATGAAGCCGGTGGCGACACGGGCGCTGCGGGCGTTCGGCTTCCGCGAGACGCTGATCCGCAACGGCGTGCTCTCGGCCGTTCTGCTCGCCCTCACCGCCGCGTTCCGCCCGACTTGGCCGGCGGCGGCGATCTATGCGGTGCTGCTGGTCGGCGGGTTCTTCCGCTCCTTGCAGTTCACGGCGATGAACACGCTCGCCTATGGCGACGTGCCGCGGTCGAAGATGAGCGCGGCGACCTCGCTCTACACGACAGCCCAGCAGCTCGCGGCGACGCTCGGCATCTCGGCCGGCGCGCTGGCGCTGGAGGTGGCGATGATGCTGTCCGGCAACCGCACACCGACCAACTGGGATTTCAGCGTCGGGTTCCTCGCGGTCTCGCTGTTCACGCTCGCCGCCGCGCCGATCGCACTGCTTCTGCCGCGCGGCGCGGGCGACGATCTCGCCGGGCGTCAGGTAACGCCGCTGCCTGCCGCGCCGGCCGCCGCCGCGGCGAAGGCCGCGGAATGACGGACGACCCCGTCATGATCGCCGAAGGGCGACCATCCACGCCTCCCTGATGCCACCCGCAGCAAGAAGCCGTGCCTGCTCGCATTCGCGAGCTTGACGGCGGAAACCTCCGAACCGGAGATTGCTCAATCCAGCGCGGCGTGCGTATCGACCGGCGCCGCCATTCCGTGCTTCGAGGGCCCGCGCATCAGGAGCAACAGCAAGAGCGCCGGCGCGGTGGAATAGATCATCAGCTTATAGTCGTCGAGGTAAGCGGTGATCTGCGCTTGCTGATTGATGATCCGGTCGAGCAGCGCAGCGCCGTGCCGGGTGGCGGGGTCGAGCAGCGCCGCGGCCGGGCTGGTTTGCAGCGCGCGCGCGAACGGGTTGATGTGCGCGCCGATCATCTCGTGCAGCGCCTGCGTGTTGTGCGCCAGCATGAACGAGGTCACGGACACGCCGATCGCCGCGCCGATGTTCCGCATCAGGCTGAATAGCGCCGCCGCCTCGGTGCGCGCCTCGGGCGCGAGCGTGGCGAAGGCCAGCACCTGCAAGGGCGTGAACACGAGGCCGAGGCCCGCGCCCTGCACCATGATGGTGAACACGATCCGCGTCTGGCTCACGTCGGGCGTCCAGCCCGTCATGCTCCATTGCGATAGACAGAGCAGGATCACGCCGACGCCCATGAGAATCCTCGGATCAACCCGTCCGGACAGCCGGCCGCCGAGGATCATCGAGCCCATCGTGCCGATGCCGCGCGGCGCCATCACGAGCCCGGCGGTCGCCACCGGATAGTCGGCAAGCGTCTGCAGCCAGGGCGCCATCAGCGAGGAGCTGGAGACGAGGATCGTCCCCATCGCGAACATCATCAGCAGGCCCGAGCTGAAATTGCGGTCCTTGAACAGGGCCGGCCGGATGAACGGGTGCCGCGCCGACCACATGTGGACGATGAACAAGTAGATGCCGAGCGCGCCGAGCGTGGCTTCGACGATGATCTCGCGCGAGCTGAACCAGTCCTGATCCTGGCCGCGATCCAGCATGAGCTGGAACGACCCGAGCCCGAGCGCCAGCACGGCGAAGCCGAGCCAGTCGAAGCGCATCGGCGTGCCCTTGCTGTCCGGCATGCAGAACAGGAGGCCGAGCGTGGCGAGCACGCCGAACGGCAGGTTGACGTAGAACACCCAGCGCCAGTTGTAGAGCTCGGTCAGGTAGCCGCCGAGCGTCGGGCCGAGGATCGGCCCGATCATCACGCCGACACCCCAGATCGCCATCGCCTGCCCGCGCTGCTCGGCCGGGTAGATGTCGAGCATAGTGGCTTGCGACAACGGCACGAGCGCCGCGCCGCACATCCCTTGCAGCAGCCGGCAGAGCACCATCTGGTCGAGCGACTGCGCCGCGCCGCACATCATCGAGGCGATGGTGAAGCCGATCAGGCAGGTGACGAACAGCTTCTTGCGCCCGAAGCGCATGGCGAGCCAGCCGACGGGCGCCGTCATGATGGCGGCGGCGATGATGTAGGACGTCAGAACCCAGGTGATCTCGTCGAAGCTCGCCGACAGGCTGCCCTGCATGTAGGGCAGCGCCACGTTGGCGATCGTCTGGTCGAGCGCCTGCATGAGCGTCGCCAGCATGGTGCAGAGCGTGATGATCCCCCGGAAGCGCACGGGCTCGTGCGCCCTGCTTGCCGCGGCGGGACCGCCCGGCGGCGCGGCGGGGCGAACGCTGACGTTCACCTTGCCGGTGCCCCGGACGGGCGCGGCGTGCGCCGGCACGCCGGAACGGGGTGCATCAGAAGAGGTCCGAAAGGTGCCGCTGATGCCCGGTGTCGATGCTCGTCTCGACGCTCATGCCGGCGCGCAAAGGCGGATCGCCCTCCTGGTGCTCCACACGGATGCGGACCGGGATGCGCTGCACCACCTTCACCCAGTTGCCCGAAGTGTTCTGCGCCGGAAGGATGGAGAACTCCGAGCCGCTGTTGGGCGCGATGCTGTCCACCACGCCCTTCCAGGTGCGGCCGGGATAGGTATCGACACTCACCTCCACCGGATCGCCAGGCTTGACCCAGGTGAGCTCGGTTTCCTTCGGATCGGCCTCCACCCACACATCTTCGGTGGAGACGATGCCGAAGGCGGCGGTAGAGGCGGCGAGATACATGCCGGGCTGGATCGTATCGACCTGCGTCAACATGCCGTCGAACGGCGCGCGGATGACAGTGTCGTCGAGCTGACGCTCCGCCTCGTCCACCTTCGCCTTGGCGGCGAGATAGTCGGGCAGGGTCCGCACGTCAGCGTCCGCATCGCCGCCGATGCGGGCGAGCTGCACCTCTGCCGCGGTCCGCAGCGAGGCGATGGCGTGCTGATCGGCGGCGACCCGGAAGCGCGCGTCGTCATATTCGGCGCGCGTCACCCCGCCGCTTTTCACGAGCGCGGCGGCGCGGTCGAAATTCGCCTGGTCGGACTGAAGCTGGGACTGCTTGACCTCGATGTCCTGCAGCATCCGCTTATAGTCGCGTTGCTCGGCGGTCAGGCGCAGCGCGGTCGCGTTCATCTCGGCACGGGCGCCTTCGAGCGCGATGCGGAAATGCCGGTCGTCGAGGCGCAGCAGCACGTCGCCCTTCTTGACGATCTGACCCTCGTGCACGGGGATCTCGGCGACGATGCCGGAGACATCGGTGGAAAGCGGCTCCTTCGCCGCCTGCACATAGGCGTCGTCCACATCGACATAGCGGCCGCCATGCAGCCAGAACTCGGCCGCCCCCACCGCGACGACCAGGATGCCGCCGATCATCAGGATCGGACCGAGCGCATGGCGGCTGATGCGAGTGCGCGCGCGCCGCTTCGGGCCGGCGACCTCGCCCACGGCACCGCGCGGAGCGGCGGCGGTTTGCGACATCAGGCGACCTCCCGGGCAGGAACCGCGGCCTCGCGGCGCGACTGGGCATCTCGGAGCAAAGTCGATTTGATGTGCTGGAGTGCGCCGATCAGGGTCTCCACAGCCTCCGGTTCCAGCCCGGCGGTGATGCCGCAGGCAATCTCGGACCGCTGGCACTCGATCTCGCGCAGCATCGGATGGGCCTCGGGGCGCAGATGCAGCCGCCAGATGCGCCGGTCGCGCGGATCGGGCCGCCGCTCCACCATGCCGCGGCTCTCCAGCCGGTCGATCAGCCGGGCGACCGTCATCGGCTCCACTTCAAGGAGCTCGGCCAGCTCCTTCTGCGTGATGCCGGGCTGTCGTTCGAGCCAGATCAGGATGCCCCATTGCGCGCGGGTCATTCCGTGCGCGCTCGCCCGCTTGTCGGCGTCGATCCGGAGCAGACGGGCGACGTCGTGCAGAAGAAACAGAAGGTCGCGCTTTAGCTCCCGCACCGGCCCGAACTCCATAGCTTGAGGTGATAATAAGTCGCGTTATGATCACTAGTCTAGTTTAACAGTCATGCAACCCACACAGGGCCGATCCGATGCCGCCTCACGGCTGCCGAGGAGACGGGATCGGGTTGACCCGGACACACCGCTCCGTCAGATGCGCCAGATGGTTCCGGTCCCGGCGCGCCAATGAACATCCTGGTGACAGGCGGTTGCGGCTTTATCGGCTCCGCCGTCGTGCGGCATCTGATCCGCGCGACCGGCCATGTCGTGATCAACCTCGACAAGATGACCTACGCCGCCTCCGAGGAGGCGCTGGAGGAGGCGCGGACGCACCGGCGCCACGTGCTGGTGAAGGCCGACATCGCCGATGCCGCCGCCGTGCGGGAGGTCTTCGCAACGTACCGGCCCGACGCCGTCATGCACCTCGCCGCCGAGAGCCACGTCGATCGTTCGATCGACGCGCCGGGCGACTTCATCCGCACCAACCTCGTCGGCACCTTCGTGCTGCTGGAGGAGGCGCGGCGGCACTGGAGCGCCCTGCCCGCCGAGGCCCGCCCCGACTTCCGCTTCCACCATATTTCCACCGACGAGGTGTTCGGCGCGCTCGGGCCGGGGGATCCGGCCTTCACCGAGGAGACGCGCTACGATCCGCGCAGCCCTTATTCGGCGAGCAAGGCCGGGTCGGACCATCTGGCGCGCGCCTGGTTCCACACCTACGGGCTGCCGGTGATCGTCAGCAATACCACCAACAATTACGGCTTTTGGCAGTTTCCGGAGAAACTGATCCCGCTCGTCACGCTCAACGCGCTCGAGGGCAAGAGGCTGCCGGTCTATGGCGACGGCTCGAACCTGCGCGACTGGCTGTTCGTGGAGGACCACGCGGCGGCGCTGGTACGCGTCCTCTTGCATGGGCAGCCGGGCGCGACCTACGCGATCGGCGCCCGCCAGCCGCGCAGCAACCTGCAGGTGGTGCGGGCAGTCTGCGCGCACCTCGACCGCCGCCTGCCCGATCCGGCCGGCCCGCGCGAGCGGCTGATCACCTTCGTCGCCGACCGGCCGGGGCACGATTTCCGCTATGAGATCGACCCCGCCCGCACCGAGGCCGCGCTCGGCTGGCGCGCGCCGCATGATTTCGAGACCGGACTCGCGCGCACGGTCGACTGGTATCTCGCGAACCGCGCGTGGTGGGAAGGGCTGCGCGCGCGCTATGCGCGCGAGCGGCTGGGAGTGGTGAGGGAGGCCGCGTCGTGAAGGGCATCATTCTTGCCGGCGGGTCCGGCACGCGGCTGCACCCGGCGACCCTCGCCTGCTCCAAGCAGCTCCTGCCCGTCTACGACAAGCCGATGATCTACTACCCGCTGTCCACGCTGATGCTGGCAGGCATCCGCGACATATTGGTGGTCTCGACGCCGCAGGACTTGCCGCAGTTCCGCCGCCTGCTCGGCAGCGGCGCGCGCTTGGGCGTGCACTTTGCCTACGCCGAGCAGCCGAGCCCCGACGGGCTGGCGCAAGCGTTTCTGATCGGCGCGGAGTGGATCGCAGGCGAGTCCTGCGCGCTCGCGCTCGGCGACAATCTGCTCCATGCCGAGCATCTGTCCGATCTGCTGCGCGCCGCGGTAGCACGCCCGCGCGGTGCCACGGTGTTCGCCTACGAGGTGCGCGACCCGGAACGCTACGGAGTGGTGAGCTTCGGCCCCGACGGGCGCGCGGTGGAGATCGTCGAAAAGCCGCGCGAGCCGAAATCGGACTGGGCGGTGACGGGCATCTATTTCTACGACCGCCGCGTGACCGAGTTCGCCCGCACGATCCGCCCCTCGGCGCGCGGCGAGCTGGAGATCACTGATCTCAACCGCATCTACCTCGAGCTCGGCGAACTGCATGTGGAGCGGCTCTCGCGCGGCTGCGCGTGGCTCGATGCCGGCACGCCAGACAGCCTGCTGCAAGCGGCAAGCTACGTGCAGACGATCCAAAGCCGCACGGGGCTGTTGGTCGGCTGCCCCGAGGAGGTGGCGTTCCGCATGGGCTATATCGGCGCGGTGGAGCTGCGCGCGGCGGCGGATGCGCTCGGCAAGACCGAGCTCGGCCGCGTGCTGCGCGACCTGGCAGACGGCAAGCACGAATGAAGGTCGAGGCGCTAGCGGCGATACCCGAGGTGCTGCTGATCGAGCCGGCACGCTTTCCCGACAGCCGCGGCTTCTTCTCGGAAACCTGGAACCAGCGGCGTTACGCCGAAATCGGCGTGCCGGGGCCGTTCGTGCAAGACAACCACAGCCTCTCGTCGCGCAAGGGAACGATCCGCGGCCTGCACCTGCAGATCGCCCCGAGCGTGCAGGGCAAGCTCGTGCGCTGCGTGCGCGGCGCGATCTGGGACGTCGCGGTGGACGTGCGCCACGGCTCTCCCACCTACGGGCGCCACGCCGCCGCGGTGCTGAGCGCGGAGAATTGGCGGCAGCTTTGGATTCCGGGCGGCTTCCTGCACGGTTTCTGCACGCTCGAACCGGATACCGAAGTGATCTACAAAGTCACCGCCGATTACGACCGCGCCGCCGAGCGCGGCGTGGTGTGGGACGATCCCGATCTCGCTCTGCCCTGGCCGGTCGCTGACGGTCAAGCGCTGCTTTCCGACAAGGACCGGGGGCTGCCGCTGCTGCGCGACTGCCCAGTCTGGTTCCGGCTGTGACGATCCTGGTCACGGGCGGATCGGGCCAGCTCGCCTCGGCGCTGGCCGAGCTCGGCGGCGCGCGCGTGCATCGGGTCGGACGGCCCGATTTCGATTTCGATCGCCCGGAGACGATCGCCGCCTCCTTCCGCGCCGCCGACCCCGCGCTGGTGGTGAACGCGGCGGCCTACACCGCGGTCGATGCAGCGGAAACCGATGTCGAAGCGGCCTTCCGCGCCAACCGCGACGGGCCGGCGCGGCTCGCCCGCCTCTGCGCCGAGGCCGGCGTGCCGCTTGTGCATGTCTCGACCGACTACGTGTTCGACGGTCTGAAGGGCGCGCCCTACGTGGAGACCGACCCCGTTTCGCCGCAGGGTGTGTACGGCGCCAGCAAGCTCGCCGGCGAGCGCGCCGTGCTGGGGAGCGGGGCGCGCGCGCTGATCCTCCGCACCTCCTGGGTTTATGCGCCGGTCGGCAAGAACTTCGTCCGCACCATGCTCGCGGCGGGACGCAACACCGACCGGCTGCGCGTCGTCGCCGACCAAAAGGGCTGCCCGACCGCGGCGGCGGATTTGGCAGCGGCGATCCTGGAGGTGGCGCGCGCGATCGAACGCGGCTGGTCGGACGATTTCGGCGGCGTGTTCCATGCCGCCGGCGCGGGCTGGACCACTTGGCATGGTCTCGCCACCGCCGTGTTCGCCGAGGCCGCAAGATTCGGCGAACGCCAGCCGGAGGTCGCGGCGATTGCGACGTCCGACTGGCCGACGCCCGCACGTCGGCCGCCAGATTCGCGGCTCGACTGCACGCGGCTGGCGGCGGTGTTCGGGGTGCGACTGCCGCCGTGGCAGGAGGGGCTCGCGCGCATGATCGCCGCCGCCTTCCGCGACGGCGCGGTTTGACCTCGTATCTTGCTTCGACGACGCAGCCGGCTTGCGGGAGGCGCATAGTGATCCGAAGCACGATCCGTCCGTCCCCGGAACCGCCCCCGACCCGGGACGCCTCAAGCGAACATTGCGTGCGGATCACGAGCGGCGGCCCGCATCTCCTGGCCTGCGGCGTCCGCCAGCGCGATGACCCGCACGGACCTGCTCGGTCAGGAAATCCAGAAACGCCTGAACCTTGGGCGGCACGAACGCCGCATCGTGGAATATGGCGTAGATGCCTTGCCGGAACCGCGTGTTCGTCACCCGGTGATCGGCAAGCAGCCGCACCAGCCGCCCGGCGTCGAGATCCGGCTGCACCGTATAGTCGTCGAGCAGCGCGATCCCATGCCCGAGCAGCGCCAAGGTCCGCAACACCTCGCCGTTGTTGGTCGTGAAACTTGACTCCACCACGATCTCGTCCAGCTGGTCGCCCCGCAGGAAGCGCCAGACGACGTCCTCCGGCCCAAGCCAATAGGTCAGGCAATCATGGGCCGCGAGGTCGGCAGGCCGCGCCGGCGCGGGCCGGCGCGCGAGGTAGTCCGGGCTCGCCACCAGGATGCGCTCGCTGGCGAGAACGAGCCGCTGCTTCAGGCTGGAATCGGGCGGCAAGCCGATGCGGAACTCGACGTCGTAATGCTCGTCGGCGATGTTGGCCGGCTGTTCTGAAAGCCGCAGCTCGATGCGTATCGCCGGATAAAGCGCCTGAAACCGCGGCACCAATGGCGCGATCACGCGGATGCCGAACATCGTGCGCGAATGCACGCGCAGCGTGCCGCTCGGCGTCGATTGATAGGCACCGGCCGTGATATCCGCCTCGCGGATCGTCCGCAGCGCCGGTTCGATCCGCTCGAAATAGGCCCGCCCGGCGTCGGTCAGCATCAGCTTGCGGCTGGTTCGGTTCAGCAACTGCACACCGAGCCCGTCCTCGAGCTGGGCGATGTGGCGGGAGACTGATGCGGGAGAGAGCCCCGCGCGGCGGCCCGCTTCCGAGAAGCTCCCCGCCCGCACCGAGGCGACGAACAGCTCCATCGCTTGCAGCTTGCTCACGGCGCCGGATCTTTGCAATTTCCAAGAAGGTGCTGCTTACCCTATTCGGGTTGTTCGGCACAACCCGAGCTGCGAGTGACCGCGGCAGGCTGATGCCCGAGGCATTCGAGCGAACCGTCAGCCGAGCAAGGGAGCCGTGCGGCCATGGAATTCGGCATTTTCATCCTGATGCAGCAACGCACCTACGCGCAGACCTCCGCGCAGGTGGTGCGCGATGCGGTCGAACAGACCGTCGCGGCGGACGCGACCGGGTTCGACACTGCCTGGTACGCCGAGCATCACTTCTCGAATTACGGCCTCTGCCCGTCGCCCTTGATGATGGTCGCGCATTGCGCCGGCCTCACGCGGCGCATCCGGCTCGGCAGCGCGGTCTGCGTGCTGCCGCTTTATCATCCGGCGCGGCTGATGGCAGAAATCGCCTTCGCCGACACCGTCTCGTCCGGCCGGCTGGAGCTCGGCGTCGGCTCCGGCTATCAGCAATTCGAGTTCGAGCGGTTCGGCGTTGCCCTGGAAGACGGGCCCGAGCGTTTCAACGAATATCTCGACGCGATTCAGCAAGGCCTGACTCGCAAGGTCTTCTCCTTCGACGGCAAGCACTTGCAGATGCCCCCCACGTCGATCAGCATCCGGCCGGTGCAGCAGCCGATGCCGCCCATTTGGCTTGCCACCGGCGATCCCACCACACAGCGTCGAGCGATCCGCGAGGGTCATAATTTGTTCGTGACCGCGCTGCTGCATGGCACCGACCGGCTGCGCGCCATGCGCCAAGGACTGGAGCACGCGGCCGCCGCCGAGGGCCGCTTGATCGACAAGACCAAGGTCGGCCTGCTGCGCTGCGCCTTCGCCAGCGACCGCGAGAGTGAAATCCAAAGCTTCCTCGACTGCGCCCGCTATCAGCGCCGGCTGTCGGAAAGCCTGAAGTTCCGCCTCTCGCAGAGTAGCGACGGTTACATGCTGCAGGAGCAGCCGAGCCCGCACGACATGGATCTCAACACAATCCGCGCCAATTTGCCGATCGGCAGCGTCGATTACGTCGTGGAGCGCATGGTAGAGGAAATCCGCGTGCTGCGTCCCGCCCATATCGCGCTCCAGACCCAGCTCGGTGATTTCGACCAAAAGACCATGCTGCGCCAGATCGAGCTGTGGGGCAGCCGCATCATTCCCGCGATCCGCCGGGAGCTCGGCAGCGATTTTGCCACGCCGCAAGAGCTCGCCGCGGCCGCTGGGTAGAATCGCGCCGCGTCCGCGCCGGCGCCATCAATAGGAAGATCATCAAGGAGGGGTCCGCCAGAATGATCACCTTGTCCCGCCGCGCCCTGCTCGGCACCAGCGCCGCCCTGGTTCCTGCGCTCGCCATGCGCCGCGCACGCGCCGCATCGGCGATGCCGGTGAAGATCGGCGTGCTGTGCGACTTCTCCGGCCCTTACGCCGACGACACCGGCACTGGGCTGAGGCTTGCCGTGAGCCTCGCCGCCCAGGATTCCGGTGCAGGGTTGCACCGGCCGGTGGAGATCCTGTCCGCCGACGATCACAACAAGCCCGATGTCGGCGCCGCAGTCGCGCGCCGCTGGCTCGGCGAGGAGAACGTGCAGGCGATCGTGTGCGGGTCGGCATCCTCGATCACGCTGGCGATTGCCGATTTGGTACGGGAGAAGAACGCGATCCTGCTCGTCTCCGGCAGCATGAGTTCCGACCTCACCGGCAAGGCGTGCGGGCCGACCAGCTTCCAATTCGGCTTCGATACCTATGCCTCGGCGCGCTCGGTCATCCAGCCGTCGGTCGCCGCCGGCCTGACGAGCTGGTACTTTATCAACGTCGATTACGCCTTCGGCCACAGCCTGCGCCGGGATGGCGAGGGCTTCGTGGCGCAAGCCGGCGGCAAGACGGTAGGATCGACCGCGTTTCCGCTCAACACCGCCGATTTCTCGAGCTTCCTTTTGCAAGCGCGGGCCTCGGGCGCCAAGGCGATTGGCCTTGCCTGCGGCGGCAGCGACTGGACCAACCTCGTCAAGCAGGCGCACGAGTTCGGCGTGGACAAGAGCGGCCAGACGCTGGTTTCGCTTGCTTCGGGGTTTAACGAAGTCGTCGCGGCCGGACTGGAATCGGCGCAGGGCATGATGCTCGCCACGCCCTTCTACTGGAACATGAACGATGCCACGCGGGCATTCGCCGGGCGCTTCATGTCCGGCCACAACGGCGTGCCGCCCAACTGGCAGCAGGCCTGCGGCTACAGCGCCGCCCTGCACTACCTGAAGGCGGTGCAGGCCGCCGGCAAGACGGACGGGGCCAGCGTCGCCAAGGCGATGCGCGGCATGAAGGTGCAGGACTTCACGGTCGAGGGTGCGGCGATCCGCCAGGATGGCCAGGTGATGCGACCCTCTTATTTGGCACGCGTGAAGGCGCCGGGCGCCTCGCACGACAAGAATGATGCGTTCGAGGTCGTGCGCCTGATCGCGCCCGAGGAGACCTGGCGACCGGCCAACGAAAGCGCCTGTCCACTGCTGCGCCAAGCGTGAGGCCGCGCATCGAATTCATCGGGGCGGCGCGCGACCGCCTCGGCGAATCCCCGCTCTGGGACCCGGAAACCGGCTGGCTCTACTGGGTCGATTCGGTGGCACCTTCGGTGCACCGCTTCGATCCCGCCACCGGGCGATCGGAGGCGCGCTCAACCTCCGATCTCATCGGCAGCATCGGGCTGCGGCGGCCGAACCTTCTGATCATGGCGCTGCGCGACGGGTTTTACGGCCTCGACTTCGCGACCGGCAGCGAAACCCCGTTGCATCGCCTCGGCCTTCCCGCCGACCAGCGGCTGAACGACGGCAAGATGGACCGCCAGGGCCGGTTCCTGTGCGGCGCCATGCATCGCGACGGGTTCGACGCGCCATCAGCCAAGCTCTACCGGCTGCACGGCGACTTGCGCTGCGACGAGCTGGAAAGCGGCATCCTCATCTCCAACGCGCTCTGCTTCAGCCCGGCGGGCGATACACTCTATTTCGCCGATAGCCCGCGCGGCCTGTTGTGGGCCTATCCGTACGACCCCGTAACCGGCGCCGTCGGCCCGCGGCGCGTGCTGGCAAATCTCGTGGCGCTCACCGGCTCGAGCCCGGACGGCGCCACCGTCGATGCCGAGGGATGCATCTGGATCGCGCTGGTACGAACCGGGCAGATCGGCCGCCTCCGTCCTTCGGGCACGCTCGATTACGTTTTCGATGTGCCCGTTCCGCACCCGACCTGCCCCGCCTTTGGCGGGCCCGGACTGCGAACGCTGTTCGTCACCTCGATCTCCGATTCGGGGCGGCTAAAATCGGACCACCCCGATGCCGGGCGCTTGCTCGCGATCGAGGGTTTGGGCGTTCAGGGCTTGCCAGAAGCCCGCTTCGCCGAAGTCCCCTGACCGCTCTCGGCTGCTTGCGCGCTGAGGCCACCGAAGATCATGTCGTGATAAGCGGCGGCGATCTCGGCCGCGGTCTGGCCGCCGCCCGGCCGGTACCAACGGTGCATCCAGTTGAGCGCCGACAGAATCAGCCGGCCCGCGGCCGCCACGTCGACCCCGCGCAGCTCCCCAGCGGCAATGCCTTCGCGCAGCAGATCGCGCAACAGTTTCTCATAGCGCCTGCGCCAGCTCATTCGTTCCTTCTGCCCGCGCACGTTCGGGTCGCTCCAGAACGCGGTCGTGGAAGTGATCCAGACCAGGCGGTACTTCTCGAAGAACTCGGCCGAGGCGATCATGAACGCGCGCACCTTCACGGCAGCCGTCGCGTTTTCCGGGATGCGCGCGGCGACGAACGCATAGAGCTCGCGCGTGAAGCCGAGCGTGATGCGGGCGTAGATTTCGTCCTTGTCGACGAAGTGGTGATAAAGCAGCGCCTTGGAAATGCCGCAGGCCGCCGCGATGTCGCGCATCGACGTGCGCTCGTAGCCATTGGCGGCGAACAGGCGTGCCGCTTCCGCCAGGATTTGCAGCACGCGCTCGGAGGCTTCCGGCTGCTCCGGCAGCGCGACGGATGCGGCGGCGTTGTGCGGCAGAGTCTCGCTCCCGGTCAGCCTCAGATATTCGCCGTCGTCACGCCGCCATCGACCGTGAGCACCTGGCCGGTGACGAAGCTCGCGCCGTCGCCGGCGAGATAGCAAACCGCCTTGGCAATGTCCTCGACCGTGCCGAGGCGCGCGAGCGGCGTGCGGGCGATGCGCCGCGCATCGCGCTCGGCGGAACGGTGCTTGGCGGTGCCCTCGGTCGGGATCGCCGAGGGAGCCACCGCGTTGACCCGGATCTTGCGCGCGCCCAGCTCGCCGGCAGCGGCGCGGGTGATGCCCATCACGCCGGCCTTGATGCCGCTGTAAACCACGCTGTTCGGCGGCGATTGGATGCCGGCGACCGATGCGATGTTGACAATCGCGCCGCCGCGGTCCGCATCCATCAGCGCCGCTGCCGCCTGGATGCCCCAGATCACCGCGCTGAACCCAACCGCCAGCATCCGCTGCAAGGTTTCGGGCGCGATCTCGGGGATCGCCTGATAGCGGACCCAGGCGGCATTGTTCACCAGGATGTCGAGCCGTCCGGCGTGCGCGGCGAAATCAGCGAGCGCGGCGCGCATTGTCTCGCGCGTGCTGATGTTCGCGGTGATGCCAATCGCCTTGCCGCCCGCTTGCGTGATGGCCGCCACGGATGCTTCGACGAATTCCGGCTTCAAATCGTTCACTCCGACGACGGCGCCAAGGGCCGCCATCATGCGGGCGGTCGCCGCCCCGATCCCATGGCCTGCCCCGGTGATGAAGGCGGCGCGGCCGGCAAGCGATTGCGTCATCTGCTAAGTCCCTCCGTGCGTTCCGGTCAGGCGGCGGCCGACGCGATCAGCGAAGCGGCGAGCGCGGCGCGGACATTGCGTGCATTGCCATGCGCTTCGAGCATCCGCACGCGCCGCAGATGCCGATGCAAATCGAGGTCCCAGGTGAAGCCCATTCCGCCATGCACCTGGATCGCCCCCTCAATGATGGCGGGCGCGTGCTCGGCCGCGGCCGCGAAGGCCACAAGCGGCGCCGTCGCGCCTGCGCCGTCCAGTGCGCGCGCCAGCACGCTGCGCAGGCTTTCGAGCCGCAGCTTCAGCCGGGCGAGCAGGTGGCGCATGGCCTGATTGGCGATCAGCGCCGCACCGAACTGCCGCCGGTCGGTGGCGTGCTGCACCGCAGCCGCGAGGCACAGCTCGGCCGCGCCCAGCATCGCGGCGGCGCGCAGCACGAGCGCATCCGCGGCAAGGGACTCCCACAGCGCGGGCGGCACCACATGCCGGGCCGCGATCTTTACCGCATCCAGCCGCACGGTTGCGTCGGGCGCGCTGAGGTCGAACCCGTCCGCCTTGCCGCGTGTCACGCCCTCGGCTGCGGATGCAACCAACGCGGCACCGCCGTCCAACAGCGGCACCAGAATCCAATCCGCCTCCAGCCCGGAAGGCGCCCGCCCGGCGCTGCCGTTCAGCAGCACCGAGTCGCCCTCGGCACGCGCCGTCACGGCGCCGTCCCAGGCGATCGTGCCGACCGTCGTGCCTTCAACCAGGCTGCACGCGATTTCGTGCGGCGCAATGCGCGCCAGCAACATCGTCTCGATCAGCGGCAGCCCGAGCAGGCTCGCGGCGACGCTCCCGATAACGGGTGCGGCGAACCGTACAGGCAGCGACAGCCCACCCGCTTCCTCCCCGGCTAAGACCCCGAGCAGCCCGTCCTCCGCAAGGCGCGCCGCCTGCATGGCGAGCTTCTGCCCGGCGCAGGCAGCGGCGGCACGGCGCGCCGTCGCCACGAATTCGGCGGGATCGAGCCCTGTTTGCATGGCGTCCATCGTTCAATGCCTCGCCGGCTTGGCCCGTGGCAGTTCCAGAATGCGGTCGGCGATGATGCCGAGCTGGATTTCCGTCGTGCCGGCGTAGATCGTCTCCGCGCGGCACTGGAGATAAAGCTCGCGAAAGCGCCGCTGCGCGTTGCGCACCGCAGGCGGGGGCTCGGGCGAGGCCTGCGCGAGCAGCTCGATCGCCAGCGCGGCAAAGCGCTGGTGCGCCTCGCTCCAATGGAGCTTCATCAGGCTGCCGCGCGCGCCGATCGCGCCGCCCGTGGTCAGCGTCTCGACCACCAGCTCCACATAGGACTTGACGATCTCGATATCGACGAAGCTGGCGGCGAGGCGCTGGCGATAATCCGGCGCGTCCAGCAGGCTTGCGAGCCGCGGATCAGCCTTCGCGGCGGCGATCAAGTGGCGCAGCTCGTTCTCGAAGCGCCACGCGCGATACATGCGGTTGGTGGCGCGCTCGATCGACAGCACCCGCACGGCGGCCGCCCAGCCTTCGTCCGGCGCGCCGAGCGCATCGGCGCCGTCCACCACCACATTGTCAAAGAAGACCTCGCAGAAGCCTTCCTTGCCGTTGGCCTGTTTCAGCGGCCGAACACGGATGCCGGGCGCGTCCATCCGCACGGCAAAGAGTGCAAGGCCGCGATGGCGGTCACTCAACGATCCGGTGCGCGCGAGCAGCAGGCAGCGTTGCGCGTTCATCGCGCCGCTGGTCCATATCTTTTGGCCGTCGATCCGCCAGCCGGTGCCGTCGCGGGTCGCGCGGGTGCGGAGCCCCGCCAGATCCGATCCCGCCTCGGGTTCGGAGAACCCCTGACACCAGATCTCGCGCATCTCCAGGATCGCCGGCAGGTATTCGCGTTTCTGCGCCTCGGTGCCGATCGCGAGAATGATCGGACCGGCCAGTTCCTTGCCGATCGAGTTGACGCTCTCCGGCAGCGCCAGCAGACCGATCTGCTGATTCGCGATCAGGTGCTCGCGCATCGTGCGGCCGTGGCCGCCATAGGCTTCGGGCCACGCGATCCCGGCGAGTCCGGCGTGATACAGCGCGGCCTCCCAACTCTTTGCCTCGGCGAGCGTCGGCGCCACGTAGTCAGGCTCATCGGCCAGGTGCCGGCGCGGCGCATTGCGCTCCAGCCACGCGCGCGCGGCGGCCCGATAGGCTTCGTCCGCCAGTCCGGCGAGAGGCGACTCCGGCCGCATCTCAGCGGCCCTTGAAGACCGGCTTGCGCTTTTCCAGGAACGCTCGGCGCGCTTCCTGCGCATCCTCGGTGCGGGACAGCGCGTAGGTGAAGTTCTGCTCGAAGCGATAGCCGTCGCGCTGCGGCATCAGATCGACCATCTCCGCCGACTGCTTGGCATATGCGATGCCGAGCGGGCTCTTGGAGGCGATCTCGGCAGCCAGCGTCATGGCCTCTGGCAACAGCGCCTCGCGCGTGGTGCAGGCTTCGATAATGCCACGCCGGTAAAGCTCGGCCGCCGGAACGCGGTAGCCGGTATACAACATGCGGCGCATCAGCGAGCGGCCGAAGATGGTGCGGAGCATGGCCGCGCCGCCCGCGAGCCCGACGTCGATTTCCGGCATTCCGACAACGGCGTTCTCGGAGGCGAAGAAGACGTCGCAGGCTGCCATCAATCCGAGCCCGGCGCCGAGTGCTGCTCCGTTCACCGCCGCGATCACCGGCTTGGCGCACTCGCGGATGGCGTTGCCGGTCTCGCGGGTAATGCGGTTATGAGCGAGAAAGGTGCCGACCTTGTTCGGATCGGGGCGGTCGCGCAGGTCGGCGCCGGCGCAGAATGCCTTGCCGGCGCCGGTGAGCACGGCGACGCGCACGTCCGGACGCTCGGAAATCTCGTCGAAGATCTCGATGATGCGCGCCCGCATGGCGCGGTTCAGCGCGTTCACCGGCGCATGGTTCAGCGTCACGAGGGCGATATGATCGGCGACCTCGAACTTGATGATCTCTTCCACCCTTGCCTCCATCCGGCCGCTGTCGCGTGCTGACTGACCGGCCGGTCAGGCGGATACCGCCACGCCGGCAGCGGCGCAAGCCGAATTCCGACCCACGCTGCTGGCTGGCTGGCCGGCGCGGCGCGCATTGCTCGGAACGCCGCGACCGGCAGCTACGCGATCACCCCCGCCGAGGCGGAACGCGCAGGACCGACGATGTCGAACATGCGCGGGAACTGGTCCCAGAGCTCCATCAGGAAATCGAGCCGCGCCGCGTCGCCTGTCACCGAGATCTCGCCCGCCGCGATCGCCTCGTGGAAGCTGGTCTGCTTGACGATCACGCGGTCGAGCACCTGCCGGCGCAACACGACGCTTGTCCCGACCGGCCCAGCCGAGCCGCCTTGCTCGTAGCTCAGCGTGCAATTCTCGAGCGTTGTGGTCCAGGTCTCGCCGGTGTCGGAGAACTGCCAGCCAATGCTGAACTGGTTGCCGCCGGCCCGCGTCGGGTTCACACGCACGCTCAACAGGTCCCAGACCTGTTCGGTGCTCAGCGCGGCGACGGTCTCGAGCGACAGGCCGATCCCGCGCGGCGGCTGGTCGGTGCCGTGGCGCAGCTCCTGCGCGCCGAGCAGGTAGCTGTTCCGCCAGGTGGCGCATTCCGCGAGATAGCCGAGCTGCTCGAACGTGTCGGCCAGCAAAGCGCGCGCCGCCTCATTGTCGGGCTCGGCGAACACGAGGTGGCTCAGCGCCTGCGCGACAAAACGGAACTCGCCGCGCGCGAAGTCGGTGCGCGCGCGGGCCAGGATGGCATCGGCGCCGCCCATGTATTCGACGTATTTGCGGCCCGCCTCCGTGCGCGGCAGCGGATCGAGGTTGGCTGGATTGGCGTCATACCAGCCGAGATAGCGTTGGTAGATCGCCTTTACGTTGTGGCGGATATGGCCGTAATAGCCGCGCGTGTGCCACAAGCGCTCGAGGGACTCGGGCAGGCGGATCGTCTCGGCGATCTCCGCCGGCGTCAGCCCGTGGTTCATCAGCCGCACGGCCTGATCGTGCACGAACTTATAGAGGTCGCGCTGCGCACGCAGATATTGGTCGATGCGCGCCTGGCCCCATACCGGCCAGTGATGCTGGCAGACCAGGACCTCGGCCTTCTCGCCCCAAAGCCGCCGCGCGGTGTTGAGGTATTTCGACCAGACCAGCGGATCGCGCACTTCGGCGCCGCGGAACGGCAGCAGGTTATGGAAATGATGCGTGGCATTCTCGGCCAGGTTCAGCACGCGGTAACGCGGGATGTAGAAATGAAACTCCGCCGGCGCCTCGCTGTTCGGCGCCATCTGGAACTCGAATTCCACGCCATCGATGGTGCGCGTCTCGCCGTCGTACGTGATGGTGTCGTTCGGCCGCACTAGCGCGATCGTGCCGACAGCCGTCGTTTTGCCGAGCCCGCAATCGACATGGCCGCGCGCGCCGGGCCGCAACTGCTTGCCGAACTGGTAATGCGCCCGCCGCACCATCGCCGGACCGGCGATCAGGCTTTCAGAAACCACGTGCTCCATGAAGAACGCGGGCGCCACGATCGGAATGCGGTTCGCGGCGATCGTCTCCTGATCCAGCACGCCGCGTGCGCCACCCCAATGGTCGGCGTGCGTGTGCGTGAACAAAAGGCCCGTAACCGGCTTCTTTCCGCGATGCGTGAAATAAAGCTCCATCGCGGCCTGCGCGCCCTCGATCGAGGTGAGCGCGTCCACCACGATCACGCCGGCATCGCCCTCGACCAGCGTCATGTTGGCAAGATCATAGCCGCGCACCTGATAGACGCCGGGCACCACCTCGAACAGGCCGTGATGCATGTTGAGCCGCGCCTGCCGCCAGAGGCTCGGATTGACCGTGGCAGGCGGCTCCGCCCTGTCGATGAAACGGTAGGGCTCCATGCTCCAGACCACGCGCCCGTTCGGTGCCGTGACCATCGCGTTCTCGCAGCTGCCGAGGAAGCCGCGCGCCGCATCCTCGAAATCGGCCGCATCGCCGAAGGGCAGCGTGTCATGCAGCGCCGCGTGATGGGCGCGGACGGAAGCCGTTGCGTCCTTCTGCTTCGTATCCGCCTCTACCATGCTTTCTCCCCACCGCTCACTGCGATCGTTGCTACTTCCGTTCGATGCGTGCGCCGGGCAAAGCGCACCAAATCGCGTTCGGGATGGATCAGGGCCGCGGCGATCAACCCGCCAGCCGCGACTAGCGCGCCGCCGAACAGGAAGCCGTTGCGGAATCCCGCGGCGGGATCGACCCCGATGTCGACGATCTTTCCCATCACCCAGGGCGCAACGAAGCCGGCCAGCGTGAACACCGCATTGCTGATGCCGAGAACGGCGCCGCGCTGATGCACCGGACTGATTTCGCCGAGTGCCGGCGGCCCCAGAATGTTGGTCACGCCGCCCACGCTGAACGCCACCACGACGAGCGGGATCTGCACCGAGGGCGCCGTCGATTGCGACAGCAGCATCAGCGCGATGCCGGCAACCGTCACGCTCCCGCCGGCCAGCACGCCACGCGCCGTGCGGCTACTGGCACCGCGCGTACGCAGCACCTGCGACAGATACCCGGTGGCGGGCAGGAGCAACACGAGCAGCGCCGTCGGCAGCAGCACGATCCAGCCGGTCTCGGTCGGCGTGTATCCGGCCGCCTTCGTCAGAAACGACGGCAGCCAGACGATCGCCAGCACCACAACCCAATATTCGGCGAACGCTGACAGCGTGACGCCGATCGCGGTGCGCGAGGTCAGCAGCAGGGTATAGGGAAGGCTTCCCGCGGGCGCTCCGCTAGGTTCGAACTCAGCCGTCTCGAGTGGCCCTTCCCTGCCGACGAACATCCAGACCCCGACCCAGACAAAGCCGGCGACGCCGAGGCAGACAAACGCCGCGCGCCAGCCGAAGGTGAGAATGATCCAGGTGAGGAGGGGGGCGGTGATGCCGGCGCCCACCGCCGCGCCGACCGCGACGAGACTGGTCGGCAGCGTGCGCCGCTCGTTCGTGAACCACTTATAGACGGCGTGCAAAGCCACCGGGTAAGCTGGCCCCTCGCCCGCGCCCAGTACGATGCGGCTGGCAACCAAGACCGAAAGCGACATGGCGCCGAGCATCGGGAGCTGCGTCAGCGCCCAGATCAGGCCCATCACGGCAAGCACGTATTTGGTCGGCCAGCGGTTGGCGACGAACCCGACCAAGGCCGCCGATGCCGAGAACAGCAGGAAGAAGGCGCTGCCGACCTGCCCGAACTGCGTGTAGGTGAGGTGCAGTTCCTTGATGATCGGACCGGCCGCCAAACCGAGCACCGCCTTGTCGGCGAAATTGATCATCATGAACAGGAACATCATGGCGACGATCAGCCAACCGTAGCCGGTATTGGGCGCAGGTCGGTCCGGTTGTTGGTTCACGCTTCCTCTCCTTCCTTGCGGCGGTATCCGGCCTGTCGCGCGGTCCGCGCTATCATGCGCTTCGCGGCATCGCGATCAGCGGGCCGGTGTCATCGACCAGCGTGCGGATGCTCATGGCGAGCGTTCGCAGGCGCGGCCCGATATCGGCCTCGAGCCGGCCGGGCTCCAGCCGAAACGCCGGCAGACCGCAATTGAGGGCAAAAACCTCCTGCTGCTCGCCGCGCGCGAACAGCGGGCTGGCGACGGCGTGGATCGTCGGCCGCCACTCGCCGTAAGAGGCGCAGAACCCACGTTCGGCGCACTGGCGGACGGATGCCGCATAGCGTTCATGGTGTGCCGCCCAGAGTTCAGGCTCGGACTCCTCGATTTGCTCGTCCAGCGCCCTGCGCTGCGCGGGCGGCAGCATGGCCGCCATCGCCCGCCCGATCGCGGAACAGACGACCGGGATCGGCATTCCGATGTCGGGCACGTGCGGGCCGGCATCGCCGAAGCGGGCGGTCTCGACGTAGATCGCCGACGTTCCGTCGAGCACCCCGATCGAAACAGTGCCATGAACGCTTTCGGCGAATTGCTGCATCAGCGGGCGCGCGGCCTGGCGAAACGTCATGCCCGCAAGCAGCGGGCGGGCGAGGCGCAGCGCCCGCGGACCGGGACGGTATTTCGCGCTCCGCGTGTCGTAGCGGAGATAACCAAGCTCGGCGAGCGTGCGCGACAGCCGCGCCACGGTCTGCCGCGGAATGCCGGTTCTCGTGGCGAGCTCTTGGTTGCCGAGCGGGCCCGTTTCGGCGTGGAAGGCCTCCAGCACCGCGAGCCCCTTGGCGAGCGTGCTGGCGAAGGCGGCATCCCCGGCATTCTCAGCCAGGGCCTCCCCCGCGGACGGGGCGAAAGCCGGGAATGAGGGGAGGCGACCCATTCAGAACTGTTAAGCCCTGATGGCGCCCGCTGTCAAATTATCGGTCGAAAACTGCCGTCCTCGCCCGCTGATATGGTTCTGGCCTGAGTGTCGATCACATTTCGGGCGGCGCGCTTCTCGCGCCGCGTCGGATGCGCCGGCCCTCAAGCAACGTCGCCGGCGCTGTCCCGCGCGCGGCAATTCCCGCGCGCGGGCCATCTCCGCGGCCTTCAGCTGCGCGAAGCGTTCCGGATCGCCGTCGTGCGGCACGCGCACGTCCATGCGAACACAATACGACGTGGCGGCGCTCCTTCGGTTCCCTACGTAACGGTTGGTCCGGACCGAGGGTCCCGCCGATCCCTGGACCCGACGGCAGGAACGCTGCACCGCACGTAGTGGTCGTGCGTGCCACAGGGTAGTATAATTTGCCGCACGCCAGGAGCCTGTCCAATGACCGATGCCACAGCGCCGAGCCCCGTATCCGCCGAGCACACCCTAGCGGAGATCGCCGTCGCCTTGCCGGGTGCCACCCGGATTTTCCGGCATCACAAGCTCGATTATTGCTGCGGCGGAAGAGTGACGCTCGCTGATGCAGCGGCGGACAGAGGGATCGATCTCGCTCGGCTGTTGAGCGAATTGGCGGCGGTGGCGGCGGCGGCAGAGCCGCATGCGCGCCCCGAGGGCACCGCCGACCTGATCGCGTCGATCGAGACCCGCTTTCACGCAGTCCACCGCCAGGAGCTGCCTGAACTAATTCGCCTCGCGCGCCGGGTAGAGGCCGTACACAAGGCCAATCCGGCGGTTCCGCGCGGCATGACCGGGCTGCTGGAGACGATGGCCGAGGAGCTTGAGGAGCACATGCAGAAGGAGGAGCAGGTGCTGTTCCCGCTCATGCGTCGCGGCGGCAATCCGGCGATCGCCGCGCCGATCGCGGCGATGCTCGCCGAGCACGACGATCACGGCGCCCGGCTCCGCGAACTGGAGGCGCTGACCGGCGATTTCACGGCTCCCGAAGATGCTTGCGCGACCTGGCGCGCGCTTTATGCCGGCGCGCGCAAGCTCTCCGACGATCTGATGGAGCACATCCACACCGAAAACAACGTGCTGTTCCCGCGCTTCGCAGGCTGAGCCCGGTGGACGGACCCACGCTTGCGCGGGTGTTGCACGTGCTCAGCGTCGTGCTCTGGATCGGCGGCGTCGGCATGGTGACGACGGTGCTGCTGCCCGTGGTCCGGCGCACGACGCCGCCGACACGCCGGCTCGCCGCCCTCAAGACGCTGGAGCGGCCGTTCGCGCGTCAGGCGCGCCTTACGACGCTGCTCGCCGGCGCAAGCGGGTTCTACATGGCGTGGCGGCTGGACGCCTGGGACCGCTTCCGCGATCCCGGGTTCTGGTGGATGCACGCGATGGTGCTGGTCTGGCTGCTTTTCACCGGGCTGCTGTTCGTCGCCGAACCGCTCTTCCTGGACCGCTTGCTCGAGCGCCGTGCCGCACGCGCACCGGAGCCAACCTTTGCGGTGGTGGAGTGGCTGCACCGCGTGCTCCTTCTCCTGTCGCTGCTGACCATCGCCGGCGCCGTGGCGGGCAGCCGGGGCGTCAACCTATTCGCCTGGTAGGCCGCGCGGCGAACAGGCTACGTTTCTCAGCGCCTGTGCGAGACGCGAACGCGCACCGGATCGTGGAATGCCCTCGCCGGGAGTAGCTCGGCCGCCGCCGCGATCTTTGGCCGGATCGCCGGCCGGACGACCGGCTCCAGCATCGCCGCGCCTATTGCACCAGCGGCGAGGCCGCGCCTGGCATGTCGAATCCGGTGATCCGCGCCGATCCGGCGAGCAGCGCCACATATTGCGCCACCGCCCGCCGCCACGACGCCTCGGCGAGATAGGCGGCAATCCGCTCCTTCACCCGCTCGAACGGCAGAAGCTCGCCCGGTATGCGGCGCTCCAGCCGGAGCACGTGCACGCCGTAGCGCGTGCACACCGGCGCGCTCGCGGTTTCGCCGGCACGGAGCCGCAGCATCGCGACTTCGAACTCCGGCGTCGTTTCGCCGCGTACCACTTGCCCGAGACGCCCGCCCTCGGCCGCGGACGGGCAATCCGAAAGCGCGCGGGCGAGGCTCGTGAACCGCTCGGGCGCCGCCCGAAGCTCGGCGAGCACCGCCTCGGCGCGTTGGATCGCGCGGGCATGGGCGGCCTGATCCGCGCGCGGCGCCTTGAACAGGATGTGCAGGGGCTCGAACAGTTCGGGCGCGCGGAACCGGGCCGGATTGTTTTCGTAGTAGCGCCGGCAGCTCGCATCATCGGGCTCGGGCGTTCGAACCTCCGCCTCCAAGAGCGCGCGGATCAGCGCCTCCTCCTCGGTCTCGCGCAGCCCGTTCTCCAGGCGCGGCGCAGGCTCGAATCCAAGCGCGCGGGCGCGTTGCAACAACAATTCGCGAATCACCAGCGCGCTTGTTGCCGCCCGCCACGCCTCGCGCAGGCTGGTTCCGCGATGATTCTGCATCTCGCGCCCGATAGCGGCATGGGCGATCACCACGCCGTTGACGCTGACCGGGGCGGGCCCGCTGCCGCGGGCGATGACGGTCCGCATGGCTCAATCGTTGCCCGGTGCACGCTGCGGCCGGGCCGCCGGCGGCGCCGCCATCGCCGGCGGCGCCGCCATCGCCGGCGCGGCACCGGATGCCGCCGGCGCCCGGGCCGGTAGCAGCCGCATCGTCCGCACCACCTGATAACCAGGCCGGCCGAAATACCAGATCGGCGCGCTCCACACGTGCACCAGCCGGGTGAAGGGGAACACGAGAAAGATCGTCATCCCGAGGAACAGGTGCAGCTTGAACACCGGGTTCGCGTCCGCGACCAGTGCCGCCGTGCCCGGATGCAGCGTCAGGATACCCTGTGCCCAGTTCATGAACCTGACCATCTCCTGCCCGTCGAGGTGCTGCGCGGAGACCGGGATGGTGGCGAGTCCCAGCGTGAGCTGCACCCAGAGCAGCAGCAGGATGGCGATGTCGCCGAAGCTTGAATTGTTGCGGATGCGCTGATCGAACAGCCGCCGGTGTGCCAGCAGCGCGATACCGATCCAGCACGCGACGCCGGCGACGCCGCCGAAGCTCATCGCCAGCAACTGCTTGAATGTGTGACTGATGCCCATTGCATCGAACACCGCGACGGGCGTCAGCAACCCGACGAAATGGCCGGCGAAGATCGCCAATATGCCGACATGGAACAGGTTCGAGCCCCACATCATTTGCCGCCGGCGCAGGAGCTGGCTGGAGCCCGTGCGCCAGGTGTACTGCGAATGATCGAAGCGCAGCAGGCTGCCGAGCAAGAACACCGTCAGCGCCACATAGGGATACCAACCGTATAGCGCGCTATTTAGCCAGGTGCCCATCGTCGTCTCGCTCCTCAGCCCGCCGCGAGCACGGCGCGCGCATCGGCGCGCCGCCGCGTTCGCAGCCGGCCGGTGTCGCAGCCATTCGCCGCCTCGCCGGGACCGAAGCGCACCGCCGCCTCCTCCCACGCCGCGTCGAGCGCGGCGGGATCGTCCGGGTCATCGTCGCCGGCATCGAAGGCACCCGGGTCCGGCGCGCGCGCAAGCTCGGCGACCGCTTCGATCACCGCTGCATAGCCGGGATCGCGCGCGGCGAGCCGGTCGGCGAGCGCGCGCAGGAGCGCGCCGGATTCGGCCAGCAGCACGAGTGCCTGCGGCTGCGGCAGCAGCGAAAGGAACTCGAGAAAGAGCGGAAGGAAGTCCGGCAGCTCGCCCTTCCGCATCTCGAGCCCATGCGCGGCGTAAAGCGCGATCAGGTCGGCCATCGCCTGTCCGCGGTCGCGGCTCTCGCCGTGCACGTGCTCGAACAGATGGAGCGACAGCGCGCGCCCGCGGTCGAACAGGTCGACATAGCGTCCCTGCAAGTCGTAAATGTCGGCGGCGGCGATCCCGGCTAGCACCGGGCGCAGCGCCGCGCGCCGCGCGGGCGACAGCAGCGCCTCGGTATCAAGCACCGTCTCGATCTCGCCCACCGCCGCTTGCAGCCCTTCGCTCGGATAGGCGAGCAATGCGGCCAGTGCGCGGAACGTGCGGGCCATCACACCGTCTCCATCGGCGTCTTCGGCCGCTTGGCGCCGAACAGATCGAAGCCGGTGCGCCCCGAACAACCTTCGCCGAACGAGAACCCGCAGGAGCCGCGGAGTTGATAGGCGTCCTCGCCGGCCTCGCGGTGCGCGGTCGGGATCACGAAGCGATCCTCGTAATTGGCGATCGCCATCAAGCGATACATCTCCTCGATGTCGTCACCGGAGAGGCCCACCCGCTCGGCCACCCTATTGTCGATCAGCCCGTCCACCGTCTTGCGCCGCATATAGGCGCGCATCGCCAGCATCCGTTCCAGCGCCCGCTCGATCGGCTGCGTACGTCCGGCGGTAAGCAGGTTCGCCAGATACTGCACGGGGATACGCAGCGACTTCACGTCTGGCAGGCCACCCGCCTCGCCGAGATCGCCCTTTGCCGCCGCCGACTGGATGGGCGAGAGGGGCGGCACGTACCACACCATCGGCAGCGTACGGTACTCGGGATGCAGCGGGAAGGCGATCTGCCAGTCCATCGCCATGCGCCACACCGGCGAACGCTTCGCCGCCTCGATCCAGGCGGCGGCGATGCCGCAAGCGCGCGCCTCGGCCTGCACCTCGGGATCGAACGGATCGAGAAACAGGCCGAGTTGGGCGTCGTAAAGATCGCCCTCGTCGGGCACCGACGCGGCCTCGGCGATGCGGTCGGCGTCGTAGAGAACCACGCCGAGATAGCGGATGCGTCCGACGCAGGTCTCTGAGCACACGGTCGGCATCCCCGCCTCGATACGAGGAAAGCAGAACGTGCACTTCTCCGACTTTCCGGAGGACCAGTTGTAATACACCTTCTTGTACGGGCAGCCAGAGACGCACATGCGCCAGCCGCGGCACTTGTCCTGGTCGATCAGCACAATGCCGTCCTCCTCGCGCTTGTAGATCGCCCCCGAAGGGCACGCGGCGGCGCAGGCTGGGTTCAGGCAATGCTCGCACAGCCGCGGCAGGTACATCATGAAGGTGTTCTCGAAGGCGCCGTAGATCTCCCTCTGCACGCCGTCGAAATTTCTGTCCCGGCTGCGGTTGGCGAACTCGCCCCCCAGAATTTCCTCCCAGTTCGGGCCCCAGTTGATCTTCTCCATGCGCTCCCCGCTGACCAGCGAACGCGGGCGCGCGGTCGGCATCGCGTTCGATTCGGGCGCGTTCTGCAAATGCGCGTAGTCGAAGGTGAACGGCTCGTAGTAATCGTCGATCTCGGGTAAGTCGGGATTAGCGAAAATCTTGGCCAGCACGCGCCATTTGGCGCCGATGCGCGGCTCGATCCGGCCGTCCCTGCGCCGCACCCAGCCGCCGTTCCAGCGCTGCTGGTTTTCCCACTCCTTCGGGTAGCCGATGCCGGGCTTGGTCTCGACATTGTTGAACCACGCGTACTCGACGCCCTCGCGGCTGGTCCATACGTTCTTGCACGTCACCGAGCAGGTGTGGCAGCCGATGCACTTGTCGAGATTGAGCACCATTGCGATCTGCGCGCGGACCCGCATCACACCGCCTCCTGCACGGCACCGGCCGGCCCCTCCAGCCAGTCCACCTTGTTCATGCGCCGCACGATGATGAACTCGTCGCGGTTCGAGCCGACCGTGCCGTAATAGTTGAACCCGTAGGATTGCTGCGCGTAGCCGCCGATCATGTGGGTCGGCTTCAGCACCGCGCGCGTGACCGAGTTGTGAATGCCGCCGCGCTGACCGGTGACTTCGCTGCCAGGAATGTTCACGATCTTCTCCTGGGCGTGGTACATCAGGGCCATCCCCGGATTGACCCTCTGCGAAACGACCGCGCGAGCGACCAGTGCGCCATTCACGTTATACGCCTCGATCCAGTCATTGTCGGCGATGCCGGCGCGGGCGGCGTCGTCCTCGCTGATCCAGATCACCGGGCCGCCGCGATTGAGCGTCAGCATCAGCAGATTGTCTGAATAGGTGCTGTGGATGCCCCATTTCTGGTGCGGCGTGATGAAGTTGAGCACGATCTCCTTGCTGCCGTTGCCGTGCCGGCCCAACACCGGGGCGATCGTCTTGGTATCGACCGGCGGGCGCCAGGTGACGAACGCCTCGCCAAACGCGCGCATCCAGGGATGGTCCTGGTAGAGTTGCTGGCGCCCGGTCAGCGTGCGCCACGGGATCAGCTCGTGCACGTTCGTGTAGCCCGCGTTGTAGCAGACCTTCTCGCTCTCGATCCCCGACCAAGTGGGCGAGGAGATGATCTTGCGCGGCTGCGCCACGATATCGGCGAAGCGGATTTTCTCGTCCTCCTTCGGACGGGCGAGATGCGCGTGCGCCTGACCGGTCACCTTGCTGAGCGCCTCCCACGCCTTCACCGCCACCTCGCCGTTCGTTTCCGGCGCCAGCGTCAGGATCGCCTCGATCGCGTCGGTGTCGGTCTCGAGCCTCGGCTGGCCGTTCGGCGCCGTGCCGTTCAGCGCGCGCAGGAAATCGACCTCGTGGCTTGTGTTCCAGCCGATCCCCTTGCCGCCGTTACCGAGCTTCTCCAGCAGCGGTCCGATCGAGGTGAACCGCTCGTAGAGTCCCGGATAGTCGCGCTCGACCACTGTCACCGACGGCATGGTGCGACCCGGCTGCGGCACGGCGCCGCTCGCCTTCCAGTCCTCCACCTCATAGGGCTGCGCCAGCTCGCCCGCGGTGTCGTGCAGGATCGGCGTCAGCACTACATCACGCTCGCGCCCCAGCACCTCGGGCGCAACCGCAGAGAACGCCTTTGCGATGCCCCGGTAGATCTCCCAGTCCGAGCGCGACTCCCACGCCGGATCGACCGCCGCCGACAGCGGATGGATGAACGGGTGCATGTCGGAGGTGTTGAGGTCGTTCTTCTCGTACCAGGTGGCGGTCGGCAGCACGATGTCCGAATAGATGCAGGTCGTGGACATGCGGAAGTCGAGCGTCACCAGAAGGTCGAGCTTTCCCTCCGGCGCCTTCGCGTGCCACGCCACTTCCGAAGGTTTCGCGCGGCCCTCCGCGCCAAGATCCTTGCCGAGCACGCCGTTCTTCGTGCCGAGCAGGTGCTTGAGGAAATATTCGTGCCCCTTGCCCGAGGAGCCGAGCAGGTTGGAGCGCCAGACGAACATGTTGCGCGGCCAGTTGGCCGGATCGTCGGGATCGTGACACGCAAGCTCCAGCTCGCCGGCCCGCAACGCTCGCGCGACATAGTCCTTCGCCTCCAGCCCGGCCGCCTCGGCGCGCGCGGCAAGCGTGAGCGGGTTCTGCTTGAGCTGCGGCGCCGACGGCAGCCATCCCATGCGCTCGGCGCGCACATTGTAGTCGATCAGCGCGCCGTCCCACGCACCCGGCGGCGCGGTCGGCGACAGGATCTCGCGGACATTCAGCGTCTCGTAGCGCCACTGATCGGTGTGGGCGTAGAAGAACGAGGTGGAGTTCTGCTGGCGCGGCGGGCGGTTCCAGTCGAGCGCGAACGCCACCGGCAGCCACCCGGTCTGCGGACGCAGCTTCTCCTGCCCCACGTAGTGGGACCAGCCGCCGCCGGATTGGCCGATGCAGCCGCACAGCACCAGGAGATTGATGATTCCCCGGTACGCCATGTCCATGTGATACCAATGGTTCAGGCCAGCGCCGAGGATCACCATCGAGCGGCCCTGCGTCTGCTCGGCGTTGGCGGCGAACTCGCGCGCTACGTGCACGATGTGATGCCGCGGCACGCCCGTCACCCGCTCGGCCCAGGCCGGCGTGAACGGCACGTCGTCCTCGTAGGAGCGCGCGACGTGCGCGCCGCCAAAGCCGCGGTCCAGTCCGTAATTGCCGCATAGCAGATCGAACACAGTGGCGACCGGCACCGCGCCCTCTTTGAGCGCCAGCGTGCGCGCAGGGACGTTGCGAACCAGCACGTTGGGATGCGCGGTCGCCTGGAAATCGTGCGGCGCCGAGGCGCCGAAATAGGGAAAGGCGACCGGGACAGGCGCCACGTCCGCCTCGGCGGCGAGGCTGAGCACTAGCGAAATCTTGGCACCTGCGCCGTCCTTCGCCTCCAGGTTCCACTTGCCCTGCTCGCCCCAACGGAAGCCGATCGAGCCGCGCGGTGCGACCGCGCGGCCGGTCTCGTCCAGCGCCACGGTCTTCCAGGCCGGATTATTGGCTTCGCCCAGATTGTCTACGAAATCCTCGGCGCGCAGCAGCCGGTCGGGGACATAATGCTCACCGCAGCGCACCAGCTTCACCAGCATCGGCATATCGGTGTAGCGGCGCGCGTAGTCGGCGAAATAGGGCACCGTGCGATCGAGATGGAACTCACGCAGGATCACATGGCCCATCGCCATCGCCAGCGCCGCGTCGGTGCCCTGCTTGGGATGCAACCAGAGATCGGCGAACTTGGTCGCCTCGGCGTAGTCCGGCGAGACGACCACGCTCTTCGTCCCCTTGTAGCGCACCTCGGTATAGAAATGCGCGTCGGGCGTGCGCGTCTGCGGGACGTTGGAGCCCCAGAGGATCAGATAGCCGGCGTTGTACCAGTCGGCACTCTCCGGCACGTCGGTCTGCTCGCCCCAGGTCATCGGGCTCGCGGGCGGCAGATCGCAATACCAATCATAGAAGCTCATGCACACGCCGCCCAGGAGCGACAGATACCGCGAGCCGGCGGCGTAGCTGACCATCGACATCGCCGGGATGGGCGAGAATCCGATCACGCGGTCCGGGCCGTAGGTCTTGACGGTGTAGGCGTTGGCCGCGGCAATGATTTCGTTCACTTCGTCCCAGCTCGCGCGCACAAAGCCGCCCAGGCCGCGCTTGCTCGTGTAGCTCGCGCGCTTCTCGGTATCCTCAACGATCGACGCCCAGGCCGCGACCGGCGCGCGCAGCGCCCGCGCCTCTCGCCATAGCTTCAGCAGGCGCCCGCGCACCAGCGGGTGCTTCACGCGGTTTGCTGAGTAGAGATACCACGAATAGCTTGCGCCGCGCGCGCAGCCGCGCGGTTCGTGGTTCGGCATGTCGGGGCGCGTGCGCGGATAGTCGGTCTGCTGGGTTTCCCAAGTGACGATCCCGCCCTTGACGTAGATTTTCCATGAGCAGGAACCCGTGCAGTTCACCCCATGCGTGGAGCGGACGATCTTGTCGTGCTGCCAGCGTTTGCGGTACCCATCCTCCCAGTCGCGCGGCTCGTTGGTGACGATGCCGTGCCCTTGGGCGAAGCTGTCGACGGTCTTGCGAAAGAACGTCAGGCGATCGAGGAACTGGCTCATCGCGCGCCCCCTTACCGCGCCACCGCGCGGGTGCGCGTGCGGATGAAACCGGCCGAGACGATGATCGCCGCCAGGGCCAGCACGACGTAGGAGAAGAACCCGCCGGAATAGCCGTTATCGCCGAGCGCGCCGGCGAACAGCCCGAGCACCGGCGGCAGCACGAACCCGCCGAGCGCGCCGAGGCCGCCGACGATGCCCGATGCCCCGCCCACCGCGTGCGGCACGTATTTCGGCACCATCTTGAACACCGCCGCATTGGCGAGCCCCATGCCGAGACCGATCAAGAGTTCGCCCACGACGTTGACGGGAAAGGCGATGATCCCGGTCAGCAGCGCCGCGCCGGCGAGCACGATCGCGAACGAGAGGGCCGCCATCACCTCGCCGCCGAACCGCTCGGCAAGCGAGCCGCCGCCGACGCGCGCGAGCGCCGCCAGAAGCGAGAAGCCGACGCCGCCCAGCACGCCCGCCTGCGCCGGACTGAGGTGATGCAGGTTCATCCAGTAGGTCGGGAACCAGGCGGTCAGCGCCAGGAACCCGCCGAAGGAAACGAAATAGAGAAACGTCAGGCCCCAGGTGCGCGTCTCGTCCGCCGCCGTCAGCAGAGCGCCCCAAGCGGAATCGCCGGGAAACAGCTCCTCGCCATGACGCGCGGCGATCTCGCGCGCCGTCGCCACGTCCTCGCCGGCGGCGCGGAGCTGGAAGTAATAGGCGTCGCGCGCGAGCCAGCCATAGATGCCGGCGCCGAGCAGCAGGAAAGCAAGCCAGGCAAGATAGGACCCGGCGAGGCCGAACGCGGCAATGGCGAGCGGCAGGATCAGCGTAAATAGGCCGGGCGCGAGATTGCCGACGCCGCCGTAGATGCCGAGCGCAGTTCCTTGCCGGTTTTTGGGGAACCAGTAGGCGACTTGCGGCACGCCGACCGAGAACGAGGCGACACCACACCCGCTCATGAAGCCGAACATCAGGATGATGGGATAAAGCGCCGCGGTCACGTGCGGCACGGTGACCAGGATGAACACCAGCCCCCACATGCCGACGATGGAGATGCCGAACAGCGTCAGCATCGGCAGGCGGCCACCCACCTTGTCCACCCAGGCGCCGAACGGGATCCGCAACAGCGAGCCGGTGAGCTGCGGTGCTGCGACCAGCAGTCCCACCAGCAGCGGAGAAAGCTGCATCGACTGCTGGAACGCGTGCGCGGCCGGCCCGTACAGCGCCACCGCCGCGAAACCGATAAAGAACCCCCAGGTGGCCATGACCAAGCCCTGGCGCGGCGTGCCCCGCAGGCCGGCAACGCCTCCGGCGGTCCGCTCGCCCGGCCGGCGCGGCGATAAGGTTGCTTCCACAGCGCGGTCTCCCCTTGGCCCGGGGAGGATCGCGCGCCCTACCGGGCGGCGCATTGATCCAGATCATTGGATGGCGTGATCCGCGCGCCGAGGAAGGGTGACATGAGTCACGGCCACGAGGCGAACGGGGCACGGGCCGCAGCGGGCGGAGCAGGCGAGTGGCTGGGATCGGCCCGCGATGCGCTCGGCGACGTGCCTTGGCTGCGCGCGGTATCGGCGCCGATGCTCGACGCGCTGGCGGAGCAGGCGATCCTCCACCGCGTGCCCGCCGGCAGTATCTTATTCGATCAGTCCGAAATACCGGCCGCCGCGCAGTTGCTGATCCGCGGCGCCGTGGAGCTGATCGGCGTGCGCAACCGCACGGAGATGCTCGTCGAGGTCATCCGCCCGGCCGACCTGCTTCTCCCGGCGGCGGTACTCAACCGGCAGCCCTACCTGCTCCGCGCCCGCGTGCTCAAGGAAGCGCAGTTGCTTATTTTGCGGGCGGACGCGTTGCGGCGTGCCGCCGCCGCGGATCATTCGCTCGCGCTCGCGCTCGTTGCCTGCCAGGCGGCCCAATTCCGCCGCCAGGTGAAGCAGGCGAAGAACCTGAAATTGCGTTCCGGCGAGGAGCGCGTGGGCCACTACCTGCTCGCGTTGGCGGAGGAGCGGGCGGCGGGCGAACCAGTCCGGCTGCCGCAGGAAAAACGCCTGATCGCATCCCAACTCGGGATGGAGCGGGAAACCTTTTCGCGGATCCTCGCCGCCATGCCGCGCTACGGCATCCGGGTCGAGGGCCAGATCGTCATTGTCGAGAACCTCGCGACCGCGCGGTCACGTTTTCCAAGCGATCCCCTGATCGACGGGGCCGAGCCGGTCATGCCGCTCGCGGCGCTGCGGGGAGCTTAGATCGTGCGGCCTGAGCCCGCCGCAACAGCGTTACGGCAAAGTTACTGGCGGACCCGACACGACTCGAACGTGCGACCTTCGCCTTCGGAGTCCGTTAAGCTGCCCATCCGAAATGCACGCCAGTCCACGCTATGGTACGCTATCTATCTGATCTGACTGGCTTCCCCGAAAAGCGAGGAGCACGTTCATATCCGACACTGCGCCGCAATTTCCGCCCAGGTGCTTACGTGGTGCTTACACGAGAAGTCGGCGGAGCGATCTGAAGGTGGACGGTCAAAGAAGCCGAGCACTATCACCGTCGACGTCGGCCGCATCCACCGGCACCTGATCCCGCTGATCGGCACGGGTCGCGTGAAGGATCTGACGAAGGCTGACATTAACAAGGTCCTGAAGGACATCATGGCCGCCGACACGATCTCAGGCTATATCCAGAGATTGCTGGATGGCATTGAGTTCAAACAGACGCCCTATGCACCGGACCGAGATTCACGGCGTGCCGCTCTCGATCGCTTCTTGACCAAAGCCGCCGCCGATCCGGCGAAGGAGACGGAGGCCGAGATCCCGCTCGCCACATAGGGCGCGCGTCGGTGGACGGCGCAAGGATTGGATCAGGGGTATGCCCTTCAAGCCTTTCGATGACATTCTGACGCCCGATCCCCGCTTCGCCGACCGATGCGTCGTTGAAGGTGGCACCGCCCGGCGAATGACGCTTGCCGATCGTCATCGCACGATCGCGGGCATCAATCTCAGCGACGCGGTGCCCAAGGAGGTCGACGCAGCCTTCGACCGCGTTCGAAACACCGTCATCTACGCCTTCTTCGACTATGATCTGTTCGTTGTCGGTGAGGTGCAGGCCTTCGGCGCATTCGAGCTGGCGCTGAAACACCGCCTCAACGGACATGGCGGCACCGCACGGGGCACGCTGTGCAGTCTCGTCGATCGGGCAAGGAAGGGTGGCCACCTTCCTACGCTCACGTCAGGCGCCAACCCTCTTTCCGATCCGATCGAAACGCTGATCGCCCTACGCAATGGCCTGTCCCACGGCACCTCGGACGTGCACTCGCCCGGTATGGCGCTCGAAGTGGTGGGGGCCTGCGCCTTTTGGATCAGCCACCTCTATCCAGTCCCGCCGTGATGCCGTGGCCCAGGCTTATGCGTCGGCGCGGGGCCACCGTAGTTTGCCGCGGCCGACACGGAGCGCATCCATCAGGTCTGTTGGCTTGGCCAATCGCCCCGAAAACAGGCTTGGCTTCGGTTCCACAGCGGGTTTCTTGAACGGCGCCACCCGGCGGTAGTCGGGCGTCGTCAGCTATGTACGTCCATCACCCATATCCGTAATGATCCGATATAGACCAGCCGGCGGCACCGATGGCGCGGCAACATCGACAAGGCGCTTATAGCGCTCAATCGACCATTTCTGGATCCCGCCGTTGAGGGCTTCGGTCCTGAAGCGCGCCCAGAGCGCGGCAGTGTCTGGCGTTGGCCAGTCGCCGGCGTCTGTAAACGCGGTGATTTCGTCGGATTCTAACCACGCGCGCATCTCGGCTGGCGTCACGAAAACGGGGGTCGCGGTCTGGATCGCCGCGATGGCCGCCCGCCTCGACGGGCGGCCCGCGCGAACCAACATCGACATCATGAACTGCGGCATGCCGGTTTCCAGAGAGGCGGCGGCGCCACCTGGGATGATGTCTGGCGACCAGCCCAAAGTCAGGTCCGCATTCCCGACAAAAGCGGGTTGGATAGAGTCGGTGGCCGGGCGCGCTGGGATCTTCGAGCTGGCCTTCGAACAGAACATCTCTGGGCTTCTCGGTCAGCGTGGTGAAAACCTCGCCGGCGCCGGAGATGCACTGATGGAACTTGAACGCCAGAAATGCACCTGTCCCTAAGCCACCCCGTTCTGTTTCCGGGAGGCTGATGCGGGTCAGAAAAGTCTCAAGACTGCTTCGGCAGGTTTCGGACTCTACGCCGCTGTCCTTTGACAGCAGCGCTACGGCCTCTCCAAAATCAATCGGCTTCTTGCGCTTGAGTTCCTGCTCGTCCTCCAGCCCAATTGCCAATTCGGTCCAGACCGACAGTGGGTGCTTCCTCAGGATCTCATCGGTCAACACGCTTGGCAGCGCAGATGTCACGACAGAAGCGAGTCCGGCCAGAAGCGCCCCGCATCGTACTGGCGGTTTATCTCGGCCTTTAGGTCATCAGAACGAATAGTGCTGAACGATCGTGAGAAACGGGTATAAGAATCGATGAGGCGGTGGTCAAATTCGAACGCTTTCATTGCCGACCTTGACTCGTCTACGACCTAACCAGTTTCAGCCAAGTTGTGCTGACGGCGGCGCGCGAGCTGCAGCAGATCAACAACCAGATCCAGATGTTGACCAATCAGGCGACGAGCCTGGTCAACCAGGCGCGCAATCTCGCCAACCTGCCGATGTCGAGGCTGACCCAGCTTCAGTCGTCGATCGCACAGACCCAGTCGCTGCTCGGTCAAGCGCAAAACATCGCCTTCAACGTCCAGCGGATCGAGCAGGCTTATTCGACCAGCTATGGCAGAGCATCGTCCCCTGGGTGGTGCAGGTCGACAAGCTCGGCCAGGCGCAGGCCGTCGCGCCGGCCACGGCCGACTATGCCCCGAGCGATCCGGAGATCGCTTGGTATCTTGCCCATTTCATCGAAATGGTCCGCTCGCTGCCGGCCGATCCGATCATCGTGCGGCAGAACTGGCTGCAGGCCTACGACTTCACCACCACCTCGGGCTCGCAGGCGCTCAACGACTACGCCCGAGCGAACGACCCCTTCGCCAAGCTGGGTCACCAGCAGATCGCCATCGACGTCTCGAGCGTGATCCGCGCATCGCCGTCCAGCTTCCGGGTCGAGTGGGTCGAGCACCGCTATCAGGACGGCGCGCTCGCCGAGACCTCACGCTGGACCGCGATCCTCACCGTCGCGATCCAGCCGCCGACCTCCGCCGACGTGCTCCGCAAGAACCCGCTCGGCATTTACGTCACCGCCATCAACTGGTCGAAGGAGCTGGGACAATGACCCCGCCGATTTCAATGGAAGCCGGCGGTCCGGCTTCACGTCTTTCAGTCTCTCAACCGAGCCAGAAGGGCGGCTTTGCGCCTTTCCGTAAATCTGGCTTCGCGGCTCTGATGCTGTCCGTGACGGCGCTCGGCGGCTGCGCCCACAAGTTCATTCCGCCCGACATCAAATACGACAACGCCGTGCCGGCGAAGCTCACCGTCGATCTCCCGGCGCCGGTCAAGATCGTCGAGCTGACGAAGCCCTTGCCGCTGCCCGGGCAGTTGAAGCCCGTTGCGGCCGGGAAGGCACCACCGCAATCGCCCGATCCAGAGGTACGCGTTGTTCGCCCAGACCAATCAGCAGCCGCAGCCGGTCGGCCTCGTTGCTCCGCCGGCGACGGCGACACAGGGCGGTCCGGCACCCACGCCACTCGTCGATGCTGGGTCCGCGCAGAATATGCAGGATCGCAAGACTGCGTTTCTCGACGCCGCGACGGACAAGCGAACGGTCAGCCCCGACCGTCTCGAAGCCAAGGCTTCGCCCTATATCGTGCAGGCGGGAACCGGGATCCCTGCGACGCTCATCACCGGCAACCGCTCCGATCTTCCGGGCCAGATCACTGCCCAGGTGACGGAGGCCGTCTGCGACAGCCCGACCGGGCAATACCTGTTGATCCCGCAGGGCGCGAAACTGGTCGGTCAATACGACAGCTCGGTCGCCTTCGGTCAGAGCCGCATGAGAAGTCGAGATAGTTTTCGCGCAACATGTCGAGCAAACGGCGCAGGCTTCCAGCGGGGTACACAGACTCGGTGGCAGCTCTTCGCGAACGACGCAACTGGTGCGCCGACGCTGACCGACATGGGCGAGAGCGTCCCCATCGCGACAGGCGGCGTGCTAACCCTGTGCATCGCAGCATCGCCCAACGGCAGTTCCGTCTGGTCGCGCGTCGTCGCCGAGGTCTCCGGCGCGGTCTTCGAGCAGGAGATTACCGCCGACTCGCCAGCTGCTACGCAGTTCCTGTCGCCACGACCCTTCCCAAACACCGGCGCGACGACCGCCGCTGTCGCCTATGACTATGTCAAGGTGTATCTGCAGACGGAGTTCTGATCCATGAGCTTCCTGCGTGGAGCGTAGATAGGCGAAGGCCGGGACTTTCGCTTTCAGGTAACCGCAGCGCATTGCCGCGCTGCCCACCGGACGAGCAGACTCCCCCCCAGAATGCTGATCCCGATGGCAAGGAGAAGTGGGCTAGCGATCATGTCGGAGAGGAGTCCCGAGGAAATGGAAACGGAGATAAGCATGAGGCCGAATTCGCCCCCATGCCCAAGTATCATGCCGGCCCTGCGCATGATCTCCACTTCCTCGCCGAACAGCGTCCCGAGCAGAGCCACGATCAGCGCCTTGCCGACGATCAAGATCGCCAACCAGATCAGCACGGCAGGCCAGACATAGGGGATAAGCCCGAGGGGCAGTTTCGATCCGATGCCGATGAAGAAGATGCCCACGAACAGATCGCGAAACGGCCGGATCTCCTTTTCGACGACATGGCGCGCATCTCCTTCGCCGATGATCATTCCGGCCGCGAAGGCGGCGAGCGCGGGCGACAGACCGACGGATGTCGCAGCAATCGCCGACCCGAGGGCAATCGACAGAGCCAGAAGCTGCGCCAATTCGGGATCCCGCTGCTTGGCCGTCCATCTAGCCAGGGCCTGAAGCGGTCCCCGCGCGACAAGGAGCGCCGTCACAAGCGCCGCTGCGCCGCCGATCATGGTTGCGACGCCGTGCCCTTCGGCCGTGCCGGTTGCCGAGTCGTGCATGAGCAACAGCCCGACCGCCGCCAGATCCTGAAACAACAGAACCGAGATCGCCAGCCGGCCCGCCGGAGACCCAAGAGCATTCGCTCCCGCGAGCACCTTGAGGCACATCGCCGTGGAAGACATGGCAACTGCTCCGCCCAGCAGGATCGCCGGGACGGGGGCGAGACCCAGCACGAAGGCTGCGGGAAGGGCAATCAGAACAGTGGTCAGCGTGGCCTGGGCAGCGCCGATCCCGAACACATGCCGACGGAGCGAGGCGAGCTTCTCGAAGGAGAACTCGAGCCCGAGCGCGAACATTAGAAGGATGACACCGACCTCGCCGATGATCGCGAGCCCCTGGCTTTCGGCCAAGAGCCCGCTGCCCGCCGGCCCGATCAGCGCACCGGCGAGGATGTATCCGGCAATGCTGGGCACCCCCACGCGCGCGCAGATCATCAGCAGCACATAGGCCGCAAGAACAAGCACCGCGGCGCTCTGGAGCAAGCCGGTCAGGCCATGCATGGTCCGATCCGCTCGCGGCTGCGTGGAGGGAGAGGCTGAACGATCACGCCTGCGCGCGCACCCATTGCACGATCTGGGCGGCCGACATCGCCCCGCTCGTTCGCGCGATCTCCCTTCCGCCTCTGAAAAGGATCATGGTCGGAATGCCGCGGATGCCGTAGCGCCCGGCGATCTGCTGCTCGACTTCGGTATCGAGCTTGCCGAGGCGGAAATGGGGTTCGAGCGAACGCGCCGCCGCCTCGAACTGCGGTGCCATCACCTTGCAGGGTCCGCACCATTCCGCCCAGAAATCGACGAGCAGGGGCAATTCGGCATTGGCGTGCCGGTCGAAATTGGCCGCGGTGAGCGCGACCGGCCGGCCCTCGAACAAGGCGGCGCCGCAGCGACCGCAGTTGGGGTTGTCCGTCAGTCGCTCCTGCGGAACGCGGTTGACGGAACTACATTTCGGGCAAGCGACGGTGGGCATTCTGTTCTCCATTTGAGTGTCGCTTCGGCGGGGCAGACAGGCCGGTGCTGTTCAGTGCGAGGCCGGGGCCCCGCGGGTTTGCCGGTGCCGCGGCTCCGGCAGGTATTCTACGCCGCCGCCCTGGCGGCGCACGGGCTGCGGATAGAGGGTCATCAGCTCGAGGATTTGCTCCGGCATTTCGGTCCGTACCGGCAGCCCCATCTCGCGCGCTTCATCCGCAGAGATGGGATAGTCATGGGTCCAGGTGCCTGTCGCCAGCTTCGTCGCCACGGCTGCCGCCCTTTCCTCGTCCATCTTGTCGGAGAGGAGCCGTCGCGCCGCCGCCTCGACCTGGGCGATCGCTTTCCGACCGACATCGGCCATGATCAACGTCTGGTCGTCGATCTCGGCAATCGGTTTCTGCTCCACGACCCTAATGAGCGAAGCGGCCGGCATCTGCCCGAGTTGCGGATCGACCGGACCCAGCACGGAGTGGTCGCACATCACGATCTCGTCTGCGGCCAGAGCGATCAGGGTTCCCCCCGACATGGCATAATGCGGCACGAAAACCGTGACCTTGCCCTTGTGTCCCTGAATGGCGCGGGCGATCTGCATGGCGGCAAGGACCAGCCCGCCCGGCGTGTGCAGCACGATGTCGAGCGGCATCTCGGCGTCCGTCAGCTGGATCGCGCGAAGAACCTCTTCGGAATCGTTGACGTCGATGTAGCGAACCAGGGGAAAGCCCAGGAGGTTCATCGTCTCCTGCCGGTGAATCATCAGGATCACCCGGCTTCCGCGCGCCCTCTCGATCTGGGCGATCTTCCGGGTGCGCATCGCCTCGAGATATTTCCGCTGCAGCACCGGCTGCAGCGCCGAGACGATGAAGAACAGCCACAGCAGTTGCATCAAATCCATGGACGTCCTCCTCCATTTCTCCGGCCATCCGGCAGGAAGCCGTAGATCCCCTCGTCGGGGTAGTATCTGCGATAGGTGTCGGCGGGCCTGCGCAGAAGCGGCGTGGCAAGCCAGCCGGCGACGAAGCCGCCGATATGCGCCCACCAGGCAATCCCCCCGCTTGCCGTGTCACCGAGCGACACCAGTCCCGGGATGATCTGCATCGCGAACCAGATCACGGCGAAGGCCAGCGCACTGACCTCGAAGAACAGGGGGATGAACAGGATCGGCACGATCACCACCAGCCGCGCCGCCGGGAACATCCGCGCATAACACCCGATCACCCCCGCAATGGCGCCTGACGCGCCGAGGGCGGGGACGACCGAGTCGGGATTGGCAAGGGCATGGGCAAGCCCCGCGGCCACGCCGCAGAACAGATAGAATGCTGCGAACCGCACCGGCCCGAGTCGGTCTTCCACAGCCGGGCCGAAGATCCAGAGCGTCCACATGTTGAGGATGAGGTGAAGCCAGCCGGCATGCAGGAAGATGTTGGTCAGGAACGGCGTCCAGTCGGACGGTGCGATCAGGCGGAGCTGGCCGAAGAAGCGCGACGGCACCAATGCGAAGTCGAACAGGAACCGATCCAGCATGTGCGGTGGCAGGCTGGTCTGATAGAGGAACGCGACGACGTTCGTGCCGATGAACGCCCATACGATGAGGGGCGGATAGCGGCGCGCGACGGTGTCAGCCCACGGGAACATGCTACGCCTCCACCCGCCTGAAGCCGTCCGCCGTCACGTCTTCCTCCCCGCGAATGTCACACCCGTCCAGGCCGGAGGATCGGAGGCGGGGAAGGATTCGAGAGAGGCTTCGAGGACAGGGTCGAAACCCTCCCGGTCGCTGGAAGACAGGTCGGCCGTGCCCTCATGCTCGACGGCGCGCGAGAGGCGGTGATCGTTGCTGCCGCGATCAGGGCGGAACGGGATCCGGAAGGCTTCCGGGGCATCGGCGCCCCTATGCAGCTGATGCCGCGCCTCGCCCGCCCAGTGGTTCGCCGCCTTGGCCTTTGCGGCGTCCTCGCGCACGAAATAACGCGAGTCCTGCCGCTCGCGAAGTCCGCGGCGCTGTCCCGGTCGGGGAACTTCAGCCGGATTGGGCGATAGGGGTCGTCGCTGGACGTGTATCCCATCAGCGGCTCGACCTGCGGCGGCCGGGACGGCTCGAATTCGAGGACCCAGTATCTGGGCCGGGCGCCGATGTCCCCGCGCAACGGGTTGGACGGTAGATGATCGCTGTCGGCACGTCCCATGATCGCAAGTCGGTTCCGGGAATCTTCGGCGGAAACGGCGGTTGATTATGGCCACGCACTTTCACGATCCTTATGTGATCTGTGCTTCTCCCTATGCTGCGTATGGTCCCTGTCCCGCAGGACGATTCGGCGTCGGTGCCGAAGGGATTGAAGCCGGCCCTCAGGCAACGCTCGAAGACCGATTCGTCCCATCGGGTGAAATCGTCCTCCTCGCCGGCAAGGCGCCCGTCATCCACCACAGGGCACCTCACGCCTTTGCCGACCAGGAAGCGTCAGCGAAGGGCGCACCGTCCGAACGATCCGCGTTGCGCAGCCGCAGCCCGAGGAGGATCATCATCACCCCGAAGATCGCGGCGTAGAAGCCGATCAGCCAGCCGAGCGCGAGAAAGCTTTCGAGCGGACGCGTCATCAGCATCCAGGTCACGACGACACCGAGAACGACCGAGACGATGCCGCTCAGGACCAGCCAGATCTCGCCCTCGATCTCCTTTCGCAGTCGGATCGCCGCTGCGATCTCGAGCGCACCCGAGAACACGGACCAAAAGGCAATACTGGTCCACAGGAACGTCGCGAGGACGAGCGTCGCAACGAAGGGCGAAACGACGACGACGATGCCCGTGGCGATGCCGATCAGGCCGCTGACCATGAGCCAACCCCACCGTCGGCCCTTGCGGATGTTGCGAATGGCGGAGGTCAGGCCGAACACGCCATCGGCGAAGGAAAAGGCGCCGAATACCAGCGTCAGAGCCAGGAGCGATTCCGCCGGCATCAGGAACGCAAGCACGGCGATGATCAGCGCCAGCACGCCGCGCAGGATGAACAGCCACCAGTTGCGCGTCAGCGTGCAGAGCGCGCCTTCGGTGTCTAGGGCCGGGTTGAGCGACTTCGTGTTCATTCAATGTCTTCTTTGGGATGATCCGATGGAATTTTAGTCTCCAACAGGATGGCCCCTTCGCCGTGCATCGCGACGATGATCCGCTGCCGCTCGAGGATCGGCTGAGGCAGGCGCGCCGTGCGGGCGATTTCCTGTTCCAGGTTCGCGATTTCGATGGTTTCGCCTGCGACCCCGGCCTCGATCAGTTTCGCACGAAGAAAGCCGGTCGCGGCCTGCGCGATCCGGGCGACCTCGGCCTCGTCCAAGCCGAGCGCTGTTGCTGCCTCGGCCGTCGTCTCGCCTGCGAGGTGTATCCGATCCAGAACGCGCCGCCAGAGCGACGGAAGATGGGCCATCGCGCGATGCAGCGCCCGTGCCGCTTCGTGTCGCTCGGCTTCGCTCTCGGGATCGGTCCCGTGGTCGTCGGCGATGAGATCCTCGAGCAGCAATACCTCGTCGGGCTGGTGGAACTCGGACCATTCCTGATCGGCCTCGGTCGGATCCTCTTCGGGCTTCTCGGGTTCGGCCTCGAGGGAAGCGGCACCCTCGGGCAGGGCCTGGCGGGCCGCGCGGGCCTCCTCCTCGACGGCCTCGTGGGCCAGCCGCAGCAGCCAGTCCCCGACCGAGAAGTCCGTCGGCCGCTCCTCGAACCGGTCGAGCCCCTTCAAGATCGTCGCATCGACGAGATCGCGAAGCCCCAGACGGCCCGGGGGCACCGATCCGCCGGCTTCGAGATAGGTCAGTTCGCGCCGAACGGCGTCATAGACCCGGTCCAGATGATCCTCGATCAGGTCGAAATACAGCGCCCGCCGCTCGGCCTCGGCCGCATCGCGCGCCGGAGGCAGAAGCGCGCCGATCCGGCGGCGACGAGCGGGGCGCTTCCAGTCCGGCTCATGCTTGAGACGCGCCACATGCCGGTCGAGCCTGTGGCGCAGGTCGGCAAAGGCCTTGCGCAACGCGGGCTCGACCTCGAACCCCTCTTCCTGCGCCGCGATCACACCCGAGGGCAGTTGCAGGCGCAGGCTGACATGGATGCGCGTCTTGCCCTTCGTCTGCGAGACGGTGGCCTCGAGCCGCACGAGATCGTCGCGAAAGCGCTTCAGGTGCGACGCGAGCTGGCGGGCCTCCTCCTCGATCACTGCAGGGGCGCGGTGCTGACCGTGATGGTCAAGGTTGCGCAATGCCTTCAGGATTTTCATGGGTCTCGTGCCTTTCGTGGAAGGCCGGGCGCGAGATTGCGTCGCGCCCGGCCTGGATGGCTGGCTCAGTCCGCCGTCTTTTCGTCCGCTCCGCCCTGCGGTGCCTCCGCGCCGGCCATGCCGGAGGGCGCAGACTTCTCGGCACCACCGTCTGTCGCCCCGGCCTGACCGGCCTGGCTGTCGTCACGGCTGCCCTTCACGATCTTCTCGAACACGACCTTCTGCACTTCGGGCGACCAGGCGACGCGCACCTTGTCGCCATCGCCGATGCGGCCCGAGAGCATCTCGCGGGCGAGTTCGGTCTCCAACTCCGACCGGATCAACCGGCGCAGCTCGCGGGCGCCGAATTCGGGGCGGAAGCCGACCGCGCCGAAGTGATCCACGACGCTCACGTCGAATTCGAGTTCGACGCCTTGGGTCATGGCGGTCCGCTTCACCCGGTTCAGTTGCAGCTCGACGATCTGGCGAATCTCGGTCTGGTTCAGCGAGTGGAAGACGATGATCTCGTCGATCCGGTTGATGAACTCGGGTCGGAAATGGCCGCGCAGCACCTCCATCAGCTCGGCCTTCTGCTTCGCCTCGTCGAACTCCTTGGTGCCGCGTTTCTTGAGGTTGCGCTGGATGATGTCCGAACCGAGGTTAGAGGTGGCGATGATGATGGTGTTGGTGAAGTCCACCACCCGGCCCTTGCCGTCGGTCAGGCGGCCGTCGTCGAACACCTGCAGCAGGATGTTGTAGACATCCGGGTGCGCCTTCTCGATCTCGTCGAGCAGCACGACGGAATAGGGCCGGCGGCGCACCTTTTCGGTCAGTTGCCCGCCTTCCTCGTAGCCGACATAGCCCGGAGGCGCGCCCACCAGCCGGGCGACCGAATGGCGCTCGCCGTATTCCGACATGTCGATGCGGATCATCGCGTCCTGATCGCCGAAGATCACCTCGGCGAGCGTCTTGGCCAGTTCCGTCTTGCCGACGCCCGTGGGCCCGAGGAAGAGGAAGGTCGCCGTGGGACCGCGTCCCTCCCGCAGCCCCGCACGCGCCAGCCGCACCGCATCGGCCACCGCACGGATGGCCTCTTCCTGGCCGATGACGCGCTCGTGCAGCTTTTCTTCCAGCTTGAGAAGCTTGTCCTTCTCCTCGGTGGTGAGTTCGGTGACCGGAACGCCGGTGATCTTCGACACGATCTGAGCCACATGATCGACGCGCACCTCGGCGGTCGCCGAAGCCTGATCGCGCTTCCAGATCTCGAGAAGCTCGTCCAACTCCTTCTGCTTGGCCTCTAGCTCCTTCTTCAGCTCGGCCGCTCGATCGAACTGCTTGCGGGCGGCGGCATAGTCCTGCTCGCGCTTGATCTGCGCGACCTCGGCCTCGAGCTCCTGCACGTCCACAGGCCGCGACGTCGCGCTGATTTTCACCCGGGCGGCGGCTTGGTCGATCAGATCGATCGCCTTGTCGGGCATGAAGCGGCCGGTGATGTAGCGGTCCGAAAGCTCGGCCGCCGCGACGATGGCCTCGTCGGTGATCGTCACCTTGTGGTGCGCCTCCAGCGTGTCGCGCAGGCCGCGCAGAATCATGATGACCTGGGCTACCGTGGGCTCTTCGACATAGACTGGTTGGAAGCGGCGTTCGAGCGCGGCGTCCTTCTCGATGTATTTCTGGTACTCGTTAAGCGTCGTCGCGCCGATCAGGTTCAACTCGCCCCGCGCCAGCGCCGGCTTGAAGGTGTTGGCGATGTCGAGACCGCCTTCGCCGCCGCCCTGACCGGCGCCGACGATGGTGTGGATCTCGTCGATGAACAGAATTAGGCTGTCCTTCTCCTCGGTGATCTCCTTGAGGATCTTCTGCACCCGCTCCTCGAACTCGCCGCGATACTTCGACCCGGCGACCATCGAGTTGATGTTGAGCTCGACCAGTCGCTTGTCGCGCAGCGCCTCGGGCACCTCGCCCGCGACGATCCGTTGCGCAAGTCCCTCGACGATGGCGGTCTTGCCGACGCCCGGCTCGCCGATCAGCACCGGGTTGTTCTTCTTGCGCCGGGCCAGAACCTCGATCGTCGTCTCGATCTCACGGGCGCGTCCGATGACCGGGTCGAGCTTGCCCTCGCGCGCGAGCTTCGTCAGGTCGCGGCTGTACTGATCGAGATCGGGCGTGCTGGAGGGCGCCTCAACGCGGCCTTCCTCGGCGCCTTTGCCGACGACCTTGGTCACCTGCTGGCGCAGAGCCTGCGGCGTCAGCCCGTACTTGCGCAGGATCGAGGCGGCAAGGCCCTCGCCCTCCTCGGCGAGGCCGATCAACAGGTGCTCGGGCCCAATGTAGGAATGGCCGAGTTCGTTAGACGCGATGAACGCGCGATTCAGCGCATCCTTGAGGCGCGGACTGACGCCGATCTCGCCCGACGCCTTGGCCTCCCCGCGCTTTGCGTCCTTCTCGATCTGCCGGCGCAGATCGTCCACATCGACCTTGAACTGACCAAGGATCGTCCTGACCACCTCCGAGCCGGTCAGCGCGAAAAGAAGGTGTTCGGTATCGACCTCGCTGCGCCCGAATTCTCCTGCCTTCTGTGCCGCCTCCTGCAATAGCTTGTTGCCCTGTTCGCTCAGCCGGTCGGCAATGGTGCGTCCGCCGCCGCGCCGCCCACCGCGGCGGGGGGTGTCGTCGCCGAAGGTGGCGTCCACCACGTCGTCGTCGCCTGCGCTCACCAGGTCCGGCGAGCCGCCCCGCAACGGGCTGTCGCCGAACAGGCTGCCAAAACCGCTGTCGCCGAAGAACTCGTCGAACAGCGAATGCCGTCCGAACAGCGATTCCAGCGGCGAGGCGCTGCGGCCCGAGCGGCGCACCATGTCGCGGTAGTGCTGGTCGCAAAGCTCCATGTTCCGAATTCTGCCGTTTACCGAGGCGCGCACGCGCGCCGTCGCCGGGCGACCGCAAATATCGCAAGCTCCATTTGCCATTTGTCTTCTCCTTGATCCTTATCCAGTCAGGGTTATCCGCAGATCATCTGCGCCAGTGACAGTGTCACGCAGCGACCGCTTCCGTTCTTTTCACCTTGGACCCGATTGCCACCAGATCGGGCTCGTCCAGTGTCTCTCGTTGCAGGAGATCCTGCGCCGATCGCTCAAGAAGATCCCGATTGGTTTCAAGAAGAGTGAGGGTGCGCTTGAACACGCCATCGACGATGTCGCGCACCTTTAGGTCCATTCGCTCGGCCGTGGCCTCGCTGTAGCGGCGGTTGAGCCAGGACGCCTGATCGCCGGCGCCGAGGAAACCCGGGCGGTCGGTCTCATAGCTGACATTGCCGAGATCGGGGTCCATGCCGTAACGCGCAACCATGGCACGGGCGATGTCGGTTGCCTTGACCAAGTCGTCGGCCGCCCCCGTCGAGAAATGATTGTAGATGATCTTCTCCGCCGCGCGCCCGCCAAGCAGCACGGCGATCTTGTTTTCGAGCTCCTCGCGCGTCATCAGGAAGCGGTCCTCGGTCGGCCGCTGGATGGTGTAGCCGAGCGCGCCAATCCCGCGCGGTATGATCGAGACCTTATGCACCGGATCCACCCCCGGCAGAGCCATCGCCACCAGCGCGTGCCCCATTTCGTGATGCGCCACGATCTCGCGTTCGCGCGGGTTCAGAACACGGTTCTTCTTCTCGAGCCCAGCGACGATGCGTTCGACGGCATTGTTGAAGTCCTCCATCGTCACCGCATCGGCCTTGCGGCGCGTGGCAAGCAGCGCGGCTTCGTTGACCAGATTGGCGAGGTCGGCCCCGGAGAAGCCGGGGGTCAGCGCCGCCACCTTGTCGGCATCGACATCCGGGGCGAGCTTCACCTTTTTCATGTGAACGCCAAGAATCTGGACACGTCCCTTCTTATCGGGCCGATCCACCAACACCTGCCGGTCGAAGCGGCCCGCGCGCAGAAGCGCAGGGTCGAGGATCTCGGGCCTGTTGGTGGCGGCCAGGAGCACGATGCCCACCGAAGGGTCGAAGCCGTCGAGCTCGGTCAGAAGCTGGTTCAGCGTCTGCTCGCGCTCATCATGGCCACCGGCGATCTGGCCGGAAGAGCGCGCCCTCCCAAGAGCGTCCAGTTCGTCGATGAAGATGATCGCCGGGGCGGATTTCCGGGCCTGCTCGAACAGGTCGCGCACCCGTGCGGCACCGACGCCCACGAACATCTCGACGAACTCTGATCCCGAGATCGAAAAGAAGGTCACGCCCGCCTCACCCGCCACCGCGCGCGCGAGAAGCGTCTTGCCGGTCCCCGGCGGCCCAACGAGCAATATTCCTTTGGGGATATGTGCGCCCAGCTTTCCGTATTCGGCCGGGTTCTTGAGGAACTCCACGACCTCCTCCAGCTCGGCCTTGGCCTCGTCTACGCCGGCCACGTCAGCGAAACTGACGCCGGTTTCCTTTTCCATGTAGACTTTGGCCTTGCTGCGGCCGACTTGCATGAAGCCGCCCAACCCTTGCCGCTCGGCGAACTTTCGGAACAGGATCATCCAGACTCCGAAGAAGACGAGCGCCGGCGCCACCCAGGACAGAATGGTGCCGAACAGCGTATTCTGCGGAACCCCGGTGATCTCCACCCCCGAGCGGTCGATCCGCGCCAGGATCGCGGGATCTACGATCGTGGTGACAAACTGTCGTTTGCCGCCAATCGGCTCTTTAAACGTGCCGGTGATAGTGTCTGATCCGACCGCAACCGAGGCGATCTTGCCATCGTTTAGATAGCTCTCGAACTGGCTGTAGGTGATGGGGGCGACCGACTGCCAGCCGGCGATCAGGTTCTGGATGAAGAGGATCGCAACGAAGGCGGCGATCCAGTACCAGATGTTGTATTCGGTTCTCTTTTCCATGCCGATCAGCCTCGCCTCTGCAACAGCCGCATCCGGACCGACATCCTGACATCCCGGCCGGCCCGGTTGCCTGGGCGGACCATGCTGCCGGTTCGGAGCGTCGATCAGCAACAGGAGGCCAGCGATGCCCTATCCGAGATATCCGCGCCGCAGCGATCCTTTTGCGCTGATGCGCTCCATGATGCGCGATCTGGACCGCGATTTCTGGCCGTCGTCCCGCGCGGCGTTCCCGGCGGTAAATGTGTGGCAAGGCTCCGAGGCCGTTGCCGTCACCGCTGCACTTGCGGGTGTCGAACCGGGCGATATCGAGATTTCGATCAAGGACAACGTCCTGACGCTGTCGGGCGAACGCAAGGCGCCCGAGGTTCCCGACGGTGCGCGCTGGCACCGCAACGAACGCGGTTATGGCAAGTTTTCCGCGCTATCCGCCTGCCATTCGCGGCTTCGGATGACAAGGTCGAGGCGAGGATGAGGAACGGCGTATTGCGGATCGTCATCTCCCGGCCAGAGGAAGAGAAGCCGAAGAAAATCGAGATCAAGGCAGCCTGGGAGGAGCTGGAACGATGAGCACCGACATCACGCAGGCCACCGCAAAGACACCGACCGACGCGCCTGAAACCACCGGCGGCGGCCGCATCTACCGCCCGCTCACTGATATCGTCGAGACCGATCGGGGCGTCTTCATGATGCTCGAAATGCCCGGGGTCGTCCCCGATGCGGTCGAAATTACGCTCGAAAATCGCGTGCTGACGATCCGCGGCAAGGTTGAGCCCGTGCGGCTAGGAAATCTGGGACTTGCCTATGCCGAATATGGCGAGGGCGATTTCGAACGTGCCTTCACGCTTTCAGAGGACTTCGACCCCGACAGGATCGAAGCCGAGATGCGCGGTGGCGTCCTCACTTTGACGCTGCCCCGAGCCCCTGAAGCGCAGCCGAAACGGATTGCCGTCACGGGCGCCTAAAAATCAAAGGAGACCATATCATGCAGATCAAAGACCTCATTCCCTGGGCCCGCCAGGACGGCACGCCAGAAGCCAAGAGCAGCGAAGCCAACCCGATCGCGACGCTTCAGCGCGAGATGAACCAGGTGTTCGAGAGTTTCTGGAACCGGGTCGGTCATTTCGAATGGCCCTTTGGCCGTGGCGAGGCGAAATCCGACGTGGTTGAGACCGACAAGGCGATCGAAGTGTCGATCGAGTTGCCTGGCATGTAGATGAAGGACATCGAGGTGACGGTCAACGATGACATGTTGACTGTGAATGGGGAGAGGAAGGGATACTATCTCTCCGAACGCAGCTACGGCGCGATCTATCGAACAATTCCGCTCCCCGCCGGTGTGGATGCCGAAAAGGCGCAAGCATCCTTCAAGAACGGGGTTCTGACGATCAGGCTACCCCAGACCCCCGAGGCACAGGCCAAGGTCAAGCGCATCGAGGTGAAGAACGGCTGATTTGCCACGTTGAGTGTCGCCGGTTTGCGGCGTCCCCTCCACTCCGTGTGATACCGCGCCGTCTGGCGAGCCCCGGGGAGCTTGTCTCCCTGGGGCGGCTTTCGAGGGAGAATGAAAAGATCCTGGCTGACCCATGAACAATGGTCGGCGATGACGCTCTACGAGAAGTTCGAACAAGTTGTCATCTCCGTCCGCAGTGTCATCATCGCAGTGATCGTCGTGGCTGCAGTCTGGGCGTTGATTCGCGAGGTTGTGAACCGCTTGGTTTTGGGGGTATTTGATGCGCTCGGTTATGATAACCTCCAGGTCGTCTTCGGGATGATTTTCACCGTGGTGATCGCACTTGAGTTCGAGCGATCCCTGCTGGTGGTGGCCCAGCGCAGCTTCGGGATCCTTCAGGTCCGCACGATCGTGCTGATCGCCCTTCTTGCCATAGCGCGCAAGTTCATCATCCTCGACCTCAGCGAGACAGGGTCGGCCGAGATCGCTGCCCTGGCCGCTGCCGCCCTCGCGCTCGGGGTGGTACACTGGCTGGTGCGCGATCAGGACCGTCGCGACCGGTTTGGGGGCGAGACGCCATGACTGCGGACCCTGCCGGCCACCGCCCGCTCGATCTGGTGCAGTCGGCGCTGCTCCTGGCCCCTGTCGAACACTATGGAGGCGGCCCCTCCATCGAGGCGCTATAGGAGGCAATCGCACGCTTCGGCACCCCGGAAATCTTCAACACCGACCAGGGCAGCCAATTCACCAGCCCGCGATTCACCGAGGTGTTGACCGCAGCCGGCATCCGGGTCTCCATGAATGGGCGCAGCCAATGGCTCGACAACGTGTTCATCGAGGGCTTCTGGCGGTCGCTGAAATACGAATGCATCTACCTCAATGCATTCGAGACCCGGTCGCAGGCCCGAGCCGGTATCGCCAGGTGGATCACCTACTACAACACAGCCAGGCCCCACACAGTCTTGGACGGCAAGACCCCGCTACGCGCACCCCCTCGATCCGGCGTTCAACCTAAATCCGGCAGTTGGCATTCGGCGCGATTTGATTTTGGCTGACATTTCTCTCGCGAAGATTTCGTCGGGCGCGAAGCTCATCGTGCCGATGATTGAGCGATCCATGGCGACCGACCGAGCCTTCGCCAAGGCGCGTCGCGATCGAGCCGCTCAGGTCGCAGGCGGTTCGGCCGAGAGGGCGGGATAGTTTTCGCGCAACATCGCCAGGAACGATCCCAGTGCGGGATTGCTGTTCGTATCTCGCCAACAGGCTATGAATTTGACTTGGGTCGGGCCGTCGTCGTCCCAGACTTCCCGGTAAACGACGCCTTTGTAGCGGCCCCCCGTCGCGCCCTCGAACATCAAGAGCGTTCCATAATTCGCACTGATCAGGCTCAGCAACCTGTCCAGTGAAACGTCCTGATGGAGGATGTGCTGGAAGCCCACCGCATGATGAAGCTTCGCCGTGAGCAGCCCTTCCAATTCCGGTCCTGGGCCTTGCTGCGGGACGAGGAATTTTTCATTTACGAGATCCGCCCAGCGGATCCTCGGATTTTGACCAAGCGCATGATGCTCGGGGAAAGCCACGATCACCCGCTCGCTCCAGAATAAAAGCACGCGACCGTCCCACGCCGTCGCTTGGCCGGTCATGATCGCGACATCGACGGCGTTGCCCGCGAGTGCGCAAAGCAGCCACTCATGGCTTCCATCGACCGTGCGCACATCCACATCCGGAAAGCGCCGACTGTATCCGACGAGCGTCGTGTGCATGTTCCCTGCCGAAGGAGAGGCTTGAACGCCGATCGCCAGCAGGCCAAGTTCGCCACGGCTCCTGCTCCTGAGCCGCTGGAGCTCAATATCCACGTCATCGAGTATCCGCTTGGCGCTCGCGATGAACTCCAGCCCCACCGTGGTGAGGCGGGTGCCGCCATTCGTCCTTTCGAATAACACCACGCGGAGTTGGCGCTCGATCTCGTGCAGCCGGCGGCTCAGGGTCGATTGGCGTATGTTCAGAGCTTCCGCCGCCTGCCGCAGGCTGCGGTGCTGTGACGTTACGAGCGCCAAACGCAAATCACGAAGCTCTATATCCACGCCGTTCACATCGTCGGCCCGGATACGCGCCGACGCCTCCTACAAACTTTGCCGCCCCTCCCTGTTCGCCTCCATCTCGATATACGTTGCTCTTGGTTTCGATTACCCTCGGCGCGTCAGGTCGGCAAGGGATCCGTGCCGCGATCGAGCAAGGCCAGATAGTCCGAATAGGCGTAGATCCGGCCGCGTTGCCGTCCCGTGGTCTCGCGCACGACGTTGATCTCGGCGAGGTTTTCCAGCGCCGTGCTGGCGGTCGGGAAAGAGACGGCGAGTTTCTCGGAGACAGTCTGGATGGTGACGATTGGGCTGGCTTGCATCAATTCGTGGACGCGAACCGCGGATGGGGCCGCGCGGCCGAGGCCGGCGATCTGCTGTCGGTGAGCATCGAACATGGCGATCAGATCGCGCGCGGTCGCGAAGGCTTGTTCAGCGGTCTCCGCGACGCCGGTCAGGAAGAACTCCATCCAGGTCTCCCAGGTCCCAGCCTGGCGGACCTCCTGCAGGAGCCGGTAATGGTCGTCGCGCCGGCACGCGCTCGCCTCCCGCGCTCGTTTCGACATAGGCGCCGAGCCTGTGGTTCTCTCCGTTCGTCACAGGCGATCCTTTAATTAGCTTGGGCCGCTATTAAAGCATACCGCATATATCTTAAAGGGACCCAGGCTAATTCAAGGCTGCCAGCATGAAGATGCGTCCGCAGGTGCGGGCGGTTGGAAGCACGGCAGGACGAGAAAGTGGGCTGGCTCGACATCTTCGAGCCCTCAGCCAACCTAATCCGACTGGCGCCACAAGGCGCACATCTAGGGAGGTTGGCGCACCCGACACGATTCGAACGTGTGGCCTCCACCTTCGGAGGGTGGCGCTCTATCCAGCTGAGCTACGGGTGCATCTCAATTTCGCCTAGCCCGACCGACCTATGAGGGTCAACGGATTCGGCCTTCACAAACCATTCCTGCATCGCGGCCGCCGGGCGACTACGCCCCGCTACCCGCTGTTCCGCCCCCGTTCTCCGAAAACTGCTTACGCGGCGCTTACGCGAAAATTTTTCAGGGTTGGGCGGCGCTTGCAGGATCATTCAAGCTACTGTTTTCACGAACCTTTCTGCAGTTACTCACTCACAGAACACCCTTGACACCTGCCTTCAGAGGGCGACGCTCTATCCAGCTGAGCTACGGGTCCTGCACCGCCTCCATACGCGATCCCGTCGCCGGCCGGAACCCCTCACCGTCCCGCCGGCACCACCGCCGGTTCGGGTGCCGCGGTCAGCAGGCGCAGGAAGTCGGAGTCCGGGGTTAAAACAAGCTTCGACTTCCCATCCACGAAGCTCGCCCGATAGGCCTGCAACGTCCGCCAGGTCGCATAGAACCCGGGATCCTTCCCGTAGGCGTCGGCATAGGTCTTGGTGGCGATCGCCTCGCCTTCGCCGCGCAGCCGGTCGGCCTGCGCCTGCGCGTCCGCCAGCAGCACCGTGCGGTCGCGCTCGGCGTCGGCGCGGATGCGCGCGGCCTCCGCACCGCCCTCAGCGCGCGCCTGCGCCGCCACCCGCTCGCGCTCGCTCTGCATCCGCGACAGGATCGCCTCGGTGTTCTCGCGCGGCAGGTCGGCGCGGCGGATCCGTACGTCCTCCACCTTCACCCCGAACGCCTGCATCTCGCCGTCCACTTGCGTGCGGATGTTCGCCATGATCCGGTCGCGGTCCGCCGATAGCACGTCGGGCAGCGAGCGCGTGCCCAGCACCCGGCGGATCGCGGAAGACACAATCGCGGTCAGCCGCCCGGAGATCGCCGCCTCCGAGGCGCCTGCCGCCTGATAGAAGCGGAGCGGGTCGGCGATCCGGTACATCGTGAAACTATCAACGATCAGCCGGCGCTGGTCGCCCAGGATCACCTCCTCGCTCGGCGCGCGCGCAAGCAACAGGCGGCGGTCGAAGGTGATCACGCCCTGCACGAAGGGAATCCGCGCATGCAGCCCGGGCGTCTCCACCACCCGCACGGGTTTGCCGAACTCGGTGACCAGCGCCTGATCGGTCTGCGCGACTGTGAACAGCGTGGCGAAGCCGAACACCACCATCACCACCAGCGCCGCCAGCAGCGCCACCTTGCCGCGGCTCATTGCCCCGCTCCCACAGGCTTCGCCGCCGACGCCGCCGCGGCGGCCGTCGCCGGCGCGCCGCCTGGCTCGAGCGGCAGGAACGGCAGCACGCTGCGCATCCGGTCGTCGATCACGATGCTCTGGGTGTGGCTCAGCACCTCCTGCATCGTGTCGATGTAAAGCCGCTTCAGCGTCACGTCCTTGGCGAGCTGGTACGCCGCCAGCACGCTCAGGAAGCGCTGCGCCTCGCCCTGCGCGCGGGCGATCGCGGCCTGCTTGTCGCCCTCGGCGAGCGCCACGATCCGCGCCGCCTGGCCGCGCGCGCTCGGCACGATGTCGTTGCGGTAAGCCTCCGCCTGGTTCCGCATCCGCTCGGCGTCGGTGTTGGCGCGCTGCACGTCGCGGAAACTCTCGATCACCGCCTGCGGCGGATCGACTTTCTGCGGCAGCACTTGCACGATCTGCACGCCTGCCTTGTAGCCGTCCAAAATCTGCTGCGTTTGCCGTTGCACGTCGTCGGCGATCTGCGCGCGCAAGGGGCCAAGCGCCGGCTGGATCGGCGTGCGCCCCATCACCTCGCGCAGCACGCTTTCCGTCACCGACTTGATCGTGTCGCGCGGATCGCGCGTGTTGAACAGGAACGCCGCCACATCGTCGATCCGCCACAGCACCGCGATGTTGACATCGACGATGTTCTCATCGCCGGTCAGCATCAGCCCTTCCTGCGCCACCTCGTGCCCGCTCGTCGCTGCATCCGCCTGCTCGTCGGCGCCGCCCCCGCCCGAGCGGTAGCCAATCTCGATCCGGTTGACGCGCGTGACCTTCGGCGTCTCCACCCGCTCGATCGGCCAGGGCAGATGATAATTGAGCCCGGGCGGCGTCTGGCGCACCAGCGCGCCGAAGCGCAGCACCACGCCCTCCTCATCGGCCTCGACGCGATAGAAGCCGCTGATCAGCCAGAGCGCGAGGAAGGCGAGCCCGGCAAGCATGAGACCGCGCCCGCCGCCGCCGCTCCGCCCGCGCAGGAGCCGCCGCACGGCCGCCTGGGCACGCGCGATCAGCTCCTCAAGTTCGGGCATCGGCGGCACCGGGCCGCCCGGCCCCGGCCCGCGTCCGCCCGGCCCAGGCCCGCGCCCGCCCCCGCCGCCCCGGTCAGGCCCGTCGCCCCAGGGGACGCGCTGGCCCGGGCGCGGATTCGGCCGCTGCGTGCCCCAGGGATTCGGGCCACCGTTGTCAGAAGGCATGGCGTGTTTCGCTCCTGAAGCCGGCGCACGCGGGGCCGGGCTTTCCGCGCAGACGAGGCTGCGCCACATATCGGCCGAGTGCCTTCCACCGGCTCACGGCGGCGTGGACTCTCATGCCCAAGAAGGGAATGCAAGCAAATGAGCACGGCCCCAGGCCAGCCATCGCCCGATTCATTGCGCGAGGCGCTGCGCGCGATCGTCGATCCCGCGTCCGGCCGCGACATCGTTTCCGCGGGCCTCGTCGAGGCGATCGAGGTGCGCGGCGGCCTCGTTCACGTCGCCCTGCTCACCGATCGCGCGCACGCGGCGAAGATGGAGCCGGTGCGCGCCTCGGTGGAGGCGCTGCTCGCGCGCCAGCCCGGCGTGATGAACGCGACCGCCGTGCTGACCGCGCACAAGCCCGCCGCCGCTCCGGCCGCGCCGCAGCGGCCCGCCGCCGCGCACGGCCACCGCCCGGCGCACGGCGCCGCGCGGCCCGCGTTGCTGCCCGACGTCAGGGCGATCGTCGCGGTGGCATCGGGCAAGGGCGGCGTCGGCAAGTCCACCGTCGCCGTGAACCTCGCCGTGGCGCTCGCCCATCAGGGCCTCTCCGTCGGACTGCTGGATGCCGATATCTACGGCCCCAGCCTGCCGCGGATGCTCGGCATCGCCCGCAAGCCGGAGGTGCGGGGCGAGCGCATGGTGCCGATCGAGGCATGGGGCCTTGCGTGCATGTCGATCGGTTTCCTGGTCGAGGAGGAAACGCCGATGATCTGGCGCGGTCCGATGGTGATGGGCGCGCTCGAGCAGATGATGGGCCAAGTCACCTGGGGCGCGCGCGATGTGATGATCGTCGACATGCCGCCCGGCACCGGCGACGCGCAGCTCACGATGGCGCAGCGCGTGGCGCTGACGGGCGCCGTGATCGTCTCCACGCCGCAAGACATCGCACTCATCGACGCGCGCCGCGGCGTGCGGATGTTCGAGCGCGTGCGCGTGCCGGTGCTGGGCCTCGTTGAGAACATGAGCTATTTCTGCTGCCCCAATTGCGGCCACCGTGCCGAGATTTTCGGCCATGGCGGCGCGCGCGCCGAAGCCAAGCGCCTCGGTGCCGACTTCCTCGGCGAGATTCCGCTGCTGCTCGACATTCGCGAGGCGGGCGATGCCGGCACGCCGATCGTCGCTGCGGCACCCCGAAGCGAGGCGGCGCGCGCCTACGCCGATCTCGCCGCCCGCGTGTGGCAGAAAGTCACCGCCGCCGCCCCAGGCGCGGGACCGCGCATCGTGATCAACTGACGGCGCCCTTCCGCACCACCAGCCCCTCCTCGATCAGCCGCTCGACGAAAGCGATCCGCGTCGCATCGTCGAACGCGCCCGGCACCGACGCCACCGCGTATTCTTGAGTGTTGAGCGCGAAGTCGAGCGCCGGGCCGAAAATGCCGGGAAAGACGATCGCCCGCGTGCCCACGTTCAGCCGGACGCTCTCCTCGCCCGGGTGCAAACGGCAGATCACGCCCCGCCGCGGTCCCACTATGTCGGCGGCGGTGATCGGCCGTTCCCGGAACGCGTCCGCGATTTGCCCGGATATATCGAGGGCGGCAGCCTGCACGAGCTCGTCGCGGAACTGGTCGAACACTGCGCCGACAAAAGAAGGATCGGCCAGCGCGCGCAGCGCGGCGGACGCGCGCTTGACCACGCCAGACGGCTCCTCGTGCATGAACCCGGGCGGCAGCGCGACGCGCAGGCGTTCGTCGCCGCGCACGGCCGCCGTGATGATGGCGTGCAGCAATTCCTCCAGCACCACCGGCACCACGCCGACCGAAATGTGCAGCGACGCGTCCGGCCCGCATTCGGCGATGTGCATGAATCCGCGCGGAATGTAGAGAAGATCGCCCTGCGCGAGCGTCAGCTCCGTCACCTCGCCGCGGAACTCGCGCGGCTCGTCGCCCATCTTGTCGGGCCGGACGGGAAAGACCCGACGCTCCTTCTCGATGCGCCAGAGCTTGCTGCCGAACACCTGCAGGATGAACACGTCGGTGTTGTCCCAGTGCGGCACAGAGCTCTTGCCGTAAGGCGGGGTCAGATAGAGATTCGTCTCGAACGCATGACCGACCTCCTGCCAAAGCACGCGCGAAAACAAGCCGAGCTTCGGATCATAGCGTTGCAACTGCTCCAGGATCAGCGAACCCCCGGCACGCAGCTCGGCCAGGATGTCCTCGCGCCCTTTCGTGCTCGCCTCGCGGGAGGTGGTGCCGCCCGCGCCCTTGCGCGTCGCGTTGTTGATCTTCACCTGTCGCGGCAGCCGCATCACCGCCGCGTCGAAATCCTCCACCGTGAAGAAGTCGCCGTAGTAACCGGGATCGTTTCGCTGAACGACCAGGGGCTGCTGTTCCCAGTAGCGCGCCCGGAACTCCTCCTCGGAAACCGGCGCGATCAGGGATGCGAAACTCAGCTCGTCGAGAAACCGGCATCCCGTCACGGCACGCCTCCATTCCTTGCAAGCGCGGATTGTAGGCGCGGCAGCCGCACCCGGTCGATCATTTTGCACCGCCGGACACCATGCCGGCCTCGGCCGCCAACCGCCGCAGATTGGCCGCCCCCATCCGCGCATAGGCGAGCGGGGGCGCTTTTTCGGGATCCTGCTCGGCCTCCACGACCAGCCAGCCCACATAACCCCTCAACTCCGCGAGCACGGAGGCGAAATCCACAACGCCGTCACCCGGCACGGTGAAGGCGCCGGCGATCACCGCATCGAGGAAACTCCAATCGCGCGCCAGGGCCTCGCGCACGATTGCAGCGCGCAGGTCCTTGCAGTGGACATGCGCGATCCGCGCCCGGTGCTTGCGGGCGAGCCGCACCGGATCGGCGCCCGCGAAGGTCGCATGACCCGTGTCGAGCAGCAGCTTTAGCGCTGGCGCGGTCTCCGCCATCAGCCGGTCGATCTCCGCCTCGGTCTGGATCAGCGTGCCCATGTGATGGTGATAGGCGATCGCCACGCCTTCCCGGGCGACCGCCTCGGCCAGCGCCGACAGAAGCGCGGCGAAGCGCGGCCACTCCGCTTCCGCCAGCACCGGCCGGCGCGACAGCGGCGCCGCGCGATCCCCATGTATGGCGGCCGTGGTGTCGCACAGGATCAGCACGCTGCAGCCGAGCGCCCTGAGCAGATCGAGATGCGGGCGCAACGCCGCCATCTCCGCCGCCACGTCGCGCACGCGCAGCGAAGCCGAGTACCAGCCGGAAACGAGATCGAGCCCATGCGCCGCCAGCACGGCACGCAACGCGCCGGGCTCGCGGGGAAACTTGTGCCCGAGCTCGATCCCCTCGAACCCCGCCTCCTTGGCTTCGCGCAAACAGGTGTCGAGCGGCGTCGCGCCACCCAGGCTCCGCAGATCGTCATTCGACCAGCCGATCGGGTTCGTGCCGAGCCGCACCGCCATCGCTCAGTCCCCGAGGCGCTGCGCCGCGCGGGCACGCTCGTACTCGGCGCGCGCCGCGCGCACCTCGGCGCGCGCCGACACCTCGGGCACCGCGACATCCCACCAATGCCCGCCTGCTTCCGTGGCGCGATCCGGGTCGGTGCGGATCACCGTGACAAATGTCCGATTTGCCGCCAGACCGCGCGCAAGTGCGGCCGGCAGCTCGGCCAAATTCGGAACAGCCTCGGCTACAGCCCCCAAGCTTTCCGCGTGCGCGCGGAAATCGACGGCATGCGTCTCCGCCAGCAGGTTGTTGAAACTGGTGCCGCCCGTTGCCCTTTGCAAGCGGTTGATGCAGCCGAAGCCGCCATTGTCGAGCACGACGATCAGCAGCTTGAGCCCGAGCGCGACCGAGGTCGCGATCTCGCTGTTCAGCATCAGATAGCTGCCGTCGCCGACCATCACCACCACCTCGCGCGCAGGATCGGCGAGCTTCACGCCGAGCCCGCCCGCGATCTCGTAGCCCATGCAGGAGTAGCCGTATTCCAGGTGATAACCGCCGCGCCGCGCCACCGGCCAGAGCTTGTGCAACTCGCCCGGCAGCCCGCCCGCCGCGCACACCACCACCGCGTTGTCGCCGACCGCGCCGCGCACCGCGCCGATCACCTCCGCATCGGAGGGCAGCGCCGCGTTGCGCGGCGCCATCGCCGCCGCCGCGGCGCGCAGCCACGACGCCTTGCGTTCGGCGGCACGGCGCATCCATGCCTCGGGCGCGCGGTGCGCGCCCAGCGCGCCGCTCAGGGCACGCAGCCCCTCGCGCGCGTCGCAAACCAACGGCGCCGCGCGATGCTTGCCGGCATCGAACGGCTGCACATTCAGCCCCACCAGCACCCGCCCCGGATCGCGGAACAGCGCCCAGGAGCCCGTCGTGAAGTCCTGAAGCCGCGTGCCGACCGCGAGGATCAAGTCGGCCTCGGCGGCACATTGGTTGGCCGCCGCCGTGCCGGTGACGCCGAGCGCGCCGAGATTGTGCGGATCGCTGTGCCCGAGCACGCCCTTCCCCGCCTGCGTCTCCGCCACCGGCACGCGGTGCGCGGCGGCGAAGGCGGCGAGTTCATCGCCCGCTTCGGCATAGGCCACTCCGCCGCCCGCGATGATAAGCGGACGCTTGGCGGCGCGCACGAGCCGCGCGGCTGCCGCCAGCTCGCGCGCATCGGGCGGCGGCCGGCGCGGCAGCCACAGACAGGGGGCGAAAAAGCTTTCGGGGAAGTCGAACGCCTCGGCCTGCGCGTCCTGGCAGAGCGCGAGCGTCACCGGCCCGCAAGCGGCCGGGTCGGTCAGCGTCGCCAGCGCGCGCGGCAGCGCGGCCAACAATTGCTCGGGCCGTGCGATGCGGTCGAAATACCGGCTCACCGGGCGGAAGCAGTCATTGGCGGACACCGTGCCATCCGCCCAGTCCTCCACCTGCTGCAGAACGGGATCGGGGCGGCGGGAGGCGAACACGTCGCCCGGCAGCAGCAAAACCGGCAGCCGGTTCACATGCGCCAGCGCCGCCGCCGTGACCATGTTCGTCGCGCCTGGGCCGATCGAGGTCGTGCAGGCCATCATGCGCCGCCGGTTGCTCGCCTTGGCGAAGGCGATCGCCGCGTGCGCCATCGCCTGCTCGTTGTGCGCGCGGTAGGTGGGCAGCAGGTCGCGCCCCGCCTCCAGCGCCTCGCCGAGCGCCGCCACGTTCCCGTGCCCGAAGATCGCCCACACGCCCGCGAACAGCGCCGTCTCCGCGCCGCGATACTCGGTGCGCTGCGCGGCGAGGAACCGCACCAGCGCCTGCGCCGCCGTGAGTCGGATCGTCCCCATCGCCTCCCCCGCTTCGATCTTGCGCCGTCCCACCCGCGCCGCCACGCTAGAGCCTGCGCCGCGCCGGGATAAGGGAGGAACCACGCTTGCTCGCGATCGCCGTGATCGGCGCCGGCCGGATCGGCGCCATCCATGCCCGCAACATCGCCGCGCACCAATCGGCGGGCCTGCACGGCATCGCCGATGCCGACCCGGCGGCGGCGGCGCGACTCGCCCAAGCCTGCGGCGCGCCGGTGATCAGCATCGATGCGGCGTTCGCCGCCGATGCGGTGCTCATCGCCTCGCCCACGCCGACCCATGCCGACTATATCGAACGCGCCGCCGCCGCCCGGCGCGCGGTGTTCTGCGAAAAGCCGATCGACCTTTCCGCCGCGCGCGTGCGCGCCTGCCTCGAAGCCGTCGCGCGCGCCGGCGTACCGTTGATGGTGGGCTTCAACCGCCGCTTCGACCCGCATTTCGCCGCGCTCAAGCGTCGGCTGGACGCGGGTGAGATCGGCGCCTTGGAGATGCTGCTGATCGTCTCCCGCGATCCGGCGCCACCGCCCCTTTCCTATGTCCGCAGCTCGGGCGGGCTGTTCCGCGACATGATGATCCACGATCTCGACATGGCGCGCTCCCTGCTCGGCGAGGAGCCGGTCGAAATCCACGCCGCCGCCGCCGTGCTGATCGACCAAGCGATCGGCGAAGCGGGCGACGTGGACAGCGCGGCGGTGACGCTCCGCACCGCATCGGGCCGCCTCTGCCAGATCTCCAACTCGCGCCGCGCCGTCTATGGCTACGACCAGCGCATCGAAGCGCATGGCGCGAAGGGCCTGCTGCGCGCCGGCAATGTGCGCCCGACCACGGTCGAATTGGAGGACGCGCGCGGCGCCGCGCGCGACCCGGTGCTGCCCTTCTTTCTCGAACGCTATGCGGATGCCTACCGCGCCGAGCTCGACGCCTTCATCGCCGCGGTGACGTCGGGCACCCGCCCCGAGCCCGGCGGCGAAGCGGGATTGCGCGCGCTGCTTCTGGCCGACGCCGCCGAACACTCCGCGCGCACCGGCACGGTCGTGCGGCTCGCGCCATGAGGATCGGCCTCGTCACCGACAGCCTCGCCGAAGTCGGCTTCGACGCGCTGCTCGGCCAGGCCGCCGAGCTCGGGATAGAAATGCTCGAGTTCGGCTGCGGCAACTGGTCGGCCGCGCCGCATCTTTCGGTTGATGCGCTGCTCGAGAGCGAACCCGCGCGCCAAGACTTCCTCGCGCGCATCCGCGCGCACGGGCTTGCCGTCAGCGCGCTCAACTGCTCGGGCAACCCGCTGCATCCAGGCGCGCTCGGGGCACGCCACCGCGCCGTCACCTCCAAGGCCATCCGCCTCGCTGGCCTTCTCGGCGTCGCCCGGGTCGTGCTCATGTCCGGCTGTCCCGGCGGGCCGGGCGACGCCAACGCGAACTGGGTGACGACCGCCTGGCCGCCCGAGGCGGCGCGCGTGCTCGCCTGGCAATGGGACGAGGTGCTGCTCCCCTATTGGCGCGGGTTGGCGGCGGAGGCGCGCGATGCCGGGGTGGAAAAACTCTGCCTCGAGCTGCACGGGCAGCAGAACGTGTACAACGTCCGCACGCTCCTGCGCCTGCGCGACGCCGCGGGACCGATGATTACCGCCAATTTCGACCCGAGCCACTTGATGTGGATGGGCGCCGATCCGCTCGCCGCCATCGCCGCGCTCGGCGGGGCGATCGGTCATGTGCACGCCAAGGACACGCGCATCGACGCGGCGAATACGTCGGTGAATTCCCTGATCGACACCGTGCCGAACGAGGACGTAGCGAACCGCGCCTGGCGCTACGTCACGCTCGGCCTCGGCCATGACGAGCCGTGGTGGCGCCGCTTCGTGGCGGCGCTGCGCGCGGCCGGCTATGACGACGTGCTCTCGATCGAGCACGAGGATGTGGCGCTCCCGCCGCGCGAAGGCGTGCGCCGCTCGGTCGAGCTGTTGCGGCGCGTCCTATGAACGATCTCGACATCCGCCAGGACTGCGCGATCGCGCTCGCGCTCGAAGCCGGCGCGCTGGCGCAGTCGATGCGCGCCGGCCTCGCGCCGGCGGATGCGAAAAGCGCGATCGACTTCTGCACCGAGGCCGACCGCGCGGTGGAGCGGCTGATCCGCGCGCGCATCGCCGCGCGCTTCGGCGACGCCATGATCGGCGAGGAAGAGGGTGGCGCGCCCGGTGCGGACACCTGGGTCGTCGATCCGATCGACGGCACGATCGGCTATATCCGGAACGACGACCGCTGGTGCGTCTCGCTCGCCTTCGTGCGGCGGGGCCGCGTGCAGATCGGCGTGATCCATGCGCCTGCGCTGGGCCGCCTGTTCGTCGCCCGGCGCGGCGGCGGCGCTTTCCTCAACGGCCGCCCGATCCAGGTCAGCGGCCTCGTGCACGGCACCGTGCCGCTCGTCGAGGTCGGCTGGTCGGAACGGCGCCCGCTGTCCGCTTATTGCGACGTGCTGCAGGCGCTCGGCGCCGATCACATCGAGTTCCGCCGCCACGGCTCCGGCGCGCTCGCGCTCACCGACGTCGCGCGCGGCGTCTGCGACGGCTATATCGAGCTGCACATCAACGCCTGGGACGCGCTCGCCGGTATTTTGCTTATCGAGGAAGCGGGCGGTCAGGTGAATGATTTCCTCGCCGACGATGGGCTGACGCGCGGCAACTTGCTGATTGCCGCGACGCCCGAGCTCTATCCGCGCCTGGTGCGGGCGGTCAGCCGCCCTTCGCCTCCCGCCGAACCCGCATCAGCACCTCACCGCGCAGCGCGTTGAAGCGCGGATCGCTCAGCACGGCGATGTCGCGCGGCCGCGGCAGGCCCACCTCGTAGCGGGCGCTGATCCGACCCGGCCGCGCGCTCATCACATACACGGTGTCAGCAAGGAAGATCGCCTCGTCGATGTCGTGAGTGATGAACAGCACGGTGCGCTTCAGCGTGTCCCACACATGCAGCAAGAGCTCCTGCATCGAAAGCCGCGTTTGCGCGTCCAAAGCGCCGAACGGCTCGTCCATTAGAAACAGGCGCGGTTCCATCAGCAGGCAGCGCGCGATGCCCACGCGCTGCTTCATGCCGCCTGAAAGCTGGTCGGGATAGTGCCGCTCGAACCCATCGAGGCCGACCAGCTCGATGATCCGCCGCGCCGCCGCCGCATAGTCGCGCTTCGGGCGGCGCTGGATGCGCGGCCCGAACGTCACGTTGTCTTCCACCGTGAGCCAGGGAAACAGCGCCGGTTCCTGAAACACCACGGCGCGGTCGGGCCCCGGCGGTCCCGGCGCGCGTCCGGCGATCAGCAGCGTGCCCTCGCTCGCCGACTCGAACCCCGCGATGAGGTTGAGCAGCGTTGATTTGCCGCAGCCGCTCGGTCCGAGCAGAGCCACGAACTCGCCCTCTTCGATGTCGAGGTCGATCCCCCGCACCGCCTGCACAGGGTTCGGTCCCGGATAGGTCTTGCCGACGCCGCGCAGCGTCACCGCCGTCGCCGTCATCGCGCGAGCGACTGCCAATGCAGCACGCGCGCCGACAGCCAGAGCATCAGCCGGTCGGAGAGAAACCCGGCGAGGCCGATCGAGACCATGTCGGCCACCACCACGTCCATCCGGCCAACATAGTAGGCGTCCCACAGCACGTAACCGAGGCCGGACTTCACGGCGACGATCTCCGCCACGATCACCGCCGTCCAGGCGACGCCGAGGCCGATCCGCATACCCGTGAAGATCGCCGGCAGCGCGGCGGGAAACACCACCCGCAGCAGCAGGTCGCTCTGCCGCGCCCCCATCATGCGCGCCGCGCGCACCAGATTGCGCCCGATGCCGCGCGCGCCGTGCGTAGCGTTCACCACGATCGGATAGAAGGCGCCGAGCGCGATCAGGAACACCGCGCCCATGTCGCGGATGCCGAACAGCGCGATGGAAAACGGCAGCCATGCGGTGATCGGGATCGGCCGCAAGCCCTGGATCAGCGGGTCGACGCTGCGCGCGACGAACCGGCTCCAGCCGATCATCACACCCATCGGCACGCCCACCGCCACCGCGAGCGCGAACCCCAGCGCGACGCGGCGCGCTGAGTAAAGGATCGTCGGGCCCCACGTGCCCGAATAAGGGTTGAGCCCCATTCCGCGCGGGCCGAAGGCCCACATGTGCCAGGAAGCGGCGATCGTGCTCGGGGCGGGAAGGATCCCCGCGGGCAGCACGCCTGAGCGGCCGAGCGCCTCCCACAGGACCAGAAGCAGCAGGGGCAGCGCCAAGCCCTGCGCGATCGCCCGGCTCACGTGCCTCTCAGCTTTGCACGGACGCGACCAGCTTCTGGTCGAAATACTGCGGCAGCTCCGCGCTGACGTCCTTGGTCAGCACGCCGAACTTGGCGAACGCCGCGGCCTGCCGCTGCATCTGGTCGAGGGTGAGGTACTGGCCGAGGTTCGTCACGGCGGCGACACTCTTCGCCACATCGGGCGGCAGGCCGGTAAATCGCGCGATGGCATCCGCCTCCGCGGCCTGCGATGCCTTCAGCCGGTCCTGCACGGCAATATAGGCCCAAACGAACCGCTTCACCGCCTCCGGCTGGCGCTTGAGATAGCCGGCGTTGACCGCGATCAGCCCGAGCTCCGCGCCGACCGCCTTCGACTTGCTGTAGTCGAGCGCGGTCTGCCGCGTCGCCAGCCCCTCCAGCACCGCCTGCGATTCGAACGGCTCCCAGCCGATGAACACGTCGATGTCGCCGCGCTTCATCGCTATCAGGAAGCTCGTGCCCGCGCCCTGGATATTGACGGTTGTCAGCTTGCCGTACGGCACCCCTTCCTCGGTCAGCATCGCGGCGAACTGGAACCAGACCGCCGAACCCGGCGCAATCCCGATGCGCGGCCCGATCAAATCGTCCCACTTCGTTAGCGTCAGGCCGGGTTTCGCCATCGGATACTTGGCGGAGATGCCGACGCCCATCAGCGCGACGATGGTGTCGAGCCCCTGCGACAGGGCGATCGCCACGTCCGCCGGACCGATCGAGCCCGCGTCGATGGAGCCGGACGCGAGCGCAGTGCGCGTGTCGGCATAGCGCGCGAACTTGGCGGTTTCCACGTTCACGCCGAGCGGCTTCAGCTCGGCCGCGATATCCACGAGCGGGCAGACATGCGGCACCGTGTTCTCGCCCAGCCGCAGCGTGACCGGCGGATCGAGCGGCGCGGGCTTGGCCGACAGCGCGAACGCGCGGCGTGCGCCGAGCGTCACGGCGGCGCCGAGCGCGAGCGCGTTGCGGCGTGTCAGATCGACCATGGCGAGATCTCCCGGCTGGCAAGCGGCGCCCGATGGGCCGATGCTAGCATGGGGCTTCCGCCTCGCAACCAACGACGGGACCGGCGCATGGCACTGCGGCTGATCGAGAACTTCCGCGCGCTCTTCTACGCGCCCTTCTACGCCGCTGAGCTGATCGGCGCCTATGCGGCCGAGGGCGTGCAGGTGGAGCACCTCGCCTCCGACAATCCCGAGCGCACCGCGAGCGCGCTCGCCGACGGCGCGGCGGACGTGATGTGGGGCGGGCCGTTGCGCGCCATGCGGACGCTCGACCGCGATCCCGCCTCGGGCGTCGTGTGCTTCGCCGATGCCGTCGTGCGCGACCCGTTCTTCGTGATCGGCCGCGCGCCGCGCCCGGATTTTCGGCTCGCCGACCTCCTTTCGGTGCGGCTCGCGACGGTGGCCGAGGTGCCGACCCCCTGGGTCTGCCTCGCGCAAGACCTGCGCCTCGCCGGACTCGATCCGTCGCGCGTGGACCGCATCACTGGCCCGGCGATGGCGGAGAACGCAGCCGCGCTGCGCGCGGGCAGCATCGACGCGGTGCAGCTTTTTCAGCCCTATGCCGAGGAACTGCTGAGGAGCGGCGCCGGCCATCTGTGGTACGCCGCCGCCACGCGCGGCCCGACCGCCTACACCACCTACGTCACAACCCGCCCGGTGCTCAGCCAGAAGCGCGACGAGCTCATTCGCCTTACCCGCGCGCTGCACCGCGCGCTCCGCTGGGTCGCCGCCGCGCCGGAGGCGGAGATTGGCCGCGCGCTGTCGCCGCTCTTTCCGCGGCTCACGGCCGCGCTGATCGGCGCGGCGGTCGGGCGTTATCGAAAACTCGGTCTCTACGCCACCGATCCGGTGATCCGGCCAGAGGGGGTCGCCTGGCTTGCCGAAGCGATGCGGGCGGCCGGCCTGCTAACCGGCGCCATGCCGTTTCACCACGTCGCGGATACCGAAATCGCGCGCGCCGCGCTCGGTTGACCCGCTTTGTGACTGTGCGGCGGCGCGCCGTTATGCTGCATCGGTGCCGACCCCGAAACGCACGCGCGAATGAGCTTTCCGCAAAGCCGCCATCATGCCCAAGCGACGTCGCCGCCGCACCGGCCGCGCAACCTCGCGCGCTACGTCTCGCCGCAGCGCTGGGCGCGCTATGCGCGCGTGCACCAGCTCCGGCTCCGCCAGCGCGCGATGTTCGTGCTGGGCGGGATGGCGATCGGCCTCGCCGGCGTGGTGATGGCGCTCGGCGCGACCCGGGCCGAGTCTCTGTTCAGCCGCTTGCTCGGCGTCTGGCCACAGGCCCCCTGGGTCGTCACCCCGCTCGGCTTCGTACTGATCGCCTGGCTGACGCGCCGCTTCGTGCCGAACGCCGAGGGCAGCGGCATCCCGCAGGCGATCGCCGCGCGCGCCCTCTGGAGCCGCCAGGAGCGCGGCAAGCTCGTCTCGCTCTGGATTGGCATCAACAAGATTTTTCTCACGCTCGCCGGGCTTTGCATCGGCGCCTCGATCGGGCGCGAGGGGCCGACCGTGCAGGTGGGCGCCTCCATCATGTTCGCGATCGGCCGTTTCTCGCCCGCCCGCCAGCCCGGCCTGATCCTCGCCGGCGCCTCGGCCGGCATCGCGGCGGCCTTCAACACGCCGCTCGCCGGGGTGATCTTCGGCATCGAGGAAATGAGCCGCTCGTTCGACGAGCGCGCCAACGGGCTGATGATCGCCGCCGTCGTCGCCGCCGGCATCGTCTCGATCGCCGCGCTCGGCAACTACACCTATTTCGGCGTCACCGCCGCCACCTTGCACACCGCCTGGGGCTGGGCGGCGGTGCCGGTCTGCGGCGTGGTGGGCGGGCTCGCGGGCGGCCTGTTCAGCCGGGCGCTGGTGGAAATCCCGCGCCGGCTGCCCGGCGCCTGGGGCGTCGCGATCCGGCGCCATCCCCTGCTGTTCGCGCTCGGCTGCGGCTTCGTCGTCGCGGTGTGCGGCCACTTCTCGGACGAGCGCGTGTTCGGCACCGGCTACGAGCATGTCCGGATGCTGCTGGAAAAAGGCGGCGGCCTCAGCGGATGGTTCGCGCCGCTCAAGCTGATCGCGACCGCCGCCTCCTCGGTCGCCGGCATCCCGGGCGGCCTCTTTTCGCCTTCGCTCGCGGTCGGCGCCGGCGTCGGTTACGATATCTGGCTTTTGTTTCCGCACGCCTCGCTCGGCGCGCTCGTGCTGCTCGGAATGGTCGGCTATTTCGCCGGCGTCGTGCAGGCGCCGATCACCGCCTTCGCGATCGTCGCCGAGATGACCGCCGATCACAGCATGATCGTGCCGCTGATGGGCAGCGCGCTGATCGGCAGCACTGCCTCCAAGCTGATCTGCCCCGAGGGGGTCTATCACATCCTATCGCGCAACTACCGCCGCGCCTTCACGGGCGAGGCGGCGATGCCGGCCCCCGGTGCGGCGATCGCCCTCACCCCCTCCCACGAAAGCGGGTGACGGCAGAGCCCAAAACTTCCCCCGCCCCTTGCCGGAGGGGGACAAGAGAGGGGTCCGCGCGCCGAAAGGTTTCACAGGGAGGACACCGCGAGCAACGGCGGACCACCGAACCCTCCGTGGCCCTCCGTGGCGCTCCGTGTCTCCTTCGCGCCCGCCGCGTGCCGGTGCAGTCCATTACCTTTCCAACGTTATTATGTTGGCCAGAATGAGCCCCCGAAAATCCGCCCCGCCATCCCGCCGGCTCACGTAAACCCGTCGTCCGCCGCCTTGGGCGGGCGCCCCGCCGCCGCCTCGCTCCGCAGCCAGGCGCGCACCTCCGCCAGCTGCCGCAGCAGCTCCTCCTTGGGGCGCGGCGTGA
>DASRBI010000005.1:0-200131 GCA_035685165.1 Acetobacteraceae bacterium
TCGCAAAGATACGCCAAAGCACCCTCGTCCAGACCAACAAGCTCAGGCCACAAAACCCAAACCCAATGCCCAAACCACCAGCATCATGCCATCACAGCATAATACCCAAAGGCGCTCCCCGCGTATCCCTTCATCGGATTCGATTTTCAATCAGCGGACGCCGACCGCAAGAGGGTCGGCGTCGGGAGGCCGCTATCTAGGTCTCACCCCGGCAGGTGTCAACGGCGTGATGACACCGTTCCGCCTGCGTTGCGCTCAGTTCAGGTGGCAGGCCGAAACATGGCCTGGCCCTGAGATTGGCCGCAGCAACGGCTCCTCAGCGCGGCAGCGATCGAAAGCGAAGGGGCAGCGGGTGTGAAACCGGCAACCCGAGGGCGGGTTGATCGGACTCGGCACATCTCCCCGGAGCACGAGGCGCTGCCGCCGCGCCCGTGGATCGGGCACCGGCACGGCAGAGAGAAGCGCTCGGGTATACGGATGGTGCGGCGACGAGAAGAGCGTCCGCCGGTCGCCGAGTTCCACGATCTTGCCCAGATACATTACGGCAACTCGGTGCGTAAGGTGCTCCACGATCGCGAGATCATGGCTAATGAACAACAGGGTCAGGCCCAGCTCGTCCTGGAGCTCCGCCAGCAGATTGACGATCTGCGCTTTCACCGAAACATCGAGCGCCGATACGGCTTCGTCGCACACGATGAGGTCGGCACCGGGCGCCAGCGCGCGGGCGATGCCGATGCGCTGCCGCTGGCCACCGGAAAACTCGTGCGGAAGCCGGTCGGCGGCGTCGGGCGGAAGGCGGACGCGCCGCAGCAATTCGGCAACTCGCCCGTCAAGCGCCTTGCCACGCGCGAGGCCGAAATTGGTGATTGGCTCGGCAATGATCTCCCGCACTCGCATCCGCGGATTGAGGCTGCTGAACGGGTCCTGGAACACCACCTGCATTCGCCGTCTCAGCGGCCTCAGCTGGTGCCCGGTCAGGTTATCGATCCGCGCGCCATCGAGGCGTACCTCGCCCGAGGTCGGCGTCAGCAGCCGCAATACGGCGCGCCCGACAGTGGACTTGCCGCATCCCGACTCGCCGACGAGCGACAGGGTCTCGCCCCGCGCTACGGTGAAGCTGACGCCGTCAACGGCGTGCACCTTTCCGCCCACGCGCCCGAACAACCCGCCCTGCAGGGGAAAATGCTTCTTGAGCTCGCGGACCTCGAGCAACGGAACACTCATGCTGCCACTGGAACCGGCACCTCGGCGTGATGACAGGCCACCTCGTGACCCGGCAGCCGCGCCAGCACGGCCGGTTGTTCGCGCCGGCAAAGCTCGGTCGCGCGCGGACAGCGCGTGGCGAACGCGCAGCCCGGGAGCGGGGCGCGCAATGAGGGCACGAGCCCCGGGATTTCCGTAAGCCGCCCCCGCCCGGCTGTCGCAACCGAACTGCCGAGCCTCGGCACTGCCCCGAGCAAGCCCTGCGTATAGGGATGTAGCGGACGGGCGAAGATGTCCTCGACCGCGGCCTCTTCCACCTTGCGGCCCGCGTACATCACCACAACCCGCTGCGCCATTTCCGCCACCACGCCGAGATCGTGGGTGATCAGCATGATGGCCGAGCCGAGACGGGCCTGAAGATCGCGCATCAGGTCGAGAATCTGCGCTTGAATGGTTACATCGAGGGCGGTGGTCGGCTCGTCGGCGATCAGCAGCTTCGGGTTGCAGGCCAGCGCCATCCCGATCATCACCCGCTGACGCATCCCCCCCGAGAGCTGATGCGGATATTCGCGCACCCGCCGCTCCGGTTCGGGGATGCCCACCAAGGCCAGCATCTCGATCGCCTTCTGCTCGACAGCCGCCTTGGAGAGGTGCTGATGCAGGCGCAGCGTCTCGCCGATCTGCCGCCCGACGGTCAGCACCGGATTGAGGCTCGTCATCGGCTCTTGAAAGATCATCGAGATCTCGTTGCCGCGGATGGAGCGTATCTCGGCGTCGCTCGCTTGCAGGATGTCGCGCCCCTCGAATCGGATTTCGCCGGCGATCCTGCCCGGCGGCTGCGGAATGAGCCGCAGGATGGACATCGAGGTGACGGACTTCCCGCAACCGGACTCGCCGACGATCGCCACCGTCTCTCCGCGGCCGACGCTGAACGAGACCCCGTCGACCGCACGAACGATGCCGTCCGGCGTGGCGAAATGCGTCCGCAGCTCCGTGACTTCGAGCAACTTCATCGTCAAAGGCGCTTGGCCAGTCTGGGGTCGAGGGCGTCGCGCAGGCCGTCGCCGACCAAGTTCACAGCCAGAACGGTGATCGACAAAAACACCGCCGGAAAGAACACGATCAGCGGCTTGATTTGCCAAAGGGCGCGGCCCTCGGCCATGATATTGCCCCAGCTCGGCACCGTCGGCGGCGTGCCTGCCCCGATGAACGAGAGAATGGCCTCGGTGATCATCGCCGAGGCGCAGATGAATGTCGCCTGCACGGTCATCGCCGCCATCGTATTGGGCAAGATGTGGCGCCAGATGATGACGGGCAACCGCGTGCCGGCAGCGTATGCGGCCTCGACGAACGGTTGCTCGCGCAGGCTGAGCACGATGCCCCGGACCAACCTAGCGACCCGCGGGAACTCGGCCACCGAAATCGCCAGGATGACGTTCTGCACCGAGGCCCGCGTGAGCGCCATGAGCGCGATCGCCAGCAAGATCGAGGGAATGGACATCATGCCATCCATGATCCGCATGATTACGCCGTCCAGCACGCGAATGAATCCGGCAATCACCCCCACGAACGCACCGACAATCGAGGTCAGCAAGGCGACCGAAAACCCGACCAGCAGCGAGATGCGCGCGCCGTACATTACGCGCGAATAAATGTCGCGTCCCAGCATGTCGGTACCGAACCAATGGGCGGCCGACGGATCGCGGATTCGCTGCGCCGGAGCGATCGCTGTCGGATCGACCGTGCCGAGCCAGGGCGCGCACATCGCGATCCCGATCATGATCGCGATCAGCACGCCGCCCACGGCGATCGTCGGATGCCGGCGGATGAAGCCCCAAATCCTCCCCCGCCGCACGGGCGGCGGCAGTATCTCCGCGAGCGGCGGGGTGGCGGTGACGCTCAATACCGGATCCTCGGATCGAACACGGTGTAGAGGAGATCGACAACCAGATTCACCAGCACATAACTGATGCTGAACAGCAGCACCACGCCCTGAATGACCGGGTAGTCGCGCCGCAGGATCGCATCGACCGTCAGCCGGCCGAGCCCCGGAATGGCGAAAACCGTCTCCGTCACCACCGCGCCGCCGATCAGCAGCGCCACCCCGTTGCCGATCACGGTGACAATCGGCACGGCGGCGTTCTTCAACGCGTGCACGAACAGGATGCCCCGGCTACCCAGCCCCTTTGCGCGTGCCGTCCTGATGTAATCCTGGCTAAGCACCTCCAGCATCGTGGCGCGCGTGATGCGCGCGATCAGCGCAATGTAGATCAGACCCAGCGCGACCGCAGGCAGGATGAGCGTGCGGAGGAACGGCAGGAAACCCTGGCTGATCGGTGTGAATCCCTGGACCGGTAGCCAGCCCAACCGGAGCGCGAAGAAATAAGCCAGCAGATAACCAACCACGAATACCGGCACCGAAAAGCCGAGGACCGCCAGCAGCATCACCGCACGGTCGATCAGCGAGCCTTGCTTCCAGGCGGCGACAACGCCGAGCGGCACCGCGAGCACTACCGCGATCAGGGTGGTGAGCACCATCAGCGACAGCGTCGGCTCGATGCGCTGATCAATCATCGTGGTGACCGGCAGGTTGGTGAAGATCGAAGTGCCGAGATCACCATGCAGGACGTGCCAGAGCCAATCGCCGAAGCGCACCAGGAAAGGCCGGTCGAGGCCAAGGGAGGCGCGGATGCGGGCCACATCGGCGGGGCTAGCCTGATCGCCGGCAATGACGGCGGCCGGGTCACCTGGGGCAATGTAGAGCAGGCTGAAAACGAAGAAGGCGACGAACAGCATCACCGGAATGGTCGCCGCAATGCGTCGGCTGATGTAGGCAAACATCAGGCTCGGTCAGGCCTTCTTCTCAACGCCCCAGACGATCGGGAACGGCGCCGCTTGCACGCCGGAGAGCCGTTTGTTCCAGCATTGATAACCTTTGAAGAACCCGGTCGGGACGAAGGTGACGAACTCCATCGAAGCGCGGTTGAAGTCAACCGACGCCGCCTTTTCCGCGGCCTCGTTGGGAGCAGCGAACCAGGCATCGATCGTCGCCTGCACCTTCTCCGAGCTCGGCCATCCGAACCACGCCTTGTCCCCATTCGCGAAAAATGCCGGATTGGCGCCCGGGTTGGCGCAATCCACCCCGGCGTGCCAAGTGTGAAAGGCATTCCAGCCGCCCTCGGCTGGCGGCTTCTTCTGCGCTCGCCGCGCGCCCACCGTGCCCCAATCGGTCGCCACATAGTCGACGTCGAGGCCGATCTTGCGCAGCATGTCCGCCGTGACGTCGCCCTGCGCCTTCACGATCGGCACGTCGGTGCCGATCACAAGCACCACCTTGGCACCCTTCTGCCCCGCTTCCTCGACCAGCTTGCGGGCGGCGGCGATATCATGCCGCTTCAGGTTTTCCCCCCCGGCATCGCTGTAGTCGGGGAGACCGGGGGTCAGAAAGCTCGCCGACTCCCGCCAGAGCTTCGGATCGGTGCCCGCCACCGCCTGCATGTAATCGGCCTGGTTGGTGGCGATCAGCACCGCCTGCCGGACACGCTGGTCATTGAACGGTGGGTAAAGGTGATTCATTCGCAGGTCACCGATATTGCCGAGCGGGTCAGCAATATCCAATCTGAGGCTCCCGTCGGCGGTCAGCACGGGCGCGAGATCGGTGCTGGCGGTTTCCCACCAATCGACCTCCCCGCTCTGCATGGCCGCCGCGGCGGTAGCAGCATCGCTTATGATTTTCCACTCGATGCGATCGAACGAGGCCGATTTGCCGCCGGCCATCCAGTCGGCAGGCTCGCTTCGGGGAATATAGGCGGGAAATCGCTCGAACACGGCCTGCGCGCCCGGCACCCACTGGTCGTTGCGGAACATGAATGGGCCCGAGCCGACATACTCGGCGATCGGCTTGAACGGGTCCGTCGTGGCGATGCGCTCGGGCATCATGAACGCGATGGGCGTGCCGATCTTGCCGAGTGCATAGATCAGCTTCGGGAAGGGGTGGCTGAGGCGAATGAGTATGGTACGGTCATCGGGCGCGGACATCTCGGCCAGCCGCGCCTTGATCATCTGTCCCATGGTGTCGCGCACCATCCAGCGTTGCAGGCTGGCGACGCAGTCCCTTGACAGCACCGGTTCGCCGTCGTGCCATTTCAGGCCGGGGCGAAGCTTGACCGAATAGATTAGACCATCGTCCGAGACGTCATGACCTTCCGCCATTTGCGGATGCGGGGTAAGCGTGTGATCGACGCCATAAAGCGTATCGAAGAACAACAGGCTCGCGTTGCGAACGACGTAGAGCGTCGTCCAGATCGGGTCGAGATTGGCAAGGTTCGCCTGCGGGATGAAGCGCAAGACATTCGCATCGGCCGCACGGGCAAGATTTGGCATCGCCAAGCCCGTGGCGGCGAGGGCCGCCCCGGCGCCGCCAGCTTTCAACAATCCACGGCGTCGGATCATAGTGTTCTATCCCGTTCGCGTTCACAGCCCACGCCGGCGGCAGCCAGTTCGCGACGCAAGTCACAGGCCAGAAGCTGCCAATGCAGTGTTCAAGCTAGCTCGCCCGTCCGCGGAACGCCAGACCCGCAAATCCTGCATAAGAACCAGGCAATTGCCTGACGAATGAACATCCTCTTTTCGATCCACGAACTTGCGCTGAACGGGGCCGTTATCGCGCTTCTCGAGCAAGCGCGGCGCTTGCGCGACCGAGGCCATGGCGTTCATGTCATCACTCCCGCGCTGGAAGGCCCGGCCGCTGCGCTCCGCGAGCGCTTCGAACGGGCCGGCATCGTCCTGACGCAGTCCGCCGCGCTTGATGGATTTGATGTGGTAATCGGATGCACGATCTTTGCAGCCGACGCACTTCACGCCGCGCTGGGGCGCAAGCCGATCATCTGGTGGATCCACGAGGGCTATGCGGGGCTCCGCCATATTTTGTCCAACCCACGCTCGGCCGAGTTGTTCGCCCGTGCGGACGGCCTCGTTTTCCCAAGCCGCGCCGTCGTGGAAACAGTCTATGCGCCACTGCTTGAAGGGGCCGCCGCAGGCAGGATCGAGATTGTTCCGGGGATCGTCGAGCCGCCGCCTCCCGGCGCCCGCGCCGAAAAGGCGGACGGCGTCATCAGAATACTGTGCGTCGGATCGGTTTACCCGCGAAAACGCCAATCGGATCTGATCCAGGCAGTGGCTGCGCTAAGGGGCTCCCCGATCGAGTGCGTGTTCGTCGGCCATTATTTTGCGATCGACGAGCCTGGCAAGTCGCTGGCCGATGGGCATCCAAGTCGCTTCGTGTTTCCTGGCGCCCTCATGCCCGAACAGGTGCACGAGCTCTATCGGTCGGCAGACATATTCTGCCTGCCCTCTGGCGATGAATGTATGCCGCTCGCGCCCGTTGAAGCGGCTTGGCACGACCTGCCGGTGCTGATGGCAGATCTTCCTACATATCGTGGCGTGTGGCGGCACGGACAAAACACGCTTCTGCACCCGCCCGGCGATGTCGAGCTGCTCGCCTGGAACATCCGGATGCTCGTCGAAAGCCCGCGGCTTCGGAACAGACTGACGCAACAAGCTCGGGTCACTGCTGGATCGTTTCGTGCCTCGCGCGCAGTGCCCCTGTTCGAGGCGGCATTGGCGCGTGCGGCTGAGGGGACTTCGACCAAAACCCAGCCGTGATCTCTCCGGGCTGCGGCGCCGTTCCCCGACCGCCTGTCTCCCTGTGCGTTCCGTGCCGACACCGCCGACCCTGTGAGTGCGATCGCTTCGAACCCGGAGCATCAGAGCCTGGTCGACATCACCTGGGATGGGTTCTTTAGCGAATTCGAAGAACGCGGGCTGGCGCTGCTCTATGAGGAGGACAGCATGGTCAGCAAGATCGTCGGTCGCAACACGACGGAGCGCCGCGGGCACGGTGAACATGCCTCAGGTCATCATCGTCGGTAGCACGTGGATCAAGCAACTCCACGCCGCGCGGAGCGGGGGCTGGTAAAGGTCGCGCGCCGTCTCAGGCGGGGGCCGCGCCGATCTTCCGCGTCACCACGCTTGCGAGATCACTCACATTGCGGAGACCGTCGAGCTCGCGGGAGCTCATCTTGATGCCGAATTTGGCTTCGGTCGCCAGGATAATCTCGATCTGCTTGAAAGAGTCCCAGCCTTCCACCTGCGAAGCCGAGAGCTCCGGGTGCAACTTTATGTCGTCGCGCATGAACACGTCTTGAAATATCTCAGTCAGCGCGGCATAGATTTCGGGCTCGCTCGGCATGCGCTCAGCCCTCCTCGATGTGAATAAAAGTCGGCGTGGGCACGAAGCGGACGAGGTCGAGCACGGCGCGGCTCGTTCCGTCGGGACGCCTCTCGGTTACGGTGAATCCGAGCTTTGCATAGTGATCCTTCACCATGTCGTTTTTCCGGGTTGGAATGTACTCGCCGACCAGCCTTGCGGCTCCGAGCGCCCTGGCCTGGGCGGCGATGACCGCAAGGGTGGCGAGCTCCACCTGGCGGCCGAGCACGCGGCAGCTCATCAGCCAGGTGTCGATCCGGCAGTCGGCATCATTCTCCATCCGCCCTATGACGATCGCGATAACCCCGTTGTCGCCGAACCGATCGAGCAGGCGGAGCTGCAAGCCGCATGCACACGGATCGTTCATCACCGAGTCGACGTCGGCCTCGCTGTACCGGCGGGTGGTAAGGTTGAACTGGTTGGACTTGTTGATGAGCTGGACGATGCGCTGCATGCCAATCCGGTCGAACCGCTTCCACTGGAGACGCATTTCGAGCCCCCGGAGGTAAGACTCGAGATCGGTTGCGGAGGCTTGAAGTGCAGCGCGTGCCCGGTTCCCGTGATACTGTGAGGTTCGTTCGCGGTCCTCGTCGGTGACACCGAGGGCCTCGAAATACCCAGCATCGGCCAGCGTGCTCGCATAGGTGGCCGGATCGTCTCCCAGCTCAGGAACAGCGACCATCGGCAGCTCGTGCCGCACCAGGTTGCGCTCGAACGGGCTGTCGTCGACGAAGACAAGGCTGTCGAGCCCGATATTCAGCTCCGCGGCGATCTGCCGGAGATTTGCGGCCTTGTTGGACCAATTGGCGACGAAACAGGCGACGTCCTCGCGCCTCAGAACCATCTCAGGGTGCTTGTCAAACGGCTCCCAAGCATTCGCCTCGTCGTTCTTCGAGCATACGGCAAGGATCACGCCGCGCCGCGCGAGGTCACGGCAATAAGCTTGGAAGGCGGCGTAGGCTTCGCCCAGCGGCGAACCTTGACCAAGCACGATGCCTTCTAGCCCGTCATCGCCGACGACGCCGCCCCAGAGCGTATTGTCGAGATCGAGAACGAGGCACTTGGCGGAGCGGCCCTGCCGCGCCGCGAGCAGCCGGGCTGCGAGCTCGCCGAACATCGGCGCGGCCAGCGGACTAATTTCTTGCTTGGAGCGATGCCACAGCGCCAGGTCGTGCCAGGCAGCAAGGCCGTCACGGGTGGCCTGTTCATCGAGCGCCAGAAGGTCGACCCCTTCGGAATCGGCGATCGCGCGCAAACGGGCATTCACCAGCGTGATGAATCTGGCACGCGAACCGGGCAGGCGATGATCGTTGCTGCCAAGCAGCGGCGGGTGGACCGGAAGCGCGGTTTGTTGGATCACGGTGCAACGGAACCGCGTGCGCGCCAAGCGCCATGCCTCGCGCAGGCGCCCGGAGAGCTCGTCAAGAGCCGCGGCTGCATGGTCAGCGGCCAAACCGGCGTGGATGCCAGCGGCGAGGTGGTGGGCATCCAGCGCAAACAGCACCGCGTTCGGTTTGAACCTGTGCAGGGCCGATGCGGGATCGGACAACTCCTGCCAGTATTGGCCGTATTCGGGCTCGTAGGTTTCGATCCACAACCCGCGCCTGAGCCCAGCAACGCGGATTGCCGCGTGCAGATGGGCCGTCGTCGCGGAGCCGAGCAAGGCAAGACGGATGGGCTTGCCGATGCTCTCCTGCGGCTGCACCCCGAAACGCCCCCGCACCACTTGGTCGAGCGAATTCGTTTGCACGAAATCGAGCCGCAGGCCGGCGAGCGCCACGGCTTGTCCCCAGGCGGCAAACGGGTCGGCCTGGAACTCGCGCAGCGCTGCGCGAAAGTCGGTTGCTTCGGGAAGCCAGTAGAGGGGTTGCACGGCGGGCCGCGTGTCAGTTCACGCGCCGGATCGGGGAGCGGGGACGCGCACCCCAGTCGCTAATCACTGCAGCCGCGGCAAGAGCGCCTTGCTGTCCGCACCGCGCCAGTCCCCGGCCTGCAGCGAAGGCTGCTAGGAACCCGGCGGCATAGGCGTCCCCCGCTCCGGTCGTGTCGATCACCCGGGCAGCTTCCGCGGGGATGGCGATGGTTTCCCCGCCATGCACGATCACGCTGCCTGCCTCGCTGCGGGTAAGCACAGCGATCTCCACCTCGGTGCGCGCCGCTGCGACCGCCTCCCCGAAGCTGTTGACCTCGTAGAGGCTGGTCACTTCGCTTTCGTTAGCAAACAGAATGTCGATCTCGGAGCGCACCAGCGCGCGGAAGGCGGCACGGTGGCGGTCGACGCAAAACGCATCGGAAAGCGACAGTGCCACTTTCCTCCCCGCCGCGCGCGCGATGCGGGCGGCTCGCCGAAACGCCGCCTGAGCGGCGGGCGGATCGAACAGATATCCCTCCAAGTATACAATCGCAGAATCCGCGATCACCGTCTCGTCAACATCGCTCTCGCCGAATGTCACGGCCGCGCCGAGCGCGGTGTGCATGGTGCGCTGAGCATCAGGGGTGACGAGCACAAGGCAGCGGCCCGTCGGTGCCCCGTGCGCGAGCGGCGAGGACGGGAAATACACGCCACTCGCCGCAAGATCATGCCGGAACACGGCGCCGAGCTGGTCGGCCGCGACCTTGCCAAGATAGGCAACGCGCGCGCCGAGCGACGCCGCGACAGCGCAGGTATTCGCAGCTGACCCGCCGCTATGCTCCTCGCCCGGTGGCAGGAGAGCATAGAGCTGCTCCGCCGTCTCGGCATCGACGAGCGTCATCGAGCCCTTTCGCATGTCGTGGCGGGAAAGAAAACCATCGTCCACCCGTGCGAGCACGTCGACGATCGCGTTGCCGATGCCGGTGATGTCGAATCGGGGGGTCATGCGCGTGCTCCCGGGGGCCTTGGACGGTCGCAGGCTATGCCGGAGATGACGCGGCAGGGCCATAGCCGCCGCATGTGGAACCGTACGCCGGCTGTAGCGCGACCAGGTGAACCATTGGTAAAGGCGAAAGTCCGCGCTAGGTCGCCCCGGCAGCGCCTGGAAGGCGCCGCCGCTGCTCTCGGCTGGCGGAGTGGGAGCGGTGGCCCGCTAGTATGACATCTGCTCGGTCGAAACCGGGACCCATCGCCCGTCTTTGACGACGGTCAGGAACGACGCAGAGGACGCGTGGTGCTGGTTGGGTCCAAGGCTGAGCGTGCTACCGAAAATGTCTTTGTAGTCGTGGATGCTCTCCATCGCAGCGATGAAGCTGTCTGTCGTCAGGTTCTTCCCTGCCCGGTTCAGCGCCTCGATCACGAAATTCGCCGCCGTCCAGCCAACCTCGCCGTGAAAATTGGGGTCGATGCCGTAGCGCGCCTTGTAGGCTTTGGCGAACGCTTGCACCGCCGGGTTCGGATCATCCGGATAGGCATAGAGCGCCGGAGTCATGCAGAAAAAGCCCTCCGCCGCACCGCCCGGAAGCGTGGCGACTGCGGTGTCATAAGAGGCGAATTGCCCCACCACGTCGGGATTCCAGCCCATCTTCTTGATTGTCGAGAGGATGATGTTGGTGTCGCGCACGATGGTGCCAAGGCCGATCCAGTCGCAGCCCGCATCGTGCAGCTTCTGCACCGCGGCGTTGAAATCAACGTCGGTCGGCTTGTGCGCGGTGCTCGCCACCACGGTCAGGTTCATCGCCTTGGCGCCGTCGGCGATCCCCGCCATAACATCACGGCCGAAATCGGTATCCTGATACATAGCGCACAACTTCGAGCGGTGCCGCTGCTCGACGAAATACTTCACCGCCGCGCGCATCTGGTCGTAATAGGAAGCGAATTGGCCGAACTTCAGCCGATTATAGGGCTGATACATCGAACGCGCCGAAGTGAGCGGAAACACATTCGGCACGTCCTTGGCGAACTCCATCGGCATTTCCGCGTCGTTCAGCGGGGTGCCGCCGTCGGCGAGCGCAAGGAATATCTTATCCTCGTTGAGCAGCTTATTCATTGCCTGCACCGCGCGCGGCACGGTGTATTGCGTATCCTCGACCACGTAGCGGATCTTGCGGCCGTTGATGCCGCCCTTCTCGTTCACTAGGTCGAACGCCATCCGGATCGCGTTCGAGTTGTTGACCCCTTGGATCGCCGTCACGCCGGAGAGGTCGGTGGTCGTGCCGATCACTATCTCGGTATCGCTCACCCCCTGGGTCGCGGCCGCGGGCGGACTGCCGGCGAGCAGCGCAGACGCGATCAGCCCGGCCAGCGCGGCCACCTTCCCCGGCATGCGGAACTGTTCCCTCGCGGCCATCCAATCCCTCCCATTCCTGCCGTATCTCGCGGCATCGTTGCTTGTTGCGGAACGAGCGTAGGGGGTAGCCCGCAGTGGGCGCAAGCGGCAGGGCGTCGTCCGTCGCCCCACCGGGCCGCTTCGGATATCATCACGGCGAATGCACAGGGATCCGCTCGGCTACTACGCCTGGCTCGGCATTCCGCCCGAGGCGACCGCCAAGGAGGTGAAGGCGGCGTTTCGCGCCCGCGCGCGCCGCCTGCATCCCGATGTTGCCGGCACCGGCAGCGCGGAAGCGTTCCGGCGGCTGAGCGAAGCCTATCATGTGCTGTCGGATGCCAATCGGCGCGCTCGCTACGACCGCACCGCCCTTGAGCCCGAAGCGGTGATCGTCACGGGAGCCGCCCCGGTCCGGGAACCGCCGCCGACCCCCAAGCCCCGCTCGTTTCTGCCCGCCGCACTCGGCGGCGGCTTCGGGCTAGCGCTGGTCGCGGCCGCCGCGTTCTTGCTCTATCGGGCCCTCGCGTCCGCGCCGCCGCCTCCCCGATTGCACAATGCCGCCGCCCCGCGCTCGACTTTCGAGACGGTCGAGGCGTCGCCCGCGCCGGACCGCGTGCCGGCGCTCGGCGGGGAACCGAGCCACTACATCCTGCCAGGCGGCGGCCCGGCGGTCCTGTGGTCGAGGATGCCCGGCGGCAAGCTCACCCGTCTCGGGGCACTCCCGCCCTTTACCCCCGTGCATGCCGAGCCGCTGGTGGTAGACGGCTTGCAGGCCGTCACTCTCGCCAACGGACGACTCGCCTATTTGGACAGCGGCCGCCTCATGCCGGGCGACCGGCAGGACGCGGAGAAGGCGCGCTGCGCCTACATCGCCGGCACGCCGCCATCAAACGGCGAGGTGCTGGCGCGCGAGAGCACGGGCGCTGTGATTTTGACGATAATCAACCTCGAGCCGAGCGCCGCCGTCGTGACTTTGGCCGAGCCGAACGGCGCGCTTGCCGTGCGCGTCTTCGTCGCGCCGCGCGCGCAAGCCCGGATCGGCGGCCTCCCTGCGGGCCCTCTCACCGCCAAGTCGAGCTTCGGCGAGCTATGGAGCCGGGGCTGCGGCACTTTCGTCGCTGATGCGCGCAGCGACACTTTCAGCCATCTTGTGCAGACGGGCGCCCCTCTCGTCATCTCGTTGGGAGGCTGACCCGGACGGGGGAGAGCATGGGCTTGGCAAGCACCAACGACGGCGTGCGGCTCTATTATGAGGAGACCGGCAGCGGGACGCCGGTCGTTTTCGTGCACGAATATGCGGGCGACTACCGGAGCTGGGAGCCGCAGCTCCGGCATTTCGGCCAGCGTTATCGGGCGATCGCGTACAATGCCCGCGGCTATCCGCCGTCCGACGTTCCCACCGAGGTGGCCGCTTATTCCCAAGCGCGCGCCGCCGACGACATCCTGGCCGTGCTCGACCACCTCGGTCTGGCGCGGGCGCATATCGTCGGCCTCTCGATGGGCGGCTTCGCGACCCTGCATTTCGGCTTCCGCCATCCGTCGCGCGCGCTGTCGCTCGTGGTCGCTGGCTGCGGCTACGGCGCGGAGCCCGACCAGCGCGCCCGCTTCCGCGCCGAGGCGGAGGCGGTCGCCGCTTTCATCGAGGCGAATGGGATGGCAGCATTCGCCGAGAAATACGCATACGGCCCGACACGCGTTCAGTTCGAGAACAAGGATCCGCGCGGCTTCGCCGAGTTCAAGCGGATGCTGGCCGAGCACGATCCGCGCGGGGCGATCAACACCCAGCTCGGCGTGCAGCGCGAGCGGCCGTCGCTCTACGACCTGGTGGAGCAGATGCGCGCGCTCGCCGTGCCGACGCTTATCCTGCACGGCGACGAGGATTGGCCGTGTCTCGCGCCGGGTATTCTGATGAAGCGGGAAATCCGTTCCGCCGCACTCGCGGTGATGCCGGGCTGCGGCCATGGGATCAACCTGGAGGATCCCGGCGGTTTCAACGCGATCGTCGGCACTTTCCTCGCACAGGTCGATGCGGGGCGCTGGCCGACCCGCGATCCGCGGGCGGTGACCGCCTCCATCACCGGAATGCGCTGAAGTGCAGGTCACGATCCTGGGTGCGGCCGGTTTCCTCGGCCGGAAGCTCGCCAACCGGATCACCGAAATCGGGGGAATCGGCGGCGGGGAGCCCGTCACCGCCCTCACGCTATTCGATATGGTTCCGACCACACCGCCCCCCGGTGCGGGCTTTCCAGTCACCTGTCTGGAAGGTGACGTCACCGCGCTCCCCGAGACGGCGATCCCGCCGGGGACTGCGGTCGTGTTCCACCTCGCCGCCGTCGTCTCGGCGCAGGCCGAAGCCGACTACGATCTCGGGCTGCGCGTCAATCTGCACGGGGCGCTTGCGGTCGCCGACGCATGCCGACGAGCGCAGGCAGCGAGCAAGCGTGCCCCGCGCCTTGTATTCACCTCCTCGGTCGCGACGTTCAGCGGCGGGCAGGACTCCGTAATCGCGGATGAGGCGCGCCAGGTCCCGGCCAACAGCTATGGTGCGCAGAAGGCCGCAGCCGAGTTGCTGCTAGGCGATGCGTCACGCCGCGGCTTCCTCGACCTGGTGGCGCTTCGCCTGCCGACGGTCGTCGTGCGGCCCGGGCGGCCCAACCGCGCCGCTTCGGGCTTCTTGTCCGGGATCATCCGCGAGCCGCTGCTCGGTCTCGGATCGGAGCTGCCGGTCGCCGAGGACTTCGCCGCCTGGCTCGCGAGCCCGCGCCGGGCCGTGGATTGGCTGCTGCACGCGGCCAGGCTGCCCGGGGCAGAGCTTGGCGTGGCCCGCGGCATCAACCCGCCCGGCATCACCGTCACGGTGGGCGAGATGATCGCCGCGCTCGAGCAGGTGCGCCCCGGCGCGGCCCGGCTGATCCGCCGCGCCCCGGACCCCGAGATAGCGGCGATCGTCGGCACGTGGCCGCCCCGGTTCGCAAGCGCCCGGGCACGCGCCCTCGGCTTTGCCGAACACGAAAGCTTCGCCGAAGTGGTCAGGGCTTTCATCGCCGACGACCTTGCGGCCACCCGCGCCGAACGCGCGGCCCCAACCTAGGCGCGCGGCGCATTCCAGCCTTGCGCTTCCGCGAAAAGGTCCAGTCTATCAGCATTCTTACGCTTCCAGAACTATTTTTTTACCATGCTTTTGCCACTCGGCCGGCCTTCTGTGTTGAAGGAAGCGGCGGCTGATATCAAAAGTCGCGTGCTTCCCCGTCGGTCATCCTGTCCGGCGGCCGCCTCGATTCATTTTGGACGTCGGCCATGTCCGCTGCTTCCGGCCAGCCAACGTTTGCGAGCGCCCCGCGCATCGCGGCCGGCGAGGCTGCGCGCGGGCACCCTTTGCGGCACGGGAAGGTCCTGCGCCGGGATACGCCGAGGCGGCACCGGCGTCCGATCGAAGCGGTGCTGCACGCTCCCCAGACGCTGCGCGCCCTCGTACGGGCGAACGAGATTTGGCTCGTGGTGGTGGCCGCCGTCATCGGCGCCATTGCGGGGGTGCTGGTGTACCTGATGACGGCGGCAGCACAGGTCGCGCACGTGCTGCTCTTCGAGATTGACATGGACCAGCACCTTAGCGCGCAATCGGTGGTGGATTGGCACCGCGCGCTGCTCGTACCGCCGCTCGGCGGCCTTGTGCTCGGCGGCTTCTCCTGGCTCGCCATGCGCTACTGGCCGCGACGCGCGGTGGACCCGATCGAGGCCAATGCCCTTTATGGCGGGCGGATGTCGCTGAACGACAGCCTGATCGTGGCATTGCAGACGATCATCTCCAACGGGGCGGGCGCCTCCATCGGGCTCGAAGCGGGCTACACGCAAATCGGCGCCGGTGTGGCTTCGCGTATCGGGCGTAGCTTCCGCGTCCGCCGTAGCGACCTCAGGCTCCTAGTCGGCTGCGGCGCGGCGGGCGCGATTTCGGCCGCGTTCAACGCCCCGCTGTGCGGCGCCTTCTACGGCTACGAGCTGGTGATCGGCACTTACACCCTAGCGAGCTTCGCCCCGGTCGCCGCCTCGGCGATGGTGGCGGTCTCGGTGCTGCATCTGATCGGCCGCTCGCCGTTCGATCTGACCCTCGTGATCCCGCCGCTGGATCCGAGCCATTATCCCTCGATCCTGCTGCTCGGCGGGGTCTGCGCGGCGATCGCGATCGCGGTGATGTATGGCGTAACGCTGATCGAGGATTTGTTCCGCCGTTCCAAGCTGCCCGCCCTGATCCGTCCCGCGCTCGGCGGGGTTATCGTCGGGCTCCTCGCCCTGATCACGCCTGCCGTTCTCTCCTCAGGCCACGGCGCGATCGGCATGGTGATCGAAACGCCGTTTCCGGTCGCCTGGGTCGGGCTGCTGATCGTGCTCAAGTCGATCGCCACCGCTACCTCCATCGGCTCCGGCTTCCGCGGCGGCCTGTTTTTCGCCTCACTGTTTCTCGGCGCGCTGATCGGCAAGTTCTTCGCCGGGGTGGAGCAGATCCTGATCCCGCATTACGCGGTGCTGATCGTACCGGCTGCCGTAGTAGGCATGAGCGCGACGGCGGTAGCGATCATCGGCGCACCGCTCGCGATGAGCTTTCTCGCGCTGGAGGCAACCAGCAGCCTGCCGATGACTGTCGCGGTGATCGGCGCGGTGGTGGTGTCCTCGCTCACGGTACGGCGGACCTTCGGGTACTCCTTCGCAACCTGGCGGTTCCATTTGCGCGGCGAAGCGATCCGCAGCGCCGTCGATATTGGCTGGATGCGGAACCTGACCGTCGGGCGGATGATGCGCCGGCAGGTCCGCACGGTGCGCACGGAAACGCCGCTTGCCGCCTTCCGGCGTGATTTTCCCCTCGGCTCGACTCAGCGGGTGGTGGCGATCGACGCCGAGGATCGCTATGCGGGCATTGTCTTCGTCGACGAGGCCCATGCCGAGGGCCAGAATGCGGAGCATGTCGGTGACATTTTGCACCAGACGAACGACATGCTGCTGCCGCAAATGACCATCAAGGAGGCGATCAGCGCCTTCGAGGCGGCGGAGAGCGATGCCCTCGTGGTAGTGGACGGGACGGACACTAAGCAGGTGATCGGGTTGCTGACCGAAGCCTATGCGCTCCGTCGCTACAGCGAGGAACTCGACCGCTCGCGCCGCGAACTGTCGGGAGAGTGAGCGCGCGGCTATAGTTGCGCGAGATTGCCTGCAGATGCGTCGATGTTGGCGAGCGAGACGTATTTCCCGGGCGACGACGGGCGACTTTCGCCGCTGCCGCCCTTCGTCGAGCGGCACTAGACGGCCTATCTCGTGTGCGTCGCGCTGGCTGGCTGGTCGCTCGCCTCCTACTACATTGACCTCCTCGCCGTCCTGACCTTCCCCGACGTCGCCAAGAGCCTCGATCTCGCGCCGTCGGCGATCGGCCTACTGGGATTCAAACTCTACGCGGCGATGTTCATCATTATCTTCCTCGGCGGCTGGGGCATAGACCAATACGGGCGGAAATAGATGTGGATATGCGTTGCCGCTGCAGCTGTTGGGGTTGCCGGTGCGTGCTCCGCGCTTTCCCCGGCCTGCCCGAAATGGCGGCTCGTCTCCTGGCGTTGATAGGCGGAATCAGAACGCGGCGGCCGCCGAAAGCCGGAGCCGCGGCAAGCAGCAAACCGGCGGTTACAAACAACATCCGCATATAGCTAGATTTCCAGCCAGGGGAAAGCGCGCCGGATATCGGCGACGAGACGGCTGCTTCAATTCAAGAAAAGTTTGCCGGGATTCATGATGCCATTCGGGTCGAGCGCGTGCTTCAGGCTTCGCATCACCGCGATCGCCTCCGGTCCGTGCTCCTGGAGGATGAACTCGCGCTTGCCGATGCCGACCCCGTGCTCGCCGCTGCACGAGCCGCCATGCGCCAGCGCGCGCGCGACGATCTTGCGGTCTAATTCCATCGCCCGCTCGAGCCCGTCCGGCTCCGGCGGAACCAGGATGACAGTATGGAAGTTGCCGTCGCCGACATGGCCGACCACCGCCCCGGTCAGGCCAGAGGCGAGGATGTCCTCTTTGGTGCCCGTAACCGCGTCGGTGAGTTCGGAGATCGGCACAATCGAATCGGTCGCCAGCCCTTTGTGCCCCGGCTTGAGCGCGAGCGCAGCCCAGAGCGCGTCGTGCCGCGCCTGCCATAGCTTGGTGCGCTCCTCGGGATCGGTCGCCCAGCGGAAAAGGCTGGCCCCGTACTCTCGCGCGATCGCCTCGGCCTGCTGCGCCTGCTCGGCAACGGACGCCGGCGTGCCGTGGAACTCGAGAAAAAGGCTCGGCAGCGCCGCGAGCCCTTCGAGCTTCGAGTAGGCGATGCAGGCGCCCATCTGCACATCGTCCAGGAGCTCGATGCGCGCCACCGGAACACCGCTTTGCAGGATGGTGATGACGCTATCGACGGCGCTACGGAGGTCGGAGAACTGGCAGGCGGCGGCCGAGATCGCCTCCGGGATCCCATGCAGGCGGAGCTGGATTTCGGTGATCACGCCGAGGGTGCCTTCCGACCCGATGAACAGGTGCGTCAGGTCGTAACCGGTCGCGGATTTCCGCACCCGCCCTCCGGTGCGGATCACCCGCCCGTCGGCCAGCACGACCGTCAGCCCCAGCACGTTCTCGCGAATCGTGCCGTAGCGTACCGCGTTGGTGCCGGAGGCGCGGGTCGCGCACATGCCACCAAGCGTGCACGCCGAGGTACCGGGATCGACGGGAAAAAAGAGGCCCTGGTCGCGCAAGTGCTCGTTGAGCTGCGGGCGGGTGACGCCGGCCTCGATCCTGCAGTCCATATCGGCCGCGTTCACTTCGATGATGCGGGTCATTCGCGACAGATCGAGTGTGATGCCGCCCCGGACCGGTGTCACATGTCCTTCGAGCGAGGTGCCGGCACCCCACGCCACCACCGGGACGCGGTGGCGGTTGCAGAGCCCGACCAGCTTGGCCGCCTCCTCCGTCGTTTCCACGAAGGCAACCGCGTCGGGCAGCGCGGGCGGCTGCGTGTCCTGCCCGTGCGAGTGATGCTCGCGCAGCCCGGTGCTGGTGGTCAGGCGCTCGCCCAGGAAGCTGCGCGCCGCCTCGATAAGCTCCTCGATCCGTTGTGCCATCCTGCGTCCTCCCGCCCGCCCCTCAGTACCGGGGCAGGGGGACGCTGGAAAGGGCAGCTCAGCCGCGCGGCTGATCGAGGAGGGCGGCCGTATAGGGCGATGCCGCACCGTCCGCGACGGAGCTATAGAACACCGCGCCGCCTAGATTGGACGGCACGAGATTGAGCGCGGCGGCCGAACTGTCGTTCCGGCTCGCAACGAAATCGCCTGCCAGATCGCCGCTTGCGACCCAAAAAGGCGACGACGACGGCAGGCTGGTCGCGGCCGCGCCGCTGCTGGCGCTTGCGCCCGTCCCGGAGCCGCCGATGAAGACGAGGCCTTGGTTCACGCCGTTCGTCGAAACGTCACTAGGTTTCGTGCCGGTGGCGCTGATGGAATCGCTGGTCGTGCTCGTCATGCCTTCGTTGCCGGCGATGCTCGCCGCGCTCGTGACGCCAGCCGGGGTGAGCGAGATATTGTTGATGAGCGTGCCCGGGCCGATCAGCAGCTCCGCGGCCGTGAGGCCGGAATATTCGTTGTTGCTCACCACCGCTGGAATGGTGGACGCGTTGAATATGCCAACCGGCGGATGGCTGGTGAGTTGGTTTTCGATTAGGTTGCCGGTAACGACCAGTGAGCCGGGCTGCGTGTCGCCTTCCTGGGCATAGGATATGATTATCGGGTTCTCGCTCTTCGGCCCCTGGACGATCGTGTTGCCCTGGATCAGCGCGGTGCCGCCGTTGCAAATCTCGATCTCGTAGCTCGCGGTCCCGGTCGGCCCGTCGGAGATCGTGCTGTTCAGTATCTCGGTGTCGAACGCGCGGCTCTTGATGTCGTGCCCGACGATCGCCCCCGTGGAGACGCTGTCCTGGAACACGAACTGCGCGACATGACCGATATAAAGGTTGTGGGTGTAGCCGGCCCCCGAACCATCCGAGGCGAAGGTCGAGTCGTTGACGATGATAGTGCCGGTGTCGCTGACGATCGGCGTGGCGAGGATGCCGTCCTGGTTATGCTCCGACACATCGTCGCTGAGCGTAAGGTTGCCCGACTGATAGCGGATTCCAGCGCCGTTTCCTCCGTCTTTGGCGGGGATCGCGGCGCCCTTGAGCACGAATCCATTGATCGTCACGTCAGGGCTATGAGAGCCATCCCCAACCAGGATGAGTCCCTTCAGATTCGGCGGCGGCTCGGTAGCGACGATTGTTGCCGCCCCGCCCACGGATTCCAGGGTGATGCTATCGTTTATCGTTACGAAGTCGTTCTTGTATACACCCGCCGACACGAGCACGACGTCTCCATCGTGTGAGGCAGCGACGGCCCCTTCGATCGTGGCAAATTGCATGCCCTTACCTACGGTCAACGTCGCCATTCGAATCTTCCTTTCTGCCGCGCCGGTGTTTCACGCGACCGTGAATCCGCTCAAGAGACAATTCCATTTATGTGCGAGATGTAGTCACCTCGTCATTGATTCCCTTTCGGCACCGTGAAAAGCGCATCATGGGCGCACGCGCTGCACCCAGCGCGGCTGACCTGCCTCAGGGCGGCAGGACGATCCCGGTGGCATTGACGAAGGTGATCTGCGTGCCGTCGCCGAGCGTCACGTAGGTCGAGCCGCCCGCCACCGTCTCCGACTGCACCGGCATCGAACTGAAGCCCTGGAACGAGATCGTGTCGAGCTGCGGATTGAAGCTCGTGATCACGTCGCTGCCTCCAGCGCCGTGGCTGAAGATGAGGGCGTCGGTGCCGGTGCCCATATCGGCGGTTGTGGTTCCTGACCCGAAATGAATCATCGCAGGACCGGCGCCGGCGGCGATCGTGGCGCCGCCGCTGCCGCCAATGAAGTCGAGCGTGCCGCCCTGGCCGATATAGCTGAACAACCCGCTGCCGGCGGTCACCTGCGTGTAGCTGCCAGCCTCGCTGGTCAGCGTCAGGCTGGCGCCCTGCGCGGCGATGGTGACGGTTCCCGCCGCGTAGATCGTCGCGCTGGAAGTGCCGAGCGCGGTGATCCGGTCGGTGCCCCCGCTGTCGATCGTGCCAGAGGCCGACAGCGTGATGCTGTCCGTCGCGCCGGGCAAGGACGTGATCGTAGTGCCATCACCGCTCGCCTGCACCTGGCTGGAACCTCCGGTCAGGCTGATCTCGTCGCTCCCGGCGCTCAGCAGGTTGCCGCCCCTCGCCAGCGTCACCTGATGGCTCCCACCGGCGGCCGTGGTGACCGAGGCTCCGATCCCGTTCACCAGCACGCTCGAATCGGCGGCCCCCAACGTAATCGCGTCCCTGCCGTCGCTGATCACCGTGCCGGTGTTCTGCATGTCGATCAGGTGTGTGCCGCCAATCGTCGTGATCGTGGTGCCCGCGCCGGTCGCGGTGACATTGGTGTTGCCGCTCAGCGTGATCGTGTCGGTGCCGCCGCTGATCACCGTCCCGGCGGCGGAGAGCGTAATGTCGGCCGACGCGCCCGGGAGCGTGGTGATCGAGGTGCTGCCCTGGCCGCTCGCGATCACGGTGCCGCTTCTGGCCACCGTGATCGTGTCGGGGCCGCGCGCGCTGATGACACCGCTGCCCGCCAGAGTCACGATCTGGGTGCCGCCCGTGAGATTGATCACCTCGTTGTTGCCGTTCGCGACCAGCGTGCCGAGCAGGCCGTTCATCGTGATGCTGTCGCTGCCGTTGCTGACCACGGTACCCGATGCGCTCAGCGAGATGATGTAGGATGCGCCCGCCTCGGTGGTGATCGAGCTCCCGGCCCCGCTCGCCGTTATCCTTCCGGTACCGCCAACGGTGATCGTGTCCGTGCCGAGGCTCTGGATCGTGCCGCCCGACTCGAGCGTGATCTGGTTCGTTACACCGCTCAACGAGTGCAGGTAGATCTGCGAACCCGTGGCGATCACGGTGCCGGGCGCGGTACCCAGATAGATGCCGTCGTTACTCCCGGTCACCAGCAGCTCGAGCGGCAGCGGTCCGGCGCTGAAGCTGGTGCCGCTCGCCGTCAGGGTCACCCAGGGGGTCGGGTCCGGCGGCAGCAGCACGTTGCCGCTGACGACCCCCGGCCCGATCAGGAAGCGGGTCGGCTGCAGGCCCGAATAGGTGTTGCCGTTGACGATCGCCGGGATCGTGGTGACGTTGGCGATCCCCTCGGCGTTCGGGTTGTTGAAGTCGTTGATCATCAGATTGCCGGTCACGGTCAGCGAGCCCGGTTGCAGGCTGCCTTCCGGGCCGTAGGAGATCATGATGGGATTCTGCGCGCCCGGTCCCTTCTCGATTGTGTTCCCCTGGATCAGCGCGGTGCCGCCATTGCAGATCTCGATCTCGTAGCTGGAAGTGCCGGTCGGGCCATCCATGATCGTGTTGTTCAGTATCTCCGTGTCGAGCGCCCGGCTCTTGACCTCGTGGCCGACGATCGCGCCCTCGGAAACACTGTCCTCCATGATGAACTGCGCGACGTGCCCGATATAGATGTTGTGCGACTCGCCGTCGCCAGCACCGTCAGCGAAGAAGGTCGACTGGTTGACAATGACTGTCCCGGTGCCGAGCACGATCGGAGTGGCGAGGATGCCGTCCTGATCCTGCGACATGGTGTCATCGATCAGTGTCAGGTTGCCGCCTTGATAGCGGATGCCGGCGCCATTGTTGCCGTCGCTCTTGGGGATCGCCGCGCCGGTCAGCACGAACCCCTGGATGGTCACGTCGGGATCGTGGGTGGCGTCGCCGATCAGGATGAGTCCCTTCAAGTTTGGCGGCGGCTCGGTGGCGTTAATGGTGACGTTCCCGCCCACCGATTCGAGGGTGATACTGTCGTTGATGGTCAGGAACTGGTTGGTGTAGGTTCCCGCATTGACAAGTATCACATCGCCATTTCGCGACGCAGCGACCGCCTGCGGAATGGTTGCGTATTGCATCCCGGCGCCGACGGTCAGCGTGGCCATACCATTTCCCCTATATCAAAGCCGCCCCGGCACGATTGCCGTTGTGGGGCCCTCCTTTCTTCCGCGAGAAACATCGTACCTGAGTCGCAAGAATGTTATCCGAGCGTTAGAGTATCATAAAGAATGCATCTGAATTTGTCTGGGACGCCGTTTGACGGGAACCGTGGCTGCCAATACGGTGGCTGCGTTCGATCCAGGACAGGGATTGCGTATCGATGTCGAATCAGATCAAGCGGCGCCTCAAGGAAGGCAAGGCGGTGGTGAACGGCTGGCTCGCCATCCCGTCGGGCTTCTCGGCCGAGGTGATGGCGCAGTGCGGTTGGGACAGCGTCACCGTCGACATGCAGCACGGCGTCCAGGACTACCAATCGATGGTGCAATGCTTTCAGGCGATGCAGGCGCATCCCGTCACGCCGCTGGTGCGCGTGCCCTGGAACGAGCCCGGCGTCATCGGCAAGGTATTGGACGGCGGTGCTTGGGGCGTCATCTGCCCGATGGTCAGCACGCCCGACGAGGCCAAGCGCCTTGCTGACGCCTGCCTCTACCCGCCCCAGGGCAAGCGCAGCAACGGCCCGATCCGCGCGGCGATGTACGGCGAGGCCAGCAACTACCAGAAGATCGCCAACGACGAGGTATTGGTGATCCCGATGATCGAAACGCAGGAGGCGATCGACAATATCGAGGCGATCCTGGACGTACCGGGCATCAGCGGCATCTACGTCGGCCCATCCGATCTCGGCTTCTCGCTCGGCATGATCCCGATCCTCGACCGCGAGGAGCCGAAGATTCTCGGCATCTATGAGAAGCTGCTCGCGGAGACCAAGAAGCGCGGCCAGTTCGCCGGGCTGCACAATGGCACGCCCGCCTATGCCGCGCGCATGATCGACATGGGCTTCCGCTTCGTTACCATCGCCAACGACAGCGGCCTGATGGCTCGCGCTGCGCGCGAGGCGGTGGCGGCCTGCCGCAAGGCCGCGGGACCGGTCGCCGGCTAGCCCCCGCGCGTCAGAAGCGGACGCGCAGCCCGCCATAGGCGCCGATCGGCGGCGCCGGGCTGAGGCTGCGCGTCTCGCTCGCTCCGGGGGCGGCGGCGATCGGCACGAGCGAGGTCGGCGAAAAGGTGCCGTAGGTTTCGTATTTGATGTTTAGTAGATTCCGCACGAGTGCAAACAGCTCCACCCCGGGCCGCACGCGGTAGCTCGTGTTCAGGTTCAGCACGACGTAAGGGTTGGTCTTGGGCGTAAGATTGGCCTCGTCACCGAACAGGTACTGCCCGCTGCTCACGATGGCGGAAAACCCGACCATCCAAGAATCGGTCGCCGCATAGTTCATCCCGATCTTAAGCCGCTGCGCTGGCACACCAGGGAGCTGGTCCCCGGCTACCACATGAATCTGACCGTTCGGGTCGGCCGCCGGGTTCAGCGGGCTGTCGAGCGTCACGGCACTCTCGAAGGTCGCGCGGGTGTAGGCATAATTCGCCCAGAACTGTGCGCGCTTGGTGTTCCAGGTAAGACCCGCTTCGATCCCCTGGCGCAGGGTTTGCGGGACGTTCTGGAAGAAATCGAGCCCCGGCACGCTGCTCGCCACGAACAGGATGTCGTTGCTGACCGAGGTGCGGAACAGGCCGAGGTTCCAGGCGATCCCCGCGCCCCGCACCTGCCCGCGCAGCCCAGCCTCGATGCTGTGCGAGACCACCTGCTGGAGGTTTGGATCGCCGGTGAAGAAGTTGGCGAGCGTGCACGGGCTTTGCGGGCTGGCGCATGAAAGCTCGGCGGGTGTCGGTGCGCGGTTACCGACGGCATAACTCGCATAGGCCGACAGAGAGGGCGTGATGCGCCAGGTGAGCCCGATGCCCGGGTTGAAATGCGTGTAGCTGTGATTGCCGCTCAGGCCGGTGCCGAGCATGTCGTCCAGGTCGATTGCCGCGACGTTGAGGCGGCCCGCAAGCGACAGCGAAAGCGCACGGGTGATATCGAACACGTCGGCGATGTATGCGCCGTAATAGGCGGTGGTCACGCCGAGGCGCACCGGCGCGATCGGGCCGCCCGGCTGGTCGATCGCGATCCCCGGCCCGACGAAAACCCCGTTCACGTCGGTGACGCCGCCGAGCAGCGTGTTGGCGGAAAAATCGGACAGGCCGCCGTCGAAGCTCAACCCAGCGACGAGCAGATTATGGTGGCCCGCCACCGTGGCATCGTGCGTCATCTGCACCGAGCCGCCATAGCCGTTGGTATCGGTGCCGAGCTCGTTCAGCTCGGAATAGGGACCGCCGTTCAGGAAATCCGGTATCGGAACCCCGGCCGTGTCCAGCAACGGGATATCGTTGCCGTCGCAGAGGGTTGCCGACGACCCCGCGCACGACACGGCCTCGGCGGCATTGCCGTTCGCGATCCGCTGCGAGAGATGCGTGTAGTAAAGCAGCGCCTGCATCGATACCGCGTCGCTCACGCTCCATGTGCCGCTTAGGCTCAGCAAGGCGTAGCTGTTCGTGGTCCGGTTCGGCGCGGTGAACACCGCGGTGCGATCGACCGACAGGAGTTGCACCGGCACGGTGCCCGGATTGTTCAGCGTGTTGTCGTCCCCAAGCACATTCACATGCACTTCGGCGCGCGGTGAGCGCCAGCCGATATCGCCGTAGAATTGGTTCAGCGCGGAGCTATTGAGCTGCCGCCAGCCGTCCGAGCGCAGCACATTGGCCGCCATGTAAGCGGCTACATCGCCGCTGCGGATGCCGTATTGCGCCGTGCCGCTGACCGTCCCGAAGGAGCCGCCGTAGATCACTCCCTCGGCGCCGTTCCAGGTGAATCCGGTCTTCATCTGGATCGACAGCGACCCGCCGAGCGCATTCAATCCGAACACCGGATTGGCGCCCTCCAGATTCGTACTGTCGATCGCAACGGACGGCAGCAGATCCCAGTTGACTGCATCCGAGAACGGAGCGTTGAAGCGCACACCGTTGAGATAGACGGCGAGGCCCTGCGGCGTCCCGTCGGCCGGCGAAGCGACGAAGCCCCGGTATTCCAGGTTCGGCTGGAACGGGTTGCCCTGCGCGTCGTCCAAGGCAACGCCGGCTACCTGCTGATCGAGCGCACCGAGCAGATCGGGAACGCCCGAGCGCGCGATATCGGCGCGGGTGAGGACATGCACGCTGGCGGGTGCTTGGTCGCGCGCGATGCCGGAGCCGAGCAGCGGCGTCGGCGCCACCACCTCGACCTGCGGCAGCGTGGACGTGTTATCGGACTGTGCCCAGGCCGGAGGGCACAGGCCCGCGCACAGGGCGCCATACAGCGCAGCGCGCGCCCCTCGCAGGGTCATTCAGTCGGTCAGTCGGAAGCGGATGGGAACGAGCGCGACCGCCGCCACGGGGCGTCCGTCCTCGGTTGCCGGCACGAACCGCCATTCGCGCACCGCGTCCGCCGCCGCAGCGTCCAGCGTCTCGAAGCCGCTCGACTGGCCGACCGCGACCTCGTGCGGCCTTCCCTCCGGCCCCACGCTGACGCGCAGCACCACCCGCCCCTGCTCGCCGCGCCGCCGCGCGAGCTCGGGATACACGGGCGGCCGGTCGGTCTCCATTCCGGCGACCGGCCGGGGCGGGATCAAGGTCGGCCCGGCAGAGGCGATCGCGACGGTCGCGGGCTCGGCCCGCTCCGCCACCGAGAGCGAGGGAGATGGTGCGCCGGAGCCTGTGCCGCGCCGGGCCAGATGCGCCGCCGGGCGCGGTGGCGGCGGGTGCGCGGGCGGCACCGGCGGCAGCGGCAGCGCCGTTGCGGTCTGCACTTCGTGTTCCGCCGCGGGCAAAGGAAGCGGTGCAGGCGACGCGGCCTGCGGATCGGGGACGCTCGGCGGTTGAGGTTCCTGAGCGGCGGCGGGTGCAGCGGCTGGGGGCGGCGGCACGGGATGCTCGGCTGCCTGGGCGGGCGCCTCGGCGGGGGAAAATACCAGTGCGAACTCGGCCGCCCCGGACGGCCCGGCCTGGCGCAATGGGGCGGTGCCGAACCAGATCACGGCGGCCAGCGCCAGCGCGTGCGCGGCCGCCGCCAGCGCCACCCGGCGCCCATCCGGCATCGAACAGGCTGGAGGCGCCGGCAGAAACGGCCGCGCGCCGGGCGAACCCAGCGTAAGCGCGTACACCCCGGGATCGCCGCTCTCCCGCACCCGATCGCCTATCCGCCGGCGTTCCGTCCTCACGACGCTCCGAACGCTCCCGTACCCCGCAGCAACGCTACGGCGTTGGAGGCGCGGATTCCACAATGCCTCTGCGCTCGGAGGCAGAAAAGGGCCGCGTGTCCGGCCCCGCGCCTAACGCGGGGTCAGCACCATCACCATCTGGCGGTTTTCCATCCGCGGCATCTGCTCGACCTTGGTGACCGGGTCCATTTCCTGGCGGATGCGCTCCAGCACCCGCATCCCGATCTCCTGGTGCGCCATCTCGCGGCCGCGAAAGCGCAGGGTGACTTTCACCTTGTCGCCTTCCTCGATGAACGACTTCATGGCGCGCATCTTCACCTGATAGTCGTTCTCGTCTATGTTCGGGCGGACCTTGATCTCCTTGATCTCGATCACCCGCTGGCGCTTCTTCGCCTCGTTCTTCTTCTTCTGCTGCTCATATTTGAACTTGCCGTAGTCAAGGATCTTGACCACGGGCGGGTCGGCGTTGGGGCTGATCTCGACCAGATCGAGCCCGGCGGCGAAAGCGCGGCTCTGCGCCTCCCGCGCGCTCATCACGCCCTGCATCTCGCCTTCTTCGTCGATCAGCCGCACCTGCGGCGCGCGAATCTCCTCGTTCACGCGTGGTCCGTCCCGCGTCGGCGGGGCAGTCATCGGGCCTCGTGGTATGGGGGTCCTCCTCTCATCGTGGCAGCAAGCGTCGAATGTGGCTGATGCGCCGGCTGCGGATCAAGCCTGCCTCGACGTGTCCCTGAGATCGGGAGGCGTGGCCTCCGTCGCAACCCGCGCCACCGCCTCTTCCAGCGGCAAAATTTCCTGCGCCTCGGCGCCCAGCCGACGCAGCGCCACCGTGCGGCTTTCCGCCTCCCGCCGGCCGATCACCGCGAGCACCGGAACATGGGCGAGGCTGTGCTCGCGCACCTTGGCGTTGATCTTCTGGTTGGAAAGGTCGAGTTCGGCGACGAGCCCGATCCTGGCGAACGCGGCCTGCACCTCCCGCGCCCAGGGATCGGCGTCGGAGACGATGGTCGCCACCACCACCTGCACCGGCGCGAGCCAGAGTGGGAAACGCCCGGCATAGTGCTCGATCAGGATGCCGAGGAACCGCTCGAAACTGCCGAAAATGGCCCGGTGCAGCATTGCCGGCCGGTGCCGGGCCCCGTCCTCTCCCACATATTCGGCGTCCAGCCGCTCGGGCAGGATGTAGTCCACCTGCAGCGTGCCGCACTGCCAGTCCCGCCCGATCGCGTCACGCAGCACGAATTCGAGCTTCGGGCCGTAGAAGGCACCCTCACCTGGGTTCAACTCATACTCGACCCCCGCCAGAGCGCAGGCCTCCTTCAGCGCCGCCTCCGCCCTGTCCCAGACCGCGTCGGCCCCGGCCCGCACCGGCGGGCGGTCGGCGAACTTCACGCGGAACGCCTCGAAGCCCAGGTCGCGATAGACCCGCGCCAGCAGATGCACGAAATCCGCCGTCTCGCGCGGGATCTGCTCCTCGGTGCAGAAGATGTGGGCGTCATCCTGGGTGAACGCGCGCACCCGCATCAGCCCGTGCAGCGCGCCCGAAGGTTCGTAGCGGTGGCAGGACCCCATCTCCGCCATCCGCAGCGGCAGCTCGCGGTAGCTGCGCACCCCTTGGCGGAAAATCTGCACATGGCAGGGACAATTCATCGGCTTCAGCGCCAGGACTTTGTCCTCGTCGGCCACCTCGGCGATGAACATGTGCTCGCGGAACTTCTCCCAGTGGCCCGAAGCCTCCCACAGCGCCCGGTCCACGAGCTGCGGCGTGCGGACCTCCTGGTAGCCCGCCGCCTCCAGCCGCCGCCGCAGATAGGATTCGAGCGTCCGGTAGAGCCGCCAGCCCTTGGGGTGCCAGAAGATGCTGCCGACCGCCTCCTCCTGGATATGGAACAGGTCCATCTCCTTGCCGATCCGGCGGTGGTCGCGCCGCTCGGCCTCTTCGAGCTGATGGAGGTAGGCGTCGAGCTCCTTCTGATCCCGCCACGCCGTGCCGTAGATGCGGCTCAGCATGGCGTTGCGGTGATCACCCCGCCAATAGGCGCCGGCCACCTTCATCAGCTTGAAAGCGGGGCCGACATCGGCGGTCGAGCGCATGTGCGGGCCGCGGCAGAGGTCGATCCAGTCGCCCTGCGAGTAGAGGCTGATCGTCTCGCCTTCCGGCAGGTCGCGGATCAGCTCCGCCTTGTAGCTCTCGCCCTTCCCCTCGAAGAACCGGATCGCCTCCTCGCGGTCCATCACAGAGCGGCGGAACGGCGCCCCGCGCGCGATGATCTCCCGCATCTTCGCCTCGATCGGGGGGAAATCCTCCGGGGTGAACGGGGTGTTGCGGGCGAAGTCGTAGTAGAACCCGTTCTCGATCGGCGGCCCGATCGTCACCTGGGTCCCGGGATAGAGCGCCTGCACCGCCTCGGCCAGCACATGCGCCGCGTCGTGGCGGATCAGCTCCAGCGCCTCGGGGTCGCGGCGGGTGACGAACACCACCGCGGCGTCCCGCTCGATCCTGGTCGCCAGATCGACGAGCTTGCCGTCGAGCTTCATCGCCAGCGCCGCCTTGGCGAGCCCGGGGCCGATCGCGGCCGCCACCTCCGCGCCCGTCACCGGGCCGTCGAAGCGGCGCACGGTTCCGTCGGGCAGGGTGATGGCAGGCATTGGCGGCGGGCTCCTTGGAAAGAGCGGCGTCTATGGGGAAAGCGGCCCCTCCTCGCAAGTGGGACGTTGGACGGCGCCCGGGCCGTGCCCTAGCGTCGCGCCGCATAGCAGTTCCATGCTCCGGGGACGAGCGATGGTGGCCGCGAGGACGAAACGCATGGGCGCGGGACAGGCAGTATCGGAGCGGACGGAGCCGCTCCGGGTGCAGATCGCCGCTTCGGTGCTCTGCTTCCTCGTGATCCTGGCCGACGGCTATGACACGGCGGTAATCTCCTACGCGGCACCCACGCTCGCCCATGTCTGGAACGTGCCGCCGGCCGCCTTCACACCCGCCTTCGTCGCCACCAGCCTCGGCGCGGTGATCGGCTATCTCTGCTGCGGCGCCCTCTCCTCCCTGTTCGGCCACCGGCGGGTGATCATCGTCAGCGTGATCGCCTTCGGCCTCCTTTGCCTGCTCACCCTGTTCGCCACCGGCATAAGCCAGCTCACCGCTGCCCGCTTCGTCACCGCTCTCGGGCTTGGCGGCGCGGTCCCGACCGCTATCGCGCTCGCCTCGGACCACGCGCCCGCGCGGCGGCGGGAGCTGACGGCGGTCGCCGTGACCGTGGCGATCGTGTTCGGCATCTCGCTCGGCGGCTTGGTCGCCGTGCCGCTCTTGCGGCAGTTCGGATGGCGCGGCCCGTTCGTGCTGGGCGGCGTCGCCCCGCTCCTGCTGGCGCTCGCCCTGCTCGCATGGCTCCCGGACACGGCCGGCCGGGCCCGCCGCCGCGAGGAGCGCAGCGCCCCGGGCGGATTGCTGCGCGACGGCTTGGCCATTCCGACGCTCCTTCTTTGGGCGATGACGTTCCTCTCCTTCATGCAGAGCTATTCGTTCACCTACTGGCTCCCGCTTTTGCTGACGAGCTTCGGCTTCGACCGCGCCACCGCCGCCCTCGGCAACAGCTACACCGGCTTCGGCGCCATCGCGGGCGTGCTGCTGATGCTCGTTTGCGTGCCGTTCGTCGGCAGCGCCCGTTATCTCGCCGCATCGTTCGTCATCGGGTCGGCCTTCGTGCTGGTGCTGTCCTTCGGCGGCCTGCCGAACAGCACGGTCCCCGCCCTCTTGTTCCTGATCGGCGCGGGGCTCGGGATCGGCGGCGTCGGGCAGGCGACCATCGGCGCGATGCTCTACCCGGCCGCGCTGCGGACCACCGGGATCGGCTGGTCCTCGGCGATGGGGCGGATCGGCTCGATCGTCGGTCCGGCCTTCGCGGGCGCGTTCGTGGGCCTCGAATGGCCCGCCCGCAGCATCATTGCGCTGGCGACCGTCCCGGCCCTGATCAGCGCGGCGGCGGCGGTGGGAATATTCCTGACGGGATCGCGGCGACGCGCCGCGGCGGAGGCAGAACTGCATGGATAAGGCGGTGCGGGTGCGTCTGGAGCTCGGGGAACTGGCCGGAGTGCGGGACGGCGAGCTGGTGCGCTTCCGGGCGGTGCCCTACGCCGCCCCCCCTGTCGGTCCGCTGCGCTTCGCCCCGCCGCAGCCGCCCGCGCGCTGGCAGGGGGTGCGCGACGCGACGCGCCCCGGCCCGATCCCGCCACAGCCGCCCTCGCGGCTGCGCGCCGCGATGGGCGACTACACGCGCGAGCAGTCCGAGGATTGCCTGACGCTCGACATTGTCACCCCGGCCCCGGACGGCGCGCGCCGCCCGGTGGTGGTGTGGCTGCACGGCGGTGCCTTCCTGAGCGGGGCCGGTTCGCTCGACTGGTACGACGGCGCTGCGCTCGCCGCCGCCGGCGACCTGGTTTTCGTCGGCGTGAATTACCGGCTCGGGCCGCTCGGCTTCCTTTGCCTGCCCGGCTGCGCGGACGGGCTAATGGGCCTGCGCGACCAGACCGCCGCGCTCCGCTTCGTCGCCGCCCATATCGGCGCCTTCGGCGGCGACCCGGAGAACGTAACCCTGATGGGCCAGTCGGCCGGCGGCATCTCGATCCTGCGCCTCCTCGCGATGGAGGAAACCGCCGGCCTCTTCCGCCGCGCGATCGTGCAGAGCGCGCCGCCCCGCCTTGGTCCGTCGGAAGAGGAGGCGGCGGGCCGCGCGCGGCGGCTGATGGCGCTGCTCGGGATCGACCCGGCGGCGCCGGACGCCGCCGACCGGCTGCGCGCCGCCCCGGCCGCTGAGCTGATCACCCTGCAAATGCAGATCGCGCGCGAGAACGCCACCTTCGCCAGCATCGACCCGGCTTTTCCCCCGGTCTCGGACGGCAGCGCGAGCGTCGCCGAATTCACCCGCCGCGCCGCCGAGGCGGCGGTCCGGCGCGGCGTCGATCTGCTGGTGGGCTCCACGCGCGAGGAGATGCACGCCTTCTTCGTCGCCGACCCCGCGATGGAAACCCCCGATCCGGCAAAGATGGCCGACCTGTTCACGGGCCTCGCCGGATCGGCCGGGGCGATGGCCTTCTATGCGCAGCGGCGGCCGGGCGCCTCGGCCCGCGACGTGCTGGGCGACCTGGTGACCGAGCACCGCTTCGACCGCCCGGTGGCGGATTTGGCCGACCAGATGGCGCGGGCCGGCCGGCCGGTGTTCGTCTATCGCTTCGATTGGGCGCCGCCCGGCTCGAAATGGAAGGCCTGCCACTGCATCGAGCTACCCTTCGTGCTCGGCACTTGGCGGCACTGGGAGCCGCCGATGATCGCGGGCGGCGACCCGGCGCAAATGGAGGCGTTGTCGGGGACCATGATGCGGATGTGGGCTTCGTTCGCCCGCGGCGGCGATCCGAGCCTGGTCGATCTGCCCTGGCCGCGCTACGCGGCGCCGGACCGGCCCGTCATGCGCTTCGGCGAGCTGATCGAACCCGCCTTCACCCGGCTTGCGTGCTGACGCAGCGGACGAGCGGAATGTGTACACTTGGCCCCGCCGCCCCGCCTGCCGAGTGACAACACCGCCGCTCCGGGATCGGCCAAGTGATCACTTGCCTCATTTCGGGCCATCCAAGTGACAACTTGACGCCGTCAACCCGTCGCGAAGTGATCACTTCAATGCCTGTAGGGTCGGATGACGGTCGCCCTGCCGAGCCGGTCCGAGGGCGGGTGCAGCCGGTCACGTTTCGCCGTCGCCATCCGTCCGGTTCCGGATGTGATTTACTTCATTTCGCCGTGCCGAGTGACGCCTGCGCGCATAGGCGATCGGCGTTCTGGCTCGCCGGGGGGTTGCCGTTTATTCCGTATTCGGGACGATAGACCCGATCGCGATGCAGTTGAGCGCGAGATGTCCAAATCTGAGTGAATTTCAGGAGCTGGCTTCGTCATATTTGTTACGGAATGACCACGTGAAGTACGTTGTGGTTCTAGTTTTCGGAATTTGGCTCGCCTCTCCTGCCTTTGCGATCGAAGTGTTGGATCAGAATTTTACGCCACCGGTGCTAAGCAGTGGCATTGGGGGCCAAGGCCCACCCTTTTAAACTGGGATGGCGTATCTGCTTCACTGGGAGCCTATGCAGAGGGCGGGGCATTCGTGGAAAGCGTGGGCATTTCGCCATTTCAGCCTTTGCCGGACGTAAGCTTGGCGTTCTCGACTTATGTGGGCACACCGCAACAGAAGGTCACCGAACCGCAGCGCTTGCGTCGGCGGATTGGCATCCGCCCGACCCTTCACTAGAACGCCCCGGTGCTGATCGTCCCTTGGTCGTGGCTGGCGCTCTTCCTCGCGGCGCCCCTCGTCATCGTCTGCGCCATCGCGCTCCTGCAACCCGCCGACGCGATCCCGCCGGTGGCACTCCCACCCGGCTTCGACGCGCTGCGCCAGATCGCCGCCGACCCGCTTTACGCGCACGCGCTGCTGCTAAGTTTGAAAGTCGCGGCGATCACCAGCGTCGCCTGCCTGCTGATCGGTTATCCGATGGCGCTCGCCATCGCCCGCGCGCCCGCGCATCGGCAACCCTGGTTGCTCGTGCTGGTGATGCTTCCGTTCTGGACCGGGTTCCTCATGCGGCTCAACGCCTGGATCGGGCTGTTGCAGGATCAAGGATTGCTCGCCGCCGTCCTGCACACGCGCCTGCTCTACACCGATGCTGGCCTCTATTGCGGGATGGTCTACACCTACGTCCCGTTTATGATCCTGCCGCTCTACGCGCGCCTGTCGCGGCTCGATCCGGCGCTGATCGAGGCCGCCGCCGATCTCGGCGCCTCGCCTTTCCGCGCCTTCCTCTTCGTCGTCCTGCCGCTGTCGCTGCCCGGCGTGCGGGCGGGCTTGTTGCTCGTGTTCATCCCCGCCATCGGCGAATACGTCGTGCCGGAGCTGCTCGGCGGTCCGCAGGCGCAGCTCCTCGGCCGCGTGCTGTGGGAGGAGTTTTTCGAAAATCGCGACTGGCCGACCGCCGCTTCGCTCGCCGTCGCGATGCTCGCGCTGATGGCCGCCGCCGCCGCGCTCGCCGCGCTCGCCGGCCGGATGCGCCGGAGATGAAAGGCCGCTTCGCCCTCGCCTGCCTGCTCGCGGGCTACGCCTTCCTCTACGGCCCGATCGCGTTCTTGATTCTGTTCAGCTTCAACGACGCGCGGCTGGTGACGAGCTGGGCCGGATTCTCCCCCCGCTGGTACACGACGCTCTGGCACGACAGCACGCTGATCGACGCCGCACTCCTCTCACTCCGCATCGCCGCCGCCTCCGCCACGCTTGCATTGATCGTCGGCACGCTCGCGGGCTACGCGCTCGCCCGGCTAGGCCGCTTCCGCGGGCGCGCCTTGTTCGCGGGCCTCATCGCCGCGCCCTTGGTGATCCCGGAGATCGTCACCGGCCTCTCGCTGCTCCTTCTGTTCGTGCTGCTGGAGCAGAGCATCGGCTGGCCCGCCGGTCGCGGCGCATTCACCGTCACGCTCGCCCATGCCTCGGTGTCGGTCGCCTATGTCGCGGTGGTCGTGCAGGGGCGGCTTGCCGACACCCCACCCGATCTCGAACAGGCGGCGATGGATCTCTACGCCTCGCCGTGGACCGTCTTCGCGCTCGTCACGGTGCCGCTGCTCGCACCGGCGCTGATCTCCGGATGGCTGCTCGCTTTCACGCTCTCGCTCGATGACGTGGTGGTGGCGAGCTTCACCTCCGGCCCCGGCGCCTCCACGATGCCGATGGTCGTGTTCTCCGCCATGCGCCTCGGGCCGACGCCGGAGTTGTACGCGCTAGCAACAGTCATCGTGGTGGTGGTCGGGGCCGTGCTCTTCGGTGGTCTTTGGTTGCGGGGCGGACGACTGGTTTCACACGGCGGTCACTGAGGGGCCGTTACTTGCAATCGTCATGGCCGTCGCCGCGTGTGCGGAGACGGCCATCCGCGAACTCCGTGTGGAGCCTTACCCCCGGCTGCAAGCCGCCCCGCCGAGCACGCAAAAAGAAGAACAGTACGGATGGTTCAACGCCACCGCCCGCGAAGCCTCCTTAAGCGTACGCCCCAACTCGAACCGCGGATCGTAGGCCAGCAGCGTGCAAGCCAGCACCGAGGGCGCCGCGGCGCCCCGCCGCTTCACCACCATCCGCGCCGAGGCGCACATCACATCGTCGGGCGACTTGTTCAAAATACCCCAGCAGGCGGTGGTGATCTCTGGCACGTCGGCGTCCGGCCGCATCTCGGGAAACAGCATCAGCCGCACCGGGTCCCGCGCGTCGATCGCAATCCCTAGCGCCCCGAACAACCGCGCGTAGCCCGCCCGCAGCGCCGCCTCGCCCTCGGCCCCGAAGCGCCGCCCGGCCACATCCGGCGCGAACCCATTGCGCGCGAGCCAAACCAGGCCCTCGATCGCCGGCTCCCAGCTTCGCCGCCCGCGCTCGGCCTCGTGCCCTTCTCTCGTGTAGTGGTCGATCGACACCCGAAGCCGAAGCCGCGCGCCGTAGCGGTCGCGCAACGCAAGCAAAGGCGCACGAAGCTTCCGCATCGGCTGCATCGCGTTCGTCAGAACCAGCGCCTCGAAGCCGCGCGCCAGAACGTCGTCCAGCATCCCCGCGATCTCGGGATTCATGAACGGCTCGCCGCCAGTGAAGCCGATCAGTCGCACGGGCAGCGCCGCGCGCGCGATCTCGTCCAGGTACTCGCGCACCTCGGCGCGCGTGATATAGGCAAGCAGGTCGTTGCGCGGCGAGGATTCGATATAGCAGTTGCGGCACGTAAGGTTGCACAGCGTGCCGGTATTGATCCAAAGCGTCTCCAGCGCCTTCAACGCGACCGTCGCGCGCCGCTCCCCCCTCGCCGTCAGCGCCGGGTCGCGGAACTTGCGCCAATCAAGCGGCGCGACGCTGCCCTCCATCAAGTGCCCTGAAACACGGGCGGGCGTTTCTCCAAGAACGAGCGCGTCGCTTCCTGGTAATCGTTGCTGTTCGCCGCGCGCTTCTGCGCCGCCTCGATCTCCGCCATGCGCGCGCCCGCCTCGTTCGCCGCAAGCGCATTGAGGGTCAGCTTCGCCCCGCGCTGCGATAAGGGCGCGCGCTCGGCCAGCTCGCGGGCAAGCGCGCGCGCCCCAGCGAGCGCCCCCGCCTCGGCGATCTCGTCCAGAAGGCCCATCGCGAGGCAGCGTTCGGCGGGGAACGCATTGCCCGAATAAAGCACCAGCTTGGCGCGCGAGAGCCCGACCGCGCGCAGCAGGTTCTCGGTATCCAGCACGCTATAGACGATCCCGCGCTTGGCCGCCGGAATGCCCATCTGCGTCGTGCGGTCGCCCACGCGGATGTCGCAGGCGAGCGCCAGTCCGCAGCCGCCGCCCATCGTGTAGCCGTGGCACGCACCGATCACCGGCTGCGGCAGCTCGCGAATCGCGAGCGTCGCGTCGTGCCCCGCCTTGCTATACTTCTTCGCGGCGTCGGCATCGGCCCGCATCTTCGGAAACTCCGAGATGTCGGCGCCCGCCGAGAAGTGCCCGCCCGCGCCGGTCAGGATCACCACGCGCACATCTGCCCGCTCGCGGAACTCGGTGAACAACTGGCCGAGCCGCGTCCACATCGCGAACGAAACCGCGTTCCGCTTGGTCGGCTTGTTCAGGGTCACGGTGACGATGCCGTCCGCGTCCTGCTCCACCAGCACGTCGTCGCTGTTCGCCATCTTGCCCGCCTTTGCTTCCGGGCGCGCAAGATGCCATCAGGCTCGGGCAGCGCCAAGCGGAGGGAGAAGCCATGACCGGAGCACTGGAAGGGCTCAGCGTGCTCGACCTGACGAGCAATCTTTCCGGCCCCTATTGCTGCATGATGCTCGCCGACCACGGCGCCGACGTGATCAAGATCGAGCCGCCCCAGGGCGATGCCGCGCGCAACATGCCGCCGTTCGTGGACGGCGAAAGCGCGCCGTTCATGATCTGGAACCGCAATAAGCGCGCGGTGGTGATGGACCTGAAGGCCGAGCGCGACCGCTTCCTCGCGCTTGCCGGAAAAGCGGATATTGTCGTTGAGAACTACCGCCCCGGCGTAATGGACCGGCTCGGCATCGGCTGGGAGGTGCTGCATGCGCGCAATCCGCGCCTGATCATGGGCTCCATCTCCGGCTTCGGGCAGACAGGGCCGTACGCGGCGCGCGGCGGGTTCGACTTGATCGCGCAGGCGATGTCGGGGCTGATGAGCATCAACGGCCCCGAGGACGGGCCGCCCTTCCGCCTGCCGATCGCGATCTCCGACGTCGCGGCCGGGATGTTCCTCGCCTTCGGCCTGCTCGCTGCGGTGGAGGCGCGGCACCGCACCGGGCGCGGCCAGCGCGTCGAAACCTCGCTCTTGGAGTCGGCGCTGTCGCTTTGCGTGTACGAGGCCGCGCATTACTTCGCCACCGGCACGCGCCCGCCGCGCATCGGCCAGCAGCATCGCGGCAGCTCGCCTTATCAGGTGTTCGACACCGCAGACCGCTGGATCACCATCGGCGCGAGCCAGCAGCATTTCTTCGTGACGCTCTGCGACATCGTCGGCTTGCCGGAGCTGCCGGCCGACCCGCGCTTCCGCACGGTGAAGGACCGCGTCGCCCACAACGGCGAGCTGGTGGCGCTGCTGCAGGACAAGCTGCGGACCCGGCCCGCCGCGCATTGGCTGGCGGCGCTGGAGCGCGCGGGCATCCCCGCCGGTCCGGTGCTCGGCTTCGACGAGGTGTTCAGCGACCCGCATGTGCTGGCGCGCGGCATGGTGGCCGATACCGGCCGCTTCCGCACGCTCGGCGTGAACGTAAAACTCTCCGAAACACCCGGCGGCATCCACCGCCCGGCCCCCCGGCTCGGCGAGCACGATGCGGAGGTGAAAGGACGGGACTGACGGGTTGCGGCGAGCACGGATTTTCCTCACCTGCCCCACGCCGCCCGAAATCCCGCATGATCGCCAGCAAGCTGATGGACACGGTTCCCGGGCAGCAGGGGATCATCCGGCCTCCATGACCGAGCTTCATTGACCGGAGCGCGCCACAGCGCCGATCGCCTGCGCTGGCGCGGGCCTACCGCCGCCGGACCAGCGGCTCGACAAAGCGCGGCTCGGCGTCGGTGTCCCATGGAAACAGGATCCAGGTGTCCTGGCTCACCTCGGTGATGAACGTGTCCACCGCCTCGCGCGCGGCGGGCTTGGCGTAGATGCAGGCGAAATGCGCTTTCGGCAGCAGCGCGCGCACGACCCGCGCGGTCGCGCCCGTGTCCACGAGATCGTCGATGATCAGGAACCCCTCGCCGTCCCCGGCCGCGCCCGGCGGCTTCACCACCTCGGGCTCGCCGCGCAGCGCCTCGCTCTCGCCAGCATAGGTCGTCACCGACACGCTCTCGATCAGCCGCACCTCCAGCTCGCGCGCGACGATCGCCGCCGGAATGAGCCCGCCCCGCGTCACCGCCACGATCCCCCGCCACGGCCCCCGCGCCATCAGCCGCCACGCCAGCGCGCGCGCGTCGCGATGCAACTGGTCCCAGGTGACGGTGTAATAATGGCTCGGCATCAGAACAGCTTGCCGCCGTCGGGAACCGGGAAATCGGGGCGGACCAGCACCACCGCTCCGTCCTCATCCGGGAAGCCAAGCGTCAGCACCTCGCTCAAAAACGGCCCGATCTGGCGCGGGGGAAAATTCACCACCGCCGCCACCTGCCGCCCGATCAGCCGGTCGGCCTTGTAGTGGACCGTGATCTGCGCCGAGGATCGCTTGGTGCCGAGTTCCGGCCCGAAGTCGATGGTAAGCTTCAGCGCGGGCTTGCGCGCTTCGGGAAAGGGCTGCGCGTCGATGATGGTGCCGACGCGGATGTCAACCTTCTCGAAATCCCCGTACTGGATGAGCTCCGCCATGACCGCTTCCTTTCCGCGCCCGGCCTTCGAGGTCAATGCAGGCGTGCCGCCCATCCCGCAAGACGGAACCCCGACGATGGACAATGACCAGCCCGAGACCGAGGGCAAGGAGCTCACCCCCGCCAAGACCACCGAGATCGAGCTCCGCGCCGAGGCGCTGCTCGCCGCCGCCGCCGGTGCGCTCGCGGTCGGTGCGGTCGCGTTCGGCGCGGTGGCGATCGGCCGCCTCGCCATCGGCCGTCTCGCGCTCGGTCGGTTCGACCTCGGTCGCTTCGCCGCCCGCCGCGGCAGGGTGGGCGAGCTCAGGATCACACGGCTGCTGATCGAGGAGCTGGTTGTCGACCGGACCGAGGATGCGCCGCCTGCGGTCGCTTCACGCCTGTCCGCCAAGAAGCGGCTCGGGTAGCGCCTCAGTCCTGCGCCCGCAGGACGCTACGCCCGGCCGCTCCCGCCGCGACCTTGCGGCAGGCCTCAGGTGCCTCTGCGAGCCCGCGTGTCTCGGCAATCGGTGCAGGTCGATAACCTTCGCGATCCGCGCCGCCGCCCCGCCACCCCGTCGCTGCGCCGATCGGCAGCACAATCTCCCCTGCCTTCAGCCCCGCCGCCTCCAGCCCGGGCCAGGCCGATCTCCCGGCACATCGGGAACCGGGTCCAGCGGCCACTCCACCCTGCCACTGTGCGTGACCGCGCCCTTGTTCGCCGGGCCGACCACGGCGGCATATTTCTCAAGCACGCCCCCGCGCGGCGGCGCGGCGGCGCGCGCGAGCGGACGGGCGGCAAGTTCGGCCTCGCTTAGCGCGACATGGATCGCGCCGACGCCGGGCGATGCGTCGATCGCGATCATGTCGCCGTCCCGCACCCGCGCGATCGGTCCCCCGGCAGCCGCCTCGGGGCAGGCATAGCCGATGCACATGCCGCGCGTGGCGCCCGAGAACCGGCCATCGGTCAGCAACGCCACCTTCTCACCGTTGCCCTGGCCGTAGATCAGCGCCGTGATGCCGAGCATCTCGCGCATCCCGGGGCCGCCGCGCGGCCCCTCGTTGCGGATGATGATCGTGTCCCCGGGCGCGTAAAGCCGGTTGGCGATCGCGTGCTGCGCCGCCTCCTCGCTTTCGAACACGCGGGCGGGGCCGCGATGGCGCAGCGACTTCAGCCCGGCCGTCTTCAGCACAGCGCCGTCGGGACAGAGATTGCCCTTCAGGATCGTCAAGCCGCCGTTCGGCGACAGCGGCGCGTCGCACCGGTGGACGATCTCGCCATCTGCCTCCGGCACCGCCGCGAGTTCCTCCGCGAGCGTGCGCCCCGTGACAGTCAGCGCGCCGCCGTGGATATAGCCGCCGCGCAGCAGCTCGCGCAGCACCACCGGCGCGCCGCCGATCTCATGGATGTCGCGGGCAAGATACCTTCCGCCCGGCTGCAAATTGCCGATCAGCGGCGTGCGGGCGAACACGGCCGCCACGTCGTCCATGTCGAACGGGATCCCCGCCTCGTTGGCGATGGCCGGGATGTGCAAAACGGCGTTGGTCGAGCCGCCGGTCGCCGCCACCACGGCGCAGGCATTCTCGAGTGCCTGGCGTGTCACGATCTCGCGCGGCAGCGGGCCGCCGCGCAGCACCGCTTCGGTGACGACGCGGCCGGCGCGGCGGTTGAGCGCGGCGCGCGCGGCGAACACCGCCGGGACCATCGAACTGCCGAGTAGGGCGAGGCCGATCGCCTCGGAGACCATGCCCATCGTGTTGGCAGTGAACTGTCCCGGGCAGGATCCCGAGGTCGGCAGGCAAAAGCGGACCAAGCGCGTCAGCGCAGCGCCTTCCATGCGGTCGGCAAGCACGCCGCCAATCGCCTCGTAGGTGTCGATCACGTTGACGTCGCGCCCGCCGACGCGGCCGGGCAGCGCCGCTCCGCCGTGCAGGAAGAGGGCGGGAACGTTGCAGCGGACCATGCCCATCATCAGGCCGGGCAGGTTCTTGTCGCAGCCGCCAAGGCCGAAAATACCGTCGAACTGATGGGCGCGGACAACGGCCTCGACGCTGTCGGCAATCAGCTCGCGCGAAATCAATGAGAAGCGCATCCCGCTATGCGCCATGCTGAGGCCGTCGGAGACGGACACGACCGGGCATTCGTGCGGCATCCCGCCGGCGGCATAGATGCCGGTACTGGCGTGCCGTGCCTGCTCCGCGAGCGAGGTGTTGCACGGGCTCATCTCGCCGCCGGTGTGGATCACCGCGAGGTGCGGGCGTGCGATCTCCGCCTCGTCCTGCCCGAGCCCATACAGGAAGCTCCGCGTGGTGGAGCGGATCAGGCCCTCGTAGATCGTGGCGGAGCGGAAGCGGCGCGCGTGCGGCGCCGGCCTATCGTCGTCGGTCCTGCTCACCGCGGTCGTCCCCCGGCTTGTGGCGGTCCGATCCTGCCCCCCTCACACCACCCCGGTCCACAACAGTCCGCCGTAAACCGCCATCGCCAACCCCAGCGCGAACCCGCCCCGGGCGAGCCAGCGCATCCGCGTCACGATCGAAACCGAGGCCAGCACGATCGCGATCTGCAGGCCGCCCACCACCGTCTCGAGGTGATGGGTCAAGTGTTCGTAGCGTTCGCGCGTCGTTTTCTCCTGCTCGGCCAGGGCCAGCAACTGCTTCATGCCCTGCGTGCGGTCGTCGTCGCGCAACCGCGCCTGCTGCTGCTTCGCCGCCTCGATCCTCTGCTGGATCGCCGGATCGCTTTGATTGGGCAGGCTTTGCAGCATGTCTATCTCGCTGCCCAGCACGGCGGCGCGCAGATTCTTGGCCTGGTAGAAATTATAGTCGTCCGAGACCGAAATGTGCGTTGTCATCCAGGTCGCGAGCGCGGTCTTCTCGCCCATCTCGCACAGCGCCAGCAAGGCGGCGAGCACCGCGATGATCACGGCGATCCAGCGTGCTTCGGCATCGCCATGCGCGTGGGCCTCGTGCGCTTCCGCGATCCCTTCCCGCGCGTGCTCGACCGTCTCGCTCATCGCAATCCCTGATGAAATTCCCCCCGCCTGGTCTTGCACACAAACCCGAGCGGTTCCAGCCTGAAGCGCGGGGAAGGAGCAGCGCATGGTCAAGATCGCAGTGCTGGACGACTGGCAGGGCGTCGCCCGCCAATCCGCCGATTGGAGCAAGCTCGAGGCACGGGCGGAAGTGACCTTCTTCGCCGAGGCCTTTGCGAGCGAAGAGGCCGCCGCCGCCGCGCTGGCGGAATTCGACATCCTGCTCGCGATGCGCGAGCGCACGCATTTCACCGGCAGCCTGCTGCGCCGGCTGCCGAAGCTCAAGATGCTCGGCACCACCAGCGCACGCACGCTCTCGCTCGACATGGCGGCGGCGACCGAGCGCGGCATCGTCGTCTGCAACACCGGCAGCGGCCCCGGCCTCGCCGCCACCGCCGAGATCGCGCTCGGCCTCTTGATCGCCTGCTTCCGCGGCCTGCCGGCGGGCGACGCGACCATCCGCGCCGGCGGCTTTCAGCGCGGCGTACCGGTGGGCTCGGTGCTGGACGGCAAGACGCTAGGCCTGCTCGGGCTCGGGCGGATCGGATCGCGCATGGCCCGCTACGGCCAGGCGCTCGGGATGCCGCTCCTCGCCTGGAGCCAGAACCTCACCGAAGAAAAGGCGGCAGCCGCTGGCGCCACGCTGGCCCGCTCGAAAGAGGAGCTGCTGGAGCGGTCGGATGCTATCAGTATCCATCTCGTGCTGTCCGATCGCACGCGCGGCCTGATCGGCCGCGCCGAGCTTGCGCGCATGAAGCCCGGGGCCGTGCTGGTGAACACCTCGCGCGGCCCGATCGTCGATGAAGCCGCGCTATTGGATGCGGTGAGCTCCGGGCGGATCACCGCCGGGCTCGACGTATACGACCAGGAGCCGCTGCCGCCCGGCCATCCGCTCCGCAGCGCACCCAACACGGTGCTCACGCCGCATCTCGGCTACGGCGTGAAGGAGGTCTGGGCGCAGTTCTATCCCGAAAGCGTCGAGAACGCGCTCGCCTTCCTGGACGGCAAGCCAATGCGAGTGATGAACCCGGAGGTGCTCGGACGGCGCTGAACCACGATCACCCCGCCTTCTCCCACCCGCCGCGCTCGGTCTGCTTCCAATAAGTCAGCGCATGGCCGGCCGCCTTCGCCGCCGTCCAGCGTTGCCGGGCCGCCGCGACCGCCGCCTCGTCGCGGCCGTCGAACAGGTCGAATACGCGGGCGAACGCATCCAGCCGCCCGCTCTCCGCGCCAGCCACCAGGAACAGATATCGCGCTCCGTTGGGCGGCGGCGCGTCCTCGACGCCGAGCCAAATCGGCTGCAGCGGCGGATCATCGTCCGGGCCGGCATTGTGGGGCAGCCACGCCGCCTCCGCGCCCCACAGCGCGGCGCTGACGGCGCCGATCCGCTCCGCCTCGCCGCACAGCACGAACGCCCGCTCCTTCGCCTCCAGCGTGCGCGCCAGCAGCCTCGGCAGCGCGCGTTCCAGCCCCGTGCGGGTCAGGTGGTAAAACCCGATCTCCGCCACCGCGGGGCCGCTCAGCGCGCTTCGTATTTGTCGGCGACCATCCGCTCGAGCAGGCGCACGCCGAATGCCGTCGCGCCCTTGGGCGTCACCGGACTGTCCTTGCTCGCCCAGGCGGTGCCGGCGATGTCGAGGTGCGCCCAGGGCACGTTGTTGACGAAGCGTTGCAGGAACTGCGCAGCGGTGATCGCGCCGCCCGGCCTTCCGCCGACATTCTTCATGTCGGCGATGTCGGACTTGATCTGCCGGTCATAGGCCTCGTCGAGCGGCATCCGCCACAGCCGCTCGCCGGTTGCCTTGCCCGCCGCGATCAGGTTCTCCGCCAGCTCGTCGTTGTTGCTGAAAAGGCCGGCGTGCTCATGGCCGAGTGCCACGATCATCGCGCCCGTCAAGGTGGCGAGGTTCACCATGAATTTCGGCGCGAACTTCTCCTGGCAGTACCAAATCACGTCCGCCAGCACGAGGCGTCCCTCGGCGTCGGTGTTGATCACCTCCACCGTCTGCCCGGAATAGGTCTTCACCACGTCGCCCGGCCGCTGCGCCGAACCGGACGGCATGTTCTCGACCAAACCCACCAGCCCGACCGCATCGACCTTCGCCTTGCGCCCGGCGAGCGCGGCCATCAGCCCGACCACGGTCGCCGAGCCCGCCATGTCCCACTTCATGTCCTCCATGCCGCCGGCCGGCTTGATGCTGATGCCGCCGGTGTCGAACGTCACGCCCTTGCCGATGAAGGCCACGGGCTTTTCGGTTCCGCCCGCGCCGTTCCAGCGCATCACCACCATGCGCGGCTCGTTCACGCTGCCCTGGGCGACGCCGAGCAGCGCGCCGAAGCCGAGCCGGCGCATCTCCTGCGGTCCAAGCACTTCCACCTCCAGGCCCAGCGCGCGCAGCTTCAGCGTGCGCTCCGCCATCTCGGCCGGATTGAGCACGTTGGGCGGCTCGGTGACGAGGTCGCGCGCCAGGAACACGCCGTCGGCGACGGGGCGCAGCTTCGCCCACGCCGCTTCAGCCGCGCCGCGTTCGCCGGACAGCACGGCGGCGCGCGCGAGCCGCGGCTTCTCCTCTTCCTTTTCCCTGGTCCGGTAACGATCAAAGCGATAGGCGCGCAGCGCCGCCCCCATCGCCACCTGCGCCGCCTCCGCGCCGCTCAGCCCGTCGGCGGCGATGGCGATGGCGGGCTCGCGGAGAAGCGCCGCGGCGGCATGGCCGCCCGCCTCCTCCAAGACGCGCCGGCTGGTGTCGGCAGGCTTGCCGAGGCCGACGGCGATGACGCGCGAGAGGCCGGCACCCGGCGCAAGGATCGTGCAGGTCTTTCCCTTGGCCCCCTTGAACTCGGCCGCTGCCAGCGCCCGCCCGATCGCGCCGCCGGTCGCCTGATCCGCTTGCTGCCATATCCCGGAGGGTGCGGCCTCCTCGGCGATCAGCAGAACAAGCGCCCCCGAGGACGGCAGTTCGGGCGCGGCGAAGGCGACATCGAGCATCGGCACTTTCTCCTTGGAGCGTCGCAGCTTGTTCTAACAGCGAGGTCTCGCTTGGCCAGGGGCGTGCGCCCGGCGCTACATCCGCACCAGCGCAGAGCCCCAGGTCAGCCCGCCGCCCAGTGCCTCCAGGAGCACGAGGTCGCCGCGGCGGATACGGCCGTCGTTCACCGCCTCGGCGAGCGCGAGCGGCACCGAGGCCGCCGAGGTGTTGGCGTGGCGATCGACCGTGATCACCACGCGCTCGGGCGGCAGGTCGAGCCGCCGACCCATCGCCTCGATGATGCGGAGATTGGCCTGGTGCGGCACCAGCCAGTCGATGTCGCTGCGCCGGAGCCCGTTCGCCGCCATCGCCTCGTCCACCGCTTCGGCGAGGCGCAGCACCGCGTGGCGGAACACCTCGCGCCCGTTCATCACCAGATGCCCGGGCCGGTCGGGCCGCCCCACCGCGCCGTCAACGTAAAGAATGTCGCCCAAGCCGCCCTGCGCGTGCACGTGCGTCGACAGCACGCCGGGCGCGGCGGCGCTCGCGGCGTCGGGCGCGGCACGCAGAAACACCGCCCCAGCGCCGTCGCCGAACAGCACGCAGGTCGTGCGATCCTGCCAGTTCAGGATGCGCGAATAGATCTCGCTGCCGATCACCAGCACGCCCGCCGCGCGGCCGGCGCGGATCATGTCGTCGGCGAGGGCGAGCGCGTAAATGAATCCGGCGCAGGCCGCCGACAGATCGAAGCCGAAACCCCGCTTCACTCCGAGCGCGTGCTGCACGCGCAGCGCGGTGGCCGGAAAAGCCTGATCAGGCGTGCTGGTGGCGAGCACGACCGCGTCCACGTCCTCCGCGGTGGCGCCTGCTTGCGACAGGGCCGCACGCGCCGCCTCGGCGCCCATGAAGGCGCAGGTCTCGTGCGGGGCGGCGACATGGCGCTGGCGGATGCCGGTACGCTCGCGGATCCAGGCATCCGACGTATCCACACGCGCCGCCAGCTCGTCGTTGGTCACGATCCGCGCCGGCAGGTAGCCGCCGACCCCGGCAAGAAGGCTTCGCATGAGCTGTTTGCGTCCCGTTACGATGCAGTGGCCGCCAACGGCGCCGCGCCGGGCTCGGCCGCCTCGGCTGCCAGCCGGGTCAGCCCGGCGCGAATCTGGTCGTTGAAGCGGTGCGTGACCATGTCGATTGCGACGTCCACCGCGTGCGCGAACGCCTCGGCCTCGGCGCTGCCGTGCGATTTCACCACCACCCCGTTCAGCCCAAGCAGCACCGCGCCGTTATAGCGCGCCGGATCCAGCCATTCGCGCAGCCGATCCAGCCCGGGCCGCACCAAGAGATAGGCGATCCGCCCGGCCAGCGAGCCGCGGAAAATCTGCCTCAAAAGCCCGAAGATCAGGCGGAGCGCGCCCTCGCCGGTCTTGAGCGCCACATTGCCGGTGAAACCATCCGTCACGACGACGTCGGTGGTGCCGGCCGCGATGTCGTGGCCTTCCACGAAACCGTGGAATTGCGCCGCGATTGGGCTCCGGCGCAGCACCTCGGCCGCCTCGCGCACCTGGTCATCGCCCTTCTGGTCCTCGCTGCCGACGTTCAGAAGCCCGATGGTCGGCGCGGTGAGGCCGAGCACGGTGCGTGCGAACACGTCGCCCATCACCGCGAACTCCACCAAGTTGCGTGCATCGCATAGCACGTTGGCGCCGAGATCGAGCAGCACCGTGTCCCCCCGCGCCGACGGCCCGATCGCAGCCAAAGCCGCGCGGCCGATTCCTGGCAAGGTGCGAAGCACGACCTGCGCCAGCATGAGCAGCGCGCCGGTATTGCCGGCACTCACCACCCCCGCCGCCTCACCCGCGGCAACGGCCTCGATCGCCACCCGCATCGAGGCGTTGCGGACGCGCAGCGCAGCACTCGGCTTCAGGTCGCCCGCGATCACCTCGGGCGCATGGCGGACGGTGCAGCACGCGGCAGCGCGCTTGCGCGAAGCCAGCATCGGCCCGATCCGCGCCTCGTCGCCGACCAGCAGGAAGCTCGCCTCGGGATGCCGCACGGCGGCGAGTTCGAGTCCATCCAGCACGGCCTCCGGCGCGTGATCGCCCCCCATGGCGTCAACCGCCAGCGTGAAGCTCCCGGCCGCCATGTCAGGCCCGCATGGGTCGCGCTGTTGCGGCGGTCAGACCCGGACGGCGGTCTTGACCTTCTCGGCAGCGATTACCTCGCGGCCGCCATAGTGTCCGCAATGCGGACAGACATGATGCGGGCGCTTCTGCTCGCCGCAATTCGGGCACTCGGCGGTGGCCTCGGCCCGCAACGCATGGTGACTGCGCCGCATGCCGCGCCGCGAGGGCGAGGTCTTTCTCTTGGGGACGGCCATAGGTCACGCCTTTCCGAAACGACTGACGCCCGCGCGTCCCGCCTCGCGGGGATGGGCTGTCACAAAGCTGCAAATTAGGAGGCGCGGCCTTAGCAGAGGGGCCAGTCGCCGGCAAGACTGCCCGCCCGAGGCGCCCCCCGCGCGTCTCCCGCGCGCGGGAGGGGCCGGCGCGCAGCGCGCGCCTTGTGAGGGCGACGTTCGGTTCATCGCGCCCGCCGGATCGTGTAGTCGGCAACCTCGTGCAGCGCGGCGCGGAAGCGCGAGGGTGGAAAAACCGCCAGCTCCCGCTGGGCCGCGCGCGCATAGGCGGCCGCCCGGTCGAGCGTCAGCCCGATCGCGCCGTGCCGCGCCATCAGCGCCAGCGCATGATCGAGATCGGCCTCGGTCTGCTCGCCCTCCTCGACGGCACGGCGCCAGAATGCGCGCTCCGCCTCGTCTGCCGCCGCGTAGGCGGCCAGCACCGGCAAGGTAACCTTGCCCTCACGGAAGTCATCGCCCACGGTCTTGCCGAGCCGGGCCTGATCGGCCGCGTAATCCAGCGCGTCGTCCACGAGCTGGAAAGCAATGCCGAGATTCATCCCGAACTCGGCCAGCGCCTGTTCTTCCAGCTCGGGGCGCTCGGCCACCACCGCGCCCACTTGGCAGGCGGCGGCGAACAAAGCCGCGGTCTTGCCACGAATCACGTCGAGATAGCGTGCCTCCGAGGTCGAAAGGTCGTTCTGCGTCGCCAGTTGCAGCACTTCGCCCTCGGCGATGGTCGCAGCGGCTTGCGACAGGATGCCGAGCACCTTCAGCGAGCCATCGGCCACCATGATCTGAAAGGCGCGGGCGAACAGGAAATCGCCCACGAGGACAGAGGCCTTGTTGCCGAACACCGCGTTGGCAGACGCCAGCCCCCGCCGCAGGGCGCTCTCATCCACCACGTCATCGTGCAGCAGGGTCGCGGTGTGGATGAACTCCACGCAGGCCGCGAGCGCGACGTGCCGGCTGCCCTCGGCATAGCCGCAGAGGCGGGCCGCAGCGAGCGTGAGCAGCGGGCGCAGCCGCTTGCCGCCCGCTGCGACGATGTGCGCCGCAAGCTGGGGAATGAGCGCCACGGGACTTTCCATGCGCGCGACGATCAGCCGGTTGGTCGCTTCGAGATCGGCACACACCAGCGCCGCCAGCTCGGCAAGCGCGTCCTCGTTCGCGGCGGCCGGTTCCGTCAAGGGGGCGTCGCCCAGCGTCGTCTCCCGGCTTGCAAGTTCGGCGGCCACGGCCACCATATCGGCCGCGCCCGAAACAGGGTCAAGGCGAGGAGCGAGCGGGGCTGGTGCGAAGCGTTATAACATCGAACGATCCGGTGCGGCTGTCCTTCCTCGCCTCGCTGCTGGAGGATGCCGGCATTGCCTGCACAGTGCTCGATCAGCACGCCGCCGCCATCGAAGGCAGCATCGGCGCGATCCCCCGCCGGCTCGCGGTCGCGGAGGAAGACGAGCGGCGTGCGCGGCGGGTGCTCGAGGAGGCAGGGGAGCTTTGAAGATCTGAGTCCTGCCTTCCCCTTGCGGAAGGGGGAACTTAGCGTCCCCTACGCCCGCACCGGCACGCCCGCCCGCGCGTCCGCCGGGGCAGGCCCCCGCATCGCGTCGCCGGCGAGGAACCCCTCGAACACCAGCAGCAGCCAGAGCGGCATCGAATGGTCGAACCGGCCGGACAGATGCTCATCCAGCATCCGGCAGAGCCCGCGCCGGTCGAACAGGCCAGAATCCAGCATCGCGGGCGACAGCACGCGCCCGCGCACCCGCTCCTGCTCCTGGCGCAGCAGCCCGGCGATCGACATGGAGAATCCCTGCTTCGGCCGGTTCAAGAGGGCCGCCGGCAGCTTCGGCGCCAGCGCCTGCTTGAGCACGTACTTGCCCGCGCCGTGGCGCAGCTTGAGCCGTGCCGGCAGCGACATGCCCCACTCCACCAGCCTGTGATCGAGCAACGGCGCCCGCACCTCGAGCGAGTTCGCCATGCTGGCGCGATCGACCTTCACCAGCATCGCACCCGAGAGCCAGGTCGGCAGGTCGGCATATTGCGCCTGCGCCAGCGGATCGTCGGTCCCGGCCTCCGCCATCAAGGCGGCGATGCGTGCCGAGGGATCGTAGCCGTCGAGTTCCGCGACCAGCGGCGCGGCCAGCAGCCCGCGCCTCCGTTCGTCCTGCACGCGCGCGATGGTGCGGAAGTAACTGAGGGCGCTATCGAGGCTGAGTTCGGTCAGGGTCGCCTTGGCGCGCAGCCAGCGCGGCGCTTGGTCGAGCTTTGGATAGAGGCGCGCAAGCTGGCCGACCACGCCGCGCCGAACCGCCGGCGGCAAATAGCGCCGCGCCGCCTCAGTCATCTGATGGAAACGGTAGCGCCGGTAGCCGGCGAAGGCCTCGTCACCGCCATCGCCCGAGAGCGCGATCGTGGCGTGCCGCCGCGCGAGCCGGGACACGACGTAAGTGTGCACCGCCGACTGGTCCCCGAACGGCTCGCCGTAAATACGTCCCTGGTTGCGCGCCGCCTCGATCATGTCGATCGACGCCGCGCGCTCATTGTGCTGACGCGTGCCGTAGCGTTCGGCAACCATCGCCGCATAGGGCGTTTCGTCCTCCGCGCCCTCGAAGCCTATGGTGAACGTGTCGAGCGGCTCGCTTCGCAGCCCGGCGGCGATCGCCACCACCCCGGAGGAATCGACCCCGCCGGAAAGGAACGCGCCAAGCGGCACGTCCGCGATCAGCCGCGCCTCGGTCGCCGCTGTCAGGCGTTCCGTCAGCTCGGCCACCGCATCCGCCTCGCCGACAGCGAGGGGCGTGATCGCCGGTCGCCAGTAGCGCCGCGGCGCGCCGACTGGCTCGCCCCGCCGCAGCAACAGGCACTCGGCCGCGCCGAGCCGCGCGATGCCGCGGCAGATCGTGCGCGGATCGGGGATGTAGCCGAAGGCGAAATAATCCTCGATCGCGCACGGATCGAGCCTGCGGTCGATGCCGCCGACCGGGGCGAGGGCCGCGAGTTCGGAGCCGAACACGAACCGCCCGTCCGGCAGCAGGGAGTAGTAAAGCGGCTTCTTGCCCATGCGGTCGCGGGCGAGAAACAGCGTCCCTTGCGCGCGGTCCCAGAGCGCGAAGGCGAACGGCCCGTCGAGACGGTCGAGGCACGCCGGCCCCCATGCCTCCCACGCATGCACCACCGTCTCGGTGTCGCAGCGCGTACGGAAACGGTGGCCGAGCCGGCGCAGCTCCTCCATCAGCGCCGGGAAGTTGTAGATCATGCCGTTAAAGACGATGACGACCGAGCCGTCCTCGTTATAAATCGGCTGCGCGCCGCCTTCGGGATCGACCAGGATCAGCCGCCGGCTGCCGAGGCCGAGCCCGGGTTCGACATGGAACCCCTCACCGTCCGGTCCGCGATGGGCGAGCGCGCCGGTCATCCGGCGCAGGAGCGCCGCGTCGATATCGGCCGGGCCGTCCAACGCGAAAATGCCCGCCACCCCGCACATGCCGCCGCTCCGTCCGTTGCAAGGGCGCGTCTATGGCCCGCTCCGGCGGCAGGCAAGCACATCTCCGGGCGCGGCGGCGACGAAAACCTGCCGCGCCCTGAACGAGAACCAGGTCCGGCAGCCGTGCAGCAGATCCTCGCCGACCAGCGCCTCGATCGGTCCGGGCGGCAGCGGCAGCACCGGCATCAGCCAGTCGGCATACACGAGCTCGCCGATTTGCAGCCGCGCGAAGCGCCGCGCCGGCAACACGCGCGCCGCCCCGTTGACGCCGCGCACATGCACGGCCTGCCAGCCGCCCGGCGGCGGCGGGAAGCGCGCGGCCAGCCGCAGCGCGACCGAGCTTGCCTGCGCGCCGGTGTCGAACGCCGCCCGCGCCTCGATCCCGTCCAGCAGGATCGGCAGCAGCAGCCGATTGGGCGGCGCGTCTTCGAAGCCCTGGAGCCGGACCGAGGGCCCGCGCCAGGGCGCGGCGGCACGCGGGCAGGGGCTTGCCTCATAGAGCGTCAGGCGCCGGTGCGGCAGGTCGAGGTCGGCGTCGTAGCGCAGCCAGAAATCGGCGCCGAGCAACCCGTCCACCGGGATATTGACCGGCGCTACCGCCATCTCCGGCTGGTCGAGCTCGGCGCCCCCGAGCACGATCGTGCCGGTGATGGCGTTCAGCGCCGCGGAGACGCCGCCGCCAACGCCAGCCACACGCTCGCCCGCGAACCGGTCGCGCCGCAGCCCGAGCCGCTGCACGGCGGCGCTGCCGAGCAGGCTGCGCGCCGCGCCCGTATCGAGCAACAGCCGCACCGAGGCACCGGAAATCGTCGCCTGAACCGTTGGCAACGAGCTAATCACGTCAAGCGGTACAGTGGCTACCCGAACCGGGGTGGCGCAGGAGAGAGCCGGGTCAGCGCCCGCGCAGCCGGCCAGCACCAGCGTCAGCAGGAGCGTCAGAACGTTGACTCGCGGCGAAGCAGGTCCGACGGGACGGCGGAAGGACAGCACGACGGTCGCTTCTCCTCCATGGCGTCCGGCAAAGACGGCTCCGGCGCCTCGCGTGAGGCCGCCGACCGGGCGCTGTGCCTGCATGCTATCATCGAACGCCACGCCGTTCGCACCCCGCACGCGCCTTCGGTGCGCTACGAGAGATGCACGCTCCCCTACATCGGGCCGGACCGGCGCGCTGGCGGGGCATTCGCGGCAGGACGGCGGCGCTGCCGGCTCCCTGGTCAGCGTGCCTCGATCAGGTTAGGTGTTCCATCGCCAGCCACTCGCTGCCTTGCATCTCATCCAGCCGCGAGGCGGTGCGCTCGAACATGCGCGCGTTCTCGCCGCGCTGATAGAGTTGATCCGGCATTGCCGCGGCGGAGGCGAGCAGCTTCACCCGGTGCTCGTAGAGCGTGTCGATCAGCGTGATGAAGCGCCGCGCCTCGTCGTAATTGTCCGGGCTGAGGCGCGGGATGCCGTCCAGGATCAGCGTGTGATAGTGGGTCGCGATCGCGAGGTAGTCGCCGGGCCCGAGCGCCGTTCCGCAGAGTGCGGCGAAATCGAAGCGCGCGACGCCCTTGCCGGCGATTGGAACCACAAGCCGCCGCCCGGACACGATCAGTACCTCGGGATTCGGCACCGCCCCGTCGGTTAGCTCCTCGAACGCCACATCGAGCGCGCGCTCCGCCCGCGCATCGGCCGGCACGTGCCAGGTCTGCATGCCGCGCATCCGGTGGCGGCGGAAGTCGCGCGCGGCATCCATTTGCAGCATGTCGAGCCGCGACTTCAGCAGTTCGATGAACGGCAGGAAGGCATCGCGGCCGGGCTGCCCCTTGAACAGATCGTCGATCCGCGTGTTCGAGGTCGCCACCACCACGATGCCGCGGTCGAACAGGGCCTGAAACAGCCGGCCGAGCACCATCGCGTCCGCCACGTCGTTCACCTGGAACTCGTCGAAGCAGAGCAGCGCCGATTCGGCCGCGATGGCATCCGCAAGCGGCGGGATCGGATCACTGCCCTCTGGATTGGCCTGCTTCCAGGCGTGGATGCGGACGTGGACCTCTTGCATGAATTGATGAAAATGCACGCGCCGCTTGCGCGGCACCTGGGCCGACTCGAAGAACAAGTCCATCAGCATCGACTTGCCGCGGCCCACGTCGCCCACGAGATAGAGTCCGTTCGGACGCTCCCCGCCCGGCGTTTCGTCGACCGGCTTGCGCCGCAGCAGCCGCGCGATCAGCCCGCTGCCGTTCGCCGGCTGCGGCGGCGGGTCATAGGAGCGCAGCCGTGTCCAGAGCGCCTGCAACCGCTCGGCCGCCAGCGCCTGCGCCGCGTCCGGCTCGAGCTTTCCCATTGCCACCAGGGCGCGGTAGGCCGGCAACGGCCCGGCCGCCCGCGTCGCTGCTTGTTGGGCGGCCTGTGCGTCCATCGGGCGGCGCACCTAGCGCGGATCGCCCACGGGTTCAACGGCGGGTAATCCGTGCTAAAGCGGCGCGGTTGCCGGAGTGCCCGATGATCGAGCTGGACTACGCCGCCTTGCGAAATGCGCCCGTCGCGCGGGATCCGTTCCCGCACGTGGTGGTCAGGGACTTCGTGCCTCCCGCGGATCTACGTCGGATCCTGGCGGACCTCCCACCGCTCGGCCAGCGCGGCTCGTTCCCAATCGGGGCGCTGCGCCTCGGCCCGGCCGCGCAGGCATTGGCCGCGGAGATGGAGGGTCCGCGGCTTCGGCAGGCGATCGCCGAGCGTTTCGGGCTCGACCTCACCGACGCGCCGACCATGGCGACCCTGCGCGGCTACACCACGGCGCGGGACGGGCACATCCACACCGATTCCGCCGCCAAGAGAGTGACGGTGCTGCTTTACCTCAACCTGGAGACGGACGCCTTCGCCCGTCACGAAGGATGCTTGCGGCTGCTGCGCGGGCCCGACGATCTGGAGGATTTCGCGGTGGAGGTGCCGCCGGTGAACGGCACCCTGCTCGTGTTCCCGAACGGGCCCAACACTTGGCACGGCCACAAGGTGTTCACCGGGCCGCGCTACACGATCCAGCTCAATTACATGACGACGGATGCGAAGGCCCGCAGCGAGTTGCGCCGGCACCGCGTGTCGGCGCTGATGAAGCGCCTGACGCGGGCGGCGTGAGGTGATCCAGCCCGTCATTCTTTCCGGCGGCTCCGGCACGCGGCTCTGGCCGGTGTCGCGGGAGAGCTATCCGAAGCAGCTTTGGCCGCTGCTCAGCGACAAGACGATGGTGCAGGAGACGGCGCTGCGCGCCAGCGGCCCCGGTTTCGCGCCGCCGATCGCGGTGTGCAACCAGGAGCACCGGTTCCTGATAGCCGAACAGCTTCGGGAAGCAGGCGTCGAAGGCGCGCGCATCCTGCTCGAACCCGAAGGCCGCAACAGCGCGCCAGCCGTGGCGGCGGCGGCGCTACTGGCGGCGGAGGATGATCCGGCGACGATCCTTTGGATCATGCCCGCCGATCACGCGATCACCGACCTCAAGCGGCTGCACGCGCACCTGAGCGCGGCGAAATCGGCCGCGGAGGCCGGGCGGATCGTGCTGTTCGGGATGCGGCCCACATCGCCCGAGACCGGCTATGGCTATATCGAAACCGGCGGACCGCTGCCGCTTGCCGAGGGCGTGCACGACGTGGCGCGGTTTCTGGAGAAGCCGGACGCCGCCACGGCGGCGGGTTTCGTCGCTTCCGGCCGGCACCTTTGGAACTCCGGGATGTTCGTCTTTTCCGCCCGGACCTTGATCGAGGAGATGGCGGCCCACGCGCCCGAGGTGCTGGAGGCGGTGCGCCGGGCGGTGGCGGGCCGGACCGCCGATCTCGATTTCTCCCGCCTGGAGCCCGGCGCCTTTCGCGACAGTCCCTCGATCAGCCTCGATTACGCGGTGATCGAGCGCAGCACGCGGGTCGCGGTGATCCCGGCCGATATCGGCTGGTCCGATGTCGGGAGCTGGAACGCCCTGTGGGACGCGGCGGCCAAGGATGCCGCCGGCAACGTCGCGTTCGGCGACACGGTGCTGGAGGGCGCGCGCAACTGCTACGTGCGCAGCACCGACGGGCGGCTGACCGCCGTCGTCGGTCTGGACGACGCGGTGGTGGTGGCGACCGACGACGTGGTGCTGGCGATGCACCGCGACCACGCGCAGGACGTGAAGCGCGTGGTGGAACGCCTGCGCGCGGAGAACCGCGCGCAGGCGGTGATCCACAACCGCGTCTATCGGCCCTGGGGGTTCTACGAAATCCTCACGCGCGGAGAACGCTTCCAGGTGAAGCGGCTGGTGGTGAAACCGGGCCAGCGCCTCTCCCTGCAAAAACATTTTCATCGCGCCGAACATTGGGTTGTCGTCACCGGCAGCGCGCTGGTGACGCGCGGCGAGGAAGAATTGCTCCTGCAGGAGAACGAAAGCATCTACATCCCGCTCGGCACCGTCCACCGCCTGGAAAACCCCGGCAAAATTCCGCTCGCGCTGATCGAGGTTGGCTCCGGCCCTTATCTCGGAGAGGACGACATCGTGCGGATCGAGGATCGCTACGGGCGCCTGTAGGCGCGACAGCGGATGTTTGACGCCGAACGGTCCACAGCTTGCCACGCGCCCGAAGCACGTTGGGCAGGGGATTGCCTCGCGCCGCTGGCGCGAAGCTCGCAATGACCCCCCAAATGTCTATTGCGCCGAGGCGGCTCCTTGCGCGACCGCCGCCGACCAGGGTGAGGCGGCGTCGCTGATGCCGGTTCGCGTGCCGTCCGGCTGAAGCTGAATCAGATTCGGGCAGGCGAAGTTGATCGGCATGGCGCCGTGCTCCACCAGCTCCGTCGGCCCTTCCTGTTCCAGCGCGGCGATCACCGCGGCCGCCATGCGGCGATCGACGCTGACGGAGGCCGGTCCCGACACATCAATGCGCGGGAAATGCGCCGCGTCCTCGAGCGCCATGCCGAAATCGGCGGCGAAGGTGAGCGTCTGGAACACGGCCGCCATGATGCGCCGCCCGCCCGAGGCGCCGCCCGCGATCCAGGGCCTGCCGTCTTTCTTCAGGATTACGGGCAGCATGTTGGTGAGCGGCCGCTTGCCGGGCGCGATCGAGTTGGGCTGTCCGGGGCGGGGATCGAACCACATGACGCCGTTGTTGAGCAGCACGCCGGAACCCGGCAGCACGACGCGGCTGCCCATCGAGGAAAGCAGCGTGGAGGTCATTGCGACCACCGTGCCGTCCGCGTCGCAGACGGTGAGGTGCGTGGTACAGGTGTCCTTTCTCGCCGCCTCCACGTCACCGAGGCCGGCGAGGCGTTCGGCATAGGCCGCTTTCATGGCGCGCGCGAGCGCGACGAACCACGCGGCGCCGGGCCGCGCGCCCTCGTACGGCGCCTCGCTCATGCGCTCGAGCACGCGCATCAGCGTCGGCGCCGCGGTGAGCCCGCCGGTGAGTTGCAGCGTGTTGCCGCGCCACGACGTTTCCACGGCGGGGTAGAAGCGCGCCTGGCAGTTCCGCAGATCGTCCGCCGACAGCACGCCGCCGAGGGCCTGCACGTCGGCGGCGATGCTCGCGGCGATGTCGCCTTGATAGAGGTCGCGTAGTCCCGCCTTGCCGAGATGCTCCAGCGTCTCCGGCAGGCGGCCCAAGCGAAAAAAGCCTGGCGTGCCCTGATAGGGCGCGATGGGCGGCAGCCCGTTCGGCAGATAGATGCGCCGGCTCTCGTCATAGAGGCGCAGCACCGCGGCCGAGCTCGCCACCTTCAGCGTGGTGAACCAATCCTGCGGCAGCCCGCGGCGGGCCAGCGCTATGGCGGGCGCGATGACGTCGGCAAGCGGCAGCCGGCCCCAGCGGCGGTGCATCGCCTCGTAGCCGGCGGTCGAGGACGGGATGGCGAAGGAAAGGGGGCCGTGGATGTTGACGTCGCCCTCCACCTCCGGCCAGGCGAACAGGTCTTGAACCATGCGGCCGGTAAGCTTGAAGCGGGACGGATCGAGGCCGCGTGGCGCCACCGGGCCGAAATCGACGACCTCGGCGCGCGGCTCGCCGGCGCGATGCACGAGCGCGAAGCCGATCCCGCCAAGGCCGGAGTTCCAGGGCTCGACGGCGGCGAGCGCGAGCGCCGTCGCCACCGCCGCGTCGATCGCGTTGCCGCCGGCGTCCAGCACCGCGACCCCGGCCAGCGCCGCATCGCGGGACTGGCTAACGACGATTCCCTTGCGTCCCGAGGCTGCGGGCTTGGTCAGTTGCCAATGTTGCGTGATGTGCGGCGGCGGGGTGTAGGGCATGGCGGGGCTCCGGGGACGGCAGGTTTCATCCATCATGCTCGGAATTGGCCCATTGCTGACCGGCAAAACTCCGAGTCCTGGCTCGGATCTGCATCGTCATGCTCGGGCTCGGCCCGGCCATGACGACAAAAATCGCCGCTAAGCATTCGGAACCGGGCAGACTGGAGCGTCAAGCAGCCGCCATCTCCTGCAAGCCGTACAGCGCAACCGCATTGTCCCGGAACACCATCCGCCGTTCCTGCTCGCTGAGGCGGATCGGGATCGCGGTGCGGGGATCGTCGAAATCCCAGTGCGGATAGTCGGTCGCGAACAGGATGCGCTCCCAGCCGATCCACTCGAAGATGCGGCGCAAATCCCCGGCGCGCTCCGGTTCCTCCATCGGCTGAGTGGTGAACCACACATGCTCGCGGATATACTCGGACGGGCGGCGCTTGACGTGCGGCACCTCGCTGCGCATCCGCGCCCACAGCTTGTCGAGCCGCCAGGCCAGCATCGGCGCCCAGCCGAACCCGGCCTCGATGATGACGACGCGCAGATTGGGAATGTCCTCGAATGCGCCTTCCATCACCAAGCTGGTGATCAGCGCCTGCGCGCTTTGCACGTTCGAGTGGTGCTCCTCCACATAGTAGGAGGGCGGCCCGCCGGGCTGGGTGGCATGGCCGTTATAGCCGAAACTGTGCAGGCCGACAGCGAAGCCGTTCGCGGTCACGGCCTCCAGAACGGGCCGGTAGCGGCGCCGGCCGAGCGGCTCCAAGGTGCGCGGGGAGATGAACACCTGCCCGAAACGCCGGTCCCCGGCGCGCAACTCAATCTCCTTGATCGCCGCGGTCGGATCCTCCTGCGTTACCACGCAGGACGCCTTCAGGCGCGGTTCGGGGTCGGAGAAATAGGCAAGCTGCCACTCGTTGATCGCGTGGCAGAGCGCCGCGCCATACTCGAGGTTGCGCTGATCGCCGCCGTTCGGAAAGAGCACCTGCATCATGCCGCACTCGACGCCGTAGGCATCGAGCAATTGGGCGCGCATGAAGTCGAGATCGCTGCCCGGCGGCGCGCCGTTCGGCGGGAACGCATCCCGACGCGAAAGATAAGGCTGCGAGCGCGGATAGGGCGTGGTGGCGAAGAATGGCTGGCGGAAGAAATTGCCGTATTCGGCGGCGTGCTTCCGCCAGCGTTCCGACATAAACTGGGTGATGTCCTCGGGCTTTCGCGGCAGCGGATGAATGTCGCAATCGACGATGCCGAAGCGCGTCTCCTGCACGGGGCGGGGTTCGCGGGCGACTTCCACGTTCATTGGACGGTCTCCTTCAGCCTCGGATAGGTCGCGAGGGGATTGTCGATCGCGATTTTGCGTGCGAGCGCAGGCGAAAGCTCCGGCGGCAGCGGGTCCTCGCCATCGAACTGCCAGTGCGGATAGTCGGTCGAAAAGAGCAGCGCGTCGTCGCTGCCGATCTGTTCGAGGATCGCCGTCAGCTTGGCGGGGTCCTCAGGCGGCGCATCGACCGGCTGGAGGGTAAAGCGCACATGGTCGCGGATGATGTCGCTCGGCGCGCGATCCACCCACGGCACCTCGATCCTGACACCCCGCCAGGTTTTATTGGCGCGCCACATGAACGGCGGCAGCCAGGTGAACCCAGACTCGGCGAGCACCACCGTGAGGGCGGGAAAACGGGTGAACACGCCCTCGTAGATCAGGCTGAGCAACTGGCCCTGGAACGCCTGCGCGTTGGCTGCGTAGTCCTCCACGTAATAGGATGGCCAGCCGATGCTGGTGGTGGCGTGGCGATAGGCGCTGCCGGCGTGGATAGAGACCGGCAGCCCGTGCTTCACCGCGGCGGCGTAGATCGGCCAGTACTGGCGCTTGCCGAGCAAGGCGTCGCCCGCGGCGAGGAGCTGCACCTGCACGAAACGCCGGTCGGCCGCCCAGTGGGCGATCTCCTCGGCGGCGAGCTCGGCATCCTGCCAGGGCACGACGATCGAGGCGCGTAGCCGCGGCTCCTTATCCAGCCACTCGGCGGCGATCCAACGGTTGATGCCGCGGCACAGCGCCGCCGCGAAATAGGCGTTGTAGGTGCCTTGCGCGCCCCAGACCGTGTTGCAGATGGCAAACCGCGCGCGAAAGCGGTCGAGCGCGTGGCGCTGCATGGCGGCAAGATCGCTGCCCGGCTTGCCGTCGGCGGGGCGCCAGTCGGGGCGGGCGGCGAGCGGCGTTGTGGGCGGGTAGGCGGTGAGGTCGAGCCCGTCGATGCCGCGGATCAGCACCTGCTCGCGCCAATGCTCGTCGAGATGAGGTAGCAGCGCGGCCATGCCCGGCGGGGCGGGGTGGACGTCGCAATCGATCAGGTCGACCGGGGCGGACATGCGGCCAGGCTAATGCCGCCGGCTCCGCCTGACCAGAAGGCCGCCACGCGCAATTGACGCGCGCCCCCGTCGCCGGATTGTATGGAGCGGCGTGGCGTGCCGCCATGGCGCCGAAGAGCGCCCGAGGCCGCCGGAGCGCAGGGGACGGGAGACATCCATGGGACGCAGGATCGCACGGACAGCGGCGCTCGGCGCCGGAGCCGCCGCTTTGATTTCCCTCGGCATCGGGCTCGCCGCCCCGGCCCGGGCGGCAGATGAGGGGCCGATCAAGATCGGTGTGGTGAGCGAGTTCTCCGCCGTGGTCGGCGAGCCGATCGCGCGCGGCGCGCAGCTCGCCGCCGATCAGGTGAACGCGCAAGGCGGGATCAACGGGCGCAAGGTCGAGATCATCGCCTACGACGACCATTCCTCGGCCGCCGACGCGGTGCGTGCGTTCCAGCGGCTCGCGCAGCAGGACCATGTCGCGGCGGTGATCACGACGTTCATCAGTGAGGTCGCACTCGCGGTCGAACCCTGGGCCGCGCGTCTGCACATGCCGACGCTCACGCCCGCGGCAGCGAGCGACCTCATCAGCAAGCAGGTCCACGACAAATACAACGAGTTCAAGTATATGTTCGAGGGCTGGTTTCCCTCGCCCATTCTCGCGCAGTCGGTGTGCGACTCCTCCAAGGACATGTTGGTGGATGGCCTGCACATGAAAACGGCCGACATCGTCAGCGAGGACGCGGATTGGACCAAGCCGCTCGATGCAACCTACCAGAAATGCCTGCCGAAAGTCGGATTGCAGGTGCTCGACACCATCAACTTCAACCCGGACACGACCGACTTCACGCCGATCTTCAATCAGGTCGAAGCGAAGCACCCCGACGTGATGATCATGGGCATCGCCCATGTAGGAGTGCAGCCGACGGTGCAGTGGCACGATCAGCAGGTGCCGATCCCGATGGCCGGCATCAGTGCGCAGGCGAGCAATGACACGTTCTGGAAGAGCACGAACGGCGCCACCGAGGGCGTGATAACGCAGACCGGCGCCGCGCCGGGAATCGCGCTCAGCCCGGTGACGCTCGCCGTGCAGAAGGCATATGTGGACAAGTACCACAATTTCCCCGCCTTCACCGGCTTCACCGCCTATGATGGCACGATGGCCTTCCTGGAGGCGATCAAGCGCGCCGGTTCGACCGATCCCGACAAAATCGTGGCCGAGATGGAAAAGACCAGCATGGAGAGCACGGTCGGCCACTACGCCTTCTATGGGCGTGACGACCAGTTCACTCATGCGCTGCGCTACGGGCCGGACTATGCGACCGGCATCTTCGTGCAGTGGCAGAGCGGCAAGCAGGTCTGCGTCTGGCCGGCGAAGGCTTGCCCGAACAAGCTCGAGTTCCCCTCCTTCGTGAAGCTGCCGCAGCAGGCGGCGGCGAAGTAGCATTCGTTGCGCGGGGCCGGCCGCCGGAAGGCATGATCCGGCCGCCGGCCGCTGACGCCCGAACGGCCGCATGAAGGCACTCCAAATCCTTGTTGACGGATTTGCGATCAGCTCGCTCTACGGGCTGGGGGCGATCGGGTTCACCCTGCTGTTCGGCATCTGCGGCGTGCTCAACCTGGCGCATGGCGGGATCATGCTGATCGCCGCTCTGCTGGGCTGGTGGCTGTCGGTCAACCATGGCGCGGGGCCTTATGGCGGCGCGGCATTCGGCGTGCTGTGCGGCGCCGTTGCCTCGTTCATCACCTATTACGCGGTGGTCCGCCCGGTGCAGCGGTCGCGCGCCATCCCCGCCGAGGAGGAGGAAATCTTCATCCTCACCGCGACCCTACTGTGGGGCATCATGATCCAGGTGGGGATGGACTATCTCTTCACCGACAACCCGGTGACGCTGCCGGCGATGGCGCCCGGGGTGATGAGCATCGCCGGCGTCCGCACGCCGCGCAACGAGGTCCTCATCGCGGCCGTGTGCTGGGTGTCGATCGGGCTGCTGTGGCTGCTGGTGAACCACACGCGGCTCGGCAAGCAACTCCTCGCCGCGTCCATCAATCCGCGCGGCCTGACGCTGCTCGGCTTCGAGCTGTCGCGCATCTACCTGATCGTGTGGGCGATCTACGGCGTGCTGGCGGGGCTCGCGGGGGTGCTGCTCGCGTCGTTCTTCGGCGTCAGCTCCTCGAGTGCGGGCAGCCTGACGGCGAGCGCCTTCACGATCGTCATCCTGGGCGGATTGGGCAGCGTGCCCGGCTCGCTGATCGCCGCCTATGTCGTCGGCTATGCCGAAACGCTGACCGCCTATCTGGTCGCGCCGACGCTGCGACCGATCCCGGCCCTGATCATCCTGGTGGCCGCGCTCTATGTGCGTCCGCAGGGCCTGCTCGGACGCCGCTGACCATGCCCGATATCCAGCCGCCGCCGCAGACGCAGACACGGCCCATCGCGGCGATCCCTTCGCGATCGGCCGCACGCACCCCGCGCGCCGGATGGATCATCGCCGCCGCGCTGATCATCCTCGGCGCCGCCGTGCCGCTCGCGCTGGGCGGCTACTGGCTCGGCGTGTTCACTACGGCATTCTATTTCGCCGTGTTCGCGATGGCCTGGGACCTACTGTTCGGCTTCGCGGGCATGGTGAATTTCGGCCCGACCTTCCTGATCGGCCTCGGCGCCTACGGTGCGGGCCTCCTCAATAACGCGGGCCTCGGCATCCCGCTCGCGCTTGCCGGCGGCACGGCGGCGGCGATCGTCGGCGGCTTGCTGCTAGCCTTGCCCGCCTTGCGGCTGCGCGGCCCCTATTTCGGCCTGATCACGCTGGTCGCGGTGCTGCTGCTGCTCGACTGCATCGTCATCTTCGCTGGCGTGACCGGTGGGGAGATCGGGATGATGGTACCCGACGTGCTCTCGGTCAGCGCGCAGGCCAATTATTGGTACTCGTTCGGCTTCATGGTGGTCTCGGCCGCCATCCTGTTCGGCATTTCGCGCTCCGCGCTCGGGCTGATCCTGCAGGCAACCGGGCAGGACCCCGTGGAGGCCGCCGCGCTCGGGTTCAACGTCACCAAGTTCCGCGTCGCGGCGTTCTGCATCAGCGCCTTCTTCTCCGGTTTGGCGGGCGGAATGCTGACCTTCTATCAGGGCACCGCGTCGGTCGATACGGTGGTCGATCTCTCGATCGCTGTGCAGATCATCATCGCCGTGGTATTCGGCGGTCGCCGCACCATCGTGGGCGCGATCCTCGGCGCCATCTTCCTGATCCTGTTCGACGAGCTGCTACGCCCGCTCGGCGAACTGAACACCTTCGTCGTTTCGGCGATCGCGCTCGTGGTGATCCTGTTCTTCCCCGACGGCGTGCTCGGCCGGCTGTTCCGGGCGCGCGGGCAATGAGCATGCCGTTGCTCGAAGTGGACGGACTGACGAAGCGGTTCGGTGGCTTGGTCGCGGTGCGCGACATCGGCTTTCAAATCCGGGGCGGCGAGATCCTGGGCCTGATCGGCCCGAACGGATCGGGCAAGTCCACCGTGATGAAGCTCGTCATGGGGGTCGAGCACCCGAATGCCGGACGCATCAAGCTGGAAGGCACTGATGTCGCCGGCTGGCCGACGCACCGGATCGCGCGGAACGGGGTCGGCATTGTGTTCCAGCATTCGCGCCCGCTGCACCGGCAGACCGTGCTGGAGAACATCAAGCTCGCGCTGCTGCCGGACTCGCTCTTCCGGCTGGCCGCCGAGCCAGGCGTCGATCGCCGCGCGTACGAGATCGCGGTCCGGGTCGGATTGGGAACTGTCCTGGATCGCCGCCCCGGTACGCTGCCCTTCGCCGATCTGCGCCGGATGGAGATGGCGAAGGCGCTGGCGCGCGATCCGCGCGTCGTGCTGGTGGATGAGCCGTTCGCCGGCCTGACGCCCGCCGAGGTGGCGGATTTCTCGGCGCTGATCGACGGTTTCCGCCGCGAGGGACGCGCGGTTCTGCTGGCCGATCATAACGTCAAGAGCGTCGCAGCCCTGGTCGATCGCGTGCTCGCCATGTATCTCGGCGAGCGCATCGCTGAGGGCACCGCCGATCAGGTGATGCGGAACGAGACGGTGCGCCGTGTCTATCTCGGCGGCAAGATCGAGAAGCACGCTCGGCCCGAGGTCGAGGCGCGCGGCGGCACGCCCTTGCTCGATTTGCGCGGCGTCGGCGTGCTGTATGGCAAGGCGCAGGCGCTGCAAGACGTGTCCCTGCATGTGCACGAAGGCGAGTTCGTCTCTGTCGTCGGCCTGAACGGCGCCGGCAAGACCACCTTGTTCAATGCCATCTCCGGCCTTGTCCCATACAGCGGGGCGATCGACTGGGCGTGCGAATCGCTGCGTGGGCGCAGCCCGGCCGCCATTGCGCGTGCCGGGATCGTGCAATGCCCGGAGACGCGCGAGCTGTTCGGCGATCTCAGCGTGCGCGAGAACCTCGACCTCGGCGGGCAGCATTTGGCGGCGGCCGACCGGCAGAACCAGCTCGCGTGGCTGCTCGGCCTCTTTCCGATCCTCGGCGAGCGCGAGCGACAGCCGGCACGCACGCTTTCGGGCGGCGAACAGCAGATGCTCGCCATCGCCCGCGCGCTGATGATGCGCCCGCGCCTGTTGATCCTGGACGAGCCCACCATGGGGCTGGCGCCCGTGATCCTCGAGCAGCTCTCGAAAGCGATGACGCGCCTGCGCGAGACGACCGACATCACCATCCTTCTCGGCGAGCAGAACGTCACCTTCGCCCTGCCGCACGCGGATCGCGTGTATGTGCTGGAGCACGCCCGGATCATCTGGGAAGGCGACCCGGGCCGCTTCGCGCAAGAGATGGGGACAGGATATCTCTAAGCGCCCGCCGCGCCGTCCACCGCGCCTCGGGTCGCGGCGTCGCGAAGCTCGTATTGCTGCCGCGCGACCATGCGTCTGTCCGGGCCGCGCTGCTCGACGGTAACCGTCGTCAGCACGCCGAAGCCGCCGCCCGCTCGATGTGTGACCTCGGCCGTGGTTTCATCCAGGTAGGCGGAGAGTCGGTCGAGCCGCCGCTCCCGCGCCGGGCGCGATTTCGCTTAGACGGAAGCCGTCCGATGCTGCGCCTCCTTCGCCTCAGCCTGACCGAGTTCCGCTCCTATCGCTCGCTCACCTGGCGGCCGGCGGCGCGGATCACCGTGCTGTTCGGGCCGAACGGCAGCGGCAAGACCAACCTCCTGGAAGCGGTGTCGCTGCTCGTCCCGGGCCGGGGCCTGCGCGGGGCGCGCATGGCCGATCTGGCGCGGCGCGGCCCCGCGGCGGGCGGAAGCTGGGCGGTCGCCGCCCGGATCCTGACCGGCGACGGCCCGCTCGACATCGGCACCGGCACGCCGCCCGAGGGACCGGCCGACCGCCGGGTGTTCCTGCTTGACGGAGCCCGCCCGCGCAGCCAGGCGGAGATCGCCGCGCGGGTGGCGGCGGTCTGGCTTACTCCGCAGATGGACCGGCTGTTCCAGGAGTCCGCGTCGGGACGGCGCCGCTTCCTCGATCGCCTCGTGCTCGCCCTCGAACCGGCCCACGCGCGCGAATTGAGCGCGCATGAGCGGGCGATGGCGGAGCGGGCGCGGCTGCTCGCCCAGGGCGCTACCGACCACGCCTGGCTCGCCGGGCTGGAGGACCAGATGGCGCGTCACGCGGTGGCCGCGGCGGCGGCCCGGGCTGCCCTGGTGGCGCGGCTGGACGGGGCGATGGAAGGCGGGGCGGTGGCCGGCTTCCCGCCGGCCCGGATGGCACTCGAATGCCCCATCGCGGCGCGGCTCGCCACCGAGCCCGCCGTGGCGGTGGAGGACTGGGTGCGGGGATCGCTGGCGGCCTCCCGCCAGCACGATGCGGTGGCAGGCGGCGCGGCGGTCGGCGCGCACCGCGCCGATCTGCTGCTGACCGAGGCGGCGTCCGGCCTGCCGGCGCCGCTTGCCAGCACCGGCGAACAGAAGGCGCTGCTGCTCGGTATCGTGCTCGCCCACGCGGGGCTCGTCGCCGCGGCGCGGGGGACGGCGCCGCTGCTCCTGCTCGACGAGCCGGCAGTGCATCTCGATCCGGCGCGCCGCGCCGCCCTGTTCGCGGCGCTGCTCGGGCTCGAGTCCCAGGTGCTGATCACCGGCACCGACGCGGAGATTTTCCTCCCGCTCGCCGACCGCGCCGAGGGGCTCCGCACGGGCGGCGGGCGGCTGGGGCCGGACGGCCGATTCGGTGCCGCCGAGCCGCTGGTGCCCCCTGTGCCCGGAGCCCTGTAGCGGCTATATATTTAGAGTCATTCAGCACCCCATTCGGAGTCTTCCATCGGCATGTCCGACAACGACGGCGCGCGTCCCGAATCAGAGGCTTATGACGCGTCCTCCATCTCGGTCCTGAAGGGCCTCGAAGCGGTCCGCAAACGGCCCGGCATGTATATCGGCGATACCGACGACGGCTCGGGCCTGCATCATATGGCCTTCGAGATCGTCGATAACGCCGTCGATGAGGTGCAGGCCGGGTTCGCCTCGCGCGTGGAGCTGATCCTGAACGGCGACGGCAGCGTGACGGTGCGCGACGACGGCCGCGGCATCCCGACCGACATCCATGCCGAGGAGGGCATCTCGGCGGCCGAGGTCGTGCTGACCCGCCTGCACGCGGGCGGCAAGTTCAACCAGAACAGCTACAAGGTTTCGGGCGGGCTGCACGGCGTCGGCGCCGCCGTGGTCAATGCCCTCTCGGAGTGGATGGAGGTCCGCATCTGGCGCCAGGGGCAGGAGCACTTCATCCGCTTCCGCGACGGTGAGGCCGAGGCGCCGCTCAAACTGGTCGGCCCGTCGGATCAGCCGACCGGCACCGAGGTCACGTTCAAGCCGAGCCCCGCCACCTTCACCCGCACCGAGTTCGACTACGCGATCCTGGAGCGGCGCCTGCGCGAGCTCGCGTTCCTCAACTCCGGCATGACGGTGGTGCTGCGCGACGAGCGCCATGCCGAGGTGAAGGAGACGGTGCTGCACTACGAAGGCGGGCTGCGGGCGTTCGTTGAGTGGCTGGATCGCGGCAAGACGCCAATGTTCACCCCGCCCATCAATGTGCGGGCCGCCGAGGAGACGCAGGGCATCCGCGTCGAATTCGCGCTGTCGTGGAACGACACTTACCACGAGGTGATGCTCTGCTTCACCAACAACATCCCGCAGCGCGATGGCGGCACGCACCTCGCCGGCTTCCGCGCCGCGCTGACGCGCGTGGTGACGAAATACGCCGAAGGAATGGGCAAGAAGGACAAGCTGGAGCTCGCGCCCGAGGACATCCGCGAGGGCATGACCGCGGTGCTCTCGGTGAAGGTGCCCGACCCCAAGTTTTCCTCCCAGACCAAGGACAAACTGGTCAGCTCCGAGGTGCAGCCGGTCGTGCAGGCCGCTGTCGCGGATGCGCTCGGGCATTGGTTCGAAACGCACCCGAAGGAAGCCAAAGCCGTCGTGCAGAAGGTGATGGACGCGGCGGCGGCGCGCGAGGCCGCGCGCAAGGCGCGCGAGCTTACACGCAAGAAGCCGGGCGACATCTCCAGCCTGCCGGGCAAGCTCGCCGACTGCCAGGAGCGCGATCCGGCCAAGTCCGAGCTGTTCCTGGTCGAGGGCGACTCGGCCGGCGGTTCGGCCAAGCAGGGGCGCGACCGCAAGTTCCAGGCGGTGCTGCCGCTGCGCGGCAAGATCTTGAATGTCTGGCGCGTGCGCGAGGACCGGGTGCTGAGCAGCCAGGAGATCGGCACGCTGATCACGGCCCTCGGCACCGGCATCGGGCGCGACGATCCCGAGCGCGGCGGGTTCGATGCCTCGAAACTCCGCTACCACCGCATCGTCATCATGACAGACGCCGACGTGGACGGCAGCCATATCCGCACGCTTCTGCTCACGTTCTTCTTCCGCCAGATGCCGGAGCTGATCGAGCGCGGGCATCTGTTCATCGCGCAGCCGCCGCTCTACCGCGCCAAGCGCGGCAACGACGAGCGGTACCTGAAGGACGACCGCGCGCTCGAGGATTATTTGCTCGAGAAGGCGCTGGCCGGGGCGAAGCTGATTTATGCGAACGGCGACGTGCTGGAGGGCGAGGCGCTTCGCGAGGAGGTGCGTTGGCTCGCCCAGGCCGCGGCGCGCATACGCGGACTTTCGGTCGCGGTTCCCGCGCCGTTCGTCGAGCAGGCAGCGATCGCCGACGCGCTGAGCCCCGATCCGGCGCGGCTGGCCGCCGCTGGGCAGGGGTTGATCGCGCGGCTGGACGCGATTTCGCTGCCGACCGAGCGCGGCTGGGTGGTCGCCGCCAATGGCGGGCTGACGATGGCGCGCACCGTGCGCGGCGTGGCCGAGAAATACACGCTCGACATGGCGGCGCTGCGGAGCGCGGAGGCGCGCTGGCTGTGCGAGCGCGCCCAGGCACTCGCCGCGCGTTTCGCGACGCCCGCCCGGCTCCTCTTCGACAAACAGGAGGCGAGCGCGGCCGGCCCGGCGAGCGCCTATGAGCGCATTTTGGCGCAAGGGCGGCGCGGGCTGACCATCCAGCGTTTCAAGGGCCTGGGTGAGATGAACCCCGAGCAGCTCTGGGAAACCACGCTCGATCCGGCGATGCGGACCTTGCTGCAGGTGAAGGTCGGCGACGTGGAGGACGCCGAGCAGGTGTTCAGCACGCTGATGGGCGAGGTGGTCGAACCCCGCCGCGACTTCATCGTTGGCAATGCGCTGAAGGTGGCGAACCTGGATGTCTGACGCAGAGCGGCATCAGCTGTGGGTAGTGTGGGGCGGCGTATTCACTGATTCGCGTTTCGCCGAACTCGAGCCCGGCGCCGAGGAGTTCTACGGGCCATTCCACCATGAGGACGAGGCGGTGCGCGTGTGGAGGGAAGGCACGATGCGGAAGGTCGATGTCGCGAGCCACCGGCTTTATATCATGCTCGCCCGCCCGGTCTTGACGCACCCGCACGCGGCTGCCTGACGCTACTCGGCGTAATTCTTGGCTCCCCAGCGCTGTCATTGCGAGCGCCGGGTGCGCGGTACAGCGCAATCCCCTACCCGCCGGAGATTGCTTCCGCGGGCGAAGGCGGGGGCCATACTGCGGATGCGCCTCGCAATGACGCCGAATGACCCCCCCTTATCGCAGCGGAGTATGCGCGCGCAGGAACGTGCGGATGTGCCGTACCGCGAGCGGCACCCGCTCGGGAGGCTCCTTCCACGGATAGAGACTCACCTGCGAATTGGGCGCGAGCAGCGCGGATTCCATCGCCACCGCATAAGGGTGCGCCGGGATGTCGTCGGGCAGCACCAGCACGGGCGTGCGGCACGAACGGACGAAATCGCGCGTGACGGTGAACACGAAATCGGCATTGGCGCGATACATCTTGTTCAAAAACGCATCCACCATCTGCATGGTGATCTCAGGCCGCCGGTCGCAGAGCGGCGGCCCCCAGCCCTTGATGTTGTTGTTGTAGAAGAGATCGGGCGCTTCGGGGCGGAAACCGCTCGGCTGGGCGAGCACGGCGGCGATGATCCGCTCCGGGGCGCGCCGCAGCAGGTTCCAGATGAACGGCCCGCCGATGCAGAAGCCGAGCACGAGGAACTGCCTGATGCCGAGATGGTCCATCAGCCCGAGCTGATCGTCCGCGTACGCGTCCCAAGGCCGGTCGATTTCCAGCGGCCCCGAGGATTCTCCGCCGTTCGCGTTCCGCAAGTCCATCGTGATGCAGCGATACTCGTTGGCGAATTCCCGCATCGGATCGAACGGCGCGCCCGAGGAAAGATAGGCGATGGTGGCGTTCAGCCCGCCGCCCGGCAGGACCAGCAGCGGCACCCCGGAGCCGGCTTCCTCGTAACGGATGCGAACGTCGCCCCTTGTGTAAAATGGCATGATCGCTCCTCCCATTCGCTAGCTCCTGCCGGCGAGCAGCGCGCGGCCGGCTTCCACTTCGCGCTCCCGGCCGGCATTGATCATGAACTCGGCGAGATGCGGCCGAATCTCCAGCTGATGACGATAGATGCCGTGCGCCGCGCGCGCCAGCGCGCCGCCGCGCCCGAGCATCGCATCGCCCATCTCCAAAATCCGCAGATTGGGCCATGCCTTGTCGCGCACCGCCAGCACGTGCGCCATCACCGCCTCGGCCGGCGCCTCGGGCATCGCCTGCGCGAGCATCAGCGCCATCGAGGCGGTGGAGCGCGAAATGCCCGCATGGCAATGCACCAGCAAATGCGCGCTGGCCGCCGGCTCGGTAACGAGATCGCGGCCGAACGCCAGCAGGCGCGCGACATCCGCCTCCGTCGGGCCGGGTATTCCGGGCGTGTCCTCGAGCACGTCGTAGAATCGCAGCTCGAGCTTCGCGTGCTCGCCGAAGGCGCCGAACGCTTCCGGCACCGGATGGTCGGGATCGAGGATCGAGAGCACGTGGCTCACGCCGGTCTCGCAATGCCCGGCGAGTTCCTCGATGCCGCAGATGGTGATCCGAAACGGTGGCTCCATGGCGCCGCTTGCCTCGCACGCTGGTCGCCTTGCATCGACGCGAGCGCGCCGCCTGTCAACGCGGAGCGCGGTCAAGCGCCGAGATCGGCCTCGAAGCGGGCGCGCCAGCGGTCGAGTGAGTTACGGCGGAGCACGTCCATCATCGCCGCGTAGCGGCCGCGGCGCTCCTCCAATCCCATTTCCAGCGCCTGCTCGAGCGCGGTCGCCATCCCCGCCTCGTCGTAAGGGTTCACGATCAGCGCCGCCTCCAGCTCGCGCGCCGCACCGGCGAATTGCGAGAGGATCAGCACGCCCGGATCGTCCGGATCCTGTGCGGCGACATATTCCTTGGCGACGAGATTCATACCGTCGCGCAGCGGCGTGACCAGCCCGACGCGCGCCTCGGCATAGAGCGGCATCAGTGCCGCACGCGGGAAGGCGCGGTTGAGGTAGCGCAGCGGCACCCAGTCGAGGTCGGCGAAACGCCCGTTGATGCGACCGGCCTCGCCCTCTAGCTCGCGGCGTATCTCGCGGTAGGTCTCGATATCGCCGCGCGAGGGCGGGGCGATCTGGGTGAGCACCACGTCGCCCCGTCGATGCGGGTTGTCCTGCAAGAACCGCTCGAAGGCGGTGAAACGCTGGCGAAGGCCCTTCGAATAATCGAGGCGATCGACGCTGAGCACGAGCAGCTTGCCGGCGAGATCCTTCCGCACCCGCATGGCCTCGCGCCGCTGGGCGGGGTTCTCGGCCTCGGCGCGCACGTCCTCCACATGCACGCCGATCGGATAGACGCCGGAGCGGACCACGCGGCCGAACGCCTCCAGCCGCCCCTCTTCGAGCGCGCGGCCGCCGGCTTGGCGCGAAATGTAGTCGCAGAACGCGGTGCGATCGGGCTCGGTCTGAAATCCGATCAGGTCGAATTCGCACATCGCGCGCACGAGCTGGGCGTGCGCCGGCACCGACATGAGAACCCCCGGCTCGGGGAACGGCGTGTGCAGGAACAGGCCGGCGCGGTTCCGCACGCCCGCCGCGCGCAGCGCCTCGGCCAAACCGAGCAGATGATAATCATGCGCCCAGATCAGGTCGTCCGGCTGAACCAACGAGGCAAGCGAACGCGCGAACAGCTCGTTGACACGGCGATAGCCCGCGAACTCATCCCAGTCGAAGCGCGAGAGCCCCATCTGGTAATGCAGCACGGGCCACAGCGTGCCGTTGGCGAATCCCCGGTAAAACTGGTCGTAGTCGGTGCGGCTCAGGTCGATGGTCGCAACCGTGATCGGCCCCACATTGCGCGCCGGGCGCGGCACGACCGGCCCGTCAGCGATCTCGCCCGACCAGCCGAACCAAAGACCGCCCTTGGCGCGCAGCGCATCGAGCACGCCCACCGCGAGCCCGCCGGCGGCCGGCTCGCCCTCGCTGATCGGGGCGACCCGGTTGGAGACGACGACAAGGCGGCCGGTTGCCTGCTCCGCTGTCACGCGGCCTCCGCGAACGCCTCCACGCCCATATGCTGCGTCCGCAGCAGGTCGCGATAGGGCCCGGGCCGGGCGGCGAGCACGGCGGGGGGGCCGTCATCGACGATGCGGCCGTGACGCATCACGATGATCCGGTCGAACCGGCCGAGCGTGGAGAGCCGGTGCGCGATCGCGATCACCGTCCGCCCTTCCATCAGCCGGTCGAGCCCGGCCTGGATCGCCCGCTCGCTTTCGGTGTCGAGCGCGCTCGTCGCCTCGTCCAGCAGCAGGATCGGGGCGTCCTTCAGCAGCGCGCGGGCGATCGCGAGCCGCTGGCGCTGACCACCCGAGAGCTTCACGCCGCGATCGCCCACGATCGTCTCGAAGCCTTCGGGCAGCGCCTCGATGAATTCGCGGCACCGCGCCATCTCGGCCGCCGCGAGCACCTCCGCGTCCGATGCATCAGGCCGCGCGTAACGGATGTTCTCCAGCACGGAGCGATGAAACAGGCTGATGTCCTGCGGCACCACCGCCATCCGCCGGCGCAGGCTTTCCTGCGTCACTTTGCGGACGTCCTCACCATCGACCAGAATCCGCCCGCCGCCGACATCGTAGAAACGCTGCAGGAGGGCGAGGACGGTGGATTTGCCGGCCCCGGAGCTGCCGACCAGCCCGACGCGCTCGCCCGGGCGGATCGCCAGGTCGAACTCGCGCAGCACGGTGGACCGGCCCGGATAAGCGAAGCGGACCCGCTCGAACACGACACGCCCGGGACCGGGCGGCAGCGCCACCGCGCCCGGGCTGTCCGGCAGGTCGTGCGGCATCAGCAGGGCGCCGATCGCCTCCTCCAGCCGCGCGACATGCTGGGTGAGGTTCACCAGCGCCACGGCGAGATCGCGCGTGCAATTCAGGATCGTCATGGCAAGCGCTGTGAGGAGCGCGATGTCGCCGACGCTCGCCTGCCCGCGCTGCCAGAGCAGGATGCCCACGGCGACCACGCAGGCGGTGAGCAGCGCGGTCAGCACGGCGTGAACCAGCCGGAGTTTCTCGAGGTAGATCAGGCTGGCCGAACGCGCCTCCATCTCGCTTCGGATCGTGCCGCCGATCCGCCGCTTCTCGCCGAGCGTCGCGCCGAAGGCGCGGACCACGCCGATATTGCCGATGATGTCCACGAGCTCGCCGTCCACCGCCGCGGCGCGCTCCGCATAGCCGCGATGCAGCGGGCTGCCGCGCCTTGCGAGGTGGAACACCAGCGCGCCGAGCGCGGCGGCGACAACGACCAGCGCGAGCGCGAGCCAGGGATCGACGCTGCCGATGAAAAGGATCGCGCAGACCACGGCAGCGCAGGGCGGCAGCACATTCCAGGCGCCGGTGTTGGCGACCGTGAACGCGGCTTCGGAGGTGGCGCTGATGCGCGCGGCGAGCGCGCCTGGCAGCCGCTCGGCGAACCAGCTCGGCGCGTGCCCGGCGAGGTGGGCGAACAGGTCGCGCCGGATGTCGCCGGTGGCCGCGACGAAGCTGCGGGCGGCGACGAAGCCGCCGACGCGCCAGGAGAGGTTGTCGAGCGCGATCAAGGCGCAGAGCAGGGCGAACGCCGTCCACACGCCCCGGCCGGCGGCAGGCCCCGCCGCCACGATGTCGATCAGGTGCTTGAGACCGTATTGGGTGGAGACGCTGGCGCCGACCGCGATCAGCACCGAGACGAACACGGTGGCGAAGCCGGCTGGACGCCGCCCTGCGTAGCGGGCAAGGAAGCGCAGCGGATGACCGCGCAACGCGACCAGGGCGGCGGCGTCGGCGCCGGGTTCCGGGATCGCCAGCATGGGGCGGCAACTCCTTCCGCCGGAGAAAAGACGGCCCGGCCGCCGCGGCTTGTTTCCGGCCAGATGACGCCGGATTCCTGCCACATTCATTTACGATAACTCATGCGTGATAGAGGGGACTTTGTCCCTCAAGTCAAGCGTAAATAATCGGAAAGTAAACCTTAGTCGGTCGCAAGACCAAGGGGCCGGAGTACTATGCGGATTGCTCAAATAGCGCCATTGTTCGAGGCTGTTCCGCCCAAGCTCTATGGCGGGACTGAGCGGGTCGTGTACTCGCTGACCGAAGAGCTGGTGGCGATGGGTCACGACGTGACTCTGTTCGCGAGCGGCGATTCTGTTACTTCCGCGAAGCTCGCGCCGATGCGCGATCAGGCTCTGCGCCTCGACCCGACGGTAAAGGACTGGATCGCGTATTACATGCGGATGATGGAGCTGGTGCGCCGGCGCGCCGACGAGTTCGACGTGCTGCACTTCCATACGGACTACTTCCCGCTGTCGCTGTTCTCGCGCCAGCGCACGCCCTTCGTCACCACGCTGCACGGCAGGCTCGACCTGCCGGAGTTCAAGCTGATCTACGAGACGTTCCCCGACGCGCCATTCGTCTCCATCTCCGATCACCAGCGTCGGCCCATCCCCGGTCTCAACTGGGTGCGGACGGTACTGCACGGGATGCCGGAGAACCTCCTGCGCCCGCAGCCCGTGAAGCAGGAATATTTCGCCTTCCTCGGCCGTATCTCGCCCGAGAAGGGACCGGACAAGGCGATCCGCATCGCGGAAGCCGCCGGGGTGAAGCTGAAGATCGCCGCCAAGATCGACAACGCTGACAAGAAATACTGGGACGAGGAGATCGGCCCGCTGGTCGCGCGCAGCCCGCACGTGGAGTTCGTGGGCGAGATCAACGACGCGCAGAAGCCGGCCTTCCTGTCAGGCGCGCACGCGCTGCTGTTCCCGATTGATTGGCCGGAGCCGTTCGGGCTCGTGATGATCGAGGCGATGGCCTGCGGCACACCGGTGATCGCCTATCCGTGCGGCTCGGTGCCCGAGGTGATCGACCACGGCCTGACCGGGTTCATCGTGCCGGACGAGCAGGCGGCGGTCAGCGCGATCGGCAGCCTCGACAAGCTCGACCGGCGGCTGGTGCGCCGGCAATTCGAGCGCCGCTTCACCGCGCGCCGGATGGCGGAAGACTATGTCTCCGTCTACGAGGAACTCTGCCACCGGGCGCGTCCGCTGCTGCGCGCGGTCGGAGACTGACGCCGGACCGCCCGGCGCCGACCGCCAATTCGGCGGACAGGTCGGTCGTTTTCTGATACGATCTTCCGTCATTTGGCGGCCGGACGGGAGCGACCTTGGGAGAATCGGAGGCAAGGACCGGGCTGCCCGCCGCGCTGGCGACGAGCCTGATCGCGCTCGCTGCGCTGAATTTTCTCATCGCCGCCATCCAGACGGGGTTCGGTCCCTTTCTCGGCCTCGTCCTGACCGACCAGGGCTGGTCGCAGGAGAAGATCGGCATCGCGCTCAGCGCGGGCACGATCGCCGGGCTGGTGTTCCAACTGCCGGCGGGGGCGCTTGTGGACGCAGTGCATCGCAAGCGCGGTGTGCTGTCCGGTGCGCTGGCGCTGACGGCGCTTTCCGCCCTCGGAACCGCGTTCACCGGCGCATTCGTGCCGGTCGTCGCCGCGCAGGTTCTGCATGTCGCCGCGGCTGCCGTGATGAACCCGGCGATTGCGGCGGTGACACTGAGCTGCACCGGGCATGGCGCATTCAGCGAAAGGCTGGGCAGCAACACCCGCTGGTCCTCGCTCGGCAGCGCCGCCGCCGCCGTGCTGCTCGGGCTGCTCGCCGCGCGCGCCTCCAACGAATCGGTGTTCGTGATGACGGCGCTGCTCTGCGCCCCGGCGATCCTCGCCGCCTGGCTGATCCGGCCCGCCGTCCCGGATTCGCCCGACCATGCCGACCATCTCGCCTTGGTGCATCCCAAACACCGCCGCCGGCGGGGACATCATTTCTGGACCATCTACCTGCACCTCAACCTGCACCGCTTCGCCTTTTGCGTGCTGCTCTTCCAGGCGGCGAACGCGGCGATGATGCCGGTCGCGGTGAACGCGCTCGCGGCGCGCACCGGCTCGGCCGGCTATGTCGTCTCCATTGCCATCCTGGTGTCGCAATGCGTCGGCGCGGCGCTTTCGCCCTCGTTCGGCCGCTACGCGGAGCGGTTCGGGCGGCGCCCGATCCTGCTGCTCGGCTTCGGGGCGATGCCGCTCAAGGGCTTGATCATGACGCTGTTCCCTGGCGCCGTACCTCTCGTGCTCGCGCAGGTGCTGGACGGGGTGAGCGGCGCGGTGCTCGGCATCATGCTGCCGCTGGTCGCCGCCGACCTGACGCGGCACACCGGCTTCATGAATCTCGCTATCGGCTCGCTCAATCTCGCCACCGGGATCGGCGCGACGATTAGCACCGCCGCCGCGGGCTGGCTCGCCACCGCCGCTGGGCCGCAGCCCGCGCTCGGCGCGCTGGCGGCCACGGGCCTCGCCGCCACCGTGCTGCTCTGGGCGATCCTACCGGAGACCAAGCCCCAGGTTAGGGGGCCTGCGGAGGCTCGCGCGGCGCCTTCTCCGGCCTGACCGCGCGGATCGAACCGAGCTCGCGCAGCACGGCGGCGAGATCGGCGAGGCTGAAAGGCTTGGAGATGATGCGAAAGCCGCGCTCGGCCCAGGGTTTCAGCGCGTCGTCGGCGGCGTAGCCGGTGATGAACACGACCGGCAGTCCCGGCCGGCGTTGCAGCGCCGCCTCGGCCAGTTCGCTGCCATTCATGCCGGGCATCGCAAAATCGACCAGCAGGAGATCGAACGCCGTTTCGCTCGCCAGCAGTGTCAGCGCCTCCGCGCCGTCCGCCGCCTTCGTGACGTCGTGGCCGAGCTCGCGCAGCAGCTCCACCGCCGATTCCCGGACCATCGGGTCGTCATCGACCAGCAAGGCGCGCAGTCCGCGCGCGCTCTGCGCCCCGGCCGCATCGGGCCGGGTGAGTGCGGCGACGGGCGCTGTTTCCGGCAGCCACAGGCTCACCCGCGTGCCCTGCCCCGGCGCGCTTTCCACGGTCGCGGTGCCGCCCATCTGCTGGGCGAAGCCGAACACCATCGACAGGCCGAGCCCGGTGCCGCTGCCCGGCGGCTTGGTGGTAAAGAACGGCTCGAACGCTCGGCGCCGCACCTCCTCGTCCATACCGATCCCGGAGTCGGCAACCGTGATCGCGGCGTAGGTGCACGGGGGGAGCTGCGCGGGCCTCGGCGCATCGTATCCGTAGCGGCGCGTGCGGATCGCGAGCTCGCCGCCCCCCGGCATCGCGTCTCGCGCGTTAGCGACCAAATTGAGTAGCGCAAGCTCGAGCTGCACCGGGTCGGCCAGCACGTTCCCGAGCGTTTCATCGAGATCGAACACGACATCGGCCAGCGAGCCGGCGGTGCGGCGCAGCAGCTCGTCCGAACCCCGAATCAGTGCGTTCACGGCGACGGGTTCCGGCGTGATCGTGCGTTTGCGGGCGAAGGCGAGCATCTGCGCGGTCAGCTTGGCGCCCCGCTTGGCGGCCTGCTCGGCGACCGAGAGCAACTGCCGCGTGCGCGGCTCCTGCGTCCGGCGCGAGGCGAGCTCGATCGAGCCCAGGACGGCGGCGAGCAGGTTGTTGAAGTCGTGCGCGACGCCGCCGGTCAGGCGCCCAAGCGCCTCCAACTTCGCACTCTGCTGCAAAGCGGCCTCGGCCGCTTGCCTTCGTTCGGTTTCCGCGAGCAATGCGCGCAGGTGCAGTGCGTCCCGCTCTGCCATCTGCATCGCACGCAGCCCCGCCAGCAACAGGGCGCCCGCCGCGAGCACGGCGAAGGCGGCGAAGATCGCCAGATGGCGATACCACTCGGCGAGGATTTTGTCCCAGTCGAGACCATAAAGCGCGACGAGGTCCTGGCCCTCGACCCGGCGGATGGCGATCAGCTTCTGGTCGCGGTCGATGCGCGAATGGTCGCCGTAGATCGCCGATGCGATGCCCGCACGCAGCAATTTTCCCGTTGCGCCGTCGGGCGGGACGCGCTCGGGCGTGTCGGGCGAGGCGGGATAGCGGAACAGGTAGGCCCCGTCACCGCGCAGCAGGCCCACCGTGCCGTGTTCGGAGCGGCCGGTGATCGATTGGTAGAAGGTGCGGAAATAGGTAGGTGAAAGCGTGACCGCCGCCAGCCCGTCTGGTTGGCCATCGACGAGGCGCGCCTCGCTCACCACCACGCCGAGGCTGCCATCGCGCATGCCGTGGAACGGCTGGCTAACGAACAAGCCCCGCGCGCCGTTCGCGACCGCCTGAAAATAGTCGCGCTGGCGCACATCGTAAGGCGGCATCGGGTAGGCACGGCTGCTGGCGGAGTTGCGCCCCTCGGGATCGACGAAAAACGCCGATTCGAGCTGCGGCAAGCGCCTGACCATGCCCGACAGAAAATCGTGCACCTCGCGGGAGCGATCGATCTCGTCCCAGCTCATGCCTCGGACCGCGTTGAGCTGAAGGCTGAGCGTCAGCGCAGCGGTCTCCATGATCGTGTGCGCGTTTTCCGCCAGCACCTCGGCGGTTGTCTGCACCCGCTCCCGCGCGCGGCTCACGACGGCGTGATGGTCGTACCAAGCGGCCGCCCCGAGCAGCAACAGCGGTATGCCAACCGATGTTGCGAACCATCCGACGGTGGCTGGGCGGCGCCAGTATCGCCGCGTCGGACGCTCTGCGAGTGCGGCGCTCATCCCGCCACGATGTGGGCATTATCAGGCATCGGCAAGGGCCACGTCCGGCAAAGCCTTGCGACGGCAAGCGTGTTTTGACGGAAGCCGATCGGGTGCTAGGAGACCTACCGATCAGTAGGACAGGCAGGTGACGTGGAGATGCCATTGTCGGGCGGGATCGCGCGGGGCGCGCCGGAGTACCAGGAGGGGATCGGCTCGATCGAGGAGGTCGAGGCGGGCCTCTCGGAGGTCGGTTATATCCCCAGCCGCCAGATCGCCACCGCGGTTTACCTGGCGCACCATCTGCGAAAGCCGATGCTGGTCGAAGGTCCAGCCGGAGTCGGCAAGACGGAGCTGGCGAAATCCATCGCCGCCTGGCTCGAGCTGCCGCTGATCCGGATGCAATGCTACGAGGGGCTGGACGAGGCCAAGGCCCTCTATGAATGGAAATACGGCAAGCAACTTCTTTACACTCAGATATTGCGCGATAAGATCGGCGAGGTGCTGGGCGACACACCGACCTTGGATGCGGCGATCGGCAAGCTGCACGATTTTGGCGACCTGTTCTTCTCGCCCGAGTTCCTTGAGCCGCGTCCGTTGTTGCGCGCGTTGCAGGCGCCGGCCGGCGCCGTGCTGCTCGTTGACGAGGTGGATAAGTCTGATCAGGAATTCGAGGCGTTCCTGCTGGAGATACTGTCCGACTATCAGGTCACGATCCCGGAGATCGGCCGCGTCTCGGCCAACGTGCCGCCGGTCGTGGTGCTGACCTCGAACAACATGCGCGACCTCGGGGATGCGCTGAAGCGGCGGTGCCTGCACTTGCACATCGGCTTTCCCGACCCGAAGCTCGAAAGCCGCATTATCGAAAGCCGCGTGCCGGAAGCGGGCGAGCGCCTGCGCCGGCAACTGGTCGCGTTCGTGCAGTCCCTGCGTGGGCTCGATCTCAAGAAATCTCCCTCGGTCAGCGAGACGCTCGACTGGGCGCGGGTGCTGGTGCTGCTGCATGTCGGCGTGCTGGAGGCCGGCCTCGTGCGCGACACGCTGAACGTGCTGCTCAAGTTCGAGACCGACATCGAGACCGCCGGCCGGCAATTGGGCGAGCTGGTCGGCAAGGCGCGGCGGGAGGCGGGGTTGGAGGCGTGAGCGCGCTGCCGCCGCTCGAGCCGCTGCGCCGCTTCTTCGAGGTGGCGCGCGGCGCCGGCGTGCGAATTTCGCCCGCCGAAAGCATCGATGCCGTGCAGGCCGTGCAGGTGGTCGGCTACGCCGACCGGGCGGTGCTGAAGGACACGCTCGGCCTCGTTCTTGCCAAGACACCCGAGGAAAAGGCCGCGCTCGCCGAGTGCTTCGATCTCTATTTCAAGCGCGACGAGTTTGCTTTGCCGCCGGAGGCGGAGGCGCGGCCGGAGGGGGCCGAAGGCGGCGAGGGTCTAGTCGGCGAAGGGCGCGGCGAGGGCGGCGGCGAGGGCGGCGGCGAAGGCGGCGGCGAAGGCGGCGGCGGGCTCGGCCGGATGCTGCTGGAGGACGACCAGCCGGGGCTGGCGGCGGCCATGGAGCGGGCGGGCGAGGAAGCCGGGGTGCAGAACATCCGCTTCTTCACGCAGAAAAACCTCTATGTCCGGCGGATCCTGGACCGCATGGGCCTGCGCGCGGTGGAACGCGAGATCACCGAATTGCGGCACGACAGCGACGCGGAGGCACTCGGGCGCGCGCGCCGGCTTGAGGGGGGCGTCTCGCGCCTGCGCGATCAGTCGCGCGACTACGTGGACCGGCACCTTCTCCTGTTCGCGCGCGGCGACAACGAGGAGTTTCGTGAGGAGCTGCTGAAATCAGCGCGGCTTTCCAGCCTCGACCGCCGCGATTACGAGCGGATGCGCGTGCTCGTGCGCGCGATCGCCAAGCGCCTCGCCGCCCGCTACGCCAAGCCGCGCCGGCGGCGCCTGCGCGGCCAGCTCGATGCCCGCCGCACCATCCGCCGCAACATGGGCTGGGGCGGCGTTCCGATGATCACGGTCTGGAAGGAGCGGCGCATCGAGAAGCCGCGCGTCATCGTGCTGTGCGACGTCTCCGGCTCGGTCGCGGCAGTGGCGCAGTTCCTGCTGATGTTCCTGTACGCGCTGAACGAGGCGCTGGCCGACATTCGCAGCTTTGCCTTCGCGGGGTCACTAATCGAAGTGAGCGATATCCTGCAGACGCAGCCGATCGAGCAGGCGATCGCCAGCATCCTCGGCATCATCGGGTTCGGTTCCTCCAACTACGGAAACTCGCTGCGCGATTTCGAGGAGGGCTGGATGAACATCGTGGATCGCAAATCCACGGTGCTGATCCTGGGTGATGCGCGCGGCAACAAGACCGAGCCGCGCGTCGATATCCTCCAGCGCATCGCCGATCGCGCCAAGCGCGTAGTGTGGCTCAATCCCGAATACCGCAGCTCCTGGGGCATCGGCGATTCCGACATGTTCCGCTACGCGCCTCTTTGCCAGATGGTCCGCGTCTGCACGACGCTGCGGGATCTGGAGCGGGTGGTGACGGACCTGCTGGAGATGACGCGGTAGCGCCGCAGGGCTCGTAACACCCCCAGCCCTCCCCGCCCCTGCGGGCGGAGAGGGAGCGGTGTGCCCCGGGCAACGGCTACGGCCGCGCCTCCAGGACCATGTTGATCGGCGTGGTCGCGGCCTTGCGGACCGTTCGGAAACCGCCCGCCTGCACCACCGCGGACAATTTCGCAAACCCGGCCTGCGCCCCGAGCGCGGCGCCTACGGGCTGATCGAGCGAGGTGGGAACACAGATCATCGTCGAGGCCGCGTAATACAGTCGGCTGACCGGGTTGATGTTCTCAGTGAGCGAATCGCCGGCCGCCGGCTCCACGATCATCCAGGTGCCGTCCGGCTTGAGCGTGCTCAGCACGTGCCGCGCCGCGCCTTCGGGATCGCCCATGTCGTGCAGGCAATCGAAGCACGTGACGAGGTCGAGGTCGGTTCCGGGGAATTCGCTGGCAAGCGCCGTCTCGAAGCGTGTGTTGGCGGTCACACCGTGTTCCTCGGCATGGCGGCGGGCCTGCTCGATCGACGCCGGGTGGAAGTCGTAGCCGGTGAAGGTCGCGTTCGGGAACGCCTTGGCCATCATGATCGTAGAGAAGCCGTGCCCGCAGCCGACGTCGGCAACGCGCGCGCCGCGCTCGAGCTTGGCAGTCACGCCGTCCAGCGCCGGGAGCCACGCGGCGACGAGATTGTTGTGATAGCCGGGGCGGAAGAACCGGCCGGCGGCGCAGAACAAACATTGAGACTGCTCGCCCCACCCGACGCCACGCCCGGTGCGGAAGGCGGGCGCCACCTTCGACTCGTTCTCCATCATGCTCGCGGCGAGATCGAAACCGCCCTGCAGGAACACCGGGCTGTCGGGAACCGCGAACACCATCGCCTGCTCGGGGGGCAAGGTGAACCGGCCGGTCGTCTCGTCATAAGTGACATAACCGGACGCCGCCTGGTGGTTCAGCCATTCGCGTGCGTAGCGCTCGGCGATGTCCGATTTCGTCGCGAGTTCGGCGGCGGTCATGGGGCCATGCTCGTGCAGTGTGCGATAAAGGCCCAGGCGATCGCCGATCCGAACCAGCGGGACGCTCAAGGCGCCGCCGAGATCGCCCAACATGCGAAGCACGAAATCGTGCAGCTTCTGTTCGTCGATCATGCTCACCTCCTACCCTCCGCAAACACCGGAGCGGCGAGAGATTGGCAGGGCAGTGTCGCGCCCAGATGGCGCGTGGCGACGATAAATGTCTCGTCGGTATCGCGACGAACCGAGCCGTTGACGGCCAGCGCCAGCGCCGCGCGCGACAGACGCGACAAACACGGCTCGCGCGTGCGACAATGCCGCGATAGTCCGATGCTACGAGGGCGTGACGGGAGGCGTTCCTTATGGAACCGCACGAATCCGATCTCCGCCGCGAGCTGCACGAGGCGCTGCAGTACCGCACCGCAACAAGCGACATCCTGCGCGTGATCAGTCGCTCGGCCTTCGACCTGACAAGCGTGCTGCAAACGGTGGTCAACAACGCCCAGGCGCTCTGCCGCGCGGAGATGGCGGTCTTATTCCGCCGACGTACCAATGGCACCTATCGCTACGCGGTCGGCTATGGGCTCTCGCCGGAGTACGAGGCGATCGAGCACCACCTCGTCATCCGCCCTGGGCGGGGCACCCTTGTCGGCCGGGCGGTGCAGGAAAGGCGGACTGTGCAGATCCTCGATGTGTTCGCCGACCCCGACTACACCCAGAAGGCCGACGCGCGGATCGGCGGATTCCGCAGCATGATCGGCGTGCCGCTGCTGCGCGAGGGCGCGCCGATCGGCGCCCTGGGGCTGGCCCGCGCCAATCTTGAGCCGTTCAGCGCCCGCGAGATCGAACTTGTTTCCACCTTCGCAGATCAGGCGGTGATCGCGATCGAGAACGTGCGGCTGTTCGAGGAGCTACAATCCGCGCGTGAGGCGGCCGAGCGTGAACGCGATATCGCGGAGGCGGCACGCGCCGAGGCCGAGGCCGCCAATCGCGCGAAATCGACCTTTCTCGCCGCGATGAGCCACGAGATACGCACGCCGATGAACGGCGTGCTCGGCATGATGGACGTGCTCGAACGTTCCCGTCTCGATCCATCACAGGTGCGCGGCCTGCGGATCATGCGCGAGAGCGCGCAGGCGCTGCTCAGGATCATCGACGACGTGCTCGATTTTTCCAAGATCGAGGCAGGCCGCATGGAGACGGAGGCGCTGCCGTTCCGGCTTTCCGAGCTGGTTGCCGGAACCGTAGCGGCAATGCACTCCCAGGCACAGCAGAAGCGGTTGCAGCTTTTCGCCGACCCGCCAAGCGCCGGCCCCGACTTGCTGACCGGCGATCCAACGCGAGTGCGCCAAATCCTGTTCAATCTGATCGGCAATGCGATCAAGTTCACCCACCGCGGTTTCGTTCGTGTCAGCACGGCCTGCCGGCTCGGCGCCGACGGGGCGGTAACGGTGACCCTTGTGGTCAACGACAGCGGAATCGGCATGGATGAGGCGACCCGCGCCCGGCTGTTCGACCCGTTCATGCAAGCCGACCGCTCCATGACGCGCCGATATGGCGGCACCGGGCTTGGGCTTTCGATCGTGCGGCGGCTCGCGCAGCTCATGGGCGGGGATGTGTCGGTGGAGAGCATGCCGGGCGAGGGCAGCCGCTTCACCGTCACCTTGCGGCTGCGCCAAGCCGACGAGACGGCGCCTGTGCGCAAACGCCAGCCCCTCGCCGTGCCGGCGGTGATATGGGCGGATGCGAGCCCGCGCCTCTTGGTCGCCGACGACACGCCGGTGAACCTCGAAGTGATACTGCGCCAGCTCGAGCTGCTCGGGTTGGAGGCCGACGTCAGCGAGGACGGAGCGGCGGCGCTGGCGCTCTGGCGCGAGCGGCGCCATCCAGTCGTGCTGCTCGATCTGCACATGCCGGTGCTCGACGGTTTCGCGCTGGCGCGCGCGATCCGAGGCGAGGAAGCGGCGGGTGGTCTGCCCCGGACCGCGCTGATCGCCGTCACCGCGGACGCCCTCAAGGGCGAGGAGGGACGCTGCCTTGCCGCCGGAATGGACGGTTTCCTCGCAAAGCCGCTGTCGCTTGATTCGATCTCGCGGACGCTCGCCCGTTTCGTCCCCACGCTGCCGCAGCGAGAGGCTTCGTTCGAGCCTTTGTTCGCGCCGGAGGCGCTTGCCGGCATGTTCGCGGCGGGCGACCCACGGATGCCGCGCCTCGTACGGAAGTTCGCCGATGCGGCCACCGCGGATGTCGGGGCGATCCTGGCAGCCACCGAGCCGGCGCGCATGGCGGCCGCGGCGCATCGGCTGCACGGCGCGGCGAAAACCGCGGGCGCGCTGCGGCTCGCCGCGCAAGCGCGCCGGATCGAGAACGCGGCGCGCAACGGCGAACGTTGCGCGGCACGGCAGGCGGCAGACGGGCTGGAAACTCTCCTGGCGCAGAGTTTGGCGGCGATGCGCTCAGTCCTTTGAGGGCACGAACATATAGCCGACCCCGCGAACGCTGCGGATCGCCTCCGGCTTGGACGGATCGCGCTCCACCTTCCGCCGCAGGCGCATGATCCGGTTGTCGATCGCGCGGTCGAACGCATCGGCCTCGCGATGCGCGACGCTTTCCAGCAGCCAGTCCCGCGTCAGCGGCCGATTCGGGTTCTCCACCAGCAGTTTCAGAAGCTCGAATTCGCCGGCGGTGAGACTGTGCACGGCGCCATCGTCATCCCGAAGCACCCGCTGCACGAGATCGAGTATTGCCGTGCCAATACGCACTTCGCGCCGGTCGGCCGGTGGCTGCGCGCCCGAGCCGGAGCGGCGCAGCACGGCGCGCACGCGCGCCACCAGCTCGCGCGGCTCGAACGGCTTGGCGATGTAATCGTCGGCGCCGGACTCGAGGCCCAGCACACGGTCGATCGTATCGCTCGCCACGGTCAGCATGATGATCCCGATCCGGCCGGAGCGCGCTCGAAGCCAGCGCGCGAGATCGAAACCGTCCTCGGCTTCGTTCAGGTGAACGTCGAGCAGGGCGAGATCAGGCATCGCGAGCTGGGCGAATCGCTTCAGCTCGCCGCCGGAGGCGAGCGCCGTCGGGCGCAGGCCGTGCTGCGCCAGGCACTCCGTGATGATCTGCCGCTGGAATGCCTCGTCTTCGACCAGGACGATCTTCGGCGCGGACGCCATGCGATGCGTTGCCGATCGTTATCAGGCTCACCAATACTACATGGCCGCGGGACGGCCAAAACAAGCCTACCACATTTTAAGGCGCGCCGACTAGTTCCGCACCGGGCTCGGCACCTCGACGTCGATCTCCAGCATGGAAAAATGACTGCCGCGGTCGAGCTTGATCTGCACCTTGTCGCGCTCGACCGTGACGTGCTTGGCGATCACGGCCAGTATTTCCTCCTGAAGCTGCGAGACAAGATCGCTTTTGCTCACCACCGCGCGCTCGTGCTGCAATAGCACTTGCAGCCGCTCGCGCGCGACCGGCGCGGAATCGCGGCGGCGCAGGAACGAGGCGAACAGGCTCATGCCACCGCCCTCCGGCCGAACAGCTTGCCGAACAGGCTGACACTGCGATCGGCCGGCACCGTGACGGCGATCGTCTCGCCGCGCAGGCGCTTGGCAGCCTCCGCGTAGGCGCGCGCGGCCGGACTGGCCGGGCTGCTGATCGGCACTGGCGAGCCAAGATTCGATGCGCGCAGCACGTCCTGGCTCTCGGGGATGATGCCGAGCAGCGGGATGGAGAGAATCTCCAGCACGTCCTCGGTCTTCAGCATCTCGCCGCGCGCGGCCCGCGCCGCGTCGTAGCGGGTCAGCAGCAGGTGCTTGGCGATGCGCTGGCCCTTCTCCGCCTTGTCGGTCTTGCTGTCGAGCAGCCCGATGATGCGATCGGAGTCGCGCACCGAGGAGACTTCCGGGTTGCTCACCACCACGGCGGTATCCGCGTAGCGCATGGCCAGAGTCGCGCCGCGCTCGATGCCGGCCGGACTGTCGCACAGTACCCAGTCGAACTTGTCGCGCAGCTCGCCGATCACGCGCTCCACGCCGGCATCGGTCAGCGCGTCCTTGTCGCGGGTCTGCGAAGCCGGCAGCAGCGCGAGGTTCTCCAGCCGCTTGTCGCGAATCAGCGCCTGATGGAGCTTGGCGTCGCCTTGGACGACATTGATCAGGTCGAACACGACGCGCCGCTCCGCGCCCATCACTAGGTCGAGGTTGCGCAGCCCGACGTCGAAATCGACCACCACCACGCTCTCGCCGCTCTGCGCGAGCGCCGCGCCGAGGGCGGCGGTGGAGGTGGTCTTGCCGACGCCGCCCTTGCCCGATGTGACGACCACGACCTGCGCCATAGAAGCGTCCCCCTTCGTTCAATCCAGTGCGGCGATCCGCATGTGCTCGCCGTCGAGCCAAGCCTGCGCGGCGCGGCCGTGCAGCGCCGGGTCCATGTCGTCGGCGGTCTTGTAGACCCCGTCGATCGCCAGCAGCTCGGCGTGCAGGCGGCGGCAGAAGATGCGCGCCTGACGGCTGCCCGCAAGCCCGGCGATCGCGCGCCCGCGCATCGCGCCGTAAACATGGATCGACCCGCCGGCAACGATCTCCGCCCCCGAAGCCACCGCGCCGATCACCGTCACGTCCCCCTGCTCGTGGATGACAGACTGGCCCGAGCGCACCGATTCGGGAATCACCAAGGAGGCGGTCGCTTCGGCGTGTCGCGGCGCCGGATCGGGGACGCGCTCGGGCGCGGCGGGGCGTTCGTCCGGCACTTCGACGGCGCGCGCCTTCGGGGTGGCGAGGATCGGGCCACCCCATTTGGCGATGCCCTGCCAGGAGGGATGCGCGCCCTCGGTGCCGATGATGCGGATGCCGCGCTCGGCCATCGCCTGAATGAGCCCCGCCACGTTGTCCTGCTGCGGCGGCAGCGCACCCAGATCGACGATCACCGGGCGCTGGTCGAAGAACGAGGGGGCGCGCGCGATCTGCGCATCGAGCGCGGCCAGCCAGTCGCGGACCGGCGGCTCCGGCGCCAGCACCAGCGCCATCAGCGAGCGACCGCGGACGCGGATAAAGGATCGGGACTCGGCTTCTGACACCCATTCCGGCTAGCGTGCGGGCGCACGAACGGTCAACGCGATTCAATGCTTGCGTAATCGGCCGATTGCTGCTTGCGAGTCGCGCCCCCCGCGGCAGCGTGCTACAGCGCGCGCACGATGCGTTCGACCGGCAGCTCCGTTCGGCCGCCGGCGCCGCAAAGGGCGGCCCGGCTCGTGCTCTGGCTCGCGGGCCTCGGGCTCGCGCTCGCCGCGGCGCTGTTCGGGGTCGGCCTCTATCTCTGGTTCAGCGGTCAGGCGGGAGCCTCGATCGGCGGCCCGTTCAGCCTCATCGACCAGTCGGGCCGGCGCGTCAGCGCGGCGTCGTTCCGCGGCAAATACATGCTGGTCTATTTCGGCTACACTTATTGTCCCGACGTCTGTCCGACGACGCTGACCGATGTGGCGGGCGCACTCGACAAGCTCGGCCCGAAGGCCGATGCGATCGTGCCGATTTTCATCACGGTCGATCCTCAGCGGGACACGCCGGAGGTGCTGAAAACCTATGTGGCGGCGTTCTCGCCGCGTATCATCGGGCTGACCGGCACACCGGCCGAGATCGACCAGGCGGAACGGGAGTACCACGTGTACGCCGCCAAGCACGTCACCGGCCCAGGCCCGAACGACTACGCGATGGACCACAGTTCCTTCCTTTATCTGATGGGCCCGGACGGGCGGTTCATCACGCCGATCGATTCAGGGGCGAGCGCCGACGAGCTCGCGCAGCGGCTCGACCAAATTGTGCGTCCGACTTCCTAAACGCGTCTCACCACATACCCATCCACCAGCGCCTCCATGATCGCCTCGGCATGGGCGGGGTCGCGCGCTTCCACCATCACCTCCAACTCGGCGGCCTGCACGGAGGAGGCAGCGAACAGGCGCTGGTGCGAGACCTCGATGATATTGCCGCCGGTGCCGCCGATCCGCCCGGCGATGTCGGCCAGCACGCCGGGCCGGTCGGGGATCTGCATGTGCAGCCGCAACAGCCGACCATCGCGCAGCAAGTTCCGCAGAAGCACGTTCGAGAGAATGCGCGCGTCGATATTGCCGCCGCACACCGGGATGCCGACACGCTTGCCGGCGAACCGGGCCGGATAGGTCAGCAGCGCCGCCAGCGCCGCCGCGCCGGCGCCTTCCGCCACCAGCTTTGCGCCCTCGATCAGCAGGCCGATCGCCCGCTCGATCGCGGCTTCCGGCACTGTCAGCACTTCCAGCCCCAGCGCGCGGATGAGCGCCAGCGGGGTTTCGCCCACGTCGCGCACGGCAATGCCCTCGGCGATGGTCGGGCCGCCAACATCCACCGGCGCACCCGCCAGCCGCTGCGCCATCGCGGCATAGCTTTCCACCTCGACGCCGAGCACCTCAATCCCCGGCTTGCGGCCGAGTGCCGCGGTGGCACAGCCGGCAAGCAGCCCGCCGCCGCCCACAGGAACGATCAACACGTCGAGTTCCGGCGTGTCCTCCAAGAGTTCAAGCGCCATCGTGCCCTGGCCAGCCATCACGGCGGGATCATCGTAGGGGTGGATGAACACGAGCCCCTCGGCTTGAGCGAGCGTGCGGGCATGCGCCGCCGCGTCGGCCAGCGTTTCGCCCTCTAGCACCACCGTCGCGCCCCAGGCGGCCGTGCGCGTGACCTTGGTCGAGGGCGTGAAGGCGGGCATGACGATGGTCGCCCGTATGCCCAAGATCTGCGCGTGGCGCGCCACCGCCTGCGCGTGATTGCCCGCCGACATCGCGATCACCCCGCGCCTTCGTTCATCGGCGGAGAGAAGCGCCAGCCGGTTCGCCGCGCCGCGCTCCTTGAAGGCGCCGGTCGCCTGCAGGTTCTCGAGCTTCAGCACCGCGTCGGCGCCGCTCGCGCGCGCCAGCTCGGCGGAGCGCACGGCGGGAGTGCGGAGCACCTTGCCCCTGATGCGCGCCGCCGCCGCCTCGATGTCGGCAAGAGACAGCGCCGGCGCGGACGCCGCTGCGTCAGACACGAGCGGCTGCCTCGCCGCGCCTAGGCGTAGCGAACTTCCAGGATCTCGTAGGATCGGTCCCCACCCGGGGCGGGTACCGAGACCGTGTCGCCCGCCTTCTTGCCGATCAGGGCCTTGGCGAGCGGCGAGGAGATCGACAGCCGTCCCGATTTGATGTCGGCCTCGTACATGCCGACGATCTGGTAGGCGGATTCCTTCTCCGTCTCCTCATCCACGAGCCGAATGTGCGCGCCGAACTTGACAGCATCGCCCGACAAGCTGGACGGGTCGATCACCTCGGCCGAAGAGACGATCTCCTCCAACTCCGCGATGCGACCTTCGATGAAGCCCTGCCGTTCGCGCGCCGCGTGGTATTCCGCGTTCTCCGACAGATCGCCGTGCGTGCGCGCCTCAGCGATGGCGCGGATGATCGCCGGGCGTTCGACCGATTTGAGCTGGCGCAGTTCCTCCTCCAGCCGCTGCAATCCGGGGGCGGTCATCGGGAACTTGGGCACTTGGCGATCCTTCGATTGGCTGGTCGTAACGCAAGCACCGCCCGCACGCCCGGGCAAGCGCCCGGCCGCGGCGACGGGTTCAGAACGAAGCGCGAAAATAGGCCTGAAGGGGGGCCACTTCAAGCGCACCCGCCTTCAAAGCGGCGATCGCATGAACCGCGGCGCGGGCGCCCGCCATGGTCGTGTAGTGCGGCACCCCGTGCGTCAGCGCGCTGCGGCGGATGTCGAAGCTGTCCCTCACCGATTGCGGGCCGGAGGCGGTGTTGATGACGAGCTGCACCTCGCCCGAGCGGATCGCGTCCACGCAATGCGGGCGGCCTTCCAGCACCTTGTTGACGACGCCGACCTCCAGCCCCGCCTCGCGGATGCGTGCAGCCGTGCCGCGCGTGGCGAGCAGGTGAAAGCCCATTTCTGTCAGCCGCCGCGCGAGGCCCGGCACGGCGGCCTTGTCGGCGTCCTTGATGGAGAGGAACGCGGTGCCCGCCTGCGGCAGCACCACGCCGGCGCTGAGCTGGGACTTGGCGAAGGCGCGCTCGAAACTGGAATCCAGTCCCATCACCTCGCCGGTCGATTTCATCTCCGGCCCGAGGATCGTATCGACGTTGGGGAAGCGGTTGAACGGGAACACCGCCTCTTTCACCGCCACATGCGGTGCCACGCCCTGATCGTCGAGCGAGAACTCGGCAAGCTTGGCCCCGGCCATCACGCGGGCGCCGATCTTGGCGATGGGAACCCCCGTGGCCTTGGCGACGAACGGCACGGTGCGCGAGGCGCGAGGATTGACCTCCAGCACGTATACCTCGCCATCCTTGATGGCATATTGCACGTTCATCAGGCCGACCACGCCAAGCGCCTTCGCCATCGCCTCGGTTTCCGCCTTCAGCTCGGTCACGGTCGCCGGCGCGAGCGTATAGGGCGGCAGCGCGCAAGCGGAATCGCCAGAATGGATGCCGGCTTCCTCGATATGCTCCATCACGCCAGCGACGTACACGCGCTCGCCGTCGGCGATGCAGTCCACGTCCACCTCGATCGCGTCATTCAGATAGCGGTCGATGAGAACCGGGTTCTCGCCGGAGACCCGCACCGCCTCGCGCATGTAGCGATGCAGGCCGTTCGGGTCGTACACGATTTCCATCGCGCGCCCGCCGAGCACGTAGCTCGGGCGGATCACCACCGGATAGCCGATCCGCTCGGCGATCGCTTCCGCCTCCTCGAAGGAGCGCGCCGTGCCGTTCTCCGGCTGGCGCAGGCCGAGCCGCTTCAAGAGCTGCTGGAACCGCTCGCGATCCTCGGCGATGTCGATGGCATCGGCCGACGTGCCGAGGATGGGAATCCGCGCCGCGGCCAACGCCTGCGACAGCTTGAGCGGGGTTTGGCCGCCATATTGCACGATGCAGCCGAGCACGGTGCCACGGCTTTGCTCCTTCCGCACCAGCGCGATCACGTCCTCGGCGGTGAGCGGCTCGAAATAGAGGCGATCTGAGGTGTCGTAGTCGGTGCTGACGGTTTCCGGGTTGCAATTGACCATGATGGTCTCGAACCCGGCCTCGCGCAGCGCATAGGCGGCATGGACGCAGCAATAGTCGAACTCGATCCCCTGCCCGATGCGGTTCGGGCCGCCGCCGAGGATGATGATCTTCCGCCGGTCGGACGGATCGGCCTCGCACAGCGGTTCGCCGAAACTGCCTTCGTAGGTCGAATACATATAAGGGGTCACCGAGGCGAATTCGGCGGCGCAGGTGTCGATCCGTTTATAAACCGCATGGACGCCGAGCCGCGCGCGCAACGCGGCTACCTGCCCCTCGCTGCGTCCCGACAACCGGGCCAGCTGCGCGTCGGAGAAGCCGAGCGCCTTGAGCTGCCGCAGCGCACCCGCTTCGGCCGGCAAGCCGGCGCGGGCAATCTCGCGCTCGGCATCGACGATCCGCTCCAGCTCGCGCAGGAACCAGGGATCGAACTTGGTGGCATCGTGAATGTCCGCGACCGACAGCCCGGCACGTAGCGCCTGGGCCGCCATCAGCAGCCGGTCGGGGCGCGGCGCCGACAGCGCGGCGCGGAACGCATCGGGGGTGCCGGCGCCGGGCGGCTCCACCGGATCAAGACCCGAAAGGCCCGTCTCCATGCTCCGCAGCCCCTTTTGCAGCGCCTCGGGGAAACTCCGGCCGATCGCCATCGCCTCGCCGACCGACTTCATCGAGGTGGACAGCAAGGCGGGCGTGCCGGGAAACTTCTCGAAGGTGAAGCGCGGGATTTTCACCACCACATAGTCGATGGTGGGCTCGAAGCTCGCCGGCGTGACGCGCGTGATGTCGTTCCCCAATTCGTCCAGCGTGTAGCCGACCGCGAGCTTGGCGGCGATCTTGGCGATCGGAAAGCCGGTGGCCTTCGAGGCAAGTGCCGAGGAGCGCGAGACGCGTGGGTTCATCTCGATCACCACCATGCGTCCGTCGGCCGGGTTGATCGCGAACTGCACGTTGGAGCCGCCGGTATCGACGCCGATCGCGCGCAGGCACGCGATCGAGGCGTCGCGCATGATCTGGTATTCCTTGTCGGTCAGCGTCAGCGCCGGGGCGACCGTGACCGAATCGCCCGTGTGCACGCCCATCGGATCGACGTTCTCGATCGAGCAGACGATGATGCAGTTGTCCGCGCGGTCGCGGACCACCTCCATCTCGTACTCCTTCCAGCCGAGCACGCTCTCCTCGACCAGCACCTCGTGGGTAGGCGAAGCGTCAAGCCCGCCTTGCACGATCTGCTCGAACTCCTCCTTGTTGTAGGCGATGCCGCCGCCGGTGCCGCCCAAGGTGAAGCTCGGGCGGATCACGGCGGGCAGGCCCGTCACCGCCAGCGCAGCGCGCGCCTCTTCAATGCTGTGGGCGATCTGGCTGCGCGGGCTTTCGACGCCGATCGCCGCCATCGCCTCGCGGAACTTGAGCCGGTCCTCGGCGCGCTCGATCACCTCGGCACGAGCCCCGATCAGCTCCACGCCGTGCCGCTCGAGCGCACCCGAAGCGGCAAGCCGCATGGCGGTATTGAGCGCGGTCTGTCCGCCCATGGTCGGCAACAGGGCGTCGGGCTTCTCGCGCGCGATGATGCGCTCGACGAATTCGGGCGTGATCGGCTCGACATAGGTGGCGTCGGCGAGGCCGGGATCGGTCATGATGGTCGCCGGGTTGGAGTTCACCAGGATCACCCGGTAGCCCTCCGCCTTCAGCGCCTTGCATGCCTGCGCGCCCGAATAGTCGAACTCGCAGGCCTGCCCGATGACGATCGGACCGGCGCCGATGATGAGGATGGAGTTGATGTCCGTGCGACGGGGCATCTGCTTACTTCAGCCTGTCGGGCTCGAGTGCATCTTCACGGCTTTCAGTCATTCTGTACATACTCCTCTGCATCCTTCCAATTGGGGCCTCGCCACTTCGCCTCGGTTCGAGAACTTGAATGCGAGGTGCCTCGATCTCGTCCAGTGCTTGGCCTAAAATTATCTGCCGTCGCAGCTCTTCTGCCCACTGCTTGACGAGCAACTTACCCCCGCCCCAGAAAGCTTACCTTCCGTCTTCGTGCGCCCGTCATCACCCTGTTGAAATCAAGAGGTTCTTTGCTGCCCTGCTCCCCCAACTGAGCTTCTCGCGATCCCGCGTAAATCCAGAATTCTTGATGATCGGCGTCGGCTCCGGTGCCCTTCATGCGCTCTGGACGACACAATGCCGGGCCACGCCTCTTCCAGGAGACTCTACCGCGCCTAACTCGGTTCAAGCTTCCAGAAGCAATGCAGCGCCCCAGCCTCAAGCCGCACTGGGTCACGCAAGATCCCTTCCTCGACGGCTTGTGCAACGGCGTTAGCCAAGTCGGCATCGGCGAAGGGAACGCCCGTTCGCCGCCGAATTTCGGCAAACCCCTCCTCAGCAGTGTCGGCGCTTAGTCGCTCCCGAGCCGCGGCCAGAATAGCCTCGCGCGGTGAGGTGGCGCCAATAAAGCGACTATCGCGGTTTTGCCTGGACACTGTCAGGCCCTACCGAACTCGGTGGTCCCAAAACAGCGCGCCCGAAGTGCGGGTCGCGCCACCAAAGCAACACAGGCAGAACGCGAGAAGCGCACCCAACCGGAACGGGACCGGGTCGCTGACGAGGGCGTACGGGTTGCTTCCTGGAATGGCCTTGGGTCCATCACGCCCGTGCCGCCATCATGGAGACAAACCGCTGGAACAAGTGCCGGCTGTCCGTCGGGCCGGGGCTCGCTTCAGGGTGATATTGGACGCTGAAGGCCGGGCGGTCCTCGCACGCCAGCCCCTCGTTGGAGCCGTCGAACAGGCTGACATGCGTCGCCCGCGCCGATTTCGGCAATGAGCCCGTATCCACCGCGAAGCCGTGGTTCTGGCTGGTGATCTCCACCCGCCCAGTCGCCAAGTCCTTCACCGGCTGATTGGCTCCGCGATGGCCACGGGCCAGCTTGTAGGTGCGCGCACCGAGCGCCAGCGCGAGCAACTGATGCCCGAGGCAGATGCCGAACAGCGGCACTCCGCTCTCCAGCACGCCCCGGATCGCCGGCACCGCGTACTCGGCCGTCGCCGCCGGATCTCCCGGGCCGTTTGAAAGGAACACTCCGTCCGGGCGGTGGCGCAAAATCTCCCCCGCGGTGGCGGTCGCGGGTACGACCGTCACCCGGCAGCCCGCCGAGGCGAGGCAGCGCAGGATGTTGCGCTTGGCCCCGTAATCGACCGCCACGACGTGGTAGCGCGGGGCCGTCTGGCGCCCGCTACCGGCGGGCCACGCCCACAGCGTCTCGTCCCACTCGTAGGTCTGCCGGCAGCTTACCTCGCGGGCGAGGTCCATGCCTTCCAACCCCGGCCAAGCCGCCGCCTGGGCGCGCAGGGCTTCGAGGTCGATCCGGCCGTCCGCCGGATAGGCTAGCACGCCCGAGGGCGCGCCACCGTCGCGGATGCGGCTGGTCAGCGCCCGCGTGTCGATCCCGGCAATCCCGGTGATCCCTTGGGCGCGCAGCCAGGTATCGAAACGCTGGTGCGCCCGCCAGTTTGAGGGGTCGGTCACGTCCTGCTTCACCGCCAGGCCGCGCGCGGCGATCGTGCCGGTTTCCGCATCCTCGGGATTGGCGCCCACATTGCCAATGTGGGGGAAGGTGAAGGTGATGATCTGCCCCGCATAGGACGGGTCGGTCAGCGTCTCCTGATAACCGGTCATGCCGGTGTTGAAGCAAACCTCGCCCACCGGCACCGGGTCGCGGGAAAACGCCCCGAAGCCACGGCCCCAGAACACCGTCCCGTCGGCCAGCACCAGCGCCGCGGTGGCGCCCGGCGGCCGGGGGCCCGCCTCGGTCGCCTCCGGTGAGAGGTCCGCGAGGGTCAGCCCCGTCGCCGCGATGATGACCGGCCAATGCTTGGCGGGAACCACGCCCGCTTGCCGCCATTTGCGAACCGCCTCGGTGCCGACCCCGGTGAGGCGCGCCGCCTGCTCCGCCCCGCCCAGCCGCTCGATCACATCATCCACGCCCACGACCATGCGCTGCACCTAGCGGAACGAACTTCCGCCTGCAAGAGGCATGAGGAGCTCGCGGAAAAAACTTCTCAGCTCCTCGGCGCGACGTGCGCGGTGTCGGGCGGCGCCGGGCCAATGTCCCCGCCGCAGTGCTTGCACCGGACCGCCGCCGGGGGGAGATCGTCGGAGAGGCACAGCGGGCAAGTCTTGGTCGGCGGTGGGTCGCCGAACACCACCTTCCCGGCCCGCGCCATTACGGTTTTGTAGGGCAGGACGATGAGGAAATAGACGACCGCCATGAAGATAAGGAAGTAGATGATGGCGGAGATGAAGGCGCCGAGATTGAGATAGGTCCCCTCCCCGCCGCCGCTCACGAGCTGCCAGCCGAAGCCGGGCCCCGGAACCGCGCCCTTCACCGTGCCCTGGGCGGAGGCGATCAGCGGGTTGATGATATTGTCGGTGAATGCCTTGACGAGATTGCTGAACGCCAGCGCGACCACCAGGCCGACCGCGACGACGATCACGTCGCCGCGCATCAGGAAATTTTTGAACCCCCTCAGCATCGCCATGGCTCCCGTTACTGATCGAAGGTACGGTCGAGTGGAGGACGTAATGCCAACCCGGCGCAAGCGCCCCTTGAATTGCCGTATGCTCAACGTCCATCACGATTCAAGGAGATGACATGGGCCTGCGCGAGCGGTTCTCGGACGAGCTGAAGGCGTCGATGAAGGCGGGCAACGCGCCGCGCACCTCCGCGCTACGGATGATCCTCGCCAAGCTAAAAGAGCTGGACATCGCCGCCCGCCCCAAGGGCGTGGACAAGGTGCCCGACCCGGAGGTGATCGCCATGCTGCGTGGCATGGTGAAATCGCGCCGCGAATCGGCCGACCTCTACCGGCAGGGCAACCGGCCCGATCTGGTTGACAAGGAGGAGGCGGAGATCGCGGTGATCGAGAGCTTCCTGCCGCAGCAGATGGATGAGGGCGCCATGCGCGCGGCAGTCGATGAGGCGATTGCCGCGACCGGCGCCGCCGGCCCCAAGGACATGGGCAAGGTAATGGGCGCGCTGAAGGCGCGGCACGGCGCCGAGCTCGACATGGCCCGCGCCGGCCCGCTCGTGAAGGCGCGCCTCAGCGCCGGCTGATGGCGCTGCCGCCCGGTTTCCTCGAAGAGCTCCGCCTGCGGATCCCGCTCGCGCCGCTGATCGGCCGGCGGGTGCGGATCGAGCGGGCGGGGCGGCAGTGGAGGGCGTGCTGCCCGTTTCACGGCGAGAAGACGCCGAGCTTTTACATCTACGACGACCATTATCACTGCTTCGGCTGCGGCGCGCATGGCGATGCCATCCGCTTCGTCATGCAAAACGAGGGGATGAGCTTCCCCGAAGCCGTGGAGCGGCTGGCCGGGGAGGTGGGGCTCGAGGTGCCGAAGCCCTCGCCGGAAGCCGCCGCCGCTGAACGCCGCCGCCACACGCTGCACGAGACGCTCGATCGGGCCGCGGCCTGGTTCCAGGAGCGGCTCTTTCTCTCCGAAGGCCGCCGGGCGCTCGATTACCTGCTCGGCAGGGGATTGTCGGAACCGACCATCCGCGGCTTCGGCCTGGGCTGGGCCGGCTCCGGCCGGGGGGCGCTGAGCGGCGCCCTCCAGCGCGAGGGCATCGACCCGGACCTGATCGAAGCGGCCGGGCTGCTGCGTCCCGACCCCGAGGGCGGACGCCCGCGCGAGATGTTCTTCGAGCGCGTGATGTTCCCGATCCGCGACCGCGCCGGGCGCACCATCAGCTTCGGCGGGCGCACCTTGGGCGACGGCCAGCCGAAATATCTGAACGGCCCCGAGACGGACGTTTTTTCCAAGCGCCGCACCCTCTTCGGCCTCGACCGCGCCCGCGCCACCCGCGCCGAGCGGATCGTCGTCGTCGAGGGCTACATGGACGTGATCGCACTGCACCAGGCAGGGTTTCCGGGTGCGGTCGCGCCGCTCGGCACGGCGCTGACCGAGGAGCACCTGGAAGAGCTGTGGCGCCTTTCGCCCGCCCCGGTGCTCTGCTTCGACGCCGATGCGGCCGGGCGGCGCGCGGCACTCCGCTCCGCCGAGCTGGCATTGCCCCGGCTCGCGCCGGACCGCACGCTGCGCTTCGTCCTACTGCCGGAGGGAGACGACCCCGACAGCTTCATCCGCCGTCGCGGCGCCCGCGATTTCGGGATCCTGCTCGAGACGCCCCGCTCGATGCCCGACACGCTCTATGCGTTGTGCCGCGAGGCAACGGGAGAGAACACGGCCGAACAGCGGGCCCAGTTGCGGACCCGGCTCTCCGCGCTCGCCGCGCGCATCCCGGATCGCGCTCTCGCAGGCGAGTACCGGGCGGCGATGCTGGATCGCTTCTTCGAGCGGCGCCGAGGCCGGGCCGCGGGCCCGGGACAAGGGGGCCGCACCATCGCGGCGCGTCCGGCGATCGCCGCGGAACGTGTCGCCGCCGGCCTGGCGCGTCAGCTCACTGCCGCCCTGCTGCGCTATCCCGGGCTCTTGCGCGATGTGGAGGACGCGTTCCGTTCGCTTGATCTGCCCGCCGACTGTGACCAGCTCAGAAAAGCGTTGCTGGAGTGGGCCGAACGGCCCGCCGCGCTTGACTCGCAGGAGCTGATGAACCACCTCACGAGCTCTGGATTGGCGGCGGCGGCGGAGGGACTTTTGGCAACAGAGTCAGTCCGCCTTTCGTTTTTTGCGCGCGGCGATGCGATGCCGGAAGAGGCCGAGGCTGGATGGTGGCACATCTTCGGTCTGATGAACCTGCCGCGTTTGCGCGCCGAGCTGGCCGGCGCCGAGGCCGATGCGGCCCACAGCCTGGATGCCCGCTCGCAACGCCGCCTGATCGCGCTGCGCGAGGCGGAGGCTCGGATTTTTGCCACGGATACGGACGAACCGGCCTGAACGGCCGGCGCTGACGGTTGGATAACGGAGTACCTGGAAGAATGGCGACCAAGCCGAGCGTGAGCGGCGACACCGCGACGGCCGAATCGGATGTGGACACCACCCTGCTCGATGTGCAGTCGGCAGCGGTCAAGCGCCTGATCGCCAAGGGCAAGGAGCGCGGCTACGTCACCTTCGACGACCTAAATCTTGTGCTGCCCTCAGAGCAGAACAGCTCCGAGCAGATCGAGGATGTGATGGCCCAGCTCAACGAAATGGGCATCCAAGTCGTCGAGAGCGAGGAAAGCGAGGACGGGGAGCCGCCGCCCGTTGCCAAGCCGGAAAAGGCCGAGGCGGACGAGGAAGAGCAGACCGGCAACGTCGACGAGGAGAGCGTCGGCCGCACCGACGATCCGGTGCGGATGTATCTGCGCGAGATGGGCAGCGTCGAGCTGCTGTCGCGCGAGGGCGAGATCGCCATTGCCAAGCGCATCGAGGCCGGCCGCGACATGATGATCGGCGGGCTGTGCGAAAGCCCGCTCACCTTCCGCGCCATCATCACCTGGCACGACCAGCTCAAGGCCGGTCGGATGCTGCTGCGCGACATCATCGACCTCGAGGCGACGCAAGGCGGCACGGGCGACCCCGAGGCGGCCGGCCAGCGCGCGAGCTTCGAGGCCGCCGGCGAGGAGGACGACGAGGAGGGCGAGGGCGCCGGCCTGTCGCTGTCGGCGCTCGAGGAGAAGCTGAAGCCCGAGGTGCTCGCCACCTTCGAAGAAATCGAGAGCCTGTACAAGAAACTGCAGAAAATGCAGGCCCGCCGGCTGGAGACCATGTCGAGCGGCGAGGAGATGAACGCGCGCTCGGAAAAGGCATACGAGAAGGCGCGCGAGGAGCTGGTCGAGAAGGTCTCGCAGGTGCGGCTGCACAACAACCGCGTCGAAGAACTCGTTACCCAACTCAAGCAGCTCAACCAGCGGCTCACGACACTGGAGGGCCAGCTTCTTCGGCTGGCCGAGTCCTGCAAGGTTCCACGGGAGGAGTTCCTGGCGCAGTACCGCGGCAGCGAGCTCGATCCCAACTGGCTCGAACGGGTCGGCAAGCTGTCGGGCAAAGGCTGGAAACTTTTCGCCACGCGCGACGCCGAGCAGATCGCCGAAATCCGCGGGCAGATCGCCGCGGTGGCGAACGACGCCGGTTTGCCGATCACCGAGTTTCGCCGCGTCTTTACGACCGTCAGCCGCGGCGAGCGCGATTCCGCGCGCGCGAAGAAGGAGATGATCGAGGCCAATCTGCGCCTGGTTATCTCGATCGCCAAGAAATACACTAACCGCGGCTTGCAGTTCCTGGATTTGATCCAAGAGGGCAATATAGGGCTGATGAAGGCGGTCGATAAATTCGAATACCGCCGCGGCTACAAGTTCAGCACTTACGCGACGTGGTGGATACGGCAGGCGATCACGCGCTCGATCGCCGACCAAGCGCGCACGATCCGCATCCCCGTCCACATGATCGAGACGATCAACAAGCTCGTGCGGACCTCGCGGCAGATGCTGCACGAGATCGGCCGAGAGCCGCAGCCCGAGGAGTTGGCCGAGAAGCTCGGGATGCCGCTCGAGAAGGTTCGCAAGGTGCTGAAGATCGCCAAAGAGCCTATCAGCCTGGAGACGCCGATCGGCGACGAGGAGGACAGCCATCTCGGCGACTTCATCGAGGACAAGAACGCGATCATCCCGCTCGATGCCGCCGTGCAGGCCAACCTGCGCGAGGCCACCACCCGCGTGCTCTCTTCGCTGACGCCGCGCGAGGAGCGCGTGCTGCGGATGCGCTTCGGCATCGGCATGAACACCGACCACACGCTGGAAGAGGTTGGCCAGCAGTTCAACGTAACCCGTGAGCGTATCCGCCAGATCGAGGCGAAGGCGCTGCGGAAGCTGAAGCACCCAAGCCGCAGCCGGAAGCTCCGCAGCTTCCTCGACGACTAGTCACCCCGCCGGCGCCTGCTATCGTGGCGGCCGCCATGCCGAACGGGCGCGCGTTCCGAAGCACGACGCGGGGGGGCGGGTAATGGAGCCGGTCGCACGCGTGGTCGTCACCGTCACCTTCCTGCGTATGGACCAGCGGCCCGCCGAGCCTGCGCCCGCGTTGCCGCCGTTCTGCCAGCTACAGCGAGTGGCCGCCTGCACGACAGGCTTCTACCGCTATCTCTACGACACGGTGGGCGCCGACTATGTCTGGTGGCTGCGGCGCACCCTGTCGCCGGCCGACCTCAGCCGGCTGCTGCGCGACCCGGCGATCTCGGTTCACGTGCTCTATTCCGGTGGAGAGCCGGCCGGGTTCTTCGAACTCGATTCCAATGTATGGCCGGATGTCAATCTGAGCTATTTCGGCCTGCTGCCGCACGCGGTCGGCACCGGGATCGGCTATCCGTTCCTTCGCCGGGCGGTCGATTACGTCTGGGAACAGGGGGCGCGCGGCATGACGGTGAACACCTGCACCGCGGACCATCCGCGCGCGCTGCCCACATATCTCCGCGCCGGATTCCGCCCGCTCAGAAGGGTGCGCGAAACCTGGGACGTGCCGCTGCGGCTGGGGCTCAAGATCCCCGAGCACCTACGGGCCTGAGCCGGCGTTCAGGGGCGGTTGGCGCAGTTGTTACGCGGCGCCTGGTCGCGGGCGGATCGCAGAAACCCCAAAATGGGGTGCTCAGGAGTCGGAGCCGTTGGCCCCCAAAATCTACCATATGCACCCGCTTGCCGCGGGCAGGTTGCGCGAGTGGCCGCGCCTCTTCACCCATGCGCGCGCGCTGGGGTTCGACCATCTTGGCACGGCGCCACTGTTCGCCCCCGGCGCCGCGGGCGACGTCTTTCTGTCGGCCGATCCCGAGGTGCTGCACCCGGCGCTGGAAGCCCCCGACGGCGCTGATGAAGCGGTGCGGATGCTATGCGAGGCGGCGGGCAATCACGGTTTGCGCGTCGTGCTCGACCTCGTGCTCGACCGGATGGCCGCCGACTCGCCGCTGCGCGCGCGCGAGCCCGGCTGGTTCGTGCATGACGGCGGGACGGAGGAGCCGCCCGACCCGCGGCGTCCGCCCCGCCGCCGCCAGGAGGCCGCCGCCCGGTTCGACGATCCGGCTGTGCGCGCGGCATGGGCCGACTTCTGGGCCGAGCGGCTACGCCGTCTCGCCGAGGCCGGCGTCGGCGGGTTCCGCTGTCTCTACCCCGATCAGGTGCCGCCCTGCGTCTGGCGGACGGTCATCGCCGCGGTGCGGGAGGCTGTGCCAGAGGCATTGTTCATCGCCTGGACGCATGGCGTGCCGCGCGGGGCCTTGCCCGCGCTGGCGGGAGCCGGGTTCGACCGCACGTCCTCCTCGCTGCCCTGGTGGGACGCACGCGCGAGCTGGTTTGCCGAGGAGGTGGCGGCGTTGCATGAGGTCGCGCCCGCGCTCGCCACGCCCGAGCCTTCGTTTGCCGACCGGCTGGCGGCGCATCTCGATCCGCGCGCCGATCTCGGCATCGCCTATCGGCGGATGCTGAAACTCGCCGCCGCGCTCGGCAGCGGGATGCTGGTGCCGATGGGGTTCGAATACGCGACGCGACGCAGTTTCGATCCGCAGCGCGCGACACCGGCCGATTTCGATCAGGTGCGTCAGGAGGCGTCGGTCGATCTGACCGCCGAGGTGCGCGCGGCGAACGCATTGGCGGACCAAATCGCCACCAAGTGGGCGGACGGGGAGTTGCGGGCACTGACCGGCCCCGCGGCGGCGGTGACGGTGCTGCTGCGCGCCAATGCCGCCGATGCGCGGCAGGCCACGCTCGGCCTGCTGGCCATGATCAACCCCGATCTGACCCGCAGCGCGCGGCCGGAAACCCCGGCGCTGCCGCTGCCGGCCTCGGCGGCAGTGCCGCTCGGCAATCCGCAGGCGCTGAGCGGTGCGCTCGCGCTTGGACGGCCGCTCGATCCAGGCGAGGTGCGGCTAGCGCGGCTGGAGCGGCTCGCCGACATCGTCACACCCTGGTCGCAGAACACGAACACGGCCCGCGATGCCACGCGGCAGCCGCGGGTTGTGATCGAGGCAATCAGCCCGGCCGTCGACGGCGGTGCCTTCCCGGCCAAGCGCGTTGTCGGCGCACCGGTGATCGTGGAGGCGGATATCTTCGCCGATGGCCATGACGTGCTCGGCGCCGAACTGCTGTGGCGCTGCGCCGACGAAGCCGGATGGCGGCGCGTGCCGATGGTTGCGATCGGCAATGACCGCTGGGCGGCAACCTTCGTGCCGACGCGCATCGGCCGGCATCTCTATGCGATTGAAGGCTGGTGGGACGCCTGGGGCACGTTCCGGCGCGACCTGACCGCCAAGCGCGACGCCGGCCAGGAGCTCCATCTGGAAGCCGAGGAAGGAAGTCGGCTGCTGGCCGCGATTGCGGCAGGCGCGCCGGGCGATGCCGCACCAGCGATTTCCCGGGCTGCGGCGGCGCTCGGTTCGCTCGACACCGAAGCGCGGGTTGCGATGCTGCTGGACGAGGCGACCGATCGCGCGGCGCGGCGCGGCCTCTACCGGCCGTTCCTCGTGCGCTCGGCTGAACTGCCGGTGGAGGCCGACCGTCCGCAGGCGACGTTCGCGAGCTGGTACGAGATGTTCCCCCGCTCGGCGACGCGAGATGCGCGCCGGCACGGCACTTTCCGCGACGTGATCGCCGAGCTGCCGCGCATCCGCGCCATGGGGTTCGACGTGCTTTATTTTCCGCCGATCCACCCGATCGGCCGCACCAATCGTAAGGGTCGTAACAACTCCCTCGACTCGACGCCGCAGGATGTCGGCAGCCCGTACGCGATCGGCGCCGAGGAGGGCGGTCATGACGCGCTGCATCCCGCGCTCGGCACCTTCGAGGATTTCCGCGCCCTAATCGCGGCCGCGCATGAACACGGAATGGAGATAGCGCTCGATTTCGCCATCCAGTGTTCGCTCGATCATCCATGGATCAAGCAGCATCCGGGCTGGTTCGACTGGCGCCCCGACGGCTCGATCCGCTATGCTGAGAATCCGCCGAAGAAATACCAGGACATCGTCAATGTGGATTTCTACGCGCCGGACGCGATCCCCGACTTGTGGCTCGCCCTGCGCAACGTCGTTTGGTTCTGGGTAGAGCAGGGTATCCGTATCTTCCGCGTCGATAATCCGCACACCAAGCCGTTCCCGTTCTGGCAATGGATGATCGCGGACATCCGTGCGCGCGACCCAACGGTAATCTTCCTTGCCGAAGCCTTCACCCGCCCCAAGGTGATGTACCGTCTGGCCAAGCTCGGCTTCACCCAGTCCTACACGTACTTCACCTGGCGCTACACGAAACGGGAGATGATCGACTACCTGACGGAGCTGAACGCGCCGCCGGTGCGCGACCTGTTTCGTCCCAACTTCTTCGTCAATACGCCCGACATCAATCCGTGGTCGCTGGAAGGCACAGGCCGCGCCGGTTTTCTGATCCGCGCCGCGCTCGCCGCGACACTGTCGGGCCTGTGGGGCATGTATTCCGGCTTCGAGCTATGCGAGGCCGCGCGCCTGCCGGGACGGGAGGAATATCTCGACTCGGAGAAATATGAGATTCGCGTGCGCGACTGGAATGCGCCCGGCAATATCGTGCAGGAGATCGCCGCCCTCAATCGCATCCGCCGCGCCAACCCCGCCCTGCAGAGCCATCTCGGCGTGCGGTTCTACAACGCGGCGAACGATGAGGTGCTGCTGTTCGGCAAGACCTCGGCGCTCGACGGCCGCGCGATGACGCTCGTGGCGGTCAGCTTCGATCCGCGCCGCGTGCAGGAGGCGGCGATCGAGGTGCCGCTGTGGGAGTGGGGACTGCCCGACGATGCGACCGTGCAGGCGGAAGACTTGATGCGCGGCCACCGCTTCGCCTGGCACGGCAAGCGGCAGGTGATCCGCCTCGATCCGGCGGATTTGCCGTTCGCAATCTGGCGGATCGCGCCATGAACGTGCCGCTCGCGCAGCCGATGGTAGTGGCGCCGGCGCTGCCGGACGGGTCGCGCGCCGATCCGCTCTGGTACAAGAGCGCCGTCATCTACCAGTTGCACATCAAGTCCTACTTCGACGCCAACAACGACGGCGTAGGCGATTTCGCCGGGCTGATGGCGAAGCTCGATTACATCGCCTCGCTCGGCGTGACGGCGGTGTGGCTGCTGCCGTTTTATCCCTCGCCACGGCTGGATGACGGCTACGACATCGCCGAGTACCGCGGGGTGCATTCCGACTATGGCAGCCTGAGCGACGTGCGACGCTTCATTCACGAGGCGCACCATCGGGGGCTACGCGTCATCACCGAACTCGTGGTGAACCACACGTCCGACCAGCATCCCTGGTTCCAACGCGCCCGCCGCGCCAAGCCCGGCAGCAATCACCGCAACTTCTATGTTTGGTCCGACAGCGACCAGAAATACGCTGGCACCCGAGTTATTTTCCTCGATACCGAACGCTCCAATTGGACCTGGGACCCGGTTGCCGGTGCCTACTATTGGCACCGCTTCTACTCACACCAGCCCGATCTCAATTACGACAATCCGCAGGTGCTGCGCGCCGTGCTTTCCGTCATGCGCTTCTGGCTCGACCTCGGGGTGGACGGGCTGCGGCTCGACGCGGTGCCCTATCTGGTCGAGCGCGAGGGGACCAACAACGAAAATCTGCCAGAAACCCATGCCGTTCTGAAGAAAATCCGCGCGACGCTCGATGAGCACTACCCCGACCGGATGCTGCTCGCCGAAGCCAATCAGTGGCCGGAGGACGTGAAGGAGTATTTCGGCGACGGCGACGAATGCCACATGGCGTTTCATTTCCCGCTGATGCCGCGGATGTACATGGCGATTGCCCGCGAGGATCGGTTCCCGATCAGCGACATCCTGCGCCAGACGCCGGACATTCCCGCCAACTGCCAATGGGCGATCTTCCTGCGGAACCACGACGAGCTGACGCTTGAGATGGTCACCAACGAAGAGCGCGATTATCTGTGGGCGACCTACGCCGCCGACCGGCGCGCGCGCCTCAATCTCGGCATCCGCCGCCGCCTCGCGCCGCTGCTCGAGCGCGACCGGCGGCGCATCAAGCTGATGAACTACCTGCTGTTCTCGATGCCCGGTACGCCCGTGATCTACTACGGCGACGAGATCGGCATGGGCGACAACATCCATCTCGGCGACCGCGACGGGGTGCGGACGCCGATGCAGTGGTCGCCCGACCGCAACGGCGGCTTCTCGCGCGCCGATCCGGCCTCGCTCGTGTTGCCGCCGGTGATGGACCCGATCTACGGCTACGAGGCGGTGAACGTGGAGGCGCAGTCGCGCGATCCCTATTCGCTGCTGAACTGGATGCGCCGCGCGCTCGCCGTGCGAGGCAAGCATTGCGCGTTCGGGCGCGGAAGGTTTCGCCTACTCTATCCGAAAAACCGCAAGATCCTCGCCTATCTGCGCGAGTTCGAGGACGAAACCCTGCTTTGCGTCGCCAACCTCTCGCGTACGCCCCAGGCGGTGGAACTCGATCTCTCCGAATTCGTTGGTCGCATGCCGGTTGAACTGGATGGCGGGGCGGTGTTTCCGCCGATCGGACAGCTTACCTATCTGCTCACCCTACCGCCTTTCGGGTTTTACTGGTTCAACCTCGTCAGGGAGGCGGAATGGCCCTCCGGGCACATTCCGACGCCGGAACCGATGCCCGAATATCGCACCTTCGTGCTCCGCCAGTCCCTTGCCGAGGCGCTCACCGCGAGCCGAGCCGTGCTGGAGCGCGAGGTCCTGCCCGCCTATCTCGCCGTGCGGCGCTGGTTCGCCGCCAAGGACCAGGCGCTGACCGAGGCTCGCCTCACCGCGCTCATCCCGCTCCAGGGCGGCAGCCGGGAGATATTGCTAGCCGAGATCGAGACCGGAGCGGGCGCGGCCGCCTCGCACTGGCTACTGCCGCTGACGATTCTGTGGGAGGACGAGGCGCAGCCCAATCCGTTGCCGGCGCAGCTTGCGCTCGCGCGCGTACGCCGCGTCAGCCGTGTGGGCTACTTGACCGACGCCTTCGCGCTCCCCGACTTCGTGCGCGCACTGATGCGCGGCTTTACCGAACGGAGCGTTTTGCAGGCGGATGCCGGTACGATCCGGTTCGCGCCAACCTCGGCGCACGATCGCGCGGTGATCCCACCCGATGCCGAGATCAACTGGCTTTCCGCCGAGCAGTCCAACAGTTCGCTGACCGTCGGCGATGTCGCGATCCTAAAGTTGTTCCGCCGCGTGGTCGCGGGCACCCATCCCGAGGCGGAAATGGGCCGCTACCTGACCGAGCAGGGTTTCGCGCACACGCCGGCGCTGCTCGGCGAGGTGCTCCGCGTGGATCGCGACGGCACGCGCCACGCGCTCGCGGTGGCGCAAAGCTTCGTCCGCAACCAGGGCGATGCCTGGACGTGGATGCTCGACTGGATGATGCGTGCGTTGTCCGACCTGGCGAGTTCAGCCGACGCGGCGGAGGCGGAAGCCACCGCCCGGCAGCCGGAACGCTTCGCCGATGCGGCGGCGATCGCCGGGGTCATGGGCGAGCGGCTGGGCGAGATGCACGCCGTGCTTGCCCGCCCGACAGAGAACCCCGACTTCGCCCCGGAACGCGCCGAAGAGGCCGCTGTCCGTCGTTGGGCCGAGAGCGCCGCCGCGCAGCTCGGCGCGGCGTATCGCGCGCTCGGCGGATACGGCAATCCGGGGGCGGCCACCGAGCAGGATGTCGCGGCGTTGGAGCGCGCTCGCGGCGACCTGCAGGAGACCGTGCGGGAACTGGCGCGGAAGGGGACCGGCACTACCCTCACCCGCATCCACGGCGATCTGCATTTGGGTCAAATGCTGGTCTCGTCGGGCGATATTTTCATCATCGACTTCGAGGGTGAGCCGGCCAGGCCGCTCGCCGAGCGTCGCGAAAAATCCAGCCCGATGCGCGACGTGGCGGGGGTGCTGCGCTCGTTCGACTACGCGGCGGCCGTCGTGCGCCGCAAGAGCGAGGAAGCACACGCGCACCTGCCGGCGCGCGCGCGCGAGGCGTTCCTCGCCGAATTCGCCGCGTGCGCCAGCGCGGCTTTCCTGACACGCTACCGCGCCGCCGCGCCGCCCGCCGACGAAGCCGCCGCCTCGGCGCTGCTGCAACTCTTCCTGATCGAGAAGGCGGCGTACGAGGTCGCCTACGAGGCAGCGAACCGCCCCGCCTGGATCGACGTGCCGCTGCATGGGCTCGCGCGCCTTGCCGAGCAGGCGCGGGCGCCGCAGCGGCAGGCGGCGGAATGATGGACCTCGCGCCTCCCGTCGCCGCGCCGCTCGATCCGGCCACGCGCGATGCGCTCGCCAACGGGCGACTGGGCGATCCGTTCGCCGTGCTCGGCTCGCATGATACGCCCGAGGGCCGGGTGATTCGCGCCTTCCTGCCGGGCGCGGAGCGCGTGGAGGTGATCGCGCGCGAGCACGGGCATCACCTCGCCGAGCTGGCCCCGGCGGAGCCTGCCGGCCTGTTCGCGGCTCGCATCGCCTCAGCGGCGCCGTACCTGTTGCGAATCCACTGGCCGGGCGCGGTGCAGGAGACCGAAGACCCCTATTCATTCGGTCTGCTGCTGAGTGATCTCGATCTTTACCTGTTCAACGAGGGCCGGCATTTCGAGCTGGCCTTCGCGCTTGGCGCGCGGCCGATGACGATCGACGGCGTGGCCGGGGTGCGCTTCGCGGTTTGGGCACCGAACGCGCGTGCCGTCGCGGTGGTGGGCGACTTCAATTCCTGGGACACAAGGCGCAACCCGATGCGCCTGCGTCATGACGCCGGCGTGTGGGAAGTTTTTATCCCGCGCATCGAACCCGGGATGCGCTACAAATACGCGATCGTCGGGCCGGACGGCCGCTTGCAGCCGCTGAAGGCCGACCCGCTCGCGCGGCGCACCGAGGCACCGCCCGCCACCGCCTCGATCGTCGCGGACTGCCTGCCGTTTAACTGGCACGACGAGGCGTGGATGACCTCGCGCGGCGAGCGCCAGCGCCCCGACAAGCCGATCGCGATTTACGAGGTCCATGCCGGATCGTGGATGCGGCCCGATGCGAACGATCCGACCCGCTTTCCTTGCTGGGACGATCTGAGCGCTCGGCTCGTGCCCTATGTGCAGGGGATGGGCTTCACCCATGTGGAACTGATGCCGGTTGCCGAGCATCCGTTCACCGGGTCCTGGGGCTACCAGCCGCTTTCGCTGTTCGCGCCGAGCGCACGTTACGGCGAGCCCGAGGGATTCGCCCGTTTTGTCGATGCGTGCCACCAGGCGGGGATCGGCGTGCTGATCGACTGGGTGCCGGCGCATTTCCCAACCGACGCCTACGGCCTCGCCCGCTTCGACGGCACTGCGCTCTATGAGCATCAGGACCCGCGCGAGGGCTTCCACGAGGACTGGAACACCTACATCTACAATCTGGGCCGGCGCGAGGTGCAGGGCTTTTTGATCGCCAGCGCGATCCATTGGCTCGAGCATTATCACGTCGACGGGCTGCGCGTGGATGCTGTGGCGTCCATGCTCTATCGCGACTACAGCCGCGGTCCTGGCCAGTGGATCCCCAACATCTACGGTGGGCGCGAGAACCTGGAATCGATCACCTTCCTGCGCCACCTCAACACTGTGGTGCCGGAACGCTGCCCTGGCGCGATTACCTTGGCCGAGGAAAGCACCGCTTGGCCCGGCGTGACGCAGCCCGCCGCCGATGGGGGCCTCGGCTTCGACTACAAGTGGAACATGGGCTGGATGCACGATACGCTGCGCTATATGCAGCACGAGCCGATCCATCGCCGCTGGCACCACAACGATATGACGTTCGGGCTGATCTACGCCTTCTCCGAACGTTTCGTGCTGCCGCTGTCGCACGACGAGGTGGTCTACGGAAAGGGCTCGCTGATCAACAAGATGCCGGGCGACGAATGGCAGAAGCGGGCCAACCTGCGCGCTTATCTCGGTTTCATGTGGTCGCATCCCGGCAAGAAGCTGTTGTTCATGGGCGGCGAGTTCGGCCAGTGGCGCGAATGGAGCCACGACCGGGAGCTCGACTGGTGGCTGCTCGACGATCCAGGCCATCGCGGACTGCAACGGCTGGTGCGGGACTTGAACCGGCTCTATGGGCAGGAGCGGGCGCTCCATCAATATGACGCGCACCCGGCCGGCTTCCGCTGGGTGGTCGGCGACGACGCAGACAATTCGGTGTTCGCCTACCTTCGCTCCGGCGCCGGGGAGGAAGGGATGATCCTCGCCGCCTGCAACATGACCCCGGTGCCGCGCGAGGATTACCGGATCGGCGTCCCGCACCATGCTTACTGGCGCGAGATCCTCAACACCGATTCGGACATCTATGGCGGCTCCAATCGCGGCAACGCGGGCGGCGTTCACAGCGAGCACGTGCCGGCGCACGGACAGGAGCAATCGCTGCTGCTCCGACTCCCGCCATTGGCCACCTTGCTGTTCCGGGCCGGCGGATGAGGCACGGAACAGTGCGCGTCGGCCGCCGCTCCACTGCCCGTTGCCATTGACGCCGCACCGGCTCCCCGACCGTCTGCTCGCGGGCGCCAACTATCCGCTGGGCGCAAGCTGGGACGGGCTCGGCGTCAATTTTGCCGTCTTTTCCTCTCATGCCGAGCGCATCGACCTCTGCCTGTTCGATGCCGCTGGCCGGCGCGAGGTCGCGCGCTACACGCTGCCCGAATACACCGACGAAATCTGGCACGGCTACTTGCCGGACGCAGGGCCGGGCACGGTATACGGGTATCGCGCCTACGGACCCTATGCCCCGGAACGCGGACATCGCTTCAATCCGCACAAGCTGCTGCTTGATCCGTATGCGCGCGCCCTGCGCGGCGAGCTGCATTGGTCGGACGCGCTGTTCGGCTTCCGGCTGCACTCCGCGCACGGCGATCTTTCCTACGACCGGCGCGACAGCGCGCCCTTCATGCCGAAGGCGGTTGTGAGCGACGAGGCGTTCAGTTGGGGCGACGACCGTCCACCCGCAGTGCCCTGGGCGGATACCGTCATATACGAGGCGCATGTGCGCGGCCTAACGAAGCTGCGTGCAGATCTTCCGCCGGAGCGGCGCGGCACCTTCGCCGCCCTCGGCGATCCTTCCACGGTCGCCTATCTGCGCCGGCTCGGCGTGACGGCGGTCGAGCTGCTGCCCGTCCATGCCTTCGTGCAGGACCGCTTCCTGGTTCAGCGCGGGCTTCGCAACTACTGGGGCTACAACACGCTCGCCTTCTTTGCCCCTGAGCCAGCCTACCTCGCCGACGGCAGCGCCAACGAGATGCGGATGGCGGTGCGCCGGCTCCATGCCGCCGGGATCGAGGTAATTCTGGACGTGGTGTACAACCACACCGCGGAGGGCGGCGAGGCGGGACCGACCTTATCGTTCCGCGGCCTCGATCATGCGAGCTATTATCGCCTTAGCCCCGACGATCCGAGCCTCTGCCTGAACGAGACCGGCTGCGGCAACGCGGTGAACCTGGCGCACCCGCGCGTAATGCAAATGGTGATGGATTCGCTGCGCTACTGGGTGCAGTCCTTCCGCGTGGACGGGTTCCGCTTCGACCTATCCGCAACATTGGGGCGTGAGGGTAACGGGTTCGACACCGGCGCGGGCTTCTTCGACGCGCTGCGCCAAGACCCAATGCTGTCGCGGGTGAAGCTCATCGCCGAGCCGTGGGATCTCGGACATGGCGGCTATCAGCTCGGGCGCCATCCGCCGGGCTTTGCCGAGTGGAACGACCGCTTCCGCGACGGCGTGCGCCGTTTCTGGCGCGGCGATCCCGCTCAGCGCGGCGACTTCGCCGCGCGGCTCACCGGCTCGCGCGACCTGTTCGGCCATCGCGGACGGCGCCCCTGGGCCTCGGTCAACTACGCCGCATGCCATGACGGTTTCACGCTCACCGATCTCGCTTCCTACGCGGAAAAGCACAACGAGCCGAACCAGGAGGGCAACCGCGACGGCAGCGATGCCAACTGGTCGTGCAACTGGGGCGCCGAGGGGCCAACCGACGACGCGGCGATCAGCGAAACGCGCGCGCGCGTGCGCCGGGCCCTGCTCGCCACGGTCATGTTCGCCGCCGGCACGCCGATGCTGCTCGCGGGCGATGAATTCGGGCGCACGCAGCGGGGCAACAACAACGCCTATTGCCAGGACAACGAGATCTCCTGGCTCGACTGGCAGCAGGCGGCGGGGGAGGAGGGCCGGGCGATGACGGGCTTCGTCGCCCGGCTGATCGCCCTGCGGCGCGCCTGGCCTTCCTTGCGGGCGACCGAATACCGCGACGGCGGCCAGGAACTCGCCCCGGGTATCGCCGAAATCGCCTGGTTCGACGAACACGGCCGCCCGATTTCGCCGGAGGCGTGGAACAATCCAGGGGAGCGGACGTTGGTGCTGCGCCGTGCCGCGCGGCTCCCCAACGGGCGAATTCCGATGCTCACCATGATGCTGAACCCGACCGCCGTCGACCGGCGTTTCCAGCTCCCGCCGCCGGTGCGGCGGAGCCGCCTGTTGCTCGACAGCGCCGCGCCCGCCGAGCCCGAGCGCGCCCTGCCGGAACACGCGGCCTCCGTCACCGTCCGCGCGCACGGGCTGATGCTCCTGCTCTCCGGCACCGAGCCGCGCGAGTGAGCGGCGGGTTCGCGCACGACCTCCCGTTCGGGGCCAACCTGACCGCCCGCGGGCGTACGCGGTTCCGGCTCTGGGCGCCGGCGCAGCGCGCGCCTTCGGTGGCGATCGTGGACGGTCCGACCGTGCCAATGCGGGCGGAGGGTGCGGGCTGGTTCGCCGCCGAGGCGGACGCCGGCGCCGGCACGCGCTATCGGTTCCGGCTCGACGACAGCACGCTCGTCCCCGATCCCGCTTCGCGTTTCCAGCCCGAGGATGTGCACGGACCGAGCGAGGTGATCGATCCGCGCAGCTACCGATGGCAGCACCCGGAGTGGCGCGGCCGCCCCTGGCACGAGGCGGTGATTTATGAGGCGCATGTCGGCTGCCTCGGCGGGTTTCAGGAGATGATCGCGGAGCTTCCGCGTTTGCAGCAGCTCGGCGTCACGGCGATCGAGCTGATGCCGATCGCGGATTTCCCCGGCCGTCGTAACTGGGGCTATGATGGGGTGCTGCTGTTCGCGCCGGATTCGGCCTACGGCACGCCCGGCGCGCTGAAGGCACTGATCGATGCCGCGCACGGGCGCGGGCTGATGGTGCTGCTCGATGTGGTCTATAACCATTTCGGGCCAGATGGGAATTATCTCGGTCTTTATGCGCCGCCATTCTTCCGCGATGACATCCACACGCCCTGGGGCGGTGCGATCGACTTCTTCTGCGCCGAGGTGCGGGACTTTTTCACGCAGAACGCGCTGTTCTGGCTGAACGAGTACCGCTTCGACGGGCTGCGGCTCGACGCGGTGCACGAAATCTGCGATCCCGAATGGCTGCACGAGCTGGCCGATGCCGTCCGCAAGTCGGCCGGACAGGAGCGGCATGTGCATCTGGTCCTGGAGAACGAGCGCAACGAGGCAGGCCATCTGCGGCACGACATCGATGCACAATGGAACGACGACGGGCATCACGCTTTCCATGTGCTGCTGACCGGCGAGAGCAGCGGCTATTACAAGGATTACGCCGAAGCCGGCGCAGCTTCGCTCGCTCGCGTGCTGGCAGAGGGTTTCTTCTTTCAGGGTCAGTTTTCCGCTCATCGCGGCAAGCCGCGCGGCACAGCGAGCAAGGACTTACCCACCACCGCCTTCGTGCTGTTCCTGCAAAATCACGACCAGATCGGCAACCGCGCCTTCGGCGAGCGACTGACGGAGCTTGCCGATCCCCAGGCGCTGGAGGCGGCGATCGCCACCCAGGTGCTCGCCCCGCAAATCCCGATGCTGTTCATGGGCGAGGAGGTGGCTTCGCGAACGCCATTCCTGTTCTTTACGGACCACAACCGAGAACTTGGCGAGCTGATACGTGAAGGACGGCGCAAGGAGTTCGCGCACTTTCCCGCCTTCGCCGACCCCGAGGCGCGGGCGCGCATTCCCGATCCGAACGCGCCGGCGACGTTCGTAGCGTCGATCCCCCGCCCCGACCCGGCGCGCGCGGCGGCGCGCCAGGAGCTCTACCGCCGCCTCATCGCGGTGCGGATGCAGGAGATCGCGCCCTCGATCGAGCGGACGCGCGGTATCGCCGCGCAGCCGCTCGGCAGCGCCGCGGTGCTTTCGCAATGGCGGCTCGGCGAACGCGGCGTGCTGACGATCGCGGTCAATCTCGGCGCGGCGCCGGTGCCGATGCCGCCGCTCGCGGGGCGGCTGCTGTTCGCGACCCCGGACATGGCCGACGGCTGGGCGCGTGCGGGCGAGCTGCCGGCCCGCTCGATGGTGGCGGCATTGGATCACGCGGCATGAGGGCTGCCCAGGACGATGCGGTGCGCGACCTCGCTCGCGCGGCGGGTGTGCTGGTGGAATGGGAAAATTACGAAGGCAAGCGGCGCGAGGTGGCGGTCGATGCGTTGCGTGCGGTGCTGACCGCGCTCGGCCATCCATGTGGCACAGACGGCGACATCGCCGAAAGCCGGCACCGCCTGGCGCCGGCGCCGGGCCTCGACGGTCTGCCGCCACTGATCACCGCGACCGAGGGCACGCCGACGCGACTATCGACCGGCGCCGGCGGGCCGCGCACCGCGCTACTGCTGAGCGAGACCGGCGGCGAGCGCGACTTGCGGCTGCATCCGTACCGGAACGGCGTCGAGCTGCCGGCGATTTCAGAGCCAGGATACCACCGCCTGCTGATCGGCTCGCGCGCCCTCGTGCTCGCCGTGGCGCCCAAACATGCCCCGTTGCCGAACGAGCTTGCCGCCGATGCGGACGACGACGCCGGCGTGCGCCCCTGGGGCATCGCGGCGCAGGCTTATGGCCTGCGCCGGCCAGGCGACGGCGGAATCGGCGATATGGAATGCGTGGCGCTGCTTGCGGAATCGGTGGCGCGGCATGGCGCGGACATGCTTGCGCTGAGCCCGCTGCACGCGCTGTTTTCCGCTGAGCCGCACCGCTATGGACCCTATTCGCCGTCGAGCCGGCTGTTCCTAAATCCCCTGTATGCCACGCCCGAGATGGTGCTCGGCCAGTCGCGGGTGGCGCGCGCCGCGCGCGACGCGGGCGTGTCAGCGGCGCTGGCGCGGCTCGAAGGATTGAAGCTGCTCGATTGGGCCGCCGCGGCGGAAGCCAAGCTCGCACTGCTGCGTGCGCTGTTCGGGCAGTTCTTCTCCGGCGCCGACATCGCCCAGGGACTGCGCGCGGACTTCGCCTCATTCCAGGCCGAGGGCGGCCAACTTCTGGCCGACCATGCGACATTCGAGGCATTGCAGCACGAGCGGGTGCGCCACGACCCGCAAAGTGGGGACTGGCGTTCCTGGCCCGCCGATCTGCAAGATCCGCGCGGCCCGGTGGTCGCCGCTTTCGCCGAGACACACCGGCGCGAGGTGCTGTTTCACGCCTTCCTGCAATGGATCGCCGACCGCAGCCAAGCGGAGGCGCAGGCGCGCGCGCGGCGCGCGGGGATGCGTATCGGGCTGATCGCCGATCTAGCCGTCGGCATGGACGCGGCCGGCAGCCATGCCTGGAGCCGGCCCCAGGACATTCTTCGCGGCCTTTGCGTTGGCGCGCCGCCCGACCTGTTCAATCGCCGCGGCCAGCAATGGGGGATTACGAGCTTCGCTCCCGCCGCGCTCCGGCACCAGGGGTTCGCCCCATTTCTCGCTACGTTGCGCGCCGCGCTCCGCAACGCGGGCGGGCTGCGGATCGACCATGCGATGGGCCTGCAACGGCTCTGGCTGGTGCCGGAAGGCGCGTCACCGGCGGACGGCGCCTATGTGGCCTACCCGCTGACGGACATGCTGCGGCTGCTTGCCCTGGAGGCGCACCGGCACCGCGCCGTCGTGATCGGCGAGGACTTGGGCACGGTGCCCGAGGGGTTCCGCCCGGCGCTCGACGAGCACGGCATCCATGGGATGCGCGTGCTTTGGTTTGAACGCGGCGACGATGGTTTCACGCCGCCCGACCGGTGGGATCGCGCCGCCGCCTCCATGACCTCCACGCATGACCTGCCGACGGCGGCGGGCTGGTGGAGCGGGGCGGATATTGCTTTGCGCGCGTCGCACGGCTTGCTCGCCGACCAGAAGCGGGCCGATCTCGAAGCCGAGCGCGCGCGCGACAAGGCGGCGCTCTGGAATGCAATCGTCGCTGATGGTGCCGGCGAGGGCGCGCCGCCGGAGGACACCGGCGCGTTCGTCGATGCGGCGCTTGCGTTCGTCGCCGGATCGGCCTGCCGGCTGTGCCTGCTGCCGCTCGAGGACCTGCTCGGCGAGACCGATCAGCCGAATCTGCCCGGCACGATCGACGAACATCCGAATTGGAGGTGGCGACAGAGCGCACCGAGCGCGGCGCTGCTGGCGAGCGATGCGGTGGCGGCCCGGCTTGCCCGCGTCGCCGCGCGGCGCGGGACCGCCGCAGGAGAAGCGCCATGAGCATTCCGCGCGCAACCATGCGGCTGCAACTGCACAAGGGCTTCACCTTCGACGACGCGGCCGCGCTCGCCCCCTACATGGCGCGGCTCGGCATCAGCCATCTTTATGCCTCGCCGATCCTGATGGCGCGTGCCGACTCGATGCACGGCTACGATGTCGCCGATCCGGCGCGCATCAACCCTGAACTGGGCGGCGAGGACGGTTTCCGACACATGGTCGCCGCGCTGCGCGCCGAAGGGCTCGGCATCATTATCGACATCGTGCCGAACCACATGGCGGTGGGCGAGCAAAACCCATGGTGGCAGGCGATGCTGCGCGAGGGACCGGACAGCCGTTATGGCCGGTTCTTCGATATCGATTGGCATCCCCAGAATCCTCTCTTGCCGGGCAAGGTGCTCCTCCCGGTGCTGAGCCGTCCCTATGGCGAGGCGCTGGTGAACGGCGAGATCGGGCTGGCGCCGGAGGGTAACGGGTTCGTCGCGACCTACTTCGACAAGCGTTTCCCGATCCGCGCTGAGGACGAGGAGGCGGCCCGGCAACTTTGCGCAGATGAGTTCGATCCGGCCACGCTGCACACACTCTTGGATCGGCAGCATTATCGTCTCGCCTTCTGGCGCACGGCGCCGGATGAGATCAACTGGCGGCGCTTCTTCGACATCAACGACCTTGCCGGGCTGCGCACCGAGAATCCCGATGTGTTCGAGGCCAGCCACGCCACCATCTTTCGCCTGTATGCCGAGGGTCTGATCGATGGGCTGCGCGTCGATCACGTGGACGGGCTTGCCGATCCGCGCGACTACTGCCGCCGGCTGCGCGCGCGGCTTGCGGAGCTAGCGCCGCAGCGCCCTGGCGGGGCTCCCGCCGGTCCGGCCTGGATCGTGGTCGAGAAGATTCTGGGCGAAGGCGAGAGCCTGCCCACCGACTGGCAAGTGGACGGCACCAGCGGCTACGACTTCATGGACCTGGCGAGCGCCGTCCTGCACGATGCGGCCGCAGCGCCGGAACTCGGCGCGCTCTGGGCATCGCTGTCCGGGCGCGCGGCGGAATTTCATGTCGAGGAAACCGCGGCGCGGCGCGAGATCATCGACCGCAGCTTCACAGCCCAGCTAGACACCGCGCTCGACGCACTGCATCGCGTCGCGCTTGCCGACCTAGCGACGCGCGACATGTCGCGTCCGGCGATCCGCCGCGCGCTCATTGCCCTGCTCGCGCACTTTCCGGTCTATCGCGCCTATACGACCGGCGCGGTGCCGCGGCCCGGCGATGCGTGCACCTTCGCCCGCGCGGCGGTGGGCGCGGAGGCGGAGCCGCACGGCGCGCGGGCCGAGGTGATCCGACAGATCGTCGGCTGGCTGCGCGATCCCGACACAGAGCAGAAGCGAATCGCCGCGGCCAAGTTCCAGCAGCTCAGCGTGCCAGTGGCGGCCAAGGCGGTCGAGGATACCGCCTTCTACCGTTATGGAAGGCTGATCTCGCGCAACGACGTCGGCTTCGCCGCCCACCGCCTCGGTATCGACATAACAGAGTTCCACCGTCGCACCGCGGCGCGCGCCCGAGACTTCCCCGCGGCCATGCTCGCCACCGCCACGCACGATCACAAGCGCGGCGAGGACGTGCGGGCGCGGCTCGCCGTGCTCTCCGAAATGCCGGAGGAATGGGGGCGGACGCTGCGCGCCTTAATGGAGCAGAATGCGCGGTTCCGCACGGTGCTCGGCCGCTTCACGACCCCTGCGCCGGGTGACGAGGTGATGCTTTATCAGATGCTGCTCGGGGCTTGGCCGCTCGCGGCGGACATGGAGGACGCGCGGGAGCGACGGCAATTCGCGGCACGCATCGCGGCCTGGCAGGAAAAGGCACTGCGCGAAGCGAAGCTGCACACGAGCTGGACTGAGCCCGACACGGATTATGAGAATGCCGCGCAGCGCTTCCTCGAAGCCGCGTTGGAGGATAGGCCATCTCGCGCTGCGCTCGCCGCCTTCGCGCAGCGGATCGGTCCCGCCGGCGCGGTGAACGGACTTGCCCAGGCGGCCCTCAAGCTCATGTCGCCAGGAGTGCCGGACTTTTACCAGGGCACCGAGTTCTGGGATCAAACTCTTGTCGACCCCGACAATCGCCGCACCGTGGACTTCACCGCGCGGCGCGCCGCCCTGGCGCAGGACGACCCGCCCGCACAGCTCATCGGCGTCTGGCGGGACGGGCGCGTGAAGCAGGCGCTCATCTGCCGGCTCCTCGCGCTGCGCCGGGCGGAGCCGGCGCTGTTCGAGCAAGGGACCTACGAACCGCTGCAAGTGGAGGGTCCGCGCCGGGAGCACCTGATCGCCTTCGCGCGCCGCGCGGGCGAGCGGTTTGCGCTCACCCTCGTCCCGCGCTGCACGGCAACGATGCTGAATGGCGATGCGCCGCTGTTCGCTGAGGGAGCGTGGCGCGGTACTTGCGTCAAGCTTCCGCCCTGGGCCGCCAGAACGGCGCTGCGCGATATGCTGGCCGGCGCCTCCCACCGGCCGGACGGCTCCCTGACGGCGGGCCGGGCCCTCCGGTCCTTCCCGATAGCTGTCCTGACTGCCTGATTCTACGTGGTTTTTCCCCGCTGGCATGACTCGGAGGGCGCGGCTATTGTCCGCCGCCGCCGCTCGGCCCAGCGTCCTCGCTTCCCCGGCGCGTCCTTCGGACCGAGACATCTCTGGGAGACCAGCCGATTGTCCTGCCAACGCGTCGCATTGCTGTTCGCTGCCCTGCTTGCTTTCCTAACGCCCCTCACCAACGCCCTCGCCCAGCCCGCGCCGCCGGCCGCCGCCGCGCGCCGCCCCGCGGCGCGGACGGCAACGGCGCCGGCAACCGGCGTGGTGCAGGCGGTTCAGGTGGAGGGGAACAAGCGTATCGAAAGCAGCACGATCCGCTCCTACATGCTGATCCAGCCGGGCCAGCCCTTCTCGCCCGAGCAGATCGACGCCAGCGTCAAGACCCTTTATGCCACCGGGCTGTTTCAGGACGTCAGCATCACCCGGCAAGGGGATGTACTGGTGGTGCACGTGGTGGAGAACCCGACAGTCAACGAGGTGGTGTTCGAGGGCAATCATGCGTTGAACGACGACCAGCTTCGTACCGCAACGCAGCTCCGCTCGCGCGCCGTGTTCACGCCGGCCGCCGCCGAGGCCGATCGCAAGCGGATCCTGGAGGCCTACGCGGCGAGAGGCCGCTACGCCGCTTCGGTGGAACCCGAGATCATCCGCCTGCCCGACAATCGGGTGAACGTGGTATTCAAGATCAATGACGGACCGGAGACTCTGATCAGCCGCATTACGTTCGTCAACAATCACGCCTTCAGCGAGAGCAGGCTTGCCGATGTCATCAACAGCCGGCCGGAGCGCTGGTGGGCGTTTCTCTCCACCGCTGACGAATACAGCGATCAGCGCCTAGATTTCGACAAGGAGCTGCTGCGGCGCTTCTACCTTTCAAAGGGGTATGTCGATTTCGAGGTGACGAGCGCGACCGCTGCGCTGGCGCCCGACCGCCGCTCGTTTTTCATCACCTTCGTGCTGCACGAAGGCGAACGCTACCGGATCAGCAAGATCTCAATCAAATCCGACCTGCCCGGGGTTCAGCCGGACTCGCTGCGCCAGTATCTGAAGCTGGGCGAGGGCGACTGGTACGATGGCGATGCGGTTGGACGCACGATCGACGCCATGCAGGATGCGATCCGCACGCGCGGCTTTGCCTTCGTGCAAGTGAACCCACGCATTGAGCGCGACCCCAAGGCTCATACCGTCGCGCTTGAATTCGATGTGGGCGAAGGCCCGCGCGTTTATGTGGAGCGCATCGACATCACCGGCAACGTCCGCACCCAGGACCGGGTGATCCGCCGCGAGTTCCGTATCGCCGAAGGCGACGCCTACAACGAGGAGCTGATCCGTCGCTCGCGCCAGCGGCTGGAGGACTTGCAGTACTTCAACACCGTCACCATCCAGACCTCGCCCGGCTCGGCGCCCGACAAGGCGGTGTTGACGACGAACGTAGAAGAGAAGGCAACCGGCGAGTTCAGCCTCGGCGGCGGGTATTCGACCGATGCCGGCTTCCTGCTCTCGACGGGCATTCGTGAAAACAACTTCATCGGCACCGGCATCGACGCCGGCATCAACGGCGTGCTGGCGCAGAGGGAGAGCTCACTGACGCTCTCTGTGACGGACCCGTATTTTCTCGACCGCAACCTGTTGTTCGGCGGCGATGCCTTCTTCATCCAGACCAATACGCTAGGCACCCAGCCATATGACGAGAAGCGGGTCGGCTTCACCACGCGGCTCGGCTACAACTTCAATGAGCACTTGCAGCAGGTGTGGAGCTACTCGCTGGTGCAGCGCCAGTTGTTCAACGTCACCACCACCGATTTCTACATTACCAGCCAGGAAGGCGGCTCGCTGCTGTCGATGGTGAGCCAAGTGCTAGCGCTCGATTACCGCGACAGCAAGATCCAGCCGCATTCCGGCAGCTTGGTCTCGCTCGGCACCGATTTCGCCGGCCTCGGCGGGCAGGCGGTGTTCGTGCGCGCCCGCGCGGATGGCGCCTATTACATCCCGCTCGATTTCCTCACCGGCAATAGCAACTGGACCTTGGCGATCCGGGGCGGCGTCGGACAGCTTTTCCCGCTGGATCACCAGGAATCGGTGATCGACCGCTTCTATCTCGGCGGCGACAATTTGCGCGGCTTCGAAATCGGCGGCGCCGGCCCGCACGCGGTCACCCCCAACGGCACGGTGGACTCCGTGGGCGGCCGGTTCATCTGGACGCAATCGACCGAACTGCAATTCCCGCTGCCACTGCCCCAGGACATCGGCATTTCCGGCCGAACTTTCGTGGATGTGGGATCCTTGACCCAGGGCACGTTCGAGTCGAACAGCTGCTCGACGGCGACCAACCAGCAGTGCCCGACCATCTACGAGCCAAACAAACCCCGGCTCGGCGCCGGAGTGGGCATTTCCTGGAAGACGCCGTTCGGCTTGGTAAACATCGACGTAACGCCGTTCGTCATCAAACAGAAGTATGACACGACGCAGATCTTCCGCTTCGGTTTCGGTACGAGGTTCTAAGTGAAATCAACTCGGCTCTCGCGCGCGCTCCTGCTCTCGGCTGCTGCGCTTTCATTCTCCGTGCCGGCCTGGGCACAAAGTTCGAGCGGTCCCGGCTGGTTCATCCCTGGCCAGGGCGGCGGCGGAGCGGGAACACGGGCCGCTCCGCGCGCCGCCGCGCCCAGCCGCACCGCGGCGCCGGCCGCCGCAGAGCCTGCGACGCCGCTCGCCGCACCCGCGGAGGCCGAGACCGCCGCTGGCGCCCCCGGCCCGGCCCCGGTGCAGATGCAGCTTCCTCCACCGCCCACCGTGCCGGACGTGCCGCGCGGCGCGATGCCGCCGGCGGCGGTAATCGGCGTGATCTCGATCCCGGACGTGCTGCGCGCCTCCACCGCGTACCGCGAGGCCGACAAGATCGTCGCCGAGCGCCGCCAGAAGCTGAACGAGGACGCGCAGAAGGAGGAGGTCGCACTGCGCGATCTCGGCCAGCAGCTCGCCAACGACCGCGCCAAGCTGAGCGCCGAGCAGGTGCGCGCGCGCGAGAAGGAGTTGCAGGACCGCATCGCCGAATCGCGCCGAAAGTTCAGCGAACGCGGACGCATCATCCAGGAGGCCAGCCAGTATGCGCTTGCGCAGATCGAGCGCACGCTGAGCGACGTGGTGCAGCGGGTGGCAGCGGCGCACGGGATGAACCTCGTGCTGCAGCGGGCCGAGGTGGCGCTCAATCAGGCCGAGTTCGACATCACCCCCGAGGCGGCCAACCTGCTGAACAAGACCCTGACCAGCGTCGTCATCCCACCGGACGGCGTCGAGCCGCCGGTCGCGTCGGCCAACGCGCCCTCGTCCGCCGCCGAGGCCGCTGCCGACAAGGCCGCCGCGACCGCGTCGGCCGCGCCGGCCCCGGCCAAGCCCGCCTCCGCCGGCGGCGCCCCTCAGCACCGCTGAGCGTGGCCGATCCGGGCGCGCGGGAACCAGACGCCGGGCGCGCCGCCCTGCCCGCGGACACGCGCTTTTACGCCCGCACCGGGCCGCACGGGCTGGAGGCGGTCGAGCGGGCGAGCGCGGGACGGATCGTGCGGGCGCCCGATCCGAAGGCGCTCTTCGTCTCGCTGGCGCCGCTCGGAGCGGCCGGACCCACGCATGTGAGCTTCGCTGACTCCCGTCGCCATGCCGAGGCGCTGCGCGCGACGCTCGCCGGGGCCGTGCTGGTCGGCCCGGAGCTGGAAGAGGCGGCGCCACCCGGCACGGCGGTGATCCTGTGCGAGCACCCCGCGCTCGCCTGGAAACGAGTGGCCGAGCTGTTCCATCCGCTGCCGCCGCTCCGGCCGGGCATTCACGCTTCGGCCGTGGTCGATCCCGCCGCGCAGGTCGATCCGTCCGCCGAGATCGGCCCGCTTTGCGTCGTCGGGCCGAGCGCGGAGATCGGCCCGCGTTGCCGCCTCGGCCCGGGGGCGATCATCGGCGCGGGTGTCGTGGTCGGTCCCGATTGCCGGATCGGCCCCAGCGCCTCGGTGAGCCACGCCTTGATCGGGGCGCGCGTCGTGCTGCACGCGGGCGTGCGGGTCGGACAGGCTGGGTTCGGCCTCGCCACCGGCGGCGAGGGCTTGAGCACGCTGCCGCAGCTCGGACGGGTGCTGATCGAGGACGACGTGGAGGTGGGCGCGAACAGCACCATCGACCGCGGCGCGCTCGCCGACACGGTGATCGGCGCTGGCTCGCGGCTCGACAATCTGGTCCAGATCGGCCACAATGTGCGCCTCGGCCGTTGCTGCGTGATCGTGGCGCAGGCAGGCATTTCCGGCTCGACCGTGCTGGGGGATTTCGTCGTGGTCGCCGCGCAGGCCGGGCTCACCGGCCATCTCTCGATCGGCGACCGCGCCCGGATCGGCGCCCAGGCCGGCGTCATGCGGAACGTGGAAGCCGGCGCCGACGTGGTGGGCAGTCCGGCGATGCCGGTGCGCGCCTTTTTCCGGCAGGTGGCGCTGCTACAGAAACTCGTGCGCGGCGGCTCCAAGCCGGCCCGGGGGGAGCGGACGGACTAGGCGATGGACGCGGGAGCGGTTCAAGGCCAGGGCGAGGAGACGGCGGAGCGGCTGGAGGTTGCGGACATCGCCCGCATCCTGCAGGCGATCCCGCATCGCTATCCGTTCCTGATGATCGACCGCGTGGTCGAGGTGATCCGTAACCGCTCGGCGATCGGCATCAAGAACGTCTCCGTGAACGAGCCATTTTTCCAGGGCCACTTCCCGAGGCACCCGGTGATGCCCGGGGTGCTGATCATCGAAAGCATGGCGCAGACAGCGGCCGTGCTGGTGGTGGAGACGCTGGGGGACGAGGCGGCCGGTAAGGTTGTCTATTTCATGTCGATCGAGGGCGCGAAGTTCCGCCGCCCCGTCATGCCGGGGGATCAACTGCGTATCCATGTCGCGAAGGAGCGCAACCGGGGCAGCGTCTGGAAATTCCATGCCATCGCCCGCGTGGACGGCACCGATGTCGCTGAGGCCACCTATGCCGCGATGATCATGGACCGAGGCGGCTAGCCGCACAAAAACCATTGACGCCAGAGATTTACGGGCCCGTCCTAAGAAATATCCTGCAACAATGATTGACTGGGGTGGCAGGTTCGCTTCGGCTAGGTTTCGTATGCGGTTCCGTCGGAAAACCGGTTCATGGATGCATTAGCCGCCTCTATTCAGCCCCGTCCCGCCCACGCTGTCATTCACCCCACCGCCATCGTTTCCCGCGACGCCGAGATCGGCGCGGGAGTATGTATCGGCCCATTCTGTACGGTGGGGCCCGATGCCGTCATCGACGACGGCGCGCGGCTTATCTCGCACGTGGTGGTGGACGGCCACAGCGTGATCGGCGCGAATGCGGTGGTTTATCCCTTTTGTACCGTCGGGATGGCGCCGCAGGACCTGAAATACCGTGGCGAGCCGACCCGCTGCGTGATCGGCCCACGCACCCAGCTTCGCGAGCATTGCACGGTGCATCGCGGCAGCGCGCACGGCCGCGGCGTGACCGAGATCGGCGCCGACTGTATGTTGATGGCCGTCACCCACGTCGCGCATGACTGCCGCATCGGCGATGGCGTGATCATCGCCAACAACGTCGTCATGGGCGGGCATGTGCAGATCGCCGACCATGCGGTGATCGGCGGCTCGGCCGCGCTGCATCAGTTCGTCCGCATCGGGCGCGCCGCAATGGTCGGCGGCGTTTCGGGGGTGGAGGCAGACGTGCCGCCGTTCACGACCGTTCTCGGCAACCGCGCGCGGGTGGCGGGGCTGAACGTCATCGGCCTGCGCCGCCGCGGCTATGATCGTCAGCAAATCCACCGCGTGCGGATCGGCTTCCGGTCCTTGTTCCACGGCGATGGAACCTTCGCCGAGCGGCTGGAGCGCACGCGCGAGCGTTTCGGCATGGACCCGCTGATCGCGGAGATTCTGGAGTTCATCGAGACCCCGAGCCCGCGGGGGCTGATCCGCAGCAGCACGCCCGCAGCGGAGTGAGCCGTCGCGCGCGACGCGGGCGTGCGGGGGCGATCCTCTCGCCCTAGCCCCCTCGCGTGTGGGGAGGGACGACTGGTTGCTCGCCGCCCCTCCGGTCGATCCCGAACGCGGCATAGGCCCGCGCGCTTGGGGGCCAAGCGTGCATGATCTCGGCGCGCCAGGCGAACGCGGCCCAAAGGGCCAGCAACACCACCGCCACCGAGCCGATCCAGGCCAAGGCGAGTGCCATGCGTCCGCCCCGCGCCCTCGGCTCGATCGAGGGGCGGCGCGCTTCGGCGACCAGGGGCGCGAACGGGGCAGGATCGCGCGACGGGGCGCGGGGCGCCGGTGGATCGTCGCGTTCGCGCACCGGGGCGGCTGCGGGCCGTTCGGACCCCGGCGGCGCCCAGCGATGCCCGCACTTGGCGCAGCGCACCGCCTGCCGGCCGGCGAGCAGCGCGGAGGACACCTCATAGACCGACGTACAGGCGGGGCAGGTCAGTCGCATATGCGCGCTAAAGTGGTGAAGCAGCCTGCGTCGCGCAATCTTTAGGACGCTTCCCCGGCGAAGGGCCGCGATGGCAGAAGCCTTGCCCGAAGGCTTGAGCGATGGTGCGATTCGAGAGGGTGGGGCTGTCATACCCCGGGACCGCCGGGCGCGACGGGCCCGAGGTGCTGCATGACATCACCTGCGAGCTGCCAGACGGCTGCTTCCGCTGGCTGCTGGGGCCATCCGGGGCCGGCAAGACAAGCCTGATGCGGCTCATGTATCTGGCCGTGCGGCCGAGCCGCGGGCGACTCGATCTGCTCGGCACGGCGGTGGATCACGCGCCGCGCCGCGCGCTCGTGGGCTTGCGTCGGCGCATCGGGGTGGTGTTTCAGGATTTTCGCTTGCTCGATCATCTCTCCGCTTTCGACAACGTGGCGTTGCCGCTGCGGATCGCCGGGCGGCCCGAGGGTCAGATCCGCGCCGATGTGGGGGAAATGCTGCGCTGGGTCGGCCTTTCGCGGCGGGCCGACGCGTTGCCGCCCGCGCTCTCCGGCGGGGAGCAACAGCGCGTGGCGATCGCACGCGCCGTGATCACCCGGCCCGACCTGCTGCTGGCCGACGAACCGACCGGCAACCTGGACGCGGCCCAGGCGGAGCGGCTGATGCAACTCTTCCGCGAGATGAACCGGATCGGCACCACGGTGATCGTCGCCACGCATAACGAGACCCTGGTGGCGCGCAATCCGGCCCCGGCGCTGCGCCTCGACTCCGGCCGGATGCGCGAGGAGGCTTGATGGCGGACCGGCGCGCCTCGCTCCGTCCTTCCGGCTTCGACGAGCTGGGGCTGCGGCGCGTGCTCGGCGACCGGATGCTCTCGTTCATCGTTGCCGCGATGGCGTTTCTCGCGGCACTCGGCCTTGCCTTCTGGGTCGGCGCCGCCGCGCTCGCGCGCCATTGGCAGAGCGGGCCGGAGGCGGTGCTGACCATCGAGGTGCCGCAGCCCGAGGCCGCCGGCGGCGACGGCGCGACCCGCATTGGCCGCGCATTGGCGCTCCTGCGAGACGCGCCGGGTGTTGCCGACGCGCGGATCGTGCCGCAGCAAGAGCTACTGCAGGTGCTCCGCCCCTGGCTCGGCGACAGCGCGGACCTGCCGGCACTGCCGCTGCCCGGGGTGATCGCGGTTCGCCTCGCCGATCCGAATCACCCGACCGACGGGTTGAGCCAATCTCTCGCGCAGGCGGTGCCGGGGGCCTCGGTGGAGAGCCAGGGGGTTTGGGTCGCGCGTCTGGCGCGGCTCGCGCGCAGTCTCCAAGCCTGCGCCGGCGCCTCCCTGCTAGCGCTGGCGGCCGTGGCGGCTGCGGTGATCGCGGTTGCCACGCGGGCCGGGATCGCGACGCGACGCGAGGCGATCGAGATCGTGCATGGCCTGGGCGCCACGGACTCTTTCATTGCTGCCCGCTTCGCCCGCCGCGCCACGGGGCTTGCCGCGGGCGGCGCGCTGCTGGGCGCGGTGATTGCCGCGCCAGTGCTGCTGGCGCTCGGCCGGCTGGCGGCACCCTTCATTCCAGCAGAGACAGCGCGCGGCGCCGGAGGATTGATGCCGGCGCTCTGGATGCTGTTGCCGGCCCTGCCACTCGGCGCCGGGCTGATCGGCTTCCTCACCGCGCAAGCGACCGTGCGTCACTGGCTGAGGCGGCTGCCGTGAGCGGGCGCGCCTGGCCGGCCGGACGCCGCTTCGCCCGGCGACATTGGCGCCGTACCCTCGCGCTGACATCGGTAGCCCTGGTGCTGGCTTTCATCGGCGGGTTCGTGCGCTTCGCCATGCTGATCGCGAGCCCCGCGCCCGATCCGGGATATGCGGACGGCATCGCGGCGCTGACCGGCGGGGCGGACCGGGTGCGGGCGGGGTTCAAGCTGCTAGAAGAGGGGCGCGCGCCGAGCCTGCTCGTCACCGGCATCGGTGGTCACGCCGGACTCGCTGCCCTGGCGCGCGAGGCCGGGGTGGAGCCCGGACCGCTCGCGGATCGGGTGACGCTGGGGCGCGGCGCCACCTCGACCCGCGGCAACGCCGCCGAAATCGCCGCCTGGGCGCGCGCGCGGCACGCAGCCTCGCTCATCGTGGTGACAGCCAACTATCATATGCCCCGGGCGCTCACCGAGATCGGGCGGGCTCTGCCCGGCGTGCGCCTCGAGCCCGCGCCGGTGCCGACGCCGGCCGGGGTGCGCCTGCTGATCAGCGAGTATCTGAAATTGCTCGCCGCGCGTCTCGGGCTGACCACGTTGCTGCCGGCAGACGCGCCGCGCCTCATCGCCGGCACGCAGGAGGCCGCGCGGTGATCCTGCTGCGCTCGGCGCTCTTCAACCTCTACTTTTTCGGCCTGACCTTCCTGCTCTGCCTGGTCGGCTGGCCGCTCTGCAAACTCGCGCCGGAGCGTACCCTCGCCGTGCCGCGCCTGTGGGCCCGCTCGGTGCTCGCCGGGCTGCGCGCGATCTGCGGGATCGGCTACGAGGTGCGCGGACTGCAGCATCTGCCGCACGAAGGCCCGGCGCTGCTCGCCTCGCGGCACCAGTCGGCATTCGACACCATGGTCTGGCTGGTCCTGCTGCCGCGCCCCTGTTATGTGATCAAGCGGGAGCTGCAGCGCATCCCGCTGTTCGGGGCCATGATCGAGCCCTCGGGCATGATCGTGGTGGACCGCGCGGCAGGGCCGGCGGCGCTGCGTCATCTGCTCCACGAGACCGACCGGGTGGTTGCGGAGGGCAAGCAGGTAGTCATCTTCCCCGAGGGCACCCGCTCCGATCCGGGGCGGATGCGCCCGCTCCAGCCGGGAATTGCGGCGATGGCGGCGCGGGCGAAGCTGCCCGTGATCCCGGTGTTGACAGATTCCGGGCGCTATTGGGGGCGCCGGGCCTTCCGTAAGCTTCCCGGCACGATTCGCATCGAGCTTCTTTCCCCGATCCCTTCGGGCGATGGGCGGGAGGCGCTGATGCAGAGCCTCGCGCGGACACTTGCGGGGGAGCCGGCGGCGGCTGTGGACAAGTCTGTGGGTTGAGAGCCATCCGGGTTCCCAGACGATCGCAGGCGGGAGCCGGAAAACTCTGGATTCACCGCACATTTTTCCGTCAGCGAGGGTTCGGCTGCGGCGGGGCAGCGGCTGGGGACGGAACCGTCGACCGATGAAAGGATCAAGGATGCGGCGGCTGTTCTTCGGGCTCTGTTCCGCGGTCGTGATCGCTGTCCTGCTGTGGACCGGATGGTGGGTGTTCCTCATCCACCGGCTCTCCGCCCGGCTCGACGAGTGGGCGGCGGCGCGGCGGGCGGAGGGCTGGACCGTGAGCCTGGGTGGTCGGCACTATGCAGGGTGGCCCGCGGTGGCGCGGCTTGTGCTGAGCGACGTGGCGCTTTCGGGCGCGGGCCCGCTGCTGCCCGCCCAGGTGGACTGGCGGGCGGCGCGGCTGGACGTGGACCTCGCCCCGATCGCCCCCTCGGTGCTGGTGCTGCGCCCGCACGGGCGGCAGGAGATGGCATTCGCCGGCTGGCCGGGGTTCGCGATTGAGGGCGCCTCCGAGGTGCGGCTGGATTTGAGCCGGCTCGCGCCGCCGGTGCCGATCTCGTTCGCCGGGCGGGAGCTGCGGATCGCGCCGCAAGGCGGCGGGGCATCGGCCTCGGTGAGCCGGGCGTCGGCGGAGATCACGATCGATCCTAGCGCGAAGGCGGAGCGCGATGCGCTCGCGGCCCAATTCAGCATCGGGCGGATCGAGCTGCCGCAGGGCCGGTCCTGGCCCTTGGGGGAGGTGGTTCAGGCGGCGAGTGGTGATTTCGGCATCACCGGGCCGGTGCCGGGACCGGGCGAGCCCGAGCAGCGGGCGCGGCTCTGGCAGCAGGCGGGCGGCAGCCTGCGCGTGCGCGCGGCCGCCTTGCATTGGGGGCCGCTGGAGGCGACCGCAACCGGCCGCGCGGGACTCGACGCGGACTTGCAGCCCACCGCGGAGCTTGTGGTGCATGCCACGGGGTTCGCGCAGGCGATGGACGTGCTGGCGGCGCATCACGTGATGCCTGACCATGCGGCGCTCGTCGCCAAAGCCGTGCTATCGCTGCTCGCCGAGGTGCCGGCCGGAGGTGGAACGCCGGTGCTGACCGTGCCCTTGTCGTTGCAGGACGGCATCGTCGCCGCGCATGGGATCCCGCTGGTGCGCGTGGCGCCACTGGCTTGGGCGGGCGGATGAGCGCGCGCGTGTTGCGCGCGCGGCCGAACCTCTGCTATTCTTCCTGCATGTCTCTGTGGACGCGACTGACGCGAATTAGCCGCCCGGCTGCCTGAGCAGCCGGGTTCGCCCGCTCGCATCCGTTCCACAGAGGATTTTCCCGTCATGTCCGACGAATCTGCGCGCCGTGCTGCGGCACGGTTCATGCTCGATGCCGATCCCGATCCCGGCTTGCTGCCCCGTGTGATGGAACCGTTCGCCAAGCGCGGCTTGATCCCCGGGCGCATGTGGTCGCATCGCGGCTCGGCGGAGATGCATGTCGAGGTCGCGATCGAGGACGCGCCGGCTGAGATGCTGGGGCCAATCGAGGGAAACCTGCGCCAGATCGTCGGCGTGCGACGATTGGTGGTGCTGCGGAAAAGCCAACTGGCCGACGCGGCATAGACCGCGCGCAGCGAGGCGGAAATTGGCGAGCAGATGAGCGGCAATCCGTGCTGCTGCGGGGCATACGCGGCCATCGTCGCCGCAGTGCGCGCCGCTCTTGCGGAGTCCGCGTGACACCCTCACCCGCCGCTTCGCCCAGACCTCTCCCGCAACGCGGGAGAGGTGAACAGAGCGGGTCGAGCCACCCTCCCGCTGGGATTTGCTGGCCTAGGCGAACGACTCCGTCATCGCCGAATAGACGAGCGTGCGAAGATCGCGCCGCAGCGTCAGCCGCGCGTCGCTGCCGATTACCTGCGTCATGAACACGACCGCCAGCTCTTCCCTGGGGTCGATCCAAAACGCGGTCGCCGCCGCGCCGCCCCAGAAATACTCGCCGAGCGTGCCGGGCAGGCGCGTCTTGGCGACGTCGATATTGACGCCGCAGCCGATCGAGAACCCGATGCCGTTGTAGCCGCCCTCGCTGAACAGCCCGGGGGTGGTGAGTTCGGCCAGCTCCTTGTTGCCCGGCAGGTGGTTGAGGCTGAACAGCGCCACCGTCTTGGGGCTGAGGATTTGCACGCCGTCGAGCGTGCCACCCGCGACCATCATGCGGCAGAAGCGCATGTAATCGTGCGCGGTGGACACCAGTCCGCCGCCGCCGGATTCAAGATTGGGCGGCGCGGCGTAGGTGCTGCGCTCGGCGTCGTCCTGCAACTTCAACCGTCCGTTCTCTCCCGGCATGTAGCAAGAGGCGAAGCGGCCGATCTTCTCGGGCGGACACCAGAAGGCAGTGTCCTTCATCCCGAGCGGCTCGAAGAGCCGCGTGCGGAGAAACTCGCCGAATTTCATGCCGCTGAGCTTCTGCACCAGATAACCCATCACGTCGATCGAGACCGAGTAATTCCACGCGGTGCCTGGCGAGAAATCGAGCGGCAGCTTGGAAAGCTGCTCGATCATCGCCTCGAGCCCGCCCTCGGTCGTGAAATCGGCCACCTTGTAGTGGCGATAGGCGCGATCGACGCTGGTGCGGTTCATGAACCCGTAGGTCAGGCCCGACGTGTGAGTGACGAGATCGACCACTTTCATCGGCCGCAGGGGCGGCGTGGTTATGAATTGTGGCGAGGCGCTGGTGAGCAAGCTCGGCACCCCGGTGGCGTACACACCGAGGTTCTTCCAGGACGGGATGTGGGTCGCCACCTCGTCGTCGAGACCGAGCGCGCCTTCCTCGACCAGCATCATCAGCGCCACGGCGGTGATCGGCTTGCTCATCGAGTAGATGCGGACGATCGCGTCCTCCCGCATCGGCTTGCGGCGTTCCAGGTCCATGTGGCCGGATAGGCCGGTGTGAACCAGCGTCCCGCGCCGGTAGATCATGGTCAGGATGCCCGGCAGCTTGCCGGTATCGACATAGCGGCGCGTCATCACCGCATCGATCTTCGCCAGCCGTTCGGCGGAAAATCCTGCATGTTCCGGCTTGCTGGTCATCTGATGCTCCGGTTGGCTGATTGCTGCTTCAGTCCGACCCACACCCTAGCTCGCCCCAGCGCAATGACCAGCCGGGGGCCGGGTGCGCAAGAGCCGATCCGTCCGCCCCGGGCAAGGGACATTGCGGACGCTTGGATTTGCACCGAGGACGCGGACTGACGACCGCACCGTTAAGCTGGCGCTCTGCGCTCGCCACTTCATCCCAAAGGTCTGGGTGGTCAGCCTGCCGGCCGGGGAATCGAGGTAGACCGGCGCCCGGCAGGTGAGAGCTACGGCGAAACCATCCGCGTCGTCTCCGGCGGGCGGCTGCAGCCGGCGCTGCTGCCGGGTGCGGCCATCGAGGCCGCCGCGCTGCTCGGCTGAGGCCGCTTTCCGCCCGTGGCGAACTATGGTCCGCTGGCGCGCCCGAGCGGAGCAAAGCCCATGACCGATTCCTCGTCCCACCACTCTGAGCACGAGGCGCCGATCTTCGCCGGGCTGCGCGTGATCGACTGTGCGAGCTTCGTCGCCGCGCCGGCTGCCGCTACGGTGTTCAGCGATTTCGGCGCCGACGTGATCAAGATCGAGCCGCCCGGCACGGGCGATCCCTACCGCAATCTCGGCCGCCTGCCGGGAATGCCGACGAGCGAGCACGATTACGCGTGGCTGCTGACCGGGCGCAACAAGCGCAGCCTCGCGCTCGACCTCAAGAGCAAGGAAGGGCAGGCCGTGCTGCACCGGCTGGCGGCGCAGGCGGACATCTTCATCACCAATTATCCGCGCAATGTGCGCCACCGGCTGGGGCTCGCCGCGAAAGACCTTACGCCCCTCAATCCGCGCCTGATCTACGCGGCGTTCAGCGCCTATGGCGAAACCGGCCACGAGGCTGAGAAGTCCGGTTTCGATTCCACCGCTTGGTGGGCGCGCTCGGGTCTCATGGACATCGTGCGCGCCGACTCCACCCTTCCCCCCGCGCGCTCGGTGCCGGGCATGGGCGATCATCCGAGTGCCATGGGGCTGTTCGGGGCGATCGTCACCGCGCTCTACCGGCGCGAGCGCACCGGCAAGGGCGGCGTCGTGCACAGCTCGCTGCTGGCGAACGGGCTCTGGGCCAACGGCATTTTCGCGCAGGCGCGCTTCTGCGAGGCGACCATCCCTCCGCGCGTGGCGCGCACGCAGGCGCCGAACGCGGTGACGAACATGTACCGCACGCGCGACGGCCGCTGGTTCATGCTGTCGATGCTGAACGAGGAACGCCAGTTCCGCCCCTTCTGCGCCGCGCTCGGCCTGCCGGGCCTCCCCGACGATCCGCGCTTCGCGGCGATCCCCTCCCGCCGCGCCAATGCCGCCGCGCTGATCGCCACCCTCGACGACGCCTTCGCGCAGCGCGACCTTGCCGAGCTGATGGAGGTGATGCATGCGGCTGGCGTCACCTTCGGCGTGGTGCACACGGTGGATGAAATCCCGCACGACCGGCAGGCGCGCGCGATCGGCGCGGTGGTGCCGTTCGAAGCAAGCGATATGCTGACGGTGATGAGCCCGTTCCAGATCGAGGGCGCGCCGCGCACCACCCCCCGCAAGGCGCCCGCCCTCGGCCAGCACAGCGCGGAGGTGCTGCGTGAAGCGGGCTACGAGCCGGCCGAGATCGATCATTTGCGGGGCCTCGGCGTGGTCTGCTAAGCCGCCCCGGCATGATCGGCACCGCTGTCAAGTTCGGCCTGTTCGGCGGCCTGGTCGCCTCCGCCGCGTTCGTCCATTTCCGCGGCAATGTGCGCCACAAGTTCGGCCGGCAACTGACGGATCATTCGACGTTCCTCGCCCCGTACAGCGCCTTCGTCTATCTGTTCTCCCGCGTGCCCGCCCGGCCGTTCCACGACCCGGCGGCCTTCCCCGAACTCGCGCCGCTGGCCGCGAACTGGCAGACGATCCGTGAGGAAGGGCTGCGGCTGCTGGACGAAGGCATGGTGCGCGCCGCCCGCAGCTACAACGATCTCGGCTTCAACTCCTTCTTCCGCACCGGCTGGAAGCGGTTCTACCTGAAATGGTACGACGCGCCGCTGGCCTCCGCCGAGCGGCTCTGCCCAAAGACGGTCGAATTGCTCAACGCAATCCCGACCGTCCATGGCGCCATGTTTACGCTGCTGCCGCCCGGCGCGCGGCTGCAATCGCACCGCGACCCGTTCGCCGGCAGCCTGCGCTATCACCTGGGCCTTCGCACCGCCAACAGCGACGAGTGCTTCATCGAGGTGGACGGCGAGCGCCGCTCCTGGCGCGACGGCGAGGCGATGGTGTTCGATGAGACCTTCATCCACTACGCCGAGAACAAGACCGACGTGAACCGGCTGATCCTGTTCTGCGACGTCGAGCGGCCGCTCCGCGGACGGATCCCGACCGCGATCAACCGCTTCGTCATCAACCATCTGGTCAAGGCGACCGCGACCGAGAACGTGCCGGGCGAGAAGATCGGCTTCGCCAACCGCGCCTTCGCGACGATCTATCAGGGCCGGCTGGCCGCCAAGCGGCTCAAGAAGTGGAACCGCAAGGTCTATTACGGGCTGAAATACGCCACTGTCGCCGGCGTGGTGGCGCTCGTCGTGCTGGCCTGAAAGTTCAGGCCGGCGGCCCCGCCGGCGCGATGGTGAGGCAGGTGCGCCGGCCGGCGAGCAGGCAGTCCTCGAGCACCGATTCCCGGTGCAACGCCTGCACCAGCATCAGCCCGAGCACGAGCAGCGCCAGGATCACCGCGAGGCCGGCCAAGCTTGCCGTGCGGCGGTCCTCATCGGCCGCACGCTCCCCGAGCTGGAGACGGGAGCCCGTGTGCATCGCGTGTAGTCCTCCGGCACGGCGGTGGACCGGCTGGCATCGGGTCCGGCCTCGCGTCATAACCCTGCCATGCAGGACGCCATGCGTCATCTTTCCGCCGATTCGGACTGGGCGCAATTGATATCCGAGGTGGGACGTCCGCGGCTGGAGGTCGCGCGGCGGCAAAGCCCCTACGAGGCGCTGATGCGGGCGATCGCCCATCAGCAGCTCCACGGCCAAGCGGCGCGCGCCATCACTGCGCGCTTCCTCGCCCTCTATGGCGGCTTTCCCGAGCCCGCGCAGGTGCTGGCCACCCCGGAGGCGATGCTGCGCGCCTGCGGCTTCTCCGCCACCAAGGTCGCCTGCCTGCGCGAGATCAGCGCCCGCGCTCTTGACGGCACGATCCCAAGTCGCGCCGCCGCCGCGCGCCTGACCGACGAGCGGCTGATCGAGCGGCTGACCACGATCCGCGGCGTCGGACGCTGGACGGTCGAGATGCTCCTGATCTTCACCCTCGGGCGGAAGGACGTGCTGCCGGTCGATGATTTCGGCGTGCGCGAGGGCTACCGGGTGCTGAAGCGCCTCGATGCCCAGCCCCGGCCGAAGGCGCTCGCCGAGATCGGTGCCGCCTGGGCGCCCTACCGCTCGGTCGCTGCTTGGTATCTCTGGCGCGCCGCGCATCGCGGCCGGCAGTCGGCGGCGCAGCCCGAAGGGGCGCGGATCCTGGCGGCATGACCGATACCGTCGAGCGGCCAGCCCGCGCCCGCCGGCGCGCGCCCAGGAAGGCCGCCGCGCCCGCCGGCTTCGCCCCCCTCGTCACCGAGCGCCTTCGGCTACGCCCGCTCGAGCCCTCGGATGCCGAGGCGCTGCACCGGCTGGTCAACGACTGGGAGGTCTCGCGCACGCTCTCGCGCGTGCCGTTCCCGTACCCCCGCCCGCTGGCCGACGAATGGATCGCCGCGACCCGCGCGGGGCTCGCGCAGGGCGACGCGTATCACCTGGCGATCACCGGCCAGGAGGGCGCGGACGAGATCCTGGTCGGCGTGGTGGGCCTGGAGGTGGACCGCGGGTCCCGGACCGGACGGCTCGGCTACTGGATCGGCCGCCGCTTCTGGGGCCACGGCGTTGCCACCGAAGCGGCCGGCCGCCTTGCCCGCTGGGCGCTCGCCAATCTCGACATCGACCGGCTGCAGGCCAATGTCGCCACCGACAACCCAGCCTCCGCCGCGGTGCTGCGCCGGATCGGCTTCCGCGAGACCGGCACCGGGGTCGAAAGCTTCGTCGCGCGCGGCGGAGAGCATCCGGTCTGGCAGTTCGCCGCCACCCGCGACGAGCTGTTCCACGCCGCTTCATCCGCGCAATCCGAGCCCGTCCAGCCGCTCGCGCAATCCGGGGCGAACCTCGTCCTGGTCGCCGCGTGCGCGCTGATCGACCGCGACGGGCGCGTGCTGCTGGCCCGCCGCCCCGAAGGCAAGTGGCTCGCCGGTCTCTGGGAGTTCCCGGGCGGCAAGATGGAGGCGGGGGAGACGCCGGAGGCGGCGCTGATCCGCGAGCTCAAGGAGGAGCTCGGCATCGAGATCACCGAATCCTGCCTTGCCCCGTTCGCCTTCGCCTCGCATTCCTATGAACGCTTCCACTTGCTGATGCCGCTGTTCCTGTGCCGCCGCTGGAAGGGCATGGTGCGGCCCAAGGAGGGCCAGACGCTCGCCTGGGTGCGCCCCGAAAAGCTCGGCGAGTACCAGATGCCGCCAGCGGACAAGCCGCTGATCCCGCTCTTGCGCGGGTTCCTGTGACGAGGCCGCGAGGGAGCCGATGACGCCCGAGAACCCCACCGCCTGCGTGATCCTGATCGGCAACGAGGTACTGTCCGGCCGCACCCAGGACGTGAACCTGCAATATCTCGGCAGCCGGCTGTCGCAGCTCGGTATTCCGGTGCGCGAGGCGCGCGTGATCCCCGACATAGCCGAGATGATCGTGGCGACGATCAACGAGGTGCGCGCGCGCTACACCTACGTCTTCACCACCGGCGGCATCGGCCCGACGCACGATGACATCACGAGCGAATGCATCGCCAGGGCGTTCGGCGTCCCGTGGGAACGGCACCCGGAAGCGTGGCGGCGGATGGAAAAGGCCTATCCGCCGGGGCAGTTCAACGCGGCGCGCCAGCGCATGGCGACGATGCCGCGCGGCGCGGCACTGATCGACAACCCGATCTCCACCGCGCCCGGCTTCGTCATCGGCAACGTGTACGTAATGGCCGGCGTGCCGCGCATCATGCAGGCGATGTTCGAAACGCTCGCGCCGCGGCTCAAGGGCGGCCGCCCGGTGCTGGCGCGCGCGGTGCACGTGGTCGGCATCGCCGAGGGCGTAATCGCCGAAGGATTGGGCGACATCCAGGCCGCCTACGCCGACGTCGATATCGGCAGCTATCCGTTCTACCGCGCGAGCGGCAACGGCGTCGCCATCGTGGCGCGCGGCACGAATGCGCAGCGCCTGGACGATGCGATCGAGGAGGTGCGGAAGCTGATCCTGAGCTTCGGCGGCTCGCCCGTGCCGGGCGAGCCGCTACCGCCCGCCGCGGCCTGAACCCAGGGGCCGGGACATGGCGCGGATGGCCGAGAACCGCCTGAGCAGGGCCAGGCCGGCTTGCCCGCAGCGCTCGGGCATGTGTATGACGTCGCCATGAATGGCCGCGATGCCATCCGGGCGCTGGAAGCGCCGGATGGCGTTACGTGTCGATCAAGGGTAGCCATTGGCAGTTCCGGCACGAGGCGCGCCCCCGGCCACGCCAGCGTGCCGCACCCGAAGCGGGATATCCGGGCTGGCAAGCTTCGGAACATCGAGAAGCGGTCCGGCCTGGCACTGAGCGGGGAATGACCTCCAACATCGCCCTGATCCGCAAGGAGCCGCGCAGCGACGACGGCGTCGATTTCCCCGACTTCCCGGGCTGCATCTGCGATCGACCGGGCGACCAGCGACCGCTCCCGCTTTCTCGCCGATGCGGCGCCGGCGAAGCTGAGCGAGGCCGCGTGACCGCCGCGCCATGACCCATGCGGACATCGCCATCATCGGCGCCGGCGCCGCCGGGATCGGCGCGGCACGGGCTGCCGCCGCCGCAGGACGGCGTGCCATCGTTCTGGAGGCGTCGGGCCGCATCGGCGGGCGCGCCTGGACCGCTCATCCGCCCGAATTGGACGGGCAGTGGTTCGACATGGGGGCGATCTGGCTGCACGACGCGGCCCGCAACCCCGTCACGCCCCTGGTCCACGCGCTCGGCCTGCGGCTATTGAACTCCGCCGAAATCCGCCAGGAGCGCACCTTCGTCGGCGAACGCCCCGCTAGCGAGCCCGAACTCGCCGACTATGACGGCGCCTGGGAGCGCTACAGCCGCGCCGCGGAGCGCATCCTTGCCGATGGCGGCGACGCCCCTCTCGCCGCGGTCGCCGAGCGCCTTAAGGACGATCCCTGGGCGCTGACCGTCGAGGCGTGGGAAGGCCCGGTGATCTGCTGCGCCGATGCCGACCGTTTCAGCCTGCGCGACTGGCGGCGCAACGCGCTGGGCGGGCTCAACCTCGTCCCCGAGGGCGGAATCGGCGCCGCGGTGGCCCAGCTTGGCCAGGGGCTCGACATCCGCCTCGGCACCCCGGCGCTCGCTGTTTCCTGGGGTGGGAGCGAGGCCCAAGTCGAAACGCCGAACGGCACGCTGCGGGCCGGCGCGGTGATCATCACGGCCTCCACCGGCGTGCTGCGCGCCGGAGCGATCCGCTTCGACCCGGCGTTGCCGGCGGAGACCGCGGCGGCGCTGGAGGCGCTGCCGATGGGGCTGGCGATCAAGGTGGTGCTGCGCGCCACGGGGACCGACCGGCTCGGCCTGCCGTCGCACACCAGCGTCGATCACCAGGTCCGTCAGAGCGGCGAGCCGTTCATGATCTTCAACTGCTGGCCGCACGGGCGGGACTACGTGCAGGGCTGGATCGGCGCGAGCCCGGCCTGGGAGCTGGCGCAGGCGGGCGAGGCGGCGGTCGCCGATTTCGCGCTCGCCGAGCTCCGCAAGCTGTTCGGCGGCCGGGTGGACGCGCTGTTCGCGGGCGGCGCCCGGCTCGTCACTCGCTGGGACGCCGATCCATTCGTGCGCGGCGCCTACGCCTACGTCCCGCCGGGCCGCGCGGAGGCACGCGCGGCGCTAGCCCGGCCGCTCGCAGGCGGGCGCCTGATATTCGCCGGCGAGGCCTGCCATGACGGGTATGCCGGCACCGTCGGCGGCGCCTGGCTCTCCGGCGAGGCCGCCGCGCGCGCGGCACTCGCTGCGCTGGCGAGGGAGGCGGCCTGATGCGCCTTGCCTTCTGGCGGCGCGACCGCCGTGTGCCGGTGATCGAGCTGCACGGCCTGATCGCCGCCCGCATGGGCCAGCTCAATCTCGCCGGCACCACCCAGCGGATCGAGGCCGCCTTCGCCGCCGCCAAGGGCCGGCCGGTGGTTCTCGACATCGACAGCCCGGGCGGCTCGCCGGTGCAATCGGACCTGATCGCGAGTGCCATCCGCCGCCGCGCCGACAGGGCGCGCATCGAGGTTCATGCGGTGATCCAGGATGTCGGCGCCTCGGGCGGGTATTGGATCGCCTGCGCCGCCGACCGCATCTGGGCCAATCCGATGAGCATCGTCGGCTCTATCGGCGTGCGCGGCGGTGGCTTCGGCTTTCCCCAGCTCCTGCAACGGCTCGGCGTCGAACGCCGGCTCTACACGGCGGGCGTCCACAAGGCGCGGCTCGACCCGTTCCTACCCGAGGACCCCGACGACGTCGCCTTCACGCAGAGGCTGCTCGACGACCTGCACGCGAGGTTCAAGGGTTGGGTGGAGGAGCGGCGCGGCGCCCGGCTGACCGACCCGGCTTCCGTGTTCGACGGCAGCTTCATGCTGGCCGACCGTGGCAAAGCGCTCGGGCTGATCGACGGGTTCGGGGACGTGGAGTCGGTCGTGCGCGAGATCGGTGGCGACAAGGCCAAGCCCCGCTGGTTCCGCCCGAAGCCGCGCGGCTTGCTGCGCCGCATCCCGGGCCTCGCCGCCGACGCCCTGCTCGATGCCATCGAGGAGCGGCGCTGGCACATCTCCCTGCTGCCCTGAGCCGTCTTGGCGGGTGTACACAAGGACCGTCCGCGTGCCAAAACTTCGTACGAAATCGGGCAAGCCGCCGCGCGAATCCGTACGAAGGGCCGCGGCCCGGCGCCAAACTTCGTACGGAACCCGCCCTCGTCATCCCGAATTTCGTAAGCCTCGGGCGTGCGACGCCCGCTCCGCCCCGGGGGCGCGCAGGGTTGGGGTGAGGTGGGGGCCTCACGCCCTGCCGAGCGCCGCTTTGACCTCGTCCAGCGCCGCCGGATCCTCGATCGTCGGCGGCACGGTGTAGCCCTCGCCGTCGACGATGCGGCGGATGGTGCCGCGCAGGATCTTGCCCGAGCGGGTCTTGGGCAGGCGCGGCACCACGAGCGCCTCGCGGAAGCTTGCCACCGGGCCGATCCGCTCGCGCACCAGCCCAACGAGCTCCGCGGCGATCTCTGCCTCCGGCCGGTTGACGCCGGCCTTCAGCACAACGAGGCCCAACGGCACCTGCCCCTTGAGCGCGTCCCTGACGCCGATCACCGCGCATTCGGCGACATTGGCGTGGCTCGCCAGCACCTCCTCGATCGCCCCGGTGGAGAGCCGGTGGCCGGCGGTGTTGATGATGTCGTCGGTGCGCCCCATCACCCACACATCGCCATCGTCGTCGATCATGCCGGCATCGCCGGTGCGATAGTATCCGGGGAAATCTGCGAGGTAAGCACGCGCGTAGCCCGCATCGTCCTGCCAGAGCGTCGGCGCGCAGCCGGGCGGCAGCGGCAGCTTGAGACACAGATTGCCGTTGGTTCCGGGCGGAACCTCGTGCCCCTCGTCGTCGAGCGCGTGCAAATCGTAGCCAGGACTCGGTCGCCCGCCCGATCCGGGCTTGAACGGAAACAGGCCGAACGCGCGGAACCCTGCGGTGATCGGCCACCCGGTTTCGGTCTGCCACCAATGGTCGACCACCGGCCGGCCGAGCTTCTCGGCGGCCCACACCGCGGTCGGCGGATCGCAGCGTTCGCCCGCGAGATAGAGTGCCTCCAGCACCGACAGATCGTGGCCCGCCATCAGCTTCGCGTCGGGATCCTGCTGCTTGATCGCCCGCATCGCGGTGGGCGCGGTGAACAGCACCTTCACCCTGTGCGCGGCGCACACGCGCCAGAACGCGCCGGCATCCGGCGTGCCCACGGGCTTGCCTTCGTACATGACGGAGGTGCAGCCGCGCAGCAGCGGCGCATAGACGATGTAGGAGTGGCCGACCACCCAGCCGACGTCGGACGCGGCCCAATAAACATCGCCCGCATCGACGCCGTAGATCATCCGCATCGAGTTCCACAGCGCCACCGCGTGCCCGCCATTGTCGCGCACGATCCCTTTCGGCTTCCCGGTGGTGCCGGAGGTGTACAGGATATAGAGCGGATCGGTCGCTTCGACCGAAACCGGATCGTGCGGGCGGGCGGCTGCTTCCGCCTCCGCCAGATCCTCGTCGCGCCCGGCGATCAGCTCCGCCCGGCAGGTCGCGCGCTGCAGGATCAGGCACTTCTCGGGCTTGTGCGCCGACATGGCGATCGCCGCGTCGAGCAGCGGCTTGTATGGCACGATGCGCCCCGGCTCGAGCCCGCAGGAGGCGGAGACGATCAGCTTCGGCTTGGCGTCTTCGATGCGCGCCGCCAGCTCCGCCGCCGCGAAGCCGCCGAACACGACCGAGTGGATCGCGCCCAGCCGCGCGCAGGCGAGCATAGCGACGACCGCCTCCGGTACCATCGGCAGATAGATCACCACCCGGTCGCCCCTGCCGATGCCGCGCGCCGCCAGCGCCCCGGCGAACCGCGCCACGCGCAGGGTGAGTTCGCGATAGGTGAACCGCTCGATCCGGTTCTCCATCGCGCTGTCCCAAATCAGCGCCGCCTGCTCGCCCCGCCCGGCGGCGACATGGCGATCGAGGCAGTTGAACGCCGTGTTCAGCCGCGCGCCGGGGAACCAGCGGCCGAAGGGCGCGATGGCGGGATCGAAAATGCGTGAGGGCGGCACGTCCCAGTCGATGCCGGCGGCCAGCGCCGACCAATAGGCCGCCGGATCGCGCGCTGCGGCGGCGTGGGCATCGGCGTAGGCTTGCATGGCGCTCCTCCGGGATAGGCGGGATGATTGCGCCGAGGCGGCGGTGCGGCAATGTCGGCCTGCACCCGTAGCGCTGGCAATTCCGAGCGATCCGCGCCCCGGCGCGACCACCCTGCGCAGGAACATGCGCGCCGCCTCCGATGCCGACAAACCGATGGCTTCGAGCGTAGCCTCGCCGCTTACTCCGCCTAATACTGAAACTGATACCGCAGCCCCACACTCGCGCCGGTGCTCTCGCCCGTTGCGCCGATCGCCGAGGTGGTCTGCCCGGTCCCGGCGCTGGCGTCGAGCTTCAGCCGGCGCGTCAGATCGACCGTGATCTTGGCGCGCGCGCCGCTACCGCCGGTCGATTCCTCGGCGCCCACGAACACGCCGCGCGCGATGTAGCGTCCGGCTTGCAGCACCGGCTGCCCGTTCGGCCCCGTGGTGATGCCGAGCTGATCGAGTCCGAGCGCGTTCTGCACGTTCTGCAGCGGGTTGGCGAGGCCGCCGCCGCTTCCCGTTATCTCGGCGATCCCAGCCGCGATCGAGGCGAGCTGGAATGGGCTCAGCGCGCCCGCATTGGTATGAAACAATATCTGCGCCAAAATCTCGTCTTGCGGCAGTTCCGGAGTCGAGGAGAGCGTGATCTTGGGATCCCGCGCCGTACCACCCACGGTCAGGGTCGCGAGCAGGTTCTGGCCCGTGTAGGTGGCAACCAGATGAAGCCCCGGATCGCTGATGCTGGCGCCGTTGAAATCAATGCTACCGGAGGTGAAGTCGAGCGTGTTGCCGACCACGTTGAAACTGCCGCGGATCAGGTGGAACTGCCCGAGCGGCTGCATCTCGGTCGTCGTGCCGGCGATGCGGATGGTGCCGCCCAGTTCGGCGTTCAGTCCGCGCCCGCGGATGAAAATCTGCTGCGGCGCCTGCACGGTCAGATCAAGCCCGATAGAGGCCAGCAGCTGCGACGTTTCGGGGGGCTTCGGCGGCGGCGCCCCGGCGATGCGGACGGGGATCGTCACCACCGAGGTGGGCAGCTTGTCGGGCACCTGGATCACCGCCTGACGGATGAACACGGTGCCGCCGATAGTCATGGCGGTCTTTACCTGCCCGGTGATGCTCAGGTTGGCGTTCAGCGTCGCCGTCAGCACGTCCGAGGAGATCGGCGTCGCGTTGTTCGCCGCAAGCACGAGGTTGACCGGCATCCCGGCGGCCAGCACGCCGATCGTGCCGGAGCCCGTCATGGTGCCCTGCCCCGCCCGCGCGCTGAACGAGGCGAGCCGCAAGGTCTCGCCGTCGCCGGTCAGCCGCGCGGCGATGTCGCTCAGGTGCACCCCCGCCGCGTAGTCGCGCAGATCGCCGCCCGAGAGCGTCGCGCCGCCGCTGATGTGCGGTGCATCCAGTGTGCCGCCCACAGTGGCGTCGATCGCCAGTGTGCCCCGCGCCGCCTCGCCGCCCGCGAGCAGGATCGGATTGGCGATCGCGAGATCGAGCCGCCCGATGGCGCGCAAAGCGAGCGACGCATCCTTCGCAAGTCCGGCCGTCCCGGCGACCGCCAGGTCGGAGCTGCCGGCGGTCAGCCGCGAATCGATCCGCGCCGTGCCGGCGTTGAGCCTCGCGGTGGCAATCAGCCGCGCCGGCGGCAGGCCGGCGGCGGGTCCGTTCAGCACGCGCAGGCCGCTTGCATCCACGCGCACCATGCCGTCCGGCTTCGCCGCCGTGCCGGTGATGTTGGCCGCCAGCCTCACGCGCCCGGCGGCGCGCTCGCCCGCCGGCAGCAGCGCGTCGGCCGTCGCCATCTCGATCTCGCCGTTCGCGCGCAGATCGACGAGCGCGCCCGAGCGCAGCCCCACCGTGCCAGCGAGCGTCACATGCGAGGCGCCGGCCGCGGCGGCGAGATCGAGCCGCGCGGCGTTGCCCAGCAGATCGACATTGGCCGTCACCGTTGCCGGCGGCAGCGCCGCCTGCTTGCCCGACAGCAGCCTGAGCCCAGAGGCACGCGCGTGGACCGCGCCAGTCGGCGCGCTGCTCGTGCCGGTGACGCGCGCATCGGCATTGATGGTGCCGGCCACATTCAGGCTTGGGGAAACGATTGTCGCCAGATCGGCCGGCACGTTTGCCGCACTCGCGGTCAGGTCGAGCGTGCTGCCCACATGGCCGTTCACGCGCAGCACCGCCTGGCGCAGACCGAGGCGCAGATCCTCGATCGTCAGCCCTTGGGCGAAGCGGAATGTCACCGGCGCGAGCAGGCGCACATCCTGCCCCTTCCACGCGGCCGCGAGCGTGTCGAGCCGCAGCGCGCGCGCCTCCACATCGGCCACGCCCTTCGTGCTCAGCCGCGCGGGTGCGCCTTCGAGCTGCGTCAGGTCCGCGTTCGCGCTCAGCGCCAGCGCGCTGGCCGGCCCCGTCGCGTTCAGCTTGGCCGAGCCCGCCACGCGGCCGGTTTTCAGCTCGGCGAGCGTCAGCGTGCCGTTCACCTCCGGGTTGTCGGCCGGGTGATCGAGCGTCACCTGGAGCTTCGCGGCACTCAGGCTCGCGGTGCCCGGCAGCGCAGCGTTATCCGCCTCGGCCGCGACCTGCCAGACCGCGCTCCCCGCGTTCAGCGCGAACCTGGCGCTGCCCCGGAGCGGCTTGCCGATCAGCGGGGTGAAATCGCCGAGATCGCCGATTTGCAGCGAAAGATCGCCGACCGGCAGTTTCGCCCCGGCTGGAAGCGTGATGGAACCGCCGCCGCGCAGACTTTTCCACGCGGCCTCCTCGATCGCCAGGTGATACGCGCCATCGGTCGAGCGGCCGCCGGCCAGCGCCAGGTCGACCGGCGCGCCGAGCAGTGCGCCCTCGGCAGTCAGGTGTCCGCTCGGCGCGCTGGGCAGCCCCTGCGCGACGAGATGCGCGGTGAACGGACCGGAGGACTGGCCCTCCGCCGCCAAGTTGCCCGTGATCGTGGTGTCGAGCGCGAGCGCGTCGGTGGCGCCCGTGATCCGGCCCGCTGCTCTCAGCCCGCCCGAAAGCCTGGGCTCGATCGACGCGACATTGTTCAGCCCCGCCGCGAATTGCAGATCGACCGCGCTGCGCGAGGCGGTGCCGCTGGCCGAGAGCGCGACGTCCTGCCCGTTCACCGCCAGCCGCGCCAGATGCAGCGTGCTGCCGTCGAGCTGCGCGGCGAGATCGAGCGTCGCGTTGTCGCCCACCAGCGCCGAGACGGGCGCCTTGCCGCCGGTGATGCCGACCGCACCGGTCGCGGCCAGCGTGAGGATCCCGTTCTGCCGTCCGCCGTTCAGCGACAGCACGGCGTGGCCGCCCAGTTGTTCGCCGGCGGCGGCGGCGAGCGGCGCGAGATCGGGCGCCGTGATCTTGATGCGGGCCAGTTCCTCGGCGAGCAGCGCATCACCCTCGGCCTGAAGCAGCGGATGCGAGATGGCGAAGGTCACCGGCTCGCCCTTTGTCCTGAGCTTCGCCTCGGCGACCAGCCGCACCGGCGCGGCGGCGAACAGATCGGGCTGCTTGCCCGGAACCGTCAGCCCGTCGATGGCGCCGTCGATCTTGATGTCGCCCGCGTTCCCGGCGGCGGTGAGCGCGATGCGGCCGGCACCCGCCGCACCCACCTGCAGCGCTACGATGCTGATGTCGGCGTTGAGGTCAGGCGCGGTGAATGGTCCGTTTGCGTCGGCGGTGACAGCGACCGACGACCAGGAGAGACCGGGCCGGGGCGTCATCGCCGGGGCTTCGGCGACGATGTGCATTCCGGGAATCGTGCTGTCGGCGAGGTCGATCGTGCCGGCGGCCTTGGCGTGAAGCCGCCCAGCGGCGAGTGCCAGATTGCTGGCGACGGCGCTCTCCGGCCCGTTCAGGATGGCATCGACGGCGACCGGCCCGATGCCGGGCAGCTTCGCCGCCGCCGCGATCAAACCGCCCGCCGCCTCGTGTGCCGCCAGGTCGAGCTTGATCCCCGCCGCATCGCGGTTGCCGACGAGATGATATAGCCCCTCCGCATCCAGCCGCTCGGCGGTCAGCTCGCCTCTCATCGTGCCCGGATGCATGTGCAGGCCGGCGGTGACGTGCAGCACGGCTGTCTCGCCGGCGAGCGGCGTTTCTAAGGTGAGCCGCCCGACCTCGAGGCTGTTCACGTCCAGATTCTTGAGACCGCCGCCCGAGCCACTGGAGCTTTTCGGCAGCCGCGCGACGTCGCCATCGGCCGCCGTCAGCGTGTCGATCTTGATATCGCCGTGGATCAGCGACAGCGGCGACCAGGTGATGCGGACGGTGTGGAAGGTCGCATAGACGCCCGCCGTATCCTTCAACTCCACCGTATCGGCGGAGAGCGAGCCGTTGAGATGGATCGCCAGCCCCTGCGTCGCGAGCGAGCCCGAGAACCAAGGCAGCAGGTCGTCGAGGATCGAGGCGCGCGCCGGCGCGGCGGCAAGGGCGAGCAGAAGCGCGGCGAGTGCCGCCGTCCTGCCCCGAGCCCCGATCGGCCTTGATGTGCCCATCCCGCTCAGAACGCCTGACCCAGCCCCACGTAGATCTCGAAATTGCCGCTGTTGGGCAATTTGACCAGCGGGACCGCGCCCTCGAGCCGGATCGGGCCGAAGCTCGTGTAGTACTCCACCCCCGCACCGGCGCCGACCGCGTATTTGCCGGAAAGCGCGGCGCCGGGCGCCGAGACCTCGGCGGCATCGGTGAACACCGAGAAGCCGAAGCTCTGGCCTATACGCTGGCGCAGCTCGATCGTCCCGGCGGTGATCTGCGTGCCGCCGGCCGGCTTGCCGTCCGGGAATTGCGGGCCGACCGACTGGTAGCGGTAGCCGCGCACGGTCGCGCTGCCGCCGGCATAGAACCGCTGATCGGGCGGCAGGCTGAATTGGCTCGCGCCGAAAATGTCGCCGACCAGCGCGCGCAGCGCCAGCACCGTGCGGCCCTTGCCGGACAGGTCGAAATATCCCGAGCCGGAAAGCTCGGTCGAAACAAAGGTTGCGGTGGACCCGAGCAGCGACTGGGTGGGGGTAACCAGCAGGGTCGCGCGATAGCCGTGCGTCGGATTGAGCGGGTTGTCCGTGCTGTCGTAATGCAGTGACAGCGGCACGCCGAGCAGCACATAGTTGCGTGTCACACCTTCCTGGGTGATCCGCTCCTCCTCGCCCGAAATGCCGACGCTCGCTTGCCACTCGTCGGACACCTGCCGTGTCACCTTGACCGATTGCAGCAGCGCCTTCTGCGCGTAGGGAATGAGCGTCTGGTCCACGGCGCCGATATTCGCCTCGAGCTGCTGATCGTCGCGCAGAAACGCCGGCTTGATGAACTGGAGGTTGATCCGGTAGCCGGGATGGATGTCGGAATTGCCGCCGGTCTGGATCGCGCCGGTCAGGTTGAGCTGCTCGGCATTGCCGAACAGGTTGCGGTCGTGCCAGCCGGCCGTCAGTCCCACTCCGAGATCGGTCGAATAGGAAATCCCGACATCAACCGCGTGCCAGGGGCGCTCGGTGGTTTGGATCATGATCGGAAGCTCCCCGTTCGCATCCAGGCTGGTCGCCGGCACCGCGAGCACCGAGGCGAAAATCGGCGTGCGGGCGAGAGCCGCACGCGCCTTGGAAATTTCGGCGGCATCGAACCGCTCGCCCCGATGGAGCGGCAGCGCGCGGCGGGCGTAGTCCTCGCTCACGCCGTCGAGCCCCTGGAAGGTGATCGGGCCGATGTTCACTTGCGGCCCGCTGTCCACCTTGAAGGCGACCTCCATCGCGTTGTCGGGCAGGACGAGCGTGGCCGGTTCCAGATCGACCTTGGCGAGTGCATAGCCGGTGTTGCGCAGCCGCGTCAGCAGGGCGGACTGGGCGGCCACGACCTGCCCCGCGATCGCCGGCTGGCCGGCGTGGATCGTCAGCGCCGACGCGAGGTCGGCCGGATACTGGCCGAGCAGCTCCACGCGGGTGATGCGGAACTGCGGGCCGGTGTCGATATGGACGTCGATCTTCGCCGGCGGGCTCGCCGGTGCCGCCGCCAGCGCATCGCCGAGCCCCGGCGTGTCGATCGGCTGGCCATTTACGGTGATGGCCACCGTGCCCTTATAGTAGCCGAAGCTATCGAGCGCGGCCTTGAAGCGCCCGGCGTCCTGCCGTGCGCGCGACAGCAGCGCGTAGGGCCCGGCAGGCGCCTTGGTCCGCAGCGAAACGAGCTCGGAGGAGCCGGTCAGCGCGGCGTTCAAGGCGGCGTCGTGCGTATGCTCGATCGTGACCGTATAGGGTTCGGGATCGGCGGCGCGCGGCTCCGTTGCGGGAATGGCGGCCAGGATCAGCATCGCCGCCACAGCGAGGGCGCGGGCGGGGGAACGGACTGCTTGCCGCGACATGCGGCGGGGAATGTAGCTCGGGGCAGGGAGCAGGGAACTCCGCGAAAGGGTCACGGATGCGCCATCGTTCTGACACCGCCCCGGGTCCCGCTTCCCCCATGCGTGCCGCTCCGCTGCGCTTGCGCCGCAAGAAGAGGCCGCCGCTTGTCGCGGCGATGGAACCCGCCGACGAGACCTGGCTCGCGCCGTTCCGCCGGGGATCGCGCCTCGGCGCGATCCGCGCGGCACGCCGTCTCGTCGCCCTGCTTGCCTGGACGCTGCTTGCCGGGGTGATCCAATCGGTCTGCCTGCTGCTGCCGGGCCGGGCGAAGGTGCGCTTCGCCCGCTTCTACTGGGCCGTATTTTCCCGTCTGCTCGGGGTGCGCGTGCGGGTGATCGGCGCACTCGCCGCCGGACCGCGCCCGGTGCTGTTCGTTTCCAATCACAGTTCCTGGGTGGACATCGCCGTGCTCGGCGGCGTGCTGCCCGGCTGCTTCGTCTCCAAGGGCGAGGTCGCTGACTGGCCGGTGGTGAGCTGGATCGCGCGGCTGGGGCGCACCGTGTTCATCTCCCGCACGCGCGGCGCGACCGGGCGCGAGCTCGCCGAGATGCAGGCCCGCTTCGCGCGCGGCGACAGCATCATCTTGTTCCCCGAAGGCACGACCTCGGACGGTTCGCGGGTGCGGCCGTTCCGCTCGGCCTTCTTCGCCGCCGCCGGCGGCGAGACCCCGCCGCTCGTGCAGCCGGTCTCGATCGTCTACGACCGGCTGGCCGGGCTGCCGACGGGGCGGCTCACGCGGTCGCTGTTCGCCTGGGTGGGCGATCAGGACATCGCCTCGCACTACTGGAAGCTCGCCCAGCGCACCGGGCTCGGGGCCAGCGTGCTGCTGCACCGCCCGCTCGATCCGCGCGATTTCCCCGACCGCAAGGCCCTCTCCGCCGCCGTATGGCAGGTGGTGGCGGACGGCGCCGCGACCTTGCGCCAGAACCGCCCGGCCGCGCCGATCGGCGCCTCCGCGCCGTCCCCCGCGGCGGCGCCGGTTCCGGTTCCCGCGACCGGCTGAGCGGCGGACGACGCGGCGTCATGCCGATGACATTTGACATGACGGCGGTTTTTCCTGCCAAAGTGCCGGGCGTGAACGCAGGACGTTTGACCGCCGCCGGGTTGACCTGCTCGTCCGCGCTGCCGATTCCTCCCACCCCAAGTGGCCGGACCTCGCGGCCGGGATGAGCAGAGAGCGAACCGAATGACCCTCGCCGCGGCCGAGGCGCCGGCCCGTGCGCATAAGCAAACCGCCCGCAAGCGGCTGCACGTCGTCACCTGGGGGTGCCAGATGAACGTGTACGACAGCGCGCGCATGGCCGATGTGCTGGCGCCGCTCGGCTACGCGCCGGCGCCGGCGGCCGAGCAGGCCGACATCGTGATCCTGAACACCTGCCATATCCGCGACAAGGCGGCCGAGAAGGTGTTTTCCGAATTGGGCCGGCTGCGGCGGCTGAAGGAGGCGCGGGCAGCCGCCGGCGGGCGCATGATCCTGGCGGTGGCCGGGTGCGTCGCGCAGGCCGAAGGGGCGGAGATCCTGGCCCGCGCGCCCTTCGTCGATATCGTGCTCGGGCCGCAAACCTATCACCGCCTGCCCGAACTGGTCGCCCGCGCCAGCCGGGCGGCGGGGGCGGTGATCGACACCGAGTTCCCCGCCGAGGCGAAATTCGACCATTTGCCCGACGAAGCAGCGCCACAGGGCGTGGTTTCGTTCCTCGCCATCCAAGAGGGCTGCGACAAGTTCTGCTCGTTCTGCGTCGTGCCCTACACGCGCGGCGCCGAGCAGAGCCGCCCGGCCGTTGCGATCATCGCCGAGGCGCGCCGGATGGCCGCCCAGGGCGCGCGCGAGATCGTGCTGCTCGGGCAGAACGTGAACGCCTGGCACGGCGAGGGCACCGATCGGGGCACCTGGAACCTCGCCCGCCTGCTGCGCGTCCTGGCCGATTCGGTGCCGGATGTTCTCCGGTGGCGCTACACGACCTCGCATCCGCGCGACATGGATGCCGAACTGATCGCGGCGCATCGCGACATTCCGGCCTTGATGCCATTCCTCCACCTGCCGGTGCAGTCGGGCTCCGACCGGCTGCTCGCTGCGATGAACCGGCGTCACACGGTCGCCGAGTATCTGCGAACCGTCGAGGCGCTGCGGACGGCGCGGCCCGACATCGCGCTCTCGTCGGACTTCATCGTCGGCCATCCGGGCGAGACCCCGGCCGATTTCGCCGCCACCCTGGCACTCGTGGAACGGGTCGGCTTCGCCCAGGCCTTCAGCTTCAAATACTCCCCCCGCCCCGGCACCCCGGCGGCCGGCGCGCCGGGTCAGGTGCCGGAAGCCGAGAAGGACCGGCGGCTCCAGGAGCTCCAGGCGCTGCTGCGCGCCCAGCAGGCCCGCTTCAATCAGGATTGCGTCGGCCGGATACTGCCAGTGCTGTTCACCGGGCCGGGCCGCCATCCCGGGCAGGTCGCCGGGCGCTCGCCCTATCTCCAACCGGTTCACCTGAACGGACCCGCAACCCTGGTGGCCGGCGTGACCCCCGTGCGAATCGAGGCCGCACTCCCCAATTCCTTGGCAGCAACCCTCCAGACGAAGGAGCAGACAGAGGCTTGAGCCAAACCGCCGCCGCGCTTCTTGCGACCCCGCCGGCCCCACGCCCCGACAGCAAGGCCGTCACAATCCAGTTCAGCGACAACACGAAGCTGCCCCTGTTGCTCGGGGATCACGACCGGCACCTGGTCCGCATGGAGCAGGCCCTCGGCGTGCGCCTCTCGTGCCGGGGCAACCGCATCGCCATCGCCGGGGAGCCCGCGCGGGTGGAGGCGGCGCAGGCGGCGCTGGAAGGATTGTGGCGCCGGCTTGAGCGTGGCGAGAGCGTGGGCCGCGCTGATGTGGAGGCGGCGATCCGCTTCGCCGATCCCGATCCGCGCCTGCCGCTGTCCGATCTGCCGGCGATCCGCACCCGCCGCGGCGCCGTGGCGCCGCGCAGCGGCGGGCAGGCCGCCTATATCGACGCGCTCGCCAGCCACGAGATGGTGTTCGGCATCGGTCCCGCCGGCACCGGGAAGACTTACCTCGCCGTCGCCCAGGCGGTGGCGATGCTGCAATCGGGCAAGGTCGATCGCATCGTGCTGTCCCGCCCGGCGGTGGAGGCCGGCGAGCGGCTGGGTTTTCTGCCAGGCGACATGAAGGAGAAGGTCGATCCCTACCTCCGCCCCCTCTACGACGCGCTGCACGACATGATGCCGGCCGATCAGGTGTTGCGCCGGATCAACAACGGCGAGATCGAGGTCGCCCCGCTCGCCTTCATGCGTGGGCGGACGCTGGCGCACGCCTACGCGATCTTAGACGAGGCGCAGAACACCACCGCCATGCAGATGAAGATGTTCCTCACCCGGATGGGCGAGGGCACGCGCATGGTCATCACCGGCGACCTGAGCCAGACCGACCTGCCGGCGGGCGCCGTCTCCGGCCTGCGCGACGCGCTGGAGACGCTGGAGGGCGTGGCCGGGATCCGCGTGGTGCGCTTCGACCGGCGCGACGTGGTGCGCCATCCGCTGGTCGGGCGGATCGTGGACGCCTATGATCAGCGCGAGCGTGCGGCAGGCGAGAAACGCCGCGAGACCCGCCGCGCGGCACAGACTCTCGGGGCTGCTTGGGTGGCCGGCAAATAGCGATGGACCCGGCGAGTACCGGCCCCGCTTCGGCGGGGCATTGCGATGACATCGAGGTGATCGTCGAGGCGGCGGCCTGGCGGCGGCTCGTGCCGGGCGCCGAGGCCTTGGCGGCGCGCGCGCTGCGCGCCGCCCCGAGGCTCGGGCATGGCGTCACCGTGCTGCTGAGCGACGACCGCACGGTGCGGCGCCTGAATGCGCGCGACCGCGGGCGCGACAAGCCGACCAACGTCCTGACCTACGATCCGCCCGCGCCGGGGATGCCCGGTCAGATCGTGCTCGCCTTGCAAACGGTGCGGCGCGAGGCCGCGGCCGCGGGACGGCGGGCCCGCGATCATCTGGCGCACCTCGTCGTGCACGGCGCGCTGCACCTCGCCGGCCATGACCACGATCATGCGGGCGAGGCGCGGCGCATGGAGATGGAAGAAGCGCGCATCCTGCGCCGGATCGGACTTCGCAATCCGTGGCGGATGGCATGAGCGGCGCGCTCGCCCGCCTGGGGCTGCTCAGCCGTGTGCGCGCCCTGCTGCGCCGGCGGCAGATAGAGCACAGCGTCCGCGAGTCGATCGCCGAGCTGGTGCAGGAGGCGGGCGAGCCCGGCGAACCCGGTGTCGCGCCGGAGCTCGATCGCCAGGAGCGGGCGCTGATCGGCAACGTACTGCGCCTGCGCGGCACCACCGCCGCCGACGTGATGGTGCACCGCGCCGACATCGTCGCGATGCGGCTCGACACCAATTTCCAGCAGGCGGTGGAGCAGATCCGCGCCGAGGGCCATTCGCGCCTGCCCGTCTATCGCGAGGACCTTGATGACGTCGTGGGCATGGTGCACATCAAGGACGTCTATGCCTTTGTCGGCCGGCCCGAGGAATTCGCCTTGCAGAAGATCCTCCGCCGCCCGCTGATGGTGGCGCCGCAGGTGCCGGTGTTGGAGCTCCTGCTGCAGATGCGCCAGGCGCGGATGCACCTCGCGTTGGTGGTCGACGAATATGGCGGCATCGACGGGCTGGTGACGATCGAGGATTTGGTCGAAACCATCGTCGGCCCGATCGCCGACGAGCACGACGAGATCGAAGGCCCGATGATCCATGAGCGCGCCGACGGCACGCTGGATATCAACGCCCGCCTGCCGGTGGAGGAGTTCGAGAAGCGGCTCGGCCCGGTGCTGACCGAGGACGAGCGCGACGCTGACATCAACACGGTCGGCGGGTTGGTGTTCACCCTGGCCGGCCGTGTACCGACGCGCGGCGAGGTAATCAGCCATCCGAGCGGGATCGAGTTTCAGATATTGGATAACGACCCGCGCCGCATCCGCCGCCTGCGCGTGCGCCGCCCTAGGCAGGCAGTGACGAAAGACCCGAAGGAGCGGGCGGCGGCGTAGGGGCGGCAGGGGCCGGTGAGCGGGCCGTCAGCCCACCAGCAACGCCAAACTCTTTGTCAGCACCCCCTCCGGCTTCTGCAGCTCAAGCACGATCGTGAAGTGATCCGCGCCCGCCACCGGGATCAGCGGCCCCGGCGCGTGCGCTGCGGCGCGCAGCGCGTGCAGGTCGCGGCTGTCGGCAACAAGCGGCGGCAGCTCGGCCGTGCCATAGGTGATCGCCAGCGGCTTCGGCACCACCGGCAGCCGCAGCGGCGAGAGGCGCGCAATCTCCTCGTCGGTGATGTTGAGCCTCTCGTTCAGGTAAGTGTCGCGGATCGGACCGAGCTCGAACAGACCAGAGATGGCCAGGCCCGCACGCACCAGCGGATGGCCGAGCGCCATCGCCGTAAGATGTCCGCCGGCCGACCAGCCGGACAGAACGACCGGGCCGCGGATGCCGTGCGCTGGGCCGTTCTCGGCCAGCCAATCCAGCGCCGCAAGAATCTCGGCGACGATCTCGGTCATCGTCGCATCGGGGCCGAGCGTGTAGCCCGGCAGCGCACAAGACCAGCCGCGCGCATACGGGCCTTCGATCAAACAGGCGAACTGCTCGCGCGAGTTGCGCTGCCAGTAGCCGCCATGGATGAACACGAGGCAGGGCGCGTTCGGATCGGCGGCCGGGAACAAATCCCAGCGGTTGCGCGCGCGCGGGCCGTAGGCAAGCCCGAGCTTTTCCGGGTGCGCGGCGCGGAACGCGGCCGAGGCTTGTTCGCGCGCGGCGTTCAGCTCGGCGCTGTTCTTGACGGCGGCCGAGTTGTTGTACGCGGCGTCCCGCTCGGCGCGGCTCATCCTGCCCCAGTTCACGCCGCCTGCTCCCCGGTCCCCGCCAGGGCGCGCACCTCGTCCGGCGACTTGCCGCGTGCCTCCGTGGCGGTGACGCGGCGCGAAGCGGGTTCCACCGTCAGCGCGATCACGTTCTCCCAGTCGAACGCATCGGAGCGGATGGTCGCACCGGTGCGGAGATTCTCGTGCACGCGCGCGAACACCGCGGCGAGGTCGTCGGTTTCGATCTCCCAGATCATCGCGTAACGCTGCGGCAGTGAGACCGGGACGTATTGCACGTCGGCGAGGCGGAAGAACTGGGCGGCGACGAAGCCCTCGATCCGCAGCAGATCATGGATGTGCTGGCCGCGGTACCAGTCGAGATAACGCTGTTCGTTGCCCGCCGTCGGACGGCTGAGCACCATGAAGCGATAGCGGGTCCGGGCCATCGGCGCTGCTCCTTGCTGGCAGGGACCAGTCTGCGGCTTGAGCCGCGATGCCGCAATCAGGCCGGCGCGTGCGCGCGGCGACGCAGCTCGAACCGCTTCACCTTGCCCGATTCGGTGCGCGGCAGGCTGTCGACGAACAGGATACGCCGCGGGTATTTATAGGGCGCGATCTCCGCCTTCACGTGGTCCTGCAAGGCGCGGATCATCTCCTCACTCGGCTCGTAGCCTTCAGCCAGCACGACATAAGCCTGCACGATGGCGCCGCGCTCCTCGTCCGGCGCGCCGACCACCGCGCACTCGGCGACCGCCGGATGCGAAATCAGCGCCGCCTCCACCTCGGGACCGGCGATGTTGTAGCCGGACGAGATGATCATGTCGTCGGAACGCGCCTGGAACCAGAAATACCCGTCCGCGTCCTGGTGGTACGTGTCGCCGGTTATGTTCCATCCGTTCTGGACATAGACGGTCTGGCGCGGATCGGCGAGATAGCGGCATCCTGTCGGGCCGCGCACCGCGAGCCGCCCGGTCGCACCGGGCGGCAGGTCGTTGCCCGCTTCGTCGATCAGCTTCGCCTGGTAACCCGGCACCGGCAGGCCGGTGGCACCCGGCCGCACCTTCTCCTGCGGCGCGCCGATGAAAATGTGCAGCATCTCGGTCGAGCCGATGCCGTCGAGAATCTTGATCCCGGTCGCCCTGTGCCACGCCTCCCAGGTCGCCTTGGGCAAACTCTCGCCGGCCGAGACGCAGATGCGGAGTGCGCGCGTATCGCCCGGGCGCATCATGTGCAGCATCGCGCGGTAGGCAGTGGGCGCGGTGAAGCACACGGTCGGGCGGCCGGTGCGGATCAGGTCGAGCAGGCGCTCGGGGCTCGGCTGCTCCAGAAGCAGGGTGGAGGCGCCGATCCTGAGCGGGAAAAGCACCACCGCGCCGAGGCCGAAGGTGAAGGCGATCGGAGCGGAGCCGATGAACACGTCCTCGGGTGCCGCGCGCAGCACATGCTGCCCGTAGGTGTCGCACACCGCGAGCATGTCGCGGTGGAAATGCATGGTACCCTTCGGCACGCCTGTGGTGCCGGAGGTGAAGGCGATCAGGCACACATCGTCGGCGCGCGCCGGATAGGCCGCGAAGTCCGGCGCCTCCTGCGCCATCAGGGTTTCGAGCGCATCAGGCGCCCCGCCGCCGATCGGCACCACATGCAAAAGCTCGGGCGCGTCGGCGCGCGCGCGCTGCAATTCGTCGAGCAGCCGATGATCGCACAGAGCCACGCTGACGCGCGCCTTGGTCAGCATGAAGCGCAGTTCGGCGGCGCGCAGCAGCGGCATGGTGGCGACCGCGATCGCGCCCGCCTTCAGCACGGCCAGATAGGCCGCGACCATGATCGGCGTGTTGGGGGCGCGCAGCAGCACGCGGTTGCCGGGGGCCACGCCGAGCCGCCGCGTCAGCACGCCCGCGATGCGGTTCACCCGCTCGGCGAGTTCCGCGTAGCTCCAGCTCAGTTCCGGGGTGCCGATGGCGGGGCGGCTCGCCTGCGGCGAATCGAGCCAGCGGTCGAGCAGCTCGGTCACGCAATTCAGTTGATCGGGGTAATGGAGCCCGGCCTCGGCCAGCAGCAGCGCCGGCCATTGCGCGCGCGGCGGCAGGTTGTCGCCGGCGAAGCTGTCATAGGGGAGCGCCGGACCGTCCATGGCCACCCTCGTTCCTCGGAGCCTGATCCGGGAGCCTGGGCGGGGCCGGCAATTACTTCAAGCCTAAAGTATTGCGCCCGGCGCGGCGCGGGGGCTTGGATGGGCGCATGAAGGTCACGATCGTTGGCGGTGGCATCGGCGGGCTGGCGGCGGCGCTCGCGCTGCATGCCGTCGGCATCGAGTGCGAGGTGTTCGAACAGGTCCGGGAACTGGCCGAGCTCGGGGTCGGCATCAACACGCTGCCGCACGCGATCAAGGAGCTGGCGGCGCTCGGGCTTCTGGACGAACTGGACCGCGCCGGAATCCGCACCCGCGAGCTGATCTACGCCAACCGCTTCGGCCAGGTGGTGTGGCGCGAGCTGCGCGGCACCGACGCCGGCTTCGAGGCGCCGCAATTCTCCATCCATCGCGGCAAGCTGCACGGCGTCCTGCTGCGCGCCGTACAGGCGCGGCTCGGCTCGGAGCGCGTGCATACGGGCTACCGGCTGACGGGGTTTGCGGAACGACCAGACGGCATTGTCGCGTTCTTCCGGCGCCGCGACGGGGCCGAACAGGTGGAGGTCATGGCCGACGCGCTCGTGGGCGCGGACGGCATCCACTCGACGGTGCGAAGCATCTTCCACCCCGACGAGGGGCCGCCCGTGTGGAACGGCATCATGCTCTGGCGTGGCGCGGCGCCGTGGCCGGTCTATGTCGATGGACGGACCATGGTGATTTCCGGCGGGATGCACGCCAAGTTTGTGTTCTACCCGATTCACTTCGACCCCGCCCGCCCCGACCTTCGGCTCACCAACTGGGCGGTGCAGGCGCGGGTGCAGCGTGGCGGCGGGCTGCCGCCGCACAAGGAGGACTGGAACCGGCCGGGGCTGATCGAAGAACTGGCACCCCTGGTGCGCGACCGGTTCCGGCTCGATTTCGTCGAGCCGCTGAAGCTGATCGAAACGAGCGGCACCTTCTACGAATATCCGATGTGCGACCGCGATCCGCTGCCGCGCTGGTCGTTCGGCCGCGCGACGCTGCTCGGCGACGCAGCGCATCCGATGTATCCGGTGGGCTCCAACGGTGCGAGCCAGGCGGTGCTCGATGCGCGCGCGCTCGCCCGTCACCTGACTTCCGATGCTTCGGTCGCGGCGGCGCTGGCCGCCTATGATGCCGAGCGCCGACCGCCGACCACCGAGATCGTGCTGACCAACCGCAAGGGCGGACCCGAGCGGGTGATCGACGTGTTGGAGGAGCGCGCCCCTGAGGGCTTCACCGATGTCGATGCGATCGCGCCCTATGCCGAGCGCGAGGCGATCGTGCGCGGCTACGCGCAGTTGGCGGGGTTCGCGCGCGAGCAGGTTAACGCGCCGCGGTGATGCCGACTGCGCCAGAGCTTCCGCCCGCCCCCCCTCCCCCTGACCCGCTCCAGCAAGGGGAGGGGGAACTCTTTGCTGCGCGATGCACGGAGCGATCAGGCTGACCGCCATCAGTAATGCCCGGCCACGAAGCGCAGCAGTTCGTCCTCCGGCACCGGCTTTTCGACCACTTTCTCGATCCCGAGTTCCTGGGCGCGGGCGCGGATCGCCGCCGTCGGCGAGCCGGTGATCAGCAGCATCGGCGGGCTGCATTCTCTTTCGCGCAGCCGGGCGGCAAGCTCGAGCCCGGTCATGCGCGGCATGTGGTGGTCCAGGATCAGGCAAGCAGCCCGGAACGCGATCTGGTCGAGATAGGCTTCCCCCGAGGGAAACACCGCAACCTTGTGACCAGCCACTTCCAGCAGGAACCGCAGCGAATCGAGCACCGCCGGGTCGTCGTCGACAATGGCGACCGGCCTCTCCTCCCGCCCGTCCGTGTCGGAACGCCCCATCACGAGCTCATCGGACATTGCCACCCGAATGCGCCGCCGCGCGTCGGGATGCATTGACACAAATCATTCGGTCTCGGGGGCGGCCGGCACCGACATACGGAACACGGTGCCGCCGCCCGGCGCATCCTCGGCCCGCAGCTCGCCGCCATGACCTTCGATGATGGTGCGGCACACCGAAAGCCCCACGCCCATGCCGCCCTGTTTGGTGGTGACGAAGGGCTGGAACAGCCGGGCGCGCACCTGTTCGGGCAAGCCGGGCCCGGTGTCCGCTATCGAGATTTCCACCATGTCTCCCTCGCGTCGGGTCGCGATCCTGAGCGCGCGCGCGGACTGCCCTTCCATCGCCTCCACCGCGTTGCGGGTCAGGTTCAGCAGCACCTGCTGGATTTGCACCTTGTCGATCATCGCGTCCTGCGCCGCCGGGTCGATGCTGATTTCGAGCTTCAGTCCCGACCCGACGCCGACCAGGGCGAGGCCGATAGCCTCCTGGATCGTGCGCGCGAGGCTCTCCCGCCGCCGTTCGGTCTCGCCCTTGCGGACCAGCTCGCGCAACCGCAGGATGATCTGCCGCGCGCGCTCCGCCTGCTCGGCGATCCGTTCAAGTCCCTGTTCGATGCGCGCCTTGTCGCCGGTGGCCACCAGCCGGCGCACGCCGTTCAGGTAATTGGCGATCGCGGCGAGCGGCTGGTTCACCTCGTGCGCCAGCGCCGAGGCCATCTGGCCGAGCTCGCTCACCCGCGAGACGTGCACGAGCTCCGCTTGCAGCTCGTTCAGCCGCCGCTCGCGCTCCTGGCGTTCGGTAATGTCGCGGACGAAGGCGGTGAACAGCGGCTCCCCGCCCGTTTCGGCCTTGCCGATGGCGAGCTCCATCGGGAAGGTGGATCCGTCCTTGCGCCGGCCGACGATCATCCGCCCGATGCCGATGATGCGCGCCTCCCCGGTGCGGAGATAGCGCTGCATGTACATGTCGTGCTGCTGGCGATAAGGCGCGGGCATCAGCAGGCTCACATTGCGCCCCAGCACCTCCTCGCGCGCGTAGCCGAACAGCCGCTCGGCGGCGTTGCTGAACTGGAGGATGCGGCCCTCGGCGTCCGAGACCACCAGGGCGTCGGGCACGGTTTCGAGTATCGAGCGCAGCAGCGCCGCCCGTTCGGGCATGAGGCTCCCCGGATGGTCGGTTTCCGATACCGGCCATACATCCACTCTCACGCGCCGGGACTCAATCTGCTTTGGCTCCTCGTCAGTGAACTTCGTTGTCCCGCACCGCCCTCAGCGCCGAGCGGTCGAGGATGCGGAACCCGTGCCGGTCGAGCGCGATCGCCCCCATGCGCCGGAGCTGGCTGAGACCGCGGCAGACCGTCTCCACCGTCAGCCCCAAATGGTCAGCGATGTCAGCCCGGCTCATCGGCAGATCGACCGGGTCGCCGCCGGCCGCGCGGGCGCGGCTCGCCGTCTCCAGCAGGAAATGGGCGATCCGCTCCAGCGCCGTCATCCGCCCCAAGAGGACCATCCGCTCGCGCGCGGCGCGGAGCTGCTCGGCCCCCATCCGCCGCAGCCGGCGCGCGAAGTCCGGATCGCGCTCGGCAAGGTTGTCAATGCAGCGCATCGGGACGCGGCGCAGCACGACATCCGTCACCGCCTCGGCCGACATGTCGTATTCGCCGATCACGTCCCACCCGAACAGGTCGCCCGCGGTGAGGAACAGGCCGACCTGCCGGCGGCCGTCCTCCATCAGCGTCACCGTCCGCAGCCAACCGCTGATGACGATGTAGCAATGCTCGGCCCGGTCGCCCTGGGCGACGATCTCGGCGTCGCGCTCGGCGTGGACAATCAGCCCGGCGCCGGCAAGCCCCTGGAACCCGGGCAGGAGGCTCGCGCGGCCGTTGGCGGGCGCCGGCGGCGGCGCGGGCAGCGTGCTTGACCGGTGGTTCAGCGCGTGGATAGAGGCCATCGTGTTCTCCGCCCCGCTCGTTGCGATGCCTGCGTACCAGCCTGCCGAGACGCGCTGAATTCGGGTGGTGACGTACGTGCACCTACGGATGCGCCGATGAATGCGCCCGCCCCGCCCGTGGTTCATGTGGTCGATGACGATGCCTCGGTGCGGCAGTCGCTCGAGTTCCTGCTCGGAACGGGTGGGTTCGCCGTGCGGCTCTATGACAGCGCCCGCGCGCTGCTCGACGCCGCGCCCGCGCCACCCGGATGCGTGCTGACCGACGTGCGGATGCCGGGGATGGACGGGATCGAGCTCTTGCAGCAGATGCGCCGGCGGGGGGTCGACATTCCGGTGGTAGTGATGACCGGCCACGGCGACGTGCCGCTCGCGGTGCGCGCCATGAAATCCGGCGCGATCGATTTCTTGGAGAAGCCCTTTTCCGACGAGGCCCTGTTCGCCGCGCTGCGCCGCGCCGAGGAAGAAGGCGAGCGCCGCGCCGCCGCCCGCGCGCGGGCGGCCGAGGCAGTCCGTCGCATCGCCGCGCTGACGCCGCGCGAGCGCGAGGTGTTCGCTCTGCTCGTGCAGGGCCTGCCGACCAAGGCGATCGCCAACAAGCTGGGCGCCAGCCCGCGCACGATCGAGGTGCACCGGGCGCGGGTGATGGAGAAACTCGCCGCGCACAGCCTGCCCGATCTCGTGCGGCTCTGGCAGTCGGCGGAGGGCGGGGGCCAGGGCACCTGCCCGCAATGACGGCGCTGAGAGTCGACGACTGCGGCGCTGAATGCGGAATTCTACTGAATCCCTGCCGCTTGCCCCAAAGTTTCGCCGATCGGCCGATGCAGCACGAGATCGGCGATGTCATCGAGCTCGGTGGGTTCGCGGTTGATGATCACCAGCGTGGCGCCGCATTCCTTCGCGAGCCGCGGGAAACCCGCTGCCGGGTAGACGACCAGCGACGAGCCCATCGCGAGGAAGAGGTCGCAATGCCGCGTCGCGCGCTCGGCCTCGCGCATGGCCTCGAGCGGCATCTGCTGGCCGAACGAGATGGTCGCCGTTTTCACGAGGCCGAAGCAGCGCGTGCAGCGCGGCAAGGTGCCGTCCCGCTCGAATGCAGCGCGGATCGGCTCCAGCTCGTAGCGGGCATTGCAGTCCAGGCAGGCGGCGTAGGTCGTGTTCCCGTGCAGTTCGATCACGCGGTCGGCCGGCACCCCGGCGGCCTGGTGCAGCCCGTCGATGTTCTGGGTGATCACCGTCTGGGCCGTGCCGCGCCGGATCAGTTCGGCAACAGCAACATGTCCGCGATTCGGGCGCGCCGCTTTCAGGGTTTCGTCCATGGAGAAGCGCCGCCGCCAGGTCTCCCGCCGCGCCGCCTCGGAGGTCAGGAACTCGTCGAAATAAATCGGCGCGTGGCGGGTCCAGAAGCCGCCGGGGCTGCGGAAATCGGGGATGCCCGATTCGGTGCTGATCCCGGCCCCCGTGAAGATCACGGCCTGCCGGGACGTTTCCAGCAGACCGCCGAGCTTCGCCACCCCTCGATCCATCCCCGAGGCTCCTCCCTGCCCACCGACTCGCGGCGCTCCGCTTGTCCGATTCGAAATCCCGCGTCTAGAAACTTGGGATGACCCAGCCATCGCGCCAGATGCTGCCGCAGGCCACCGCCATCGCGGCAGGGGCGGAGGTAGCGTGAGCGAGGTCGGCGGCACCGACCCGCGCCGCTGGATGCGGGACGCGAGGCGCATGTTCGCCCGGCTTCCCGCGCTGCGCCTCGGTCGTGTTCCGGATGCGCCGGCGCTGCCGGTCCGCGATCCCTGGCTCGGCGATCCGGCACGCGCGGCGCGGCTCCTGAAGGGCGAGCTCGAGCATGGCGGCGCCGCGTGCCCATTGCGGCCCGGTGCCTGGGGCGCGGCCCCGACACCTCCCGTGCTGCTCGGCGCGGCGCACAGCTTCACCTGGCTCAGGGATCTGCGGGCGCTCGGCACGGATGCCGCCCGGCTGCGGGCGCGGGCGCTGGTCGCGGACTGGATGGCGAACCAGTCCGGCGCGGCGGCGGCGCAGCGCCCGGAGGTGAGTGGGGCGCGCATCGCCGCCTGGCTCGGTCATTACGATTTCTTCTTCGCCGCCGCCGACGACGGTTTCCGCCACAAGCTGATGGCGCGGCTCGTCTCCGATGCCCGCACGCTCTCGGCGGCGCTGCCCGCCGAGGAAGTCGATGCGCGTGCCCTGACCGCGCTCAAGGGGCTGATAGCGGCCGGAGCCGCCTTGCCGGAACAGAGCGGCTTTGTCTCGCGCGCTTTGCGGTTCCTGCCGCAGGAGATCGCGCGCCAAGTGCTGGCGGACGGCTGCCATGCAGAACGCAGCCCCGCGTCGTTGCTGGCGGCCTTGCAGGATCTGACCGAAATCCGCGCCCTTTTGCAGTCCTCGCAAACCCAGCCGCCCGCTTCGCTCGGCGGGGCGATCGAGAAAATGGCCGCCGCCCTGCGCTGTCTCCGGCACGGCGACGGTGGGCTCGCCTTGTTCAACGGCAGCAAGGAAGAACACGGGCCGATCATCGACCTCGTGCTGACGCAGGCCGGGCGTGCCGGACTGCGGGCGCCCGTGGCGTTGGAGGAAGGCGGGTTTCAGCGCCTGCAAGGCGGCCGCACGCTGCTGATCGTCAACACCGGGGCGCCGCCGCCCCCGGGGCTCGATCGCAACGCCCATGCCGGCACGCTGTCGATGGAAATGTCCGTCGGGCGGGACCGGCTGATCGTCAATTGCGGCGCCTTCCCCGCCGGACCGGAGGACTGGCGCGACGCGGCCCGGGCGACCGCCGCGCACTCCACGCTGGTCATCGCCGACACCAATTCCTCCGAATTGCGCGCCGACGGGCTCGGGCGACGCCCGGCCGCGGTCGAGGTGCAGCGGCAAGAGGCGAACGGCGCGCAATGGCTGGAGGCGAGCCACGACGGCTATCGCAAGCCGTTCGGCGCGGTGCACCGGCGGCGGCTCTATCTCGCCGAGAGCGGCGAGGATGTGCGCGGGGAGGATCAGGTCGAAGCCGCGACCCCGCAACCGTTCACGGTGCGGTTCCATCTGCATCCCTCCGTGCAGGCGAACCTCCAACACGACGGCGAGGCGGTGCTGCTGCGGCTGCCGAGCGGCGGCGGCTGGCGCCTGCGCGCCGACAGCGCGCGCATGACGCTCGAGGAAAGCATCTACCTGGGTGGCCCGCAGCCGCGCCGCACCGAGCAGGTGGTGCTGGCGACGCTCGCGGACGGTCCGCAGACCGTGAAATGGGCGATCAGCAAGGTGAAGTGAGGCCGCCCCCGGCGGCGCCCTGCGCCCGGTGAAGGTCATCGAGGTCACGAATGTCGATTTTTCGCTGCGGCATTTCCTGCTGCCGATAATGCGCGGCGTGCGTGCGCGCGGACACGAGGTGATCGGCGCGTGCGCCGAAGGGGAACTGCTCGCGGAGGTGCGTGCGGAGGGCTTCAGCGTTGCCGGACTTCCCTTCGAGCGGAATCTCTCGCTCGCGGCCCATGCGCGCGGCTTTCGCAGCCTGGTCATGCTGTTTCGCGCGGAAAAGCCCGACCTCGTTCACGCGCACATGCCGATCAGCGGGTTTCTCGCCCGCGCGGCGGCCAAGGCCGCCGGCGTGCCGCGGATTGCTTACACCTGTCACGGCTTCCTGTTCAATCAGGATGGGTCGATCGCACGGCGGGCGGGCGGGTTCGCCATGGAGTGGCTCGGCGCACGGATGACAGACATCTACCTGACCGTCTCCGCCGCAGAGGCGCGCGATGCCCGCCGGTTCTGGATCGCGCGGCGGGCGATAGCGGTCGGGAACGGACGCGATCCGGCGCGGTTCCGCCCCGATCCCCGGGCGCGCGAGCGCATCCGCACCGAACTCGGGGTGCCGGCCGACCGGGTTGTCGTGATCGCGGTTTCCCGGCTGGTGCGTGACAAGGGCTATCCCGAGCTTGCGGCGGCGATGCGCGAGGTGCCTGAGGTCGAATTATGGGTGGTGGGCGAGCGGCTCGCCTCCGATCGCGGCGATGACATGCATGCCTTTCTCGCCGCGGCGGGCCTCGGCCCGCGCCTGCGCTTGCTCGGCTATCGCCACGATGTGGACGCCGTGCTCGCCGCTGCCGACATTTTCGTGCTGCCGAGCTATTTCGAGGCGATGCCGATGACCGTGATCGAAGCCATGATGACCGGGCTTCCCGTCGTCGCCTCCCGCGTGGGCGGCATCCGCGAGCAGGTCGCCGACGGAACCACCGGCTTGCTCGTGCCGCCGCGCCAGCCGGGTCCGCTTGCCGAAGCCCTGCGTCGCCTCGCCTCCGACCCCGATCTCCGCGCCCGGATGGGCAGTGCGGGGCGGTCGCGGGCGGTCGAATTGTACGACGAGGCGAAGGTGGTCGGGCGCACGCTGGACCTTCTCGGGCTGTAGGACTAAGCGCGCCGCCATGACCGATCTGATCGTTCCGCGGCGCGCGCTGATCTCGGTGTCCGAGAAGCGCGGGCTCGCGGATTTCGCCCGGCAGCTCGCCGCACGGGGCGTCGAGATCATCTCGACCGGCGGCTCGGCGCAGGCGATCCGCGATGCCGGGATTCCGGTGTTGGACGTGGCGGCCTACAGCGGCTTTCCCGAGATTCTGGATGGCCGCGTGAAGACGCTGGTGCCGGCGATCCACGGCGGCATCCTGGCGCGCCGCAATGTGCCGGAGCATCGCGCGCAGATGGAGGCGCACGGGATCGCGCCGATCGACTTGGTGGCGGTGAATCTCTATCCGTTCGAGGCGACGGTGGCATCGGGCGCGGATGCGGCTGCCTGCGTCGAGAATATCGACATCGGGGGACCGGCGCTCATTCGCGCGGCCGCCAAGAACCACGAATTCGTCGCCGTGCTGACCGAGGCCGATCAATATGCCACGGTGCTGGACGAACTCACGCGACAGGGCGGCACGACCTTGGCGCTGCGGCGGCGGCTGGCTGCCGCCGCTTACGCGCGCACCGCTGCCTATGACAGCGCCATCGCCGCCTGGTTCGCCTCCGCGCTCGGCGAAAGCTTCCCCAGGCGCTTGAGCCTCGCGGGGGAACTGCGGCAGCTCCTGCGGTATGGCGAGAATCCGCATCAGCAAGCCGCGTTCTACGTGAACGGCACGCGCCCCGGGATCGCCACCGCCCGCCAGATTCAGGGCAAGGAGCTGTCCTACAACAACCTCAATGACACCGACGCCGCATTTGAGTGCGTGGCCGAATTCACAGACCCGGCGGTGGTGATCGTGAAGCACGCCAACCCGTGCGGCGTCGCGCTCGGCGCGTCGCTGTCGGAGGCATGGGATCGCGCGCTGCGCTGCGATCCGGTGTCCGCCTTCGGCGGTATCGTCGCGGTGAACCGGGTGCTGGACGGGCCCGCGGCGGAGAAGATCGCGACCATCCTGACGGAAATCATCATCGCGCCGGAAGCCGACGATGCGGCGCGCGCGATCCTCGCACGGAAGCGCAATCTGCGCCTGCTGCTGACCGGCGGACTGCCCGATCCGGCGGCTTCGGGTCTGTCGTTCCGCAGCGTCTCCGGTGGCTTTCTGGCGCAGACCCGCGATGCGGGGCGCATCGGCCCCAGTGACCTGAAGACCGTGACCCGCCGGGCGCCGACCGCTGCCGAGCTTGCCGACCTGCTGTTTGCCTTCCGCGTCTGCAAGCACGTGAAGTCGAACGCGATCGTCTATGCGAAAGGGGGCGCCACCGTCGGGATCGGCGCGGGGCAGATGAGCCGGGTCGATTCGGCCCGGATCGCCGCCGTCAAGGCCGCCGATGCCGCCAGGCGGGCGGGCGAGAGCGCGCCGCTCACCAAGGGCAGCGTGGTCGCCTCTGATGCTTTTTTCCCCTTCGCCGACGGGCTGGAGGCCGCGATCGAGGCGGGTGCCACCGCTGTGATCCAGCCGGGCGGGTCGATCCGCGACGCGGAGGTGATCGCGGCGGCGGATTCCGCGGGCGTGGCGATGGTGTTCACCGGAATGCGCCATTTCCGGCACTAGGTTTTCCGCCGCCGGCTTCACGCGCGCTAGGCCATCTGCTAGGGCCGCCCCACCGACCGGAGAGAACGATGTCCGAGACGACCACCCCGCCGCAGACTGGTGCCCAGCAGCGGCCGCCGCTTATGGTGAACATCCAGTACGTCAAGGATTTGTCGTTCGAGGTTCCCGGCGCGCCGCAGATTTACACGCAGTTGCGGGCGCAACCGGCGGTCAGCATCAATCTCGACGTGCAGGCAAGGCGCGTGCAGGAAGGTCAGGACGTCTTCGAGGTCGCGCTGGTGATTCGCGCCGAGGCATCCGAGGTGCACCCGAGCGGCAACGGGCAGACGCAAGCGAGCCCGCCGACGACCGTGTTCGTCGCCGAGCTGACCTATGCAGGGGTGTTCACGCTGACCGGACTGCCGGAAAACGCCGTCGAGCCCATTCTGCTGGTCGAGTGCCCGCGCCTCTTGTTCCCATTCGCGCGCGGCCTGCTCGCCGACGTGACGCGCGAAGGCGGCTTTCCGCCCGTGCTGCTGCAGCCGATCGACTTCGTCGCGTTGTGGCAGGCACGCCGGGCCCAAGCAGGCCAGCAGGGACAGACCTCTGTCGTGTGAGTTTAGCCGCCGCCCGCGCGTGCGGCGGAGAACGGACAGGCCTCGTCGCCGGCCCGCTTGCGGCGGCGGGCCGCGTCGGCACCGAATGGCCGGTTCCGATCGAGGCTCGGGCCGGCGATGATGCGCTCGTAGTCATCCCAGTCGGCCGGCGTGAAATCGTTGGCCGCTGCGACGAAGGCGGTCGCGTTTAGCGTTTCGTCGGTCAGCACCGGCCGCGGCACGGGCTGCGCCTGCAGGAGCGGGAAATCCGCCGCGAGGCGGATCGGCGTATTCGTCCGCGTCAAGCGCAGATTGACGAAGAGCGGGCCGAACCAGCGATCGGCCTCGACGACCCCCTCGAAATGTACGTAGCCGCCCGGCCCCGGCAGGTTTGCCGGTCCGCGCACGAGCAGCGACCAGCCCGGGGCGGTGCGGACCATCAGGCCCGTCCAGACCTGGATCGTGCCCGGTTCGGGCAGCGCGGTCAGCAGCGGCGGACAGCAGCCGTGCAGGCGGGCCGGCGCCGCGGCGTCGAACCGCGCTGACTGGCCAGGTGCCTGCGCGGCGGGCTGCAAGGGCAGCCAATCCTCGGCGCCCTTATGATGCCAGAAGATGTCGCACCCGTCCCAGAGCAGCCGGATCTCGAGCGGGGCGAACACGTACCATCCGAACGCGGAAGCGGTGCGGACGGCCTCGCAATAACGGTAGGCCCGGGTCGGCAGCGTGCCGAGCGCGGAGCGGTCGGCGCGCTGGGGCGGACGGGCGCTCTCGATCAGCCGATAGAAGCGCGCGATCGTCTCCGTCGTCATTGTCCTGCCCCCGTTTCGTGCGCCGGTGCGGCGCCCCGCGGCCGAGCGCCGCGGGGCCCGTCGGTTTCAGCCGGCCTTGCGGTCGGCCGGCAGGCGATAACCGCCGCCGAAAATGATGCGGCCCGCATCGGCGGTATCGATGCCGACCGCCGGCAGGCGATAGCCGCCCCCGAACACGATGCGCCCGCTATCGGCCGTGTCGGCGGGAAGGGGCGCGGCGGGAAGGTGGGAATGGGTCATGTGATGGCTCTCCTTGCTGGCCAACGCGAACGGCAGCGCACCAACGAAAAAGGCTCCACGGGCAGGGCCCGAGGAGCCTTCGAGAAGCGGAGTGGGCGCAGTTCGCCCGTTGGTAGGGGAGAGAGTAGCCTGCTTTTATTCCTTCGTCAAGCTTTTTCTCCTAGGTCCGGCGCTCACAACCGGGATCGGTGTATGCGCCCTTTTTTCTCGGAATCGGATGTTGTGACGGGAATATAACCCTGATAAGTTGTCGATGCCGCTGTCGCACAGGCTACGCGCGAGGAGTGTCATCGCGCCTTGGGACCAATCCCCGCTGACCGAAGCCGACGCCCCAGCTCCCACGCCGTGGTTGCTGGACCTGAAGCTATTCGGGGCGCTCGACGCCCGGAACCGAGGCGGCAGGCCGATCGCGCTCAAGGCCCGCAAGACGCGCGCCCTGCTCGGCATCCTCGCGCTGCGCGCCCCGCGTGCGGTGTTGCGCTCCGAGCTGACGAGCCTCCTCTGGAGCCGCCGGGAGCTGCAGCAAGCGCGGGGATCGCTGCGCCAGGCGCTGTACGAACTGCAGGTCGCGCTCGGGCCGGACGCCCCCGGCGTGCTGGAAATATCGCGCACCCATCTCGGGTTGCGTCCGCAGGCCATTCGGACCGATGTCGCCGCGATTGCCGACCCCGCCGCGGGCGTCGAGGCGCTGTCGGCATATCAGCCGCCGCTGCTCGGCGATCTGACCGGCATCGACGCCGCGCTCGACCGCTTGCTGGAAGCGGAATCGGAGCGGATGTCGAAGGCGGCGCGGTGCCTTGCCGAGCGTCTGCTGCGCATGGCCGCTCCGGCCGAGCGGCTCGTCGCGGCCGAGTGGCTGCTGGATATCGAGCCGGCGCACGAGGGGGCGTGGCAAGCCCTGATTCGCGCCCATGCGGAGACCGGCGATCGCACCGCCGCGGCGGCGGCCTTCTCGCGGTACGAGGCGCGTCTGGCGCAGCACGGCCTGCTGCCGTCACCGGAAACGGCGACCCTGATTGACTCCATTCGCGGCGCTCCGGCGCCGGCCGGCCAGCCGCGGCTGGCCGACCCGCGCCCGCGGCCAGATGACGGCCGCGTGCGGATCGGCGTCATGCCGCCGAGCCCGGTCGGAGCGGAGCCGGCTTATGCATTGGCGCTCGGGCTTGCCGAGGAAATCACGACCGCGCTCGCGCCGTTCCGATGGCTCTGCTGCATCGCCAGCACCTCGCTTGCCGCGATCGCGCACGAGCCGCGTAACACCAGCGCCGCCTGGCGGTCGCTCGCGCTCGATTTCCTGCTGGATGGCACGATCCAGACCGCGGCCAATCGGCACCGGATCGCGGTTCGCCTGCTCGATATGCGCGCCGCCGAAGCGGTGCTCTGGGCGAGACGATTCGACGTTGGCACCGAGGACCTTTTCGCAGTTCAAGAGGAGATCGCCGCGGCGGTGGCGGGGCAGGTTGCCCCGCAGCTCCTGCTCCGGGAGGGCGAGCGGGCCGGCGCGCGCCGGAGCGTCGACCCGACCTCGCATGAGCTGATGCTGCGCGCGATCCCGGCGGTTTATCGGATGGACCCGGCGGGATTCGCCGCCGCCGGTGCGATGCTGGAGCGGGCGATCGCGCTCGATCCGGGCAACGCGGCGGCTCATGCGTGGCTTGCTCACTGGCACATTTACCAGATCGGCCAGAACTGGGCGGCCGACCCGCGCGCCGCAGCCTGCCGGGCGTTCGAATTGGCGGAGCGTGGCGTCCTGCTCGACCCGGGTGACGCGCGGGCATTGACGCTCGCCGGCCACGTGCGCGCGTTCATCGGCGGCCGACCGCACGCGGGCGAGGCCCTGCATGACCGCGCACTCTCCATCAATCCCAATCTGGCCCTCGCCTGGTGCCTCTCGGGGTTGACCCAGGTCTATCTCGGCCATCACGAGGAGGCGATCCGGCGCATTTCGCAGGCAATCAGCCTGTCGCCCCACGACCCGCACGCGTTCTTCTTCGAGATGGCCCTGACCATGCCGCACATGCTGCTCGGCGCTTGCGAGACGGCGGCCAGCCACGGCCGGCGCGCGATCGAACTCAACCCGTCGTTTTCGTCGAGCTTCAAAGCCTATCTCGCGACCCTCGGACATCTTGCGCGCGAGGACGACGCCGCCGCCGTGCGCGCGCGGCTGCTCTCGTTGGAGCCGCTTCTCACGGTGGAAAGCGCGCTCGCCCGCTCCCCGCTCACCCGGCCCGAGGACCGGTCTCTCTACGCCGAGGGGCTGCGACGCGCAGGATTGCCCGAGCGCGCGCGCGACTAGGCTGGATCGCTAAACCTCTTCCACCCGCACCACCCCGCGCACGCCGAGCAGCGTCTGGGCCAGCCGCGGCGTCACGTTGAAGCGGCCGGGCAGCACGATCTCCACCGCCTGCGCGTGATCGAGGCGCGGCACCAGCACCACGCGTCCCTTGCCGCCGCCCGGCTCGCCAAGCAGCGCGCGGATATGCGGCACCGCCTCGGTCGCCTCCAGCCAGATGCGAATGCCGGCGCCCGCCCCAGCCGCCGCCTGATCGAGCGGCGCCAACTCTTGGGCGGTGATCCGCAGCGTTTCCCCCTGGTATTGCAGGTCGGCCGTCACCAGCACGTTCGTGCCCACAGCGATCAGCTCGCGCGAACGCCCCAGCACCTCGCTGAACAGCGTCACCTCGAACGAGCCGGTGGTATCCGAGACGCGCACCCAGGCCATGCGGCTGCCGGTGCGCGTCGTGCGCTCCTTCACCGCAACCACGGTGCCCGCGAGCTTCACCCGCCCGGCGCCGGCCTGCGCGCGCGCCTCCAGATCGTGCGCGGCAACCACGCCGAGCCGACGGAGCACCTGACGGTAGGCGTCGAGCGGATGCGCGGTGAGGTGGAATCCCACCGCCTCCGCCTCGAAGGCGAGCTTGTCGAGCATCGGCCATTCGGCGGCCTCGGGCAGTCGCAGCGGCTCCGGCCGCCCTCTTCCGCCGAACATCGCGATCTGGCCGCTCTCGGCCTCCTGCGCCGTTGCCTGGGCGCGGCGCAGGATCGTCTCGGCCCCCCCTAACACGCGCGCGCGGTTCGGCTCCAGCGCGTCGAACGCGCCCGCCTTGGCGAGATTCTCGAGCTGCATCTTGTTGAGCTGGCGCGGATCGACGCGAGCGGCAAAGTCGGCGAGGTCGCGGAACGGCTGCGCGCCGCGCGCGGCGACGAGCGATTGCATCGCCGCGGTGCCGACCTTCTTCACCGCCGCGAGCGCGTAGCGGATCGCCAGCCGCCCGTCGTCCAGCCGCTCCAGCGCGAAATCCGCGCCCGAGCGGTTCACGTCCGGCGGCAGGAGCGTGATGCCGAGACGCTCGGCTTCCTGCTTCAGCGCTGCCAGCCGATCGGTGTTAGCGATGGCGAGGCTCATGCAGGCGGCGATGAAGGCTTCCTTGTGGTTCGCCTTCATCCACGCGGTCTGGTAGGCGACCAGCGCGTAGGCGGCGGCGTGCGACTTGTTGAACCCGTAATCCGCGAACTTCGCCATGAGGTCGAACACCTCGACGGCGGTCGGCTCGTCGATGCCGTTCGCCACCGCGCCGTCCACGAAGGTTTTGCGCTGCGCCTCCATCTCGGAACGGATTTTCTTGCCCATCGCCCGGCGCAGCAGATCGGCGCTGCCCAGGCTGTAATTCGCCATGCGCTGGGCAATCTGCATCACCTGTTCCTGATAGACGATGATGCCGTAAGTCTCCTGCAGGATTTCCTCGAGCAGCGGATGCGGCGCCCGCCAGGGTGCGCCGTGCTTGCGCTTGCAATAATCGGGGATGTTCGCCATCGGCCCGGGGCGATAAAGCGCGCCGAGCGCGATCAAGTCCTCGAAGCGGTCGGGCCGCATCTGGCGCAGCGCGTCGCGCATCCCCTGGCCTTCGAACTGGAACACTCCGCCCGCATCGCCGCGCGCCAGCATCTCATAGGTCTTCGGATCATCGAGCGGCAGCCGCGCGAAATCGACCTCGATGCCTTGTTCGCGCAAGAAGCCCGCAGCGCGCTGCAGGATCGTCAGGGTGGTGAGGCCGAGGAAGTCGAACTTGACCAGCCCCGCCTGCTCGACATGCTTCATCGAGTATTGCGTGACGAGAAACTCCGAGCGCGGATCGCGATAGAGCGGCACGAGCTCGATCAGCGGCCGGTCGCCGATCACCACCCCGGCGGCGTGGGTGGAGGCGTGGCGGTACAGGCCCTCGATCTGCAAGGCGATTTCCAAGAGGCGCCGCACCGCCTCGTCCTCGTCGCGCATCGCTTGCAGACGCGGCTCGCCTGCCACCGCCTGGGCGAGCGTCACGGGCTTCGCCGGATTGTTGGGGATCAGCTCCGCAACCTTGTTCACCTGCCCGAACGGCAGGCCAAGCACGCGGCCGACGTCGCGCACCGCCGCGCGCGCCTGTAGCTTGCCGAAGGTGATGATCTGCGCGACGCGGTCGGCGCCGTATTCGCGGCGCACATAGTCGATCACCGCGTCGCGCCCCTCCTGGCAGAAGTCGATGTCGAAATCGGGCATCGATACACGCTCCGGATTGAGGAACCGCTCGAAGAGCAGGTTGAACGGCAGCGGGTCGATGTCGGTGATGGTCAGCGCCCAGGCAACGAGCGAACCGGCGCCCGAGCCGCGCCCCGGCCCGACGGGGATGCGCGCCGCCTTCGCCCATTGGATGAAGTCGGCGACGATCAGGAAGTAGCCGGAGAACCCCATATTCGCGATCACGCCGAGCTCGTATTCGAGCCGGGCGGCGTAGCGGCCTCGGGTTTCGGCGTCCGCGCCCGCTGCATCCAGCCGGCGCGCCAGCCCCTCGCGGGCGCTGGCGCGCAGCGTCTCCTCCTCGCTCTGGCCGGGCCGTACCTTGGGCGAGACCGGCAGAAGGGGTTTGCGTGTCTCGGCCATCACCGCGCAGCGGCGCGCGATCGCGAGCGTGTTGTCGCAAGCGTCCGGCAGATCGGCGAACAAAAGGCGCATGTCGGGGGCCGGCTTGAACCAGTGTTCAGGCGTTACGCGGCGGCGGTCTGCATCGGAAAGCAGCCGGCCCTCGGCGATGCAGAGCAGCGCATCGTGCGCCTCGTACATCTCGGGCCGGTCGAAATAGCAGTCGTTGGTGGCGACGATCGGCAGCCCCGCCTCGTCGGCGAGGCTCAGCATGGCGGGTTCGATGGTGCGGTCGGCCTCGGTGCCGTGCCGGTGCAGTTCGACCGCGACCCGGCCGGGGAACGCCTCGGCAAGCAGCGCCAGCAGATGCTCGGCGGCGCGAAGCTGGCCCTCGGCGAGCAGCCGCCCGAGCGGCCCCGTGGTGCCGCCGGTCAGCAGAATCAGCCCGGCGGCGTGCTCGGCGATGCGCGCAAGCGGCAGTTGCGGCTTCTGGCCAGGCTCGGTCTCCAGGAAGCCAAGCGAGGAGAGGCGCTGGAGGTTCGCCAGCCCCTCCTGGTTCTGCGCCAGCAGCACGAGCGGATCGGGCGCGAGCCGGGGCGCGTCGGTGCGGGCGAGCGCGATCTGGCAGCCGATGATGGGCTGGATGCCCTTCGCCACACAGGCCTGGCTGAACTCGAGCGCTCCGAACAGCGCGGCCGTGTCGGTGATCGCCACCGCCGGCATGTTGGCCGCCCGGGCGAGCGCCGGGATTTTCTCGGCCTTGATCGCGCCTTCGCTCAGCGAATAGGCGGAGTGGACGCGCAGATGGACGAAATCGGCATGCGGCATAGGCGGAGCTTACACGAGCGCCGAGTCGCGTGCCTCCCGGCGTCGAGGCCCTAGCCGGACAACAGCGAAACCGCCGCCTCCAGCAACCCCGGGTCGCCCACGGCGAGGGTGCGGCCATCGCCGTCGCGGCGCAGGGGCTGGCCGTTCCAGTCGGTCATGCGGCCGCCCGCGCCCTCGATGATGGGAACCAGCGCCGCCCAGTCCCAAACCTTCAGGTCCGCCTCGGCGATGATGTCGATCTGGCCGAGCGCGAGCAGGCCGTGGGCGTAGCAGTCCCCGCCCCAGGAAACCCGCGCCACCTGATCGGCTAGCCGCCGCCAGAGTGGCATATGAGCGCCGAGCATTTCGGGCGAGGTACAGGAAAGCTCGGCCGCGCCCAGCGTGGCGCAGGGGCGGCAGCCGGCCTCGCCGCCGAACGGGCCGACGAACCGGGTGCGCCGCCCGGCCGCGCCGATCCAGCGTTCGCGCGTGACCGGCTGGTCGATGATGCCGAGGATCGGCCGGTCCTCCTCCGTCAGCGCGATCAAGGTGCCGAAGATCGGGCGGCCCGTGATAAAGGCGCGGGTGCCGTCGATCGGGTCGAGCACCCAGCGGCGCGCCGCGTGCGGGCGGTCGATCCCGTATTCCTCGCCCTCGATTCCGTGGCCTGGGAACCGCTCGGCAAGCACCGCGCGCATCGCCTGCTCGGCGCTGCGGTCGGCGATCGTGACCGGGCTGCGATCGGTTTTGATTGCGGCGCCGACGCGGGCGCGGAAAAAGGGGCGGATCACCGCCCCGGCCACGTCGGCCGCCGCCTCGGCCGCGGTGAGCAGCGCGTCGAGGTCGGACGGGCCGCCGCCGCTCAGGGCTTGGGCGCCGACTGCGGCGCGTTGGAGGGCGCGCCGGTGCCGCCCACGTTGGGCGAGGAGGCGGGCGCGCTGTCGGGCGCGGCCGAGTTGCTCATCGCGCTGGGGTTCCCCGCCGGGGCGGCGGTGCCCGGCGCCGATGCGCTCGCCCCGCCCGCCGCATTCTGCGCCGCCGCCGGCAGCGGCACCGGACTGTTCGACAGCGTCCGCAGATACGCGATCACGTCGGCCCGCGTTTGGGTGTTCGGGATGCCTGCATAGGTCATCCGCGTGCCCGGAGCGTATTCGGCGGGGTTGTAGAGCCAATGGTTCAGCGCCTCGTAGGTCCAGGGCTGCCCCTTGTACTTCTCCAGCGCCGCGGAATAGTTGAAGCCAGGTTCGTGATCGTGCGGCGCGCCGACGATCCCGTAGAGATTCGGCCCCACGATCGTCGGCCCGCCCGGATTGAAGCTGTGGCAGGCGGCGCAGACCTGGTGCACGAACTGGTCGCCCTTCTGCACGTTGGCCGAGGCGAGCAGTGGGATGATCGGCGCCGGACCGGCCGGCTTCGCCGGCGCACCGCCGCCGGTGGCAGCCTCGGCGGGGAACGCGACCGGCGGCTTGGCGGGCGGCGTCTCGTAGATCAGGTTGTCGCCCAGCAGGCCGGTGATGAAGAAGGCGATGCCCGCGACCAGGACCGCGGCAACGCCCTTGTTGACATCCATGCTGTCCATGCGACGCGAGTTCTCCGCCGTCTTGCACGCGTTCGGGCCTTAGACAGCGGCGGGTCGCACCGCATCCGGCGGCCTTCGTAGGTGCCGCGCTCTATAGGGAAACCGTCACCCCCTCGCAATCCGGTCCTGGCCGGTTTATCGCCGCCCCGTGAACCCGATCGTCCTCATCCCAGCGCGCATGGCCTCGTCCCGCCTGCCCGGCAAGCCGCTCGCCGACATCCACGGCGTCCCGATGATCGTGCATGTGCTCCGCCGCGCCGAGGCGGCGGGCATCGGCCCGGTGGCCGTGGCTTGCGGCGATGCCGCGATCGTCGAGGCGGTGGAGCGCGCCGGCGGGCGGGCCCTGCTGACCGACCCGGACCTGCCCTCCGGCTCTGATCGCGTCCATGCGGCGGCCGAGGCGCTCGATCCGGCGCGGCGGCACGACGTGGTGGTGAACTTGCAGGGCGACGTGCCGACCGTCACCGCCGAACAGATCGCCGCCGCCTTGCTGCCGCTCGCCGATCCGGTGATCGACATCGGCACGGTGGTGGCGCCGATCGGCTCGGCCGAGGAGGCGCGCACCGAGTCCTTCGTGAAGGCGGCGTGCGTGTTTGCCGAGGGCGCGCAGACGGCGCTCGCGCTCTATTTCTCCCGCGCGCCGGTGCCCTGGGGCGAGGGGCCGCTCTGGCACCACATCGGCATCTACGCCTGGCGGCGGCCGGCGCTCGCCCGCTTCGTGCGGATGCGGCCGAGCGGGCTCGAACGGCGCGAGGGGCTGGAACAGCTCCGCGCGCTGGAAGCCGGGATGCGGATCGGTTGCGCCCGGGTCGCGCACGGGCTGTTCGGCGTCGATACGCCGGCCGATCTCGAGCGGGCGCGTGCGCTGCTGCAACCAGGAGCCGGGACATGAGCGGTGCGATCGCCTTCCAGGGACTGCCGGGCGCCTATTCCGACCTCGCCTGCCGCACCGCCTTTCCCGATCTGCCGACGCTTCCTTGCGAGAGCTTCGAGACCGCGATCGAGGCGGTGCGGGAGGGACGCGCCGAGCTCGGCATGATGCCGTGCGAGAACACGCTCGCCGGGCGCGTGACGGACATGCATCATCTTCTGCCGGAGTCCGGCCTGTTCGTAGTCGGCGAGCATTTCCACCGCGTCGAGCATTGTCTGCTCGCCCGTCCAGGCACGCGGATGGAGCAGCTCCGGCGCGCGCATTCCCATGCGGTCGCGCTCGGGCAGGTGCGGCATTTCCTGCGACGGATGAACCTCACGCCCGTCGTGGCAGCCGATACCGCCGGCGCGGCGCGGATGGTCGCCGAGCAGGGCGGGCCGGAGGACGCGGCGATCGCCTCCTCGCTCGCGGCCGAGATTTACGGGCTGGAAATCCTCGCCGCCAATGTCGAGGACGCGGCGCACAACACGACGCGGTTCTATGTGATGGCACGCCGGCCGCGCATGTTCGACCCAGCCACACCGAATCTGATGACGACCTTCGTCTTCCGCGTCCGCAACGTGCCGGCCGCGCTCTACAAGGCGCTCGGCGGCTTCGCCACCAACGGCGTGAACATGACGAAGCTGGAGAGCTACATGCTGGGCGGCCAGTTCGTCGCGACGCAGTTCTTGTGCGACTGCGAGGGCCATCCCGAACAGCCGGCGTTGCGCCGGGCGCTGGAGGAGCTGACGTTTTTCTCCTCCGAGGTGCGGGTGCTCGGCGTCTATCCGGCGGCACCGTTCCGGCTGGCGCAGGCGGCGGGGGATTAAAGCCGCGCGGCCTCCGCGCCTTCTCCCGCCGTCATCGCCTGCAACGCGGCGAGCGTCGCGCCGGGGCCGTCGGTGACGGTGAACAGGCCGCGCACCGAGGGCGCGGCGAAGCCGCGCGCGATCGCCGCCTCGATCGCCCCGACCAGGGGCTCCGCAGAACCGGCGACGTCGCAAATCAGGATCGGCTTGTCGTGCAGCCGGAGCTGCCGCCAGGTAATGACCTCGATCGTCTCGTCGTAGGTGCCGATCCCGCCGGGGAGCATCACGAAAGCATCGGACAGTTCGTACATCCGCTGCTTGCGGGCGTGCATGGAGTCGCTGATCACCAGCCGGTCCACCCGCTGATGCGCGACTTCGAGGCGGGTGAGGAACTCCGGGATCACGCCCACGACCTCGCCGCCGGCCGCCAGCGCGGCATCGGCGAGCGCGCCCATCAAGCCGACGCGCCCGCCGCCGAACACGAGGCGGATTCCGGCATCGGCCAAGCCCCGCCCGAGTGTTTCCGCGGCTTGGCGGTATGCGGGGAGGGAGCCGGCGTGGGCGCCGCAGAACACGGCGACGGATCGGATGGCGGGCATCGGGGGAACGTGAAGTCCTGTCACTCGGCTCGTGGGACGAGAATTTGGCCGCGCCCGCGGGACGGTGCGACAGTCGGGTTCGGGGAACCCACATCGCAAGGAGGGCGGCCGATGGCAAGGATGACGACTCTCACGGTGCTTGGACTGATGCTGGCGGCGGCCGCTCTGGCGGCGCTGCCGCAGGCGATGGCGGCCGACGACAGCGTCGATGTGATCGCGGTCCGCAAGGCGGGACAGGACTTGGTGCTGGGCAACTTCACCGGCATGAGTGTCGCGGCGAAGAACGACGTGAAGGACGTCAAGCCATTCGCCGCAGCCGCGCAGGCGCTTGTCAACTGGGAAAAGCAGTTCCTCCAGCTGTTCCCGCCGGGGTCCGATAAGGGCGAGACGCGCGCGCTACCGGCGGTCTGGAGTGATCGCGACGGCTTCTTGAAGGCGGGCCAGAACCTGATCGACGCGGCCGAGAAGCTTGCCGCCACCGCGAAGGCGAACGACACCGCCGCCTTCGCCGATCAGATCAAAGTGGTCGGCCAGGCCTGCAACAACTGCCACGACAAGTTCCGGCGGAAGTAGGCCTCGCCTACCCGAGCCGGAGCTGATCGACGTCGCGCACCGCGCCGCGCGAGGCGCTGGTCGTCAGCGCCGCGTAGGCGCGCAGCGCGGTCGAGACGCTGCGCTGCCGCGTGGCCGGACGCCACGCGTTCTTGCCGCGCGCCGCCATTGCCTCCCGCCTGCGGGCAAGCTCCGCATCGGAGACCACGAGGTGCAGTTTCCGGTTCGGGATGTCGATCTCGATCTGGTCGCCCTCCTCAACCAGCCCGATCGTGCCGCCCTGCGCCGCCTCGGGTGAGACATGGCCGATCGAGAGCCCTGAGGTGGCGCCCGAGAACCGCCCGTCCGTCACCAGCGCGCACGCTTTCCCGAGCCCCTTCGATTTCAGGTAGCTGGTCGGATAGAGCATCTCCTGCATCCCCGGCCCGCCCTTCGGCCCCTCGTAGCGGATCAGCACGACGTCGCCCGGCTTGATCCGCCCGCCGAGGATCGCCTCGACCGCCTCGTCCTGGCTCTCCAGCACGCGCGCGGGCCCGGCGAAGGTGAGAATCGAGGCATCCACCCCGGCGGTTTTCACGATGCAGCCGTCCTCGGCGAGATTGCCGTACAGCACGGCCAGCCCGCCGTCGCGCGAGAAGGCGTGTTCGGCGTCGCGGATCACGCCGCGCGCGCGGTCGAGATCGAGCGCCTCCCAGCGCGCATCCTGGCTGAAGGCGACCTGCGTCGGGATGCCGCCGGGAGCGGCGCGGTAGAAATCGGCGACCGAGCGGCTCGCGGTGCGTTTCACGTCCCACCGTTCCAATGCCTCGCCCAAGGTCGCCGTGTGCACCGTGGCGACCGAGCGATCGAGCAGGCCGACGCGGTCGAGCTCGCCCAGGATGCCCATGATCCCGCCGGCGCGGTGCACGTCTTCCACATGCACGTCAGGGACCGAGGGTGCCACCTTGCACAGCACCGGCACACGGCGGGAAAGCCGGTCGATGTCGCGCATGGTGAAATCCACCTGCGCCTCGTGCGCGGCGGCGAGCAGATGAAGCACCGTGTTGGTGGAGCCGCCCATCGCGATATCCAGCGTCATCGCGTTCTCAAACGCGGCGAAGGTGGCGATGGAGCGGGGCAGCACCGCGGCGTCGTCCTGCTCGTAATAGCGGCGCGCGAGATCGACGATCAGCCGGCCGGCCTCGACGAACAGGCCGCGCCGGTCGGCGTGGGTGGCGACGATCGTGCCGTTGCCGGGCAGCGCGAGGCCGAGAGCTTCGGTGAGGCAGTTCATCGAGTTGGCGGTGAACATGCCCGAGCAGGATCCGCAGGTGGGGCAGGCGGAGCGTTCCATCACCTCAACCTCGGCCTCGGTGACGGTATCGTCAGCGGCGACGACCATCGCGTCCACCAGGTCGATGGCGCGCTTGGCGCCCCTGTGCACGACCTTGCCGGCTTCCATCGGGCCGCCGGAGACGAACACGGCAGGAATGTTCAGGCGCATCGCCGCCATCAGCATCCCGGGCGTGATCTTGTCGCAGTTGGAGATGCACACCAGCGCGTCGGCGCAGTGGGCGTTGACCATGTATTCGACGGAGTCGGCGATCAGCTCGCGCGAGGGCAGGCTGTACAGCATCCCGCCGTGCCCCATCGCGATGCCGTCGTCTACGGCGATGGTGTTGAACTCCTTGGCGATGCCGCCCGCCGCCTCGATCTCGCGCGCGACCAGTTGCCCAAGGTCCTTGAGGTGAACGTGGCCCGGCACGAACTGGGTGAAGGAGTTGGCGACCGCAACGATCGGCTTGCCGAAATCCCCGTCCTTCATTCCGGTGGCGCGCCAAAGCGCGCGGGCACCGGCCATGTTGCGGCCGTGGGTGGTGGTTCGTGAGCGATAGGTCGGCATGGCGGAAGCACCTCCGCCTTGCCTAATGAGCAGGCGCGGCCCGGCTGTAAAGTGCGAGGCTGCCCAGGCTACGGCAGAGCGAGCGAGAGCTGCGCGGCGGGGGTGGCGCCGGCGGGCTCCAGGTTGGAGAAGGTGACGCCGAGCAGCCTGATGCCGCGCCGGGGCGGAAACAGCGGACGCAACAGGTCGAGGCAAAGGCCGCCCGCTTCCGCCTCCGAGCCGATCGGGTCGGAGGCGGAGCGGCTGCGGGTGGCGATGCGGAAATCGGCGTATTTCACCTTCAGCGTGACGGTGCGCGCGGCGAGCCCGTGCCGGGCACAGACGCCCCAGGACTTCGCCAGCAGCATCGCGACCGCCGCCGCCGCTTCGTCCCACTCCGTCAAGTCGCGCTCGAAGGTGCGCTCGCTACCGATCGACTTCGCCTGCCGGTCGGACACGACCGGGCGGTGATCGACCCCACGCGCCGCGAGATAGTAATACTCGCCCGACTTGCCGAAATGTTGCGTCAAAAACGCTTGGCTTTGCGCGCGCAGATCGGCGCCGGTGTGGATGCCGAGCCGCTCCATCCGCGCCGCCGTGGCGGGGCCGACGCCGTGGAACTTGCCGACCGGCAGCGCGGCGACGAAATCCGGTCCCATTTCTGGCGTGATCACGAACAGACCGTCTGGCTTGCGGTGATCGGAGGCGAGTTTCGCCAGGAACTTGTTGTAGGAGACCCCGGCCGAGGCGGTAAGGCCGGTCGCGGCCAGGATGCGCGACTTGATCGCGCGCGCGATCGCGGTGGCGGAGCCGAACCGGTCCAGCCTGCCGGTGACGTCGAGATAGGCCTCGTCGAGCGAGAGCGGCTGCACGAGGTCGGTGTAATCGGCGAAGATCGCGCGGATCTGCGCGGAGACCGCCTTGTACGCGTCGAACCGGGGCGGCACGAAGATCAGCTCCGGGCATTTTCGCCGCGCGGTGACGGAGGCCATCGCCGAGCGCACGCCGAACCTCCGCGCCTCGTAGCTCGCCGCCGCCACTACGCCGCGTGCCCGCGCGCCGCCGACCGCGACCGGCTTGCCGCGCAGCTCGGGGCGGTCGCGCTGCTCCACGGACGCATAGAAGGCGTCCATGTCGATATGGATGATGCGGCGCGCGGCCGCTGCGGGATCATCGGCGCTCGGCATCGCGGCGGCGAGACTATCGCCCGCCGCCGCGCCGGTGCCAGCCTCTCCGGCGGTGCGCAGCGCCGCGGGCGCATCCCTTCCCATGAGGAAGCCGAGGGCTGGCGGCTGCCTCGCCGGCCTGCTAGGAACGTGAATGTGTGTTACGGTGGCGGACTGGTCCTCTGACCGTGCCTCGACGCGCAAGCAGGGGCCGCTCTAGGGTGCGGGCGGCCAAAAAGCGGTGCCGCTCGCCCCGGGCGGCCGGACAGGGAGAGAATGATGGAAAGCACAGCGCGGTCCGGCGTCGGCCGGCGCACGTTCGTCAAGGGTGCCGTGGGACTCGGCGCGGCGGCGCTAGCCGCCCCGCCCATCATCAAGGCGCGCGGCGAGGAGCCGTTCAAGATCGGCTTCATCGACCCGCTGACCGGGGTCTACTCGGCGCTGGCGCAGTCCGAGGTGGACGGCGCCAAGCTCGCCGTGGACTACATCAACAAGAACGGCGGGATACTCGGCCGGCAGGTTCAGCTTCTGGTAGAGGATTCCGCCAACGATGTCGGCACCGGGGTTCAGAAGGCACAGAAGCTGATCAACCGCGACCAGGTGCAGGCGATCTGCGGCGACGTGAACTCCGGCATCGCCTACGCGATCACGCAGGTCACGAACGAGCACAAGGTGTTCCAGATCGTCCCCGGCGGGCACACCGACCCGATCACTGGCAAAGACTGCAAGTGGAACGTGTTCCGCGTCTGCAACACCACCAGCATGGACGCCAACGCGGTTTCCAAGGATCTGATCCAGAAGTTCGGCAAACGCTGGTACTTCATCACGCCGGATTATGCCTACGGCCAGACCCTGCAGGCGGCGTTCATCGAGAACCTGAAGAAGGCGGGCGGCGAGTATCAGGCCGACCTGCTGCCGCTAAACGCGACCGACTTCTCCGCCAGCCTGATCAAGGCGAAGGCCTACAAGGCGAACGTGCTGCTCAACAACATGGGCGGGCTGTCGCAGATCGATTGCATGAAGCAGTTCGTGCAGTTCGGGATGGATAAGGAGATGGCGCTCGGCGGCGCGCTCTATGAGCTCGAAAGCATGTTGCAGGTGCCGTCGCAGGCGCTGACCGGCTGGTGGACCTACGAGTGGTGGTGGAACCAGCCGCAGGCGGACGCCGGCGCCAAGGCGCTAAACGATGCGGTCGTCAAGACCTACAACCGGCCGGCCGCCTCGGCGCGCAACTGGTTCGGCTGGGTGGCGATCCATTCCATCAAGATCGCCGCCGACAAGGCGAAGAGCACCGATGCGATCAAGATGGCCCGCGCGCTCGAGGGCGAGAAGCTGCCGGACGAGGTGAAGTGCCAGCAGGGCGACGTCTATTTCCGGGCCGGCGACCACGAGCTGATGGCCAACATCTTCGTGGGCACGCCGCATCCGGCGAAAGCGGGCGCCAACCCGGCCGATCTCGTCACGGTGCAAGACGTGGTGCCGGGCGACCAGGCCGCGCTGCCGGTGGCGGAGACCGGGTGCCACTTCACCTGGCCCACGGCTTAGGGCTTCTTGCTGGGCGCGGCCCTCACCCCGCGCCTGGCCTCTCCCTTCTCCCGCAAGCGGGAGATGGGAGAGGAACTCTCGGGGCGAGGTCGGGCTTTAGGAGCGAACGGAGAAGCGAGCCCCTCTTCCCTCTCCCGCTTGCGGGAGAAGGGAGAGGCTGGGTGAGGGGTGAGGGAAACGAGCGGTGTTAACGCTTGTCATTTTCAACGTATTCAACGGCCTGATCGTCGGCCTGTTCTATGTGCTCATGGCGCTCGGGCTGGCGATGATCCTGAACCTGTCGGGGGTCATCAACTTCGCGCACGGCAATTTTCTCGCCCTCGGCGGGTATTTTGCCTACGTGATGATCCCCTACATCGGCTTCTGGCCGGCGCTCGTCCTCTCGCCCCTGCTCGTCGGGCTGATCGGGCTGGTCCTGGAGCGGCTGATCATCCGCCGCGTGTATCCGCGCGATCCGGTGTACAGCCTGCTGCTGACGTTCGGGCTCGCCTTCATCATCCAGGACGTCTGCCGCTCGGTGTGGGGGCCGCAGGGGCTGCCGATCTCGGTGCCGAACAGCATCAACCAGCCGATCAGCGCTGAGTATTTCTTCCTGACCGGGTACCGGCTGTTCATCATCGGCATCGTGGTGCTCGCGGTGATCGCGCTCTTCCTCTTCCTGCGCTACTCGCGGATGGGGATGCGCATCCGCGCCGGGGTGATGGACCTCGACACCGTGGCCGCGCTCGGCGTGAACGTGCGCCTACTCCGCTCGCTCAATTTCGCGCTCGGGATTTTCCTCGCCGGACTCGCCGGCGTGCTCGCCGGCGGACAGATCGGCCTCAATCCCAACATGGGTGATGACCTGCTGCTGCCCGCCTTCATCGCCATCATCGTAGGCGGCGTCGGCAGCATGACCGGCACCTTGCTCGGCGGGCTGATCATCGGCGTGGCGGCTGCGGTGACGACCGTTTTCTACCCGGCCGGCAGCGAGGTGGTGATCTACATCATCATGATCGTCGTCCTCTTGACCCGGCCACGCGGATTGCTCGGCGAGGAAGGGCTGATGACATGAGCTCGAGCACCGAAGTCGGCAGCGTCGGCACCGCCAGCACGGCGTTCCAGCGCCGCGCCCGGCCGCAGAATTACATCTGGGTCGCGCTGATCTGGATCGTGCTGCTGGCCGCGCCCTACTGGCTGAACGCCATCGGCAGCTACACTTCGCTCGGCAGCCGCATCCTGGTGTTCGGGCTGGCGGCAATGGGGCTGAATTTCCTGCTCGGCTTCACCGGGGTGATGAGCTTCGGCCACGCCGCCTATTTCGGGCTCGGCGCCTATGGCTGCGGGCTGATGCTGCGTTACGTCACCACCAGCACCCCGCTCGCCATCGTCGTCGGGACGCTGGTCGGCACGCTCGGCGGGGCGGTGTTCGGCGCGCTGATCGTGCGCCGCAAGGGCGTCTACTTCGCCATGCTGACGATCGCCTTCGGCCAGATCTGCTACTACATCGCCTATACCTGGAACGACTTCACCGGCGGCTACGACGGGCTGCGCGGATTCACCCGCACGCCGATCAATTTCGGCCCGCTCGGCGTGCTCGACATTCTGAGCAACCAGGTGCAGTTCTATTACTTCGTCCTGGCGATCTTCGCGGTGGCGGTGGGCGCCATGGCGCTGATCCTGCGCTCACCGTTCGGGCGCACCCTGATCGGCATCCGCGAGAACCAGCGCCGGATGCGCTTCCTCGGCGTGCCGGTGGAGCAGCATGTCTGGCTTTCGTTCACCATCTCCACCTTCTTCACCTCGCTCGCCGGCGCGCTCTATGCGCTCGTCAACAACTTCGCCGACCCGACCACGCTGAACTACATCATCTCGGGCGACATCGTGATCATGGCGGTGATGGGCGGGATGCGGAGCTTCTGGGGGCCGCTGCTCGGGGCCGCGATGTTCGTCGCGCTGCAGGACTACATCTCCTCGATGACCGTGAACTGGATGAGCTTCATCGGCCTGATGTTCGTGCTCGTGGTGCTGTTCTTCCCGCGCGGGCTGCTCGGCTATCTGCGGCGAGCGGCGGCATGAGCCTTCTGCAAGTCAAAGCCGCCAGCAAAGCGTTCGGCAGCCTGATCGCGGTGGACGATGTCTCGCTGACCGTCGAGCAGGGCGAGTTGCGCGCCATCATCGGCCCGAACGGCGCCGGCAAGACCACGTTCTTCAACCTGATCACCGGCTTCTTCCCGCCCACCAAGGGCGAGATATGGCTCGACGGCAAGAACGTCACCCGCATCTCCGCCGAGGGCCGGGTGCATCTCGGCATGGGACGGACGTTCCAGATCACGGAAATCTTCCCCGAGCTCAGCGTGCGCGAGAACATCCAGATCGCGGCCGAGGTGGCGACGGGGTTCCGCCTGCGGCCTTGGATCGGACGGGCCGACGCGGCGCGCGTGCGCGACCGCATCGACGAGGTGCTGACCAGCATTCGCCTCGCCGATCAGGCAGACCGGCTGGTAGGCGAGATGTCGCACGGCGATCAGCGCGCGGCCGAAATCGGCATGGCGCTGGCGCTGCACCCGCGCATCCTGCTGCTGGATGAGCCGACGGCCGGGATGGGCGAGCAGGAAACCTATCAGGTCGCCACCTTGATCCGGCGGCTGCATAAGCAGTCTGGCTACACGATCGTGCTGATCGAGCATGACATGCGGGTCGTGTTCAACCTCGCCGACCGCATCATGGTGCTCGATCAGGGCCGAATGCTGGCCGAGGGCACGCCGGACGAGATCGCCGCCAACCCCGCCGTGCAGGCCGCCTATCTGGGGACCGCCGAATGAGCGCGCTGACCGCCGAGAGGCTCAACACCTTCTACGGCAAGAGCCATATCCTGCACGATGTCGGGCTGGAGGTGGCGGAGGGACAGATCACGACGCTGCTCGGCCGCAACGGCGCCGGCAAGACGACCACGCTGCGGAGCGTGATGGGCCTTACGCCGCCCCGCTCCGGCCGCATCAGCGTGTTCGGCAAGGAGACGACGCGCCTGCCGCCGTTCCGGGTGGCGCAGCTCGGCGTCGGCTACGTGCCGGAGGGGCGCAAGATTTTTCCTAATCTCACCGTGGACGACAATCTGCGCGTGCCGTTCGAACGGCCCGGCCCGTGGACGATCGAGCGCGTCTATCAGCTCTTTCCCCGCCTCGCCGAGCGCAAGCAGAATCGCGGCCGCCAGCTTTCCGGCGGCGAGCAGGAGATGCTGTCGATCGGGCGCGCATTGTTGCTCAACCCGCGCCTGCTGATCCTGGACGAACCCTCGCAGGGGCTCGCGCCGCTGATCGTCAAGGAGGTCTTCCGCATCGTGACGCAGATGCGCGCGGAGGGAATTTCGGTGCTGCTGGTGGAGCAGAACGTGCGCGCCAGCCTGGAGATCGCCGACCGCGCCTATGTGCTCGATCACGGCCAGATGGTCTGGTCCGGGACGGCGGCGGAGCTTTCCGCCGACGAGGAGCGCATCGAGGCGTTGGCGGGCGCCTCGGCCGAACAATGGTCCCTCGACGAACTGCTGCCCGCCTGAACGATCCGCGGTACTGGAAACCGCTTGCATCCCTTGGCACATTGGATCAGGGGTCCGCGGTCATGCATATCGAGACCGAATCTTCGCGCCATCTGGGCAACGCGGCACGCGCCGCGCGTGCGGCGGCGCGTGCGCTCGCCGCCGGCACCGGCGCTGCGCGTGATGCCGGCCTGCGCGCGATGGCGGCGGCGCTGCGCGCGGACGCCGCTGCGATCCTTGCCGCCAATGCCGCCGACCTTGCCGCCAGCACCGGAACCCAAGCCTTCCGCGACCGGCTGATGCTGAACGAAGCGCGTGTCGAAGCAATGGCACGCGGGCTGGAAGATGTGGCCGCCCTGCCCGATCCGCTGGCGCGCGTGCTCGCCGAGTGGACGCGCCCGAACGGCCTTATCATCCGTCGCGTCCCGCAGCCGATCGGCGTGATCGGCATGATCTATGAGAGCCGCCCCAATGTGGGCGCCGACGCCGCTGGTATCTGCCTCAAATCCGGCAACGCGGTGATCCTGCGCGGCGGGTCGGAAAGCCTGAACAGCGCCCGCGCCATCAACGCCGCCCTGCAACGCGGGCTGGAGACGGCCGGGCTGCCCGCCGCCACCGTGCAGATCGCGCCCACCGCCGACCGCGCCTATGTCTCCGCGATGCTTTCGGCGGCCGGGCTGATCGACCTGATCATCCCGCGCGGCGGCAAATCTCTGGTGGAACGGATCGAGCGCGAGGCGCGCGTGCCGGTACTCGCCCACGCCGAGGGACTTTGCCACACCTATGTTCATGCGGCGGCCGATCCGGCGATGGCGCGCGCGATCGTTGCCAATGCCAAGATGCGCCGCACCGGCATTTGCGGCGCTACCGAAACTCTGCTGATCGACGCCGCCATCGCGCCCGCGCTCTTGCCCACGATCATCGATGATCTGCGGGCACTCGGCTGCGACTTTCGCGCCGACGAACGGGCGCGGGCGATCGTTCCCGATCTGCCGCCGGCCGAGGAGGGCGATTTCGACACCGAATGGCTCGACGCGGTGCTCTCGGTTGCCGTGGTGGACGGCATCGACGCCGCGGTCGCGCATATCGCGCGGCACGGCAGTTCCCACACCGATGCGATCGTCACCGCGGATGAAGCAGCCGCGACGCGGTTCCTGCGCGGCGTCGATAGTGCGGTGGCGCTGTGGAACGCTTCGACGCAGTTCTGCGATGGCGGCGAGTTCGGCTTCGGCGCCGAGATCGGCATCGCCACGGGACGGCTTCATGCGCGCGGCCCCGTCGGCCCCGAACAGCTCACCACCTTCCGTTATGTCGTTACCGGCAGCGGCCAAGTGCGGCCCTGAGCCTCGGTTGGTGCCGCACGCCGCAACGGACCGGCTGCCCCGCTTCGGCGACCGCCGCCGCGTGCGCATCGGCCTGCTCGGCGGTTCCTTCAATCCCGCCCATGACGCGCATCTTTACCTCGCGCGCACCGCGCTGCGCCGGCTCGGGCTCGATCAGGTGTGGCTGCTCGTCTCGCCGGGCAACGTCTTGAAACCGCAGGCCGGGATGGCGCCGATGAGCGAACGGCTGAAATCGGCACGGCGACTCGCCGGCGGGCGGCGCATCATCGCGACCGACATCGAGGCACGGCTCGGCACGCGCTACACGGTGGACACGGTACGGGCGCTCGTGCGTTTATTTCCGCGTGCATCGTTCGTGTGGATCATGGGGGCCGACATATTGGAGCAGTTGCCGCGCTGGCGGCATTGGCAGGAGCTCAGCCGGATGATCCCGTTCGCCGTGTTCCCACGCCCGCGCTACAACGCGCGCGCGCTAGCGGGCGCGGCGGCGCGGTGTTTGGGGGCGCGCCGCATCCCCGCCGGCGCCGCCTGCACGCTTGCGGCGCGCACGCCCCCCGCCTGGACCTTCCTGCCCGCCGCGCAGCGGGCGACTTCCGCCACCGCCATCCGCGCCGCCCGCCAAGGAGGCCCCTCATAGTCAAGCCGCCAAGTTTGCGCGCCCCCCGCCCGCGCGCCAAACGCAAGCTCCCCAAGCCGCTGCCTGCGGCCGACAAGACGCCCGGCTCGCTGCGGAAGAAGATCGTCGCCGCCGGGCCGCGCAAACCGGTGAAGGCCGAGACGTCGCCGCCGCCCGAGCGCGTGCAGCATCTGCAAGGCGTGATCGTCGGCAGCCTGGAGGACGACAAGGCTGAGGACGTGATCACGCTCGACCTCGCGGGCCGCGCGAGTTTCTGCGACCGCATGGTGATCGCCACCGGCCTTGCCGACCGGCAGATCACCGCGATGGCCAATCATCTGGTGGAGAAGCTGGCGCAGGAAGGGCTCAAGCGCGTGCGGATCGAGGGCGCGGGCGGTTCGGACTGGGTGCTGATCGACGCGGGCGACATCGTGGTCCACCTGTTCAAGCCCGATGCGCGCGCCGCCTATGCGCTGGAGAAGATGTGGGGGCCGGAGCTCGACGTGGAGCCGCGGGTAGGGTGAGCGGAGCGGGTTCCCGCCGCACCCCGCCCCATCCCCCTCCCGCAAGGGGAGGCGACACTCTTTTGCGCTCCAACTTTGCAACTTGAGATCAAGGAGGGAGAAGGAGCTTTCCCTCGGTGCGTGCTGTCAGGTCGACACGCCCTCGATGATCTCGCCGAAGCGTACCCATTTTTGCCCATCCCAGCGCTGCAGCTGCATGGCGCGGATCGGGTGGTAGTTGGTGGGACTGGTGCTGACCTTGATGCCCGGCAGCAGCACCGGCACCTCGAGCGGCGGGTCGATCGAGGTGGCCTGCTTCATCACGTTCGGCCGCGAGAAATCGCCTTTGCACTTCACCAGTGTGTGATGCATCACGCGCGAGGCCAGATAGCCGTAAACATAGTTGTTGTCGGAAAGATCGGCGCCCGGCATCTCCTTCGCCATGAAGGCGCGCCATTCGTTCATGCCGGGATCGTTGGCCCAGGCGGGATCGGTGGAGTCCTTCAGGAAACCGCTGGTGATGATGCCGATGCCCGCTTCCTCGCCCGCCGGCTTCATCACTGAACCGACCGAGATCGACACGTTGGTCATGAAGAACATCGGCTTCCAGCCGAGATCGTGCGCCTTGCGGATCGCCTGCGCGGCAGTTTTCGGCGCGGCGGCGCAGATGAACACGTCCGCGCCCGATGACTGCAACGAGGTGATCTGCGAATCCACCGTCGGGTCGGTCGCCTCGTACGACAGGGACTGGATGACGTATTTGTCCCAGTCCTTGGCGAGCACGTCGCGCACGCCGTTCAGGTAGTCCTTGCCGAAATCATCGTTCTGATAAAGGAAGCCGATCTTCGCGTCCGACTTCTGCTTCAGGATGTATTTGGCGTAGATCTGCGCCTCAGTGCGGTAGCTCGGCTGCAGGCCGATGGTCCAAGGATATTCCTTGTAGTTGCCCCACTTGTCGGCGCCGGTGGCCAGGAAAAGGTGCGGCACCTTTTTCTGGTTCAGGTATTTCTCGATCGCCGTGTTGGTCGGCGTGCCGAGCGTGTTGAACAGGAAATCGACATTTTCCTGCTCGACCAGCCGGCGCACGTCTTCCAGCGTGCGCGGCGGGCTGTAGCCATCGTCGAGCGAGATGAAGTCGATCTTCACACCGCCGACGCCGCCCTGCTTGTTCAGCATCGCGAAATAGGCGGCCTCGGTCTTGCCGATCGGCGCGTAGGACGAAGCCGGCCCGCTGTAGGGCATCGTGTTGCCGATCTTGAGGATCTTTTCGTCGGCGGCGCGCGCGCCGCGCGGCAGCGCCGCCGCGGCCGCCGTGGTGCCGAGAAGTGCTCGCCTTGTCAGTGCCATTCTTGTCGCTCTCCCTGGCGGCTGGGCCGCTTCCGGCCGCCGCTGTATCCAGGTTTTGCCGAAGCGGCGGAACTTCCGCAACCGCGACGCGCCCGATCACCGCGCCGCGGCGGTCCGTCAGGCGCCATCCCTAAATCCGGCCCGGACCTCCCAGCCGGCGGAAAACACCGTCGCCCCCGGCTCGGCTTCGAGCCGCAGTACCACGTTCGTCTCCGCCGCCCGCACCACGCCGCACAGGAATACCCACTGCCAGGAATCGACGCAGGCGAGGTCCGCCGGCTGCGCCGCGATCACGTTCCACAGCCCGTCCACATGCAAGCGGAGATCGGCGAAGCGGAAGCCGCCGGCCAGCCACAGCGCGCAGCTCGCGGTGTACACCGCGCCGCGCGGCAAGGCGCCGACCGCCCACCAGCCCACGTTGCTGTCCGGCTGGCGCGCCGGGTCGTCGCGCCGGTGGCGCAGCACGGCCTCGCCAGGCACCGGCGGGGGCAGATAGGAAACCGGCGCTGCCGGCTCGCTTTGCACGCCGCCGAACCACTCTCCTTGCGCCGGCCGGCGTGGCGGAACCGCCGTCGCCTCCGCCGTCAGGCCGGCCTCGTCCAGGCATTGTTCCAGCAGCGCCGGGTCGATCACGAAATCGCCCGCGGCATTGCCCACCGGCTCGCCCAGCACGGCGCGATAGTCGCAGCCCATGGCGCGGGCGATCACCGCATAGGCGTCGGTGCCGATCGCCCGGTTGTGCAGCTCGATCAAGGTCGGGCGCCCAGTATGGAAGGCGAGGTGGGCGAGCCCCATTCCGTGCGGCGCCACAATCCCCGTGGCGCCACGCAGCAGGCCGATCTGCTCGGTGATCGGCAGCGTGCTCATCAGAGCCATGTCGAACCCGCGCGCGGCAAGCACGCGCCACAGCGCCGCCTCGTTGGCAACCCGGCGGATACCGGCGTCGCGGCGGCTAATATAGATCCGGCGCACCGGACCCGGCGGCGCATCGACGGCGGCGGCGATCGCTCCGACGACCCGCATTGCCGCGGGATGGGCGCTGAACGCCGGGTGCGCGATCGCCCGCGGCGCGTCGGAGAAGAAGAACGATGCCGCTTCCAGCCGCAGCAGGGTGGCCTCGGTCGGAAACAGGAATTGCCCGAAGTCGAGACCGGTTACGGCACACAGCCGCTCCAGCACCAGCTCCTGGAAAGGTCCCGGCGGGCCGCCGAGCAGGAACCGGCACGCGCGCGCCACCGCCGGCTCGGCCGCGGCGAACAGCCCCACCCGCACCATCCAGTCGAACAGGAAATGGCAGAAATTCGCGCCGTAGAACATGTCCTGCGCCACCACCAAGGGGGCGTTGACGGCGATTTCCTCGGCAGGGACCGCCGGGCGGCCGTAGCAGCGCACCGAGGCGGCGCGCCAGAACACGCCCCGCTCCGGGCAGAACAGCATCGTGCCTTCCGGGGTGGCCAACAGACGCAAACCAGCCGGAGCCTGCAACAGGCGAAGCGCGGGCCGCCGTTGCTCACCGGAACGGCGGCGCAGCGGTGGCGGCAACGCCTCCGAGAAGAGCGGGTTGTCGCTCTCGGCCAGCACCTCGCGCGCGACGAACACGTCCGGCGGCCCCTCGTCCAGGAAACATCCGTCGCGGTCGGGACACAGTGCGCGCAGCACCGAAGCGCGGATACGATGGTGCGACTCGAACACCTCCCCCGCCTCGGCCAAGCCTGCCGCGGCGACGAGATCGGCGAGCCGCGCCTCGATCGGCATACGCAGCTCGGGCCACATGGGGCCGTCAAACCCGGCATAGGCGCGCGCAAGCTCGGCGGCGGTCCACTCGGCGCCATGCAGCATGGCCTGGAAGCGCGCGTGCCGCGCCTGCCGCCACGCGTCGACGCGGCGGCGGATCTCCTGCAGCGCGATGGGACTACCGCACGGCGGAGAAGGCGGTGGGCGCCAGGATCTCGTTGGTCACTTGAGCAACGATGGCGCCGTTCGCTTCGGTCTGCGCCCGCGCGCTCAGCCATTCCGGGTCGGCGGCGAAGCCGTTCCATTTCTTCTCGCGCTCGGCGAGCGAGTCCCAGGCGAGCAGATAGTAAAGCCGCTGGTTGTTCTCGCCGATCAGCGTGGTCCAGAAGCCGGCTTGGCGAATGCCATGCTTCTCCCAGAGCTTCAGCGTGATGGTATCGAACCGCTTCAACAGATCCGGCAGCCGCCCCGGCACGCAGTCATAGATTCGCAGTTCGTAGATCATGCTCTTCCTCCACCCTCACCCGGCGCCGCAGCACCGGCCTCTCCCGCGAGCGGGAAAGGCGTTCACGCGACCATACCAGCTCTGCCGCGATAGCGGGAGAGGTCGCGCGCCGAGAACCGCTCCACCCAGGGCCGCAGCTCCAGGCGCTCCGCCTCTCCGCTGCTGCGGCAGGCGGGAAGCGGACGTCTGTGACTGTCCATGAGTCCAGAGGCTAGGTTCCACGGTCATCGAAGCCTTCCCCACTCACAACGGAGTCGAGACAGGCGCGAAAATCCTCCAAAGACACCGAGAAGCGTTCCGCGGGATCGCCGGGAATATTAGCGCCAAATATGTAACCGGTGTGCTGACGCAGTATGTTCCCGATGCCCGACTGGATAAAGGCAGGATGTTGTCTTGACCCTCTAATCGCGCAGACAACGGTGCCGGGCCGCGAAAAAAGACTGCCGTGCAATGCAGACCCGTACTCGCCGACGATCACACGGGATTTGCGAAATAGCCTGATCTGGTCTAACAGCGACAACTCCTGCGGGTGGCACAGCGCGATTCCCCTGGAAGCCGCCTCCTCTTCAATCGCAGAGCGATTGAGAAGCTCCCTGCTTTGCGACGATTTTGCCCGCGAGAGGAAAACCGGGATCTCATCTCCTGCATCATCGACAGAAGGATGCTGAGCGCGAACTCTGTCCAGCAGAAGATCAGCGGCGTTTCGATAAAGCGTGCTCCCTCGCACGCCGTTGTGAAGCGTCGTCGGAATAAGCAATTCTTCCACTTCACGCGAAGTGTCACCCAAATCGAATTCCACAATGTTGTCCCGGTGAAAGCCGAGGAGATCAAGCCACTCCAAGCCGAACGCCGGTACATCATGCGGCACCAGGAACTTTAGCGATCCGAGATCGTAGCCCAGACCATTGAGGACGGCCAATTTGGGCAGAAAATCACTTAGCCAGTGACCGTAAATCGGGTAGCCGGGGCCAGTGATCATAACGAATTGACCGGAGAGGCGTATCGGTGTTCTGGGCAGGTCACGTCCTTGCAGAGCCGCAAGCGTGTGGCCCGGATGAATATTTGCCTCCGGACAGCAATAGACGACACCGTCCTTAGAAAGAAGGTAAGGGTGAGAGACGCAAAAGTCTCTCAGCTTAAATAGCCCGCCCGCATGCAGATGGCTCGCCCCGTAATACCATCTCGCGAGCGGAGCCTCGAAAGTTCCGAACGTGAACTTCGGCGATGGAGGCACGCGAACAGTCGCGGGGCACAGAAGCTCGAATGATGCCGAAGGGGCATCTCTGATTGCCCGTATCGCCTGCGGTTGCGGCAGTTGCGGCCCGATCATCGATGCTATTTCCGCGCGCTCCGCATCTCGCAGCCCTGCCGGGCTTCCGCCGGGCAGGCGTCAAGTCTCGTGACAGTAGTAACTGGTAGTGAATAGATGTCCATCCTGCTCTCCCAAGCTCGCTTTCATATGTTCCGTGAATGTGGGGGCCGCGTATTTGGGGCAATAATGCGTCACCACGCTCTTCTGCGTCACGTCGTCCGCGGCGGGTTGCCCGCCGTTAACGAGGTCGGCATGCCAGATCAGCACGTCTCCCGCCTTGGCGGCGAAGCTCGCGCGCTTGATCCCCAACGCCTCCGCCCGGCGACCAAGCGCACGCACATGTCGCTCCCTCTCTTCGTCCATCCCGCCTTCCACGCCCGTCATGCGCTTGGCTTCCGCCACGCTCTTGAATCGCTCCGCATAGAGGAAATCCTGGAATCTATGACTTCCCGGATAGTAGAACAGCTCGCCCGCACCGGGCATCACATCCTCCAACGCCACCCAACTCGCAGCGAAACTACGCGGGAGCGTGTAGGCGACAGAGGCGGAGTCCTGGTGCGGCTCCTGCGCCAAGCCGCGCCAAAACCCCACGGTCTGCGAGGCGAACACCTTGCTCTCGAAGATCAGTCCTAGGAACTCCACGATCCGATCGCTAAACACCAATTCGCGTATCGCCGGGCAGAAATGATGGAGGTCGAGCGCCTTTGGATTGAAGTTGTTGATCTCCGGCCGCCAGTGCATCAGCTCCGGCGAGACAATTTTGCATTCGAACCATAGCTCGGGATAGCGTCCGCTATAGACTGCCTCCAACTCCGCCCGCGCGCGCGACACAAGCTCGGGCGGGATCGCCTGCTCCTGGATCACGTAACCTTGATCGGCAAACTGCCGCAAAAGCCTCGCCTGCCGCGCTGTTATCAGCCCGATGTCCAGCTTGCCGTCGATCAGGTCGTGCACATGCGGCTGGTCGATCCACAAGCCCCCGAAGCGCGAGGGCAGCGCCGCGGCGTAATCGGGCCGCGGCGCGTCGGCCCGCGGCAGGTAGCCTCGCGCGCGCCCGATCTTCAAATAATGCGTCGCTGCATTGGCGGCGCGTCCGGCACTGATCTCACGAACGGCGAGCGGATAGCTGCGGAGGTAAAACGCTTCATCCACCGGCACCGGCAATCGGCCCTCCAGGCGGCCGAATTGCAGGTAATGGTTCAACGCGCTTCGCTCCCCGCCGCCGGCAACGGCGGCGGCCACGTCGGGATAGGTCCGCAGATAGAAATCTTCGTCGAACTCGACCAGCTCGGGCTCGGCCACTGGCGATCCCTCCACGGCACTCGGCTCCGAGTAACACGCGCCGCCGCCCAATCTAAGTCAGGCGGCCCACCCGCGATCGCCTCCCGTCCAGCTCTGTCTCGGTCGCGGCGGCGGGAGGGGCGTGCGCCTAGAACCGCTCCACCCACGGGCGCAGCTCCACCTCCCAGCTCCAGGCGCTGCGCTTCTGGTGCATCACGTGCCAGTAGGTCTCGGCGATCGCATCCGGGTCGAGCAGCGAATCGGGCGCCTCCGCCGGCTCGGGGCGGGCGGCGCCGCGGATGCCGCCGTCGATGACGAAATGCGCCACATGCACGCCCTTGGGCGACAGCTCACGCGCCATGCTCTGCGCCAGGCCGCGCAGCGCGAACTTGCCCATCGCGAAGGCTGCCGACTGCGGATAGCCCTTCACCGAGGCCGAGGCACCGGTGAACAGGATCGCGCCCGCCTCCTTCGGCACCATCAGCCGCGCCGCCTGCTGCGCCACCAGAAAGCCGCCGAAGGCGGACACGGCAAGCGCGCGCGCCACCTCCTCGGGCACGAGTGTCGTCAAAGGGCCGCGCGCGCGGGCGGCGGCGTTGTAGACCACCACATCGGGCTCCCCGAGCGAGGCCACCACGGCGTCGAACAGTCCGGCCACCTCCTCGGGTTCGGTCGCCTCGCAGGCGAAGCTCGCGGCGCCCGTTTCCGCGCAGAGCGCGTGCAGCCGGTCGGGATGGCGCGAAGCGAGCGCCACCTGAAGATTGTGCCGCGCGAAGAGCCGCGCGAGCGAGGCTGACAGCCCGCTCCCCGCGCCCACGATCAGCGCCAGCCGGTACTCCATCGCGCCCTCCTCCGTCCCTCGGCGGGGATCGAACCACGCCTGGACGCCGCCCGGAAGGCGCGCGAGAACCGCGCGCAAGCAAAAACGGAGGCGCGTCTGTGCTGGGCCTAATGCAATCCCACGAGCTGCTGATCGCTTCGATCCTGCGCCACGCCGCCCGCCATCATGCCAAGGGCGAGATCGTGGCGCGCACGAGCGACGGCGAGATTCACCGCACCGACTGGGCGGCAATCGAACAAGAGGCGCGGCGGCTGGTGAACGCGCTCAAGGGGCTCGGCATCGCCCCGGGCGATCGCGTCGGCACGCTCGCCTGGAACGACCATCGCCATTTGCAGGTCTATTACGCCGCGCCCGGCATGGGCGCGGTGTGCCACACGGTGAATCCGCGCCTGGCGGACGAGGACATTATTTACATCGTCAACCATGCCGGGGACCGCGTGCTGTTCTTCGACCCCGGCTTCGCCCCGCTCATCGAGCGCATCGCGCCGCACATCACGGGCAGCGTGCGGGCGCTGGTCGCCATGTGCGCGCCGGCACAGGTGCCGCCAATCAGCCTTCCCGCCGGCATGGCGCTCTATTCGCAGGACGCGGTGACGGAGGCCGCCTCGGCCAGGTTCGACTGGCCTTCGTTCGACGAGAACACCGCCGCCGCCATCTGCTACACCTCCGGCACCACCGGCCGCCCCAAGGGCGTCGTCTACAGCCACCGCTCCACGGTGCTGCACGCCTACGCGCTCAATTCCGCCGACTGCATGGGCCTGCGCGCGACCGACCGCGTCATGCCGATCGTGCCGATGTTCCACGTCAACGCCTGGGGCGTGCCGTACGGCGCGGCGATGGCGGGAGCAGCGCTGGTCCTGCCGGGACGGCATCTCGATGGCGCCTCGGTCGCGCGGCTGATGAACGCCGAGCGGGTCACGTTCTCCGCCGGCGTGCCGACCGTCTGGCTCGGCCTGTTGCAGCACCTCCGCGCCAGCGGGGAGCGGCTGGAGACCGTCAAGCGCATCGTCACTGGCGGCTCCGCCTGCCCGCCGCTGATCATCGAGGCGTTCGGGCGGGAATACGGCGTGCGCGTGGAGCATGCCTGGGGCATGACCGAACTGAGCCCGCTCGGCACGTTCAACAGCCCGAAGCCCGCGCATGAGGGGCTGGACGAGGCGGGACAGCTCCGGCTGATGCTGAAGCAGGGCCGCGCGATATTCGGCATCGACATGAAGATCACCGGCGACGACGGCGCCGAGCTTCCCTGGGACGGGGTCGCGTTCGGCGATTTGCGCGTGCGCGGCCCCTGGGTCGCCAGCGCCTATTACGGCGAGGAACCGGGCAGCGCGCTCGACGCGGAGGGCTGGTTCGCCACGGGGGATGTTTCCACCATCGACCAAGAGGGGGTGATGGAGATCACCGACCGCTCCAAAGACGTGATCAAGTCGGGCGGCGAGTGGATCAGCTCCATCCAGCTCGAGAACATCGCCGTCTCCCACCCCGACGTGCTGGAGGCGGCGGTGGTCGCGGCGGTGCATCCGAAATGGGACGAGCGGCCGGTGCTGATCGTCGTGCCACGCCCGGGCGCCACGATTGATCCGAAGTCGGTGCTCGCCGTGTACGAGGGCAAGGTCGCCAAGTGGTGGCTGCCGGATGCGGTGGTGGTGGAAGAAAGCCTGCCGCACACCGCGACAGGGAAGATTCAGAAGATGGCGCTCAGGAACAAGTACCGGAACCATCTCGTCGGATCGTCGGAGTGAACGCGGAGCGGGCGCGGCCAATCATCGCCCTTCCCGCGCGGTAATCGAGTTTCAACCTTTTGCCTCCAGGCTCGCGGCCTGGAGGTGCGGCTGTGCTGTTTCGCGACCTGCTCGCCAAGCTTGCGCGTTTCGCGCCGCCCGAACCGGCGGCCTCGCCGGCCGCGCCAGAGGCCGCGCCGGGACCAACGGCGGCGAACGGGGCGCGGCCGGCCACGCCGTCGGCGGACGCGCGGCTCGCGCTCACCGATGCGCTCTGGGGCGAGGGATTCACGGAGCCGGGCGGGGCGGAGGCGGTGCTGGCGCTCGCCAAGCCGCTCGGGCTTTCCGCCGCGCACAGCCTGCTGCTGGTCGGGGCGCAGACGGGCGGGCCGCCGCGCGCGCTCGCCGGCACGCTCGGCGCCTGGGTGAGCGCCTTCGAGGACGATCCGGCACGCGCCGCCGTGGCGGCGCGCCGCGCGGCTGCCGCCGGGCTCGCCAAGCGCGCCACGGTGCAGCCCTGGTCCCCGGCCGAACCTCGCTTCCCCGAACGGTATTTCCAGCGCGCGCTGGCGCTTGACCCGATGGCTCGCGCGGCGCCCGATGCGTTGCTGGCAGCAATCGCGCGGGCGCTGAAGCCGGCCGGGGAGCTGGTGCTGACCGCCATAGTCGCCGGGCCTGCCCCGCAGCCCGGCGCGCTCGCCGAGTGGATGGCGGCCGAGGCGCGCCGCGTGCCGCCGCCGACCGAGCGGGCGCTCGGCACGGCGCTGGAGACGCTCGGCCACGAGGTGCGGGTGGCCAAGGACATCACCGGCCCGCACCTGCAGGCGGCGCTGCGCCAGTGGCACGAGTTCGTGCAGGCGCTCGGCCCGCAACGGCCCACGCCGGAGCGTGCCCGGCTGATCGTGCGGGAAGCCGAGCTCTGGCTGCGCCGCGGGCGGCTGATGCGCGCGGGCGCCATCCGGATGATGCGCTTTCACGCCATCGGGCGGGCGGGATGAGCCGGCCGCGCCGCTCAGCCCGCCTTGTTCGCCATCGCCTTCAGCTCGTCGAGTGCTTCGGTGAACCGCTTGTTGAGCACCGCCAGCGCCTCGGCGTTGGAGCGCTGGATCATCTCGCTGAGCTCCTGGATGTTGGCGACCGCGCGCTGATAAGCGGCCTTCACCAGCTCGGCCTGCCGCGCCGCCTTCTCGTGCGGCGCCTCGGCGGTGGCGAGCCCGCGCAGCGCCTCGGTCATCTCTGACATGGCCTGCTGCATGATCTCCATGTTGCGCCGCGCGAAGGACTGCGCGCCCTCCATCGCGACGCGGTTCGCCGCCGCGATCGCCTCCATGTTGCGCCGCCCGGCTTCGGTCACGGCCTGCATGTCGAAGCCGGCCGGCATCTTGAACTCGCTGAAGAACCGCGTGATGTCGAAATCCGCGGGCTTCGGGCCACTTTTCGCATTCGGCATCGCACTTCCCCCTTTCGATCGCGCCTCCCCCACGGCCGGCGGGAGCGGCTCGCGGGGTTATGCCCCAGACTCAGACCGGCCCCAACTCCGGTGGCGGCGGCGATTCCGGTTCGGGCGGCATCTCATCGGCCGCCGGTGCCCCGGCCTCCTCGGCCGAGAACTCCGGGCGCGGGCCGCCGCCGAACCAGCCCGCGAGCCGCTCGGCGCGTGCGAGCGCGGTGTCGAGCACACGCATCGTCGCCGACATGTCCGAGGTCTCGTCGCGCTCCCAGGCGCGCATCGTCCAGATCCACAACCCGCTCAGCGCGCGCACGCGCAGCTCCCCGCGCAGGCCGCGCGTGCGAACACCCGCCGTCTCCAGCATCCAGCGCATGCTGCGATCGGTCGCGAGCTTCAGCATCAGCGCGAGCGGCGGGTCGAACGGCAGATGGCGCAACAGCGCGATCACGCCCGCTCGGTGCTCCTGCATCACGTCGAGCCGCTGCATCAGCATGTAGAACAGCCGGTCGCGCACCGTGCCCTGCGTCTCCGGCCCGGCGAGCGCCGCCTTGTCGGCCATCCGCCCGAAACGAAGCAGGATCGCGGCCCGGCCGGGGAACCGCTCGCGCGCCTCGGCGAGATCGAGCCCGGCTTCGCGCGCCGCGCGGGGAACACTCACCGCATCCCACCCGTCGCGCGCGGCGATCGCGAACGCGGCGGCGATCAGCGCCTTGTCGAACTCGGCCTGTTCCATACGTCCAGACATAGGCCGACCAGGCCCCGAAGTCAGGGGAGGAGGCTTGCGTGGTCGTGCTGACCGTGCTCGGCACGCGGCCCGAGGCGATCAAGCTTGCGCCCGTGATCCGCCGGCTCGGGGCGACGGCAGGCGTCCGCTCACCCGTATGTGTCACCTTCCAGCATGACGGATTGCCGGCCGATGTGCTCTTGGCGTTCGGCATCCGCCCCGACGTCGCGATCGGCGCGCCGCCGCCGGATGGCGCGCTCACCGCGCGCATCGGGGCGATGGTGGCGCGGCTCGGCGCGGTGATCGCGGCCGTCCGGCCCGACTGGGTTCTGGTGCAAGGCGACACCGGAACGGCGCTCGCCGGCGCGCTCGCCGGGTTCTATGCGCGGGTGAAGGTCGCGCATATCGAGGCTGGGCTGCGCAGCTTCGATCTCGCGGCGCCGTGGCCCGAGGAGATGCACCGGCGCCTGATCGCGGAACTCGCCGACCTGCATTTCGCGCCGACGGAGCAGGCACGGCGCAACCTGCTCGCCGAGGGTGTGGCCGATGCGCGCATCGCGGTGACGGGCAACACGGGGATCGATGCGCTGCACGAGGCCGTTGCCCGGCTTGATCGCGCGCGCGGCGCGGCGCCGCCCCAGGTGGCCAACCGGCGCACCGTGCTCGTCACCCAGCACCGGCGCGAAAGTTTCGGCGCCGGCATCGCGCGCGTGGCCGAGGGGGTGCGCCGCATCGCCGATCGCGGCGATGTGGAGGTGCTGTTCCCGCTGCACCCGAACCCCGCCGCCCGGGCACCCGCGCAGGCGGCGCTCGGCGCGCATCCTGCCGTGCGGCTGCTGGGGCCGCAGGACTATCTCGCCTTCGTGGCACTGATGCGCCGCGCGGCGCTGATCCTCACTGACTCGGGAGGCGTGCAGGAAGAGGCGCCGGTGCTCGGCAAGCCGCTGCTCGTCACGCGCGAAACCACCGAGCGGATGGAGGGCGTTGAGGCGGGGACCGCGCTGCTGGTCGGCACCGACCCCGGCCGCATCGAAGCCGCCGCCGCGCGCGTGCTGGATGACGAAGGGGCGTATCGCGCGATGAGCCGGACGCACAGCCCATACGGGGACGGCCGGGCAGCCGAGCGGATCGTGCGACGGCTGCTCGCGTGACCCTCGCGCCGAGGCTTTGCGTCGTCGGCCTCGGCCGCGTCGGGCTGCCGACCGCCGCCGCGTTCGCCGCCGCCGGGCTCAGCGTGCTCGGGGCGGACACCGACGCGCATGTGGTTGCATCGGTCAATGCCGGCAGGCCGCCCTTCCGCGAGCCCGGCTTGCCGGAGCTCCTCGCCGGCTGCATCGCCGACGGCACGCTGCGTGCCGCGGCGGCGCCGGAGCCGGCCGATGGCTTCATCCTCGCCGTCCCGACGCCGCTGCGCGGCCGGCAGCCGGACCTTTCGCATCTCTACGAGGCGGCGCGCGCCATCGCGCCGGTGCTGCGCGCGGGCGATCTGGTGGTGGTCGAATCGACAGTTCCGGTCGGAACCACCGCCGCACTCGGCCGGCTGCTGCCGGCGGGCGTGCATCTCGCGCATTGCCCGGAGCGGGCGACGCCGGGAAACACGCTCGCCGAACTCGCCGCCGTGCCGCGCGTCATCGGCGGCGTGACCGAGGACGCTGCGAAGCGTGCCGCCGCGCTCTATGCCCGCATCGCCCGCGCGCCGGCCGTGCTGACGGATGCCCGCACCGCCGAACTGACGAAGCTTGCCGAGAACGCCAGCCGCGACGTCGCCATCGCCTTCGCCAACGAGCTCGCCGATCTGTGCGCGGCGCTCGGCGTTGATGCCGACGAAGCCATCCGTCTCGCCAACTTGCATCCGCGCGTCGGCATATTGCGCCCTGGGATCGGCGTCGGCGGCCATTGCCTGCCGGTCGATCCGTGGTTCCTCGTCGCCGCCGCGCCAAACGAGGCGAGATTGATCCGCACCGCGCGGACCGTGAACGATGCGCGCCCGGCGCGCATCGCGGCTGCGATTTGCGACCGCGTGGCGGGCCTGCGCGATCCGGTGATCGCCTGCCTCGGTCTCACCTACAAGAAGGACAGCGACGATCTCCGCAACAGCCCGGCGCTTGCGATCGTGCGGCTTCTTGCCGAGACGCGGGCCGGCGAGCTCTTGGTCGTGGAGCCGAATTTGTCATCGCTGCCGGCCGGGCTCGACGCGCGGCTTTGCGAACTGGACGCGGCGCTCGCGCGGGCGGATTGCGCGGTGGTGCTGGTGGACCACAAGGAGTTCGGCGGATTGCCGCGCGGCGCGGTTCCCCGCTTAACGATTAATCAACCGGACCTGTGATTTACTGGGCGGATGGAGCTGGCTGCTGCCTCCTCGCCTGAGCGGCTGATCGAATGGACGCGGGTCCTGTTTGAGGATCTGCGCCGCAACGTGGCCGAGGCGCACCGCACCATGCCGCCGGGGTTGGTTCTGCTGATCTGGAACCGGCTCGGGCTGATGATGCGGACGTTCCAGGCGCTGATCGTGAAGAGGGCGGCGGGCAAGCTGATGGCCCCGCGCCCGCGCGCCGCGCGCGCCGCGCCGGCCGAGGCGGCGGAGGGGGCGGAAGCGGCGGAGGCGGCGGCGGGGACGGCGAAGCCCAAGCGTGCGGTGCCGGCCTCGCCGCTGCCGCGCGGGCGGTGCTGGCTGCTCAAGCTCGCGCCGAGGGTGGCCGAGCTTGGGATGCGGGTGCAGATTTATCTCGCCGATCCTGAGATCGTGGCGCTGCTGGAGGCGAGCCCGGTGGCGCGGCGGCTGGCGCGGGCGCTCGTGCGGATGATGGGCACGCGGGCCGAGCC
>DASRBI010000006.1:0-53625 GCA_035685165.1 Acetobacteraceae bacterium
AGTGCGGCGAAAGAGGGTGTTGTCATGAGGGAGAGGGTCTCCGGCGCGCGCGGTCCAACCCGCGACGTCGCCCGAACGGTCCGCCGCCCCGCGCGATAATGGGGCGAACTTGTTGCGCTTGAATTTCCGGGAAGACTGCCCGCTTCGGGCGGCCGATCACGCGATCACGGAAAGCAGTCCCTATATCGGCGTATCCTCGGCCGGCGACAAGTCGGAAAATCCGACGTCGCTCACGACCGTTGCCCGGCGTGGCGGTGGTGCGCGAGTTCGGCGACGTGCCGCCTCAGGCGTAGTCGCGCGCCTCGGTCACGTCCTTGGCGCGGTCGGAGGCGACGCGGTCGAGATAGAGCGACAGAAGCCAGGAGACCGCGAGGTTCACGATCACGCTGGCGACCGCGATATAGCAGGGCACAGTGTAACCGAAGAGCGAAAGCGGGTAGTTGGGCAGGAAGTTGTTGGCGATCGCCATCCAGGTCGCCATCGTCATGCCCACCGCCCAGCCGATCAGGAGCGCCCAGCCGTTCAGCGCGCGGGTGTAGAGCGCGAGCAGCACCGACGGCGCGGTCTGGATCATCCACATGCCGCCGAGCGTTTGCAGCCAGAGCGCGAATTGCAGCGGGATCGCGAACAGGAACACGAGTGCGCCCGCCTTCACCACCAAGGAGACAAGCTTGGCGACCGCGCTTTCCTGGGCGTCGGTGCATTCGGGTCGGATGAACTCGCGGTAGATGTTGCGGGTGAAGATGTTGGCGGTGGCGATCGACATGATCGCCGCCGGCACCAAGGCGCCGATGGCGATGGCGGCGAAGGCGATGCCGACGAACCAGGAGGGGAAGGCGTGCAGGATCAAGGCCGGCACGGCGAAATTCGAAGCGTAGTGCTTGAAGCCGGCGGCGAATTCGGGGAGCGTGTTCACCTTGGCGGCAATCGCCATGAAGCCGAGCAGCGCCAGGAGGCCGAGCACCAGCGAATAGGCGGGCAGGATCGCCGCGTTGCGCCGGATCACCCTTGGCCCCGACGCGCCGAGCAAGGCGGTCGCCGAATGCGGATAAAGAAACAGCGCCCAGGCCGAGCCGAAGGCGAGCGTGGCATAGGCGGAGAAGGTGCCGAAACTGTTGGCTCCGGGCGCGGGCAGCAGCAGCTTGGCGGGCGGGATCGCGGCGAAGATCTTCCCGTAGCCCCCGAGCTGGATCGGGATCACGATCACCGCGGCGATCACCGTGATGTAGATCAACACGTCCTTCACGACAGCGATCATCGCCGGGGCGCGTAGGCCGGAAGTGTAGGTGAACGCCGCCAGGATCAGGAAGGCGATGATCAGCGGCGCGTCGCCCATCAGCCCGGTATCGGGAAAGCCGAGGGCTGCGATCACCACCTGCATCCCGACGAGCTGCAAGGCGATATAGGGCATCGTCGCGATGATGCCGGTCACGCCCACGGCCAGCGCGAGCCATCGGTTGCCGAAGCGCCCGCGCACGAAATCGGCGGTCGTCACGTAGCCGTGCCGGTGCGCCACCGACCACAGGCGGGGGAAGATCACGTACAGGATCGGATAGACCATGATCGTGTACGGCACGGCGAAGAAGCCGAGCGCGCCGGCGCCGAACATCACCGCCGGGACGGCGATGAAGGTGTAGGCGGTATAGAGATCCCCGCCGAGCAGGAACCAGGTGACAAAGGTGCCGAAGCGGCGCCCGCCCAGGCCCCATTCGTGCAGCAAGGTCAGGTCGCCGCGCCGCCAGTTGGCGGCGGCGAAGCCGAGCCAGGTGACGAACAAGAAAAGCGCGACGAAAACGACGACGGCGGTCCAGTTCATTGCGTTCGCGCCCTCAGTCGCGATGTTCGATGAGGTATACAAGGCCGATGATCGCGCCCGAGATCAGGATCCAGGCGAGCTGCCACCAATAGAAGAACGGCACCCCGCCCGCGCTCGGCTCGACCTTGTTGTAGAAGGGAACCCACAGCACGGCGATGAACGGAACGATCAGGATCACCCGGATCCAGTGCGCCCGGGTCGGACGGCGATCTTGCATCTCGGACATGGGCGCGCGCTTACCCCCGTTCTCGTGGGCGCGCGCTTAGCCCGGGGTCACGGAGTTGTAAATCGGCAATCCTCAACCCCTCGTACCCGGGCTTGGCCCGGCTTGGCCCGGGCACCCATGGCCTTTGTTGCGGGTGGTGAAGTGGCGGGTGGCCAGGCCAAGCCCGCCCATGACGACGAAGGTGGACAGCGAATATTCGGACGTGGGCAGCAGCATAGCGCTCGGGTGTCTGCGCCTCATGCGCACAACAATCGCGCGGAGGAACTTTATTCCGCATCCAACCGGCTGATTTGATCGCCGTCAGGCTTCCGCCGTCCGCATGTCCCGTGCCACATGCAGCGGCAGGGACGAAGCGGGCGAGGGCGATCTCGGCATGGCGGAGAACCGGGCCGGATCGCCGGCGCGCACAACGATCGGGGCAAGGGGCTTCGGTTTCGCAGCGTCCGTGCGCGCGAAGACATGCATTCCGACGGGATCGTCAAAGTGACCGACGCCGACGCCGTGAAGATCGCCCGCTATCCGCGCGACCACGCCATGACCGGCACCCATGCTCTGCCCATCGCCCAGGCGCTGTTCTTGTCAGGCGGCTCCGGGGCCGGGGAAGTCAAGGCGCTCGACGGTGCTCGGGTGCTCCAGGCCTGGACCCGTCCTGCACCCTATGGCTGGGCGGTCGGCGTCGGCATTTCCGGGCGCGGCATTCCCGGTCCTGTCCTGCGCTCGGCGGCCGAGGCGATCGCCGCGGGCACCCCCTGCGAGACGTGTTGAACCGGGCCGCGCGCGTGCCGGCGCATTCCCCTGCCGGCCTGAAGCCTCCGCCGGACCGGCTATATGGCCGCGCGCGCGGCCATGCGCTGCGACCGCGCCAGATCCGGCTGCTCGAGCGCGTGCTGCCGCTGCTCCGCTTTCCCGCCGCCCTCGCGGCCGATCCGGCGGCTGCGTTCGGCGGGGCGGTGCGCGAGATTTGGCTGGAGGTGGGCGCGGGCGGCGGCGAGCACGCCGCCGCGCAGGCCGCCGCGCATCCGGAAGCCGGGCTGATTGCGTGCGAAATTTATATCAACGGACTCTGCTCGCTGCTGTCGCGGCTGGTGCCCGAGGGGGCGGAAGAACAACCGCCGCTGCCCGCCAATCTCCGCCTCTGGCCGGACGATGCACGCGCGCTGATCCGGGCCCTGCCGGATGCGGCGCTGACGCACCTGTTCCTGCTGTTCCCCGACCCGTGGCCGAAGGCGCGGCACGCCAAGCGGCGCTTCGTGCATCCCGCCCTGGTTCCCGAGCTCGCGCGCGTGCTGGCTCCGGGTGCCGAATGGCGCATCGCGACCGATGACCCGACCTACCAGCAATGGGTCGCTGAGGTGATGGGCGCGCAGCCCTTCTTCACCGCGGCGGAACCGCTCGCCACGCGCCCACCTGGGTGGCCGCCCACCCGCTACGAGGCGAAGGCGCTCGCCGCCGGGCGCCGCCCGCTCTACTGGCGCTTCATCCGGCGATAGCGAGCCGCGGCGGCAGCCACGCCCGCCCCAGCCGGAGGCCGGGCGCCTCGATATAGCGATGCAGCAGGGACGCGGCGGCGAGCGGCACCAGCACCGCGCCGGGGAGCCAGAGCGCGGCGAAGCGCACCGGATCACCGCCGGCCAGCGGCAGCAAGGCGAGCGCCAGCACCTTCTGTACCGGCTCGTTGATCAGGTAGATCGAGTAGGAGACCCGCCCGAGCGCGAGCAGCGGCGGGGAGCGCAGGAAACGCGCGAGCGGCGCCAGCAAGGGAAGGCCGCGTCCGGTCTGCGCCGCGAGACAGAGCATCCACACAAGGGGCGCGGCGAGTTTGCCCGCGCCGCCCTGGCAGACCGCGATGGCGACGGCGGCGAGGAAAGCGACCGCCAGCCGCCGTCGCCGCCCGTGGTCCAGCGCGCCGGCGCTGGCGATCCCGAGCCCGAAATAGGCGGCCTTGTTCGGCAGGAAGGCGCGGCTGAAATGCCAGCCCGGCGGCATGGCGGTGTGCCATAGCAGCGCCGCGGCGCCGAGCAGCAGAAGCGCGAGCACGAGCCGCCGCGGCCCGTCTCCGCCGAGCAGCGGGGCGAGCAGCGCGACCAGCAGATAGAACTGCCATTCGGTGCTGAGGCTCCAGGCAGCGCCGAGGAAGCTCACCCACACGTCGGGGAGCGCCGCATCAGGAAACAGTCCATGCGCCATCACTAGATGCGCGCCGATCTCAACCGCCCAGTCATCGGGCCAGCCGGTCGACCAGATGGCGCGTCCCGGATCACCCGGCCCGATCCAGGACATGCCGGGAAGGGCCGTCGGCAGCGGTTGCACCGGGATCGCGAGCGCAAACACCACGAGAAAGGCGGGCAAGGTCCGCGCCGCACGGGCAATCAGAAAGCTACGGCGATCGCATCCGAAGCTTTGCAGCGAGCGCACGACCACCATGCCGCTCAAGATAAAGAACACGTCTACCGCCGCCTCGCCATGCGAGAAGGGTCGCACCAGCGCCGACGGCAATCCGGCAAACGGCGCCATGTGTGATACGAGAACATAGACGGCGAGAAGCCCGCGCAAACCGTCGAGACAGGTGAAACGCCGCCCCACCACATGCACCTCCGGTCACAGAATGGGACGTGAAAGTTAACGAGCAATAAACGGAACAATCGTCGCACACAAAAGCGTGAAAAGCAGAAACTTCCAGGCTGCATCAATCCTTTGATAATCGACCTTGGCATAGTGGATTTACGGGCATGGACGCTTTATTTGAACGGGCCAATGCTGGTAGCTCGTTCGCGACGCGAGCGAGGCCGTAGGGAGCTTGAACACACATGCCGTCCGATGCTGCTGGCTTCGGTCGCGGACTTCGCATCCTTTTGGTTGAGGATGAGTCTATTATCGCCGAGCTTTTCGCCGAAAGCCTGATCGCCGACGGACACGACGTTTCGGTCGCGAGCGATGGCGAGGAAGCGCTGGCGCTGTTCGAGGAAGCCGAAGCCGAAGGCCATCCCTACAACGTCGTCGTCACCGACGTACGGATGCCACGCATGGACGGGCTGACACTGGCGCGCCGGCTGCGGGGCGAGCATCCTGCACTGCCGATGGTGGTGGTCAGCGGCTACGCGCCACTCGATCAGTTGTCGCGCCTCAGTGAAGACAAGTCAGCGCCCGTCACGATCCTCTCCAAGCCGGTCAAGCTCGCTCACCTCCGTTCGGCGGTGATGGCGGCGGCGGGGCATTGCATCGTTTACTGAGTGCTCCAGCACCGGCTTGCGAGCGCAGCCTGGTTTTACGCCGCCAGCCCCTCCGCCGCCGCGAGCGGCGGGCGGCCGAGGATCATGTCGGCCGCCTTCTCGGCGATCATCATGGTGGAGGCGTAGGTGTTGGCGGACGGCATGGTGGGCATGATCGAGGCATCCACCACTCGCAGCCCCTCCATCCCGTGCACGCAGAGCTGATCGTCCACCACCGCCATGGGGTCGCTCGCCGGCCCCATGCGAGCAGTGCCGATCAAATGATACGCGGTGGAACCGTAATGGCGGGCGAAGTCCAGCAGCTCGTCATCGCTCTGCACGCGCTCCCCCGGCAGGCTTTCATGGTCGAACCACGGAGCGAGCGCCGAGGTCCGCAACAGCCGCCGCGCGAGCTTCATCCCCGCCAGCAGTACGCGCCGGTCCATCGGATCGGCGAGGTAATTGGGCTGGATTGCCGGGTCCTCGAACGGGTCGGCCGAGCGGGCGCGCACATAGCCCGTGCTCTCTGGCCGGTGCTGCCAAACCCCGCACGTCATGCCGGGAAAATCGTCGAGAAGACCGACGAACCCCTCCTTGTAGCTCGCCGGGCTGAACACGCCCTGCAGGTCGGCGAAATCGAGCGCGTCGTCGGACTTCCAGAACCAATGAACGAGCGAAGGGCTCAGTGCGAGGATGCTCGGCCGCCCTGCCGCCCAGCGCGCGATCTGCGCCGCAAGCCGCGGCCCGCGCGACAATTCGTTCATCGTCGTGATGCCACGCACGCGGGCAACGAAGCGCACAGCGTAATGATCGCGGAAATTCTCGCCGACGCCCGACAGCACATGCACCGCCGGCACGCCGAGCTCGGCGAGCAAAGGCGCCGGGCCGACGCCCGATATTTGCAGCAGCTTCGCGCTGTTCACGGTGCCCGCCGAGACGATCACCTCGCGCCGCGCCCGCAGTTGGCGCCGCTCGCTGCGGTTGGCGTCGTGGACATATTCCACGCCGACCGCGCGTTTACCTTGGAACAGAATGCGTGCCGCGCGTGTCTCGGTTCGCACCTGCACGCCCTTGGCGCGCGCCGGATGCAGGAAGATGCGCGCCGCGCTGCACCGGTAGCCCTTATGGATCGCGCGCTGGAAATACCCCACCCCTTCCTGGCGCGCCCCGTTATAGTCCTCGCAGCGCGGGATCCCGAGTTCCGCCGCGCCTTCGATGAAGGCCTCGCAGATCGGGTGGATCCAGTCGATGTCCGTTACCGGCAGCCGTCCTTGGCTGCCGTGATAGCGCGGATCGTGCACGCCGAGGCGCCGCTCGGTGCGCTTGAAATAGGGCAAGACGTCCGCGTAGCTCCAGCCGCGGTTGCCGCGCTGCGCCCAACTGTCGAAATCGGCGCGCTGGCCGCGATTATACACCATGCCGTTGATCGAGCTCGACCCGCCGAGCGTGCGCCCCTGCGTGGTCGGAATGCGCCGTCCGGCCGTGCCTTCGCCCGGCTCGGTCTTGAATTGCCAAGTATAATGGGGGTTGAAGAGCATCTTGATGAAGCCGCCCGGCACGTGGATGAACGGATGCCGGTCGGGCGGCCCGGCCTCCAGCACGCAGACGCTCGTACGTCCGTCCTCGCTCAGCCGGTGCGCGAGCACCGATCCCGCGGCCCCGCTGCCGACGATGACGTAGTCGAACGTATCCGCCCGCGCGGCTGCCTGATCTGCCATGCATTCCCTCCCCGGCTTGCGAGTTTTCTCGCCGCTCCGCGCATCCTAAGCTTCTGGATAAACGGGGTCCAAGAAGGGGAGGTCCCATGGAATATATATGCGACGCACCTGACGGGATGACCTGGTTCCGCTTGGTGACGGAGGGCGAGGCCGAGGCAGAATCGCGCGAAATGGGCCATGCGGTCGCCAAATATTTCCGTCGCGAGCGCGAGCGCGCCGCCGAGACCTTCGTGCCGCTGTCCACCGTGTTCTTCGAGCAGGAGATCGGCCGCGAGGCACACATCAAGCGCCACATGCCGCTGTTCGTCACCTTGCGCGACGAGGACGGGGTGGCGCATGTCACCGCCATGCTGCCCGCCGGGGGCAAGGCCGACCGCGGCTTCACCCCGATCGTGGTCGGCCCCGGCAACGCCGACCCCTACCCGGCCCACGGCCCGGCCATCCGCGCGCTCGCCGACCATTTCGGCCTGACGCTCGACCGCGCCCGGTGCTATCCCTACCGCCGATAGGCAAGCGGAGACCCATGATGACGCTAGAGCAGTTCGCCGCGTCCTGCCGGGACGCGCTCAAGCAGAACCCCGGCCGCGCCGGGCGCGAGAAGCTCTGCGCGCTGGTGCGCGAAGCACTCAAGGACAAGGCGTTCGTCGCCGCGAATCTCGACCCGAAGGGGCCGGAACGGAAGGTGCTGTACGAGGATCCCGAGCTCGGCTTCACGATCCTCGCGCACGCCTATGACGGCGCCAAGGACAGCCGCCCGCACGATCACGGTCCCTCCTGGGCAATCTATGGCCAGGCGGCCGGCGAGACGGTGATGACGGACTGGGAGTGCCTCGCCCGCCCGACCGACACCGCGCCCGGAAAGGCGCGGCGTGTGCGCGACTACACGCTGCGCCCGGGCGACGCTTATCTCTATGAGCCCGGGGTGCTGCATTCCCCGCGCCGCGACGGCGCGACCGTGCTTCTCAGGATCGAGGGCATGAACATGGACCGCGTGCAGCGCCGCCCGTACGAGCCGGTCGAGGCCGCCACCGCGGGCGCGGGCGGCTGAACCGCCCGGCCGACAGCACGCGGCTGCGGTTTCACCTCCAGACCCGGCTCGGGACTGACGATCTCGGCCTGCTTTGGCGCGACCTCTACGCCCGCAGCGACGCCACCGTGTTCCTGAGCTGGGAATGGATGGGGGCCTGGATCGCGGGCCTTCCGGCGGCGCCCATCGTTCTGGTCGGCGAAGCGGGCGGCGCGCTGGTGCTGCTCGGCCTGTTGGTGCCGCGCCGCCGCCAGGGCTGGCGCAGGGCGCTGCGGGGACACGAATTCCACCTGCACAGCACCGGCCGCAACGAGGACGACGTTATCGCTATCGAATATAACGGCTTCCTCGTGGACCGGCGCTTTGCGGGCGAAGCGGAGACCGAGGCGGTGCGCTGGCTGCTCGGCCGCACGCTCGGCCGACAGCGGTTCGACGAGCTCGGCATCAAGGCGATCACCGAGGAGCGGGCGGCGCGCTATGCGCCGGCAGGCGCCGTTGTCCGCGCCCTGATGCCGAAGCCCTCCTGGCGCGTCGATCTGGAAGCGGTGCGCGCGGCAGGCGGGGACTATCTCGCCACGCTGAGCGCCAATACCCGCCAGCAGATCCGCCGCGCCATGCGCCTCTACGGCCAGCGCGGCGCGCTCGCGGCGCGGCGCGCGCCTGATACGCCGACGGCGCTCGAATGGCTCGCTCACATGGGGCGGCTGCACCAGGCGCAATGGCAGGCGCGCGGCGAACCCGGCGGCTGGGCCTTCCCGTTCTTCGCTTCCTTTCAGGAACGCCTGGTCGCGGCCACCGTGCCGCGCGGGATGGCGGAGATCGTGCGCGTCGCCGCGGGGGCGCACGTCATCGGTTACGTCTATAACTTGATTTCCGGCGATCACGTGATGGCGTTCGTCACCGGCTTCGAGACCGAGCGCGACGCCCGCCTCAAGCCGGGCCTCGTCAGCCACGCGCTCGTCATCCAGCGCCACGCCGAGGAGGGGCGCCGGATCTACGACTTCCTCGCCGGCGAGTACCGCTACAAGGCGAATCTCGGCCGCCCCGGGCCGCGCTTCGTGCACCTGCACATCCGCCGCGACAACGCCGTCACGCGGCTGGAGGACCGGCTGCGCGCCGTCCGCGACCGGCTGCGCGGGCTCTACGCCGCCCGGTAGCGGTCGATCCCGTCGGCGCCGCGCTCCAGGTTCAGCTCGCCGCCGCGCAGCATATAGTTCACGTGCGCCAGCACCTCGCCGAAGGCGAAGCTCGTCTGGTGCGGGTCGAGCTCGCGGTTGAACACGTGGGGAATCAGCTCCGCTGCCGAGAGCGGCGCATCGCGGCAGGCGGCGGCGATCAGCGCGCAGCGCGAGGCGTGGTGCTCGGTGAGCGCGTCGATGCGCGCGTGCAGGCCGTGGAACGGCAGCCCGTGACCGGGCAGCACCAGCAGCTCGTCTGGCACCGCCACGCGGATTGCGGCGAGCGAACGCAGATAGATGCCGAGCGCATCGGCGTCCGGCTCCATCGCGTGCACGCTGACATTGGGCGAGATGCGCGCGATCACCTGATCGGCGGCGAAAAAGAGCTTGTTGGCGCGATCCACCAGCATCGCCTGCTCGAGCGCATGGCCGCCGCCGGTCAGCACGTCGGTCTCGCGCGCGCCGAACCGCATCACGTCGCCGTGTTGCAACCGGTGATAGGTGGTCGGCACGCCCGTCGTGCGGCGCAGATATTCGTGCCCACGGCTCAGCACGATGTCGGTCGTGTCTGCATCGAGCCCGTGGCGCAGATAGAACGGACGGTGCATGTCCGCGCCCAGATCACCCGGCGCGTATTGCAGCGCCAGGCTGAACAGATATTCGGGCCGCGGCATGTGCAGCTGGAGCCCGTATTCGGCGCAGAGCCAGCCTGCCAGCCCGACATGATCGGGATGGTAGTGCGTCACGATCAGCCGCGTCAGACGCCGCGGCGAAAGCCGCTCCAGCGCCGCCTGCCACAGCGCCTTGCTGCGATCATTGCCGAGGCCGCAATCGAGGGCGGCGAAGCCGCCCGGCTCCTCGATCAGGTAGATGTTCACGTGATCGAGCCGGTAGGGCAGCGGCAAACGCAACCATAGCACGCCGTCGGCAATGGGGCGGATCTCGCCGGGCGCGGGCGGCGCGGCGAAGGGAAAGCTCAGGCCGGACATGGGTGCTGACCTAAGGCCCCGGGATCGTCAGCGCCAGACCCTCCTCGGCTGGGTGGAGCCGCCATGCGGTCTCGCCGCGCGCCGGCGGACAGCAGAGAAACGGCACGCCGTTGGCCGTGCGCGCGGTCGGCGCGAGGCCCATCGCCGCCCGCAACGCGCGGAACAACGCGCCGTGCGCTACCACCAGCACCACCGGTGGCTGCGCGGTCGCCCGGTTGATCGCAGCGACCGCACGGTGGCGCAACGCGGTGAAACTCTCCGCGCCCTCGGGCGTGAATTCGCCCGCGATCCAGGACTGAAACCAGTCGGCCATCGGCTTGCCTTCCTGCATGCCGAACGCCACCTCGCGCAGCCCCGGATCGATCTCGACCGGCAGGCCTAGCGCCGCCCCCACGATCTCGGCCGTCACAAGCGCCCGCGACAGGGGCGAGGCCATGATCGTCGCGATCCCCCGGTTCCGCAGCAGCCCCGCCGCCTGCCGCGCCTGCGCGATGCCGGTCGGGTTGAGCGGAATATCGACATTGCCTTGCGACAAGTTCCGCGCGTTCCAATCCGTCTCGCCGTGGCGGACGAACCAGAAGGCGATCGGGTTGAGCTGGGGTTCGGTCATGCAGGCACGCGCGCTCTCTGAATGTGTACAAACAACTCCCTCTCCGCCCGTCGGAGCGGAGAGGGTCGGGTGGGGTGGGGGATGTCGCGAACAGTCCGAAACTTTACATCGCTCTACCCCTGCAAGCCCTCCTGCTCCATCACCCGCTTAACCGCCGGCCGCGCCAGCATCCGCTTGTAGTGCGCCGCGCAGTTGCCCGGCAGGTCGAGTTTCAGCCGCCCCGCACCCCAGAACTCGACATAAAAGAGCGCCGCGTCGGCGATGTTAATGTCCTTGCCGCCGAGATACTCCTTGCCAGCCAGCGCCTTGTCCATCAGCGCGAGGCCCTTCTCGAAAATCTCTCGCCCGCGCGCGCGCACCTTCTCCTTGGCCGCGTCGTCCGCGTCGATGGCGAAGTTCTCGGGGCGGAAGATGCGCGCGAACCCCTGCATGTGCATTGTGGCGACCACGTAGTCCATCGCCTCCAGCGCCCGCGCCTGTCCCTCGGGATCATCGGGCAGCAGATGCTTCTCGGGATTGGTGCGCGCGAGCCAGTAGGCGATCGCCGGAAACTCGGTGAGGATCGACCCGTCATCGCGTGCCAGCGTCGGCACCTTCGATTTCGGGTTGACCGCGGTGAATTGCGGCTGGTACTGCGCGCCTTCACGCAGGTTCACGAGCTCGCTTTGATACGGCTTGCCGATCTCCTCCAGCAGCACATGGATGCCGAGCGAGCAGGCGCCGGGGCTGTAGTAGAGCTTCATCACGGTTCTCCAGGCTGAGGTTGCCGGACGTGGCGTTATTGCCGCGAACCGGTGTTCACGCAACGGGGCGCCCACCTCAACCAGCAACGACCTCGATCGTAGGCGAGAACCGCCGAAAATCGCCGCCGTTGAACGCCGATAGACGCGCCATCCCGTGTTCCAGCATGGTGGCGACGATATTGGCGCCGTGGATCTGCCGCCCCCTCATGCGCGGGTTCTCAGCAGCACAAGCAAGCGGTCCAGCACGCCCGGCGCCGCGATCACGAGGTTGAACACCGTGGCGAATTTTCCGACATCCGAGATCGCGTCTTCGAGGGTTCGTCCGGCGCCCGAGACTTAAGGCGGCATCACCATGGCGAGATACGCGCGCCGCATCGGCGGGCTGATCCAAAGCGGAGGCTATGCCCGCCACGCCCCCACCTCCGGCCGTCGCAGCCCCAGGTTCTCCCGCAGGGTAGCGCCCGAGAACTCGCTACGGAACAGGCCGCGCCTTTGCAGCTCAGGCACCGCGAAGCGCACGAAATCCGCATAGGCTCCCGGCACATGCGAGGCCGCGACCACGAAGCCGTCGCAGGCCGGGGCGGTGAACCACGCCTCCATCTGGTCGGCGACATCCGTGGGCGAGCCGCAGAACACCGGGTGATCGCGGAACGCGCCGCGCCCACTCACCTCCATGAAATCGCGCACCGTCGGGCTCGGCTTGCCGGTCGCGCGCACCACCCGATCGCGCAGATGCTGCCCGCCCGACATCGACGCCAGTTCCTCCTCGGTGAAGGGATCGTCGAGTCCCTTCGTAGCGAAATCGAAGTTGAGCAGTTCCGAAAGCAATGAAAGTCGGTCGTAGTCGTTCGGCAGCTTCTCGATCAGCGCGAGCTTGTCCTCCGCCTCGGCGCGCGTCTCCGCCACCACTGGGTAGCAGGCCATCGTCACCCGCACCTGTTCGGGATCGCGCCCGGCCTCGGCCACCGCGCGGCGGAACAGGGCATATTCGGCGCGCGAGCGTTCGATCTCGTGATAGGCGACAAACACCAGTTCGGCCCAGCGCGCCGCGAAGCGCAGCCCGCGCCCGCTCTGTCCCGCTTGGATCAGCACCGGATGGCCCTGCGCCGAGCGCGGCACGGTGAAGGGGCCGCGCGAGCGGAAGAACCGCCCGACGTGATCGAGCCGATGCACCTTGTCGGGATGCGCGAACAACCCGCTCTTCTTGTCCACTACCAGCGCGCCATCATCCCACGCGTCCCAGTGGCCGAGCACCACCTCCAGGAACTCGTCGGCGCGGTCGTAACGCAGATCATGCTCCATGTGCGCGCCGACGCCCATGTTCAGCGCCTCGCCGTCATTCAGCGAGGTGACGACGTTCCAGGCCGCGCGCCCGCCGGTCATCAGATCAAGCGTCGCGAACACCCGCGCCACATGAAACGGCTCGTAGTAGGTGGTGGAGTAGGTTGCGCCGAGCCCCAGGCGCTCGGTCGCCATCCCCATCACCGTCAGCACCGTGATCGGGTCCATCTTCACGCAGCGTATGCCGTGCGCGACCGTGTGGGCGTGATCGCCGCCGAAGCGGTCCGGCATCGCCAGCCGGTCGTCGAAGAAGGCGAGGTGGAACTTGCCCGCCTCCAGGATGCGGCCGATGCGCCGGTAATACTCGGGCGTGGTGAAGTCCGACGCGGCCTCGGGGTGGCGCCAGGAGCCGACGAAATTGCTGCAATTCTGGGCCTGCAGGAAGCCGACGAGGGTCATCTGGCGCATCGGGGCGGTTCTCTCCTTCCTGTCAGTATCGCCTGCCCCTGCCCCGGCGTCACTCCGGGGCCGTGCAGCACCGAAGCGGGAGGCCGCCTGTTTCAGGCCCGGTCGCGCCGTTGCGGCGCGCGACAGTCCCGCCAGGGTGCCGCCACTCGTCTCCGGCCCGAAGCTCGCCGCCGGGGTGGTGCGGGCGCTGCGCCGGGCCTAGACTCGCCTCCGCAGGAGGGAGCATCGCCCGATGGATACGCTCACCGCGATAGAGGTACGGAAAACCGACGGGGCGCTCGGCGCCGAGCTGCGCGGCGTCGACCTGCGCGCGATTGACGATGCGCTGTTCGATGCCATTCATCGCGCCTGGGTGGCGCACGGCGTGCTGCTGTTCCGCGACCAGCACCTCAACGACGACGATCTGCTTGCCTTCAGCCGCCGCTTCGGCGCGCTCGATCACGCGCCCATCCAGGAGAACGGGCGCCGCTTCGTCGAAGGCAAGCCAGAGATTTACGTCGTCTCCAACGTGCTCGGCGCGGACGGGCAGCCGATCGGCAGCCTCGGCGCGGGCGAGGCGGTGTGGCACACCGACATGTCCTATCTGCCGGAACCGCCGAAGGCCTCCATGCTTTATGCGCTGGCGATCCCGCCCGAAGGGGGCGATACCTGGTTCTGCGACATGTACGCCGCCTATGACCGGCTGCCTGTCGAGCTCAAGCGCCGGATTGAGGGTCTGCGGGTCAAGCACGACGGCACCTACAACAGCGGCGGCTATGTTCGCGCCGGCGTCACCCCGACCGACGATCCGCGCGAGGCACCCGGAATGCTGCACCCGCTCGTCTGCCGCCATCCCGAAAGCGGGCGGCGGATGCTCTATCTCGGGCGCCGCCGCAATGCCTATATCGACGGGTTGAAGCTGGCGGAATCCGAGGCGCTACTCGACCAAATCTGGACCTATGCCACCGACCCCGCGATCACCTGGCGCCATCACTGGCGCGTGGGCGACCTCGTGCTGTGGGACAATCGCTGCACCATGCACCGGCGCGATCCGTTCGATCAGTCCGCACGGCGCGTGATGCACCGCACACAAGTGAAGGGCGAGGCGCCGCCGGCCGCGGCGTGACGGCGGCGCGTTGACCGGACGGGGCCGGTTCCTATGATGGCGCCATGCTGATCCGCGCCTGCATGGCCAAGATCCATCGCGCCACCGTGACCGAAGCCGATCTGAACTATGTCGGCTCGATCACCATCGACGCCGACCTTCTGGAAGCGAGCGGGATGCGGCCCTTCCAGTACGTCAACATCACCAACTGCTCGAACGGCGTGTTCTGGCAGACCTACATCATGGCGGGAAGGCGTGGCCAGGGCAGTATTTGCCTCAATGGCCCTCCGGCGCGGCACTTCCAGCCGGGCGACAAGGTGATCATCCTCGCCGAGGCTTGGGTCACGCCCGCGGAGATGGACGCGCTGGAGCCCGCCGTGGTGTTCGTGGACGAGCGCAACCGCGTCACCGAGGTGAAGCGGATGTCCACCATCGAAGCGGCTGAGCGCGCCGCGTGTTCCTGAAGCGCCGCGGGCCGGAGGCGCCGCCCCCAGCCCGCTTTCAGTATTGTAAGCGAACGGCTTAGCTCGATTTCGTCGCCGGCGTGGTCGGCGTCGTGTGCGCCGGCTTCTTGTGCGACGCATGGGTCGCGTGATGTGACTTTTTGTGCGTCGTGTGGGAGCTGGCCGTGCCCGGGGTGGAGGGGGTCGAGGAAGCCGCCGGCGCGGAGGTCGAGCCCTGCGCGAACGCGGGTGCGGCCTGCAGGGCGGCAAAAGGCAGAACCAGGCCGAGCAGGGCCGGAAGAAGCTTGCGGGTGGGCATGGGGGGCTCCGAGTAGATCAGCGGATGAGAGACCGGGCGGCATAGCGGCCGAAACCGCGACATTCCGTTCCGCTCTGCCGATTTGACTATGGCGGTCCGTTCCGGAGTCGGGCAAGCCGCTTTGTGCGCCGCACATGGCCCACATGGCAGCGCCGTGGCATCCATGTCACAGCAGGCAGAGGGCCGCCAGCTCCTGGCGCAGCACCTCCGGCAACCGCGCCGCGCCCGCCGCCGCCCGGCCGGCCGCAACATCCGGCGGCGCATCGGCTTGCGACAGGTAGCGCCAGCCCTGGAACGGCTTCGTGACGCGCGGCGCGACCAGGACCAGTGCGGGATCGAGCACGAAGGCGGCGCAAGCCGAGCCGTCCTGCCAGCGATCCTCGATGACGTCGAGAATCCGCTGACGCACGCGCAAGAGCCCGCCGATCACCCAGAACAGCGAGCCCTTGCCGGCGATCTCCGCCGCACGGCGGGGAAAGTTCCGCGTGCGGTGGCGCAGCGGCGGCTCGCGCCCCAGCCGCTCGGCCTGCAAGGCGCGCAGATGCGCGGCATCGCGCACGCCGACTGCCAGCTTCACGATATTGAGCGGGGGCGACTCGGCGCGCATCGCCCGCAATCTGCCGCCGGCGTGCGCAGGTGGGCAAGGCCCGGTTTGTCAGCCGCCCGGTTCGCCGGTAGGACGAAAAAGGTTCCAATCAAAGGGGAGTGCGGCGGATGTTTCGCTGGGGATCGCTCGGCCGGCTCGTGCTAGCCGGGTTGGCTTGCTTCGGGCTCGTCCATGCCGTGCACGCGCAGCAAGCGCCGGCCGCGGCGGGCGGCGCCTCGGGCTCGCCGACGCTCGATGCCGTCAAGGGGCGCGGCCAGCTTGTTTGCGGCGTCAGCGGCGATGTGCCCGGCTTCTCGCTGCCCAACAGCCAGGGCGTGATGGTGGGCCTCGACGCCGACGGCTGCCGCGCCATCGCCGCCGCGGTGCTGGGTGACGCCGAGAAGGTGAAGTTCGTGCCGTTGACGACGCAGAACCGCTTCACCGCGCTGCAATCGGGCGGCGTCGATGTGCTGATCCGCGAAACCACCTGGACGCTCGGCCGCGAGGCTGCGCTCGGGCTCGAGTTCACCGGCATCAACTTCTACGACGGCACCGGCTTTTTGGTCCGCAAGTCGAGCGGCGTGGCGGCGGCCAAGGATCTCGGCGGCGCCACGATCTGCGTGCAGCCCGGCACCAGCACCGAGCTCGCCATCGCCGATTATTTCCGCGCCCACAACATGCAGTTCACGCCGATCGAGATCGCCGACCTGCACCAGATCCAGCAGGCGTTCCTCTCCGGCCGCTGCGATGTCTATTCGACCGACAGTTCGGCACTCGCCGCCTTCCGCTACACCCAGGGCGACAAGGCGCAGGATTTCGTGCTGCTGCCCGAACTGATCAGCAAGGAACCGCTCGGCCCCGCCGTCCGCAAGGGCGATGATCGCTGGTTCGACATCGTGCGCTGGGTCGGGTTCGCGCAGATCGACGCCGAGGATCACGGCGTGAACCAGAAGAACGTCGATCAGCAGCTCAGCTCGACCAATCCCGACATTCGCCGCCTGCTCGGAGTGGATGGCGACCTCGGCAAGCAGCTCGGGCTCGACAACAAGTGGGCCTACAACGCGATCAAGCAGGTCGGCAGCTACGCCGATATGTGGGACCGCAACTGGGGCCCGTTGGAGGTGCCACGCGGGCTGAACCGGCTGTGGAAGGATGGCGGCCTGATGTACTCCCCGCCGCTGCGCTGACCGGCGCGATGGCCCGCCGGCGAACCGGCCGGCGGGCTCATTCCGCTCGACACCGCCGCTTTCTTGCTAAATGATCGCCGCTGAATGGCCGACGTACAGACCGCCGACCCTCGATTCGTGAGCGCCCGCCCAGCCCCGACGCGGCGGCGGATGCGGCTGAGCTGGACCGACCCGACGCTGCGTAACATCGTTTGGCAGGTGCTGATCATCGGCGCGGTCGCGGCGCTTGTCTGGTATCTCGTTCGCAACACCGAGCGGAATCTCGCGGCGCGCCACATCGCCGGCGGCTGGGCGTTTCTCTGGCAGCCTGCCTCCATCCCGATCGGCGAGGCGCCGATCGCCTACATCCCCTCGGTCTCAACCTATGGCCGCGCGCTGCTGATCGGCATCCTGAACACGCTCAAAGTGTCGGTCGTCGGCGTTGTGCTCGCCACCGTTCTCGGCACGTTCGTCGGCATCGGCCGGCTGTCGCCCAACTGGCTGCTCGCGCGCATCAGCGCCGTCTATGTGGAGGTGGTGCGCGACATCCCGCTGCTGTTGCAACTGTTCTTCTGGTACGGCCTGCTGCAGGCGTTTCCGCCGCCGCGCCAGGCGTTCAACCCGATCACCGGGCTCTTTCTTTCCAACCGCGGCATCCGCTTCCCCGCGCTCGAGTGGGAGCCCGCGCACGGGTTTGCGCTGGCGATGTTCGCCGTGGGGTTGGTCGTCACCTGGTTCTGGACGCGCTTCGCCGACCGGCGGCAGCAGGCCACGGGGGTGCGTCCGCCCACCTGGCCGGTCGCGCTCGCTGCGCTGGTCGTGCTCCCGGTCGCTGTCTGGGCCGCGCTCGGCGCGCCCTTCCATCTCGATCTGCCAGCGCTGCGCGGCTTCAACTTCCAGGGCGGGCTTACCGTCACGCCTGAATACGCCGCCCTGCTGATCGGCCTCGTGGTCTATACCGCCACCTACATCGCCGAGATCGTGCGCTCGGGCCTCCTCGCCGTGCCGCACGGGCAATGGGAAGCGGGCGGCGCGCTGGGTCTGCCGCGCGGGGTGGTGCTGCGGCGGATCGTGCTGCCGCAATCCCTGCGCATCATCATCCCGCCGATGGCGAGCCAATATCTGAACCTGATCAAGAACAGCTCGCTCGCCGTGGGCATCGGCTATCAGGACATCGTTTCGATCGCTGATACCACGCTCAACCAGACCGGGCAGGCGATCGAGGGCGTGACGATCATCATGCTTGTCTATCTGACGTTCAGCATCACCATCAGTGTGTTCATGAATTGGTACAACGCGCGCATCGCGCTCAAGGAGCGTTAGGCGATGTCGGCCACCGCCCTGCGCCCGGCGCGTGCCTTCGATCCCGTGGGCTGGGCGCGCGCCAACCTGTTCAACGCCTGGTGGTCGAGCGCGCTTACGCTGGTCCTGATTTACGCCATCGTCCGCGCGCTTTGGGGGTTCATTCGGTGGGGCTTCGTTCACGCCGTCTATTCGGTGCCGACGGGCGCCAACGGCGTGCCGCAGACCGGAGTTTGCCAGGCCGCGGGCGTGGGCGCCTGCTGGGCGGTGATCCCGGAAAAAATCCGCTTCATCCTGTTCGCCTTCTATCCGTTCGACCAGCAATGGCGCCCGGCGCTCTGCTGCGCGTTGTTCGTGGCGCTCTACGCCATCTCCGCCAACCGCTTCTTCTGGCGCCGCGAGCTGGCGCTGATCTGGGTCGGCACGCTGGTTGTGGTGGGCATTCTGATGTGGGGCGGGGTGTTCGGCCTGCCCTATGTGCCGCAATATAAATGGGGTGGGCTGCCGCTCACGCTAATCCTCGCCACGCTCGGTCTCGCCGCCGCCTTCCCGCTCGCCGTGCTGGTGGCACTCGGACGGCGCGCCGCCAACTTGCCCGCGGTGCGGCTGCTCTGCGTCATCTATGTGGAGATCATCCGCGGCGCGCCGCTGATCGCCTGGCTGTTCATGGCGACGGTAATGTTCCCGCTGTTCATGCCGGAAGGCGTGGACATCGACAAAATCCTCGCCGCCCAGGTGGCGATCATCCTGTTCGCCGCCGCCTACCTCGCCGAAGTCGTGCGCGCCGGGCTGCAATCGCTGCCGCGCGGGCAGTCGGAGGCGGCCGACGCGCTCGGCCTCGGCTACTGGCGCAAGATGCGCCTGATCATCCTGCCGCAGGCGCTGAGGCTCGTTATTCCGCCGCTCGTCAACACCTTCATTGGCTTCTTCAAGGACACCTCGCTCGTGCTCATCGTCGGCATCTTCGATCTGCTCAAGGCGGGCACCACGGCGGTCGCCGACCCGCCCTGGCAGGGACAGGCGAACGAGGTCTATCTCTTTCTGGCGGTGATCTACTTCGCCTTCTGCTTCGCCATGTCGAAATACAGCAAGGGGCTGGAGCGCGAATTCGATCGCTCCCGCCGCCACTGAAGGAGCGTCCGCGATGAGCGAGACCGCGCTGGCCGAGCGTCAAGCCGCCCACACGATCGGCGAGCCGATCATCCTGCTTGACAAGGTGAACAAGTGGTACGGCCAGATGCACGTGCTGCGCGACGTTTCGCTCAGCATCGCCGAGCGCGAGCGAGTGGTGGTCTGCGGGCCGTCGGGTTCCGGCAAGTCCACCATGATCCGCTGCATCAACCGGCTGGAGAAACATCAGGGCGGCCGCATCGTGGTGGACGGCACGGAACTCACCGACGATACGCGCGCGCTCGACAAGATACGCAGCGAAGTCGGCATGGTGTTCCAGTCGTTCAATCTGTTCCCGCACCTGACGATCCTGCAGAACTGCACGCTGGCGCCGATCTGGGTCCGCAAGATGCCGAAGGCGGAGGCCGAGGAGCTGGCGATGTCCTATCTGCGCCGCGTGAAGATCCCCGAGCAGGCGCACAAATACCCGGGCCAGCTCTCGGGCGGGCAGCAGCAGCGCGTCGCCATCGCCCGCGCGCTCTGTATGCGGCCCCGGATAATGCTGTTCGACGAGCCGACCTCGGCGCTCGATCCAGAGATGATCAAGGAAGTGCTGGACACGATGATTGAGCTCGCCGAGTCCGGCATGACGATGGTTTGCGTCACGCACGAGATGGGTTTCGCGCGTCAGGTCGCCGACCGGGTGGTGTTCATGGACCGGGGCGAGATCGTGGAAAGCGGACCACCGCACCAGCTGTTCGAGCACCCGGCCACCGACCGTCTGCGCCTGTTCCTCTCGCAAATTCTACGCGGCCACTGAACAACGCCGGCTCGGATGCCGCGCTTGATGCTCTTCCGGCCGGGCGCTAAGCGTCCGGGCCGCTGGAGAAGGACGCACCCTGCATGAGCGTGACCACCGCCGAGGCGAGCCGCTTCCGGCTCCCCCGCGCCGGCGCCCTCATCGCCGTGCTCGGCGTCGTCTATGGCGACATCGGCACCTCTCCACTCTATGCGTTCAAGGCCGCGCTCGACCTTTTCAAGGAACACACGATCACCGACCTCGAGGTGCTGGGCATCCTGTCGCTCATCTTCTGGTCGCTGGTGCTGATCGTTTCAGTTAAGTACGTCGCGCTCGTGATGCGCGCCGACAACCGGGGAGAAGGCGGTATCCTCGCCCTGATGGCGCTCGCACAGCGGGTCTGTGTCTCGCCCGGGATGCGCGCATTCGTCGCTCTGGTCGGCATCGCCGGCGCGTGTCTCTTCTTCGGCGATGGCGTCATCACACCGGCCATTTCGGTGCTCTCGGCGATCGAAGGGCTGGAGGTCTCCTCGCCTGACCTCAAGGAATGGGTACTGCCGATCAGCGCGGTGGTGATCGCCTTGCTGTTCTTCGTGCAGTCCCGTGGCACCGGCAGCGTCGGGCGGCTGTTTGGTCCGGTGATGGTGGTGTGGTTCCTCGCCATCGCCGCCTTCGGCCTGTTGCAGATCCGCGACCACCCCTATGTGCTCAATGCGCTCTCGCCCTGGTACGCCATCAAGCTCTGCATCGTTTACAAGTCGATGGCCTTCGTGGTGCTGGGCGCGGTGGTGCTGTGCGTGACCGGGGCCGAGGCGCTTTATGCCGATATGGGCCATTTCGGCCCGCATCCGATCCGGGTAAGCTGGACGTTCTTCGTGCTGCCGGCGCTCGTGCTCAACTATTTCGGGCAGGGCGCCTTGATCATATCGGATGCGAAGGCGGAGGCGAATCCCTTCTACCTCACCGCCCCGCACTGGATTCAGCTCCCGCTCGTGGTGCTGGCGGCGCTCGCAACGGTCATCGCGAGTCAGGCTGTGATCTCGGGCGCCTTTTCGATGACGCGGCAATGCCTGCAGCTCGGTTTCCTGCCGCGCATGATCATCCGCCACACCTCCTCGACCGAAGAGGGGCAGATTTATGTGCCGCAGGTGAACACGGCGCTCTTCATCGGCGTGATGCTGCTAGTGTTCGGCTTCCGCACCAGTGACAGCTTGGCCTCGGCCTACGGCATCGCCGTGACCGGCACCTTCACCTGCACCGCGGTGCTGGCGGCGGTGGTGTTCCGCCGGCAGTTCCACTGGCCGCGCATCATCACCGTGCTCGTGTTCGGCTTCTTCTTCGTCATCGACCTGATGTTCTTCTCCGCCAACACGCTGAAGGTGACCGAAGGCGGCTGGGTGCCGCTGGTGTTCGGCCTGTCACTGATGGCGCTGATGACCTCGTGGAAGCGCGGGCGGGATCTGCTGTTCGCCCGCTGGCGTCAGGACAGCCTGCCGCTCGCCTCGTTCCTCGCCCGCCTGCCGCAGTCGCGCACCTTGCGCGTGCCCGGCATCGCCATCTTCCTCACCGGCAATCCAGACTACGTCCCGGCGGCGCTCCTGCACAATCTCAAGCACAACAAGGTGCTGCACGAGCGCGTGCTGTTCGTGACCGTCAACAACCTCGACGTGCCACAGGCGCGCGAGCGGATGCGCGTCCAGCAGCTCGCGCCGGGAATCCACCGCATCATCCTGCGCTACGGCTTCATGGAGAGCCCCGACATTCCGGCCGAGCTCGAGAAACTGCCGGAGTTCGGGGTGGAATTCGACCCGATGCAGGCGAGCTATTTCCTCGGCCGCGAGGTGATGGTGCCGTCGCTCGCGCCCAAGATGGCGCTCTGGCGGCGCTGGCTGTTCCTCACCATGGCCCGCAACGCGGTGCCGGCGACGGAGTTTTTCCGCATACCCTCCGATCGCGTCGTGGAACTCGGTGTCCGCGTCGCCATCTGAGGGGCGACGGAGGAACCCCGTGCCCGGAACACCGCCTCGCTACCGCGTGACCGCCATCCTGGCGCGCGGCCCCGGCCTGCCGGCGGGCGACACGAGTGCCACCCTGGAGATGGAGGTGTGCCTTGACGCCAACGCGGCGCTCGCCGCCCCTAAGGGCTGTGGGCCGGCTGGCACCGCCCGCCGGACCTGGCCCGATCGCGAGCCCTGGTCGGGCGAGCTCGTGCCGCTCGACGGCCGCTGGGGCCTGCGCGGCGTGGGCGAAGGCGACGACGCCCCGGTGTGGGAGCTGCAAGGCCGGGTGATGCGACCGGGCGAATATGTGACGCTAGTTCGCCCGACCGACGAGGAGTCCGTGTTCAGGGTGGTGAACGTGGAGGCGGCGGAGCGCGCGGAGGGGTGAGCCCTCGGCGTTGGCGGCGCGGCCGCCAAGCCCTAACATCCGAAGGGTTTGATCGCTTGGATGCCGCACCGTGCGCGTAACTGCGGAGGAGTTCGTCAAAGCCTGTGGCGTCCGGCGCTGAAGCCAAAGCTAATCATCCGCTATTCCTATCTTTGGCTCCGAGATGGCGCGGCGTGGCCGCGCGTGGCCGCGGGGTGGGCGCGAAGGAGCGACCATGTGCCATCTTCTTGGCCGTTGCCGAGGTCGAGGAGCGAATGCGGGTCATCGTTTTGCCGATTACCCTCAGCCCGCCCGCGCGCGAGGATGACGCGATCGAGTTGGCCCGGCCGGTAAAACTTCGTCTCGGGCTGGACGCCGAGCCCTCTTGGATCGGGCTCAGCGAGGGCAACGACGTCATTCGGCCTGGTCCGGACCTGCGATTCGTTCCGGGGCAGGGGCCGCAGACCGTCGCCCCGGGGTTCCTGGCGCCGCGTTTGTTCCGGGCCGTTCGAGACCGCTTCGCCGCCCGAGTTCGGGCCAAGGGGTCCGGCTTCGTCCGCCGCATCTCCGGCGATTGACGGTGCGGCCGTCCAACCCGACGCCCGAACGGTCCGGGCCCGTCGCCGCTGCCAAGCCCTTTGCTTCGGCTCCCGCCGGCCGCGGTGAGGCATCCTGCTCGCTCCGCGTGACCGCGCCCTGGTTTCTCGTCGCATTCATCGCCCTCGCGCTCCTGGCCGCAGTCCCGATACTGCTCACCGCGCTGCCGCCGCTGTTCGACTACCCGAACCACCTCGCCCGGATGCACATCATCGCCGCGCTGCCGGGTTCGCCCGCGCTGCGGCGGTTTTACGAGGTCGTGTGGCAGCCGATTCCGAACCTGGCGATGGACCTGATCGTCCCGCCGCTCGCATCGCTGATCGGGCTCGAGACGGCCGGGCGGCTGTTCGTGCTCGCCACCATCCTGCTGCTCGCGGCGGGACCGGCGCTGCTCGCCCGCGCTGTGCAGGGCGCCTTCGGGCCGACCGCGCTGCTCGGCTTCTTGCTCGCCTACGACAAGATGCTGTTCTGGGGCTTCCTCAATTACCTGTTCGGCCTTGGCCTCGCCTTCGCCTGCTTCGCCGGCTGGATGGCGCTGCGCCGGCGCGCCGTGCCCGTCCGCCTCGCCTGCGGCGCGCTGTTCGCCCTTCTCACCTATACCGCCCATCTCGAAGCGGCGGGCGTTTATGGCGTGATGGTGGTCAGCACCGAGGCGGCGCTCGCGCTGCGCGAGCACCGCGCTTGGCGCGGACGCTGCGCCCCGCTGCTGGTCGCCGGCGCGCCCTTTCTGCTGCCGCTCGCCCTACTGCTGCTCACCGGCCAAGGCCTGGCGGGCGGCGGGGTGGCGTTCGGCCCACCCGGCAGGAAGATCGACAATCTCGGAAACATCGTCGGCACCGAAAGCCCGGTGCTCGACGCGCTCTGCCTCGTGGCGATCCTTGGCGGGCTCGCGCTCGGGTTCTGGCGCGGCTGGCTGCGGCTCACGCCGGTGCTGGTCCCGGCGCTGGCCGCGCTCGGCCTGGTCTATCTCGCCATGCCGACGCATGTGCTGACAGCCTACGGCGCGGACCACCGGCTGCCGCTTGCGCTTGCCTTGTTGCTCGTGGCCGCCCTGCGCTGGACGGGCGGCGCGTCCCGGGCAAGGCGCTTTCTCGGCGCAGCGCTTGTGCTGTTCCTCGCGGAGATCGCGAGCGTCGCGCTGTCCTGGCACCGGAGCGAGCGCGTCTATGCGGCGATCCTGCGGGTGCTCGATCGGCTGGAACCGGGCAGCCTGGTCGCCGTGGCTTTCTCGCCGCACGCGATCCATCTCGGCCCGACGCCGATCCTGCACATGCCGGCACTCGCGGTGATCCGGCGCGACGCGTTCGTCACCACGCTGTTCAACCACCCCTCGCAGCAGCCGCTCCGGCTGCGCCCGCCCTTGCCCGCCCTCACTGAAGTGCTGCGGCCGGACCTCGTCTGGGGCTGGCTTGGCGGCGCAGGCGCGATCGACGTGGCGGCGCTCCGCTCCATGGATGCCCTCATCGCGGTCGATCCGCCGCCGGGGCCACAGCTGCCCGCGCCTTGGCTCCGCCCGGTCGCCGCTGGCGGGGGGATCAGTCTCTACCGCGTCGTCCCGCCAACGTCGCCAGCGCCGCGCCCCCGATGATCAGGCCAGCCGACGCGACGAGGCGGGGACTGGCGGGCGCCCGCCCGGCGGCGACCAGCAGCACGGTGGAAAGGAGCGGGGCGAGGTAGGAAAGGCTGCCGAGCACCGGCACGTTGCCGTGTTTCGTCGCATGGTCCCAGGCATAGAAGGCGAGCCCGACCGGGCCGAGGCCGAGCCCCAGGATCGCCGCCCACTGGGCGGGCGCCGGCCACACGGGCGGCTCGAGGGCGAAATGCGCGAGCAGGGCGGCGAGCGACACCAGCCCGCAAACCCCGGCCATCATCGCGCTGCCGGCCCGCGCGAAGCGTCGGTTCAGCACCGAGTAGCCGGACCAGACGAACGCGCAGCCGAGTGCGGCGGCATAGCCGAGAGCGGGCGCTGGCCCTGCGCCCACGGCGCCGCCGCGCACCAGCAGAACGGTGCCGAGTAGCCCCAGCGCTGCTCCCGCCAGATGCGGCCAGCGCAATCCCGCCCCGGCGGAGAACAGCACGATCAGCAGCGGCCAGAGATAGGCGACGAGGCTCGCCCCGGCCGGCGGCGCCGACTGCAAGGCCAGGAAATAGAGTGCGTGGTAGAAAAACAGCCCGCAGAAGCTCAGCGCCCAGGCGCCCAAGGGCTGGCGCAGCGCCGCGAGGCCGCCCGCCCCGCGCGCCGCCAGCAGCGCCGTCCCGGCCACGAAAGCGATGCCGAAGGTCAAGGCCATCAGCTCCAACGGCGGCACCGGCCCCGCCGCCGCCGTCAGCAGCGCGAGCGAGGCCCAGAGCAGGATGGCGACCGCGCCGGTCGCGGTCGCGCGCGCCCGGCCCGGTTCAGGAACGATAAGATCCGTTGATATCGATATATCCGTGCGTCAGATCGCAGGTCCAAACGGTCGCCTTGCCGCGCCCGAGGCCGAGGTCGATCTCGATATGGATCTCGCGCCCGCGCATGTGCGCCGCCACCGGCGCTTCGTCATAGCCGGGCACCACGCCGCCGTCGCGCGCCATCCACACGCCGCCAACCGCGATCGAGAGCTTGTCGCGATCGGCCTTCTCGCCCGACTTGCCGACCGCCATCACGATGCGGCCCCAGTTCGCGTCCTCGCCGGCGATCGCGGTTTTCACCAAGGGCGAGTTTGCCACGGCCATCGCTACGCGCTTGGCCGACTTGCCGGAGGCCGCGCTGGTGACGTCGATCCGCACCAGCTTCTGCGCGCCCTCGCCGTCGCGCACCACCTGGAGCGCGAGATCGAGCAGCAGATCGTTCAGCTTCGCCGTGAAATCCTCAAGCGCCGCGCCGCCGCCGGCGTCCACGCGTGGATGGTGCGCCCGTCCTGTCGCGAACAGCAGCACGGTGTCGGACGTGGAAGTATCGGAATCGACGGTCGTGCGGTTAAAGCTCGCCTCCACGCCCTTCCGCAGCAGCAAATCGAGCGCCGGGGCGGGGATTTTCGCGTCGGTTGCGACGAAGCAGAGCATGGTCGCCATGTCGGGCGCGATCATGCCGCTGCCTTTGGCGATACCGTTGATCCGCACCTCGGCCTCTCCGATGCGCGCCGTCCGTGTCGCCGCCTTGGGGAACGTATCGGTCGTCATGATGCCGCGCGCCGCATCGCCCCACGCCTCGGCGCGCAGTCCCGCATGGAGCGCGGGCAGCGCCGCGGTAAGCTTTTCGTGCGGCAGCACCTCGCCGATCACGCCGGTCGAGGCCAGGAACACGTGCTTCGGCTTGCAGCCCACCAGCGCCGCGGTGGCCTCCGCCGTCGCGGCGCAGGCCTCGCGCCCCGCGCGGCCGGTAAACACGTTGGCGTTGCCGGCATTGACCACCACCGCCCGCGCCTTACCCGATTTCAGCGCCGCCCGGCACCAATCGACCGGCGCGCCGGGGCAGCGGTTGCGCGTGAAAACGCCGGCGGCTGTGGTGCCCGGCGCCAGCTCCAGCATCACGAGGTCGGTGCGGTTGCGATAGCGGATGCCGGCCTCTGCCGCCCCCAGCCGCACGCCGGCGAGCGGCGGAAGCGCCGGCATCTGCACGGCAAGCGGCGAGACGGCGACATCCATTCCTGACCCCCCGTTATTTGGACGGCGGCGGCACCGCGCTGTCGGCGGGCTTTATCGGCGCGCCGTTCTCGTTGTAGCGCACAACCTTTACCTGCGAAACGGCCTGTGTGACGGCCTTTTGCGCCGCCTCCTGCGCCATCTGCTGGCGCAGCTCGTCCTTGGCTTCGTCGAAGGTCGGCGGCTTGGCCTCGCGCTGGGCCAGCACCTTAATCACGTGCCAGCCGAACTGCGTGTGCACCGGCTGTTGGGTGATCTGTCCCGGTTGCAGCGCGAACGCCGCGTTGGCGAAGGCCGGCACCATCTGGTCCTTCTTGAAGAAGCCAAGATCGCCGCCGTCGGGCGCGCCGGTGTCCTTGCTGTATTTCTTGGCGAGCATGTTCCAGTCCGCGCCCTTGTTGAGCTGGGCGATGATGTCCTTCGCCTGGTCCTCGCTGTCGACCAGGATGTGCTCGGCGTGCACCTCTTTCTGCGGCGGCTGGTTGGCGATCTCCTTCTCGTAGCGCGTCTTCAGCGCCTCCTCGGTGATCTGCGGACGCACTGTTCGGTTCAGCTCGGCGCTGCCGAGCGCCATCGTCTCGGCGAGCTTCACCTCCCGCTGCACAGCCGGGTCCTTCGCCAAGCCGCTGCGCTCGGCTTCCTGCGCCAGCGCCGCCTGGTCAATCAGCCGGTCGAGCAGCATCGGATAGAGCGTGTCGGGCGGCATCTGCCGCACGTTGGCGGGCAGGCTGTCGAGCGCCGTCTGCAGGTCGCTCAGCCGGATTTCCTGATCGCCCACCTTGGCCAGCAGCGGGTCGCCGGCCGGCTTGCCGGCGGCCCCCCCCTGTGGGGACGGCGCCGGCTGCGCCCAGGCAGGTCCGGACGCCCCGAGGGCAAGGCCGATTGCCGCGGCGCGGAGGGCGGCGGAAACGCGAGGGCTCATCCCAACTCCTGGAAAAACGGGGGCGGGCGGGTTATGACGGAACCCCCCCAGGGGAACAAGGAGGGGGAACAAGGAGGGGAACAAGCCGTGCCTCACGAACGGCGGAGGCGCGCGCCGCTGCTTGCGTTGACCCTGCCCGGGGCCGGTCCTATCTGCCGGTCTCGCCTTGGCCCAGAAGGTTTCAATGATCGGCTCGATCGCCCGCGCTATCTTCGGCACTTCCAACGAGCGTTCGCTCAAGGCCTATCAGCGCCGCGTGCCGCAGATCAACGCGCTTGAACCGGCGATCTCCGCGCTCAGCGACGAGGAGCTGCGCGGCAAGACCGTGGCTTTCCGCGAGCGGCTGGCCGGTGGTGACACGCTCGACGACCTGCTGCCGGAAGCCTTCGCCGTGGTGCGCGAGGCGGCGCGCCGCACGCTCGGGCAGCGCCATTTCGACGTGCAGCTGATCGGCGGCATGGTGCTGCACGACGGCAAGATCGCGGAGATGAAGACGGGCGAAGGGAAGACCCTGGTCGCCACGCTGCCCGTTTATCTGAACGCGCTCGCCGGCAAGGGCGTGCACGTGGTCACAGTGAACGACTACCTCGCACGCCGCGACGCCGAGTGGATGGGCAACATCTACAAGTTCCTTGGCCTCACGGTCGGTGTGATCGTGCATGGGCTGGACGACAACCAGCGCCGCATGGCCTATGCCGCCGACGTCACCTACGGCACCAACAACGAATTCGGCTTCGACTATCTGCGCGACAACATGAAATACCGCCTGGAGGACATGGTCCAGCGGGATTTCGCTTATGCGATCGTGGACGAGGTGGACTCGATCCTGATCGACGAGGCGCGCACGCCCTTGATCATCTCCGGCCCCGCCGAGGACAGCTCCGATCTTTACCGGCGCGTCGATGCGGTGGTGAAGGAGCTGGTGAAGGACGAAACCACCTACGACAAGGACGAGAAGTTCCGCACCGTCTCTTTGACCGAGGACGGCTCCGAGCGGGTCGAAGAGATGCTGCGCGAGGCGGGCGTCCTGACCGAGGGCAATCTCTACGACATTTTCAACGTCTCGGTGGTGCACCACGTTCAGCAGTCGCTGCGCGCCAACACGCTGTTCACCCGCGATGTCGATTACATCGTGCGGCAGGGCAAGGTGGTGATCATCGACGAGTTCACCGGCCGCATGATGGAGGGCCGCCGCTACTCCGACGGGCTGCACCAGGCGCTGGAAGCCAAGGAGCATGTCGAGGTCCAGGCCGAGAACCAGACGCTCGCCTCCATCACCTTTCAGAACTATTTCCGGCTTTACCCCAAGCTCGCCGGCATGACCGGCACGGCCTCCACCGAGGCCGACGAGTTCGAGGAAATCTACAAGCTCGGCGTGGTGGAAATCCCGACCAATGTGCCGGTGATCCGCAAGGACGAGGACGACGAGGTCTATCGCACCGCGGAAGAGAAGTGGAACGCGGTCGCCGACCTGATCGAGGAAACGCGCAAGAGCGGGCAGCCGATGCTGGTCGGCACGGTCTCGATCGAGAAGAGCGAACACCTGAGCGAGATACTGAAGCGCCGCAAGGTGCCGCACGCGGTGCTGAACGCGCGTTTCCACGAACAGGAAGCCGAGATCGTCGCCCAGGCCGGGGCTCCCGGTGCCGTGACGATCGCAACCAACATGGCCGGCCGCGGCACCGACATCAAGCTCGGCGGCAACCTGGAGATGCGGCTCGCGAAAGAGCTTGCCGGTATCGAGGACGAGGCGGAGCGCGAGGCGATCACCGCCCGCGTCCACGACGAAATCGCCGAGGCGCACCAGCGCGTGAAGGAAGCGGGCGGCCTGTTCGTGATCGGCACCGAGCGCCACGAGAGCCGGCGCATCGACAACCAGCTTCGCGGCCGCTCCGGCCGGCAGGGCGATCCGGGCCGCTCGCGCTTCTTCCTGTCGCTCGAAGACGACTTGATGCGGATCTTCGGGTCGGACCGCATGGGCGGGATGCTGCAGAAGCTCGGCCTCAAGGAAGGCGAGGCGATCACGCATCCCTGGATCAACAAGGCGCTGGAGAAGGCGCAGAAGAAGGTCGAGGCGCGCAACTTCGACACCCGCAAGAACGTCCTCAAATACGACGACGTGATGAACGACCAGCGCAAGGAGGTGTACGCCCAGCGCAAGGAGTTCATGCGCGCGACCGATGTCTCGGAAACCGTCGCCGCCATGCGCGAGGAGGTGATCGACGCGATGGTGGCGCGGCGCATCCCGGAAAAGGCGTTCGCCGAGCAATGGCAGACCAAGGAGTTGGCCGAGGACGTTCAGCGCCTGCTCAATCTCACGCTGCCGATCGAGGAGTGGGCGCGGGAGGAGGGGATCGACGAGACGCAGATCCGCGAGCGCATCCAGCAGGCGGCTGACGAGTTCATGGCCGCCAAGACCGCGGCGATGACGCCCGAGCTGATGCGCTTCATCGAGAAGTCGCTCTTGATCCAGACACTCGATGCGGTGTGGAAGGAGCATCTCTACGCGCTCGATCATCTGCGCCAGGGCATCGGGCTGCGCGCCTATGGGCAGAAGGACCCGCTGAACGAATACAAGGCCGAGGCGTTCGCACTGTTCAACGCGACGCTCGACGAGCTCAAGGAGCGCGTCACCGCGATGCTCGCCCGCGTCGAGCTGACGCCGCAGGCGCCGCCCGAGCCCGAGCCGATGCCGCGGCGCTTCATCGAACTGCACCCCGAGCCGCCTCCGCTAACGGCGGAGGCCAATGGCGGCGGCAATGGGCAGGCGGTGCTGGAAGCCGCCGCGCCAGTGGCGACTATCGCGCTCGCCCGTCCGCGCCCGGCTGACCCGACCGATCCGGCGACCTGGGCCAGCACCCCGCGCAACGCCCCCTGCCCGTGCGGCTCGGGCAAAAAATACAAGCATTGCCACGGCCGGCTGGCTTAGCCGCGCGCCCCCGCCTCTTCTCCACCTTGGCGCGAGCGCCCCGTTCGCGCTTATGCTTGCCTTATGCAAGCGCAACGGCCCAACATCGTCTTCATCCTGGCCGACGATCTCGGCTATGCCGACCTCTCATGTTACGGCCGCCGCGACTTCGCGACGCCGAACATCGACCGCATCGCGATGGACGGCATCCGCTTCACACAGGCCTACGCCAACTCCGCGGTGTGCACCGCCTCGCGCACAGCGCTGATGACCGGGCAGTACCAATATCGCCTACCGATCGGGCTGGAGGAGCCGCTGCGGAGCCACTCCGAACGCAAGATCGGACTGCCGCCGGAGCATCCCACGCTGCCCTCGCTGCTCAAGGCGCACGGCTATCGCACGGCGCTGATCGGCAAGTGGCACCTCGGCCGCCTGCCGGAGTTCGGGCCGCTGCAAAGCGGCTACGAGCGGTTCTACGGCTTCCGCGGCGGCGTGCTCGACTACTACACGCACAAGTTCGGCCCGGCTGGCACCGACACCCACGATCTGTGGGACGGCGACACGCCGGTCCACCAAAGCGGCTATCTTACCGATCTCTTGGGCGATCGCGCCGTCAGCATGATCGCGGAACTCGCCCGTGGCGATGCGCCGTTCCTGCTCAGCCTGCATTTCAACGCCCCGCATTGGCCCTGGGAAGCGCCGGGCGACGAGGCCGAGGCGCTGCGGATCAAGAGCCTGTTTCATTTCGATGGCGGCTCGCAGCGCACCTATCAGCGCATCGTCCAGCGCATGGATTTGCAGGTCGGCCGCGTGCTTCAGGCGCTCGACGAGGCCGGGATCGCCGGCAACACGATCGTGGTCTTTACCAGCGACAATGGGGGCGAGCGGTTCTCGGATACTTGGCCCTTCACCGGCAAGAAATCGGAGCTGCTGGAAGGCGGGCTGCGCGTGCCGGCAATCCTTTCCTGGCCCGACCGCGCCTGGCGGGGCGCAGTCTCGGAGCAAGTCACGATCACGATGGACTGGCTGCCGACCTTGCTGGAAGCCGCCGGCGCCGCACCCGCGCCCTCGCACCCGAGCGACGGCATCAGCCTGCTGCCCTGGATCGTCGCCGACGCCGCGCCGCGGGCGCGCAAGCTCTTCTGGCGCTATAAGAATCTCGCGCAGGAAGCGATGCGCGACGGCGACTGGAAATATTTGAAGATCGGCGGCAACAGCTTCCTGTTCGACGTGGTGCAGGATCCGCTGGAACGCGCCAACCTGAAGGACCGGCACCCGGACGTGTATGAGCGCATGGTCGCGGAATGGCAGGCGTGGAACCGCACGATGCTGCCGCTCGATCCGCAAAGCTTCACCCTCGGCTTCACCGGCGCGGAGCTTGCCGATCATTTCGGCATCGCGGGCCGAGGCTGAGGCGTTCAGCCCCGCGTACGCGGCGCCTGCCCGCCGCCGGCCAGCCGCGAGAAGCTGACCAGCGCCGCCGCCGCGGCGAGAATGGTCGCGATCAGCAACGTCGTCAGGCTGCCGCGCGCGCCCGCCAGGCCGAACACGAGCGCCACCACGGCGGCGCCGTTGGTTTGCCCGAACAGCCGGGCGAGCGCCTGCATCCCACTCGCCCCGCCGCTGCGGGCGCGCGGCGCGGTGGTGAGGATCGCGCGGTTGTTGGGCGTGTTGAAGAAGCCGAAGCCGACCCCGCACACTGCCATGCGCCACACGATGTCGAGCGGCGCGGGATGGGCGGGCATCCAGGCGAGCAGGCCGAGCCCAGCCGCCATCACGGCGAGACCGCAGCCGCTCAGCACGCCGACCGGATAGCGGTCGGCCAGCCGCCCGGAGAAGGGGGCGATCATCGCGACGGTGAGCGGCCAGGGGGTCATCAGCAGCCCGGTCGTGACCTCGTTGAAGCCGAGCGTGGCCTCGAACAGGAAGGGCAGGGAGACGAGCGCCATGCCTTGCGCCATGAACGAGCAGACCGAGGTCGCGACCGAAAGCGCGAACAGCGGGATCCGCATCAGGTCGACGGGCAGGAGCGGGGCCGGGCGCGTGAGCTGGCGCGTGACCAGCACGGCCCCGATCGCCACCGCGACCAGAAGCTGCACCACCACCGCCAGCGCCCGCTCGCCATGGCCGAGTCCGTCGATGCCGGTGATCAGCGTGCCGAACACCACCGCGCTGAGCAACGCGCTCGAAACATCAAAGGGCTGGCGCAGCTTCGGCGTGGCCGGTAGCGCCTTCCAGGCGAAGACGATGGCGGCGGCGCCGATCGGCAGGTTCACCGCGAACAGCCACGGCCAGTTGGCGACCGAGAGGATGGCGGCCGCCACCGTCGGGCCGACCGCGCTCGAGATCGAGCCCACTGTGGCGTTGATGCCGAACCCCTGCCCCATCATCCGGCGGGGATAGATGAAGCGCACCAGCGCGCCGTTCACGCTCATGATCCCGGCGGCGCCGAAACCCTGGATGGTGCGCGCGAGCGTGAGCGTGGCGAGCGACCCCGACAGCGCGCAGCCGAGCGAGGCCAGCGTGAACACGACCAGCCCCAAGCGATAGACCACGCGGTAGCCGACGATCTCGCCCAGGGAGGCGAGCGGCAGGAGCGAGATCGTGACCGCGAGCTGATAGGCGTTGACGACCCAGATCGAATCCGCCGCGGAGGCGTGCACGTCCTGCGCGATGGTCGGCAGCGCCACGTTGGCGATGGCGCCGTCCAGCACCGCGAGCGCCAGCCCGAGCAGGATGGTCGCGGCCGCCCAGTAGCGTTGCGGAACCGGCACACCGTCGGAGGGCGGGGACTCCTGGACCGGCGTCGGGGACTGCATCGGTGCGGGGCTCGCGGGCGGGTGGTTGGCGGCCCGCCCCGTTTAGGCGCTGCGTCGCATCCCGCAAGGCCGCGCACGCACGAGGTCGGCGGCGCGGTCCACATCGCGTAGTGTGCGCAGCAGAACGGGCGCGTGGCGGCGGAAATTGCACAGGGTGTCGGCAAGCGCGTGCGCGGTGGACCAGCGCACGCCGGCGAACGGCCGGGCCGGGCGCCGCGGGCCCATGCCGACCAGCCAGTAGCCGCCATCCTCGGCCGGGCCGAACACGGCGCGGCAGCGCCCCAGCAGGCGGAAGGCCGCGATCAGATCGGCCGGTCCGAGCTCGGGGATGTCGCAGCCGACCAGCGCCACGCGGCGGTGCGGGAAGCGGCGGAAGGCGCGCCCCATGCGCTCCCCCAAATCGCCCCTTCCCTGCGCGATCCGTCGCACCCGGCCGGGCGCGCAGAGGAAGGCGCGGTCGGGCGTGACGGCCACCACCGTGTCGAAGCGCCGCTCGCGCGCCAGCGCCCGAAGCAGCCGGCAGAGCGTCGCGCGGTGGAAGCGGAGCGCTGCGCGGGCGCCGATGTCACGCGCGAGCCGCCGCTTCACCGCGCCGAGGCGCGGCGCGCGGGCAAAGACGATAGCGACCGGCTTCATCCGTAAAGTCGGGCGACCAGCGCTGGCGGCACGCCGATCCGCCACAGCGCGAGGCAGGCGAGGTTAAGTGCCGAGCGCCGCACCCAGCCGTCCCGCACCCAGCGTTCCGCAGAAGTGACCGCCTCGGTTTCGAGCGCGGTCAGGCTGCGCCGCCCGAGCAGGCGGACCAGGCGGCGGATCAGATCGACGTCCTCCATCAAGGGCAGCGGGCGTACGCCGCCGACGAAAGCGAGCAGGTCGCGATAGATCAGCAGTCCTTGGTCCCCGTAGGGCAGGCCGAGCACCCGGCAGCGCCAGGCGACCAGCCGTTCCAGGCGCCGCGCGCCTGGATCGTCGCTGTCCAGGCGGAACCGGAAATAGCCGGGCCTCGTCGCCGGGCCCCGCATGTGCCGCGCCACCTCCTCCTGCCAGCCGGGCGCGAGGCGCGTGTCGGCGTGCAGGAGCAAGAGCCAGGGCTCGCGGGCCGCCGCCACCCCCGCGGCAAGCTGCGATCCGCGCCCGCGCGTGCAGCGCAGCACCGTGGCGCCGTGGCTGGCGGCGATCTCCTGCGTGCCGTCCGTGCTGCCGCCGTCCGCCACGATCAACTGGTCGGGCGAGCGGCCGAGCGCGGTCAGAGTGGCGGAAAGGACGGCGGCCGCGTTGAGGGTGGGGATGACGACGCTCAGCACCAATGTTGCCTATATGTTCTTGACGGGGGCCGGATAGGTTGGCACGCTGCGGACGGAACACAAGGGGAACTGCCATGGAAAGCGCCGGCGAAAGGGGATTGGACCGCGATGCCGTCGCCGCGCTGACCGGCGCCGGCCAGCCGGAGCCGCCGCCGCCCGTGCGGATGCCCGCCCAGGCGCGGCGGGGGCGCGGGGCGACGCTCAACCCCGCGGTCCGGTTCGACCGCGCGAGCGCCGAGCCGTTCGACGACGGGTGGGACACGCTCGCCGCCGAATTCGGGGAATTGCCGCCGCTCGATACCACGCTGATCCGTGATGCCTCGCGCGCGGTGATTAGTTGGAACAGCTCGCCCGATATCGGCTTCGACCGCGCCATCAACCCCTATCGCGGCTGCGAGCACGGCTGCATCTATTGCTATGCGCGGCCGACCCACGCCTATCTCGGCTACTCGCCCGGGCTCGATTTCGAGACGAAGATCGTCTTCAAGCCGGACGCCGCCGAGCTTCTTGAGAAGGAACTGCGAAAACCCGGCTATTCGGTGCGTCCGATCGCGCTCGGCTCGAACACCGACCCCTACCAGCCGGTCGAGCGCACCTTGCGCCTGACGCGCGCGGTGCTGGAAGTGCTGAGCCGCTACAGCCACCCGGTCACCATCGTCACGAAGTCCGCCGGGGTGCTGCGCGATCTCGATCTTCTGGGCGACATGGCGAAGCGGCGGCTGGTCCGCGTGATGCTGTCCGTGACCACACTCGACGCCGCGCTCGCGCGCAAGATGGAGCCGCGCGCCGCCACCCCGATGCGGCGGCTGGCGGCGATCGCCGCGCTGACGCGGGCGGGCGTGCCGGCTGGGGTGATGGTGGCGCCGATGATCCCCGGCCTGAACGACGCCGAGATGGAGCGGATCATGCAGGCGGCTTCCCAGGCGGGCGCCCGCCGCGCCGCCTATGTATTGCTGCGCCTGCCGCACGAGCTGCGCCAGTTGTTCGAGGACTGGCTGCACCGGCATTTTCCGGACCGCGCGCGCCACGTGCTGAGCTTGATCCGCGAGACGCGCGCAGGTGCGCTGAACGACCCGCGCTTTCATCACCGCTTCAGCGGGCATGGCGCTTATGCCGACCTTCTGCTCCGCCGCTTCACCCGCGCGGCGCGGCAGTACGGGCTCGAGGAGTCGATGGAGGGGCTCGACTGCACGCGCTTCGCCCCGCCGCCGATGACCGCAGGGATAGCGGATGCGCAATTGTCGCTGTTATGAGGGAGTCGTCGGCCCGCCATCGAACTTCCAGAGAAGAAATTCGATGGCGAGGGGAAGGATGCTTCGACTAGGCCGCCTTGCGACGGCTTCTTCCCGCCAGCGTGGCGCCGCCCAGGCCAGTAATGCCGGTGAGCATCAGGGCGAGGGCCGCCGGCTCGGGCACGACGGCCCCCGACGTGGAGATCACTAACTGGGACTTGTGACCTTCTCCGTAAGCGCTGAGCAGGAATTGAACCGTGTAGGCGTCGCCCGGTATGGTGGCGATGGTCTGCGAGTACTCATCGTAGTAGCCGACGTCCACGCCCCCGAACGCGAGAGCGGGCACCGAGCTACCGTCGTTGTAGGTGAAAGATTCGCTGCCCAATTTCGCCGGCGTGAAGGACCAGGAGCTTCCCAATAGGTTGGGACCGATGCCGTTCAAATAGACACCGTTGTCCTCGAGAAAGGTGAAGGAAGGGACATTGAAGCCCGCATAGGTCAGGGTCGTCGTCGCCGCAGTGGCGTCGAAGCTGAGCGAGTACGGCGTTTCGGTCTGGTCAGGCGGATCGACGAGGTTAAGAAGCGGCGAAGCAGTCGCCGGCGTGCCCGCGGCCGCGGCAAGCCCTGCCGCGCCAACCAGGGCGTACTTCAATTTATTCCGCATCCGCATCACATGGCGCCCCCGTCGACGTCCCAGAAAGTTACGTTGTCAGATGCTCAACGGTTCGTCAACATCGAAATGGGGCCAGTGCGGCCGGTCCACGCAGGGCGGAGCGCCGCGGGACGGGCGGGCATAGGCAGCCGCCGGGCCGGCTCTTATATGGCTGCAGCGACAGCGGAGTTGGCCCACAATGTCCCCGATCGACTTCCGCACCGAGCCCAGGCGCTACCGCCATTGGCGGCTGGAGACGGAGGGCGCGCTCGCCACGCTGACGCTCGATGTCGATCCCCAGGGTGGGCTGTTCCCGGATGCGGAGCTGAAGCTCAATTCCTACGATCTGTCGGTCGATATCGAGCTCGCCGATGCGGTGCAGCGGTTGCGCTTCGAGCATCCCGAGGTGCGCGCGGTGATCCTGCGCTCCGGCAAGGACGGCGTGTTCTGCGCCGGGGCCAATATCCGCATGCTCGCCAAGGCGACGCACGGGCACAAGGTCAATTTCTGCAAGTTCACCAACGAGACCCGGCTGGCGATCGAGGATGCCTCGGAGCACTCGGGCCAGCGCTATCTCGCCGCGGTCAGCGGCACGGCGGCGGGCGGCGGCTACGAGCTCGCCGAGGCGTGCGCGTGGATCATGCTGATCGACGACCGCCGCTCCACCGTCTCGCTGCCCGAAGTGCCGCTGCTCGCGGTGCTGCCGGGCACGGGCGGGCTGACCCGGCTGACCGACAAGCGCAAGGTGCGGCGCGACCGCGCCGACGTGTTCTGCACCACCGAGGAGGGCGTGCGCGGGCGGCGCGCGGTGGAATGGCGGCTGGTGGACGAGACCGTGCCGCCCTCTTCGTGGGAGGTGGCGGTGCGCCGCCGCGCCGCCGAGCTGGCGGCGCGTTCCGACCGGCCGGAGGGGGCGCGGGGCGTTGCTCTGCCGATGCTCACGCGCGAAGCGGGCGACGATTTCCTGCGCTATCGGCATGTGCGCGCCGCGCTCGATCGCGCGCGCCGCATCGTCACGCTGACGATTGCCGCGCCGCGCGCGCTGCCTTCCGATCTTGCAGCCATCCATGCCGAGGGCGCCGAGTTCTGGCCGCTGGCGGTGGCGCGCGAGCTGGACGACGCGCTTCTGCATCTGCGGTTCAACGAGCCGGAGCTCGGGCTTTTCGTGCTTCGCACCGAGGGCGACCCCGAGGCGGTGCTGGCCGCCGACGCGCTGCTGGAGGCGCATCGCGGCGACTGGCTGGTGCGGGAAGTCCGGCTTCTGCTCAAGCGCACGCTGAAGCGGCTGGATATGACGTCGCGCAGCCTGATCGCGCTGATCGAACCGGGAAGCTGCTTCGCTGGCACGCTCGCCGAGCTGGCGTTCGCCGCCGACCGCGCGATGATGCTGTCGGGCGCGCGCGCCGGCGCCAATGCGGTGGCGTGCATGGCGCTCTCGCCGCTCAATTTCGGCGCCTATCCGATGGGCAATGGCCTGACGCGGCTCGCCACGCGGTTCATCGGCGAACCCGAGAGCTTGCGCGACGCCGAGGCGCGCACCGGCGCGCTGCTCGATGCCGAGGAAGCGGAGGCACTCGGGCTGATCACCGCGAGCTTCGACGAGATCGACTGGGACGACGAGGTGCGGATGCTGCTCGAGGAGCGGGCGGCCTTCTCGCCCGACGCGCTCACCGGCATGGAGGCCAATCTGCGCTTCGCCGGGCCGGAGACGATGGAGACGCGCATCTTTGCCCGCCTGACCGCATGGCAGAACTGGATCTTCCAGCGTCCCAATGCGGTCGGCGAGCAGGGGGCGCTGAAACTATATGGAACCGGGCTGCGGCCGGAGTTCGATATGGGGCGGGTGTGATCCAAGCGATCGTCATTCCCGCGCAAACGAGAACCCATGCGGCGTCCAGCACGCGGCAGCATGGCTCCCCGCGTTCGCGGGGATGACGGCAAAGGGTAAGGGAGGCCTCCGACATGCCGGACGGAATGACGGTCGATTATAGCGGCCTGATCCCCAACAACGTCGATCTGAACGAGGATGCCCGCGTGCGGAAGGCGCTGGAGACCTGGCATCCGGGCTATCTCGATTGGTGGAAGACGATGGGACCCGAGGGGTTCCAGGACCGGCCGGTCTATCTGCGTACCGCGGTCGGCGTCGACCCGGGCGGGTGGGCGAAGTTCGGCTTCGTCAAGATGCCCGAATACAAATGGGGCATCCTACTCGCCCCGGCGGTGGAAGGAAGGCGCATCGGCTTCGGAATGCACAAGGGCGAGCCCGCCTGGCAGGAGGTGCCGGGCGAGTACCGCGCCATGCTGCGCCGGCTGCTGGTGATCCAGGGCGACACAGAACCCGCGTCGGTGGAGCAGCAGCGCCATCTCGGCGCCACCGCGCCCTCGCTTTACGACATGCGGAATCTGTTTCAGGTGAATGTGGAGGAGGGCCGTCATCTCTGGGCGATGGTCTATCTGCTGCAAAAATACTTCGGCCGCGACGGGCGCGAGGAAGCCGAGGAACTGCTGCGCCGCCGCTCGGGCGACGCCGACAGTCCGCGGATGCTGGGTGCATTCAACGAGGCCACGCCGGACTGGCTAAGCTTCTATATGTTCACCACCTTCACCGACCGCGACGGCAAGATGCAGCTCGCCGCGCTGGCGCAGTCGGGCTTCGATCCGCTCTCACGCACCTGCCGCTTCATGCTGACCGAGGAAGCGCACCACATGTTCGTGGGCGAAACCGGCGTCGGGCGGATCGTGCAACGCACCTGCGAGGCGATGCGCCGGGCGGGGATCGACGATCCGACGGACATCGAACGGGTGCGGCGGCTCGGCGTGATCGACCTGCCGACCGTGCAGAAGAAGATCAACCTGCATTGCTCGCTGACGCTCGACCTGTTCGGCTCGGAGATCAGTACCAATTCGGCCAATTTCTTCAACGCGAGCCTGAAGGGGCGCTATCGCGAGGACAAGATCGACGACGATCACCAGCTCACCAATTCCACCTATCCGGTGCTGCGCCTGCGCGACGGGCAAATCGTGCGGGAGGATGCGCCGGCGCTCTCCTCGCTCAACATGCGGTTGCGCGACGATTTCCTGGACGACGTTTCGGGCAGCATCGGGCGATGGAACAAGATCATCGCCAGGGCGAACTATCAGTACGAGTTCAAATTGCCGCACGTCGCCTTCAACCGCCGCATCGGCGAGTTCGCCGCCGGCCATGCTGCGCCCGACGGCGCGCTGCTGGACGAGGCGGAATGGCAGCGCCGGCGCGACGCGTTCCTGCCGAACGGCGATGATGCCGAGTACATCACCTCGTTGATGCGGGGCGTGACGGCGCCCGGTGCCTTCGCCCCCTGGATCGCGCCGCCACGCCTTGGGGTGGATAACCTGCCGCCGGAGTTCGAATACGTGAAGCTGTACGACTGAGCGGGCGCGGCGGACTTCAATCGGCCGCGGCGGCGATACCCGCCACGCGCGTGCGCGTCCGCATGGTGACGAATTCCTCGGCGGCGGTGGGATGGATGCCGATGGTGCGGTCGAAATCGGCCTTGGTCGCGCCCATCACCAGCGCGATCGCCAGCCCCTGCATGATCTCGGGCGCGTCCTCGCCCAGCATGTGCGCACCGAGCACGCGCTGACTCGCCTGATCGACGACGAGCTTTATCAGCGACGGTCGCTTGCGTCCCGAGAGCGTGTGCCGCATCGGTGTGAACTTCGCGACGTAGACATCCACCGGTCCGCAGGCAGCGGCCGCCTCCTCGGTCAGCCCCACGGTCGCGAGCGGCGGGGTGGTGAACACCGCGGTCGGCACGTTGAGCAGCGAAACCGCGCGCGGCCGGCCGCCGAACAGGCTGTCGGCGAGCGCATGGCCCTCGGCGGTCGCGACGGGGGTCAGGTTCAGCCGGTCGGTCACGTCGCCGATGGCGAAGATGTGCGGCTGGCTGGTTTGCAGGTGCTCGTTCACGAGCACCGCGCCCGCTTCGTTCGTCCGCACCCCGGCTGCCTCCAGCCCGAGCCGCGCGGTTGCCGGCCGGCGTCCCGTTGCGAAGAAAACGAGGTCGGCTTGCAGAGCCGTCCCGTCGTTCAGCTCGAGCACGCGGCCCTTGCCGTCGCTCCGCACGCGGCGCGGCATGTGGCCGGGATGCAGCCGGACGCCCTGGTTCCGCAGCGCCTCCGCCATGGCCTCGCGCAGATCCTGGTCGAACCCGCGCAGCGGCAAGGGCTGGCGGTAGATCAAGTCCACCGTCGCGCCGAGTGTCGCGAAGATCCCGGCGAACTCGACGGCGATGTAGCCGCTGCCGACCACCGCGATCCGTTGCGGCATCTCCGGCAGGTAGAAGGCGTCGTCGGACACGATGCCGAGCGCGGCGCCCTCGATGTCCGGGCGCACCGGATGGCCGCCAGTCGCGATCACGATGCGCTCGGCGGTGAAGCTCTGCCCGTCAACCGCGACTTCGTGCGGGCCGGTGAGCACCGCGCGGGCTTCGAACACCCGCGCTCCGGCGCCATCCAGGAGCTTGCGGTAGATCCCGTTGAGGCGCGCGATTTCGCGGTCCTTGGCGGCGATCAGCTTGCCCCAGTCGTGCGGCCCCTTGCGGATTTCCCAGCCGAAGCCGGCGGCATCGTCGGCCCAGCCGCCATATTCGCCCGCCTGTACCAGAAGCTTCTTGGGAACGCAGCCCACATTGACGCAGGTGCCGCCCCAGAACCGCTCTTCGGCGATGCCGACGCGGGCGCCGTGCCCGGCGGCGATGCGCGCGCAGCGCACCCCGGCCGAGCCGCCGCCGATCACGAACAGATCGAAATCCATCCCGCCCTTCCTTCTTGCGCGCGCAATCTGTCCATGCCGGGGCGGCGCGGCAAGGGTGCGGTCAGGCGCGCGCTCCGGCCATCCAGTCCGCCAAGTCCGCTGCCTGACGCTGGCTCAACCGCAGGCCGAGCTTGCTGCGGCGCCAGAGCACGTCGTCTTCGGTGCGCGCCCACTCGGCGCGCATCATCCAGTCCACCTCGCGCTCCGTAAGGCCGGCGCCGAAGTCGCGACCCAAATCCTCGGGGCGGCGCGCATCTTCAAGGATCGTCTCGGCGTCGGTCCCGTAGGCCCGGATCAGGCGACGGGCGGTCGCATCGTCGAGGAACGGATGTCGCGCGGCGAGTGCGGCGGCGAGCGCCGGCGCGCCGTCCCAGGGAAAGTCGCCGCCCGGCAGCGGCGTTCGCTTGGTCCAGGGGCCGGAGGCGCCGGGAAGGAACGGCGCGAGCTTCGCCAATGCCGCCTCCGCCAGCCGGCGGAAGGTGGTGATCTTGCCGCCGATCACCGACAGAAGCGGCGCCTCACCTTGAGGCGCGTCGAGATCGAGCACGTAATCGCGCGTCGCCTCCTGCGCCCGCGCGGAGCCGTCGTCATAGAGCGGGCGTACGCCGGCATAGCGCCAGACCACGTCTTCCGGCGCCGGAGGCTCGCGCAGCCACGCGCCTGCCGCATCGAGCAGGTACTGCTCTTCCTCGGAGCTGATCGAAGCCGCTGCCGGATCGCCCCGGTAATCGAGGTCGGTGGTGCCGATCAGGGTGAAATCCGTCTCGTAGGGAATGGCGAAGCACACCCGTCCGTCGGTGTTCTGGAAGATGTAGGCGCGGTCGTGCGCGAACAGGCGGCGCGTGACGATATGGCTGCCTTTCACCTGGCGGATCGGCGCGCGCCCGCGCTGCTGCAGCACGGCACCCAGCACCTCGCCGACCCAGGGACCCGCGGCGTTCACCAGGATGCGGGCGCTTGCCGAAGAGCCATCCGCGAGCGCGACGCTCCAGCCCGTGTTTTCGCGGCGGGCGGCGATGCAGCTTGTGCGCGTGCGGATGGTGGCGCCGCGCGCGGCGGCGTCGCGCGCGAGCAGCACGACGAGCCGCGAATCGTCCACCCAGCAATCGGAGTATTCGAACGCGCGGTCGCAGCCGGGCCGGAGCGCCGCGCCGGCTTCATCGCGCGCCAGATCGAGCACGCGGGTGCCCGGCAGGATCGCGCGCCCGCCGAGGTGATCGTACAGGAACAGCCCGGCGCGCAGCATCCACCAGGGGCGCGTGCCGGGGCGGTGCGGCAACACAAAGCGGAGCGGGCGGATGATATGCGGCGCGGCGCGCAGCAGCACCTCGCGCTCGGCCAGCGCCTCGCGCACCAGGCGGAACGCGTACTGCTCCAAATAGCGCAGGCCGCCGTGGATTAGCTTGGTGGAGGCGGACGAGGTGGCGCCGGCGAGATCGCCCTGCTCGACCAGCAAGACCTTAAGGCCGCGCCCGGCGGCATCGCGCGCGATGCCGGCGCCATTCACCCCGCCGCCAATCACGGCGATGTCGTAGGATGGCTCCATGCTGGGCGGCTTAGCCGCCGCGTCAGCCGAGGGGTAGGGGCACCGACCCACGGCCATGAAGGCGCGAGAGGATCCTTAGGAGACGTTCGCGTAGGCGGTCAGGCCGGCGCCGGCTCGAACCAGAAATCGAGCACGTCGCCGACCCGCTTCTCGGCGAAGCGCGTGATCACCCGCGTGCCGATCTTGAGCTTCGCCGCCGCCGCGCGCGCGTCAGCGAGATCGACGCCGCGGAAATAGCCCCCGAGACCCGTGTCGGCACCATCGAGCATCACATAGCCGAACGCATAGGGCGGCGGGGGCAGGCCTTGGAAGGCGTCATAGACGATGGTGAACGCCTCGATCCTTCCACCGGGGCCGACCTCCACCCAGTCCGTGGTCGGTTGCAGTGTCTGGTCGGAGAAGGCGCGCGGCGGCACCAGCACGCGCCCCGATTTGGCATCACGGCGGCCGTACAGCTTGGCGTGGTCGCGCAATTGCACATAGAACCAGCTTGCCGTCTCGCCGAGCGCGTGCGTGTAGGTGATGTTCCAGGTCTCCTGGCGCTTCAGCAGTTCCATTCCCGTGCTCCCTAAGCTTCCACCACCATCGCTCCGAAGAACTGATGGTCGCCGCCGTTGCCGTTGGCGATGCCGACGCGGGCACCCGTGACCTGATGCGCACCCGCGCGTCCGCGCACCTGCTGCGCCACCTCGATCACGCGCACCATCGCCGTTACCGCGATCGCGTTGGTACAGAGCGTGCCGCCCGATGGACTGACCGGCGTCGGCCCGCCGATGCGGAACGCGCCCTCGCGCAGCATCGCCGGCGACTGGCCGAGATCGGCGAGGCCGGCCGCCTCGATGGCGTGGAACTCGGTGTTGCTGAACGGCGCATAGAGTTCGGCCACATGCACCTGCTTCCGCGGATCGGTGATGCCCGCCATCCGGTAGGCGCGCTGGAAGGCGTTGCGGAGCGCGTAGGCATCGGCGTGATCCGCCGCGTAGCCGTTGCCCATGCGGTCGCCCAGATAATAGGTCTCTGAACAATGGCCGACGCCAGTGATCCAGGCCGCATCCAGCTTGCGGTTCTTGATGTAGCGCTCGGACGCCAGCACCATCGCCCCGCCGCCGCTCGATTGCGGGCAGCAATCAAAAAGCTTGACCGGCCAGGAGATCATGCGCGAGGCGAGCACGTCCTCTTCGGTTGCCAACGCGCGCAGATGCGCGTTGGGATTGAGCGAGGCGTGCCAGCGGTTCTTCACCACCACGCGCGCCATGTCCTGCTCGGTCATGCCGTATTTGTGCATGTAGCGCACGGCGGACATGGCAAGCATGTTGATGGTGCCGAGCGGCAGGGCGCGCTCGTAAGTCGGATCCCAGATCTTGTTGAGCACGGTCTGGCTGTCGCCGCACTCGCCCACCTTGTCGGCGCCCGCCGTGAGCACGACGTCGCAGGCGCCGGCGGCGATATGGTAGTAGGCCGCGGCGACGCTGGAGATTCCCGTCGCGCCGCCGGTGTTGATCCGCAGGAACCGCTTGTTGCGCGCGCCCACCGCATCGACGCCGAGGCGTTCGGCATTGCCGATCCCCACCATCGCGTCGGGCGAGAGCGAATACACCACCGCCTCGATGTCCTCGAGGCCGAGGCCGGCGTCGTTCAGCGCGAGGCTGACGGCCTCGCGCACCAGATCGGGATAGCTCGCATCGTCGCGGCGCGAGCGGAACGCCGACTGACCGACGCCGATGATGCCGACGCGCCCGCTCATGCTGCTTCTCCCCGCAGCATGATCACCGTTTGATATTGCATCGCGAACCCGCTCGCCGCGTGCGCGAGTGCCGTGCGCGTGCCGGCGCGCTGATGGCGCCCCGCCCGCCCGCGCACCTGATTGGCGGCCTCGGCGATGCGGATCAGGCCGGTGCAATAGACTGGATTGAAGCTCTGCGCGCCGCCCGAGAGATTGACCGGCAGGTTCGCGCCGAGGCCGAGCACGCGGGAGGCGAGAAGCTGCTGATAGGGCGTTGCGTCCGCCACCTCCGCGAGATCGGCCGTCTTGCCGCCTGCTTCGCCGAAGGCCTGCTCGGCCGCCGCGCGCAAGGCCGGCGCGTCGGAGAGATCGCGGTCGCCGAGGAAGCTCGGCTCGGTCGCCCAGCCCATGCCGGCGATCCAGGCCGGATCGCGAATGCCGCGTTCCGCGACATAGGCATCGGAGGCGAGCACCAGCGCCACCGCGCCCGTGACGGGAGCGGCGACCATCCCGGGCTCGAGCGGCCAGCGCGCACCGGACCAGGGGCGGGCGGCGCTTGCCAGATCGGGATAGGCCGTCGTGCCGTTGCGGCGGTTGCGCGCCGCGATCTCGCGCGCCGCCTCCGCGAGCCCCGGGTCGGCGGCAAGGAGGGCGCTCGCCTGCAAGGCATCGGCCGCCGGCTCGTCGAGCGGCAGGCGGCGGTGAAAATAGGGATCGGCCGCGAGCCGTTGCGCCTCGGGCAGGGGCGAGGCTTCGGTCGGGCTCCAGGCCAACACAAGTTGCGTGCGATACTGGCCGGACAGGACGCGCAGCGCGCCCATCACCAATGCGTGCTCGCCCGCCGACGGCGTGGAGAGGATGTCGCGATCGACCCCGCCGACGGAGCCTGACGCCGCCATCACCGAGATGGCCCGGCCGTCGTACTGGTCGTTGGAGGCGACCACGATGCCGTCGATGTCCTCGATCGTGAGGCCTGCATCGCGCAGCGCCGCGTGGCCCATGTCGTAGAGCAGTTCTTCCAGCGAGCGGCGCTGGTCGGTCACGCAGGGCGCGATGGCGACGCCGATCACGCCGGCCTTGGTCAGATAGGCCATGTCGGTTCGCTTTCCTCCTTGGTTCGATCGCGCGCGGTCACAGCACCGCCACGGGCGCCACCGGGCTGCCGGTGCCGCCGACCACGGGCAGCGGCGTGACCGCGAACAGGAACGCGCGCCCGCCCGCCGCGGCGAGCGGCGCGAGCACGAGCCCTTCCAGCAATGGAATCCCGTGATCGCGGATCAGACGCTGATGCACCGGAAACACCGTTCCCGGCGGGAACGGCAGCACCTCGACGGCGAAATTGTCGGCCCCGACCAGCGCGACGCCGCGATCGGCGAGCCAAAGCGCGGCCTCGACGTCGATCCCCGGCTCGGCGTTGAAATCGGACTCCGGCCCGGTTTGCGATTCCTGCCAGCCGGTGCGGATCAGCGCCGCGTCGCCCGGCTGCAAGGCGATCCCGGCCTGCGCGGCGGCTTCCTGCAACGCGGCGCGGCCGATCGCCTCGCCGGGCGGCACGGGCGCACCGCGCAGCGCCACGATGTCGAACAGCACGCCGCGCGTGACGAGCGGCGGCATCTTCTCCATCCCGCAGCGGAGCGCACCGGTGGTGCTCCGCACCGAGCTGGCGGGAAAGCCGTTGTAGAGATGATCATCGCACCAGGCATGGCACAGCGCGTCGATATGCGTGCCGACATGCAGCGGCAACACGACCGAGTCCTCGGCGAACTGAAAGCCGCCCGGGCGCTTGGCGCCGGCCGCGTAATCGCCGCCGTCGCGGCCCATGAAGTGCTGCACGCCGGCGCGGTGGCGCGGCACCTTCGTGCGCGCAGATAAGGGCTGCGCCAGGCTGATGACGCTGCCCTCGCGCACCAGCGCCGCCGCGCGCCGCACCTCGGCCGGTCCGATCAGGTTGGGCGCGCCGATCTCGTCCGCCTCGCCCCAACGGCCCCAATTCTCGCGCGCCATGCTCAGCGCCCCGCCACGATCCGGGCGGCGAGGCTTTTTAGCTCGCGGCGCATCAGCTTGCCGGTGACGGTCGTGGGCAGCGCGTCCACGATCTCGAACCGGTCGGGGATTTTGTAGGAGGAGGCGAGCGCCCGGCAGTGCGTGGCGAGCGCGTCGGCGCTGGGCCGCTCGTCGCCGCGCAGGACGACGAAGGCGACGATCGCCTCGCCGCTTGCCGCCGGCACGCCGACCACGCCGGCCTGCGCGACCGCTTTGTGCTGCATCAGCACCTCCTCGACCTCGGCGGGGGAGACATTGATGCCGGCCCGCTTGATCATCTCGGTCGAGCGGCCGAGGAAGATCATCTCGCCCGACTCGCCGAGCATCCCGAGATCGCCGCTGCGGAACCAGCCGTCGGCGGTGAAGGCGGTCGCGTTGTGCGCGGCGCTCTCGCCCACATAGCCGCGCGTCACGTACGGGCCGCTGACTTCGACCGCGCCCGGCTGGCCGGGACCGAGCACCGTGCCGGTATTTTCGTCGGTGATGCGGAGCTTCACCCCGGGGAGCGGCAAACCTTGGCAATTGGCGCGCCGTTCGAGCGGCCAGTCATGGTGCGTAACGCAGCAATTGCCGCCCGTTTCGCTCGATCCGTAGATGTTGCAGAGCGCGACGGCGCCGAGGGTGGTCGCGGCGCGGATCAGGTCCTGCGGGCTGCCGATGGTGAGCCCGGTGCGGAGGCTTGCCGTGCGCTCGCGGCGGAACCCGGGATAACGGATCAGCGCGTCGGTCATGCCCGGCAGCGTGTAGATCGCGGTGCAGCGATGGCGTTCGATCAGATCGAGCGTTTCGCGGGCGTCGAAGCGGCCTTGCAGCACGAGCGTCGCGCCGTGGCCGAAGGCGGCGGGCAGGGCGTTGACGCCGCCATAGGCCCAGAAGAGCGGCGGCGAGAGCAGCACGCGATCCTCGGGCGTCAGCCCTTGGCGCTCGCCGATGTTGAAGCCGTTTTCGATGACCAAATAATGCGCGAGGGGGATCGCCTTCGGCCGGCTGGTCGAGCCGGAACTGTAGAGGATGATCGCCTCGTCGGCGGCGCTGGCGCCCTCGCCGGGCGCCGGCGTGGGGAGCGGTTCCGCCGCATCGCGCGCCGCCGCGTAATCGGGGAACGTGCCGGCGCCATCTACCAGAAGCACGGACAGGCGGCGCTCCGGCGCCAGATCGGTGAGGGTCGCGGCATAATCCTCCCGCCCGAAGGCGGCGAGCGCGATGAGGATGCGGACGTCGGAATCCGCCAAGAGGAACGCCAGCTCGCGGCGGGTGGACCAGGTGCTGAACGGCACCACCACCGCGCCGAGCAGCCAGGCGCCGAACGCGGCTTCCAGCCATTCGGGGCGGTTGTTGATGAGCAGGCCCACCCGCTCGCCGCGCTTGATGCCGCGCGCGCGCAGCATTGCCGCCGCGCGCCGCGCACGAGCGGCGAGATCGCGCCAGGAAAGCGCGGTTTCGCCGGCGATCACGGCGGTTTCGCCGCCGCGGCGCGCGGCCTGCTCGTCGAGCAGTTCGAACATCGTGCGGCTATAGGGTGGCTGCATCTGCGGCGGCCCGCGTTTCCTCCGTGTGCGGCCACTATGGTTGCAGCGCGGACGGAGGGCAAGCGAAAATCCGAATGACATTCGGATTTTATTTGACGCCTCGCCTCGGCGCGGCGATAGTGCCTTCAGAGGGCTCAGGGAAACGTTCCATGCCGAACGAAGTGCGTCCGCGCAGCATCGCCGATCTGCCGGCCCAGCGCGCCGCCGCGCCTGCTACGGCGGCGGAGGCACGCGGCAGGTTTTTCAACACCGGCAACGGGTTCAACGTGCAATTGCCGCCGGTGCCTGACCGCATCTTCACCGAGGAAGCCCGCCGCGCGCTTGATCCCGCGTCGCCGACCGGCCTGTTTCCTTGCGACATTTCCGCAGAGCTGGCTTGCGACTTTCCCGCCACCACGCCGCTCGTGCTGGCGCGCTACGCGCGCATCCGTGCTGGGGAAACACTGGAGACCGATTTCGCTGCCAGCGGCGTGATCGCTTACGTGATTGCCGGCAACGGCGAGACACTGTGCGGGGCGGAGCGAATCTGCTGGAGCGCGGGCGACGTGTTCATCCTGCCCGGCGACGTGCCCGCGAGCCACAAGGCGGCGGATGCGGATACGGTGCTCTGGCTCGTCACCAACGAGCCGCAGCTTGCCTTCGAGCGGCTGCGCCCGCCCGCGCCGGGCGACGCGCCGACCGAGCTCGTGCACTACCGGGCGGACGAGATCGCCCGGCAGATCGACCTTCTCTACGAGATCGGGCGCGGCGAGCAGATCGCCGGTTCCGCGCTGATCTTCTCGGCCGAACGGCAGGAGGCGACGCGCAACATCCTGCCCACGCTGACGGTGGCCATGAACTCGCTGCCCGGCGGCGCGGTGCAGCGGCCGCACCGCCACAATTCGGTCGCGGTGGCGCTGGTGATCAAGGGCGACCGCTGTTTCTCGATCATCGACGGCAGGCGCAAGGACTGGGCGCCCTGGGCGACCACCATCACGCCGCCAGTTGCGGTGCACTCGCACCATAACGGCGGCAACGAGCAAGCGATGTTCCTGATCGTGCAGGACGGGGGCATCTACTACCACACCCGCGCCATGGGCTTCGAATTCGCCGAGCATCCGGCCTAGCGCGGCGACAGAACAGGAGGAAACCATGCCAGATGCCGCCGCCGCCACGCGGAGCCGCTTCGAGGTCGAGCCACTGCATCCCGCGCTCGGTGCGCGCGTGCATGGCGTCGATATGCGCCGGCCGCTCGACCCCGATTCATTCCGGGAGCTGCACGATATTTGGATGCGCTATCTCGTGCTGGTGTTCCCGGCGCAGCGCATCACCGACGAGGAGCATGTCGCCTTCACCCGCCAGTTCGGCGAACCCGAGATTTTCCACCAGAACATCATCCGCTCGCGCCGCGTGAAGGAGATCTTCCGCGTCTCCAACGTCGATGACGACGGCAATTTGATGCCGCCCGACCACCCGACGGTGAAGCAGGTCTCGCTCGCGCAGTTCTGGCACACCGACAGCAGCTACCGGCAGATCCCCTGCGTCGGCGCGCTGCTGCACGGCGTGGAAACCAGCCGCACCGGCGGCGAGACGCACTTCACCAACATGTATGCGGTCTACGAGGAGTTGCCGGAGCGCCTGAAGGCCAAGATCAAGGGGCGGCGCGCGCTGCACGATTTCGGTCATTTGCACACGCTCGCCAGCCTCAAGCCCCTGACCGAGGAGGAGAAGGCGGCGATGCCCCCGGTTTGGCAGCCGATGGTCCGCAGGCATCCGGTGACGGGGCGGCCCTCGCTCTATATCAGCCCGATCTACAACGACGAGATCGAGGGCATGGACCGCGCGGAGGCGCGCGAGCTTCTCAAGGAGCTGACCGACCTCGCCGGCCAGCCGCGCTTCGTCTATCCGCATCGCTGGGAGCCGCACGACGTGGTGATGTGGGACAACCGCTGCACCATGCACCAGGTCACGCCGCACGATCCGCGCGAGCGGCGGGTGATGCACCGCACGACCATCGTCGGCACCGAGCCCGTGCTGCCGGCCTGACGCGCATGTCCGCCGCACCGCTCGTTATCGAGCACCCGCAGCCGAACCTCGCGTGGCTGAATAAGCTGCGCGAGGAGGTGCTGGAGCCCGACCTGCCGATCATCGACCCGCATCATCATCTGTGGGACCGGCCCGGCAGCCGCTACTATCTCGACGAACTGCTCGCCGACACCGGCTCCGGCCACAACGTCGTCGCGACCGTGTTTTTGCAATGTTTCTGGGCCTATCGCACAAGCGGTCCCGAGGCGTTGCGGCCGGTGGGCGAGACCGAGTTCGTTGCCGCGATCGCCGCCGAGGCGGAACGGCGCCAGGCGAAGACGCGCGCCTGCGCGGCGATCGTCGGTCACGCCGATCTGCGCCTCGGCGAGCGCGTGGACGAGGTGCTGGAGGCGCATGTCGCCGCCGCGGGCGGGCGGTTCCGCGGCATCCGCCACGGCGTGGCGCGCCATCCGGCGCTGCTCGCCAGCATCTCCGAGCCGCCGCCTCTCGGGCTGATGGCCGATTCGTCGTTCCGCGCCGGTTTCGCGCAGCTGGCGAAGCACGGGATGAGTTTCGATGCCTGGCTATACCATACGCAGCTCGACGAGCTTTACGATCTCGCGCGCGCCTTTCCCGGCACGCCGATCGTCCTCAACCATGTCGGCGGTCCGCTCGGGGTGGGGCCGTTCCAGGGCAAGAGCGCGGAAGTGTTCGCCACCTGGCAGGCGTCGATGCGCCGCCTCGCCGCTTGCCCGAATGTGCATGTGAAGCTCGGCGGCCTGGCAATGGCGATCAACGGGTTCGACTTCCACAGACAGGTGCTGCCGCCGTCGTCTGGCGAGCTTGTCAATGCGTGGCGGCCGTGGATGAGCGCCTGCATCGAGCTGTTCGGCGCGACCCGCTGCATGTTCGAGAGCAACTTTCCGGTCGACAAGGCGATGTGCAGCTATCCGGTGCTGTGGAACGCCTTCAAGCGGATCGCGGCAGGAGCGTCGGCCGATGAGAAGCGCGCGCTGTTCCACGATACGGCGGCCAGGTTCTATCGCATTTAGGCACGGTGGCGGCGAGGATGCCGATGAGCCCGCGCGCACTTCATTGCGAGGCGCGCCTGGCGGGCCGAAGCAAGTCAGGGCTGCCGCACGGTGCTGCATCCCTGGATTGCTTCGCGCCGCTATGCGGCGCTCGCAATGAGGATGGGAATACCTGAACATCTGATGCGCAGAGACAAAGGAACGGGGGAAACATGCTAGCCATCACACGCCGCGCCGCGCTCGGCGCGCTCGCGACCGCGGCGGCACTGGCGCGGCCGGCGCTGATCCGGGCGCAAAGCGTCTCCGCGCCGGTGAAGATCGGGCTGCTGAGCGATGTCGGCGGCCCCTACCGGCATGTCGGCGGTCCGGGCAGCAAGGTCGCGACCGAGATGGCGGTTGCCGATTTCGGCGGCTCGCTGCTCGGGCGCCCGATCGAGGTGATGCAGGCCGACGACCAGAACAAGGCGGATGTGGCGGGCGCGCTGGCGCGGCAATGGATCGACGATCAGCATGTCGATGTGCTGGCGGACGGCGCGGCGACCTCGGCGGGCCTCGCGATCCAGCAGATCGCGCGGGAGAAGAAGCGCATCTTCCTCATGAGTACGCCGACGGCGACCGCCTTCATCGGCAAGCAATGCTCGCCTTATGGCTTCCAGTTCGCCGCCGATACCTATGCATTGGCGAAGGGCGTCGGCACCGCGCTCACCAAGGCCGGCGGCGACAGTTGGTTCTTCATCACCGCCGACTACGAGTTCGGCACCTCTTTGCAGGCCAATACCGAGGAGTTTGTGAAGGCGGCCGGTGGCAAGGTGCTCGGGGCGGTGCGCGCGCCGCTCGGCACGGCGGATTTCTCCTCCTATCTCGTGCAGGCGAAGGCGTCGGGAGCCAAGGTGATCGGGCTCGCCAATGCCGGCACGGACTTGCAGAACTGCATCAAGCAGGCGGCCGAGTTCGGTATCACCAAGGGCGGGCAGCGGCTGGCCACCCTGCTCATGGTGATCGGCGACGTGGTTTCGCTCGGCGCCGACACCTGCCAGGGGCTCGTGCTGTCCGACTCGTTTTACTGGGACATGTCGCCGGCGTCGCGGGCGTGGAGCGCGCGCTACATCGCCAAGATGCAGGCGCCGCCCACCGCCTTCAACGCCGGCTGCTATGCGGCGGTGAACCACTGGCTGAAGGCGGCGCAGGCAGCCGGGACGCTCGATGCTGGCGCGGTGGCCGAGAAGATGCACGCCATGCCGGTGGATGATTTCTACAACAAGGGCGTGCGGATCATGGAGAACGGCTGCGTGCCGCACACCATGTATCTCTGGCAGGTGAAGCCGGCGTCCGAGGCGACGCATCAATGGGATTTGTATAAGCTGATTTCCACGCTACCGAGCCCGGAAGCCTATCCGCCGCCCGCGCTGTTCGGCTGCCCGCTGGTGCGCGCCTAGCAGGAGCGAGGAAGACCCATGCCGGACGGCGTCGCGCTGCTCGAAAAGCCCGGCTGGCTCGCGGTGCTGGAGCGCGCGGCTGCCGGGCATCTGCGCAGCCCCGTGCCGAAGCAGGACCGCAGCCGGCGCCGCAAGGAGGAGGTGCTGAAAGCGGCGACGCGGGTGTTCGCCCGCGACGGCATCGCCAACGCGACGATCGCCGACATCGCCGCCGAAGCCGGCGTGCCGGCATCCTCGATCTACGATTATTGTGCCGGCAAGCAGGAGCTCGCGTACGAAATCCCCGTGCAGCGCCTCGCCGCCTTCTACAACGCCTTTCTGGCGAAGGCGCGGGCCGAGCCCACGATGCGCGCGCGGGTGCGACTGTTCATGATGATGGCGGTGGACTACGCGCGGCGCGATCCGGACTGGGCGCGCGTGCTTTACCTCGAGGTCTGGCCGAGCGTGGCGATCCAGGAAGCAAGGGTGCGCGAGGCGGTGGACGATTTCGGCCGTATCATCGTCGAGATGCTGCGGGAAGGCGCGCGGCTCGGCGAATGGAGCAAGGCGCTGGACCCGTACCGCATGGCGACGATCTTGATGGGCAGCGTCACGCACATGATCATCACCTGGCTGCTCTACCGGCGCCCGCGCAGCCTGACGCGGGCGGCCGAGCCGATGATCGAGCAGCTTCTCACGCTGCTCACCTGATCGCCCGGTTCTTGTCGCAACGGGCGGTGGGGTCTATGCCGTGCGCCCGGCGGGCGGGCGTAGTTCAATGGCAGAACGGCAGCCTTCCAAGCTGCTCATGGGGGTTCGATTCCCCTCGCCCGCTCCAGCTCCCTCTGCGCGATTCAATCCTCGGCTAGCCCGGCTGGTTCCGTTGCCGCCGCCGTTGACGGTTTATCAACCTTTTCATGCTCTACTGGGCGGATGGAGCTGGCTGCTGCCTCCTCGCCTGAGCGGCTGATCGAATGGACGCGGGTCCTGTTTGAGGATCTGCGCCGCAACGTGGCCGAGGCGCACCGCACCATGCCGGC
>DASRBI010000007.1:0-2890 GCA_035685165.1 Acetobacteraceae bacterium
TCGATGCATTGGTGCGCGGCGTCGTTGCATGCCACATAGCAGAGATCGCAGCGGATGCAGCGCGCGGGATCGATGCGCGCCACGGCGCGGAAGGAAAGGTCGAAATCCTTGAAATCCGAGATGCGGTGGAGACTCCTGCCAGTGAGCGCGGCGATGGAGGGGAAGCCGTGGGTGTCCATCCAATTGGAGAGGCCGTCGCAGAGATCTTCGATGATGCGGAAGCCGTAGTGCATCACGGCGGTGCAGACCTGCAGGCTGGCCGCGCCCAGCAGCAGGAACTCGGCCGCGTCGCGCCAGGTCGAGATGCCGCCCATGCCGGAAATCGGTACGCGCGAGGCCGAGACGGCCGGGTCGGCGCCCAGCGCGGCGAGCATGTGCAGGGCGATCGGCTTCACGGCCGGCCCGGCGTAGCCGCCGTGCCCGCCCTTGCCGCCGATGTTCGGGACCAGTTCCAGCGTGTCCAGATCCACGCCGACGATCGAGTTTACCGTGTTGATGAGCGACAATCCCGTGGCGCCCGCGGCCACCGCGGCGCGCGCCGGCGGGACGATGCTGGTCACATTCGGCGTCAGCTTGACGATGACCGGGATGCGCGCCGCCTCTTTCACCCAGCCGGTGATCTGCTCGCAATATTCGGGCACCTGGCCGACCGCCGAGCCCATCCCGCGCTCGCTCATGCCGTGGGGGCAGCCGTAATTCAGCTCGATGCCGTCGGCGCCGGTGTCCTCGATGCGGCGGACGATCTCGTGCCAGGCCTCGCGCTTCGATTCGACCATGGCGGAGACGATCACGGCGCGGTCCGGCCAGGCGCGCTTCACCTCGGCGATCTCCCGCAGGTTCACTTCGAGCGGGCGGTCGGAAATGAGCTCGACGTTGTTGATCGCGAGCATGCGCTCGTTGCCGGCATGCCAGGCGCCGTAGCGATTGGAGACATTCAGGACGGGCGGCCCGATCGTCTTCCAGACGGCGCCGCCCCATCCAGCTTCGAAGGCGCGGTGCACCTGGGCGCCGGAATTGCTCGGCGGCGCCGAGGCCAGCCAGAACGGGTTCGGGGACTTGATGCCCGCGAAGTCGATCTTCAGATCAGCCATGATGGCTCACTCCCTCTCCGGCGCAGCGGGCGAGCCGGCGGCCGATAGCGCGCGCGGCCAGCTTGCCGTCCTCGACCGCCATCACCGTGGAGGCGGCTCCCCGTTCGCGGATGCAGTCGCCGCCGGCGTAGACGCCCGGCAGACTGGTTTCGAAGTCCTCATTCACGCGGATATAGCCGCGCTCCGTAGCGAGGCCGAGCATTGCGGCGAGCCGCGGCTTCTGCTGGCCGATGGCTTTGACGATCTGGCCGGCCGGCAGGATGAATTCGGAGCCCGGCACCTCGCGCGGCGCGGGGCGGCCGGAGGAATCGGGCGGCCCGAGTTCCACACGGCGGCATTCGAGTCCGCGGACGTGGCCGGATTCCGACAGCACGCGCACGGGCTGGGTCAGGAAGCGGAATTCGATGCCTTCGCGCCGCGCGAAATCGTACTCATGCGGGTAGGCGGTCATTTCGCGCGGGGTGCGGCGGTAGATCATGGTGACGCGCTCCGCGCCCAACCGCCGCGCGATGGTGGCGCAATCGATCGCGGTATTGCCCGCGCCGATTACGGCCACTTCGCGGCCGACGTGAAAACCGTTCGCGTGCAGCTTGCTCTGCTCGATGTAGGCGAGGCCGTCCAAGACGTGCTCTTCGCCGGGTATGCCGAGCGCCGGTGTTTCGCCGAGGCCGATGGCGAGAAACACGGCCTCGAATGCGCCGCGCACAGCGGCCCACTCCAGGTTGCGTCCCAATTCGCGGTCTGTCTCGATCGTTACGCCCAGCCGCGCGATCATCGCGGCCTCCGCCAGCGCCACTTCGACCGGCTCGCGTAGCGCGATGATGCCGTAAGTGGAGAGCCCGCCCGGCAGCGCGCGCCGCTCGAACACCGTGACGGCGTGTCCCATCCGCGCGAGGTAGCCGGCGCACGCGAGGCCCGCCGGGCCCGCGCCGATCACGGCAACGCGGCAGCCGGTGGGTTCGCCGGGCCGGAAAAGGTCCGTGCCGCGGCTGTATGCGTAGTCCATGGCGTGGCGCTGCAGGCGGCCGATCGCGATCGGCCGGTGCTCCTGGCGGAGCACGCATGCGCCTTCGCACAGCTCCTCGACCGGGCAGACGCGCGCGCAGGTCGCGCCGAGCAGATTGGCATCCAGGATTGTCCGCGCCGAGCCAGCGAGATTGCCGGTTGCGATCTTCTTGATGAAGCGCGGAACGTCGATGTGGGTGGGGCAGGCGTGGGTGCAAGGGGCGTCGTAGCAGAACAGGCACCGGTTGGCTTCCACCGCGGCTTCCTGTGCGCTGAGGGGTGGCAGCGCTTCGGCGAGTGGCTTCACTCGGTCCTCCTTGGGCTGAGCAACACGAGATACACGACGCCCGAGACGACAAAGCCCACGAACCATGCGTAGTCGTACAGCCAGCGCAGGCCGGGCGCCACGAGGCCGAGCAGCGCCATTCCCGCACCCGCGGCCAGGCTGGCAACGGCGCGCGGATTCCACCCGCCGCGGTATTCGTACTCGCCGCCGCGCCGGTACAGATCTTCGACGTTCAGGCGGCACCGGCGGACGATGAAATAGTCGGTGATCATGGTTCCGGCGATGGGGCCGAGCAGCGCCGAGTAGCCGACCAGCCACCCGAAGATGTAAGCGCCGTAGCTGCCGAGCAGCTTCCAGGGCATCATCAGGATGCCGGCCACGCCGGTGATCAGCCCGCCCGTGCGGAACGAGATCAGGCGCGGCCGGAGATTGGAAAAATCGTTGGAGGGCGAAACCACGTTCGCGGCCACGTTGGTGTTCAGCGTCGCGAGCAGGATCGCGATCAACG
>DASRBI010000008.1:0-550759 GCA_035685165.1 Acetobacteraceae bacterium
GATTGCGCGCATATCACGCCGCGCCCCAAGGAGGAGCTGCTGCGGCAGCTGGCGGAGGTGCGCGCCTGGCTGCGGAGCGAGGCGGCGGCGGCGGGGCGCCCGCCCAAGGCGGCGGACGACGGGTTTACGTGAGCCGGCGCGATGGCGGGGCGGTGGCGGGGCCCGGGGCTGCCCATATTAGTAACGTTGTTAACGTATGTAATAGCCGCCAGGCGAGAGCCCCCCTGCCGTTGCGGGAGGGGGCTGTTGGTTGCGCGATGCACGGAGCGAAGCTCGCGGCTTGCGGTCGCGGACACGCCTCCCCGTGGCCGGATCCCGACAGAGAAAGGGGAGGCTCTTTGTTGCAAGATGCAAAGAGCGGAACCCGCGGCTGGCTGCCGCGCGCAGCCCGCCCCCTTGCACCCTCCCCCGACGGGGAACCCAAAATCGTTCGTCCCACCTCTCTCAATACCATCCCCGTCAGAGGCGGAGAGGGTCGCGTGCGCCCTGGCGTGAGAACGCCCTACGCCGGGTCCTCGCCGATCCGGACGAGCATCTTGCCGAAATTGCGCCCACTCAACACACCGGCCAGCGCATCGGGCGCGTTCTCCAGCCCGTTCACTATGTCCTCGCGGTAGCGCAGGCTGCCTTCGGCCACCCAGGGCGCCGCGAGCGCGCGCCACTCGGCGAACCGCTCGGGCTTGTCGCTGACGATGAAGCCCTGGATCAGCACGCGCTTGCCGACCACGAAGCCGAGATTGGGGCCCGGCGGATACTCCGCCTCGTTATATTGCGACACCATCCCGCACATCGGCACGCGGGAGAACGGGTTGAGCAGGTCGAACGCCGCCGCCTGAACCCGTCCGCCGACATTCTCGAAATAGACGTCGATGCCGTTCGGACAGGCTTCGCGCAGCTCGTTGTGCAGGTCGATGCTCCGGTGATCGACGCAATCGTCGAAGCCGAGCTCCTCCTGCACGAACAGGCATTTGTCGGCCCCGCCCGCGATCCCGACCACGCGCGCGCCGGCGCGCTTGGCGAGCTGTCCGGCCACCGAACCTACCGCGCCGGAGGCAGCGGAGATCACCACCGTCTCGCCCCGCTTGGGCCGGCCGATGTCGGTCATGCCGGTATAGGCGGTGGCGCCCGGCATCCCGAGCACGCCCAGATAGGCGGACAGCGGCGCGGCGTGGCGGTCGATCTTCGCCACCTGCTCGGCCTTGGCCACGCAATGCGTGGACCAGCCGCGCGGCCCGACCACGATATCGCCCACGGCGAAGCCGGGTGCCGCGGAGGCGATCACCTCGCCCACCGTCTCGCCGGTCATCGTCTCGCCGATCTGCACAGGCGGCGCGTAGGACGGCCCCTCGCGCAGGCGCCCGCGCATGTAGGGGTCGATCGAGAGCCAGATCGTGCGCGTGACCACCTCGCCCGCCGCAGGCGTCGGGACCGCGCCTTCCTCGATGCGGAAGTCGTGCGCGGCCGGTGCGCCGCGCGGGCGGCGGGCGAGCACGACCGAGCGGCGGAACCCGGGGTCGGCGCTCATCTCACGCCGCCTCGGCGCGCAGCACGACGCGGCCCGTTACTTTGCCGTCGCGCAGCCGCATCAACGCGTCGTTGGCTTGGTTCTGCGGGACGGTCTGCACCGGGAGCGGATGCACGTCGCCCTTTTGCGCGAGTGCCACCAGCGCCCGCAGGTCCTTCACGGTGCCGACATAGCTTCCCTGCACGGTCAGCGCGCGGATCGCCATCAGCGGCAAAGGCAGCATCAGCTCGCCGCCGAACAGGCCGACTTGCACGAGCTTGCCGCCCTTGCGCAGCGCGCCGAAGGCGAAGCGCGCGGTGGCGGTGCCATTGACGAGGTCGATCACCGCCAGCACCGGCCCGCCCGCCGCCTGCATGATGCGCTTGGCGACATCGTCGCCGTTGCCGTCCACCACTTGCGTGGCGCCCGCCTTCAGCGCCGCCTGCCGTTTCTCCTCGCTGATGTCGACGACGATGATGTTGCGGTGCTCGAGCGCCTTCAGGATGGCGATGGCGTTGAGCCCCAGGCCGCCCGCGCCGACAAGCACGATCGCTTCGTCCTTCGCCAGCGGCATCACCTTCTGGATCGCCGAATAGACGGTGATGCCCGAGCACGCATAGGTCGCCGCCACCGCCGGATCGAGCGTGCCGGGATCAACCAGATGCCGCGGATGCGGGGCGATCACATGCGTGCCGTAGCCGCCGTTGGCATAGACGCCGAGGCTGCGCGGCGTTAGGCACATATTGTCCTCGTCGGCGAGGCAGAACGCGCATTGCCCGCACCCGACCCAGGGATAGACGATGCGGAGATCGCCGACCTTCACGCCCTTGGCGTCCGGCCCCAGCTTGACGACGCGGCCGACGATCTCGTGGCCCATGGCGAGCGGCAGCACGAGGCCGCGGTCCTTGAGCGTCATCTTCTGGCCGCCGCCGATGTCGTAGTAGCCCTCCCAGATGTGCAGGTCGGAATGGCAGACGCCGCAATGGGTCGTCTGGAGCAAAACCTCGGTGCCCTTCGGCTCCGGTGTCGGCAGCTCGATTTCCTGCAAAGGCTTCCCGTTTTCGACGACGGCCCAGGCGCGCATGGTCTTCCTCCGCTTGTTAGGGGCGGAGCTTTGCGCGGCAGCCTGTCGGGCCGTCAAGCCACGCGCCCTAGGGCCGGCAAGCGCGCCGCGGCGCTTTCCGGCGCGCTCCATGCGCCCTACACGTGCAGGCGCATCCAGTCCGGCACGCGCGGTTCCAGCCGTGCCGCGCCGGCATGAAGCTCGCCGCCTTCCAGCGCCTCCAGCCGCAAGAGCGCGATGCCGCGCCCGCCGCGGCCCGACCGCATCGCACCGACCTCGCGCCCCTCGCGAACGACAGGTGTTCCCGGATCGGGCAGCGCGCCCTGCACTGCGACCGGTACCAGCCGGCGCTTGATCAGGCCCCGATATTTGGTTCGGGCGGTGAGCTCCTGGCCCATGTAGCAGCCCTTGCTCCAGGAGACGCCGTTCAGCTCGTCGAACCCGGCTTCCAGGAGCACGGTCTTTTCCGCCTCCAAATCGCGCGAGCCGTCCGGCAGACCGAGCGACAGCCGGTGCGCGTCGTATTCGTCCTCGGTCGCGTTCGCCGCCAGCGGCGCGGCGGCGAGCACCCGCCAACCGGCGGCGGGCAGGCGCGGATCGGGCGCGCTGATCGCGCCCTCGGGCGGCGGGCCGTCCCAGGCGGCATGAACATGCAGCGGCGCGAGCCCGAGCGCGACCTTGGAGCGGAGGCGGAAGCGCGCGAGGCGCTGCACCAGCACGGCGGCCTGCGCGGCTTCGCAGTCGAGCAGCAGGCGCGCCCCGTCGCTCAGGATGAAGAAATCGGCGAGCCATTTGCCTTGCGGGGTCAGCAAGGCGGCCCACACCGCCCGGCCCGGCGCGGCCTCGGTCACGTCGTTCGACACCAAGCCCTGGAGAAACGGAACCCGGTCCTCGCCCGCAACCTCGATCACGGCGCGGGCGGACAGCAGCGTCAAACGTGTCATGGGCGGAAAGTGGGAGAACCGGCGCCCGGCACAAGACGGCCCGGGTTCGCCCGGCGCGCGCGGATGGCTTAGAGCATCGGCGCATGAGGGTGGCGCAAGTGATGGCGGGCGCGCCGGCGGGCGGGGCAGAGCTGTTCTTCGAGCGGCTGTGCGCGGCGCTCGCCCGCGCAGGCGATGGTGTGCTGCCCGTGATCCGGCGCAACCAAGAGCGCGCCGCACGGCTGCGCGCGGCGGGGCTTGCCCCCGTGCAACTGGCGTTCGGCAGCGGGCTCGATCTCATCTCTCCGCGCCGCCTCGCCGCTTCGCTCCAACGGTTCGCCCCCGGCAGCGTCGTGGCCTGGATGAGCCGCGCGGCGCGGATCGCGCCGAAAGGGCGCTGGGCGCTGATCGGGCGGCTCGGCGGCTATTACGATTTGCGGAATTTCGGAAACTGCGAGCATCTGGCCGCCAACACGCACGGGCTCGTCGATTGGATCGTGCGGCAGGGCTGGCCGGCGGCGCGCGTGCATTACCTGCCCAATTTCGTCCCCGACCTCGCGAGCGCAGAGCCCGTCGGGCGGGTGGAACTCGGCGTGCCTGAGGGCGCACCGCTGTTGCTCGGGCTCGGGCGTCTGCACCGCAACAAGGCGTTCGACATCCTGATCCGCGCGCTCGCGCTGCTGCCCGAGGCGTTCGCGGTGATCGCGGGCGAAGGGCCGGAGCGCCCGGCATTGGAGGCATTGGCGCGCGAGCTCGGCGTCAGCGCGCGGTTGCGGCTGCCCGGATGGCGCCAGGACGGCGCGGCATTGCTGGCGGGCTGCGACGTGCTGGTCTGCCCGTCGCGCCAGGAGCCGCTCGGCAACGTGGTGCTGGAAGCCTGGTCGGCGCGCCGGCCGGTGGTGGCCGCCGCCGCCGAGGGCCCCGCCGAGCTGATCCGCCCCGGCGAGACCGGATTGCTCGCGCCGGTAGAGGACGCCGCGGCGCTGGCCCGGGCGGTCGCCTCGCTGCTTGCGGACCGCCGCGCGTCGGCGCGGCTCGCCGAGGCGGGGCGCGCCGCCTATGAGCGTGATTTCGCCGAGGCGCCGGTGCTGGCGCAATGGCGCGGCTTCCTGGCGAGCGTGGAGCGGCGCTGATGTGCGGGATCGCCGGGCTGGTGCTGGAGGCGACCGCGCCGCCCCCCGAACCCGCCCTGCTCGGGCGGCTGATCGGCGCGATGGCGCATCGCGGCCCGGACGGGAGCGGCCACGCGCTCGTCGGGCGGGTGGCGCTGGCGCAGAACCGGCTTGCCATCATCGACCTGCACACCGGTGACCAGCCGTTGTTCCTCGGTCCGCTGACGCTGATCGCCAACGGCGAGATCTACAATTACCGCGAGCTGCGCGCCGAGCTCGCCGACGAAACCTTTGCCACCGAAAGCGACTGCGAGCCGCCGCTGCATTTGTTCCGCCGCGACGGCACGGATTTCACACGCGCACTGCGCGGGATGTACGCCATCGCGATCCACGACCGCGCCGCCCGGCGCGTCATGCTCGCGCGCGATCCGTTCGGCATAAAGCCGCTCTACGTGGCGCAAGTAGCCGGCGGCCTTGCCTTCGCCTCCGAGCCGCAGGCGCTGCACGCGGCGGGGCTGGTTCCGCGCGGCGTGCGCGTTCCGGCGCGCGACGAGCTGTTGCAGATGCAGTTCACCACCGGCGCGGAGAGCATCTTCGCCGGCATCGAGCGCGTGCTGCCGGGCGAGACGCTGACGTGCCTCGACGGGCACGTGATCGAGCGGCGCCGCATCGCCGCGCTGCCGAATGGCGGACCGCAGGCGCTCAGTGAACAAGAGGCGCTGGAAGCTCTGGACCGGGCGCTCGAGAGCAGCGTGCTGCTGCACCAGCGCAGCGACGTGCCGTACGGCATGTTCCTTTCGGGTGGCGTGGACAGTTCCGCGCTGCTGGCGATGATGGCCCGGCTCAACAGCGCACCCGTGCTCGCCTTCACCGCCGGATGGGACGTGCCGGGCGCAGCGGACGAGCGCGCGCGAGCGGCTTCGGTGGCGCGCGCGGCGGGCGCGCAGCACGAGGCGATGGAAATCACGCAAGGCATGGTCTGGGAGCACCTTCCGCAGATCGTCGCCTGCATGGACGACCCGGCGGCGGACTACGCCATCATCCCGACCTGGTTCCTGGCGCGGCGGGCGCAGCAGGACGTGAAGGTGGTGCTCTCGGGCGAGGGCGGCGACGAGCTGTTCGCGGGCTATGGGCGCTACCGGAGCGCCATGCGCCCGTGGTGGCTCGGTGGGCGGATCATGCGCGGCCGCGGGGTGTTCGACCGGGTGGGCGTGCTGCGCCGACGCCCGTCCGGTTGGCGCGACGGCTTCGCCGCCGCCGAACGGCAGGCCGCCGAGGGCGGAAGGAGCCGCCTGCAAGCGGCGCAAGCGGCCGACATGGCCGACTGGCTGCCGCACAATCTGCTGCTGAAGCTCGACCGCTGCCTGATGGCGCACGGGGTGGAAGGGCGCACGCCGTTTCTCGATCGCGGCGTGGCCGAGGCCGTGTTCCGGCTGCCCGACGCGCTCAAGGTGCGGCGCGGGCTCGGCAAATGGGTGCTGCGGCGCTGGCTGGCGCAGCACCTCCCGCAGGCCGCGCCGTTCGCCGCCAAGCGCGGCTTCACCGTGCCGGTCGGCGCGTGGATCCGGGCCGAGGGCGGCCGGCTCGGGCCGCTGGTGGCGCGGCAGCCGGGCGTGGAGGAGATCGCCGAGCCGGCCCGCGTCGAGGCGCTGTTCCGCTCGGCGCGCCCGGGCGACGAGGCGACCGCATGCTGGCGGCTGCTGTTCTACGCGCTCTGGCATCGCCGCCATATCCTCGGGCTCGCCCAATCGGGCGACGTGTTCGACACGCTTTGCAGCACCTGAACGCGGCTGGTCTTGCTCGGGCCTGCGCCGTATCGTCCGGCATCCTTGAACTTCGGGACCGAAGCATGCGCCGTCTCTCCGCTGTCCTTGCCGCCCTGGTTCTGAGCGCGCTCCCTGCCGCCCCGCACGCGCGGGCGCAGCGCGCCGCGCAGCCACACGCCTTCCTTTACGGAGCCTGGACCGGGGGGCTGTTTCCGCCGCCCTCGCAGGTGACGGCGGAAACCTGCCTTGCCGCGCCGTCGGTGATCTTCATGCGCGACGTCGTGCTGCGCGCGACGCTCACGAGCGTCACCTACGTGCAGCGGTCGATCGAGACCGTACGCGGCACCGGCCACGGCGTCGAGTTCCGCTTCATCCACGGCGCCGAAGGTTTCGGCTGCCCCGATCCCGATGCGCTGTCCGTCACGCGCATTTCCACCAACCAGATCAGCTTCCCTGACTGCGCCGACTTTCCCTTCCCGCTCGTGCGTTGTCCGGCGGGATAGGCCGCGCACACCGCACTGAACAAAGAGGAACGCCCATGCCCCGAACCGTCGCGCGGCTGATCGCGGAATCGCTGCAAGCCCATGACGTGGACCAAATCTTTTGCGTGCCGGGCGAGAGCTATATCGGCCTGACCAACGCGCTCGCCGACATGAACGCCATCCGCATCGTGGTGTGCCGCCACGAGGGCGGCGCGGGGTTCATGGCGGTGGCGGACGGGCGGCTGCGCCCGCGCGCCGGAGTGTGCATGGTCTCGCGCGGGCCGGGCCTCTCCAACGCGATGGTCTCGCTGCATTCCGCCTATCACGACGCGACGCCGATGGTGATGCTGGTGGGCCAGGTGGAGCGCGCCGATTTCGGGCGTCAGGCGCTGCAAGAGCAGAACTATGCGCTGCTGCTCGCCGACATCACCAAGGCGGTGATCGAGGTGAACGAACCCGCGCAGGCGTCCGAGGCGATCGCGCGAGCCTTCCATCTCGCGGAAAGCGGCACGCCCGGACCCGTTGCCGTGATTCTTCCCGAGGACATTTTCGAGGAATCGACCGCGGCGGAGCTCGATGCCCCGCGCCCGCGCGCGATGGCGGGGCCCCGCGCCGCGGACCTCGACCGGTTGGCGGAGATGCTGGAGCGGGCGGAGCGGCCGCTTGTGCTAGTCGGCGGCGCGCTGGTTACGGACTCGCTCTACGATCCGGCGGCGGCGGAAGAACTGCGGCGGTTCGCCGAGAGCTGGGTTCTGCCAGTCAGCCCGACGCATCGCCGGCCGCAACTGTTCGACAGCCGCCATCCCAATTACGGCGGCTACATGGGCATCCGCGTGCCGCCGAAGCTGATCGCGGAGATGAAGAAGGCCGATCTGCTTGTCGCGCTCGGCGAGCGCATGACCGACACGGTCAGCCAGTCCTATTCATTCCCCAAGGCGCCACAGCCGCAACTGCCGTTCGCCCATGTCTGGCCGGACGCCGACGAGATCGGGCGCGTGTTCCGCCCCGACCTCGGGCTCGCGTGCAGCCCGCTCGAGGTGATCCGGGGCCTCCTGTCGCGCGGCACGCCAATGGGGGCCGAGCGCCGGCGCGGCTGGGTAAGCGGACTGCACGCCATCCATCGCGCGCTGATGGAGCCGACCTGGGAACCGGCGCCGGACGGGGTGAACTTCGCCGCCGTGGTGTGCGCGGTGAACCGTCATCTCGCCCCCGATGCCACCGTCACCTCCGATGCCGGCAATTTCGGCAGCTTCATCCACCGCTACATCGACTTCCGCCCGGGGCAGCAATTCCTGTCCTCGGTCGTGGGCGCGATGGGCTCGGGGATGCCGATGGCGGTTGCCGCCGGGCTGCGCCGGCCGGGAACGCAGGTGGTCGCGTTCGTGGGCGACGGCGGCGCCTTGATGATGGGCAACGAGATCGCGACCGCCTGCCAGTATGGCGCGACGCCGATCATGATCATCTCTGACAATCGCTGCTACGGCACGATCACCATGCACCACCATGTCCGCTATCCCGGGCGCCCGTTCGAGTCGGCGACCGGGCTGAAAAACCCGGACTTCGCGGCCTGGGGCCGCTCGTTCGGATGCGAGGGGATCACCATCCGCGAGGAGGCCGAGGTGGACGGGGCGATCGCGCGTGCGTTCGCCGTAAAGACGCGGCCGGTGGTGGTGCACGTGCACAGCTCGGCCGTGCAGATGAGCGCGTGGCGGCGTTACGCGCCCCCGCCGGAGTAGGCGCGATGGATTTGGCTGCCTTCGAGGCAAGCCTTCAGGACGACGCGCCGCCCGCATCGGCGGGGCGGGCGTTGGCCGCGCTCTGGTGGGCGCGCAAGGGCGACTGGAACCGGGCGCACGCCGAAGCGCAGGCCGACGACAGCGCCGCGGGCGCGGCCGTTCATGCCTTTCTGCATCGGATGGAGGGCGATCTGGCCAATGCGGCGTACTGGTACCGGCGCGCGGGCCGCCCGGCCGCAACCTCCGCGCTGGACGTGGAATGGGCGGGGCTCGCCGAGGAACTTGTTGCAGCCGCGCCGCATCGGCCCTGAATCCTAGGCGGGAGGCCGGGTAGGGCTCCTGGCGCGGGGCCGCCCTGCGTCATCCGCACTTGATGCCCGTCGCGCGGCTGTGATTGTGCAAGGCCGGAACGGCCCTTCACACTTCGGGCCGTGCCCGCAACCCGTTTGTCAGAGTTCGACTTGGCTAGCCGTCTCGCCAACCCCCTTCAGGCGGACCGGACTGACCTGCGGGCAAGATGTCCTCGGCCGCAAAACAGGAGAGAACACCGGTGATGAAGGTCAAAAATTTCGCAGCCGTCATGGCGATCAGCGCGCTGGCTGCGCTGCCTGCGTGCTCGATGTTCGGTGGCGGGCAGCAGGCCGCCGCTCCGGCGCCCGCACCCGCGCCCGCGCCGGCACCCGCCCCTGCACCGCCGCCTCCGAGCAACCCGTCGCAGAACGCGATGTCGCGCAGCCTGGTTCGCCAGGTGCAGGCGAAGCTGAAGCAGGGCCACATGTATCCGGGCCGGATCGACGGCATCTACGGCCCGCAGACCAGGCGCGGCGTGATGCAGTTCCAGCGCAAGAACAACCTCCAGCCGACGGGCGAGCTTGACGATGCGACCCTGCAGGCGATGAACCTGTCGGCGCCTGATGAGGGCGGCTCGATGAACGGCGGCGCCATGAACAGCGGCACCGGCGACAACAGCATGAATGGCGGCAGCATGGGCGGGGCGGCAGCGCCCGCGCCGGCGGCGCCGGCCCCGGCCGCGCCCGCCAAGGAGTAAGACGTAGCCGCAAGACAGGCTGCCCGCTCCTGTGCGACCCTCCTCCCCGACCAGGGAGGAGGGTTCGTGCATGGACTTCGGGATCGGCATCGCCACGAGCCATGATTCGTGGCGGCTCGCGGAACGCGCGGAGGCGCTGGGCTTCACCCACGCCTGGTTCTTCGACACCCAGATGATCACCGCCGACTGCTTCGTCGCTATGGGCGCGGCGGCGCTGAAGACTTCGCGAATCCGCCTCGGCACCGGCGTTCTGGTGCCGTCCAACCGGATCGCGGCGGTGACAGCGAATGCTTTCGCAACTCTGAACGCGATGGCGCCCGGGCGGATCGACTTCGGCGTCGGCACGGGCTTTTCCGCGCGCCGCGCGATGGGGCTCGGGGCGATGAAGCTCGCCGATCTCGAGGAATATGTGCGCGTCGTTTACGGCCTGCTGAACGAGCAGACCATCGAGACGAACATCGAGGGCAAGCGGCGGAAAATCCGGTTGCTCAATCCGGATGCCGGCCTGATCAACACACGCGACCCGGTACGGCTGCATGTGTCCGCCTACGGGCCGAAATCGCAGGCGCTCACGGCACGGCTGGGCGCGGCATGGAAAACCTTTGTTTCCGATGTACCGGGCGCGCTCGCGGTGCTCGACAGTATGAAGTCAAGCTGGGCGGAGGCCGGCCGCAGCGACCCGCTTTACGCGACCGCCTGGACCTGCGGCTGCGTGCTGGAGCCAGGCGAGCCGGCCGACAGCCCGCGCGCGCTGCGTCAGTCCGGGCCGCGCGCGGCGGTGCTGCTGCACCGCGCCGCGGATCTCGACATGGAGGGCTGGCAGAACACGTCGGACGTGCCGGCGGAGGTGGCCGAGCAGGTGCGCGGCTACGTGGAGATGGCACGGGGCTACGAGCCGCGCGATGCGCGTTATCTGATGAACCATCGCGGGCACTTCGTGTTCGTCAAGCCCGAGGAACGGAAGTTCATCACCGCCGAGCTGATCCGTCGCACCACCTTCACCGCAACCGAGCAGGAGCTGAAGCAGCGCGTGGAGGCGATGCGCGATGCCGGCTGGTCGCAGATCGTGTTCTGCATTACGCCCGGCGAGGAACAGGCGCTTGAGGATTTCGCGCGCGTCCGACAAGCCTTCGCCTGAAGAGCGTGGGCGGATGTCGATCCGTCGACGCAAGCGCCGCCCCATCGCGCTGCGCTACATGCGCGCTACACCGCTGCCGCCGCGTTGCGCCTCGGCGCGGCGGCCCGGGTGCTGGGTGCCGGCGTCTTCGGCCGGTAATGGCACCAGGACGCGGCAACGCAGCGCCAGCATTCGGGCGTGCGCGCCTTGCACACATAACGCCCGTGCAGGATCAGGTAGTGATGCGCGTCGCGCAGCAACTCGGCCGGCACGCGCTTGAGGAGGCTGTCCTCCACCTCGCGCGGTGTCTTGCCCGGCGCGATCCCGGTGCGGTTGCCGAGCCGGAAGATATGCGTATCGACTGCCATCGTCGGCTGGCCGAAAGCAACATTCAGCACGACATTCGCGGTCTTGCGGCCGACGCCCGGCAGGGCTTCCAGCTTTTCCCGATCTTGAGGCACTTCGCCGCCATGGATCTCGACGAGCTGCCGGGCCAGTGCCGCCACATTCTTCGCCTTGTTTTGCCAGAGCCCGAGCGAGCGGATGTGTCGCCCGATCCCGGCTTCGCCGAGCCGGGCCATCGCTTCAGGCGTCGGCGCTTCCGCGAACAAGCCCTGGGTGACGCGGTTCACCGCGGCGTCCGTGGTCTGCGCCGACAGCACGACGGCGACGAGCAGTGTGAAAGGATCGCGGTAGTCGAGTTCGCTGCGCGGATCGGGAATCGCCTCGGCCAGCGCCTCGATGAAGCCGCGCACTTCCTTGCGTGTCATCGGCTTCGCCGCCCGCGGCGCTGCGTCGTTCATCCCGCAAGTCTGGCCGGTGCGGGCGCCTGCGGCAAGCCGCCTCAAATCGGCAGCCGCACCCGTGCGCGCAGGCCGCCCAAGGGGCTGTCCTCCAGCATGATGTCGCCGCCATGCGCGCGCACGATGTCGCGGGCGATGGTGAGACCTAGGCCCGTGCCGCCCGCGGTGTCGCTCTCGAACGGGCGGAACACGCTTTCGCGGCGGTCGGGCGGAATACCCGGGCCGTCATCGTCCACCAGCACGTGCACGCCACGCGGACCGGCCGGGGTGGCGGCGAGCACGACGCGGCGAGCGTGGCGCAGCGCATTATCGACCAAATTGGTGATGGCCCGTCGCGCCGCGTCTGCCCGCAGCGGGAGCACGAGGGCGGGCGGCACCTCCAGCACGAGATCGGCACCGGCGCGTCGCGCGCCCTCTGCCACCTCGGTGAGCATCCGCGAGAGGTCGGTCGGTTCGGCCTGCTCGAGCTTCTCGCCGCGCGCGAAGGCCAGGTAGCCCTCGATCATGCGCTCCATCTCTTCGACGTCGGCCGTCATCTCCGCGACGTCCGGGGCGAGTTCGGGCTTTGGCGGCAGCATCGCGAGCGCGAGGCGAAGCCGCGTCAGCGGGGTGCGGAGATCGTGGGAGACGCCGGCCAGCATCTCGGTGCGCTGCACGAGGAAGCGGCGGATGCGCTCCTGCATCCGGTTGAACGCCATTGCCGCCTGCCGCACCTCGGCGGCCCCCTCGGGGCGAATCGGATCGGTGTCGCGGCCAAGACCGAATGCTTCGGCGGCGCTGGCAAGCCGCCGGATCGCCCGCACCTGGTTTCGCATGAACAGCGCAGCGATGGCGAACAGGAGCGCCGCGGTGCCCGCCACCCAGGCGACGAAGAACCAGATCGTGCCGAGATCGACGCGCTTGCGCGGCGCCAGCACATCGAGGACGCCGTCGGGCAACTGGATGCGGATCAGCACGTAGCGCGGGTCGTAGTTCCAGTCGAGCAGGAACGGATCGTCCAGCCGCTCGTGCAGCGCCGCGATGAGGTCGTCGTCCATCGGCCCGAGCACGTTCTCCTGGCGCGCCTCGCGAGGCAGGATTTTCCCCGGCTCGAGTCGCATCTTGAGGTCGAACTGCCTGAGCGCCTGATCCATCGCCCAGGCGCGGTCCTCCGGGCTCCAGTCCCGTCGCATGAGATCGAGCGTCATCGCGATCTCGCCCGCCACCGAGCCGGAGAGCCGCCGGTAAACGAGCGTCAGGTGGCTGCCGTAGTAGATCCAGAGCGCGACGGCTTGCAGCAGCACGAGCGGGATCAGGATCATCAGCAGGCTGCGCCCCAGCAGCGAGCGCGGCATGAACCGCTTGACGAACCGCCCCGGGCCGAACCGCGGCGCGCGCATCAGCCGACCCCCGGCTTCAGCACATAGCCGCGCCCGCGCACCGTCAGCAAGAAGCGGGGCTCGCGCGGGTCGGCCTCGATCTTGCGGCGCAGGCGCGTCACCTGCACGTCGATCGCGCGCTCGTTCGTCTCGTCCATCCCGAGCGTCTGGCTGATCTCCTCGCGCGAGAGCACCGCATGTGGGCGGCGCGCGAGCAGCGAAAGCAGCGCGTTCTCGGCCCCGGTGAGCCGGATCGTCTGGTCGGGGCGGCGAAGTTCGCCCCGCTCGCTGTCGAACAAGGCCGGGCCGATCTGCACCGGCCCCTCCGGCGTCGGAGCGGGCGCGGCGCGGCGGAGCATGGCGCGGATCCTGAGCACGAGTTCCATCGGCTCGAACGGCTTGCCGAGATAATCATCCGCCCCCGACTCGAAGCCCGCGATCCGGTCCTCCGGGGCGCCGCGCGCCGTCAGCAGCAGGATCGGCAGACCGTTCGCCTCGCGCCGCAGCGATTCTGTTAGCGCGAGCCCGCTTTCGCCCGGCATCATCACGTCGAGCACCAGCAGGTCGGGCGCGAGCGAGCGCAACTTGGCGCGCGCCTCGGCGGCGCTTTCGGCCGTCGTCACGCGGAACCCGTGGTCGGCGAGATAGCGCGACAGCAAGCCACGCAGGCGGATGTCGTCGTCCACCACCAGGATGAGCGCGTCCTCGACCACGTTTTAGCCGGCCGGGCGCGGCCGGGCGCGCTGGGGACTATCGAGGTAGTCGCGCGCCGCCTGGTCCATGATCGCGCGCATGACCCGGCGGAACCCGTCGACCGCCGATCCGCCCGCCTCGCGATAGGCTGCCGTCAGCCGCTCCCGCTGGCGCTCGAACAGCCGTCGCTCCAGCTCCTGCCCATTTTCCGTCAGCCGCAGGAGCCGCTGGCGGCGGTCGGCGCTGCCGGGCGCCTGCGCCACGTAGCCGCGCTCGACCAGGACCGACAGCACGCGCGCGAGGCTTTGTTTGGTAATCCGCAGGATGGCGAGCAGATCGGAGACGGTGATGTCGGGGTTGCGCCCGATGAAGTGCAGCGCACGGTGGTGGGCGCGGCCGAGCCCGAGCTCCTCTAGAATGAGGTCGGCGGCATTGGTGAAGTCGCGGTACGCGAAGAAGAGCAAATCCTGCGCGAGCCGGATTTCCTCCTCGCGCAGGAACAAGAGGCCGGTGCCGGCGGCCGAGGGTTTCGCCTCGGCCGTCCCCGCTTGCCTTGGGGTTATCCTGCCGGTGCGCCCGTCGGGCATGGCTGTCATTCCGGGCGTTTCGGACAGTGACGTTGACGTATCGGCATCATCATTCTACTCTGGCCGGGCGGTGGCTAATAATATTACCGGGAGAACGCAAGATGGCGCTGGTCCCTTTCGACGACCGTGACGGATTCATCTGGTTCGACGGCGCCCTTGTTCCCTGGCGCGACGCCAAGCTGCATGTCCTGACCCACGGGCTGCATTATGCCAGCGCGGTGTTTGAAGGCGAACGGGCCTATGCGGGCAATATATTCCGCCTGCGCGACCACACCGACCGGCTGATCAACTCGGCCCGCATCCTCGGGTTCGAAATCCCCTTCACCGCCGAGCAGATCGATGCCGCCTGCTACCAGACGCTGCGCGCCAACAAGCAGAGCGACGCCTATGTGCGGCCGATCGCCTGGCGCGGTTCGGAGATGCTGGCCGTCTCGGCCCAGCACACGAAAATCCATCTCGCCATCGCCACCTGGGAATGGCCGAGCTATTTCGAGAACAAGATGGCGGGAATTCGGCTCGGGATGGCGCCGTGGAAGCGTCCCTCGCCGGAGACCGCGCCGACGGCAGCCAAGGCCACGGGCCTGTACATGATCGGCACGCTGTCCAAGCATGCCGCCGAGGCCGAGGGCTATGCCGACGCGCTGATGCTCGACTGGCGCGGCCGGATCGCCGAGGCGACCGGGGCCAACATCTTCTTCGTCATGGACGGCGATATCCACACGCCGACGCCCGATTGTTTCCTCGACGGCATCACCCGCCGCAGCGTGATGGCGCTCGCCAAGAACCGGCAGATGAAGATGATCGAGCGGCCCATCATGCCCGAGGAGATGAGCCGCGCCAGCGAGGCGTTCCTCGCCGGCACCGCCGCCGAGGTGACGCCGATCCGGGAGATCGGCCACTACAGCTTCACGCCCGGCCGGATCAGCGAGACGCTGATGAAGGACTACGAGGCGCTGGTGAAAAAGGCGCCCGAGCAGGTGGCGCGCGAGATCGGGCTTCCGGCCGCCGCGTAGGGCGCGCGAGGGCGCGGCTCCCCTCCCGCGAGCCCTGACTGGCCGGTCGCTCCGGCGGGCGGCTTACCCATGGCACGAGCGCCATAGCAGACCTGCGGCGGGTCAGGATTCGGCTTGGCGCATGATCTCGTCTTCCGGCGGGCTTGTTGTCAGGTCGATCGGCCAGGGCCTGTCGACCTGGACCATCTTCAGCTTGCCGCCGTCATCGACGCTGGTAACGGAAGCCGCGACCAGCGCCAGCTTGCCGTCGAACGGCGCGGCGCGCGCGCCGGCGGCGAAACCCGCGCCGGGAGGGTCGCACACAGCCGCCGGGCGGCGGTAGTTTCCTCCGCTGCTGGATTTTGCTAGCACTCTGAGCTGAAGTCGCAACGTTCGCAGGGAGAACGGCCCTTGTCGGAAACCGTCGAGTCCCTCCTGCACGATCTGCTCTCCTGGCTCGCCCGCGCACCGCGTCCCTATGCCGAGGTGATGGAGGCGTGGCGCACCTCCTGTCCGCGCCTGCCGGTGTGGGAGGAGGCGACGGACCGCGACTTCGTCGCGCTCGACCGCGGCACGGTGCGCCTCACCACGGCCGGCTTGGCGTTCCTGGGCGAAAGCGGGGTGAACCGTCGCGCGTGACCATCCTGGACGACCGGCACGACACGCTCCGCGCGCTCCCCTGCTTCGCACGGCTGGCGCCGCATCAGGTCACGGTTTTCACCGACCATGTGGAGGATACGGACTCCGCGCGCGCGAAGCAGCCGTTCGAGAGGGGCACGAAACAGAGCCCGATAAAGAAAGCTTCTTCGCCGCCGGCGATGCGCTGACCCTGCATATGCGCCTCGTTCCCGCCACGCGCGGCATCGTCACCGCCGCCGTCCTCGCATTGATGAAGCCGGACGCAATCCTAGTGAACACGGGTCGTGCTGGCCTTATCGAGCCGGGCGCGCTCGTTTCCGCGCTGCGCGCCGGCCACCCCGGCTATGCGGCGGTGGACGTCTACGAGCAGGAGCCGCTGCCGGGCGGCAGGCATCCACTGCTGGAGATGCCGAACCACGTCTGCCCGCCGCACATCGGCTATGTGACGCGCCAGGAATACGACCTGCAATTCAGCGACATTTTCGACCAGATCAATGCCTTCGGAGCCGCTGCGCCGATCAACATCATCAACCCCGAGGCGCTGCAAGCGCGCTAGACGAGATTCCCTGCTCGCCGCCCGTCCCTAGGCCTCGCTGCCAACGCTGTGTCGTACCGAAAATAGCCCTTCCGGATCATAGCGGCGCTTCACCGCAAGCAGCCGTTCGTAGTTGCTTCCCCAGTACGCGCGCTGCCAATCCGGCTGGAACCAACTGCTCTCCGCGACATAGGCCCCCGCCCCGGGAGCGATTTTCCGCAGATCGGCAATGGCACGCCCGACTTGCACCCCATCGCGCCGCGCCTGCTCGGAGTTCGGTTCGTGCCCGGCAATGCCGGGATAGGCCGGCGGGCCTTCGCTGCCGATAATCGCCAGCATGAAGGCCTCGGCGACGGCCGGATTCATCGGGGTCTCGCGCGCGGCCGCTATCGCTTCCGATGCGCCGCCGGCCAGTCCCTTCTGGAAGTGCATCTCGACCGGCCGGTGCCGGCTCGCTGCCATCAGCGCATCGGCGAGACCGGCGCGTTGGTCCGGATCCAATAGCCGCGCGGGCAGCCAGATCGACTCGTAGCCGTAGATCACATGGCCGGCTTCGGCGCGGTTCGCGGCCCAGAAGAAGTCGGTCACGGCCGACCCAGGGCGGTCGTCGAACACGACAGCGTTGGGCGCAAACCGGGCGAGGGCAGCGCCGTCCCAGCGCATGCGGCCGGGTCCGGCGACGATCATGGGCGGATCGCCCGCCACTTCCGCATCGGCGGCGACAACGGCGAGGAAGGGCTGCCAGAGTGCCCTCATCGCCGCCTCGTCCAACCCTTGCGAATTCATCGCGATCCGCAGGCGGTTGTCCGGGCCGACGCGCGCCAGTTCGCCCCAATGCGGCGTGCACAGCGCGTCGGCGTAGAAACCGACGAACGCTCCGATCAGTCGCCGGTACGCCGCATCGGACCGCGCCTGCACGTCGAGCGCGATATGCCCGAACACCTCGGGCAGGTCCCAGGTCCGCAAGGTCAGCCGGGTCACCACGCCGAAAGTGCCACCGCCGCCGCCCTTCAACGCCCAGAACAGATCGGGCTCTCGGCAGGCATTCACCACGCGCACCGCTCCGTCGGCGGTCACGATTTCCGCTTCCAGAAGCGATGCGCCGGCAAGACCGAACCGCTTGGAGTAGGTGCCAAAGCCGCCGCCCTGCACGAGCCCGGCAACGCCCACGGTCAGGCATCCGCCGCCTTGCACATAGCGTCCGGCCTCGGTCGTCACCCGCTGGTAAGCCTCGCCCCAGATCGCGCCTGCGCCGACCGTCACCGCCGGAGCCGGCGCCATTTGCTTCTCGCAGCCCATCGGCACGAAGGCATCGTGCAGCGCGATCCCGTTCATCGGGCGCGTCCAGATCATCAACGAGTCGGGCGCGTTCGAGGTTCCGAGATAGGAATGCCCGCCGCCCCGGATGACCAGCCGCACCTTGTGCGTCCGCGCAAAATTCACCGCGGCCGCGACATGCGCGCTGCTTTGCGGCGCGAGCGCATAGCGGCTCGGCTGGGTCCACCACGCACCGACCCAGCCAAGCGTCTGGGTCAAGGCCGGGTCGTCGCGGATGAAGTAGGGGTTTTTCAAGTTCCGGAACAGCGCCGCGCATTCCGCGCCGTCGGGATGGGTCTGGCACGCTTCGAACGGCGAGCGGATCGCGCTCAGATTGCCGCTGACCAGCCGGCCGAGGTCCCCCCACTCGGCTGGTGAGGGCCAGCCGCCGCCTTCCGCTGGGCTTCCCGCCGCACCCGCTCCGCGCGCAGCGGCCAGCAACGGGATCGCCGCCGCGGTGCCAATCATTTGCCGCCGCCGTAGACCGTCCATTCCGGTTCGCCTCCCCGATCGGGGCATTCACGCCGCGCTGGGGGGAAAAGAAAAAGGGGCGGGAGGGTCGCCCTCCCGCCCCGGCCGCGCCGGTTCTCTACTCGCCTTCGACGCCGATCGCGTACGCCGTTTCGCCGTGCACCGCGTCATCGCCGACGCGCAGCGTCGCCTCATCCATACGCAGCGGGACGATGAACGAGATCACCTTCAGAATGATGAACGTCGCAATCGCGTTGTAGATGATGATGAACAGCGCGCCGTAGAGCTGTAGCAGCAATTGGTGGGCGTTGCCGTATAGCAGCCCGGTCACGTTCACGCCGGGCGCGTCCTTCTCTGTCCCGATATATTCGAGCATGTCGGGATTGGCGAAGATGCCCGTCAGCAGGCCGCCCATCAGCCCGGCCACGCCGTGGGTCGAGAAAACGCCGAGCGTGTCATCGACCTTCTGCATGAAGGCGGTCTTGGCCAGCCAGTTCATGCTCATCCACGGGATGATGCCGGCGCACACGCCGATCGCGATGGCACCCCAGCCGTTCACGTAGCCGGCGGCCGGTGTGATCCCCACGAGCCCGGCGATCATGCCGTTCACCGCGCCGATGATGGAGGGCTTGCCGTAGGCCATTTTATCAAGCGCCGTCCAGACGAGCAGAGCGACCGCCGTGCAGAGATTGGTGTTCAGCACCGCGGCACCCGCGTCGGCATTGGCGAAATACGGGTCGCCGCCGTTGAAGCCGTTCCAGCCGAGCCAAAGAATGCCCGCCCCCACCAGCGTGATCAGCAGGCTGTTGGGCGGGAAATTCTGCCGGTCGGTATCGAGCCGCGGGCCGATCACCCACGCCGCCACGAAGCCCGACGTGCCGGCCGCCAGATGGATCACGTAGCCGCCCGAGAAGTCCGCTACGCCCATGCCGGCGAGCCAGCCGCCGCCCCACAGGCTAAACGCCCCCACCGTGTAAACGAGCGTCATCCAGAGCGGGCAGAAGATCGCCCAGGCGGTGAAGTTCATCCGCCCCAGCACCGATCCGGCCAGAATGATGACGGTGATGGCGGCGAAGACGAACTGGAAGAACACCAGCGTCGCCATCGGGAAGGCGAGCGGCGGCATCCCGGAGGCGGCGGCCGGTATCGTCGCCTGGCTCAAGCTGAACCCGGCCGAGAGGGCGGGCGAGGGGACGCCGAGGAACGGAAACCACTGCTCGCCGAAGGACATGTTGTAGTCGAACAGCAACCAGACGATCAGCACCGACGCGAAGGCGTACATCGCCATGAAGGCCGAGTTGATCGCCCATTTCTTCTTGACTACGCCGCCATAGAGGACAACCAGGCCCGGAATGCTTTGCAGACCGACGAACGTGGCCGCTGCAAGCTGCCATGCGTTGTCCCCGGTATCGAGCCATTTTGGTGAGGGTACGAGCATAAAGCCTCCGTCCGAATCGTTTCCGCCGCCAACGCCTCGGCTTGGATCGTTTCGTGCAAGGGCTGTGCCGCACCCGTTTCCCCACACGAAGGGGTCAGCACGGCACGAAAGGGCCTGCAGATGCTGGGGGGAGGGCGGATGCGGCCGATCCGCTGTATGCTGCGACGGCAACTGATCAATATGTAGGCAAAACCTGTGCGCCGGAGCCGCCCCGCTTGAACCGCTTTCTTTGTCCTGCCACCGCTACGTTGCTGCTCGGCGCCGCTGCGCCGACAACATCCGTCACCTGCACCAATCCCTACAGCGGCACATCCTGGCAAATCGAGATCGATTATGCGCGCGGCACGGTGGACGCGAATCCGGCAAAAATCAGCGCCGATTCAATCTCCTGGCACGATCCCCACGACGGCGGAAACTACACGCTCGACCGCGCCTCCGGCGCCCTCACCGTCATCGTCGCCTCGAGCACCGGCGGTTATTTCCTGCACGACCGGTGCAAGCTGACCAACTGAGCCCACCCGGGCGCGACGATACGGCGGCGATCCCGCGCGTCTCGGTCGGATTCGCGTCGGAGACCGGGCCCAGGCCGGCCAACGAGGATTTCGTCGGCGCCGTGCTCGCCGGTTCGAGGCCCGAGGACCGGCGCGACGTCGCCGCCGTGGTGGCCGACGGCATTGGCGGCGCGAAAGGCGGGCGCGAGGCGGCGGAGACGGCCGTGCGGGGTTTTCTCGACGGGCTCTGGGACGTACCGCCGACCATGGAAATCCGCCGGGCCGGCGCCCGCATCCTAAATGCGCTCAATTCCTGGCTGCACGCCCAGGGCCAGCAGGACCCCGCCCTTGCCGGCATGGGCTGCACCTTCACCGCCCTCGTCCTGCGGGGCCGGCTCGCCCACGTGCTCCATGTCGGCGACACGCGCGCCTACCGGCTGAGCGCCGACCGCCTCACGCGGCTCACCGAGGACCATGTGCGCGATGGCGCCGACGGCCGCCGCCTGCTTTACCGCGCCCTCGGCATCGAGGCCGAGCTTCGGCTCGACTACGCGAACCAACCGATGGCCCTGCACGACCGCTTTCTACTGTGCAGCGACGGGGTGCACGGGCCGCTCCAGGACGCCACCATCGCCGAGATCCTCCGCGTCCGCTCCGCCCCCGCCGACACCGCCCGGGCGCTGGTTTCCGCCGCGCTGAACGCAGGCGGCACGGACAACGCGACCGCCCTCGTGCTCGACGTGGTGGCCCTGCCCACGGCGCGCCCGGCCGATGTGGGCGGCGCGATCCGCCGCCTGCCGCTGATCCCAGTGCCGCGCGGCGGCGAGGCGATCGACGGGTTCGTGCTGAAGGCAATGGTCTCCGACGGCCCTTACAGCCGCCTGTTCAGCGCCATCGACGAGATCGACGGCGGCACCGTCTGCCTCAAGTTTCCCAAGCCCCAGGTCGCCGAGGTGGCGAGCCACCACGCCGCCTTCGTCCGCGAGGCCTGGGTCGGGCGCCATGTGGCGAGCCCCTGGGTCGCCCGGGTGATCGAGCTACCGGAGGGGCGGCAGACCTGCCTCTACACCGCCATGCCGCTCTACGAGGGCGAATTGCTGGAGAACCGGCTTGCTCGCGACCCGCGCATCGGGCTGGAGGAGGGCCGGACGATTGCACTGCGGCTGGCGCGCGGCGCCGCCGCGCTGCACCGGGCGGGGATCGTCCATCGCGACATCAAGCCCGACAACATCCTGCTGGAGCCGGACGGGGGGCTGAAGCTCCTCGACCTCGGCGTGGTCCGCCTGCCCGGCCTGGAAGACGAGGCCCCCGCCGAGACGCCCGGCACGGTCGCCTACATGGCGCCCGAGATGTTCGCGGGCGAGGCGGGCAATCCGGCGACCGACGTCTATGCGCTCGGCGTGACGCTATTCCGCGCCTTCACGGGCGAATATCCATACGGCAACACGGACGCGGTGGGCCGCAACCGGCTCGACCGGCCGAAGGACCTGGCCGCGCATCGGCCCGATCTTCCGTCCTGGCTCGCCGCACTCCTTTCCCGCGCGATCGCCGCCGATCCCGCCCAGCGCATCCAGGACATGGCCGAATTCGCCGCCGAGTTGGAGGCCGGCCCCGCCAACGCGCCCCCTATCCCCGCCCGGCCGCTGACGCTCTACGAGCGCGCCCCGGTGCGGTTCTGGCAGGCGGTTTCCGCCCTGCTCGCCATTGCCCTCGCCGCCTCCCTGCTCGCTTCGCATCTCGGGCGATAGATCACTCCCTCTCCGCCCCCTGGGGGCGCAGAGGGTTGCGGTGAGGGCCGAACCGGTCCCGCTCCGCTTGCACGCCGCGCGGCCTTCGTGTAGTGCAATTGCGAGTTACTCGCATCAGCCGCACGGACCCGCCGCGCCATGCTCGTCAGTCTCATCATCGTCTTCCGCGAGGTGCTGGAGGCCGGCCTGATCGTGGGCATCGTGCTCGCCGCGACCGAGGGCGTGCGCGGCCGCGGGCGCTGGATCGCCGGCGGCATCGCCGCGGGGGTCGCCGGCACCGCCCTCGTCGCCGCCTTCGCCGGTGCGCTCTCCAACGCGTTCCAGGGCGCGGGACAGGAGGTGTTCACCGCCGGCATCCTGCTGTTCGCGGTGGTTATGTTGAGCTGGCATATCATCTGGATGTCGGCGCACAGCCGCACCATGGCCGCCGAGTTCAAGGCGGTCGGGCGGGCGGTGCGGCTCGGCGAACGCTCGCTCGCCGCCCTCGGCGCCGTGGTCGCCGTCGCGGTGCTGCGCGAAGGCGCCGAGGTCGTGCTGTTCCTGCTCGGCGTCGTCACCGCCTCCCCTATCGGAGCGGGCGCGCTGCTCGCGGGCGGCGTCGCCGGGCTGCTCGCGGCCGCGGCGGTCTCCTGGCTGCTTTACCGGGGCCTGGTCGCGATCCCGCTGCGCTACCTTTTCACGGTCACCAACGCGCTGATCGCCCTGCTCGCCGCCGGGATGGCCGGGCAGGCCGCCGCCGTGCTGCATTCGGCGGACCTGCTGCCCGGATGGGGCGAGCAGCTTTGGGATACGAGTTGGCTCCTGCCGGACGGGACGCTGGTCGGGCGCAGCCTGCACGCGCTCATCGGCTATTCCGCCCGCCCCTGCGGCATCCAGCTCGCCGCCTGGGCCGCGACCCTCGCCGCCCTGTGGATCGCCACGCGCCTGAGCGGCCGTCCCCGCCCAAAGACGGTCGCGGTCGTCGCCATGGCCGCGCTTGTCCTCGGCGCCGCCACCGCTGCCAGGGCGGACGAGACGATCGGGATCGAATTCCGCCAGCACCGCTTCGTGCCCGACCACATCACCGTGCCCGCGAACCAGAAGTTCCGCCTGTTGGTGAAGAACACCGACGACACCGCCGACGAGTTCGAAAGCACCGACCTCAACCGCGAGAAGCTGGTCGCCCCGGGCCAGACGATCACTGTTTTCCTCGGCCCGCTCGACCCAGGCACCTACCACTTCTTCGGCGACTTCCATCAGGATACCGCCCAGGGCGTAATGGTCGCGAAGTGACGGCCCCCGTTCGCTTCTCCCGCCGCGCGGCGGGGGTCGGCGCGAAGCGCCGGGTGAGGGTCCGTGCCGCGGCGCTGATCGCGGCGAGCCTCACCTTCGCCGCCCCCGCGGCACGGGCCGATTTCCACATCGTCTATCCGAACGAGATCGACCTCGGCGAACTCGAGATCGAGCATAACGGCGCCTATTCCTTCGGCCGCAACCCCGCCCTCGCGGGCGGGCAAAGCTACACGCTCGAGCTCGGCACTGGTCTCACGCCCTGGTGGCACAGCGAGATCGAGCTCGGGTTCGATAACGACCCCGAGAACGGGCAGCCGACCCAACTGACCCAGCTCGTCACCGAGAACACGTTCCAACTCACCGAACCGGGCGCGTATTTCGCCGATTTCGGCTTCTACGTCGAATACGGCCAGTCGCTGACGCGCGGCCGCTTCGCCGCGTCGAACGAACTCACTGCCGGCCCCTTGATCGCGAAAGACATCGGCCGCACGACGACCACCATCAACCTGTTCCTGACCCGCCTCCTTGGCCCCGACCAGGACACGCAGGGGGTGGATTTCACCTATGCGTGGCAGACGCGGTGGAACCTCTGGGCGCCGCTCTCCCCCGCGATCGAGTTCTACGGCGACACCGGTGTAGTCGGCGCGATGCCGAGCTTTTCCAAGCAGTTCCTGATCATCGGCCCGGTCGGCGTCGGCTCGCTGCCGCTGAGCAAGCTCGGGCTCGGCAGGGCCGGCCGGCTCAAATACGAAATCGGCTACCTGTTCGGCGCCACCTCCGCCAGTCCCACCGGGACCCTGCGCTGGCGGATCGAGCTCGAGGTGCCGTTCTGACGCTTGACGCACGGGCGCAGGGCCGCGTACTCCACCCGAACGGCCCGGGCGCGTAGCTCAGCGGGAGAGCATCGCCTTCACACGGCGGGGGTCGTAGGTTCAATCCCTACCGCGCCCACCACCCGTCCACGATCACCGCGCTCAGGTGGACACCTACCCAGGCCGCCCCACCCGCCAGGTGACAACATCGCCCCTCGCGGACCCTCCGCGGTGACAACTTGCCTTATTTGCCGCCCCGCAAGTGACAACTTGCCGCCCGAACCCGCCCCTCAGGTGGTCACTTGACCTCTCCGTTAGGTTAGTATATCTAACTAGCTATGCCACACCTGACCCTCGAAGACCAGATCCACCCGTCCGACCGCCCGCGCGCCAGGCGCTACGGACCCGGCGAGAGCGTCCGCGCCCGCCTGCACGAAGCCGCCGCCCGCGTGATGGCGGAATGCGGGCCGCGCATCGCGCTGCAGCCGATCCTGATCGAGGCGAAGGTGACGAGCCCGCGCAGTATCGGCGCCTACAGCAACATCGAGGCCCTGCTCGCCGACCTGCTGGCAGACCATCTGCTTCGTCTCGGCGCCGCGGTCGGCGCGGCCGAGCAGGAAGGCGCCGGCGCCAAGCCAGCCGCCTTGCTGGAGCGCCTGATCCTCGCCTGGCTCGACGCCGCCGCGGCCGAACCGGCGCGGCACCGCGTCTTCCTGACCTGCGTGCATGTGCTGCCCGACGCCGTGCAGCGTTCGCTTGAGCTGCGCCGGCGCGTCGCGATCGAGCAGATGCAGGCCGCGTTGTCCGCCGCCGTGCCCGCGCTGCGCCCGGAGTCCCTGCTCGCGCTTTATCCCCTGTTCTGCCGAATGCTTTCCGACGTCACCATCTGGCCCGAGCCGCCGGCGGCCGAGGAGCGCCGCGCCGATGCGCGCCGGATCGCCGGCGCCCTGCTCGCAATCGCCGAGGCCGAGGCCGCCGGCCACTGGCCCCGCCTCGGCCGCACCGAAGGCCCCGACCCCACGCTGCCGCCCGTCACGCTCGACTGCCGCCAGATCAGGCGCCGCTTCCGCCACGTGCTGGATGCCGTGCTGCAAGGCGCCGACATCGCCATCACCCGTCGGCGCAGACTGGTGGCCCGCATCGTGCCGGCGCGATAAAGCATGATGCTCGGCATGTCCGGCGCGGAACTCGCGTCGCATGCGCGGCCGCCGTGTCCGTCTTTGCTGATCCTGTAATTGGCCGGGCCGCCGGCCTGAATCAGGTCACGCCGCGAGCTGCTCCACCGTCGGCGCGTCGCCCGCGACCGTGGTGCGGCGCATGTCGCGCGGCTCGCTTTCGTCGAAGCGGCGCACACGGTGCATGGTCTGGCGGTTGTCCCACATCACCACGTCCCATTGCCGCCAGCGGTGCACGTGCACGAATCGCGGCTGCGTCGCGTGCTCCGTCAGGTCGCGGATCAGCGACAGCGATTCCGGGCGCAGCCAGCCGACGATCGTGCCGATATGCGAGCTGAGATAGAGCGACTTCCGACCCGTCACCGGATGGGTGCGAACGAGGCGCTGGCGCACCGGCTTGAACATCGCCCGCTCCTCCTCGGTCAGTTCGGTAAAACCGAGCGTGCCGCGCGAGTAGATCAGCGAGTGCTCGCAGACCAGGTCCTCGATCTCGGCCTTGGTTTGCTCATCGAGCGCATCATAGGCGGCGCGCATGTCGGCGAACTCGGTGTTGCCGCCGCGGTTGGCCGGCAGCCGGCAGGACAGGATCGAGTATTTCGCCGGGATCGCCCGAAACGAACTGTCCGAGTGCCAGAGCTGATTGCCGAGGTTGAACAGCCGGCGCCGGTCGTCGCGCGCTAGCGGACGGCCGTCCTTGTCCAGATTGGAGACGTCGGCCATGCCTTCGGGCAGCCGGTGCTGATCGGGGCGAGTGATGTTGCCGCCGCGCGTTTGCTCGAGCGCGCCGAAATTGCGGCCGAACGCCATCTGCTGCTCGTCGGTGATGCGCTGGTCGTGGAACACCAGCACGGCATAGCGATCCATCCCCGCTTCGAGCGCCGCCACGTCCTCGCGCGACAGCGGGCGGGTGAGATCGACACCGGACACTTCGCCGACGAAGAGCGGGTGCAGCGGGTGGATGCTCACGGCCATGCGGCGTCTCCTCTCCTTCCGACCGGCGTGCTATATACCCGCCGATAGCGCCGCTTGGAAAGAACAGCCGCGCGGCGCGGCCGGGGAGGAAGCCATGAGATCACGGAACTTGATCGCAGCGGCATTCTTCCTTGTGCTCACAGGGCAAGGGCCGGTGCTGGCACAGCAGCCGCCGTCCCGGGCCGATCAGGATGACGTCCACGCCTGCTTCGTGGCCCCTTGCAGCAGCGGCGATGCAGAAGCGGCGGCGACTGCCGGGCGAATGTGCGCAGCAGGCCATTGCACGGGTTATTCGCGGTGATTTTCACGTATGCGGATGGCATGGTCAATATGGTTGCATACGACTCCTATGTGGTAGAGCCGTGAACAGCACTCTGACGACGCTGGAGATCGGCGAGGACTGGCCGGAGCTGCGCGAGAGCGTGCGCCGCATCTGCGCCCGCTACCCCGGTGCCTACTGGAAGGAGCTGGAGGACCAGCAGGCCTACCCCACCGCCTTCGTGTCCGAGCTCACCGAGGCCGGGTTCCTGGGCGCCCTGATCCCCGAGGAATATGGCGGCAGCGGCCTGCCGCTGCGCGCGGCCGCCGTAATCCTGGAAGAAATCAACGCCTCCGGCTGCGTGGCGAGCCAGGGCCACGCGCAGATGTACATCATGGGCACGCTGCTGCGGCACGGCAGCGCGGAGCAGAAGCGGCGCTACCTGCCGGAGATCGCGGCAGGGCGGCTCCGCTTGCAGGCATTCGGCGTCACCGAGCCGACCACCGGGTCCGATACGACGCAGCTAAAGACGCGCGCGGTGCGCGAGGGCGATCATTACGTTGTCACCGGGCAGAAAGTTTGGACCTCGCGGGCGATGCATTCGGACATGATGCTGCTGCTCGCACGCACCACGCCCGCCGATCAAGTCAAGCGGCGCACCGACGGGCTTTCCGTGTTCCTGGTCGATCTGAGTGCCAAGAACCAGGGCAAGGGCCTCACCATCTGCCCGATCGAGGCGATGATCAACCACAACACGACCGAGGTGTTCTTCGACGGGCTGCGTGTGCCGGCGGAGAACCTGATCGGCGAGGAGGGCAAGGGATTCCGCTACATCCTCGACGGGATGAACGCCGAGCGCGTGCTGGTGGCGAGCGAGGCGATCGGCGACGGACGCTGGTTCGTCCGCAAGGCGACCGAGTACGCGAAGGAGCGCGTGGTGTTCGGCAAGCCGATCGGCTCCAACCAGGCTGTGCAGTTCCCGATCGCGCGCGCCTGGGCGGCGCTGGAGGCGGCCGACATGATCTGCCGCCGCGCCGCGGCGCTGTTCGACGCCGGGAAAGAGTGCGGGGCGGATGCCAACATCGCCAAGCTGCTCGCTTCCGAAGCGGCGTGGCAGGCGGCGGAGGCGGCGATGCAGACGCATGGCGGCTTCGCCTATGCGCGCGAATACGAAATCGAGCGCAAATGGCGCGAGACGCGACTTTACCAGATCGCGCCAATCAGCACCAATCTGGTGCTCGCCTATGTCGGACAGCATGTGCTCGGGATGCCGCGATCGTATTAGGGCGCGTTCATACTGACTGCAGACGAGAGAAGGAGCAGGCTTCCCGCGCGTCATTCCCGTGCAAAGTCGGGCAGCGGGATTGCGCTCTAACGCTGCCTCCTCTGCCACTCAAGATACCGCCGCCGCCAATCCTCATTCACCGCGGTCCGTTGCTGCCCGAACCGCATCCGCGCGGGATCGCACACGAGGCCCGGAAAGCCGAGAAAGGCGCCGATCCGCGCCACCGCTTGCTGGGGCGCGGCCAGCAAGTCCTCGTAGATCACGTGGCACGGCACGATCCCGTTGTGGGCAAAGAAGCGGTCGAACAGCATCATCTCGACCGTCAGCCCCTCGATGAAGCCGCTGACGATGTCGGGCGCGAACGGCACCTGTTCGGGCGCGGTCCTCTGCTCATGTTCGCTGGTCCACTGCTCGGTGCCGAGGGCGAGCGCGTAGGAGATCGCCTGGCCCAATTTGTCGTTGCGCTCCAAAACGATGAAGGCGCTGCGGGCAATGATGCGGTCGAGGATACCCGCCTCGGCCAGCATGATGAGCTGCGTGACGGAAACTTTGGAGAGATAGAGCCCGTTTTGCTGTTCGTTAAGCGCGCTGCCGAGGAAGGCGCCGAGATCGGGCAGCGATTCGCCATCGCATTTGGCGATGATATGGTCGGCATGGAACCACTCCCCCGCATAGTTCAGTTTGCCGGTGGAAAGCAGGCAATCGGCGAGAAAGTGCGAGCCGCAACGGTTGGTATAGCAGATGAAGCCGAGCCGCGCCGCCGAAGGTATAGCGGAAGGCCGGTCGAACCGGTCGCCGAGAAAGGCCCGCACGCGGTCGCGGTGCTCGTTTGGGTAGTCCCGCATTTCCTGGGTGACGATCATTCGGTCCGGCTCGTTTGCCTTTCGCGGTGCGGCGCCGTGGTGGGATCGCACGCCTTAGCCGCCGGTCGGTCAAATCGGCAATGGCTCAGTCCAGGACGCCGCCTCAGCCCGCACCCAGTCCGGACCCAGCACCAGGTCGGGCTCGATCAGCCGCACCACCGGGGCCATGAGCTGGGCCACGGTCTCCGGCCATTCACGGGCGAGCGAGGCCACTGGCACACGCAACGCCACCGTGCGGCGGTCGGCGATTGCGGACTCGCTCTGCGCCCAGCGCGTCCACGGATCGTCCAGCCGTCGCCCGGCGAGGCCGATCCATTCGCAGCGGAACAGCACCGCGCGCACCGAGCCGAAGGGGCGCGCCAGCGTGCGCGCGTGCAGCGCAAGCTCGGCAAGATCGCGGGCGAGGCGGTTGGGGCTGAGCCAAGGCCCGTTCGCAGCGTCCTGCTCGTCCTCCCAGAACGGCCGCACGATGGAAGCGGCGCCGCGGGCGGAGACACGCCAGAGCTCGGCACGCTCCGTCCGCGACGGCTCGCGCATCCAGGAGGCTTCAAGAAAGTCGGGTTCGTCCTCGCCGAGAGCGGGATCGGTGACGAAGCGCGGGCGGGCGGTACGGAGATAGGGCGGATCGAACATGCGCGCCCCGGCGCGGAACGACTGGCCCACGGTAAGGGCGGTGCGGCTGAGCAGTTCCGGCATCTGCGCCGGCTCCAGCAGCTCCGCGCGGCCCAGTTCGAGCGCGTAGCTGAAGGCGTGGTGCCGTTCAGCGAACCGGCGGCCGGCGGCGAGCCGCGCTGCCTGCGACAAGAAGCGCGCGCGCGCGGCGTCGTGGAAGGCGGCGAGGCGCGCCGCCTCGTCCGGCGCCTCACGCCTTCCTTCGACGGCGGCTTCGATCGCACCAAGCAACGCCTCGCGGTCGGCGCGCACGCAGCGCCGGATCAGCGGCAGGAACTCGGCGGGAGAGGATACGGGCGCGCTTTCCACGCGCGGCATAAGCTGGCCGCGCCTGGGCGGCGCGTGGCGGCGCACATAGACCGCGCCCGGCCGGATCGCGGCGAGCGCGGCGGGCGGCAACCCGTGGGCGCGGATGAACACCGGCGTCGCGCCGTGCGCGCCGACGCGGATCACGGTGCAGTCCTCGCCCTGCGCGGCGCGCAGCGAGAGAATCTCGCAGACGGGCGGCGGATCGAGAAAGACGCGCAGGATCGAATCGAGTGCCGCGCGGTCGGGCGCGGTGCGGATCGGGTGCAGGTCGGCCGGCGCCAGCGTCTCCTCGTTGAAGCCAAAGATGATCGCGCCGCCACCCAGATTGGCAAGCGCAGCGATGTCGGCGGCAAGCTCGGCCTGATCCTCCGGGTTCCGCAAGTTGCGCCAGGACTTGTATTCGATCGCGAGCGAGCGGCCCGGCAGGTCGATCGCCTCCTGCAGGGAGGCGGGGCCGCACGGGGCGAACAGCAGCTCCTCCTGGGCCGCCCCCGGCGACGGCGCGGGGCGAAGCGCCCACGGATCATCGAGCGCCAGAGGATGCGGCGGATCGTGCGTCATGTCGGTCGGGCCCGGCCGGCTCGGGGGGCACTCCCCGCGCGCCGCGCGGGCGAGTATGCGCGATCCCCGCAGAAAGAACCGGGGATAAATCGAATCGGCGAAATTTTAATCCGGGCCGGTGTGGCCGCCGTGCCCAAGGAGGGGTCGAGGGGGATTTGGCGGCGACGCGCGCGGGCCTCTAGGCTGACCTGTTTCATCGATGGAGCGCGATGTGGCCGATAGTCTGCCCGCTGTGAGCCTGGTTGCCGTACCGGGGCGAAGACGCGCCACGGCGGAGCTCGCCGGCGAGATCGAGCGACGCGGCTTTGCCGGAATTTTCACGCCGAGCCTGTTCGGCCAGATGCCGCTGTGCGAGGCACTGGCCTGGCGGACCGAACGGGTGGCGTTCGGACCGATGATCGCGCCGATCTATGCGCGCACCGCGTTCGACTTCGCGCAGGAGGCGGCGGCGCTGCACGAGGTTTCGGGCGGGCGGTTCCGGTTCGGGATCGGCGTTGCGCACGCGCCGAGCCATGCGCGCCTGGGCGTGAGCGTGGGGAAGCCGCTCGCCGATGTGCGCGATTTCGTCGCGCGCCTGCGCGCGGTGGAGGGCATCGGCCCCTTGCCGCCCATCGTGCTGGCGGCGCTGCGCCGGCGGATGGTGGCGCTGGCGGGCGAGATCGCCGATGGCGTGGTGTTCGCCAACGCGGCACGCTCGCACATGGCGGCCTCCTTGTCGGCGCTGCCGGAAAGGAAGCGCTGCGGGGAGGATTTCTTCATCGGCTGCATGATCCCGACCTGCATCGCCGACGACGTGGAGGCGGCGAAGGCGGTGAACCGGCGCACGCTAAGCTTCTACGGAACGCTGCCGAACTACCGGAATTACTGGAAGGAGGCGGGCTACGAGGCGGAGATGGCAGCAATCGAGCGGGCGATCGCCGAGGGGCGGCAGGCGGAGATCGGCGCCTTGCTGTCGGATGGCTGGCTCGCCGACGTGAGCCTGTTCGGGCCGGCTTCGCGGGTGCGCGAGGGCGTGGCGGCGTGGCGCGAGGCGGGCGTGAGCACGCCGATCCTGGTGCCCTCCTCGGCGTCCGGCAACCAGTTGCGGGCGCTGGAGGAACTGTTCGCCGCCTTTGCCCCTTAAAGATTGCCGCGCCTGCGGGCGGGGCCTATGTTTCAGCCGATCCAAGGAGCAAGGGCGTGAGCATCCCCGCCCCAGGCGCGATCGACTGCGACGTACATGCCGCCCTGCCCGGCACGCATGTGTTGCTGCCCTATTTCGACGAATACTGGCGCGAGCACGTGCGGATGCGCGGGCTGGAGCGGGACAATTACGATCTGAACGCCTATCCGCCCGGCGCGGAGATCAGCGCGCGCCCCGACTGGCGACCCGCCAAGGGGAAGCCCGGCGCGGATCGCGACAAGCTCGTCGCCGACGTGCTGGATGGGTTCGGCGCGCGCTTCGCCATCCTGAACGTGCTGCATGGCGCGCAGGCGATGTTCAGCGAGGATTTGTCGGCCGCGTTCTGCACCGCAATCAACCGCTGGCTCGCCGCCGAGTGGCTGGACCGCGACCCGCGCCTGCGCGCCTCCATCGTCGTGCCGGGTCACAGCCCGGAGCTGGCCGCAAAGGAGATCGCGCGCTGCGCCGAGGACCGGCGCTTCGTGCAGGTGCTCCTGCTCGTGATGCAGGAGCTGCCGCTCGGCCGCCGGCAATACTGGCCGCTCTATCGTGCCGCCGAGGAGCGCGGCCTGCCGGTCGGCATCCATGCCGGCTCGACGATGCGCCACGCGCCGACCTCGATCGGCTGGCCCTCCTACATGCTGGAGGATTACGTCGTGCAGGCGGGTGCCTTCGCCGCCGCTTTGAACAGCTTGATCACCGAAGGCGTGTTCGTGGAGTTCCCGCGACTGCGCGTGGTGCTGGCGGAATCCGGCGTGACCTGGCTGCCGGCCTGGATGTGGCGCATCGACAAGACCTGGCGCGGCGTGCGGGCGGAAACCCCCTGGGTCAAGGAACCGCCGTCGGTGTACGCGCGCCGCCATGTCCGGCTGACCTTGCAGCCCTTCGACGCGCCGCCCACGCGGGCGATGCTCGCGCGGCTGATCGAGGAGATCGGCTGCGACGACATGCTGCTCTATTCCACCGACTATCCGCACTGGCATTTCGAGGGCGGGGAAGCGGTGCCCGACGGGCTCGACCCCGGCTTGGTGCGGAAAATCCTTATCGAAAACCCGCTTGCGACCTATACGCGATTGACCGAGGAGCACGTGCGATGACGGTGACGGTGCTGGAGCGCCAGGCCGATCTGGGCCAGCAGACCATGCTCGGCTATGTCGATTGCGACCTGCATCTTTATCCGAAGAACGGCGGCGCGGAGTTCGATCCGTTCCTCTCCGAGCGCTGGCGCAAGCACCGTGTCGGCGTGGGCGGGCGGCTGCGCCATCCGTTCGCGGGCACGCCGCAATATCCGCGCATGTCGCCCGAGATCGGGATGCGGGTGGATGCGTGGCCTCCGGCGGGCGGCCCGCCCGGCTCGGACCTCGATTTCCTGCGCGAGCAGTTGCTCGATGCGTTCGGCTGTGCCTGGGCGATCAGCCTGCCGCTGGTCGGGCGGTGCTCCGACGAGCGCAATCTGGAGTTCGGCGCCGCCATGTGCAGCGCGGTCAACGACTGGCAGGCGTACAACTGGTGCGGCCGCGAGCCGCGCATCAAGGCCTCGGTGCAGGTGGCTCTCGAATACGAGGAAGCGGCGATCGCGGAGATCGAGAAGCGCGCGGGCGACAAGCGGTTCGTGCAGGTGCAGATTCCGCCGCGCGGGCTGGAGCCCTTGGGCCGTCGCCGCTACCGCAAGGTGCTGGCGGCCTGCGCGGCGAACGGCTTCCCGGTGGCGCTGCATCTCGGCGGCACCAGCGGCCACGCCTCCACTGGCGGCGGCTGGCCCTCGTTCTATCACGAAGAGCATCCGAGCTACGTGCAGAGCATGGAGGCCCTGGTGACGAGCCTCGTCGTGGAGGGCACGTTCGAGGCGATCCCCGAGTTGCGCGTGGTGCTGGTGGAGGGCGGCTGGGCCTGGCTGCCGGCGCTGACCTGGCGGCTCGACAAGCACTACCGCCGCTTCCGCGACGAGGTGCCGCACCTGCGGCGGCTCCCTTCGGAGTATATTCGTGACCATATCTGGGTGACCACACAGCCGATCGAGGAGCCGGAGCGGCCGGGCGACATTCTGGCGACGTTGGAGTGGATCGGGTGGGACCGGGTGATGTTCTCCACCGACTACCCGCATTGGGATCAGGACGATCCGCGCTATGCGTTCAAGACGAAGCTGCCGGAGGAGGGGCGGAAGGCGGTGTTCCGGGAGAATGCAGTGGGATTTTATGGGTTGGGGTAGGGGTGCCCCTCACATTGCAGTCATGCCTCCGTCCACGAACAGCAGCGTCCCGGTGACATAGGACGCCTCATCGGAGGCCAGGAACAGGATCGCCGCGGCGACCTCCTCGGCCCTTCCCGGACGCTGCAGCATCGTCGCCTGCGCGGCCCGCGCGTTGTACTGCGCCACGGTCTCATTGGCCGCCGCGATGCGGCGCTGATGGAAGGGCGTGAAGATCGGCCCCGGCCCCACCGCGTTCACGCGGATGCCCTCCGGCGAATGATCCGCCGCAAGCGCCCGCGTCAGGCCAGCGACCGCCGCCTTGGTCGTGTCGTACTGCAGGTTGCCGCCTCCCGCGACCACGGCCCGCACTGAAGCCACATTCACGATCGCCCCGCCGTTCCCCCGCCGCATCAGCGGCACCGCCGCCTTGGCGCAGAACGCGTAGCTCAGCAAATTGACGCTGATGATCTCGTTCCAGCTCGCCGCACTCGCCGCGTCGATCTTCTCGTATTTGCGGATGCCGGCATTGTTGACGAGGATGTCGAGCCGCCCGAACGCGCGCGCCGCGCCATTCACGAAGTCAAGACACGCGGCCTCGGTGCCGACATCGGCCAGCGTGAACGCCACCTCGGCACCCGCCGCCGCAAGCTCCCCCGCCACGCGCTCGCCGCGCTCCCCGTCGCGGTCGCAGAACGCCACGCGCGCGCCTTCGGCGGCGAACCGCCGGACGGTCGCCTCGCCGATGCCCGACGCCCCGCCCGTCACCGCCGCGACCTTGCCGTCGAGCCGCCCCATCTTCACCCTCGCAGCGCCAGCGGCTGTTCGCCCAGCATGTCGCGCAGGATCACGTCGCGCGCCTCCTCGAGATCGAGCCCGTTCGCCGCGATCAGCGGCGCCGCTTCGGCCAGGATCGCGTCGGCGTCCTGCATGATCTTCAGCCGCTTGAACACGTCCGGGCGCGCAATCCCCATGCTCTCGGCCACCAGTTCGAGGAAGTTCACCACCTCGAACGGCCAGTCGCGCTGATGGCTGCACAGCTCGCGATGGCACGCATGATAGATGCCCGCAAGCGTGCTCACGCCCGCCGCCGCCGCCGCCTCCAGTTGCGCGCGGTGATAGTCCGCCTTGAAACCGGGCAGCGGCGTGAGCTTGTTGCACATATAGCCGACGCGCGGCTGCTCCAGATCCACGAACTCGAGCCCCGGGATCGCGCACAGGATCGCCCGCGCCGCCTCCGGCACGCCTGGAGTGCCCGGATGCTCGTGCAAGCCCACGCGCTTGCGGACAGGATGCTTCAGCAACGGCCGCAACGCGTCCAGCCGTTCGCCGAGGAAGCGCACGAACGGCGCGATGTCGAGCTTCGCCTCCGGATGCGAAGGTGCCGCGATCTCGCCCAACTGTATCTGACAGGTCGGACACCAGGCGAGCGCGCGCGGCGCCGCGGCGGCCAGCCGCTCCACCGTGCGGAAGGCGATCCGCCCGGAGGTCGCGAGATCGCCCGCACCGAACTGCAAAACGCCGCAGCAATGCGAGGGCCCGCCCATCACCCGGTAGCGGATGCCGAGCGCGTCCATGATGTCGAGGCAAAGCAACGCGATGTGCGGCGTCTTCAAAACATTGCAGCCGGTGTAGAACACCACGTCCGCCGGCCCGTCCTCCGCATCGGGGCGGAACCGCGCCAGCACCTCGGGCGGAAGCTGCAAGCGCGACAGCACCCGCACGCCCGCGGTCATCGCCCCGAAGCGCGTGAACCCGGCCTTGCGGCGCGCCGCACCGTCATCGCGCCGCGCCGCCGCCGTGCGCGCCAAGGCCAGCATCACGCGCGGATTGACGCCGTACCGGCAGGCCGGGATGCAATGCCCGCTGCCCGAGCAGATCGCAGCCCAGCGTTCCGCCGCTTCGTGCGTACCGCCGCGCAGCACCTCCAGCACGCCGCGCGCGAGCCCTGCCGGGTCTTCCGTGCCGATCCCGCCCGGCCCCGGCATCGGACACACCTCGGCGCACGCGCCGCAGGCCGTGCAGCGCGACAGGATCTCCTCGGCGCGTTGGTCGAGCGCCGCTTCCAGCGTGAGCGCGTCCATTCCGGCCCTCGCCTATGTGCGGCCCGAGCCTACAAGCTCAGCTTCCATTGCACCAGCGAGTAGTCCTTATGGTGCTCGAACACCGCCTCCACCGGCGCGCCGATCCGCACCTCCTGGCGCGGATCGCCGAGCAAATTGCCGACCATCCGCACGCCGCCGTACTCGGGCAGTTCCACCAGCACGACGATATACGGCCCGTGCCCATTCAGCGCCGGATGCACGGGATGGTGCGGACGCTGATAGGACCAGATGCGGCCGCGGCCCGTGATGTCCTCCCAGGCCAGATCGAAGCTGTGGCAGCGATGGCAGACCCATTCGGGCCCCCATTGCCACGCCCCGCAGCCGCGGCATCTCTGAATGCGCAGCTTGCCCTCGCGCGCGCCGTCCCAGTAGGGCTGGGAAAGCCCATCCGGCGCGGCGGACGGGGCGGGCAGGCCTTCCGGCAGATAGAACTCGCTCACAGCGCCGCCTCCGATCCCAGGATCAACGAACTCACGGGCGTCACCATCGGCCCGCCGATGACGATGGCGGTGTCATTGCGCTTGAGCTGATTGATGGCGTCGCCGCGGATCTGGTGCACCGCTTCGATCACCAGCTCGAGCCCGTGCATGTAGCACTCGGCGAGGTTGCCGCCGCTCGTGTTCAGCGGCATCCTGCCGTCGGGCGCGATCAGGTTCTCTTTCACCAAGAACTCATTCGCCTGCTCGGGCTGCACCAGCCCGTGCTCGATCAGGCTCATCAGCACGCCGCCGGTGAAGTTCTCGTAGCATTGCACGACCTGCATGTCCTTTGGCCCCATCTTCGCCATGCGATAGAGATGCGGCGCAAGCGAGCAGAAATGCGAGCTGTCGTAGCCTGGCATATTGTGCACGGGTGCCGCGCTGCGATGGTCGCACCCCTGCACCGCGCCCAGCATGTAAGCGGGCTTGTGCGGGAAGTCCTTCGCGCGGTCCGCCGCCACCACGATCACCGCCGCCGCGCCGTCGTTCTCCAGGCAGCAATCATAGAGGTGAAAGAACGGCTCGATGATCCAGCGCGAATTGTCGTATTTCGCCTCGTCCAGCGGCTTGCCGCGCATCACCGCGTTGGGGTTGTTCTGCGCGTGATGATAGCAGGCGAGCGAGATCGCCCGCAGCGCCTCGTGCTTTATTCCGTGCTCGTGCATGAAGCGCGTGATCTTCATGGCGAATCGCTGCGCGGGCGACATCATGCCGTATGGGAAGATGAAGGCGTCGTCCCCCCCGACCGACGTCACTGGCGCGCCGCGTCCGTAGCGCGCGTACTGCCCCTGCGCGAGTGAGCGGAACGCCACCACACAATCGGCCATCCCAGTCGCCACGGCAGCGGCGGCGTTCGCCACCGCCCCGCACACGCCGCCGCCCCCGCCGCCCCAGAACATGTTGGAGAAACGGAACTCGCGGCAGCCGAGCGCCGCGGCAAGCCGCCCGGCGTCCGAGCGGTCATTGCCGTAGGAGGCAAACCCATCGACGTCGTGCGGCGAAATGCCCGCGTCCGAGCAGGCGTTCACCACGGCCATCAGCGCCAGCTTGAACTCGGAATCGGGCGACTGGCCGTGCTTGTAGTAGGGCGTCTGCCCGATTCCCACGATCGCGGCCTTGCCGCGTAAAGTACGTTCGCTCACCGATTCCTCTCCTATGCGGGTGATGTGGGGGAACCGTCACCTGCCCTGCGCGAGCTTGTTGAACGCCACATCCTTGTCCACACGCACATCGCCCGGCAGTCCCAGCACCCGCTCGGCGATGATGTTGCGGAGTATCTCGTCCGTGCCGCCCGCAATCCGCATCCCGGGCGCGGAAAGCAGCGCGTTCTGAAATAGTGCGTGCATCGGCGCCAGCGACTCCTCGCTCACGCTGCCCGCCATCCCCAGCAGATCCATCCCGAAGCTCGCGATCTCCTGCTGCAAGCTCGCCGTCACCACCTTGCCGATCGAGTTCTCCGGCCCCGGCGTCTGTCCGCGCGAGAGCGCGGTCATGATGCGGAAGCGCGTATAGACGGTGCCCGCCGCGCGGGCGTGCCATTCGGCGATCCGCTCGCGCACAAGCGGATCCTGGATCGCCGGCCTGCCGTCCTCGCCCGGGACCATGCGCGCCAGATCAAGGAGGTCGCGCGGATCGGGCCGGCGCGGATCGCCGGCCGCGAACCGTTCATTCATCAAGGTGGTGATCGCGACCTTCCAGCCTTGCCCGACCGCGCCCAGCCGGTTGGTGTCCGGCACGCGGAGATCGGTGAAGAACACCTCGTTGAAATTGGAAGCGCCCGACATCTGGTGGATCGGCCGTATCTCGATCCCCGGCGATTTCATGTCGATGAAGAACGCCGTCAGCCCGGCGTGCTTCGGCACATTCGGGTCGGTGCGGACGATGATCAGCCCATAATCCGAATAGTGCGCGCCCGAAGTCCAGATTTTCTGGCCGTTGATGACCCATTCCTCGCCGCGCTTCTCGGCGCGCGTGCGAAGCCCCGCCACGTCCGATCCGCCGGAAGGCTCCGAGAACAATTGGCACCAAATCTCGTCGCCGCGCACCGCCGGCGGCACGCGGGCGGCGATCTGCTCCTTCGCCGCGTAGGTGATGAAAGTCGGCACGCACATGCCGAGCCCGATCAGGAAGATGTTTGGCGGAACGTCGTAATTCGCCTCCTCCTGGTTGAAGATGATCTGCTGCATCGGCGTGCCGCCGCGCCCGCCCCATTCCTTGGGCCAGGTGATGCACGCGAATCCCGTCTCGGCCTTCTTGCGCTGCCAGGCCTTTGCCGCGTCGACATCGCCTTCGTCGGTGTCGCCATAGCGTCCCACCGGCCCGCGCCGGTCCTTCGGTTTGGCGTTGGCGGCAAGGAACGCGCGCGCCTCCGCGCGGAACGCGGCTTCGTCCGGTGTGTCGTCAAAATCCATTCGTGTCTCCTCTGGCCCTCACCCCGACCCTCTCCCGCCGGCGCGGCAGAGGGGGCGTGCTAGGCTCTGTCATCGCGTTCACGACCCTCTTCGGCTCCACCGGAAGGGGTTGCGGTGAGGGCGTGCAGCACTAGGCCGCGTTCCGCACCTCCAGCTCGCTCACCAGCCGGTCCTTCCAATACCGCGCGCTGCCCAGCACCAGCCCAAGATGCTTGGCGCGGCGGTAGAACAGGTGGCAGTCCATCTCCCAGGTGAAGCCGATGCCGCCATGCACCTGGATGTTCTCCTTCGCGGCGAAGAACCCCGCCTCGCTCGCCGAAACGCGCGCCGTCGCTGCCGCCAGCCCCAGCTCGGCGGCGCCCGCCTGCAGCGCCCAGGCGCCGTAGTAGGCATTGGAGCGCGCCAGCTCGGTCGCCACGTACACGTCCGCCAAACGGTGCTTGATCGCCTGGAAGCTGCCGATCGGCCGCCCGAACGCATGACGCTCCTTCGCGTACGCGGTCGCCATCTCGAGGCACGCCGACGCGCCGCCGATCTGCGCGAACGCCACCAGCACCGCGGCGCGATCCAACACCGCCCCGACCGCGTCCCATCCGCCCGCCATCGTCTCGGCGGGCGCGCTTTCGAACCGGAGCCGCGCCTGCGGCGCCGTGGGATCGAGGCTTTCCAGAGCCTCTCGCTTCACGCCCGGCCCGTTGAGGTCAACCAGCGCCAGCGTCACCCCGCCGCCCTCGCGCGCCGCCACGACGGCGAGATCGGCGACCATCCCGTCCGGCACCGGCCACGCTTCGCCGCTGATCCGCCCCTCGCGCAGCGTCGCTTGGACGCGCGCGGCCCGCGGCTCGCCCGGACCGGCGCCGAGTGCCGCCGTCGCGATCGTCTCGCCTCGCGCGATCCCCGGCAGATGCGCGCGCTTCTGCGCTGCGCTGCCCGCCGCCAGGATCGCCTCCGCCCCGAGCGCGATGGAGGCGACGAACGGCACCGGCGCGTTCGCCCGGCCAAGCTCCTCGGCCAGCACGCACAGCGCCTCGTGCCCGAGCCCGCCGCCCTCGTAGTCCTCCGGAATCGCCGCGCCGAGCCAGCCCATCTCCGCCATCTCGCACCACAGCGGGCGCAGATAGGGCGCCTCGCCCTCCAGCACCGTCCGCACCGCTTTCGAGGTGCATTTCTCCGCCAGGAACCGCCGCGCCTGCTCGCGCAGCATCTTGCTGTCGTCGCTGAAATCGAAGTTCATGCCCGGCCGTCCCTCCCGGCTTGGCGCGCGCGCCCCGTGCGGCGCATACTGGCGGGTAGCTCTCGGAAAGCAAAGACCCGGCGGACCATGTATCTCGGCGATCATGCGCGCGCGCGGCCGGACCATCCGGCGCTGATCGACGCCGGCTCCGGCGCGGTGCTGACCTATGGCGAGCTGGACGCGCGCTCCAACCAGCTCGCGCACCTTCTGCGGGCGCGCGGACTCAAGCGCGGCGACACGGTGGCGCTCTACATGGAAAACAACCCGCGCTACCTTGAGATCGTCTGGGCGGCGCTGCGGTCGGGCCTCTATCTCACTGCCGTCAACCGCTACCTCACCGCCGAGGAAGCCGCCTACATCATCAACGATTCCGACGCCGCTGCCGTTATCTCGTCCCACGCCAAATCCGAAGTCGCCGCCGAATTTCGCGCGCGCTGTCCTGCGTGCCGGCTGTATCTCATGACCGACGGCGCGACCCGCGGCTGGGACGCCTACGAGAGCGCCATCGCCGCTTCCCCGCCGACGCCGCTCACCGACGAGAGCGCGGGCGAGCTGATGCTCTACAGCTCCGGCACCACCGGCCGCCCCAAGGGCGTGCGGCGCGCGCTGCGCGACGCGCACCCGGGCGACGATACAGTGTTCACCACCATCATCTCCGGCTACGATTTCGGCGCGGATACGGTCTATCTCTCGCCTGCGCCGATGTATCACGCCGCCCCGCTCGCGTTCTCCACCGTGGTGCAACGCGCCGGCGGCACGGTGGTGATGATGCCGCGCTTCGACGCCGCCGAGTGCCTCGCGCTGATCGAACGCTACCGCGTCACCCACGCGCAGTTCGTGCCCACCATGTTCGTGCGGATGCTCAAACTGCCAGAGGAAGAGCGCCGCCGCCACGACCTTTCCTCGCTGCGGATCGCCATCCATGCCGCGGCGCCCTGCCCGGCGGAGGTGAAGCGGGCGATGATCGACTGGTGGGGGCCGATCATCCACGAATATTACGGCGGCACCGAAGGCAACGGCCGCACCGCGCTTACCGCCGAGGAGTGGCTCGCGCATCCGGGTTCGGTCGGCCGCGCCGTGCTCGGCACGCTGCACATCTGCGACGAAGCGGGCGCTGAGCTGCCCGCGGGCGAATCAGGGCTCGTCTATTTCGAGCGGGAAGCGATGCCCTTCGCCTACCACAAGGACGAGGCACGTACCCGCGCCGCGCAGCATCCCCGGCACCCGAACTGGAGCACGCTCGGCGATGTCGGTTATGTCGATGCCGAGGGCTATCTCTATCTCACCGACCGCAAGGCGTTCATGATCATCTCGGGCGGCGTCAACATCTACCCGCGCGAGATCGAGGATGTGCTGATCACCCACCCCCTTGTGCAGGACGTCGCGGTGTTCGGCCTGCCCGACCCCGAGATGGGCGAGCGCGTGCACGCCGTGATCGAACCCGCGCCGGGCGCGGTGCCCGGCCCGGAGCTCGCGGGATCACTGCTCGATCATGCCGCGCGGCACCTCGCCCGCTTCAAGCTGCCGAAGACGCTCGACTTCACCGAGGCTCTGCCCCGCTTGCCCACCGGCAAGCTGTACAAGAAGGCGCTGCGTGACGAGTATCTGGCCCGGCTCGGGGGCTGATCGCTCGGGAGTGTGTGGCCGATATCGTCGCCAATGCCGAGCCAATCGCGGGCAACCGCCTGCGGCACGCCTAGGACCGGATCAACCCGGACCTGCTCTGGTCGACCGCGACCGAGGACGTGCCGCGCCGTGCGGACGCGGCCCGGGCTGTCCTCGGACAGCACCGGGCCTCGTTGCTCAATACGACAGCGGCTCCTTGCTCACCGGCACCCACTCGCCGTCCTTCACCACGCAGAGGAATGACTGGTTGGAGCCGAGATGCTTGTCCGGCCCGAAGGTGAAGGCGGGCGAGCCGAAGATGTCGTGGTAGTCCTTGATGCTCTCCATACCCTTGACGAAGCTGTCGGTCGTCAGGTTGGGCCCGGCGTTCTTCAGCGCCTGCACCACGAGCTGCGCGCCCGTGTAGCCCACCTGCGCGGCGAAGTTGGGCTCGCGGCCATAGAGGTTCTTGTACTCGACCACGAAGGCATGGACCTTCGGATCGGGATCATCGACATGCATCACCAGGATCGGCGCCATCGAATAAAATCCCTCGGAGGTGCCGCCCGGCATCTTCGCCACGGCCTCGTCATAGCTCGCGGCCTGCCCCATCAGCGTCACGTTCCAGCCGGTCTTGCGTACCGCGCTGATGATCTGGTTGGTGTCGCGCACGATCCCGCCCACCACGATGAGGTCGCAGTTGGCTTCGCGCATTTTCGCTACCGCGGCGCTGAAGTCGGTGTCGGTCGGCTTATGCTGCGTCAGCGCCGCGAGCTGCATCTCCATCGCCTTGAGCTGGTCGGTCGCCCCGTCCAGCACGTCCCGCCCGAAATCGGTGTCCTCGGTCATCGCGCAGACGGTCTTTTTGCCCTTCTGCGAGACGAAGTATTTCACGCCTGCCCGCACCTGGTCGTAGTATGATGCCGCCAGACCGAACTTCAGGTGATTGAACGGCTCGTACATCGAGCGCGCGGAGGTGAGCGGAAACACGTTCGGCACGCCTGCCTTGAGCTGCATCGGCATGGTGGCGTTGTTCATCGGCGTGCCGCCGTTGGCGACCTCGATGAACACGTGATCCTCGTTCAGAAGCTTGTTCTCGGCCTGCACCGAGCGCGGCACCTGATACTGGTTGTCTTCGACGATGTATTTGATCTTGCGGCCGTTGATGCCGCCCGCCTTGTTGACATCATCGAACACCATGCGCCAGGCGTTCGAGTTGTTGACGCCCCACATGGCGGTGACGCCGGAAAGGTCGGTGTAGGTGCCGATCTTGATTTCGGTCGGGCTCACGCCCTGGGTCGGCGTCTCCGCCAGCACCGGCGTCGCGATGAGCGCCGCAACCGCGGCGGCAACAAGCGTTCTCATGGGCGTTCCTCCTCCTTCTTCGCTTAGGCCTCGACGTACATTTCCTCGATCAGCGTGCGGTATTTCTCCCCCACCACGCCGCGGCGCAGCCGCATCACCGGCGTCAGCTCTGCGTCTTCCGGCTCGAGCTTCTGCTCGATCAGCCGGTAGCTCCCGATTCGCCCGGGCTGGCCGAGGCGGGCCAGTGCGCGCTCGATCTCCGCCCCGATCAGCCGCCGCACCTCGTCGGCCCGCACCAGAGTGCGGAAGTTGGTGAAGGCGACGTTGTGCGCGTTCGCCCACGCTTCCACCGCGTCATGGTCGATCATCACGAGGCAGGAGAGAAACGCGCGCCCGTCGCCGAACAGCACCGCATCAGCAATGTAGGGCGAGATTTTCAGTTCCTTCTCGATCTCGGCCGCGGGCACTTCCTGGCCCGTTGCCGTCCGCAGCACATCGTGCCGCCGGCCGGTGATCTGCAAATATCCGTCCACGAGCCGGCCGAGATCGCCCGTGCGCAGCCAGCCGTCGCGCAGCACGCGCGCGGTTTCCTCGGGGCGGTTCCAGTAGCCCATGAACACGTGCGGGCCGCGCAGCAGCACCTCGCCGTCCGCCGCGATCGCCACCTCGCCATACGGCACCGGGCGGCCGACCGCATTCAGCCGCGGCGCGTCGGCGGGCATCGCGGCGGCGAGCCCGGCGCACTCGGTCTGGCCGTAGATCTCGATCAGGTCGATCCCGAGCGCCATGAACCAGCGGATCAGCTCGGCCGAACTCGGCGCCGCGCCGATCAGCCCGATCCGCAGGCGATCGAGCCCGAGCTCGCGGCGCACATTGCCGAGCACGAGCCGGCGCAGCAGCAGTGCGCCGATTCCGCTGCGGCGTCGTCCGGCAAGCCGTCGGTCCGCCGCCCGCAGCCCCGCGCCGATCGCGGCGCGGAACAGCATCCGCTGCACGAAGGTCGCGGCGCCGTTGGCAAGCTGCACGCGGGCATGGAACCGCTCCCACACGTGCGGCGGCGCCTTCAGCACCGTCGGCCGCACCTCGCGCAGATTCTCCTGCACCGAATCCGGGCTCTCCGCATAATTGCTGACCGTGCCCGTGTAGAGGGCGAGATAGAGCCCGAGTACCCGCTCCATCACGTGGCACATCGGCATGAAGCTCAGCCGCTCGTCGCCCGCGTGCTGGCCGAGCAGACGCGCCGCGTGCTCGACTTGCGAGAGGATGTTGCGATGGCTCAGCATTGCGCCCTTCGGCGCGCCGGTCGTGCCGGCGGTGTAGATCAGTACCGCCAGATCGCCGGGATCGGCTTCGTGGAACGGCGCCTCCTGCCCCTCGCCGCGCGCGAGAAATGCAACAAGGCTCTCGCACATCGGGTCATCGAGGTCGCGCAGCCCCTTCATGTCGAAGATCACGATGCGCCGCAGCGCGGGGCAGGTGGCGCGCGCCTGAAGGGCCTTGTCGAGCTGCTCCTCGTTTTCGACGAACAGGATACGCGCGCCGCAGTCGCGCAGGATGTCGGCGACCAGCTCGGGGCCGGAGGTCGGATAGATGCCGGCGCTTACGCCGCCCGCCGCCAAAATGCCGAGGTCGGCATAGACCCACTCGGGCCGCGTCTCGGCCAGCACGCAGGCGACGTCGCCAGGCGCGAAACCGCCCGCGCGCAGCGCGGCGGCCACGCCGCGCATCCGCGCGCCGAGATCGGCCCAGCTCACGGACTTCCAGATCCCGCGCTGCTTCTCGCGCAGCACGGCGCGCGGACCGTTGGCCGCGACCCGCTCCAGCACCATGCCCGGCACGGTCTCGGCGCTCATCGCCATAGTTTCTTGCGCTTCCAGCGCCGCTGCCCCCGCACGCCCGCCTCTTTCTGGCCGAGATAGAACTCCTTGATGTCCTCGCGTTCCAACAGGCGCGCGCAATCGTCCTGCATGACGATCCGTCCGACCTCGATCACATAGCCATAGTCGGCGGTGTCCAGCGCGACATGCGCGTTCTGCTCCACCACCAGGATCGCCACGCCCTGCTCGCGGTTGATGCGGCGGATGATCTCGAAAATCTGCGTTACGAGCAGTGGCGCGAGGCCGAGCGAGGGCTCATCCAGCAGCAACAGGCGCGGCCGGCCCATCAGCGCGCGGCTGATCGCGAGCATCTGCTGCTGCCCGCCCGACAACAGGCCGGCGCGCTGGTTCGACCGCTCCTGCAGCACCGGGAAATAGGTATAACAGAGCTCGAGATCGCGTCCCACCTCGCGGTCGCGCCGCGTATAGGCGCCCATCATCAGGTTTTCCCGCACGGTCAGAAGCGGGAACATCTCGCGCCCCTCGGGGACGTGGCAGATGCCGAGCCGCACCACCTGATCGGGCGTGAGCCCGGTGATGTCGCGGCCCTCGAACACAATCTGCCCGCGGCCGGGCGCCAGCACGCCGGAGATCGTCCGCAGCACGGTGGTTTTTCCGGCGCCGTTGGCGCCGAGCACGGTGACGATCTGCTTCGGCGCCACTTGCAGGCTGATGCCGCGAATCGCCTGGATCGGACCGTAGAAGGTCTCGATGCCGGAGACGCTCAGGATGGCATCGGTGATCATCGCCCCCTCACCCGGCGACGCTTCGTGTCGCCGACCTTTCTCGCGGAACGCGAGAAATGATCCGCACGTCTCTTCCGCTTGCGGGAGAGGCCGCCGCGCAAGCGCCGGGTGCGGGCGTGCACCGAGAAAGACTCACACCACGCCCCCGATATACGCCTTCACCACTTCGGGGTGCGTCTGCACCTCGCGGGGCGTGCCGACTGCCATCACGCGCCCGTAGTTCAGCGCCATCACCCGGTCCGATACCGCGCTCACCAGGCTCATGTCGTGCTCGACCATGATCACGGTGATGCCGAGATCTTTCTTGATGTCCTCGATCCAGTAGCCCATGCCCTCGGTCTCCTCGACATTGAGGCCGGAGGAGGGTTCATCCAGCAGCAAGAGGCGCGACTCGGTGCAGAGCGCGCGCCCGAGCTCTACTACCTTCCGCACGCCATAAGGCAGGCTGCCGATCAGCGTGTGCCGGTAGCGATGCAGGCCAAGGAACGCGATCACATCCTCCGCGCGTTCGCGGTGCGCGAGCTCGTCGCGCCTTGCCGCGGGCAGGAACAGAAGCTGCGCGGCGATGCTCGCGTTCACATGGGCATGACAGCCGATCAGCAGGTTCTGCAGGACCGTCGCGTTGGAGAAGAGCTCGATGTTCTGGAACGTGCGCGCGATGCCGAGGCCCGCGATCCGGTGCGGCGGCACTTCGGTGATGTCTTTGCCGTCGAAGATCAGCCGCCCGTGCGTCGGCTGGTAGATGCGGCTGATCAGGTTGAAGATCGTCGTCTTGCCGGCGCCATTCGGCCCTATGATGGAGAACACCTCGCCCTTTTCCACCGCGAAGCTCACGGAATCGACGGCGCGGATGCCGCCGAACTGGATCGAGATGTCGTCGGCGACGAAGAAGCTCACCGCACGCGCTCCGAGCGCGCGTAGGCGCGCTGGCGGCGGAAGGCCGCGCGCCGGTGCATCGGGAAGTTCTGGAAGTACGCCTTTGTCTTGAGCCACCGGCCATAGATGCCCGCTGGTTCGAACAAGATCGTCAGCACCAGGATGAGCCCGAATACCGAGGGCTCCAGCCCCGGCATGTGGCCGATCTTGGCGGGCAGATGGTCGCGTATGATGGCGATCGCCTGCGGCAGCAGCCGCACGAACAGTGTGCCGAAGATCACCCCGTGCAGCGAGCCGATGCCGCCCACGAACACGATGGTCAGGAACTGCACCGAGAGCAGGATGTCGAAGCTGTCGGGTGCGAGGAAATTGACGTAATGGGCGAACATGGCGCCCGCGATGCCGGTGATCCCCGCCGAGATCGCGAAGGCGATGGTCTTATAAAGGGCAAGGTTGATGCCCATGCTCTGCGCCGAGATCTCGCTGTCGCGGATCGCCATCAAGGCGCGGCCAAGCGGCGTGCGGAGGATGTTGCACACGATCCACATGACGAAGATGAGCAGCACGAGCGAGGCATAGTAAACTCCCGTCGCGCCCTGGATCTGCACGCCGAGAATGGCGGGCGTCGGCACCGGCATTCCGTCGAACCCGTGCGTCACCGAATCCCATTTCTGCAGCACAGTGCCGACAATCTGCCCGAACGCCAGCGTGGCGATGGCGAGATAGAGCCCGCTCATGCGAAGGGTCGGGATGCCGATCGCCACCCCGGCGATGGCGGCAAACAGGCCGGACAGCGGCAGCGTGATGACGAACGGCAGCCCGTCCGTCAGCAGGATCGCTTCAGTGTAGGCGCCGATGCCGAGGAAGGCGGCGTGCCCGAGATTGACCAGCCCCGTGTATCCCACCAGCAGCATCAGCCCGACGCCGCCAATCGCGAAGATGAACACCGCGCCCAGTTCGCCGATGTAGAACGTGCCGAGCAGGAACGGCAGCACGGCGAGCACGACGAGCAGCAGCCCGTACCAGAAAAGGTCGCCCGAATGGCGCCAGATCGTGAGATCCTGGGTGTAGCTGGTCTTGAAGAGATAGCGCATCCCGCCCTCAGACCCGCTTGACGATCTTCTCGGCGAACAAGCCCTGCGGCAGCAGGATCAGGGTCGCGAGCAGCACGGCGTTGGAGGTCACGTCCTGGAAGCCGGCGGGCAGGTAGAAACCCGCGAGCTGCTCGGCGATGCCGATGATCACGCCCCCCACCAGCGCGCCGGGAATGCTGCCGAAGCCGCCCAGCACCGCGGCGGCGAACGCCTTGATGCCGAGAAAGCCCATGTTCACGTCGACCATCGAGATCGGCGTGAGAAGGATCGCCGCCACCGCCGAAACCCCCGCCGCGATGGCCCAGATCAAGGAGAAAATCTGCCGCACCGGGATGCCCATGTAATAGGCGGCGAGCTGGTTCTGCGAGGCCGCCTGCATCGCCACGCCGAGGCGCGTGCGGTTGAAGAAGAGATAGAGCACGATGCACAGAAGCACCGTGCCACCCAGCACGGAGAGACTGTCGGCGCCGAGGACCATCCCCTCGATCTTCACCGTACGGTTGGTGAAGGGGGTCGTGTAGCCGACCGAATCATAGCCCCACGTGAGGCCCGCGAAGGCGCGGAAGATGAATCCGAGCCCAAGCGTCAGCATGACGATGGCGAATTGCGGCTGGTCGATCACCCGCCTGATCACGACGGCATCCAGCAGATAGCCGAACGCAGCGGTGACGAGGATCGCCACCAGCGCGCCCAGCCAGTAATTCATGCCGAGCCAGACGACGCACGTATAGGCGGCGAAGCCGCCCAGCATCATCACGTCGCCCTGGGCGAAGTTGATGACCTCGGTCGCCTTGTAGATCAGCACGAAGCCGAGCGCGATGATCCCGTAGATGCAGCCCGACGCCGCGCCGTTGACGATCAGCTGCACAAGACGCGCGGCATCGGCCAAGACGAGTTCCCCCCACGCGGGCCCGTTTCAGCCGCGCACATTTCTTTGTGTGGCCCGAAGATAGGCAGAGCCGGGTGCCGCGGTCAATCAAGCGGGTCGGATGCACGCCTCACCCGGTGCCTGCGCGCCGGGTGAGGGCGTGAGGGGCACCGATTTGCGTCCTGTCGGCCGACGCGGCATCCACCCCCCGATGCCGCACCCAGAACAACGACGCACCGCCGCAATCCTTGTCGCCGCCGGATCGGGCAGTCGCTTCGGGGGCGAGACGCCGAAGCAGTTCCTCTCCCTGCTCGGCCGGCCGGTGATCCGCCATGCCGCCCAGTCCCTCGCCGCCGAGACGGACCTGTTGCAGCCGGTCGGCGAGGCAGTGCCAATCGAGGCCGCGCTCGCGGGCCTTCCGCACTTACCCCCGGTGCCCGGCGGCGCCACCCGTCAAGAGAGCGTGCGCGCCGGGCTGGAGGCGCTCGTTCCGCACGCGCCCGACTTCGTGCTGGTCCACGACGCGGCCAGGCCGCGCATTCCCCCGGGCACCGTCGGCGCGCTCCTGGCCGCGCTGCGGACCCACCCGGGCGCCATCCCGGCCCAGCCCGTCTCCGACACGCTGAAGCGGGCCGCAGGTGGCGTGATCGCAGCCACCGTCCCCCGCGAAGGACTGTTCCGCGCCCAGACGCCGCAGGCGTTCCGGTTCGAAACGCTGCTGGCCGCCCACCGGGCCGCCACCGCCGCCGCCACCGACGACGCCGGCCTGCTCGAACAGGTGGGGCTCCCCGTGGCGCTGGTTCCGGGCTCGGAGGAAAACATCAAGATCACCTATCCGGGCGACCTCCCCCGGCTGGAGCAAATCATGCTTGCCCGCCTGATCCCCCGCGTCGGCACCGGCTTCGACGTGCACCGGCTTGCAGCCGGCCGAAGGCTGATGCTGTGCGGGATCGAGGTGCCGCACGAGCGCGGCCTCGCCGGCCATTCGGACGCCGATGTGGGCATCCATGCGCTGTGCGATGCGATCTACGGCGCGCTCGGCGAAGGCGATATCGGCCGGCACTTCCCGCCCTCCGAAGCGGCCTGGAAAGATGCCGACAGCGCCCGTTTCCTGCGCCATGCCGCCGAGCGGATCGCCGCGCGCAGCGGCGTGCTCGCCAACGCCGACGTCACCCTGATCTGCGAGCGACCAAAGATCACCCCGCACGCCCCGGCGATGATCGCCCGCCTTGCCGCCCTGCTCGGGATCCCGGAGGGCCGCGTCTCGGTGAAGGCGACCACCACTGAACGGCTCGGCTTCACCGGCCGCGGCGAGGGGATCGCCGCCCACGCCGTCGTCGCCATCCTACTGCCCCCGTGAACCGGCCGGGCATGGACAAGCCGGCGGGCGCGATCCATCTCTGCCGCGTTTCGAAACCATCCGCTCCCGGAGGGATTTCCGCTATGCGCCACGCCCTGCTGCTCGCCGGGGTGCTCGGCGCCGGCCTGACCTTGGCCGGCTGCACCACCCCTGAGATGGCCGGCCCGCCTGCGCCGCCGCCGCCGGCGCCACCCGAGGTGATCCCGAAGCCGCCCGTCACGGCGACGCCGCTGATCTGGCAGCCGGGCCACTGGGACTGGAACGGCAGCGGCTATGTCTGGACGCCGGGCGAGTACGTCCCCCGCGGCGGGCACAGCGACATGTTCATGCCGGGTTACTGGGCGCAGTCCCCGACTGGCGGGTGGCAGTGGCAGCCGCCGCACTGGCTCGCCGCCGGCGGCTAAGCGGCCCGCCCCTTGCGATGGCCGGGCGGCTGATGTTATCGCCGCCCCGTCACCGAGGCTTATCTTAATGACATCTCCGACGTTCGATACGGTCGCCGGAATCATTTCCGAGACCTGCGACATCCCGCGTGACAAGATTACGCCGGAAAGCCATGCGATCAACGATCTCGGCATCGACAGCCTCGATTTCCTCGACATCGCCTTCGCCATCGACAAGGCGTTCGGCATCAAGATGCCGCTCGAGAAATGGACGCAGGAGGTGAACGAGGGGAAGGTCTCGTCCGACCGCTATTTCATCATGAAATATCTCTGCGAGAACATCGACCAGTTGGTGGCGGAGAAGCCCGCCTGATCGCGTTTGATGCGGCTTGAATACTTCAACATGGTGGACCAGGTGCTCGACCTGGTCCCCGGGGAAGGACGTGTGCGCGCCGAATGCGACGTGCCCGAGCAGAGCCCGGTGTTTGAGGGGCATTTCCCCGGATACCCGCTCTTGCCCGGCGTGCTGATGATCGAGGCGATGGCGCAGACCGGCGGCTGGCTCGTGCTCGCGATCAACCGCTTCGACCGGATGCCGTTCCTCGCGCAAGTGAAGGCCGCCAAGCTGCGCGACTTCGTCGGCCCCGGCCGCAGGCTGATCGCCGAGGCGGCCCTGGTGCATGACGGCTCGGGCTACGCGGTGGCCACCGGGCGGCTCAGCGCCGGCGGCCGCACCGTCGCCGAGGCCGAACTCACCTATCGCGTCGTCCCGTTCCCCGCTCCCGCGCTGCGCGGGGCCGTGATCGAGGCGGCGCGCAAGGTGCGCGTTCCCGAAGAGCTGCTCCATGCAAGCTGAGCGCACCCCCGTGATCACCGGCATCGGCCTCGTCTCCGCGCTCGGCGACGGGGCAGCGGCGCATTGGGCGGCACTGAACGCGGAAGGCCCGTTCCGGCCGGTGGTGGAGGCCGACCGTTTCGCGCCCTACCCGATACACCCGATGGCGCCGCTCGATCTCGACCGGCAAATCCCGAAACGCGACCAGCGGCAGATGGAGCCCTGGCAGCGCATCGGCGTCTATGCCGCCGGGCTGGCGCTGGAGCAGGCCGGGGTGAAGGGCGAGGCGGCCCTGCTCGACCGGACGCACCTGATCGTCGCCGCCGGCGGCGGCGAGCGCGACACCGCGCTCGACGAGACCTTGTTCGCCGCGCTCGCGAGCGCGCCGGAGCCGGACGGGTTGGTCGGCGAGCAGCTCATGGCCGGCCTCCGCCCGACGCTGTTCCTGGCCCAGCTCACCAACCTGCTCGCCGGCAGCATCTCTATTGTCCATGGCGTCGTCGGCTCCTCGCGCACCTTCATGGGCGAAGAAGCGGCTGGCGCCGACGCACTCAGGATCGCCTGCGCCCGCATCGCGGCTTGTGATGGCGACTTGTTCCTCGTCGGCGGCTCGCAGAACGTGGAGCGGCCCGAGATGCTGCTCGCCTACGAAATGGGCGGGATGCTGCTGAAAGGCCCTTATGCCCCGGTCTGGGCGCGCCAGGAGGCGGGCGGCGGCATCGTGCTCGGCTCGGTCGGCTGTTTCCTGGTGATCGAGGCGCTTGCCCACGCCATGGCGCGCGGCGCGCGACCCATCGCCGCCCTACCCGCCATCGCCGCCGACCGCTCTCTTCGCACGCGGGGCGCGGCCACCGCCAACGCCGCCCGCCAGCTCGAAACGATGCGCCCCCTGCTCGATCTGCCCCATGTCGCCGTGATCTCGGCGGCCTCCGGCGGGTCGGCCGCCACCGCGGAGGAACGCGCCTTCCTGGAGGCCCTCGATCTGCCGTTCCGGGCTGCGGCGACCGCGCTTGGCAGTTCCGGCGAGCCGGGCTTCCCAGCCGCCGTGGCGCTCGCCGCGCTGGCGGTGCAGTCGGGCACGCTGTTCGCCCCGCTCGAGGCCGCCGAGCGGCCGATGCGCGCCCCGCTGCGCCAGGCGCTCGTCACCGGCTGGGGCCATTGGCGCGGCGAGGCGATGGCGCTGGTCACGGCGGCGGCGTAGGAACGGGCGATGGCAGACAGAGGGCTGGACCACCGCTCGCGGCCGGTCGTCGTCGTCACCGGAATGGGCGTTCTCACCTCGCTCGGCGAGGGGATCGAGGATAACTGGACGCGCCTCACCGCCGGCCAGTCGGGCATCCGGCGGATCACCCGCTTCCCGCTCCGGGCGATGAAAACCACCATCGCCGGGACCATCGACTTCATCCCCATGGAGCAATTCAACGCCCCGGCGCTGATCGAGGAGATCGGCGCGCGCACGGCAGAAGAGGCGCTCGGCGCAGCAGGGATCGGGCGCAAGGGCGACTTTCCCGGCCCGCTCTTTCTGGCGATCCCGCCAATCGAGATCGACTGGGGCGTGCGCCGGGCGCTGGTGCGGGCCGCTGGCGGCGGCACGACCTATGCGGATCTGCTGCGAGCGGCCGGCAACGGAGGCTTCCGCGCCTGCTACGAGCGCCACCTGTTCGGCGCCATCGCCGAAGCCTACGCCGTGCGCTTCGGCACCAAGGGCGCGCCGATCACCACCACCACCGCCTGCGCCTCCGGGGCGACCGCGATCCAGCTCGGCGCCGAGGCGATCCGCCGCGGCGAGACCTCGGCCGCGCTCTGCATCGGCGCCGAGGCCTCGGTCACCGAGGAGACGCTGATCCGCTTCTCGCTCCTGTCCGCGCTCTCCACGCACAACGACCCGCCGGAGAAAGCCTCTCGCCCCTTCAGCAAGGACCGCGACGGCTTCGTCATGGCGGAAGGCGCGGCAACGCTCGTGCTGGAAAGCCTCGCCCACGCGCGGGCGCGCGGCGCGCGCATCCTCGGCGTGGTCGCCGGATGCGGCGAGAAGGGCGACAGTTTCCACCGCACGCGCACCTCGCCCGACGGCAAGCCGATGATCGACTGCATGGCGGCCGCCATCGCTGACGCCGGCCTCACGCCCGATCAGGTGGACTATCTCAACGCGCACGGCACCAGCACGCCGGAGAACGACAAGATGGAGTGGCTGGCGATCGAGGCCGTGTTCGGCGACCGCGCACCCCGCCTGCCCGTCTCATCCAACAAGTCGATGATCGGTCACACGGTCAGCGCCGCCGGCGCCATCGAGGCGGTGTTCTCATTCCTCACCATGCTGCGCGGGCGCATCCCGCCCACCGTGAACTACGACCTGCCCGACCCCGCCATCCCGATCGACTGCGTGCCCAACGTGGCGCGCGACGCCCTCGTGCGGCACACGCTCTCCAACTCGTTCGGCTTCGGCGGGCAGAACGTGTCACTGCTGCTGAGCGCGCCGCCATGAAGGCGTTGCAGATCCTCGCCGAGCGCGAGATCGCGTTCCGCGACATCGACCCGCCGGCGCCTGGGCCGGACGATCTGTTGCTGCGCGTGCGCGCGCTTTCGCTCAACCATATCGACGTCTGGGGCGCGCGCGGCATGGCGTTCGCCAAGCGCCTGTTCCCGATCAGCGTCGGCGCGGAAGCGGCCTGCGAGGTGATCGAGTCCGGCCACGGGTTCCGCGCCGGCGAGCGCGTCGTACCCTATGCCGCCTACATCTGCGGCGCCTGCCGCTTCTGCCGGCGGGGGCAGGAGAATCTGTGCGAGAACCCGCTCGGCGTGCGCGGCTTCCACGTCAGCGGCTTCGGTCAGGAGATCGTCACTCACCCAGCCCGGCTCTGCGTGCGGATTCCCGACGCGGTCACGTGGTCCGATGCCGCGTGCGTCGCCGTCGCCTATGCGACCGTCGAGCACATGCTGTTCGACAACGCGGCGCTGGAGCAGGGCGAGACGATCCTGATCCATGCCGGCGGCTCCGGCATCGGCAGCATCGCGATCCGCATCGCCAAATCGCTCGGCTGCACCGTCATCGCCACGGTCGGCAGCGACGAGAAGGCCGAGAAGGCGCGCGCGCTCGGCGCCGATCACGTCATCAACTACCGCACCGAGCGGTTCGAGGGCGTGGTCCGCAAACTCACCGCCAAGCGCGGCGTCGATGTGGTGTTCGAGCATGTGGGCGCCGAGACCTGGAACGGCTCGCTTTTGTGTCTGCGGCGCGGCGGCCGGCTCGTCACCTGCGGCGCGACCTCCGGTCCCTCCGCCTCGCTCAACCTGATGCAGCTTTTTCAGCAGCAGTACCGAATCATCGGCTCGTTCGGCTCGCCGCTGTCAGCGCTCGGCCGCGCGCTCGCGCGGATCTCGTCGGGCGTACGCCCAGTGATCGACAGCGAATATCCGCTCGAGCGCGCGCTGGAAGGCATCGCCCGGCTGGAGTCGCGCGCGGTGTTCGGCAAGCTTTTGCTGCGGATGCCGGCGGCAGGCGGTGCGCCGGCGAAGGAGGCTCGATGAGGTTTTCGCCCCTCGTGTTGGCCGGCGCGCTCGTGTTCGCGGCGACGCCGGCGATGGCGCAGATGTTCTTCGCCGGGCGCCCGGTGCGCGGGCTGTCGCAGCAGGATGCCGATTTGCTGGCCGAAAGCGTGCAGCGGCTGAACGACATGCCAAACCTCGCGGTCGGCGCCAAGGATAGCTGGTCGGACCCGCGCACGAGGAGCGGTGGCGAGAACGTCGTGACCGCGATCACCGAGGACAGCGGCACCGTCTGCCACAAGCTGCGCCACGAGTTCACCGTGCGCGGGCGGCAGCCGACCCGGATCTACAACCTGACCTGGTGCCGTCAGCCGGACGGGCAGTGGAAGGTGAAGAGCTGATCGCCGCCGATCGGCAAATGTCCTCGTACAACCATCGTTATTCCCGCGAAAGCGGGAATCCATGCCGCGACCGGCACCGACCGGACATATTTACACGCCCCCCAGCGCGGATGATCGTTTCCTGGGTTCCCGCTTGGATGGGAATGACGAAGGAGGACGGCAAGCGCCACGCACAGGATCGAGGCGCGGCGTCTGCAACAAGACCGATCCAACCTGCAGGCCGTCAGTGACATCGCTGACCGACCGCCTGCTCGGCGGCACTGTCGCGGCGCTGCTCCGCGCGCTCGCCCGCACCGACCCCGACCACGCCTCCGCGCTCTGTGGCGCGGTCGCACGCCGGATCGGCCCGCGCCTGCCCGCGCACCGCGTCGGCCGCGCCAATCTCCGCCACGCCTTCCCCGACCGCAGCGAGGCGTGGATCGAGGAGACGCTTGCCGGCGTATGGGAAAATCTCGGCCGCGTCGCCGGCGAATACGTGCATCTCGGCACCATCGCCCGCTACGACCCCGACCATCCCGAGGCGAACCGGATCGAAACCGACGATCTCCCTCTCTTTCTCCAAATGCGCGACGACGACAAGCCCGCGCTCTGCTTCGCCGCTCATCTCGCCAACTGGGAGCTGCCCGCCGCCGCGATGGCCGCCCATATCGGTTCGGCCGCGGTTTACCGGATGCCGAATAACCGCATCGTCGCGGCTGAGATCGAGCGCATCCGCGCCCCGATCATGGGCGAGCTGATCCCCGCGCGCGCCGACGCCCCGCTGCGGATGGCGGCCGTGCTGCAACGGGGGGACCATCTCGGCGTGCTGGTCGATCAGCACTTCTCGCGGGGCGTGGACGTGACCTTCTTCGGCCGCCGCTGCAAGGCGAACCCCACCATCGCCCGCCTCGCCGCCCGCTTCGATTGCCCGGTGGTCGGCGTGCGCGTGATCCGGCGGGCGGGGGTGCGTTTCCGCATGGAGGGGGTCGGCCCGATCGACCTGCCGCGTGACGCTCGCGGGAATGTGGACGTCGCGGCGACCATGCAGCGCATCACCACGATCGTTGAAGGCTGGGTGCGCGAATATCCCGACCAGTGGCTCTGGCTGCACCGGCGCTGGCGCTAGGGCGGGCCTTCAAGAACCGGCGAGCCGAACGGGCAGGGAGGGCCTCGGCTCATTACGTATGAGCGCGTGATGACGACCTTTGGAAAGGAGCACCTCGTATGCGTTCCGTGATACTGTCGTTCACCGTGCTCTCCGCGCTCGCGGCCGCGCCGGCGCTCGCTCAGATGACTCAGGTGCAGGGGCAGCAGGATCAGTCTGCCATGCTGCCGAACGGAGAGCTGCCGGCCCCGCCGCAGCACGTGCCGGTCGTCAATCACCCGACCAACCTGACGCCGCAGGACACGCGCTCGACCATCTCGCCGGCGCTGCCGCAGCCTCCGGTCGGGCCGAACGCCGACGCCACCCAGTATCTCCAGGCGGCACAGGCCGCAGTCCAGAGCGGGCGTCTCGGCGAGGCGCAGTCAGCGCTCGAGGACGCAGAGACCTGGCTACTCAACCGCTCGGTGCCGCTTGGCGCCGTGAACCAGCCCGACCCGAGCCCCGCGGTCAACAACATCAACCAAGCGCTTCAAGCCCTCGCCAACCATGACCGCGGGCAGACGCTGGCGCTCATTCAGCAGACGATCCCGATGACCCAGCAGATGGCGATGCAGGGTGGCGGCATGGGTGCTGGCATGAACGGCGGCATGGGCCAGGGCACGATGCCGCAGCCCGGTGCGATGGGCGCCCCCGCCGGCAGCCCCGGCACCGGCTACGGTTACACCGCCCCGCCGCCCGCGACTCACTGACGGCGCGGCACGTGCAGAGTTCCCCCTTCCCTGGGGGCAGGGCTATCGCATTTGGCGAAGGAGGCTGAGCAGAAAGTCGTTCTGCCAGCCTGCCTTCTTGATCTCGACCCGCATCGAGCCCTTGGCGGTGTCACCCCGCAGCTTGATTGCGAAGCGGCGCAGGATCGCAAGACTTTCAGAGGTGATGCCGGAGACCTCACAGAATCGGCATCGCGCCGCGCCGCTAGCTCTTCCTGGCAAATGCGACTCCCCTGCCCGCGAGGCGAGAAGGGCTCTTCTTCCTTCGTGCCGCGACCGATGGTTTGACAGCCCCCCGCCCCCGCCCCATGCTTCCACGCTACCGAGGGGTGCCCCGCCGTACCGGGGCTGAGAGTCCGGCAGTAGGGCCGGTTACCCTTGCACCTGATCCGGATCATGCCGGCGTAGGGACGGGATAAGCGACAAGGTCTCTCCCGCACCTACCGCCGGTTCGTTTGGGAGAGCCACGTCCATGACGGTCCAGTCGAAATCGCCCGCGCGTCCCTCCACCGTTACCACCGGGCCGGTGGTCGGCTCGCGCAAGATCTACACCTCGCCGGACGGCCGTCCCGACATCAGGGTGCCGTTCCGCGAGGTCGCCCTCGATCCCTCGGCGCGCGAGGAGCCGCTGCGGCTCTACGACTGCTCCGGCCCCTATACCGACCCCGGAGCGCATATCGACCTCGAGGCCGGGTTGCCGCCCGTTCGCCGCGAATGGATCGACCGGCGCGGGTTCACGCCCGTTGCCGCGCGCGCGGTGAAGCCCGAGGACAACGGCAACATCGCCGCCGACAAGCTCGTGCCCCCCTGCCCGGCCGAGCGCCGCGTGCTCGGCGGCAAGCCGGGCCAGCTCGTCACCCAATACGAGTTCGCCCGAGCCGGGATCATCACCGAGGAGATGATCTACGTCGCGCACCGCGAGAACCTGGGGCGGCAAAAGGTGCTGGCGGGCGCGGCCGAACGCCGCGCTGACGGCGAGGATTTCGGCGCCGCCATTCCCGAGTTCGTCACCCCCGAATTCGTCCGCGCCGAAATCGCGCGCGGGCGCGCCATCATCCCCGCCAACATCAATCACCCGGAACTCGAGCCGGTTATTATCGGCCGCAACTTCCTGGTGAAGATCAACGCCAATATCGGCAACTCCGCGGTCACCTCGGGCGCACCCGAGGAAGTGGAGAAGCTCGTCTGGGCGATCCGCTGGGGAGCCGATACGGTGATGGATCTCTCCACAGGACGAAACATCCACAACATCCGCGGCTGGATTCTCCGCAACTCCCCGGTGCCGATCGGCACCGTGCCCATCTATCAGGCACTGGAGAAAGTGGACGGCGATCCGGCCAAGCTCGACTGGGAGGTGTTCAAGGACACGCTGATCGAGCAGGCCGAGCAGGGGGTGGATTACTTCACCATCCATGCGGGCGTGCGGCTGGCCTATGTGCCGCTGACCGCCAAGCGGGTGACCGGGATCGTCTCGCGCGGCGGGTCGATCATGGCGCGTTGGTGCCTGTCACACCACAAGGAGAGCTTCCTCTACGAGCGGTTCGACGAGATTTGCGACATCATGCGCCGCTACGACGTCTCGTTCTCGCTCGGCGACGGGCTGCGCCCCGGCTCCATCGCGGACGCTAACGACGCCGCGCAGTTCGCCGAGCTGGAGACGCTGGGCGAACTCACCAAGATCGCCTGGGACAAGGGCTGCCAGGTGATGATCGAGGGCCCCGGCCACGTGCCCATGCACAAGATCAAGGAGAACATGGACAAGCAGCTTCGCGAATGCGGCGAAGCGCCGTTCTACACCCTCGGGCCGCTGACCACCGACATCGCGCCCGGCTACGATCACATCACGAGCGCGATCGGCGCGGCCATGATCGGCTGGTTCGGCACCGCGATGCTCTGCTACGTGACGCCGAAGGAGCATCTCGGCCTGCCCAACCGCGACGACGTGAAGGCGGGCGTCATCACCTACCGCATCGCGGCGCACGCCGCCGATCTCGCCAAGGGCCATCCGTCGGCCAAGCTGCGCGACGATGCGGTGAGCCGCGCGCGATTCGAGTTCCGCTGGGAGGACCAGTTCAACCTCTCGCTCGATCCCGACACGGCGCGCAGCTTCCACGACGAAACCTTGCCCAAGGAGGCGCACAAAGTCGCGCATTTCTGCTCGATGTGCGGGCCGAAATTCTGCTCCATGAAGATCACGCAGGATCTGCGGGAAGAAGCCCAGCAGATCGCGGCGGGGATGGCGCAGAAGAGCAAGGAGTTTGCCGCCGCCGGCAACGCGCTCTACGTGCCGGCGCCCGCCGCCGAGTAGGTCGCCCGGCTTGCGGCCTGCCGGGGCGCGGCCTAACTCCGGCCGATGGCAGCCGCTCCCAACAGCCGTGCCGCCCCGCAGCTCGCGCTGAGCGCGATCGGGCAACTGCCCGATCCGGAGATCGACATCGCTGACGCGGCGCTGCAGCTCGCGCGCAGCGATGCGCCAGAGGCGGACTGGGCGGCGGCGCGCGCGCTGTTATCGGACATCGCCCGCGACGCTGCTTCGCTGGCCTCGGTCCTCGGCGCGCTGCCGGGGCTCGAAATCCGGGCCGAGGCGCTGACCGGCCTGCTTGCCGGCAAATACGGCTTCCGCGGCGACGCGACGACCTACGACGACCTTGCGAACGCCAATCTGATCCGCGTTGTCGAGCGGCGCCAGGGGATGCCAGTGGCGCTCGGCGTGGTGTGGCTGCACGCCGCGCGCGCCGCCGGATGGGCCGCGCACGGGGTGGATTTTCCCGGCCATTTCCTGGTCGCGCTGGAGGGGAGCGGCACGCAGCTCGTGCTCGACGTGTTCGACGGCGGCACGCCGCTCGACGCGCGGGCGCTGCGGATCCTCATCAAGCGCGTAGAGGGCGAGGAAGCCGAGCTGCGCCCCGGCATATTGCGGCCGATGAGCACGCGCGCGGTGCTGCTGCGGTTGCAGAACAACATCAAATCGCGCCGGCTCGCCGCGGGCGAGCTTGACGCAGCGCTTGCCTGCATCGCCGACATGCTGCGGATCGCGCCGGACCACGCCTCGTTATGGCGCGAGGCGGCGATCTTCCATGAGCATGCGGGTCGGCCGCAAGCGGCACTCGCCGCCTACGATCGGTTCCTCGCGCTCGTTCCGGCAACCGACCCGGCCGCCGTGCGGGCCCGCGCCGCCGCCGCGACCCTGCGGCTGCGCCTGCAATAGCGGCGCGCACGATCAAACGGCGTCCGCAGCGATACCGCTTGGTCGTCAGCCGAGCCGGTAGCTCGTCAGGGCGGGCACCGCCGCCACCGACTGCCCCGCCGGTTCGCCAGCGACCGCAGCCGGCAACGGCTGCGTGCGCGCCGTGGCGCCCGTATCGGGCAGGCGCAGCGCGATCCTGGTCCCCCTCCCAGGTTGCGGATCGACATCGATCGTCCCGCCCATCAGGGCGAGGATTTGCTGCGGTTCCCGGAGCATGGCCTCCTGGACATCACGCGCGCGCACGTCGCCATCGTCGCTTACCACGATCTGCACGCGCCCCCCGTGCCGGCTGGCGGTCACCAGCACACGCCGGCCAGCCGCACGGCCGAGCGCATCCTGCAGGATCAGGTGCAGCGCCGTCCCCAGCGCGTCGCGGTCCCAGCGCAGCATCAGTCCCGGCTCGACCGCCATTTCCAGGCCCGTGAACTGTGCCGTGCACGCCGCCAATTCGGCGTTCAAAACCGCCCGGATCAGCGCCTCGAGCGTATCGTCGGCCCCGCTCCAGATTGCCGTGGGCGCCTCCTTGCCCGCCGCGGCAGTTCGCGTCATGGCGGTGCGCACGTCCCGCCGCTGGCGCAGGCTGGAGGCGCCGCCGATCAGGAACCCGGCGGCGACGGCGGCCGACAAAATGGCCAGCGGCCATACCTGCATCACGCTCACGGCCGGACCCTGCGACGTTCCACAGCCATGCCCCACGTATACATCCTGTGGTTGCATCATGGCAAACAAATTCGCGCAAAATTCTCCGCGCGCGGACGACGGTGCATAGGTATTCATCGCACCGCGGGCCGGCGGGGTTTTGACGCCGCCCGTAACGTTCGGCATTTTGCGCGCTTCGCCGGGGCGCATCGGGGAAGGGGGACGGGAAATGCAGTCGGCGCTTTCTGCGATCCTGCGGCGGTTCATCACGCTCGGGCGGCTAAACGTGCGCTGGCCCAACGGGACCGAGACTGCCTTCTCGGGCGCTCGGGGGCCGGAAGCGGCCATCACCATTCGCGATGGCGCCACGCTGCGTCGGCTGATCCTCAATCCGGCGCTGAGCGTGGGCGAATGCTACATGGACGGCGGCCTGCTCCCTGAAGGTTGCAGCATCTACGAAGTGCTGGACGTATTGGTGACGAACCTGGCCGCGAACGCGGACGGCCACCCCGTCGCGCGCCTGCGCGGCGCGCTGCTGCGCGTCAAGCGGCGGATCGACCAGTACAATCCCGCATCGCGGGCACAGCGCAACGTCGCGCATCACTATGATCTGAACGGTCGCCTCTACAGCCTGTTCCTCGACCGCGACCGGCAATATTCCTGTGCCTACTTCCCGCGAGGCGACGAGACGCTGGAGGAAGCGCAGTCCGCCAAGAAGCACCACATCGCCGCCAAGCTGCTGCTCAATCGACCTGGTCTGTCCGTGCTCGACATCGGCTCGGGCTGGGGCGGGCTCGCGCTCACGCTCGCGCGCGATTACGGCGCGAAGGTGCTCGGCATCACGCTTTCCACCGAACAGCTAGCGGAAAGCCGCGCGCGCGCCGAGGCCGAGGGGCTGGCCGACCGGGTGCGCTTCGAGCTGATGGATTATCGCGCGGTGACGGACAGGTTCGACCGCATCGTCTCGGTCGGCATGTTCGAGCATGTCGGCTTGAACCATTACGGCGCGTTCTTCGCGACCGTTTCCCGCTGTTTGAAGCCGGACGGCGTGGCGCTGCTACACGCGATCGGCCGCAACGAGCCGCCGGGTGCCACCAATCCCTGGATCGCCAAATACATCTTCCCGGGCGGCTATTGCGCGGCGCTTTCGGAAGTCCTGCCCGTGATCGAGCGGTCGCGCCTGCTGACCACGGACATCGAGATCCTGCGCTTGCATTACGCCGAGACGCTGCGCCACTGGCGCCGCCGCTTCGCCGCCAATCGCGACGCCATCGCCGCTCTCTACGACGAGCGGTTCTGCCGCATGTTCGAATTCTACCTCGCCGGCGCCGAGCTCTCGTTCCGGCGGGAGAACATGATGGTTTTCCAGATCCAGCTCGCGCACGACCAGGCCGCCGTGCCGCTGACGCGCGATTATATCGTCGAGACAGAGCGGCGCATGGTCCGCGCGCCCGGGACGCAATCATCGCCGGTGCACGAGCTGCGGCGCTCGGAATAGACCGCTGCCGAACCGTTACCGCTATTCACGGTTATCCACAGACTCGGTGCGTGCGCCGGCCAGGCCTGGGGCCTAATATGACTGCCGCGTGAACACCATCGATTCCCCCCTGCTCGGGCTGTCGCAGCGCCTGCCACCGACGAACCTGGAAGCCGAGCAGGCGCTGCTCGGCGCGCTGCTCGCCAACAACAAGGCCTACGAGCGGGTCGCCGAGTTCCTGCTGCCCGAGCATTTCGCCGACCCGATCCATGGCAGGATCTTCCAGGCGATCGTGCGGCGGATCGAGGCAGGGCAGCTTGCAGACGCAGTGACGCTGAAGGCCGAGTTCGAGCACACGGGCGTGCTAGAGGAAGTCGGCGGCACTGCCTATCTGGCGCAGCTCCTCTCGGCCATGGTCGGCATCATCAACGCCGGCGAATATGGCCGCGCGATCCACGACTCCTGGCTGCGTCGGCAACTGATCGATGTCGGCGAAACCATCGTCAACAACGCCTTCGGCGCCGAGCCCGAGCTGGACGGCGCGGCGCAGGTGGAGGCGGCCGAACAGCAGCTTTTCGACCTCGCGAGCGACGGCGCGGGCGGCGCGGGGCCGGTGCCGTTCGAGCGCGCGCTCGCCGAGGCGATCCTGGGCGCGGAGCGCGCCTTCCGCCGCCAGGGCGGCGTCTCGGGCCTGACCACGGGGCTGCGCGACCTCGACGCCCGCACGGGCGGGCTGCATCCGTCCGATCTCGTGGTGCTCGCGGGCCGCCCCGGCATGGGCAAGACCGCGCTCGCCACCAAGATCGCCTTCGGCGCCGCCAAGGCGCTGCTCGCCGAGGCGCGGACGGCCGACCCGAATGCGTTGCCCAAGCAGTGTGTCGCGGTCTTCTCGCTGGAGATGAGCGCCGAGCAGCTTGCGACGCGCCTTCTGTCGGAGGAGGCGCGCATCTCCGGCGACCGCATCCGCCGCGGCGAAATCGGGCAGAAGGATTTCGACCGTTTCGTGCAGGTGTCGCGGGAAATCGCCGCGCTGCCGATCCAAATCGACGACACGCCGGCGCTGACGCTATCCGCGATGCGTACCCGCTGCCGGCGGCTCAAGCGCACCAAGGGGCTGGCCCTGGTGGTGGTGGATTATCTGCAACTGATGCGCCCCTCCGCCGGCACCAAGCCGGAAAGCCGGGTGCTGGAAATCAGCCAGATCACGCAGGGACTGAAGGCGATCGCCAAGGAGCTGTCGGTGCCGGTGCTGGCGCTGTCGCAGCTTTCGCGCGCGGTGGAAAACCGCGAGGACAAGCGCCCGCAGCTGTCCGACCTGCGCGAATCGGGCACCATCGAGCAGGACGCCGATTGCGTAATGTTCGTCTATCGCGACGAGTATTACCTCGCGCAGCGCGCGCCGAAGCAGATTGGGTTCGACAACGAGGACAAGTTCCAGGTCGCGCTCGAGAAATGGCAGCGCGACATGGAGCAGGTGCACAACAAGGCGGAGCTGATCATCGCCAAGCAGCGGCACGGCCCGACGGGAAAGATCGACCTCTTCTTCGAGGCGGAATTCACCCGCTTCGCCGATCTCGATCAGGTGCATGAAGGGATGCGTTGACCGGGCTCGCCGCCGCTACCTTGGAAATCGACCTCGGCGGCATCGTCGCCAACTGGCGCGCGCTCTGCGCCGCGCACCCCTCGGGCAAGGTTGCCGCCGTGGTGAAGGCCGACGCCTACGGGCTCGGGGCGCTTGCGGTAGTGCCGGCGCTCCATGCCGCCGGATGCCGGCATTTCTTCACGGCGCTGCCCGCCGAGGCGCTGGCCATCAGCGATCATGCGCCCGGCGCGCTGATCGGCGTGCTGAACGGGCTTCTGCCCGGCGCGGCGGCCGACTATGCCGCGGGCGGGCTCGTGCCGGCGCTCGGCTCGCTCGCCGAGATCGACGCCTGGGCCGCCGAGGCGCGGCGGCTGGGGCGCAAGCTGCCGGCGCTGCTGCACATCGACACCGGCATGTCCCGGCTCGGCCTGTCGCCTGCCGAGGTGGACGCGCTGGCGGCGGATCACGGGCGGCTCGCCGGGGTCGATCTGCTTTACGTGATGACGCACTTCGTCGCCGCGGAGGAGCCCCACAATCCGCTGAACGACGCGCAGAAAGCGCGCTTCGACGCCGCCCGGGCGCGGCTGCCTGCAGCGCCGACCAGTCTCGCCAACTCGTCGGGCATCTTCCTCGGCGCGGCCTTCGCCTCCGACCTCGCCCGTCCGGGGGCGGCGCTCTACGGGGTCAACCCGACGCCAGGGCGGCCCAATCCGATGCGCGTGCCGCTGCGCCTGACAGCCACCGTGCTGGCGGTGCGCGAAATCGGTCTCGGCGCGGGTGTGGGCTACAACGCCACCTGGACGGCGCGGCGGCCGAGCCGCATCGCGACCGTGGCGGTGGGCTATGCCGACGGGTTCCTGCGCAGCCAGTCGAACCGCGGCGCCGCGGTTTTCCAGGATCGGGTGTTGCCGTTGGTGGGTCGTGTGTCGATGGACCTTACCACCTTCGATGCGACCGAGATGCCCGAACTCTGCGCGGGTGACGCGGTGGAGCTGATCGGCCCCGGCCGGCCGCCCGATGCGGTGGCCGAGGCGGCGGGGACGAATGGGTATGAAATACTGACCTCTCTTGGCGGACGGTTCCGCCGCGTCTATCTGCCCGCCTCGTGAACCTTCTCCTCGACTTCCTCGCCGCGCTGGGCCGGGCGGTGATCGGCGCCGTGCGCGGCGCCGGGAGCCTCGCCTTGTTCGGCGCATCGGCGCTGTCGCATCTGGTGCGCCCGCCCTTCTACTGGCGCATGTTCGGCCGGGCGCTGGTGGATATCGGCTATTTCAGTCTCCCGGTGGTGGCGCTGACGGCGATCTTCACCGGCATGGTGCTGGCGCTGCAATCCTATCTCGGCTTCTCGCGCTTCTCGGCGCAGAGCGCGACCGCGAACGTGGTGGTGCTGTCGATCACCCGCGAGCTGGGGCCGGTGCTGGCGGGCCTGATGGTTGCCGGGCGGATCGGGGCGGCGATGGCGGCCGAGATCGGCACCATGCGCGTGACCGACCAGATCGACGCACTCAGCACGCTCTCAACCAACCCGATGAAGTATCTCGTCACGCCGCGCTTGGTTGCCGGCGTGATCGCATTACCGGTGCTGGTGGTGATCGCCGACATTCTCGGCGTGATGGGCGGCTTCATCATCTCAGTCGTGAAGCTCGGCTTCGGCCCGAACATGTACATCACGAATACGCTGAACTTCATGCAGACCGGGGATGTGGTCTCCGGGCTCGTGAAGGCGGCGGTGTTCGGGTTCCTGATCGCGCTGATGGGCTGCTATCAGGGCTACCACAGCCGCGGCGGAGCGCAGGGCGTGGGCTCGGCCACCACCTCGGCAGTGGTTGGCGCCTCGATCCTCATCCTCGCCTTCGACTACATCCTGACCGAGATGTTCTTCGCGCGATGAGCGGCGGGGCACCTCTGAAAATCCGCATTCGCGGGCTGCGCAAGTCGTTCGGCCGCAAGGTGGTGCTGGACGGCGTGGACCTGGATGTGCCCGCCGCGAGCGTGATGGTGGTGATCGGCGGCTCGGGTTCCGGCAAGTCGGTGCTGCTCAAATGCATTCTCGGCCTGATCGAGCCGGATGCGGGTGCGATCGAGATCGACGGGCGCGACATCCTGAAGATGAGCGCGCGCGAGCGCGAGGCGGTGCGCGGGCGGATCGGGATGCTGTTCCAGAACGGCGCGCTGTTCGACAGCCTGCCCGTGTGGGAGAACGTGATGTTCGGCCAGCTTGCCAAGGGGCGGCTGTCGCGCCGCGCCGCGCGCGCGCAGGCCGCGGAGTTTCTGGGCCAGGTCGGCTTGGCCGCCTCGGTCGGCGATCTTTATCCCTCGGAGCTTTCGGGCGGGATGCAGAAGCGCGTGGCGCTGGCGCGCGCGATCGCCGCCCGGCCCGATATCCTGTTCTTCGACGAACCCACCACCGGGCTCGATCCGATCATGGGCGCGGTGATCGACGGGCTGATCGTCGATTGCGTGCGCCGCCTCGGCAGCACCGCGATCGCGATCACGCACGACATGGCGAGCGCCAGCCGCATGGGCGACCGCGCGGCAATGCTCTACGAGGGCCGCATCGTCTGGACCGGCGCGGCTTCCGACCTACTGCGCAGCGGCAACCCGAAGGTGGATCAGTTCACCCACGGGCGGCGCGAGGGTCCGATCCAGATGGAGCTGATGGAATAGCGGTTGCGTAGGGCGGATGCCAATCCGCCGACGCTAGCGTCACGATGCATTCCGCTGCGCTCCGTGCGCCCGACACCCTCAACCTATCCGCCAGCCGGCCTGCGCCGCATGAACGCCGCGCGCAGGCAGGTTGCCACCAGCTCGCCGCGCTGATTCCAGCCCTGGTGCTCGAATTCGACCACGCCGGCATCGGGGCGCGATTTGCTCGCGCGCACCGAACGCACGATCGAGCGCACGCGGATCGTGTCGCCATGGAAAACCGGCTTCGGGAACTCGACCTTGCTCATCCCCAGATTGGCGATGGTGGTGCCGAGCGTGGTTTCGCCGACCGAGATGCCGATCACGAGGCCGAGCGTAAAGATGCTGTTCACCAGCGGCCGCCCGAACTCGGTGTTCTTCGCGAACTCCGCATCGAGATGCAGCGGCTGCGGGTTCATGGTCATGGTGGTGAACAGCACGTTGTCGGTCTCGGTAACGGTGCGCGTCATCGCGTGATCGAACACCTGCCCCGCGTGAAATTCCTCGAAATAAAGGCCTGCCATCGCCGCCCTCCGTCCTTTGTCAGAAGCCTAGGTGCTTTGCCGCCTCCGCCTCAAGCACGCTTCGGACCTCGGCCACCACCGCGGCCCAGCCGCCGTCCGGGCCGGCGCGGAACAGGCGCGCGGTGGGGTACCAGGGGCTGTCGGTGCGGCCGCGCATCCAGCGCCAGTCGGCCCCGCGCCGCAAGAGCAGCCAGAGCGGCAGGGCGAGCGCCCCCGCGAGGTGCGCGACGGCGGTATCGACGGAAATCACCAGGTCCATGTGCGCCAGCAGCGCCGCGGTTTCGGCGAAATCCGTCAGCGCCGCGCCGTGATCGCGGAGCGCGGGATGCGCCGCAAGCAGCGCGCGATCGGCTTCCGTCGGCTCCTTTACCAATGCGTGGCACACCACGCCGCGCACCTCGGCAAGCGGCAGGAAGTCGGCGAGCGTTGCCGCCGCGCGAGCGCGGGAATGCTCCGAGCCGCTCCAGCACAGCGCCACGCGCAGGCCGGGTTCCGCGCCGAGCCGCCCTGCCCAGCGCGCGCGCCGCGCCGGATCGGGGCGCAGAAAAGGCACTTCTGCGGGCACCGAACCGGGCTCGGTGCCGAACGCGAGCGGAAGGCTGAGGAGCGCGGCGACCTCGTCGTGCGGCGGGTCCGGTTCGTCGTCGCCGACCACCTTCTCGACGCCTTCGAGCGTCGCCAGCAGCGGCACCAGTTCAGGAAACACCGACAGCGTTACGCGCGAGCCGCGTTGCGCGAGCAGCGGCGCGTAGCGGGCGAACTGGATCACGTCGCCTCTTCCCTGCTCACCGCGCACCAGCACACGCAGGCCAGCGACACGGGCCGGGTCGAGCACAGGCGGCACCGGGCGCATCGCCTCGGCACCCTCGCGGAAGCCGGGCACGTGCCAGCGTTGCTCGTAGAGCCGCCAGCCCTCGGCCCAGCGCCCCATCCGCAGCAGCAGCATCCCCATGTTGAACGCGGGCGCCGCAGCGTCGGCGCCGCGCAGGCGGCGCTCGGCTTCCAGCTCACTCAGCGCCTCCTCGTCGCGCTCGTCGGCGATCAGCACGCGCGCGAGCGCCGCGTGCGCGTCGGCGATGCGGGCGGGGTCTTCCGCCGACAGATCGCCCGCAAGCACGCGCCGCAGCGCCGCCTCGGCTTCGCCCAGCGCGCCGGTCTGGCTCAGCGCGAGGGCGAGGTTGTAGAGCGCCGGGCGGTGATCGGGGCTGCGCGCCAGGATGCGGCGGTAGCAGGGGATCGCTTTGTCGTTGCGGCCGAGCGCGCGCAGCGCGTTGCCGAGATTGTTTTCGGCCTCGATGAAATCGGGCGCGCGCGCCAGCGCCGCACGAAACGACGCCACCGCATCCAGGTGGCGGTCGAGCCCCATCAGCGTGTTGCCGAGATGATACCAAGCGCGTGTCAGCCCCGGTGCGAGCGCGAGCGCCCGCGACAGCGGCGCCAGCGCCGGTTCGGGATCGCCGCGTTCAAGGCTGGTGACGCCGAGCAGGTGCCACGCCTCGGCGATCGCCGCATCGCGGCGGAGCGCGGCGCGGCAGCAATCCGCCGCCTCGGCGAGCCGCCGCGCGCGATACATCGCCGCCGCGTCGTTCAGCTCATCCTGCGCGGTGCGCGGCGGCTCGATGCGGAAGCGCGCGCTCAGCCGGTAATCCAGCGGTCAGTCCTCGATGATCGCGACCGCGCGCGTCCATCCCGCCGAGCCGCGATGCACCTTCACCGGGAAGCACACGACCTGGAACCCGTCGGGCGGCAGCGCCTCCAGATTGTGCAGCTTCTCGAGGTGCGAATAGCCGATCTCGCGGCCCGCGCGATGGCCTTCCCAGATCAGGCTCGCATCGCCGGTTTCCGCGACCTTGCGCTTGGTGTGGGAGAACGGCGCGTCCCAGCTCCACCCGTCGGTGCCGGTGACGCGCACGCCGCGCTCGAGCAGCCACAGCGTCGCCGCCTTGCCCATGCCACAGCCGCGGTCGATGAAATCGTCCTCGCCGTAGCGCGCACCGGCGGCGGTGTTGACCAGCACGATCTCCAGCGGCTTCAGCTCATGGCCGATGCGTCGCAGCTCGGCTTCTACATCCGTGGGCTGCACCACATAGCCGTCGTCGAAATGGCGGAAGTCGAGCTTCACGCCCGGCTGGAAGCACCATTCGAGCGGTACCTCGTCGATCCGCCAGGAGGGCTCGCCGCCCGGTTTCAGCCGCTCATTCATGCGGCTGAAGAAATGATAGGGCGCATCGAGATGCGTGCCGTTGTGCGTGCTGATCTGCACGCGCTCCACGGCGGCGTACTCGCCCTCGGGAAACTGATCGACGCGGATGCCGAAATACTCGGCCATCCCCGGGGCGTTCTGGTGATGGTCGATGTAGTCGATCCTCGGCAGCATGTGCGGCGGGTCGCTCTTGATGCCGGCCTTGAGCGGCACCGAGATATCGATCAGGCGGCGTGGCATGGTCCCCCCTTAAGGCTGACGGGGGCGCAGCATCCCTGGGCCGGCGGCGCGGCGCAATCGCGGGAACCAGGGCCGGACGGCGAGCCAGAGCCAGAGGCGGCGCAGCAGCGCGAGGGCGAAAATCCCGGCCCCGCTGACCAGCACCCAATGCGCCGGGCGCATCAGGCGCCAGCGTTCGTTCGCCATCAGCACGCGCCACGCATTGACGTGGGTTGCGATGTCGTACCATGCATATTCGACACCGGCGGCGAGCGCCGCGGCCACGATGCCGAGCGCCGGCAGCACGGCGACCGCGCCGCCCCACTTGCCGGGCAGCAGCCGCCATAGCATCAGCCACAGGAACAGCCCGGCGAAAACCACCGGCTCGCCGACATTGGCCTTCGACTGGATGAAATAGTGCAGCAGCGCGAGCACAGCGATCACATAGACCGCGCGATGCAGCCGCTTCCAGTTCTTGCCCATCCGCCGCGTCGCCGCGTCGGTGGAGGTCGCGGCCAGCGCGACCAGTCCAACCAGCGCCGCGAAACCGATCGTCAGGTAGAAGCGATGCACGATTTCCGAGGCGACGAACAGTAGATGGAAGTTCTGCTGCGCGATGTAGAGCGTGAAATGGATACCGGCGTAACAGGCGGCCGTCACGCCCACCATGCGCCTTATCAGCGGCGCTCGCGGCCAGTCGAACACCAGCCGTGCCGGCGTGAGCGCGAGCGAGATCATCAGGAAGCGGACAGTCCAGAGCCCGGTTTCGTGCAGGGCCTCGGTGATCGGCCGGGCGCCGAGTTGGCCGGTCGCGAGCCAGTATGCGGTGAGCAGACCGGGCGTGACGCAGAAGCCGAGTGTGGCCGCTTTCAGCCAGGAGAGCCGCCCCTGGCGGTCCCGCCAGGGCAGCGCGCGCGGCCGCCGCCGTGTCGCCGCGGGCCGCACGGCGGCCATCCGCGTGATCGTTCCGTCCGCCATCGCCTCCTCATATGCCACCGCGCAGGGGAAATGCCAGGGCTGGTGCATTTCGTCACATGCACCGCTAGAAGTGCCCATGCGCCGCCGTCTCGCCGCCCTCGCCCTGTTCGCCCTGCTGTCACTGCCGGCCGCAGCCGAGCCGCCGGGACAGAGTGCGCGCCTGAGCTTCACCGTCTATGCCGCCGGGCTGCACGTGCTGACGATCGACACCGAGTTCAGCCTCAGCCCGACTGCCTATCGTGTCGATACGCTGTTTCGCACCGCGGGGGTCGCGGGATTCCTGCACCCTGGCGAGCAGCTCACCGTCTCGACCGGCCGCTGGCAGGGGCTTCGCGCGGTTCCGGAGTTCTATCAATCGATCGGTCACTGGTCGGGCGACCCGCGGCGCGTCGTCATCGATTACGGCGCGAACCCGCCCGCGCTGCGCGAGCTCGTTCTGGCGCCGGACGCCGCCCGCACGCCGGTCCCGCCCGCGCTGCTTGCGGGCAGCGGCAACCTGCTGAGCGCTTTCGCCGAGATGATCCGCGCCTATCAGAGCACCGGCCGGTGCGAGACGCATCTGCACGCATTCGATGGCAGGATCCTCACCGATTTGTCCAGCCGCAGCGACGGGGTGGAGCAGATCGACAACCCGGCCTATCGCGGTCCGGCGCTGCGTTGCGATTATGTGGGGTATCCGATTGCCGGGCTGCCGGCCGATGCGAGCGCCGAGGAGCGGGCGAAACCCGTGCAGAAGGGCGCGATCTGGCTCGGACGCGTGTTGCCGGGCTTTCCCCCGTTGCCGGTGCAGATGAGCTTCCTGACCCGCTGGTTCGGCGAGGTGACGGCGCACCTCGCCGCCGCCGCGCCGGAAGCGGCGATGACGCTGACACTGGCACAGCCGCACTCGTAAGGAGGGTCTGGGATGCGTGTTTCCACCGTGTTGCCGGTCGAGGACTGGCGCGCCTGCAGCGAAGCGGCGCGCCGCGCCGAGGACGAGGGCTTCGACAACGTGCAGTCGAACGAGCTGCGTCACGACCCGTTCGCGCCGCTCGCGTTCGCGGCACTCGCCACCGAGCGCGTGCAGCTCGCGACCTCGGTTGCCATCGCCTTCCCGCGCAGCCCGATGATCGTCGCCAATCAGACCTGGGATTTGCACCGCCACTCGCGCGGGCGGTTCGTGATTGGGCTCGGCAGCCAGGTGAAGGCGCACAACGAGCGCCGGTTCAGCGTGCCCTGGACCGCGCCGGCCGAGCGCATGGGAGAGTATATCGAGGCGCTGCGGGCGATATTCCGCTGCTGGGAATTTGGCGAGAAGCTCGACTACCGCGGCAAGCACTACAGTTTCACGCTGATGACGCCCGAGTTCACGCCACCCGGGACCGGGCTCGCTTTGCCGCCCATCGCGCTCGCCGCGGTCGGGCCATTGATGACGCGCACCGCCGCGCGGCTGGCCGACAGCGTGCGCCTGCACGGGTTCGCGACGCGCGCCTATCTCGAACAGGTGGTGATGCCGCAGATCGAGACCGAGCTCGGTGCGGCCGGGAAGTCCCGCGCGGCGTTCGAGATCACCGGCGGCGGCTTCATCGCCACCGGGCCGGACGAGGCTGCGGTGCGGGCTGCCGCGGAGAAGATTCGCTACCGGATCGGCTTCTATGGCTCGACGCCCGCCTATCGCGGCGTGCTCGATGTGCACGGCCTATCCGATCTCGGCGTGCGCCTCCATCAGATGTCGCGCGAGGGAAAATGGCACGAGCTGGCGGCGCAGATCTCCGATGAAACGCTCGACCTGTTCACCGCCCGCGCGCCCTACGAGGGGATCGCGGAGGCAATCGAGAAACGGTTCGGCGGCATCACCGACACGGTGACGATCGACTTCCTGCCAAGCGACACGGCGACGACGCGGCGGAAGGTAATCGAAGCGATCCACCGCGTGCCGCACCGGTTCCAGGGATTCCGCACCGCCACAGCCCACGCGGGGTGAGCAGGGGGCGGGGACGGTGCGGCGGAGCGTCCCTAGCCGCGCTCCAGCCGCATCACGCCCCCCGCCCCGGCCACCAGCGCGGCCGAAACCATCGCCGGAAACAGCCCCGTTTCCACCACACCGACGATCTCCTTGAGCCGGCGATGCAGCGCCGCCGGATCGGCGATCGCCCGGCAGGCGCAATCGAGGATCAGGTTGCCGCCGTCGGTGACGAACGGCGCACCGCCCGTGCCCCGCCGCAGCGCGGGCTCGACGCCAGCCGCCGCAAGCCGGGCGGCGGTGGTTTCCCACCCGAACGCCACCACCTCCACGGGCACCGGCGCGTGCGTGCCCAGTCGGTCCACGAGCTTGCTGTCGTCGGCGACGATCATCAGCCGGTCGGACGCCGCCGCGACAAGCTTTTCGCGCAGGAGCGCGCCGCCCAGCCCCTTGATCAGATCAAGCGAGCCGCGCGCGATCTCGTCGGCGCCGTCGATCGTCAGATCGAGCCGCGACCGTTCGGCAAAGGTCACGAGCGGAATCCCCTCCGCCCGCGCCTGTGCCGCCGTGCGTTCCGAGGTCGGGATAGCGGCGATCCTGAGCCCCGCACGCACGCGCCGCCCAAGCGCGGCCACGGCGAAATAGGCGGTTGAGCCGGTGCCGAGCCCGACCGCCATCCCGTCCTGAACCATCGCCGCCGCCGCCTCGCCCGCTTCCCGCTTGCGGGCAGCCTTCGGGTCGGTCTCCGTCGCTTCCGTCATGGCCCGCTCATAGGCTCTCGCAGCCCTTCCCGCCACGCCCTTGCGCCGCCCGGCGCGGCTGCGCATTTTGCCGAGGATGCGGACAAGACGAGGTCACGGCGCGGCGATGGATGGCGGCAGCGAGACGCGGCGGATCACCATCCATCGGCCAGAGGATTTCGCGGGGATGCGGCGGGCCGGGCGGCTCGCCGCCGAGACCCTCGACATGATCACGACCCATGTGAAGCCGGGCGTCACCACGGGCGAGCTCGACCGCATCTGCCATGAGTTCATCCTGGCCAACGGGGCCACGTCCGCCTCGCTGAATTACCGCGGATTTCCGAAGTCGGTCTGCATCTCGATCAACCATGTCGTCTGCCACGGCATCCCGGGGGACCGGCGCCTGCTGCATGGCGACATCCTCAATATCGACGTCACCGTGATCCTGGATGGCTGGCACGGCGATTCCTCGCGCATGTATGTCGCCGGCACGCCGTCCACCAAGGCGCGCAACCTGATGGACGTGACCTACGAGGCTCTGATGCGTGGGGTGCGCGCCGTCCGCCCGGGTGTCACGCTGGGCGACGTCGGCCACGCCATCCAGTCCTATGTGGAGGGCCAGCGTTTCTCGGTGGTGCGCGATTTCTGCGGGCACGGGATCGGACGGCACTTCCACGAGCCGCCCAACGTGCTGCATTTCGGCCGCCCCGGCGAAGGCCCACGCCTCTTGCCCGGGATGTTCTTCACCATCGAGCCGATGGTGAACGCCGGCCGCCCCGAAGTGAAAATCCTGGAGGACGGCTGGACCGCCGTCACCCGCGACCGCAGCCTGTCGGCGCAGTTCGAGCACATGGTCGGCGTCACTGAAACCGGCGTCGAAGTATTTACCCTTTCGCCGGCAGGATACGAGAAGCCGCCCTATCCGGTCGGCTGACGCGCCCGGCCGTCCGCCGGGCCTCCGGCCCGGGGCGGCGATCATGGCGCGACAACGCAGCGGCCTTTCCGAACAGATGCACCTCCTGGACGAGGCGATCGGCGCCGAGGGCCATCGCGCGCGGATGCGCGCCCGCCTGCTGACCGCCGGGCCGGACGCGCTGGCCGATCACGAAATGCTGGAGATGGTGCTGTTTCTCGCGCTTCCCCGCCGCGACACCAAGCCGATCGCCCGCGCGCTCCTCGCCCGCTTCGGCAGCTTCGCCGCGGTCATCGCGGCGCCCTTGCAGGACCTGCGCGGCATCGACGGGCTGGGCGAAGCCAGCATCGCCGCGCTCAAGCTCGTGCACGCCGCCTCGGTGCGCCTGCTGCGTGCCGAGGTGATCGGGCGGCCCGTTCTCTCCTCCTGGGACCGGCTAATGGACTATCTCACCGCCACGCTGGCGCGCGAGCGGATCGAGCAGTTTCGCGTGCTCTTTCTCGACACCCGCAACCGGCTGATCGCCGACGAGATGCAGGGCCGCGGCACGGTGAACCACACGCCCGTCTATCCGCGCGAGGTCGCCCGCCGCGCGCTGGAGCTGAACGCCGCCGCCGTAATCCTGGTGCACAACCACCCGAGCGGCGATCCTGCCCCCTCGCATGACGACGTGGCGATGACCCAGGAGGTGCGCGCCGCGCTGTCGGCGGTTTCGGTGCTGCTGCACGACCACATCATCGTCGGCAACGGAAAATGGACGAGTCTGCGCCAGCTCGGCGCGCTCTGACGAGCGGCACAGAAGAGTTCCCCCTCGCCGTGCTGGAGGGGCTAGAGGGAGGGGCATATCCCCTTGCCCACCCGGAACACCCGGGAGAGAAGCTCCCGAAACCCCAGGGAGCGAACGCCCCATGACCGAACCCTGCGATCTGAGCGCCGTGGAAGCGCGCCGCCTGATCGGCGCGAAGCGCCTGTCCGCGACCGAGCTTCTAGAGAGCTGCCTCGCGCGGATCGACGCCATCAATCCGGCCGTCAACGCCATTGTCGCCCGCGACGACGCAGCCGCCCGCCGGGCCGCGAAGGCAGCCGACACGGCCGTAGCCCGCGGCGAGGCGCTCGGCCTGCTGCACGGACTGCCGCTCGGCGTGAAGGATTTGGAGGCGGCCGCCGGCCTGCCCTTCACCCGCGGCAGCCCGATCCACAGGAACGAGGTTGCCGAAGCGGACAGCCTGAGCGTCGGCCGGCTGCGCAACGCGGGCGCGGTGGTGGTGGGCAAGACCAACACGCCCGAGTTCGGCGCCGGCGCCAACACGCGCAACGCCGTCTATGGCGCGACCGGCAACCCGTTCGACCCCGCGAAATCCGCCGCCGGCTCTTCCGGCGGCTCGGCCGTCGCGCTCGCCTGCGACATGGTTCCTATCGCCACCGGCTCCGACACCGGCGGCAGCCTACGGAACCCCGCCGCCTTCTGCGGCATCGTCGGCTTTCGTCCCACGCCCGGCCTTGTTCCCTACGAGGGCCGCACGCTCGGCTGGTCGGGGCTGCCGGTGCGTGGCCCGATGGCGCGCAACGTGCCCGATCTCGCGCTGATGCTCGCCGCGATGGTCGGCGACGACGCCGCCGATCCGCTCGCCACCACGATCCTCGGCCGCACCGTGCGCCGCGCCGAGGACTTCGCGGTTCCGCCCGAAACCGATCTCTCCCGCCTGCGCGTGGCGCTCACGCCCGATTTCGGCACCGCCCCCACCGAGCGCCACGTCGCCGAGGTGTTCGCCGAGAAGACCGGCCTGTTCCGCCATGTCTTCGCGCGCGCCGACGATGCGCATCCCGATTGCGCCGGCGCCGACGAGGCCTTCGAGGTGATGCGCGCGCAGAACTTCCTCGCCACGCATCTCGAGAAGGTCCGCACCCGCCCGCAGGATGTCGGCCCCAATGTGCGCGCCAACGTGGAGGAAGGGCTGCGCTACAGCGCGACCGACGTCGCCCGCGCGCACGCCGCGCAGACCGCGCTCTATCGGCGCTGGCAGGATTTTTTCGCCGGCTACGACGTGATCCTATCGCCCGCGATCACCATCAGCCCGCGCTCCTGGCGCGAGCTTTACCCCAAAGAGATCGACGGCAAGCCCACCCGCACCTATTTCCACTGGCTATCGCTCGCCTATGTCGTAACGCTCGCCGGCCATCCCGCTCTCTCGCTGCCGGTTGGTCTCGACCGCAACGGGATGCCCTTCGGCTTGCAGATCGTCGGGCCCCGGGGCGGCGATGCGCTGGTGCTCGGCGTCGCCGCCGCGCTGGAGCGGATGCTCGCGGGCGACCCGCGCACCGCGCGCCCGGTGCCCGACCTCGTTCGCCTGCGCGCCGCCCGCCCGCTCAGCGAGGCCGAGGGGTTTTTCGGCTTCGATTGATGCGGAGTCGCGACCGTCCGAACACGAAGCCGCCGATACGATTTATATCGTTACTCCGGCATCGAGCTTAGGCGCTAACGCCCGATACTTGACGAGGACGGACCGATCGTGGAGCCGATCGGCTGCCGATCGCAGGGCGATCGCTGCTATTCGCCCACCAGCCGATAGGTTCGGTGGCAGGCGGCGCAGTTCCGCAGCGTCTCGCCCAGCATCCCGACGAGCTGCATGGAGGGGGCGCCGGCCTGCGCCGCACTGGCCAAATCGTCGAATCCGGCGCGCGCACCCCCCATCATGGCGGTCCAGTCCGGTGTCTCCTTCGCTTTCAACCCGGGCGGGATCGAAGACAGCGGCGTGCCCTTGCGCCCGCGGGCCGCGGCTTCCTCGGCGACGGTCTTCAGGTCGCCCTTGGCCAGGGCCGCGGTGATCGCCTGAGTCGATTCCAGGAACAGGCGCATTTGTCCGAGGATGAACGCGCGTTCCGCCTCGGTACGCGGGGCGGGCTGGCGGGCATCCTGCGCCAGCGACGGCGTTGCAATCAAAACAGATACGGCGATCAGGCTGGCAAGGCGCGACATGGCAGGGTTTCCGGCGGTGAGGCGCGGAGTGTGTATGCCGACTGAAAACCCTGGAATGATCGTTTTTCGTATGGGGGTATAAGCGGCTCCATGGGCGGCGGCATTCGAAGCTGGGACAGGCTGATCGGCGGGCGGCTGCGGCTGCGGGAGCTGCGCGTTCTGCATGCGGTGGTCCAGGCCGGGAGCATGGCGAAAGCCGCGCAGGAATTGTCGATGACTCAGCCCGCCGTGTCACAGGCGATCAGCCATTTGGAAACGGCCCTGCGCGTCCCGTTGCTGGAGCGGAGCCCGGCCGGAGTCGCGCCGACCCCGTTCGGCGCCGCGCTGCTGCGCCGGGCGCTGGAAGCGACCGACATCCTAGCCGAGGGGCTGCGCGAGATCAGGGCGCTGTCTGATCCGGGAGCGGCGGAAATCGTCGTCGGTACCAGCGAATCCCACATCGCCGGCGGCGCCCTCGCCGCCACGCTCTTCGCCCTGCGGCAACGCTATTCGCGGCTCCGGGTCCAGGTCGTCGAGTCCAACACCGCCGCGATGACGTTCGGCGACCTGCGCGACCGGCGCGTCGACGTGATGCTGGGGCGCGGCACCCGCGACGGCGCGCCCGACGATGTGCGGCAAGATGTGCTGCTGGAGGAGGCGCTTCTCGTCGTCGCCGGCGGCCACAATGTCTGGGCGCATGCGCCGGCGATGCGGTTTGCCGATCTGGCGGGCAAGCCCTGGGTGCTCGCGCCCGCCGGCACGGCGGTCTACGAGCTGGTGGCGGCAGCGCATCGGGCGGAAGGGCTGAGCATGGATCCGCCGGTCGTGACCACCTATTCGATGATGCTGCGCCTACAGCTCTTGGCGTCCGGCGATTTCGTCACGGCGTTTCCGGAAAGTCTCGTGCGAAATCTGGCACCAGCATGGAACTTGAGGGTGCTCCCGCTGCGGCTGGGTGCTGCGCTGCCGGTGTCCGCCTACACGCTGCGGAGCCGTGCTGCCAGCCCGGCTATCCAGGCCTTCATCGAGGTTGCTCGCGCCATTAGCTGCGGTGATGGTGGGCGCGAGAGGGATCGAACCTCTGACCCCCTCCATGTCAAGGAGGTGCTCTCCCGCTGAGCTACGCGCCCATACCGGCGGGTCGTTCTCTACGGGCTCGGCAACCGCGCCGCAAGCCTCAGGCGGGACCGGCCTCCACCGCCGCGACATCGAGCAGACGCTCGATCACCTCCGGCTCCTGCGCTCCGGCGATCGCGTGCCGTCCGGCCACGACGAAACAGGGCACGCCGTTGATGCCGAGCCGGTGCGAGCGAAGATTCTCGGCATGAATCGCGTCGGTCTCCTGATCGCTCGTCAGGAATCGCCGCGCCTCGGCCGGGTCGAGCCCGCAAGCGGCGGCGATCGCCACCAGCATCCCCAAGTCGCCGATATCGAGCCCGTCGGTGAAATGGGCGCAAAACAGCGCCTCCACCATCCCGTCCGCCGCCCCGTAGCGGCCCGCGAAGCGCACCAGCCGGTGCGCGTTCACCGAGGATGGCGTGCGGCGGATGCGGTCGAAGCGGAACAGCACGCCCTCTGACCGCCCGATCTCCGAGATCGAGGCATAAAGCCGCCGCGCCCGGTCCTCGCCGCCGAATTTCCGCACCACGTATTCCGGCCGGGACATCCCGGACCGCGGCATGTCGGGATTGAGCAGGAACGGGCGCCAAGTGAGATCGACCAGCAGGTCGGGGCGGTGGCGCACCGTGCGCGCGAGCCGGCGCACGCCCAGGAAGCACCAGGGGCAGACGAGGTCGAACACCACGTCGACGGACAGGCGGGCCTTGGGCGGAGCGAGAATGTTCACGACGCGCTCGCTGCGGCTGTCACCGAAGCATCATCCGAGTCTGGCGGTGCCGGGGCAAGTGGCACATATCCCCGGTCACATGAAGCAAAGCCCGGACGCCCTGGAAACCGTCGCATTGGAGGTGCCGGACTGGGCGCTGGAGCCCTTCGAGGCGGCGCTCGGCGCCGCCTGCGACACAGTGAGCTTCTTCCGCGACGAACAGACCGGACGCTGGCGGATCGAGGGCGTGAAGCGCGCCGGCGCCGACGAGCCGGCCCTCGCGGCGGCCCTTGCCCTCGCCTCCGGGCTCACCGGACTCAGCCCCGTCCTCGAGCGTGCCCCGACGCCGGCCGAGGGCTGGCTCGCCCGCAGCTATGCCGGCTTCCCTCAGCAGCGTATCGGCGCCCGGTTCGCCGTGCGGGGCTCGCACCTGCAAGGCCCCGCCGCACCCGGGCGCATCACGCTCGTGCTGGACGCCGGTCTCGCCTTCGGCTCCGGCGAGCACGGCTCGACCCAGGGCTGCCTCATCGCGCTGGAACGGATCGCCCGATCGCACCGCCCGCGCCGCATCCTCGACCTCGGCACCGGCTCGGGCATCCTGGCGCTCGCCGCCACGCAGCTCCTGCGCCGCCCCACACGCGCCGCCGATATCGAGCCCTGGTCGGTGCGGCTCGCCCGCCGCAACGCGGGGGCGAACGGCGTCGCACCGCTGGTGCGGGCGCAGCTCGCGGACGGCTGGCGGAGCCGGTTCGTGCGGGCGGGCGCCCCCTACGACCTCGTGCTGGCCAACATCCTCGCCCGCCCGCTCGCCCTGATGGCGCACCGATTGGCCGCCCATCTCGCGCCGGGCGGCGTGGCGGTACTTTCGGGGCTGCTCGTTCAGCAGTCACGCGCCGTGCTCGCCGCCCACCGCCGTCATGGGCTCGCGCTGCGGTTCGCGGTCGATTGCGGCCGCTGGCGCACGCTTGCCCTGACGCGGCGCTACTTGGCCCGTTCGAGGATCGACACGTAGTTCGCCACGGCCGCCCCGCCCATGTTGAACACGCCGCCGATATCGGCCTTGGCGAGCTGCATCCCCTCCGGCGCCTGGCCGGTGAGCTGCATCGCCACCAGCGCGTGCATGGAGACCCCGGTGGCGCCGATCGGGTGGCCCTTGGCCTTCAGTCCCCCCGAGGGATTGACCGGCAGGCGGCCGTCCTTCTGGGTCCAACCCTCCAGCACCGCGCGCGCGCCCTGGCCGGGTGCGGCGAGCCCCATCGCCTCGTATTCGATCAGCTCGGCAATGGTGAAGCAGTCATGGCTCTCGACGAAGGACAGATCGCCGAGCTTCAGCCCGGCCGCATCGAATGCCTGCCGCCACGCCGCCGCCGCGCCTTCGAACTGGGTGATGTCGCGCTTGCTGATCGGCAGGTAGTCGTTCACCTGCACCGCAGCGCGGAAACGCACCGCCTTGCCCATGCTGGCCGCCGTCTCCTCGTCGGTCAGCACGAGCGCCGCCGCGCCGTCCGAGACGAGCGAGCAGTCGGTGCGCTTCAAGGGCTGCGCGACATAGGGATTTTTCTCGCTCAGCGTGCGGCAGAACTCGAAACCGAGATCCTTCCGCATCTGCGCGAACGGATTGGCGACCCCGTTCTTGTGGTTCTTGGCGGCGATGGCGGCCAGCGCGTCCGACTGATCGCCGTAGCGCTGGAAATAGCGTTCCGCGATACGGCCGAACACGCCGGCGAAACCGGCGGGAATGTCGGATTCCTCGCGCTTGTAGCTCGCCTTGAGCAGAATATCGCCGACCTCGGGGCCGGGCGTGGCGGTCATCTTCTCAACGCCGATCACCAGCGCGAAGCGTCCGCGCCCGGAGGCGAGGAAGTCGCGCGCCCCGTGCACCGCCGCCGAGCCCGAGGCGCAGGCGTTCTCGAAACGTGTGGAGGGCTTGAACCGGAGTTCCGGCAAGTGCTGCAGCACGAGCGAGGAGGGAAAATCCTGCGGCGAGAAGCCGTTGTTGAACAGGCTGACAAAGCTCGCGTCTATGTCCGCCGGGCCGATGCCGGCGTCGGCGATGGCAGCGCCGGCCACGCGGCCGATCAGGCTCTCGATATCGGGGTCTTCGAGTTTGCCGAACGGGGAATGCGCCCATCCGACGATGCAGGCTTCCGGCATGTGATCCTCCACGAACGGCTATTCGGTGCACCCGGTTCGGGCATAGGGTTCCCGCAAAGGGATGCGGAAACCGATGCTGTTCAGCACGAGATCGCCCTCGGTGATCCGCTCCGGCTCACCCGGCCACTCGCCCGCCACCGCGCTTAGCCCCGCCGCTCTAGCGGCACGTAATCGCGCTGCGTCGGCCCGGTATAGATCTGCCGCGGGCGGCCGATGCGCTGCTCGGGGTCCTCGTGCATCTCCTGCCACTGGCTGATCCAGCCGACCGTGCGGGAAACCGCGAACAGAGCGGTGAACATGCTGGTCGGGAACCCCATCGCCTTCAGGATGATGCCCGAATAGAAATCGACGTTCGGATAGAGCTTGCGCTCCAGGAAATACGGGTCGTGCAGCGCGATGTGCTCAAGCTCCATGGCGAGCTCGAGCAGCGGGTCGTCCACCCCGAGCTCTTCCAGCACGTCGTGGCACGCCTTCTGGATGATCTTCGCGCGCGGGTCGTAGTTCTTGTACACCCGGTGGCCGAAGCCCATCAGCCTCGTATGGCTGCCGCGATCCTTCACCTCGCTCAGAAACTCGGGGATGTTCCGCTTGTGGCCGATCTCGGTCAGCATTTTCAGCACGGCCTCGTTGGCGCCGCCATGCGCCGGCCCCCACAGGCTCGCGATACCGGCCGCGATGCAGGCGAACGGATTGGCCCCCGTCGATCCCGCCAGCCGCACGGTGCTCGTGGAGGCGTTCTGTTCGTGATCGGCATGCAGGATCATGATCAGGTCCATCGCCTTGGCGAGCGTCGGGCTCACCTCGTACGGCTCGGCCGGGACGGCGTGGAACATGTGCAGGAAGTTCTCGGCATAGCCGAGATCGTTGCGCGGATAAACGAAGGGCTGGCCGACATTGTATTTGTGCGCCCAGGCGGCGATCGTCGGCATCTTTGCGATCAGCCGGAAGGCGCTGATCATCCGGCTCTTGGGATCGTTCACATCCAGGCTGTCATGATAGAAAGCCGACAGCGCTCCCACCACGCCGCACATCACCGCCATCGGGTGCGCGTCGCGGCGGAAGCCGTTGAAGAACGCGCGGATCTGTTCGTGCAGCATCGTGTGCCGCATCACCCCGAGCTCGAAGGTCTTGAGCTGCTCGGGGCTCGGCAGCTCCCCGTGCATGATCAGGTAGGCGACTTCGAGGAAGGTCGATTTCTCGGCGAGCTGCTCGATCGGGTAGCCGCGGTAGAGCAGGATCCCGGCATCGCCGTCGATATAGGTGATCTTGCTCTCGCAGGAGGCGGTGGCGCCATAGCCCGGGTCGTAGGTGAAGACGCCGAGATCGCCGTAGAGGCGGCGGATGTCGGCCACCGCCGGGCCGATACTCCCCTCGATCAGCGGCAGCTTGGCGGATTTATTCGATCCGTCGAGAGTAACCGTCAGGAATCGCTTCGCCGAGCCGCTCATTGGCTTCTCCTAGGCCAGGGACGCGATGCGCCGCGCCACGTCTCGCCTAATTATGGTGGCTCCAGGCCGCTGGCAACCTTCGCAGGTGCAGCAAGTCCGCGCGACGGGGCGGGATTGCCACCGCAATGAAACGGCAGCGCGCCGATGAGGCCCTGGTCGCAAGCGGCCTCGCCGAGAGCCGCAGCCGGGCCCAAGCCCTGATCATGGCGGGGCTCGTGTTCAGCGGCGAGCGGCGGATCGACAAGCCGGGTCAGGCCCTTGCTGAAGGCGCCGGCCTCGAAGTCCGGGGCCAGGACCATCCCTGGGTCTCACGCGGCGGTCTCAAGCTCGCGCACGGGCTGGCGGCGTTCGGCTTCAGCCCGGAGGGACGGATCTGCCTCGACATCGGCGCTTCCACCGGCGGCTTCACCGACGTGCTGCTCGCCCACGGCGCGCTGCGGGTCCATGCGGTCGATGTCGGCCACGGCCAGCTCGCCTGGAAGCTGCGTGCCGACCCCCGCGTGATCGTCCACGAGCGCACCAACGCCCGCCATCTCGGCGCGGCCGAGATCGCTGAGCCGGTCGGCGCCCTGGTCTGCGACGCGAGTTTCATCTCGCTCCGCGCCGTGCTGCCGGCGCCCCTCGCGCTTTGCGCGCCCGGCGCGTGGGCCGTCGCGCTGATCAAGCCGCAGTTCGAGGCCGGGCGGCAGGCGGTCGGCAAGCGTGGCGTGGTCCGCGACCCGGCCGTCCACGCCTCGGTCTGCGCCGGCATCCGCGACTGGTGGGCGGCCCTGCCGGGCTGGAGCGTTGCCGGCCTTTGCGAAAGCCCGATCACCGGTCCGGAGGGCAACAAGGAGTTCCTGATCGGCGCGGTGCGCGAGCGGGGCCCCTGAGCACGGCGGCTTCCCTCGCCGCCTTATGCCCTGCATGATGGACCGCAAGATTGTTACCGGGAAAGGACGTCCATGACCGATGGCGGCAGCCTCGACACGCGCACCGCGCGCATCTCCGCCGAGGAGGCGCTGGCGCTGCACGCGGAAGGCCGACCCGGCAAGCTCGAGACCCGCATTTCCAAGCCGCTCACCACCGCGCGCGAACTGTCGCTCGCCTACTCGCCAGGTGTGGCCGAACCCTGCCTGCACATCGCGCGTGACGCTGCGCTCGCCTACGAATACACGACCAAGGGCAACATGGTGGCGGTGATTTCGAACGGCACCGCCGTGCTCGGGCTCGGCAATCTCGGCGCCGTCGCCTCGAAGCCGGTGATGGAAGGCAAGGTCGCGCTGTTCAAGCGGTTCGCCGACGTGGACGGCATCGACCTTGAAATCGACACCGAGGACGTGGACGAATTCGTCAACGCCGTGCGTTTCCTGGGACCAGGCTTCGGCGGGATCAACCTTGAGGACATCAAGGCGCCCGAGTGCTTCATCATCGAGCAGCGCCTGCGCGAGCTGATGGACATTCCGGTCTTTCACGACGACCAGCACGGCACCGCCATCGTCGCCGCCGCCGGCCTCATCAATGCCTGCTATCTCACGAACCGCGAGCTGCGCGACCTCAAGCTCGTGGTGAACGGCGCGGGCGCAGCCGCCATCGCCTGCGTCGAACTGCTCAAGGCGATGGGCGTGCGCCCCGAGCATGTCGTGCTCTGCGACACCAAGGGCGTCGTCTATCAGGGTCGCCGCGAGGGCATGAACCAGTGGAAGTCGGCGCACGCCGTCGCTACCAAGGCGCGCACGCTCGCCGAGGCGGTGGAAGGGTCGGACGTGTTCTTCGGGCTGTCCGTCAAGGGGGCACTGACGCCGGCGATGGTCAGCAGCATGGCGGCCAAGCCGATCATCTTCGCGATGGCCAACCCCGATCCCGAGATCGCGCCGGAGGAGGCGCGCGCCGTCAGCCCCGATGCGATCATCGCCACCGGCCGCAGCGACTACCCGAACCAGGTCAACAACGTGCTCGGCTTCCCCTACATCTTCCGCGGCGCGCTCGATGTGCGCGCGAGCACGATCAACGACGCGATGAAGATCGCCGCCGCCGAGGCTTTGGCGAAGCTCGCGCGCGAGGACGTGCCGGACGAGGTGCACACTGCCTCGGCCGGCCGCCGCCTCACCTTCGGGCCCGATTACATCATCCCCAATGCCTTCGACCCGCGCCTGATGTCCTGGGTGCCGCCGGCGGTCGCCAAGGCGGCGATGGAGTCCGGCGTCGCCCGGAAGCCGCTCGATGATTTGCGCCGCTACGCGCGCGGGCTTTCCGGCCGGCTCGATCCCACTGCCGGCGCGCTCGACCGCATCCTGGAATCGGTTCGCGCCGCGCCCAAGAAGGTGGTGTTCGCCGAGGGCGAGGAGGAGAAGATCGTCCGCGCCGCCGTCGCGTTCCGCAATGGCGGCTACGGCACGCCGGTCTTGATCGGCCGCGAGGAGCGGGTGCTGGCGACGATGCAGAGCCTCGGGTTGGGGCGCGTGGACGGGATCGAGATCCACAACGCGCGGCTCTCGCAGGCGAATCCGAAATACGTGGACTTCCTCTATCGCCGCTTGCAGCGGCGCGGCTATTTGCAGCGTGACTGCCAGCGGCTCGTGAACCAGGACCGCAACGTGTTCGCCGCCTGCATGGTCGCCACCGGCGACGCCGACGCGATGGTCACGGGCCTCACCCGCTCGACCGAAGTGTGCCTGGACGATATCGGCCAGGCGATCGACCCCGCGCCCAACGCAACCGCCTTCGGCCTCACCCTGATGGTGGGAATGCGCGGGCGTACGCTGTTCGTCGCCGACACGCTGATCCATTTCCGCCCGAACGCCGAGCAGCTCGCCGCGATCGCCACGGGTGCGGCGCGCGTCGCCCGCGCCTTCGGCCATGAGCCGCGCGTTGCGCTGCTGTCGCACACCACCTTCGGCGCGGCGATGCACCCGGCGGCGGCGGTGATGCGCGATGCGATCGGTCTGCTCGACTCGAAGAAGGTCGATTTCGAATATGACGGCGAGATGAGCCCCGATGTAGCGCTCGATCCCGCCTTGCGCGCGCTCTATCCGTTCTGCCGGCTCACCGGCCCCGCCAATGTGCTGGTGATGCCGGGGCTTCATTCCTCGCACATCGTCTCGCGACTCACGCCGAAGATGGTGGGGGGCACCACGATCGGGCCCCTGCTGGTCGGCCTCAGCCACGCCGTGCAGATCATGCGGATGGACGAGTCCGTCAGCCAGATCGTAGATTTGGCCTGCCTGGCGGCCTATCAGGCGGCGGTCCAGGTGTAGGAACGCAAACATGCAGGTCGAGATCGAATATTGCGGGATGTGAGGCTACGAGCCGCGAGCCCGTGAGGCCCGCGACCTGATCTCTGCCCGCGTCCCCGGCGCGGAAATCGCCCTCCGCAAGTCGAGCGGCGGCGTGTTCGAGATCACCGTCAACGGCACGCTGCGCTACTCGAAGAAGGCCACCGGCCGTTTCCCAACCGAGGACGAGGTTCTCCGCGCCCTCGCCTGAGGCCGCTCTCACCCGGCCGCACGCAGCGGGGCGGAGTGAGGGCGTGCTGAGGCACGAAACGCGGAACTGCACCGCGTGCTTGCCGCTTGAACCCCGGTGCGCCGCCCCGACCTGAGGGGAGGTCCGGCTTGCCGTAGCCGCGCCGCAATGGCATGGCCCGGCCCTCGCCTGCCAGGAACCCGGTGCGACCCTTGATGGATGGTGCTCTGCTGCCCGAGTCCCCCGAGCTGGGGTTCGGGTTCCGTTTCGACGACCTCGCCAGCCGCGACGGGCTGATCCGGCTCGACCGGCTGTTCGTCGCGCGGCTGGCGGCGGATGCGCCCGCGTTGCACGCCCGCCTGATGGCCGCCCGCGCCGCGCCCGACGCGCTGGATGCCAAGGAAGAGGGCGAACTGGTGGTCGCCCTCGGCCCCGCGCTCGATACGTTTCTCGGTGAACTGTTCGGCATCGGCGCAGAGCTCGCGGCGCTCAACAGCGCCACCCTCGCGCTCGATCCGATCCACGCCTGCAAGCGCCTGTTCGTGCAGCGTCAGGCGGTGAAGAAATACCCCGACCCCTCGAACCTCGACGGTCCAAGTCTGCGGGCGGCGCTGGAGGCGCGCTTCGGCGAGGCGCTGACGGATGCGAGCTTCGCCCGCCATGTCACGCACTGGGAAAAGTCGGCCGATGGCGAGGCGCTCGATCAGGCGGCCCGCTACGCCGCGTGGGCGACACTGACAGCAGCCGGGCAAGCGGCGCACAAGGGCACGATTCTGTTCAAGGTGCCGCACAAGATCGACCCGCAGCATCAGGTTCCCGTGGAGACGACCGAGCGCGACGGCGTCACGATGCTGCGCCTGCCCGAGCGTTACTGGCGCCAGCGCGACGGCTTCGCGCTGACCGATCCCGGCATGTCCCCGGCGCAGGCGCTCGATCAGATGAACTACTGCATCTGGTGCCACACGCAGGGAAAGGATTCGTGCAGCAAGGGGCTGAAGGACCGCAAAACCGGCGCCTACCAGAAATCCCCATTCGGCGTGCCGCTGATGGGCTGCCCTCTTGATGAAAAGATCAGCGAGATGCACACGCTGCGCGCCCAGGGCAGCGTGCTCGGCGCCTTCGCCGCCATCGCGGTGGATAACCCGATGATGGCCGCCACCGGCCATCGCATCTGCAACGACTGCATGAAGGCCTGCATCTACCAGCGCCAGGAGCCGGTCGATATCCCGCAGGCCGAGACCTCGATCCTCAAGGACGTGCTCGCTTTGCCCTGGGGGTTCGAAATCTACGCCCTGCTGACGCGCTGGAACCCGCTCGATATCCGCCGCCCGCTGCCGCGCCCCGCGAGCGGGCGCAAGGTGCTGATCGTCGGCCTCGGCCCCGCCGGTTTCACTCTCGCGCATCACCTGTTGAACGACGGACACACGGTGGTCGCCATCGACGGGCTGAAGATCGAGCCGCTCGGCTTCGATCCCGCCCGCCCGGTGCGCGAGGCCGCTAGCCTGTTCGAGAACCTGGACGACCGGGTGATGGCGGGGTTCGGCGGCGTCGCCGAGTACGGGATCACGGTTCGCTGGAACAAGAACTACTTGAAACTGGTGCGCCTTCTGCTCGAACGCCGGCGTGAGTTCGCGCATTTCGGCGGCGTGCGCTTCGGCGGCGGCGGCACGCTGTCGATCGACGACGCCTGGGCGATGGGATTCGATCACATCGCGCTCTGCATGGGCGCGGGAAAGCCGACGGTGCTCGACATCCCGAACGGGCTCGCGCGCGGCGTGCGTCAAGCCTCCGATTTCCTGATGGCCTTGCAGCTCACTGGGGCGGCGAAGCTCTCTTCGATCGCCAATCTTCAGCTGCGGATGCCGGTGGTGGTGATCGGCGGCGGACTGACCGCGATCGACACCGCGACCGAAAGCCTCGCCTATTACGTCCGGCAGGTGGAGAAGTTCGCGCTCCGCTACCGCACCCTGATCGCCGAGCGCGGCACCGATGCGGTGCGCGCCGGATGGACAGTGGAAGAGGCCGCCATCGCCGACGAATACCTCGCCCACGAAGCCGCGATCCGCGCCGAGCGCGCGGCGGCGGCGCGGGAAGGCCGCCCGCCCGCCCTCGCCCGCCTCTTGGAGGAATGGGGCGGCGCGACCATCGCCTATCGCCGCACCCTGCTAGACAGCCCCTCCTACACGCTGAACCACGAGGAAGTGGCGAAGGCGATGGAGGAGGGCGTGCGCTTCGCCGAGGGGCTTACGCCCGTCGCGGTGGAAGTGGACCAGTACGGCCATGCGTGCGCCCTGCGGGTGCGGCGCAAGGACGGCAGCGAGGCGGCGCTGCGAGCGCGCGCGATTCTGGTCGCCGCCGGCACGCAACCCAACACCGTGCTCGCCCGCGAGGACGGGCGGGTGCTGCTTGACGGCAAGTATTTCCAGGCGATCGACGAAGCGGGCGCGCCGGTCTCGCCGCCGCGCGCCTGCGCGAAACCCGAGCAGGCGCAGGTGCTGATGCACCGCGCCGGCGACGGCCGGATGATGAGCTTCTTTGGCGATCTGCACCCAAGCTTTTTCGGCAACGTGGTGAAGGCGATGGGCGGTGCGAAGCGCGGTTATCCGGTCGTCAGCCGCGTCCTGCACGCGCTGCCGCCGACGCCGGTTTCCGGCCACGAGCTGATCGCGCGCTGCCGCGACGCGCTGCGCGCCACGGTGCACGCGGTGAACCGCCTCACGCCCACGATCGTCGAGGTGGTGATCCGCGCCCCCGCCGCCGCCCGCGCCTTCCGCCCCGGCCAGTTCTACCGCTTGCAAAACTTCGAGACGCTGGCGCCGTCCGTCGGGGACGGCGCGGGCCGCACCGTGCTCGGCATGGAGGGGCTGGCAATGACCGGCGCCTGGACCGATCCCGAGGCCGGGCTCGTCTCGATCATCGTTTTGGAGATGGGCGGCAGCTCCGATCTCTGCGCGTTGTTGCGCCCCGGCGAGCCGGTGATCCTCGCCGGCCCCACCGGCACGCCGACCGAGATCATGGCGGATGCAACGGTCGCCCTGGTGGGCGGCGGCCTCGGCAACGCGGTGCTGTTCTCGATCGGCGCGGCACTGCGCGCCGCCGGCTCGCGGGTGATCTATTTCGCCGGCTACAAGAAGATGGAGGACCGCTACAAGGTTGCCGAGATCGAGCGCGCCGCCGACGTGATCGTGTGGTGCTGCGACGAGGCGCCGGGCTTCGCGCCGAGCCCCGCCCGCCCCGACGACCGTGCCTTCGTCGGCAACATCGTTCAAGCCATGGCCGCCTACGGCGCCGGGCGTCTCGGCGCGCCGGCGATCCCGCTTGCCGAGGCAGACCATCTGATCGTCATCGGCTCGGACCGCATGATGCAGGCGGTCGGCGCGGCGCGGCACGGCGTTCTCGCGCCCTATCTCAAGCCTGGCCACAGCGCCGTCGGCTCCATCAACAGCCCGATGCAGTGCATGATGAAGGAGGTGTGCGCCCAGTGCCTCCAGCCGCATGTCGATCCGGCGACGGGCGAGAGGAGCGTGGTGTTTTCCTGCTTCAACCAGGACCAGGCGCTCGATCGCGTGGATTTCGTGGCGCTGCACGAACGGCTCGGGCAGAACAGCACGCAGGAGAAGCTCACCGCCCAGTGGGTGGACCGGGCGCTGCGGAAATTGAACGCCCGGCCGGCGATGGCGGCGGAGTAAAAGGAGCCGCAGGAGGCTCAGAGATGCAGAGACTCGTCTTGGACGCGGAAGCGGAGCAGGTTTCCACCGGACTGGTGCGGCGCGGGATCACGGCGCGGGCAGGTCGCGCTTAAGTCCGGCCCTCCGGACCTCGGTGGCGCCGCCGGCCGTTTCCGGCCATAAACCCGCGAAATGCCGCCCAGAGGCTTCGAGCGATGACGCACTTCCCCGCCTGGACCCCCGATTCGTGGCGCGCGCGCCCGGTCCGGCAGATGCCCGCCTATCCCGATCCGGCCGCTCTGGAGGCGATGGAGCGGCGCTTGCAGAAATACCCGCCGCTCGTCTTTGCGGGCGAGGCCCGCCGTCTCAAGGCTGCCCTCGCCGCCGCGGCCGAGGGCCGCGCCATCGTGCTGCTCGGCGGGGACTGCGCAGAGAGCTTCAACGAGTTCACCGCCAACATCCTGCGCGACACCTTCCGCGTGCTCTTGCAGATGGCGGTCGTGCTCACCTTCGGCGCCAGCCTGCCGGTGGTGAAGATGGGCCGCATGGCGGGCCAATACGCCAAGCCGCGCAGCGCCGATACCGAAACCCGCGACGGCGTGACGCTGCCCTCCTATCGCGGCGACATCGTCAACGGGCCGGACTTCACGCACGCGGCGCGCATCCCCGACCCGGCGCGCATGGAAATCGGCTATTTCCAGGCGGCAAGCAAGCTCAACCTGCTGCGCGCCTTCGCCTCCGGCGGCTATGCCGATTTGCACGAGGTGCATCGCTGGAACCTCGGTTTCGTCGAGCGCTCGCCCTTGGCCGAACGCTATCGCGGCCTCGCCCAGCGCATCGACGAGACGCTCGCCTTTATGGCCGCGTGCGGCATGAGCAGCGCCACCACGCGCGACATGCGCGAGACCGATTTCTACGTCGCGCACGAGGCGCTGCTGTTGCCCTACGAGCAGGCGCTGACGCGGATCGATTCCACCACCGGCGACTGGTACGGCTGCTCGGCGCATTTCCTGTGGATCGGCGACCGCACCCGCCAGGCCGACGGCGCTCACGTGGAGTTCCTGCGCGGGGTCAACAATCCGGTCGGCATGAAGTGCGGCCCATCGCTCGAAGCCGACGACCTGCTGCGGCTGATCGACGCGCTCAATCCGCGCAACGAGCCGGGGCGCCTCACGCTGATCGCGCGCATGGGCGCCGACAGGATCGCGGCGAAGCTGCCGCCCCTTTTGCGCGCCGTCGAGCGCGAGGGCCGCAAGGTGGTGTGGATCAGCGACCCGATGCACGGCAACACGGTCGATACCGCCGACAAGCGCAAGACCCGCAGTTTCGACGCGATCCTTTCCGAGGTGCGGAGCTTCTTCGATATCCACGCCGCCGAGGGCACCTGGGCCGGTGGCGTGCATGTGGAGATGACCGGCCAGAACGTCACCGAATGCACGGGCGGGGCGCACCGGCTCACTGAGGCCGATCTCGGCGCGCGCTACGAGACGCTGGTCGATCCGCGCCTGAACGCCGAGCAGTCGCTCGAGCTGGCGTTCCTGGTTGCCGAGGAGCTCAAGCAGCGCCGCGCGGCGGCGGCACAGTGACCGGCGCAGCGTTCGCACCGATGGACGATATCGCCGCCCGCACCGACACCTATTTCAACCGCACCAAGCAGATCGTCGCCCGCTTCGGCGACAAGCGCGTCACCTATGCGGTGTTCCTGCGCCGCCCCGTGGTTTCCGCGCCGCGGCTGATGACGGACTGGCTTGCCCAGGTCGCGGAGGCGCGCAAGACCACGTTCGATATCGACATCGTCTATCCCGAAGGCGAATGGGTCGGCGCCGGCGAGCCAATCGCCTACATCACCGGCAGCCTCGTGCAGCTATCGGATCTCGAGACGCTGTTCCTGCAAAAGCTCGGTCCCGCCTGTGTGGCCGCGCACAACGCCTATCAGATGTGCCTTGCCCTGCCGCAAGCGGAGTTCCTGGCGATGGAGGCGCGTCACTGCGCCGGGCTCGAGATGCAGGACATGATGGCCTACGCCGCCTCAGTCGGCAGCAACGCCGCCAAGCGCGAGGGCGCCAAGGGCTTCATCGGCAACGCCAACGACTTCACCGCCCACTGGTTCGGCGCGCCGCGCGGCTACGGCACGATGCCGCACGCCCTGATCGGCTATGCCGGCTCCACGGTGCGCGCCGCCGAGATGTTCGTCGAGACCTTTCCCGAAAGCCCGCTCACGGTCCTGGTCGATTATTTCGGCCGGGAGATTTCCGACAGCCTCGCGGTGTGCCGCCGCTTCCCCGACATGGCCGCCGCCGGCCGACTCTCGGTGCGGCTCGACACGCATGGCGGCCGATTCCTCGAAGGGCTCGATCCCGCCGAGAGCTATGCGGCGCTGGAACGCCACGCCCCGGGCGCCATCCGCCGCTACCGCAGCGAGACGGAGCTGCGGTATCTGGTCGGCACCGGCGTTTCCGCCGCTGCCATCTGGCGCACGCGCGAGGCGCTGGACGAAGCGGGATTCCCCAAGGTCCGCATCGTCGCCTCATCCGGCTTCGGCGTGGACAAGTGCCGCGTGATGGCGGACGCCAAGGCGCCGATCGACATGATCGGCACCGGCAGTTTCATTCCCGAGCAATGGAGCGAGACCTACGCTACCGCCGACATCGTCGATTATGACGGCGTGCCGATGGTGAAGGTCGGGCGCGAGTTCCTGCTCCGGCGCAACGGCGCGCGCAAGCGGAACGGCTGAATGCCACGCGATTCCGCCCGCATCGAGGGCGTCATCGCCCGTCTGCACAGGCTTTACCCACGCCTGATCGACCTCAGCCTGGAGCGGCTGCGGACACTGCTCGCCAAGCTCGGTTCGCCGGAAACCAGATTGCCGCCAGTGATCCATGTCGCCGGCACCAACGGCAAGGGCAGCACCTGCGCCTTTCTGCGCGCGATCGGCGAGGCGGCGGGCTGGCGCGTGCATGTTTACACCTCGCCGCATCTCGTGCGGTTCAACGAGCGCATCCGCATCGCCGGCCAGCTGGTCAGCGACGCGGCGCTGGCCGATGCGCTCGAGGAAGTCGAGCGCGTGAACGACGGCGCGCCGATCACCGTCTTCGAGGTGATCACCGCCGTCGCCTTCGTGCTGTTCGCACGCACGCCGGCCGATCTCTGCGTCCTTGAAGTCGGCCTCGGCGGGCGCGGAGACGCCACCAACGTCATCGCGCGGCCAGCCGCCTGTGCGATCACCTCGATCTCGCTTGATCACCAGGACTTGCTCGGCGACACGCTCGCCGCCATCGCCGGCGAGAAGGCGGGCATCGTCAAGCCCCTTGTGCCGGTCGCGATCGGCGCGCAGCCGGAGGCCGCGCGCGCGGTGCTGCTCGAAGCGGCGGCAAAGGCCGCTGCCCCGGTGCTGCTGCGCGGCCGCGACTGGACGATCGAGGAGCACGACCGAGGGCTCCGCTATGCCGACGCACGCGGCATGCTCGATCTGCCGCTGCCTTCGCTGCCCGGCCCGCATCAGGCGGACAATGCGGGCATCGCCGTCGCCGCGCTACGCGCGTCGACGCTGCCGGTGCCGATGGCGGCGTTCAACGGCATCGCCGGCGCGGAATGGCCCGCGCGCTTGCAGCGCCTGCATGGACCGCTCGCGGCGCTGCTGCCGCGGGAGTTCGAACTCTGGCTCGACGGCGGGCATAACGAGGGCGCCGCGCGCGCTCTCGCGGCGCATATCGCGCGCAACTGGACCGACCGGCCGCTCCATCTCGTCATCGGCATGAAGCAGTCGAAGGATGCCGCCACTTTTCTCGCGACGCTCCTGCCGTTCGCGGCATCGGCCTTCGCGGTCGCCGAGCCCGGCCAGCATCTCGCCATGACGGTGGAGCAGATCATGGAAGCGGCAGGCGGGCGCATCCGGCCCGGGCCGCGCGTTGCCGACGCGCTCGCCGCCATACGCGGTGCGCCCGCACGTGTGCTGATCTGCGGCAGCCTTTATCTGGCGGGCGAAGTGCTGAGATTGGATGCGGCGTGAGCCTCCGAGCCCGCAAGCTCGCGCTGGCGGCGGCGTTCGCGCTGCCCGCCCTCGCCCGTGCGGCGCCGCCGCCCTGGCCGGGCATTCCGATCATCGACTATGACGGCGGCACGCAGGCGCGCCTAGCGGCGCTGAAGAGCCTCGGCGTCACCGCTGTGAAGGTGCTCGGGCAGCGCGAAGGCGACGTGCAGCTTGTGGCGCGCCGCGCCGCGCCGCTGCGCGACGCCGGATTCGGCTGCTACGTTGAAAACATCGCCACCGATTTCTACGCCGCCTATCACCGCTGGTCGCCGGATCACCCGCCCAACTACCGCTTCCTGCAACTACAGGCGGAGTACCGCGCCGATCCGTCGAGCCTCCCGCCCCTGATGCGCGATCCGAGCCTGTCCGATCCCGTATGGCTCGGCCGGATCGAGGATCGGCTCGCCGCCCATGCGCGCGTGATGCGCCCATTTCATCCGCTTTGGTATTCGCTTGCCGACGAGCCCGGCATCGCCGATCTCGCCGCCTTCTGGGATTTCGATTTCTCGCCTGCTTCGCTCGCCGCGTTCCGCGAGTGGCTGCGCGGTCAGTACGGCAACTTGAATGCCCTGAACGCCGAATGGGGCACGCACTACGCGGCTTGGTCCAGCGTCCAGCCCTGGACCACGCGCGCGGCGATCGCTGCCCCGCCTGGCAACGTGGCACCCTGGGCCGACTTCAAGGCGTTCATGGATGTGGCCTTCGCCCGCGCGCTGCGCGCCGGCGCCGACGCGCTGCACCGCGCCGACGCCGAGGCGCGCGCCGCGATCGAGGGCGCGCAGGTGCCCGGCTGGGGCGGCTATGATTATTCGCTGCTGTCGCACGCCGTGGACGTGATGGAGGTGTACGACGCCGGCCAGAACATGTCGCTCCTGCAAGCGTTCAACCCGCGTGTGCTGCCGGTAATGACCGCCTTCGGCGGCAGTCCGGCGCATCTCTACCGACTCTGGCGCCTCGTGCTGGACGGCGCTCGCGCGGTGGTGATCTGGGACGCCAATCCGCCGCTCATAACGCCCGACGACCGCATCACCGCGCGCGGGGAAGCCTACCGCCCGATCTTCGCCGCGCTGCGCGGGCCCGCGGGCGCGGCGCTCTCCCACGCCACCCCGATCTATGATCCGGTCGCGATCCTCTATTCGCCGGCAAGCTTCCGCGTGCAGTGGATGATCGAGAACCGCCCGCGCGGCGATGCCTGGATGCACGGCGGCTCCGAGGCCGACGCTCAGGGTGTGGCGACCCGCACGGCGCTCGATTCGTTTGCCGAGACGCTGAAGCATCTCGGCCTACGCCCGCGCTATCTCACCGACACCGCGCTTGGCGCCGCGCCACCCGCGAACGTGCGCCTGCTCGTCCTGCCGCACCAGGTCGCACTGTCGGACGCGGAACTCCGATCGCTCCGCGCCTTCGTCGCCGCTGGCGGCACGGTCCTGACCGATTCGCCGTTCGGCCTCACCGATCTGCACGGCCGCGCCCGCGCGGCGCCACCCGCCGACATCCGCGCGACGACCCTCGCACCGGACGACCGCGCCGGCATGGTGGCGGTGCTGCGCGCGGCAAAGATCGCGCCGCTCGTCATGGCCGATGCCGACGACGCGGAGATCGACTTGTGGCACGCGGATGGAAAGCTGCTGATCGCCGTGCAGCGGGATTTCGCGGAGGGCGCGTCGCCCAAGGCGGTGACGCTTACCCTGCCCCGGCCGATGCGCGGCGAGGAGCTGATCACCGGCACCGCGATCGCGCCCGCGCGGAGCATCCGCCTGACGCTTGATACGGTTACGCCCGCCCTTCTCGCCCTGACGCCGGCGGCGCGCTGAGGTGATTATGTCCCCGCTCCCTCCATCCGCACGCCGGGATGGAAATGCGCGTACACCCGCCGCGCCGTCTCGCGCGAGATGCCAGGCACCGCCTCGAGATCGGCGAGCCCTGCCTGCTTCACCCCGCGCGCCGAGCCGAAATGGTTGAGCAGCGCGCGCTTGCGCGCCGCGCCGATGCCGGGAACCCGGTCGAGTTCGCTTTGCCTCAGCGTGCGCGAGCGTCCGGCGCGGTGCGTGGTGATGGCGAAGCGGTGCGCCTCGTCGCGCAGCCGTTGCAGATAATAGAGAACCGGGTCGCGCGGCGGGAGCTGGAACGGCGGCACGCCGGCCATGTGGAACCATTCGCGCCCGGCATCGCGGTCGGGACCCTTGGCGATCGCCACCAGCGGCACGTCCTGAACCCCCAAATCCTGCAACACCGTCCGCGCCGCCGAGAGCTGGCCCGCGCCGCCGTCGATCAGCACGAGATCGGGCCACTCGGCCTGTTCGCCCTCGGCGTCCGCCTTCATCAGCCGCCCGAAGCGCCGCTCCAGCACCTCGCGCATCATCGCGAAATCGTCACCAGGGGTGAGCGCGCCGCGGATGGCGAACTTTCGGTAGGCCGATTTCACGAACCCCTCGGGCCCGCCGACGATCATCACGCCATACGGGTTCGCCCCCATGATGTGGCTGTTGTCGTAAACCTCGATGCGCTCGGGCGCCGCCGGCAGGCGGAACAGTTGCGCCACGCCCTCCAGAAGCTTCGCCTGCCCCGCCGATTCGGCGAGCTTCCGCTCCAGCGCCTCGCGCGCGTTGATCTCGGCATGCGCGACCACGGCGCGCTTCTCGCCCCGCTTCGGCACAGCGATCTCCACCTTGCGCCCGGCCTTCAGGCTCAGCGCCTCCTCGACCAGCGCCCGCTCCGCCAAATCATGGTTCAGGAGCAAGAGCGGCGGCGGAGGCTTGTCGTCGTAGAACTGGGCGATGAAGGCGGCGAGCACCGCGCCTGGCTCCTCCGTCCTGGCGTGCAGCGGGAAGAACGGCCGGTTGCCGTTGTTGCGCCCGCCGCGCACGAAGAACACCTGCACGCAGGTCTGCCCGCCCGTCTGCCAGGCGGCGAATATGTCGGCATCCTGCAGGCTCGCCGGGTTCACCACATCGCTGCCCTGCACATGCGTCAGCCCGCGGATGCGGTCGCGCATGGCGGCGGCGCGCTCGAACTCCAACGCCGCGGCGGCGTGCTCCATCTCCGCCGCCAGCTCGCGCTGCACATTCACCGATTTGCCGGCGAGGAACGCCTTCGCCTGCGAGACGAGCTTGGCGTAATCCTCTTTCGTGATCCGCCCGACGCAGGGCGCCGAGCAGCGCCTGATCTGATGCAGCAGGCAGGGCCGATGACGGTTGGCAAACACCGTGTCCTGGCAGGAGCGCAGCAGGAACACGCGCTGCATCGCCGTGACGGTCTGGTTCACCGCCCAGGCCGAGGCGAACGGCCCGTAATAGCTGCCCTTGCGGAGCTGCGCGCCGCGATGCTTGGCGATTTGCGGGAACGGATGGTCCTCGGTCAGCATCAGCCACGGATAGGATTTGTCGTCCCGCAGCACGATGTTGAAGCGCGGCTTCAGGCGCTTGATCAGGTTGGCTTCCAGCAGCAGCGCCTCGGCCTCGGTGTGCGTGGTCACGATCTCCATGGCGACCGTCTCAGCCACCATGCGCCGCAACCGTTCGGGCAGCCGGCCGGCCTGCGTGTAGGCCGTCACCCGCTTCTTGAGGCTCCGCGCCTTGCCGACATAAAGGGCGTCGCCTTTGCCATCGAGCATCCGGTAGACGCCCGGCCCGGCCGGCATGGTCGCCAGCGCGGCCTCGATCGCCCGCACGCCGCGCGCCGTGTCGGCAGCGGGCGCGGGCAGGTTCGTCTCCGGAACGCCCGGCTTGGGGTTCTCCACCGATCCTGTGGATAAATCTGTGGTCAAAGCCGCTCTCAGGCTCGTGAACGCCGCCCTGTCATTGGGTTTTCAGCAAACTGCGTATTTTCTGGGCAGAAAGCTAAGTCATTGAATTTAAATCTTATATTAGGTCCGCTCCGGCGCGTTATTAAAATAGTGAGACATAACTATGAAGCTGCGACGTCTTTGCCCCGCGCGGTGGAAAAATCGGTCGGACGCCGCTCGATTTCCACGCCGGCGCTCGCAGCATCGGGGAAAACGTCGAGCTTTTCAATCCTGACCCGGGCCAAAGCCACCCGCGCATCCGCGAGGCACGCCTCGGCGATCCGCTCCGCCAGGGTCTCGATCAGCCGGACATGGCCCGCGACCACGATCCCTCGCACACGGTCGGCCACCTTCTCGTAATCGACCACGCGCGCGAGCTCGTCTTTGCCGGCGGCCGCCCGCGATCCCGGGCGCAAACCGTCGTCCTCCACCGCGAGGTCGAGATTGATCCGCACCCGCTGCAGCCGCGCGTGCTCATGCGGATAGATGCCGACGCTTGCCTCGAGCACGAGGTCGCGAATGAAGACATGCCGGAGCGCCTGCTGGGCGCTCGCGAGTCGTGGGCTGTGCATCGCCTATTCCTCCGGCGGGGGCGCACCCGCCCGCCCCGAGGCCCATTGCAGGTGCTGCCCGCCGTCGAGCGCCAGCATTTGCCCCGTCATGCTCGGCAGCGCCAGGATCGCCAGCAGCGCGCGCGCGACCTCCTCGGGCGAGGTGCCGCGCTGGAGCGGCACCGAGGCGCATTGGCGAGCGAACTGCTCCGCCGTCTGACGTGCATTCGGCAGGGCGGGCCCTGGACCGATGCCGTTCACCCGGATGCGCGGCGCGAGCGCGAGCGCCATCGCCTGCGTCAGCGCCCAGAGCCCGGCCTTCGAGACGGTGTAGGAGACGAAGTGCGGCGTGATGGACCAGACGCGCTCGTCGAGCATGTTCACCACCACGCCCTCGGCGGCCGGCGGGAGCAGGCGGGCGAAGTTCTGCGTCAGCACGAATGGGGCGCGCAGGTTGGGCTCGAGGTGCGCGTCCCACGAGTCGCGCGTGACGCTGTGCCACTCGTCGCGCTCGAACCGGCTGGCGTTGTTCACCAGCACGCCGATCGGGCCGAGCGCCTCCGCCGCGCGCGGCAGCAGCTGCGCCATCTGTGCCTCCTGGTCGAGATCGGCTTCGAGGACCGCTGCCCGGCGCCCAGCGGCGCCCACCGCCCCGGCGGTTTCCTCGGCGGCCGCGCGGCTCTTGCGGTAATGGATGGCGACAGCGAATCCGGCTTGGGCAAGGGCGAGGCACATCGCCCGGCCCAGCCGCAACGCCCCGCCGGTGACGAGGGCGGCGCGCGGGATGGCGGGCGGGATCGGCAGCAAGCTCATGCCCGGGTCGCGGGAGCGGCGGCAGGGGGCAGCATGGCCGCGCCCAGGACGCGCAGCCGCGCGTCCTGCACCAGCAGGGCCGTTCCCATGCTCGCCGGAGCGGCCCGCAGCGCCACGTCCCGCGCCTCGCCCGGCGGCAGCGCGAAACGCTGCGAGCTGCGGACGATGTTGAACTCGCGCAGCACCCTTCCGTCGTTCTCGCCGGCGCCCACCTGGGTCTCGCGCTTCGCATCGAAGAAGGCGAGCAGGAGCGTCACGGCCTCGGCGCGCGAGCCGATTGCGGCCGTCAAGCCGTCCGCCTCCGGGCGCAGGCTTACCGCGACCGGGAACGCCGCCGGACTGGCGAGCGCAGCAGTGATCCGGCCAACGTCGGAGCCGACCATCATCGCCGCGCCGTTCACGACCAGGGCCGGTGTATAGACGTCATCGCCCAGCACCGAGGCGTAGCTTCGCTGGCGCGCGGTCGCGGTGCCGCTCGAGAACGGATCGCGCCAACCCGCGCGGTCCCAGTAATCGACATGCCAGGCGAGCCCGATCACGCCTGGCCGGCGAATCAGCTCGCCGAGCAGGGCGTCGGCGGGAGGGCAGGACGAGCAGCCCTGAGAGGTGAAAAGCTCAAGCACCGCCTGGTGCGGCGCGGCCCCGGCCGCCCGCATGCCGGACGTGGCGAGCGCCGCAGCGCCGGCCAACGCCATGCGCCGGCTGATGCGCCTCAGCCTGAAGCGTTCGCCCTCCCCTTGGGGCAGGGAGCCAGGAGGAGGGGGCCAGCCGGCAGCGGGGTTGGGATTGCGGCGCGCACGCGCGACGAGCACAGATGCCCGTCCTGCGTGGCCCCCTCCCCCCGACCGCCTCCCCCAAGGGGAGGGGGGACCCTGAAACGGACTGCCCGCGCCCATTGACCTCACGGTCCCCGCCTCCGCCGCTTGGTTGCGCGACGCTTCGACGGGTCATAGCCGCCCCCGCCCGGTCCCAGCGGCTCAGGCGTGCGGTCGCGCCGCGGGCGCAGGGTGGCCGAGGCGGCGGGCGGCGGCTCCAGCCCCAGATCGAGCGCCTCCAGCCGCCTGATCTCGTCGCGCAGCCGCGCGGCTTGCTCGAACTCCAGATCGGCGGCGGCGGCCCGCATCCGCCTCTCCAGCTCGGCGATGCTCGCCCGCAGATCCTTGCCGACTAGCTCATTCGGCCCGGCTTCGGCGATCGGGGCGATGGTCACGTAATCCTGCTCGTACACCGTCTCGAGCACCTTCGCGATCTGCTTTTTGATCGACTGCGGCGTGATGCCGTTCGCCCGATTCCACGCCTCCTGCTTGGCGCGCCGGCGCTCGGTCTCTTCGATGGCGCGGCGCAGGCTGTCGGTCATCGTGTCGGCGTACAGGATCACCCGGCCGTCCACGTTGCGCGCGGCACGGCCGATGGTCTGGATCAGGCTCGTCGTCGAGCGCAGGAACCCTTCCTTGTCGGCATCCAGGATGGCGACCAGCATGCATTCGGGGATATCCAGCCCCTCGCGCAGCAGGTTGATTCCCACCAGCACGTCCACCACGCCGAGCCGGAGATCCCGGATGATCTCGATCCGCTCCAGGGTCTCAACGTCGGAGTGCAGGTAACGCACCTTCACGCCATTTTCGGTCAGGTATTCGGTCAAATCCTCGGCCATCCGCTTGGTGAGCGTCGTCACCAGCACGCGGCCGCCGCGGGCGGCGGTGGCGCGGCATTCCGCCAGCAGATCATCCACCTGCCGCTCGACCGGGCGCACCTCCACCTGCGGATCGACGAGCCCGGTCGGCCGGATCACCTGCTCGGCGAACACGCCGCCCGTGCGCTCCATCTCCCACGGGCCGGGCGTGGCGGAGACGAAGATCGTCTGCGGCCGGAACCGCTCCCACTCCTCGAACTTGAGCGGGCGGTTATCGACGCAGGAGGGCAGGCGGAAGCCGAACTCGGCCAAAATCGATTTGCGGTTGAAGTCGCCGCGATACATGCCGCCGATCTGCGGCACGGTGACGTGGCTTTCGTCCACGATCAGCAGCGCGTCCTCCGGCAGGTACTCGAACAAAGTGGGCGGCGGCTCGCCCGGGCGCCGCCCGGTCAAATAGCGCGAGTAATTCTCGATCCCTTTGCAGGAGCCAGTGGTTTCCATCATCTCCAGGTCGAACGTCGTGCGCTGCTGCAGCCGCTCGGCTTCCAGCAGCTTCCCCTCGCGCGTGAACTCGTCCAGCCGTTCCTTTAGCTCGCGCTTGATCTGCACCATCGCCTGATTGAGCGTCGGGCGCGGCGTAATGTAGTGGCTGTTGGCATAAACGGTGGCGTTCTCCATCTCGCCCGTCACTTCGCCGGTCAGCGGGTCGAACTCGCTGATCCGCTCCACCTCGTCGCCGAACAGGCTGACGCGCCAGGCGCGGTCCTCCATGTGGCTGGGCCAGATGTCCACGGTCTCGCCGCGCAGGCGGAACATCCCCCGCGCGAACCCGGCGTCGTTGCGGCGGTATTGGAGCTCCACCAACCCCTTCGCCAGCAGATCGCGGTCGATCCGGCCGCCGCGCTGCAAGCGCACCACCATGCGCTGGTAGCTTTCCACCGCGCCGATGCCGTAGATGCAGGAGACCGAGGCGACGATGATGACGTCGTTGCGTTCCAGCAGCGCCTGCGTGGCGGCATGGCGCATCCGGTCGATCTGCTCGTTGATCTGCGCGTCTTTTTCTATGTACGTGTCGGTGCGCGGCACGTAGGCTTCCGGCTGATAATAATCGTAGTAACTGACGAAATACTCCACCGCGTTGTCGGGGAAGAACGACTTCATCTCCCCGTAAAGCTGCGCCGCTAGCGTCTTGTTGGGGGCCAGGATCAGCGTGGGCTTCTGCACCGCCTCGATCACCTTCGCCATCGTGAAGGTCTTGCCCGAGCCGGTGACGCCGAGCAGCACCTGATCGCGCTCGCCGCCCTGGATCCCGCGGATCAGTTCGGCGATGGCGGCGGGCTGGTCGCCCGCGGGAGCGTAGTCGGACACCACGTGCAGCGCCCGCGTGGGCGGGCGCGGCGGCAGCCGCGTCGGCATGAACAGGATGGGCGCGGATGGGATGCGCGTCAGCGTCTCGGACATTGGGTGAAGATGGCGAGGGATTGCCCGCCCGTCGAGGCCGGCCACCCCCCATCAGCTTCGCCCCGAGGCCCGCCTCGCGCCTCGCTCCGTCCCCGCAATGTTGGCCCGAGGCGCAACGCCGGGAAGAAAAAAGGCGCTCCGAGGAGCGCCCTTTTTTACCCGGCTGGGAAAGGCGACTGCCTCAGGCGCGCGCCTTCTTCCTGCGGATCACGAGCGCCGCACCCCCCAGGCCGACGCCAAACAGCACGATCGAGGACGGCTCGGGGATCGCGCGCAAGGTGAGCTGGGTGCCGTTACCATATTTCGTAAAGTAGCCGTGGCCGTTATAGTTGGTGAAGGTGAATGCCTGCGCCGTCCCGTTCGTCGCTACGGACAGGATCAGCTTATCCGTCGCAGACGGGTGCACGAAAAATCCCGCCGCATCCTTGGTGCACCCGGCGGGATTACCCGCTCCGAGACACGCAAGCAGGGTGTTCTCCGCATTGACGACGGAGAAAAGACTTCCGTTCTTGGTCGCCGCCAGGAGGATCGAACTCGTCCCCGCGATCACGGACCCCTCGCCCAGGGCGAACGCCCCGCCGTTCCCCGTAATCGTATACGGGTTCGGCCAGTTCTTGTAATTCAACGTCACCGTCGGCGTCGGGTTCGGATTGCCCCAGAGCGTGTAATCCAGCGTCGAGAAATCGGTCTGAATCGGATTCCCGAACGACGGCTTGTTCCCGATTTGCGATCCGGTGCCTTCGAACGTGACGTAGAAGGAGTAGTTGCTGCCCAGCCCCGATGGGTCCACGTTATGCCCATTCAACTGGAACGACGAGAAGACCACCACGCCCTTGTCGATGAATGTGTAGCAGCTGGTGCTGACCACCCCGCAAGCGGCGCCCGATCCGGCCTTGGGCACCTTCGTCAGCTGCACCACGTCATAGTCGGTCGCAGTGATGGTGTCGGCCGTGAACTGCTGCCCGGCAAGCCCGGTGAGGCCCAGCCCCGGAGCGCTCGGGTTCCAGGTGAACGGCGCTGGAAGCGCGTTGGCTGCGGTGCTTCCCACAGCCATCACCCCGATGGCACCCAACACGCCCGCTACAACTTTCTTCATGGCAGTTCCCCGCCGGCTTCTCGTCGCGGAGATTGATACACAGACCTGAACCGGATTGCAATATGCTTTGCCCCCGGATTTACGAATAATTCATGCCGTTCTCCAAGTCGCGAGGCTAAGGCCGTCCCTTGCCTATGATTTCGAGGGCTCCGGGCCGCGGGGCTCGGCGGTCGAGAGGACAAAAAATGGGCAGCACTGTAATGATCGTAGCACGAGCAAAGCGTCCGGATGAATTTCGCCCCCCTCTTCAAAGCCCATGCTAAAGCATTAGAAACAAAGAGACCGCTGTGGCCCGCCGAAATGGATACCCCGCAAGCTTTTCCCTATTTGTCAGCGTTCCAGCGCAATCTCGGCTGGCTGACCGAGTGGGAACAACTCGCCCTGCGCGAAAAGACTGTGGCGATCGCGGGCATGGGTGGTGTCGGCGGGGTTTATCTGCTGACCCTGGCCCGGCTCGGGATCGGCGGCTTCCGCATCGCCGACCCCGACCGGTTCGAGCTGGCCAACTTCAACCGTCAGGCCGGCGCCACGCTGGCCAATATCGGCCGGCCCAAGGCCGAGGCGATGGCGGAGATGGCGCGGGAGATCAATCCCGAGTTGCGAATTGCCTGCTACGGCGCGGGCATTCGCCCAGAGAACCTCGACAGCTTCCTGGACGGCGCCGACCTGTTCATCGACGGGTTTGACTTCTTCGAGATGGAGATGCGGCGGCGCACCTTCGCTCGCTGCGCCGAACTTAGGATTCCGGCGATCACGGCGGCGCCGATCGGGATGGGCGTCGGGTTCCTCGCCTTCGCGCCGGACGGCATGGGGTTCGAGCGCTATTTCCGCCTGGAAGGCCAGCCCCTGCCCGAGCAGTATCTCCGCTTTCTTATGGGCGTGGCCCCGCGGGGTCTGCACCGGCGCTACCTCGTCGATCCGGGTCGGGTCGATATCGCCGGGCGCAAGGGACCCTCGACCGCGGCGGCCTGCCAGCTCTGCGCCGGCGTCACCGCGACGGCGGTAGTCCAGGTGCTGCTGGGCCGCGGCGCGCTTCGGCCCGCTCCGGTCCATCACCATTTCGACGCCTATCTCGGCCGCCTCGTGCAGACCCGGTTGCGCTGGGGCAATGCCGGGCCGGTGCAGCGGCTAAAGCTCGCCGTCGCGCGCCGCTTCTACGCTGAAGCCGCGCGCAGCGGCCGCACGGCCCCTTCGGTCGCCTCGCCCCGCACGCCGATCGAGGAGATCCTGACCCTGGCCCGCTGGGCACCGAGCGGCGACAACGCCCAGCCCTGGCGCTTCGAGGTCATCGACGAGTCGAGCGTGGCCGTGCGGCTGCACCCGGGTTCGGCGGGCGACGTATACGATTATCGCGGCGGGGAGCCCACGCTTCTGTCGCTCGGCGCCATGCTGGAGACGATGCGGATCGCCGCCACCGGCTGGTCCCGCCGCATGGAATGGAGGCTCGTCTCCGAGGCGCCGTTCCGGGTGCTGGTCCGCTTCGAGCGATCCGACGACCTACGCCCCGACCCGATGCTGGCGATGATCACTCTTAGAAGGGTGGACAGGCGGCCGTTCCGCCTTCGCCCGCTCGCGGCCGCCGCGCGGCGCGATCTGGAAGCATCGCTGGGCGGGCGGCTCCGGCTCCGCTGGCACGCGACGCCCCTGGAGCGATGGCGGTTCGGCCGACTGAACGCGGCCGCGACCGGCATCCGCCTGCGGTCCCCGGAGTGCTTCGAGGTGCACCGGCGGGTGATTGACTGGCAGAACGACCAGTCGCCGGCCGGCATTCCGGCCCGCGCCATCGGTCTGTCCGCGCCGACTCGCCGCCTGATGGCGTGGGCCATGCGGGATCCCGCGCGCTGGCGGATGATGAACCGGCTGGGGGCACCGCTTTCGGCGGCGGTCGAGCTCGATCTCGTGCCGGCGTTGCGATCGGCGGCCTTTTTTACCCTCGCCTGGCCTGAGAGGCGGGCGCGGGAGGGAGGCACGGCCTCCCTGTTGGCGGCTGGGGCGGCAGTCCAATCGCTCTGGCTCACAGCCGCCCGGCTCGGCCTGGGTTTTCAGCCCACGCTGTCGCCGCTGATCTTCACTTGGTACGGCCAGGAGCGCATTCCGTTTTCCGCCGATCCGGCCGTCATGCGGCGCGCCGAACGCCTCGCCCGGCAGACCCAACAGGTGCTCGGCGCCCCGCCGGAGGACTTCGTGTTCATGGGGCGGCTGGGCTACAGGCTGGACTCGTCGGTCGTGCGCTCAGGCCGGCTTCCGCTCGCGGATCTGCTCGTCGGCGACGGCGCAGCGGTCCCGGCGCCGGCGAGGGCCGAAGCCGTCGACTAGGCCACGGCCCACTGCCGCTCTTCGGGCTTGGTCCACAGCGTTCCGTGTTCGCTGATGAAGTCCCAGATCACCGGTCGCTCGCGATGCACCCGCTCGAGCACCTCCGCGATGTCGCCCCACGAAGGCTGGCGCAGGCCGTGGTACTCGACCAGCGCTCCCATCGGGTGGAAATGAATCGAGGAGAAACGGAGCAGCCGGAGCAGCGCGGGGTCCATCAGCGCGCACCAATGGGTCAGCCCGAGTTCCCCGCTCAGCATGAACACCGCGCGAATCAGGCACAGCCGCAGCACCGCCGGACGGTCGCCCTCCGTCACCGCGCGCGAGAGCGCGAACCGGGAAATCTCGGCCGTCCGCGCCAGCGGAAGGTTCTGGAGCTGCGGGAACCGCCCCGCCTGTTCGAGCGGAAACCGGCGACCGGGGATGTGACAGGCGGGCGGGATCACCCGGACGGTGCCGACGGCGGTTCCGTCCGAGCGGCGGCGGATGATGGCATGGCGAGCGATCTCGTCGAACTCGTCCATTTCCCGGCCATCCCGGCCGGGTTCAAAATTACGTTCCACGCAATAGATCTGATATCTGAGGCGGAACACGTCGTCGCGGTCAGCCGCGCTTTGGGCGCTCTCGACGGCAAAATCCTTCCTGACCTCGGCGATGGCCGCGGCCAGATGGTCTGCGTTCATGAACTGCTCCCGGACGCGTGATTGAACATCATCTTTATGCGATCGTCGAAACTCAACGCATGGCAGCAATGAAAAGCACAACGTCACGATTGGGTGAAGTCGGAAATTAGCGAAATTTTGGCAAATGCCGGTCTGTGACGTTTTTTTTCCGCGATTTTCTCAGTAACGAGACGCGCTTCTCGCGGGCCGCCATCGTCCAGGGCGGTTGACGGGGAGTTTCGGCATCCCTATTAGACCCGCTTCGGCACTCGTCTATGACGAGCGGTTGCCTTTGCGCGCCGTGCCGATACCACTCGATCGAGGAGCAGCTTCCCGTGGCGCGCATCGCCGGCGTTAACATACCCACCAACAAGCGGGTCACGATCGGCCTGCGCTACATCTACGGCATCGGCCCAACGAAGGCGGCCGAGATTTGCTCGCGCCTCTCGATCCCCGACGACCGGCGGGTGAACCAGCTCTCCGACGAGGAGGTTCTTCGCATCCGCGAGCTGATTGACCGCGAATACCGGGTGGAGGGCGATCTCCGCCGCGAGGTCGCGATGAACATCAAGCGGCTTATGGATCTCGGCTGCTATCGCGGGCTGCGGCACCGCCGCGGGCTGCCGGTCCGCGGGCAGCGGACCCACACCAACGCTCGCACCCGCAAGGGCAAGGCCGTGGCGATCGCTGGTAAGAAGAAAGTCACGAAGTAGGCCGCGCCCCCTTTTCTCTTTATACACGGAGCAGGATCCCCAGATGGCGAAACCCGCCGCCGCGCGCCCCCGCCGGAAGGAACGCAAGAACATCACCGCCGGCGTGGCCCACGTGGCCGCGACGTTCAACAACACGGTCGTCACCATCACCGACGCCCAGGGCAATGCCATCGCCTGGTCCTCGGCCGGCAGCCAAGGGTTTAAGGGCAGCCGCAAGTCCACGCCCTACGCGGCCCAGGTCGCCGCCGAGGATGCGGGCCGCAAGGCGCGCGAGCACGGGATGGAGACGCTGGAGATCGAGGTGAGCGGCCCCGGCTCAGGACGGGAGAGCGCCCTGCGCGCTTTGCAGGCGATCGGCTTTTCGATCACCGCCATCCGCGACATGACGCCCATTCCGCACAACGGCTGCCGGCCGCGCAAGCGCCGGCGCGTCTGAGCGCGGCGCAAGCCGCCCGGCCGTTGCGGGCGGCCTATCATCAGTGATCCGGGCGGCGCGGGACGGTTCCCCGACCCGCCCGGGGCGAAAGGACTTGGTTCCATGAGGCAAAGCGCCGTCCTGCAGAAGAACTGGCAGAACCTGATCAAGCCGGAGAAGCTCGACGTCGAGCCCGGCGCCGACCCGCAGCGGATCGCGACCATCGTCGCCGATCCGCTTGAGCGCGGCTTCGGCATGACGCTCGGCAACGCGCTGCGCCGCATCCTGCTGTCCTCGCTCCAGGGCGCGGCCGTGACGGCGGTGCAGATCGACGGCGTGCTGCACGAGTTCAGCTCAATCCCCGGCGTCCGCGAGGACGTCACGGACATCGTGATGAACATCAAGCAGCTCGCGCTCAGGATGCACGGCGAGGGGCCGAAGCGCATGACGCTGACCGCGACCGGCCCCGGCGAGGTGCGCGCCGGCCAGATCCAGGTCGGGCACGACATCGAGATCATGAACCCCGAGCTCGTGCTGTGCACGCTCGACGACGGCGCAAAGCTCGGCATGGAGTTCACGGTCAATGTCGGCAAGGGCTATTTCCCCGCCTCGGCGAACCGGCCGGAGGACGCACCGATCGGCCTGATCCCGGTGGATTCGATCTACTCCCCGGTGCGCCGCGTCTCCTACCGCGTGGAGCCCACTCGAGTGGGGCAGGTGACGGACTACGACAAGCTGCTGCTCACCGTCGAAACGAACGGCGCCGTGACGCCGGAGGACGCGGTGGCGCTCGCCGCCCGCATCCTGCAGGACCAGCTTCAGCTCTTCATCAACTTCGAGGAGCCGCAGCAGATCCGCGCTGAGGAGCCGCAGGATGATCTGCCGTTCAACCGCAACCTGCTCCGCAAGGTGGACGAGCTCGAGCTCTCGGTCCGCAGCGCCAACTGCCTGAAGAACGACAACATCGTCTATATCGGCGATCTGGTGCAGAAAACCGAGCAGGAAATGCTGCGGACCCCCAATTTCGGGCGGAAGTCACTGAACGAGATCAAAGAGGTGCTGACCTCCATGGGCCTCTCGCTCGGCATGTCGGTGCCGGGATGGCCGCCCGAGAACATCGAGGAGCTCGCCAAGCGCCTCGAAGAGCCATTCTAACCGCGTCGGGCGGGCGTTTCGCGCCGCACCGTATAAGGAACTCGAACCATGCGTCACGGAGTGGCCGGCCGGAAGCTCGGCGTCACCTCCTCCCACCGCCAAGCCATGTTCCGCAACATGGCGGTGGCGCTGCTGAAGCACGAGCAGATCACCACGACCTTGCCGAAGGCGAAGGAGCTGCGCCCGGTGGCCGAGAAGCTGATCACGCTCGGCAAGAAGGGCGGGCTGCACGCCCGCCGGCTCGCCTACGCGAAGCTCCGCGATGACAAGATCGTGGATAAGCTGTTCTCCACGCTGGCCGAGCGTTACCGCACGCGGCAGGGCGGCTATACCCGCGTGCTCAAGGCGGGGGTCCGCTATGGCGATGCCGCGAGCATGGCGGTGATCGAACTGGTGGACCGCGATCCGGCGGCCAAGGGGCTAGACAGCGGCCCGAAGCCGGAGACGCTGGCCGATCAGGCGGCCCCGCCGGCGGCTGCAGCGTAGCGCCGCGACGACTTATATTGCGGGGTGAATGCCCCGCTCTCCCACTCCTGGCCTGTTCGAAGCGGAGGCTGCCGCGCTCCGGCCGCTGGCCGACCGGCTGCGCCCGGCGGCGCTCGATCAAGTGGTGGGGCAGGATCATCTGCTCGGCCCCGAGGGCGCGCTCACGCGGATGCTGGCGCGCGGCTCGCTCGCCTCGCTGATCCTTTGGGGCCCGCCAGGAACCGGCAAGACGACCATCGCCCGGTTGCTCGCCGAGCGCGCCCGCCTGCACTTCGTGCAGCTCTCGGCGGTGTTTTCCGGGGTCGCCGACCTCAAGCGCGCCTTCGAGGACGCGCGCGGGCGCCGCGCCGTGGGCCAGGGCACGCTTCTATTCGTCGATGAAATCCACCGTTTCAACCGCGCCCAGCAGGACGGTTTTCTGCCGGTCGTGGAGGACGGCACGGTGACGCTGACCGGCGCCACGACCGAGAACCCGTCCTTCGAACTCAACGGCGCGCTGCTCTCGCGCTGTCAGGTGCTGGTGCTGCGGCGGCTGGACGATGCCGCGCTCGATAAGCTCCTCGAACGCGCCGAAACCGCCGAGCATCGCGCCCTGCCGCTGACCGCGGAGGGCCGGGCCGCGCTGCGGGCGATGGCCGACGGCGACGGGCGGTATCTGCTCAACATGGCCGAGCAGTTGCTGGCCCTGCCCACCGACACCGCCCCGCTCGATCCGGGCGCGCTGATCGGCCTGCTCGCCCGCCGCGCCGCGCTCTACGACAAGGACCGCGAGGAGCACTACAACCTGATTTCCGCGCTGCATAAGTCGCTGCGCGGTTCCGACCCCGACGCGGCGCTCTACTGGTTCGCGCGGATGCTCGAGGGCGGCGAGGATCCCCGCTACATCGCCCGCCGATTGGTGCGCTTCGCGGCCGAGGATATCGGGCTCGCCGACCCGCAGGCGCTGACGCAGGCGATCGCGGCGTGGGAGGCTTATGAGCGTCTCGGCAGCCCGGAAGGCGAGCTCGCGATCGCGCAGGCGGTGCTCTATCTCGGCACCGCGCCGAAATCGAACGCCGCCTATGTCGCGCTGAGCGAGGCGCGCGATGCGGCGCGCCGTACGGGCAGCCTGATGCCGCCCGCGCATATCCTGAACGCGCCCACCCGGCTGATGAAGACCCTCGGCTACGGCAAAGGCTATGCCTACGACCACGCGGTCGAGGAGGCGTTCTCCGGCCAAAACTACTTCCCCGAAGGGATGGACCGCGCGGCCTTCTACCGCCCGGCCGAGCGCGGCTTCGAGCGCGAGATCGCCAAGCGGCTCGAGTACTGGGCGCGGCTGCGCCGCGCGCGCGCCGGCGGCGCTTGATCGGCTACCGGGCCTAGGCTAAGCCCGCGCCACCAACCGCTGCGATGCCCAGGTAGCTCAGTTGGTAGAGCATGCGACTGAAAATCGCAGTGTCGGTGGTTCGATTCCGCCCCTGGGCACCATACCTTTATTCCCGCGGATCGCCGCCGATCTCCGTAGAATCAAATAGTTAGCCCGATCGATCTGGGAACCGGGGAGCAATTTGCTTGCGCTGCTCCGAACGGCCGGAACGGAATACGTAGTCCCGGGCGACCGTCCCGAGAAACCAATTGTCTCGCTGCGGAAGAGGCGGGAGCGCGTGCGCAATATCGCCAGGATTGATACTCTGCGTCTGTACGATCTCCGACATAGCTATGCCAGCGTTGGCGCGGCCGGCGGTCTGAGTCTTCTGGTTATTTGCGCCCTGTCGGGGCACTCCCAACCGGCGACTACCGCCCGCTACGTCCATCTCGATGGCGTGACCGCCAGCCCGAGGTCGACTGGCGGCTGCTTCCGACTCTATTCTTCTACGACCTCAATCTCGTCATACCTTCTGACCCGGTACACAACGAAGGAGATCAGCCAACTGACGATGAAAATCCCTACAATCAGGTAGCCGAGCGTGCCGAAATTGTCGTTAATTGCGCCGATCGCGCCCCAGAAGCCGCCGACGTCGGTCAGACCCAGTTGGTCTCCGACAAGGTTCAGCGTTTCAAGACCTCCCACGACCACTGCCACCACCACTGAAACGGCGGTGATGGTGAGATTGTAGTAAAGCTTCCGGACCGGCTTGACGAAGGCCCAGCCATAGGCGCCGAGCATCAAGATGGTGTCGGTCGTGTCCAACAGTGACATCCCAGCCGTGAACAGCGCTGGGAAGACCATAATCGACCAGATTGACATGCCTTGCGCAGCCTGCGTCGCGGAAATGCCCAGCAGGCCGACTTCGGTGGCGGTGTCGAAGCCGAGACCGAAGAGCAGGCCGAGCGGATACATGTGCCAGCTACGCTCGACAAGCCGGAAAAACCTGCGAAACAAGCGGCCCAGCAATCCACGGTTGGACAGCGCGATATCGATGTCTTCCTCGACGAAGCGGCCGCCCGATCGCACCGTCCGGAATGTACGGTAGATCGTAAAGAAGACGAGAATGTTCGCGGCGGCGATGGCGAAGAGGAAGAACGCCGACACCAAGGTGCCGACGATCCCCCCGATGCTCGTGAAACTGTCAAACCTGCTTTGTAGCGCGGTCGCGGTCGCCGCTATTGCGACGGAGAGTGCCACCACGATCGTGGAATGCCCGAGCGAGAAGAAGAATCCAACTCCAACCGGGCGCTTGCCCTCTTGCATCAGCTTGCGCGTCACGTTGTCGATCGCGGCGATGTGGTCGGCATCGAAGGCATGTCGAAGACCGAACGTGTAGGCGAGTGCTGCCGTGCCCAGCAGCACCGGATGGTCCCGGAATGCCACCAACGCCCATACCCAGGCGAGTACGTTGGCGGTGATCAGCAGCGTGTAGATGCCGATCACCGTACCGCGGACGTTGGTCGCGCTGTCACTGAAAAGGCCGTTGCTCATGGATATCCCTTGAGTGCTCCCCGTCAGGCCGGACACGCGGCAGGGGCTGGACGACTGGGCTTGGATGAACGCACGCGGTGAGAGCATGCGCAAGCCAGGCCGGAGTGGGAGTGGACGACGTTGTAAAGCTCGAACTAGGTAAGAAGCTGCTGGAGGACGGTGATGGCGTCCGGCCTGGGCGTCGCGCGCGCGTCCCGCTTGCCGGCTTTGTCGTTCCCCTTCGCAGCAGCAGGGATCTCGGCGGTGGCCGTCAGCCAGCGGCTCGACGAGATTGGACCGCGCTACGCCGGGGGTTTCGGCCACCCGTTTCACCGGAAACCGCCCGGGCACGCCGAGAACAGCCCTCGGCCGTGCGCTGCCTCCACCCGACCAGGAGGCTGGGGGAGACGCCGTGAGGCCGGGCAACGGCCGAGACCGTCATGCCGGGGCGTCGTCGCCTCGGCGCGACTGACTGAGCAACGCATCCGGGTGGTCGGGTCGTTCCGTTGGCTAGAAGACTTGTCGAAGGCTACCGGACGAGCGGACCTACTTGTCATTCGCTGTGCAGCCGACCACGTTGTAGCCGAACAGGAATGACGGAGGCGCGTCAGCGGCTTGGGGGATGGCGAAGCGAAGGGCTAGTTCGGCAGACAGCCTACCGGCGCGTGACCGGCTGAGCATCCGGCTTGACCTTGTGTCAGGTGCCAGGATCGGTCCAGGCAAGGTCGCGGTGCTGGAGGAGATCGCTCGTTCGGGATCGATTTCAGCGGCCGGCCGCGCCCTGCGGATGTCGTATCGCCGCACTTGGGAGCTGATCGAGGACCTCAACAGGAGTCTCGGGACACCCGTCGTAGAGACCGCGGCTGGCGGCAGTGGTGGCGGCGGGGCGGTGCTGACCAGCGCAGGGAAGGCCGTCATCGAACGGTACCGCGCCATCGAAGTCGAAACCGCGACGATCGCCAGCAAACATTTGAAAGCCCTGCAACGCGCATGCAGCGCCAAGTAAGCACCGGCAATGTGTTTTTCGGCGCGACTGTGGCGGTCGCCGCCAGACGCGGTGATGGCGTGTTCCACAACCACACCGAGATCAAGGCAGGGACCCCCGCCTTGTGACCGCCCTGGCGAGCACAAGCGGCTAGTTGGGCGGCCAGGAACGGCGGAACACTCTGCCTGCGATTAGCCATACGCCCCACTCGATGGTGGGGCATGTGCTTTTGGGGTGGCGCGCAACGGCTCCGCCGGTAGCGGCCTGCTGCAAGCACTTCGGCTACATGCAACCAGCGCATATGGACAAGCGCGCTTCGCTGCGCTATATCCAGACGGGAATAGCGCAGCAGAGACGGTGAATGAACGAGGCGCCCATCCCGATCGAGGGCAAGCAACTGACTGCCTGGTCCGTTCTAGCCGGAGGAACCCATGTCGGCATGGATTTCGTCGGCTTGGACGGTACGTCCCACAGGATTGTCCTGCCGTTCGAAGCTCTCAGCAGCTTGCTGATGACGCTTCCACGCATGCTGCAGACAGCGCTGAACACACGCTTTGCCGATGACTCCCTTCGCTTAGTGCAGTGCCTGAGTTCGTGGCGGGTCGAGCAGGCCGAGGCCGACCCCGGCCTCATCCTGAGTCTCGGCACAAAGGATGGCTTCGAGGTCGCCTTCACGCTCGGTGACGGCGACGCGGACGCATTGGGCTCCGCCCTCGTGGCAGCGCCCGAGCGACAAACACCGAGGAGACCCAACTGATGAACGTCATGACCGACTTGCATCCGTATCTGGATGGCAAGGCCAAACGGATGCTGATTGGCGGCAAATGGCTGGAGGCCGCGTCCGGCAAGACATTCGAGAGCCGCAATCCCGCCACTGGTGACGTGCTGGCCCATGTCGCGGAAGGCGACTCCGAGGACATCGACCGCGCGGTAGCCGCGGCGCGTGCCGCGTTCAACGGACCATGGAGCAAGTTCAAGCCGGCCGAACGCCAGCGCCTGTTGCTGAAGCTGGCAGATCTGGTCGAGCGGGATATCGAAGAGTTCGCCGCCCTCGACACGCTCGACATGGGCGCGCCGATCAGCCGCACACGCAACAATCGTCACCGCGCCCTGGGCATGCTGCGGTTCTATGCCGGCATGGCTACGGCTTTGCACGGCGAAACGATTGATAACTCGCTGCCGGGCGAATACGTTTCCTTCACACTGAAGGAGCCGGTCGGCGTGGTCGGTGCGATCATTCCGTGGAACGGACCACTGACGGCGTCAATCTGGAAGATCGGGCCAGCGCTCGCGACTGGCTGCACGGTGGTGCTGAAGCCGGCTGAGGAAGCCCCGTTGACCCCGCTGCGCCTGGCGGAATTGTGCCTGGAAGCGGGCGTGCCGCCCGGCGTGGTGAACGTGGTACCCGGCTACGGCGAGACCGCCGGCGCTGCCCTCGCGTCCCATCCAGACGTCGACAAGGTGGCTTTCACCGGCTCGCATTTGACCGGCCAGTCGATCGTCCGCGCCTCCGCCGGCAACCTCAAGCGCGTATCTCTGGAACTCGGCGGCAAGTCACCGGACATCGTATTCGCCGACGCCGATCTGGATCAGGCAGTGCCAGGGTCCGGTATGGCGGTGTTTGCGAACTCGGGCCAGATTTGCAGCGCCGGCACGCGTCTCTTCGTCGAGCGCAAGATCTACGACGAGTTCGTCGGCCGGGTCGCCGAATTCGGCAAGACGTTGCGTGTCGGTGATGGCCGCGATCCCGAGACTCAGGTCGGACCGCTTGTATCGGAAGAACAACTGAAGCGCGTTACGAGCTATCTAGCCATCGGCCGCCAGGAGGGCGCCCGGCCGCTGTCGGGCGGCGAGCGCTTGACTGAGGGTGCGCTCGGCAAGGGCTATTTCGTGCCGCCGACCGTCTTCGCCAATGTGCGTGACGACATGCGCATCGCGCAGGAGGAGATTTTCGGGCCGGTGATCTCCGCCATTCCCTTCACCGACATCGAGGAAGTAATCGAGCGTGGCAACAAGACTCAGTTCGGTCTCGGCAGCGGCGTGTGGACGCGCGATGTGAGCAAAGCGCATCGGCTGGCCAAAAGCCTGCGCGCCGGATCGGTGTGGATCAATTGCTACCAGGCGATGGATCCGGCCGTGCCTTTCGGCGGTTACAAGATGAGCGGCTACGGACGCGAGTCCGGCGTGCAGCATTTGGAGGAGTACCTGAACGTCAAGTCGGTCTGGATCAAGACCGACTGATCAGGTCCGGGCCGGCACTGCTTCGCATATCGGCAGGCTGTGATCCGGCCAGGCAAGGGACAAGCGGCGCGCGTCGCCCGCTTGTCCCTTTGGACCCGGCCGCGTACGATCGGCAATAGGTGAGTGTCGTCGCCGTGGCGCACGTAGCATGCGCTGCAGGCTTGGCCCGTTCGGCAGCCGCGCAGAAGCTCACGCAGAGCGAACGAGGATGAGGGTGATGAAGGTCTTCAGCCTTGTCGGTGAATGCCGAGAGAAGTCGGAGCTTGTGCGGCGGTTGGTCGAGGAACTGACCGGGCGCGGTCTGAGGGTGTCCACCATCAAGCGCGTTTCCGACGCTGTAGACCTCGAGCGGCCCGGGAGCGGAACCTGGAAACATCGTGTTGCCGGGGCCGAAGAGGTCATGATCGCCAGTGCCAGCCGCTTCGCCCTGTTGCGAGAAATGCCGAAGAACACGCAGGAGCCAGATCTCAGCAGCCTGCTGGGACGAATGGCGCCGGTTGACATCGTGCTGCTGGACGGGTTTCGCCGAAGCAGCGCGCCGAAAATGGAGGTGGTGCCGTCCGGCCAGTCTCAGGCAGTAATGGCGTCCAGCGATCGGATGGTGTTGGGGGTCGCCTCAGACGAGCCGGTAACTGCACCTGTGCCACGCCTGCCTCTGTCTGATATCGTTGCCCTTGGAGATTTCGTGTTGGCGAATGCCATGACCGCCGCCGTCTGACCGAACCGATCGCGAAATCATGCCCGGCGAATAAACTCCCGCCCATGTACGCTACGCGGTCGCGACAGTTGGTCACGGGTGCTTGCGGGCACTCGCACGCCCTTCGCGGAGTGGGCGGGCGGCTCCGCGGCGGCGGCGACGCGGCTTCAGCCCCCGGGGGGACAATGACGCGGCGGGGCCGCAAGAGGGTACGAAGTTCCCCGCCGGCATGAGCGCGATCGTACGAAATGCGCGAGGGCGCCGGCGGGTTTCGTCCGAAATTTCCGGCGGCCGAGCGGAGTTTCGGACGAAATTCGGCGGGGCGGGAGGGCTAGGTGTACACGCGCCGCTACCCCGCGAGCTCCCGCGACCGCGCGGTCGCCGCCTCTACCGCCGCGCGCACAAGGCGGGGCCAGGCCGCCTCTGCCATCAGCACGCCGAGCGCTCGCTCGGTGGTGCCGCCGGGGCTCGTTACGCCGCGCCGCAGCGCCGCCGCGTCCTCCTGGCTTGCCGCCAGCAGCGCCCCGGACCCGGCAACGGTCTGCCGAGCAAGCAGGCGCGCCAAGTCGGGCGCGATCCCCTGCTCGCGCGCCGCCTGTTCCAAGAGCTCGGCCAGCAGAAACACGTAAGCCGGCCCGCTGCCGGAGACCGCCGTCACCGGATCGAGCAGCGCCTCGTCCTCCACCCAGGCCACGACGCCGATTGCCCGCAAGAGCCGGTCGCAGAGCGCGCGCTCGGCCGGGCTCACGCCCGGCCCCGGGCAGGCCACCGTCATCCCCTGCCGCACGGCGGCCGGCGTGTTCGGCATGGCGCGCACGATGTGCGCCGCCTCGCCCAAGAGGGCGCGCATCCCGGCCAACGTGCGTCCGGCTATGATCGACAGGAACACGGCCCGGCCGGCGAAGCGGCGATAGAGGGGCAGCGTGTCGGCGGCGTTCTGCGGCTTGACGGCCAGCACCACCGCAGCCGGGGCGAAGCCGGGATCGAGCGCGCCCGCGTCGGCCACCACGCGCAGGTCGGGCCCGACGCGCGCCACGGCCTCAGCCGCCGGATCGACGGCGACCGACGGCGATAGCCCCTGCTCGCGCCAGCCCGCCAGCATCGCCCCGCCCATCCGCCCGCAGCCGACGAGCAGGACCGGGGGCAGCGCGGTCATGCCTCGCCCACGCACTCCAGCATCGCCGCCTCGAGCGCGGCCTCGGGCGTCTTGCCGCCCCACAGCACGAACTGGAAGGCCGGATAGAACCGCTCGCACTCGGTGATCGCGATGTCCATCAGGTCTTCCAAGCTCTCGGCCGAGGCCCCCTGGGCGCCGCGCAGCAGCACCGCATGGCGAAAGACCGGGATGCCGTCATCGGCATCGAGCGCGAAATGCCCGATCCACAGGCGCTCGTTGGCGCGCGCCAGTAGCTCGTAGAGTGCGGCCCGGCGCTTGGCCGGGACCTTCATCTCGAACGCGCAGGTGAAGTGCATGGCGCTGATCTCGTGCGACCAACTGAAGAACATGCCGTAATCGCACCACCGCCCGGGGGCCTCGGCCGCCATCTCGCTGTCGCTGCGGCGCTCGAAGGCCCAGTCGTTGGCCGTGATGATCTGCTCGAGCACATCGAGCGGGTTGGCGCCGGTTTCGAGTTCGGTGGTTGTGGTGGTTGTGGCGGGCATGGAAGTCCCCCGTCTGAGAGGAAGGCCGGGCGTCTGCCGAGGCCGGCGATCGCCGATTGGAAGCCACGCGGCACCCTAAGCATTGCAAACGCCGCGCCGCAAGCGGGCCGCCGATTCGGCGGCGGGAAACAAGAACGGAGTGATCAGGGCGCCGCTTCGGGCGTTTCCGGCTCGAAGCTGCCGGCCTCCAGCGCCGCCACTCTTGCCTCCAGGGCGGCCAACCGCGCCAGCGCGTCGCCCAGCCGGGCCTCGGCCGCCTCCTGCCCGGCGCGGGCGTTGGCGGCAAGCTCGCGGACCGCCTCGAGCTCTTCTCGCCGCACAAGGTCGAGCCGGCGGATCGCATCGTCGATGCGCGCCCGCACCAGCGCCTCCCCCTCCTCGCGCAGCCCGGCGAGCGCGGAGATCGCCCCGCCGGCGACGCCGGCCAAGTCATCGAAGAATTTCGGTCGCTCCGCCATCGTCCGCTCCACTGGCTATCGGCCGCGTGCCGATATCCGTATAAGCCCCGCCATGATCATGGTCACTGGCGGGGCCGGCTTCATCGGCTCCGTGCTGCATGCGGCCCTCGTGCAACGTGGCGTTGAAACGGTCGTTGTCGACTGGCTCGGCGACCGAGGGAAATGGCGCAACCTCGCCAAGCACCCGCCGGCGCGGCTGATCCGCCCCGACGCGCTCGACGGCTTCCTTGCGTCCCACCCCCCGCTCGAGGCGATCGTCCACATGGGGGCGGTGAGCGAAACCACCGCGACCGACGGGGACCATGTCTGGGCCACCAATGTCGAGCTGCCGCTGCGCCTCTGGCGCTGGTGCGCCGGGCGCGGCGTGCGGCTGATCTATGCCTCGTCCGCCGCCACCTATGGCGATGGCGGACAGGGCTTCGCGGATGGGCTGGATGGGCTCGAGCGGCTGCGGCCGATGAACCTCTACGGCTGGTCCAAGCACGCCTTCGATCTCCGGGTCGCCCGCATGGTCGCCACCGGCGAGGCGCGCCCGCCGCAATGGGCCGGGCTCAAGTTCTTCAACGTCTATGGACCGAACGAATACCACAAGGGACCGATGATCTCGGTCGTGAAGGTGAAGTTTGACGAGCTGGCGGCCGGCCATGCGCCCCGCCTGTTCCGCTCCGACCGCCTGGAGGTCGCCGACGGGGAGCAGGCGCGCGACTTCGTCTGGGTGGGCGACGTGGTGGCGGTGATCCTCTGGCTGCTCGACACGCCGCAGGTGTGCGGCCTGTTCAATGTCGGCACCGGCCGCGCCCGCACCTATCTCGATCTCGCCCACGCGCTTTGCGACGCCATGGACCGGCCGCGCGCGGTGGAGTTCATCGACATGCCGGAGAAGCTGCGCGGGGCCTATCAGTCCTTCACTGAGGCGCGCACCGACGGGCTGCGCGACGCCGGCTTTCCCTGCCAGTTCACGCCGCTGGAAGAGGGCATCCGCCGCTACGTCCGCGGCTACCTGACTCAGCCCGACCCCTACATCTGAGCGCATGGCCGCCCCGCTCGTCTATCCGGGCTTCGATCCGGTCGCCTTCCAGATCGGCCCATTCGCGATCCGCTGGTACGCGCTCGCCTATATCGTCGCGCTGCTGCTCGGCTGGCGGCTGGCGCGCCGGCTCGCCGCCCGTTCGCCCCGCGTCGCCACCGCCGAGCAGGTGGACGATTTCCTCACCTGGGCCACGCTCGGCGTCATCCTTGGCGGCCGTCTCGGCTATGTGCTGTTCTACCAGCCCGCGCTTTATTTCGCGCACCCGGCGCAGATCGTGCAGGTCTGGCACGGCGGGATGAGCTTCCACGGCGGCGCGATCGGCGTGGCGGTAGCGATCATCCTGTTCTGCTGGCGCCATTCGATCCCGGTGCTCGGCTTCGCCGACCGGATTTGCGCCTGTGTGCCAATCGGGCTCGGCCTCGGCCGGCTCGCCAATTTCATCAACGGCGAGCTCTGGGGCCGCCCCGCGCCCGAATGGTGGCCGGGCGCGCTGATCTACCCCGAAGCCGGGCCGCCCTATGTACCGCGCTTCCCGAGCGAGCTCTATGAGGCGTTCCTCGAAGGGGTGCTGCTGCTGGCCCTCCTGCTCTGGCTCGTTTCGCGCGAGCGCGTGCGGGCCCGGTTCGGCTTCATCTCCGGCGCCTTCCTGGCGGGATACGCGGTCTGCCGCATAATCGCCGAGTGCTTCCGCCAGCCCGACGCCTTCCTCGGCTACATCGCCGGCGTGCTGACGATGGGCCAAATCCTCTCCTTCCCCATGCTGCTGATCGGCCTTGGGCTGATCGCCTGGAGCCTGCGGAACAGCCGCCGGGCGGCATGAGCGGCGACGAACGCCTCGATCGCTTCATGGCACGCGCGAACGCCGCCTATTACGCGACGCAGGACCCGTTCGCCGACTTCACCACCGCCCCGGAGATCGCCCAGGCCTTCGGCGAGGTGCTCGGCCTTTGGGCGGCGGTGGTGTGGAAACAGCTCGGCCGACCCGACCCGGTGCTGCTCGCCGAGGCCGGTCCCGGGCGCGGCACTCTAATGGCGGACGCGCTGCGCGCCGCCGCGCGCGCCGCCCCCACCTTCCGCACGGCGCTGCGCGTCCACTTAATCGAAACCTCCCCCCGCCTCCGCCTGCTCCAGGCCGAGGCGGTCCCGGAAGCCGCGTGGCACGAGCGCCTGGAGGACTTGCCGCCCGGCTCCCTGATCCTGCTCGCCAACGAGTTCCTCGACGCGCTGCCGATCCGCCAGTTCGTGCGCCGCGGCGCGGGCTGGGCCGAACGTTGGATCGAGGCGGGCCGCTTCGCCGAGCGCCCTGTTCGCGCCCTGCCCCCTGACATCCCTCCCACCGCTCCCGAGGGGGCGGTGCTGGAACACAGCGAGGCCGCGCACGCCTTCATTGGCGCCCTCGCGCAGCGGCTGGCGCGGGCGCCGGGCGCGGCGCTGTTTCTTGATTACGGTCCTGCCGAATCAACGGTCGGCGACAGCCTCCAGGCGATCCGGGCCGGCCGTCCCGCCGACCCGCTTGCGGAACCCGGCGGCACCGACCTCACCGCCCATGTCGATTTCGCCGCCCTCGCGCGCGCCGCCCGCGCCGCCGGCGCGGCGGTATATGGGCCGGTCCCGCAGGGCGTGTTCCTCACCCGGCTCGGCCTGATGCAGCGCACCGACCGGCTCGCGCGCACCCAGCCGCCCGCCAAGGCGCTGGCGCTGATCGACGCCGCCCGCCGGCTTGTCGAGCCCGACCGCATGGGCCGGCTGTTCAAGGCCCTCGCGCTGACCTCGCCCGGATCCCCGGCACCGCCAGGCTTCGCGGAAGGCGCTTGACCCGGCACGCGCGGCGACCCTTTCTCCGGCCCGCATGCGATCGCTCGCCCCGCTCCTCTCGCCGCTCCTGCCGCTTCCGCACGGTTTCTTCACCCGCCAGGGCGGCGTCTCAACCGGCCCGTTCGCCTCGCTGAATTGCAGCCTGTCCAGCCAGGACGCGCGGGATGCGGTGCTGGCAAACCGCGCCCGCGCCGCGCGCGCGCTTGGCGCCGATCCCGCGCGCCTCGTCGGGCTTACCCAGGTGCATGGCGCAGAGGCGGTCCGCGTGTCCGACCCATGGCCGCCCGGCGCGGGTCCGCGCGCCGATGCGATGGCAACCGACCGGCCCGGCCTCGCGCTCGGCATCGTCACCGCCGACTGCGCCCCGGTGCTGCTGGCCGATGCCGAGGCGGGCGTGATCGCCGCCGCCCATGCCGGCTGGCGCGGCGCGGTGGCAGGTGTGCTGGAGGCGACGATTGCGGCGATGGAAGCGCTCGGCGCGGTGCGCGCCCGCATCGCCGCGGCGATCGGGCCCTGCATCGCGCAAGCCTCCTACGAGGTCGGCCCCGATCTGCGCGATTGCGTGCTGACCGCCGATCCGGCCGATGCGCGCTTCTTCGCGCCCGGCACCCGGCCGGAGCGATGGCAGTTCGATCTTGCGGCCTATTGCCACGCGCGGCTCGCGCGCGCCGGGCTCGCTTGCAGCGGTGCGCTCGGCGCAGACACACTCGCCGACGAGGCCCGCTTCTTCAGCCACCGCCGCCGCACGCTCTCGGGTGGCGGACCGATCGGGCATCAGATCTCCATTATCGCACTGCCCGCCTGATGCCGCGCCGCGTCCTCCCGCTCGCGCTCACGCTGCTGCTCGCGGCTTGCGGCACCTTGCCGCAGCCCTTCTACGGCAACCCCGGCCGCACCGGCGCCCAGCTCGCCCAGCTCCCCATGCCGCCCCGGCTCGTCGTGCCGCCGCCGGCGACCGCGCTCCTCTCGGACGACGGCAGCAAGGCGCTGGCCGCGCTGCTGGCCCGCGACCTCCAGCTGCGGGAGGTGCCGGCCTATGCCGAGCCGGGGCATCCGGGCGACTGGCGGCTCGATGTCACCGCCGAAACGCGGGGCGGGGTCGTGATTCCGAGCTTCGTCGTGCGGACGCCGAAGGGCGCCGACGCGGGCCGCTTGGAGGGCGCGCCGGTTCCGGCTGCGGCCTGGGCGGCGGGCACGCCGGCAACGCTCGAGCAGGTGGCCGCCAGCGCCACACCCGGGCTTGCCACCATGCTGTCGGGGATCAACACCGCGCTGCAGCGTTCGGACCCGAACAGCATCTACAACCGCCCGATCCGGCTCGCCTTCCTGCCCGTCACCGGCGCGCCGGGCGACGGCGACGCCGCGCTCACCCGCCTCACCCGCGCGCGGCTGACCGAGCTTGGCGAGCACCTTCAGGACAGCGCGAAGGACGCCGATTTCACCGTCAAGGGCCAGGTGCGCGTGGTGCCGATCGGCGGCGGGCAGGAGCGCGTGGAGATCCAGTGGATCCTGACCGACGCGCAGGGCCGCGAACGCGGGCGCGTGGTGCAGCTCAACGATGTGCCGGCCGGTTCGCTCGATGGCTATTGGGGCGATGTCGCCGACGCCGTTTCTCGCCAGGCGGCGGGCGGGGTTCGCGAGCTCGTGCGCAAGCAGACCAAGGGCTGAGTCGCGCGCGTCCGGCGGGTCCGCCTTTCTGGCCTTAGGCGAAGATTTCTGGATCACGTCGCTATTTTTGAGAATCTTGGCAGCGATTTATTAACGAAGTGCCGGGAACACTCGGGGAACTCACGAACCATCCCGGTTCGCCTGATCCCAAGGAGTGTTCTCATGAGCGTCGCTTCCGGTACCATCGCGAGTGCGGGCTCGCTTTCGCTCGGCCAGATCAATGCCTCGTGGCAAAGCCTGCCCGACCTGCCGCAATCGCTGCTCACCGCCGGCGCCAGCGCGACCGACCTTTATGTCGCGCCGGCGCCGACCGACGGCGGCCGGGTGCTCACCGTTGGCGCGGGCCAGGAATACGCCACGCTCGCGCAGGCGGTCGCCGCCTCGCAGGACGGCGACGTGATCGAGATTGAGGCCGGCACCTACGTCAACGACACGGCGATCGTGAACCACAAGATCACGATCGAAGGCGTCGGCGGCATGGTGAACCTGGTCGAGACCCAGCCGCTCGCCAACGAGAAGGGCATCCTCGTCATCAACAACGATGCCACCATTGCCAACATCATCTTCTCCGGCGCGTGGATTCCGGACTCGGAAGGCGCCGACGGCGCCGGCATCCGCTATCAGGGCGGCAACCTGACCGTCGTCAATGATGTTTTCACTGGCAACCAGGATGGCCTGATGGGCAACCCAGTGGACGGGCTGCCCTCCAACAACATCACGATCGAGAACTCCACCTTCGCCAACAACGGCGTTCCGGTGCCGGGTTCTCCAGGTTACGGCTACACGCACGACGCCTATATCGGCTTCGTCGGCACCGCCACCGTCACCAACAGCGTGTTCGCGGGCAATGCCGGAGTCGGGCACGAGCTCAAAGACCGCGCCCAGGTCAGCAACATCTCCAACAACGTCATCGCAGACGTAACCTCGGCGGCGAGCTACACGGTGGACTTGCCGGACGGCGGCAACGCCACGCTCACCGGCAACTATATCCAGCAGAGCGCCCAGTCGCCGAACTGGGCCATCATCGACTATGCCGGCGAAGCCGAGCCCTATGTCTCAAACAGCCTTACGCTCACCGGCAACACGATCGTCAACCAGTCCACCTCGGCCTCGCCCGTGCTGGTGCGGAACCCCTCCAACGTCACCGCGCAGATCACCGGCAACACCATCGTCGGGCTCACCGAGCCGGAGTTCTCCAACGGCCCGTTCGTCGCCACCAACAACGTCAATGCCGCTGGGCAGAAATACGCCGACAGCAACCCCTCGCAACTGGTCCCGGCCGGGTTCATCAAGTTCACCGATTCCGCGCCGCACACGGTCACGCTTGCGAAGGGCGGAGTGATCGGCGGTGCCGGCCTGCTCACCGTACATGCCATCGCCGGCAAGACGACGACCGAGGGCGGCAGCGGCGGCCTGATCTATTCCGAAGGCACCAATGTCGGCGGATCGCGGATCGTTACCGCGCCCGGCTCGACCAACCGCATCACGCTCGAAGGCCAGGACACCGTGCAGAGCCAGGGAAATGACCTGATCACGGTGGGCACGCAGGACACGAACATCATCGTGACCGGGACCGCCGCCATCGCCAGCGGCTCCGCCACCAACACATACACCGTCAATGGCAGCGCGACCGTCACCGGTGGGAACGGCAATGACTTCATTACCGTCGGGAACGGCGCATCTCTGGTGGTAAGCGGCCACGAAAACTTCCTCAAAGTGACCGAGCGCGGGGGCTCGGTGGTGATCGATGCCAATCTTGGCCAGGTCGTCACCTCAACGTCAGGCAGCGGATCCGCGGGGTCTGCGGCCACATTCGCGTACCCGCAGCCGGCTACGAATGGCGGCAAGATTGCCGCGAACAACAGCCCGTCAATGCAGCTCATTGTCGGAACCCCGTGTCAGGACAGCGTCACGGGCGGTTCGGTCGTCGTACAATGGCAGGGTCAGGGCTTTTCCTTCACCAGCAATGGCGGGTTGAGCCAAAGCGCCACCATCCAGCTTGGGTCTGAAGCGGACACCGTCACGAGCAACGAGGCAGACACGATTTACGCCGGCTCGGGGGATGATCTCATCATCCTCGAGGGCGGCGGGCAGACCGTCTACGCGAACTCCGGCACCCTCACGATCGGGGATCACGGGGTCAGCGCGAACGCGAAGGCGACCGTCTATGGCGACGGCGGCGACTACACGTTCACCGGCGACACCGGCAACATTATCTACGTGGGCGGCAGCCTGGCCAGCACGATTGAGGCACAGCTTTCGAACCTCATCCTCGAGGGCGGCAGCGGGCATCTCACCGTCAATGGCGGTAGCCGCGAAACCATCACCGGCGGTTCGGGTGGGATCACCCTGAACGGCGGGGCGGCGGACACGATCACCACCGCCGCCGGCGCGGCCGACAGCATCAAACTGTCGGGCCCGTCCACCGTCTACAGCTACGGCACCGATCAGATCGACTTGGGCGGCGCGCTCAACCAGAACGTGACGGCCTACGGCACGGCGAGCATCAGCGACGCGCTCGGCGTCAACCACATTACCCTGCTCGGCGACGACACCCTGACGACGGGCGGCGGCAGCGACACGATCAGCGTCGGGGCAGGGGCCAGCGCAAGCATCGCCACCTCGGCCTTGACATTCCTGACCGAGACCGACGCGACGGTGGGCTACGCCGCGGTCAGTCCGGCGCAGGACAGCACGGCGACCGTGACCGGCAGCGCCACCATCAGCTCCGGCCCGGCGACGCCGCTCACCATCCGCACGGTGGCCGGCCAAAGCACGACGGTCACGCTTGGCAGCGGGAACGCCCAGGTGACCCTCGCCGGAGACGACACGCTGACCTTCGGCAGCGGCAGCGCCGTCGTCACGGACCAGAGGCCGGCCGGCATGGCGGAGCTGTTCCGCTTCGTCCTCGGCAGCGGCGGCGGCACCGATGTCATCAAGGGCTTCCGCGCCGGCATCGATCAGCTCAGCTTCCAGGGTGTCGGCGTGCAGTCGCAGACGGTCTCGGGCGGCAACACGATGCTGACGCTTACCGACGGCACGCACGTCCAGCTAAATGGCGTGGTCGGCTTGTCGTTTTCCTGAACCGGCAGCGCCCCTCCGTTCCCGCCTGACGGAGGGGCGTCCGACGCTCAGATAAACCGCGCCAGCCGCACCGCCGTATGTCCCCGGCTCGGCCGCAGGCTCGGCATCACGAGCAGGCACTCGTCATAAGGCGTGCGAATCTCCGTCGTCCCGTCGAGGGCGATCAGCGTGTTGCGCCGCGCAATCACCTCGCCGCCACGCCAGGGCTGCACGAAGGAGAAAGTGGCGGTGCTAGCCGTTACCGTCACCGTCACCTCCGCGCAGCGGGGCGGCGGCGGCTTCGCCCGCTCGTCGGTGCGATCGGCATCGATCAGCCCGACGCCGATCAGCAGCCGCCGCGTCGCGGCGAGCATCATCTCGACTGTCCCCGGCTCCCAGTGCTGGCCGGCCTCCAGCAGATTGCCGACGAACTCGGTGTCGGGATCAGCAAAGCGCGGATAATCGATCAGCCGCCGCCCGCCGACATGCCCGCGGTCGGATACTACCAGCCCGGGGATCCCGATCGCGCACGCGAGCCGGCGGCCCTTCTCGGTCTCGCCGCACAGGATCAGCGGATCCGACGGCCACAGCATCGAATGAAGATCGAACAGGATGTCGGCATTATCGATCAGCGGACGGATCTCGCGCGCCCGGTCTAGCTCGCAGGAGCGTCGGGAACTGTCGAGCAGCGCCGGATCCCACACCCGGTTCATGTCCTCGTCGACGAAGCGCGACAGGGTCGGGTGCTGTGGATCAAAGCGGTCGAACGCAGCGAGATTCACGAACCCGAAGCTCAGCCGCCCGCGCCGCGGCCGCGGGCCGTCGCGCAGCAGACGGTCGAGCGCGATCGCGCCGGCGATCTCGTTGCCGTGCGCAAGCGCGAGCAGAAGGACATGCGGGCCCGGTTCGGACGACGCGAACGAAGTGAACCCCGGGATCCCGGTATTGCCGGCGCGCCAGCGGGCGATGTCGGGCACCTCCAACCCGACGTCGAATTTCGGCACCGCGGACGCGGCGGAAATCCCGCTCATCGAACGGCGGCGACGGATCGCGGCCGGTCGCGGCCGGTCAGGCGTCGGTGGACCGCTGCTTGCTCCGCCATGCGACCACTCTATACCGCCGATGCCCGGCGGCAAACGCCGCCCCTGCGCTCGGAGGCCCTCGCCCTCATGTCCGCACGGCTTCCCTTCGCGCACCGGCTCTGGCGCGCGCTGCCGCAGAGACAGCGCCGCACCGTCGCGACCCGCGCCGCCGCGCTGTTCGCACCCCGCATCGCGCACATGCCGCTCGCGCCGTCGAGCGGCGTTGTCGTCGCCGGCGAACTGACCCGCGCCTCGGGGCTCGGCGAAGCCGCGCGCCTCGTCGTGCGCGCCGCCCGGCTATGCGGCATTCGCACCTGGGCGCTCGACGTCGGCACTCTGCTGCCGGCGCACCATGCCGACCTTGCCTTCGACTGCGACCAGGCTGCGGCGGTCCCGCCTGACGCCGCCCTGCTGATCCACGTCAACGCGCCCTGGCTGCCGCTCGTGCTTGGCCGCCTGGGGCGCGGCTTCCTCGGCGCGCGCCGCGTGGTCGGATGCTGGGCCTGGGAACTTGAGGCGACGCCGCCGGAATGGCGCATCGGCGCGCGCTTCGCGCACGAGGCGTGGGCGCCGTCGGCCTTCGCCGCCGCCGCCTTCGCGAAGCTGACCGCGAACCGGGTCCGCACCGTGCCGCTGCCGCTCGCCGCCGATCCGCCGGTGCCGTCCGCGGTTGGCCGCGCGGACTTCGGACTGCCCGAGCATGCGCTCGTCGTGCTCGTCGCCTTCAACCTCGCCTCGTCCTTTGCACGCAAGAACCCGCTCGGCGCCATCGCCGCTTTCCGCGCGGCGTTCGGTGAGCGGCGCGACCGGCTACTGTTGCTCAAGGTTGGCAATCCGGCTCATGCGCCCGAGGACTTCGCTTCCTTGCAGGCCGCGGTTGCCGGCGCGCGCAACATCCGCATCGAGACGCGCACCTTTCCGCGCGCCGTTGCCGCCGCACTCACCGCCACCGCCGACATCGTGCTGTCGCTTCACCGCAGCGAGGGCTTCGGCCTCGTGCCCGCCGAAGCGATGATGCTGGCGCGCCCGGTCGTCGCGACCGGTTGGTCCGGGACCATGAGCTTCATGGACGCGGATACCGCCGCGCTGGTGCCGTACCGACTCGTTCCGGCCGAAGACCCGCGCGCGGTATACAGCGTGCCCGGAACGCGCTGGGCGGAACCCGACATCGCCGCCGCGGCGGAGTGGCTGCAGCGACTTGCCGACGATCCCGCGCTGCGCGTCGGGCTCGGCCTGCGCGCGCAGACGGCAGCGCGCGCACGGCTCGGCACCGCACCGCTCGCGGCCGCGCTCACCGCCATCGGCGCGGGCCCGGGCCAATGAAGGTGCTCGTTTGGCAATGGGGCCGGCGCGGCGCCGGGCCGCGCATCGCGCTTCTGCTGGCGCGCGCGCTTGCCGGGCTGCCGGATACCGAGGGCCGCCTCGCCCTCTCGGCCGGCGCGGAGATTCTTGCAACGGAAGCCTCCGCGCGCTGCGATCTTCTGCTGCCGCTCTATCACGGCCTGGCGGGCTTGCTTGTCCAGGCGGCACGCGCGCCGGCCATCGTTCGCCGGCTCGCCGCCGAGATCGGACGCCTGCGCCCGGATCGCGCGGTGTGTGCCATGCCGGGACCGCTCGATCTGCTGATGCGCGCCGCGCTCAGCCGCTGCCGCGTGCCGATGGCGGTGATCGTGCACGACGCCGACCCGCATCCGGGCGACGGCTTCCCGCTTCAGCATCGCCTCAACCGCGCGCTGATCCGCCGCGCGGAGGCCGTGATCGCGCTCTCGGGCCATGTCGCGCGACGGCTCGACGAGCAGCACCTGCTCGCGCCCGGCACCCGCCTGATTCGACTTCCGCACCCGCCGCTTGCTTTCACCGCCGCCGCCGCGCCGCGCGCACAAGACGGCCGCATCCACGTCCTCTATTTCGGCCGGCTGCTGGCCTACAAAGGGCTCGACCTGCTCGCCGACGCGCTCGCCCGCATCGGCCCGCGCGCCGATATCGCCGTGCACGTGGTCGGCTCGGGGCCCGACTCGCCCGCGCTCGCCGCGTTGCGCGCGCTGCCCAGCGTGACGGTGGAAAACCGCTGGGTGGCGGAGGACGAGATCGGCGCCGTGATCGGCTGGGCCGATATCGTCGTCCTGCCCTACCGCGAAGCAAGCCAGAGCGGGGTCGCCGCGGCGGCGCTGGCGCAGGGCAAGCGCATCCTCGCCACCCGCGTCGGCGGCCTTCCCGAACAACTCGAGAACGAGCCTCTCGCGGTGCTGTGTGGCGCCGACGCGGCGAGCATCGCCGCCGCGCTCACCGCGATGCTCGACGCACCGCCAATGGCAACCGCTCCGTCCGATGCCTCGGCCGCATGGCGCGACTTCGCCCGGCGGCTGCGCGCCGAGCTCGATTGTCTCGTGCGCGATCCGTCAGGGTAGGGCCGGACGCTTCGGTTCCTCCCTGCCGCGCACGCGCGGCAGGGCGATCAGCCCCCACGGGCTCGGCATCGCGCCAACAGGTACCTGCACGATCGCCGGTTCGTCGCGCGCAAAGGCCTCCCGCAGCGCCGCCTCCAGCGCCTCGGGCGTCTCCGCGCGATAGCCGCCGGCGCCGAAGCTGAGGGCGAAGGCGACGAAGTCGGGATTGGTCAGGTCGCTCGCGATCAGCCGACTGCCGAACCGCTCCTCTTGAATGCGCCGCACATTGCCGAACGCGCCGTCGTCGAACACCACCGCGACCACCGGCAGCTTGTGATGCATCGCGGTCGCCAGTTCCTGCGCCTGGTACATGAACCCGCCATCGCCGCAGACCGCCACCACCTTGCGCCCCGGCATCGCCGCCTGCGCGCCGAGCGCCGCGCCGTAGGCCCAGCCGAGATTGTCCTGATGGCCGGGCGAGAGATAAAGCCGTGGCTGCGCGACCGGCCAGGCGAGGCGGCTGATGAAGCCGATCTGCGTCACATCCTCGACGTAGATGCCGTCCTCGGGCAGCGCGGCGCGGATCGCCCGCATAAAGCCGAGCTGCGGCTGCATGGCCTCAAGCTTCTCCGCGAACCAAGCGCGATTGGCATCCAGCGCCGCGCCCCAGCCCGTCCCTTCGCGTCCGCGCGCTTCGATCGCTTCCGCCAGCGCCTCCAAGGCCGGCCGCGCATCGGCCACGATCGCGCAGCTCGCATGGCGGAACCGGTCGGGCTCGGCCGGGTCGATGTCGATGCGGATCAGCTTCAGCCGGTGATCCAGCCCCCAGACGCTTTGCTGGATGTAGGCGCGCGTACCGACCGCGAGCACGACGTCGGCCTCGGCCCAGAACCGGTGGCCCTCGGTGAACGAGACGGCGAGCGGATGCGTGGTCGGAACCGCGCCCCGGCCACGGCGGAAGGTGGCGACCGGGGCGCCGAGCAGCTCTGCCACGCGCGCGAGCGCCGGCGCGGCGTCCAGCGCGCCGCCGCCGGCGAGGATCAGCGGACGCTCGGCCTTGGCGAGGATGTCGGCCGCGCGCTCTACCGCCTCGGGATCAAGCGGCGGCACCTCGCGCGGCAGCGGTCCCGGCGTCGCCGCCGGCCCCCGCCGTCCCCACACATCGATCGCGCACTCGAGCGCGACCGGGCCGGGACGGCCGGAGACCGACGCGCGGATCGCCTCGGCGAGCTTCGGCCCCGCCTCGTGCGGCGCCTCAATCCGCTCCGCGCGCTTGGTGATGTGCCGAAGCAGCCCGAGCTGATCGGACAGTTCGTGCAAATGCCCGTGCCCTCGGTCGATCGCGAAGGAGGGTATCTGCCCGGCCAGAGCCACTACCGGGGCGCCCATTCCGTAGGCGGTCAGCAGCGCGGCGCTGCTGTTGAGCACGCCCGGCCCCGGAACGACGCAGTAAGGCTGCGGCCGGCCGGTCGCGAGCGCCGCGCCAAGCGCCATGTAGGCCGCCGTCTGCTCGTGCCGCGCGTGCAGCACCCTAAGCCGCGGCTGGGCGGCGTGCGCGGCGTCGAACAGCGGGTCGTTATGCACGCCCGGCAGCGCGTACAGCGTGTCGATGCCGTGCGCGAGCAGCGTCTCGATCGCCGCTTCCGCCGTGCTCAGCCGGCGCGACGGGTCACGCATCGGCCTTGCCGTCCCGCACCATCTCCCGCTCGTCCGCCATCGAGCGCCGCTGCACGAGCCCTTTTTCCCCGTGCGTCACCTTGAAGTCGGTGGCGCCGCCCTCGCGCCAGAAGCGCAGGCCGAGCTTGTGCCGGCCGAGCCTAAGATCGGTCAGTTCCAGCTCGGGAAGCCATTCCGGCAGCCAGGGATCGACGAACAACCGGTCGCGCGGGGCGTCGAGCGTGATGCCGAGCAGCGCCTGCACCAGCAGGAACGCCGACCCGGCGGCCCAGGCCTGCGGCACGTTGGCACCGAGATATTGCACGGGAAAGCCGCCGTCGGCGCGCTGCACGCCGGCATACAGCTCCGGCACCTGGCTCATATGGAAATGGCTGGAGGCGTCGCAGATCGATTTGGCGATGTGGGCCGCCTCTGCGTGAAAGCCGTACCGCTTGAAGCCGAGCGCGATGATGCTGTTGTCGTGCGGCCAGACCGAGCCGTTCTGGTAGGAATAGGGGTTGAACGCCGGATGCGCCGCCGACAGCGTGCGGATGCCCCAGCCGCTGTCCATGTCGGGCTGCAAGAGCCGCCGCACCACCCGTTCCGCTCGGTCCGCCGGCACGATGCCCGCTGTCAGGCAATGGCCGGGGTTGGAGGCGACGGTCAGCACCTTCTTTTTGTCGCCGTCCAGGAGATAGGCGTAAAAGCCGCTTTCCTCGTCCCAGAACGCCTCGTTGAAGCGGTCGAACAGGGATTTCGCTTTGGCGCGCAGCGCCGCCGCCCGCTCCTTGTCCTGCAGGTGGTCGAAAATCTCCGCCATCCCGAGCCACGCCGCATACACGTAGCCCTGCAACTCGCAGAGCGCCTTCGGCCCCTTGGCGAGCGTGCCGTCCGGGTTGCGCACCGCATCGCCGGCGTCCTTCCAAGCCATGTTCTCGTAGCCCGCCGGAGACCGCGTTTGGTACTCCTGGAACCCGTCGCCGTCGCGGTCGCCCCAGTTGTCGATCCAGCCGAGACAGCCCTCGGCATGGTCCATGTGCTGCTCGAGCAGGCTATCGTCGCCGGTAGCGCGCCAGGCGGCGTGCAGCGTGACGAGGTAAAGCGGCGTCGCATCGGCGGTGCCGTAGTAGGGCGTGTGCGGGATCAGCTTGAAATGCGCCAGCTCGCCATAGCGCAGCTCGTGCAGGATCTTGCCGGGCTCGGCGTCGCGGTAATCGTCGCGCTCCTTTGCCTGCCACTGGCCGAGCACATCGAGCGCGCCGCGCGCGAACTCCGGGTAGACGAGGATGTTCTGCAGCGAGACGATCAGGCTGTCGCGCCCGAACGGGGCGACGAACCACGGAAGGCCGGCGGCCGGCACGAACACCATGTGGTCGGTGCCCGGCAGCGGCAGGCGAAGCGCCGCCATGTCGTCGATCGCCTGCTCGTAGTAGTGATTGAAATCGTCGCTGGCGCTCTTCAGCTTCAGCACGCGCCGCCGCCAGTCCCTGCGCTCGGCCGCCTCGTGCGTTGATTCGGTCTCGTCGGGGCACTTTTCGGGGGCGCGGAAGGTCCGCTCGCCGTTGTCGAGATCATAAAGAAGGCAGGTGTGCCAGGTCTTGCCGGGCTCGATCTGCACCTCGAAGCTGAGCCGCCCGTTGGCGTAGACGCCGTCGGAGCCCGACTTGTCGGCGGTAATTGCGATGCTGCGGACGAAATCGCGATTCCGGTAAAGCGTCGCCAGGCGCTGCCGGCCCGATGACCATTCGGTGGTGATCCGCCCGCGCCGCACCATCGAGCCCTGCTTGACTTCAAAAATATCAGCGAAGTCAGCGCGGATGGTGATCTCGATATTGAAGCGCACAGGCCGCAGCCCGAAATTGGTGATGTCGATGTCCTCGTGCATCCCGCCGCCCATCTGTCGAGTGATGACGAGCGAGAGACTGCGCGCCTCGATCTGGCCGTCCTCGGTGACGAAGGCGCGGTTGGTCAGGAAGATGCGGGCGCAATCATAAGTGAGCGCGCCGCCGTTCAGGAGGTCCCATTCGACGCCGTTGGCCTGGATGTTCCAGACCGTCAGCACGCGCGTGTCGTAGAAAAAGAGCCCGCGGTCGGAGGGGAACATGAACTGCCCGTCCGGCTCGCTCACCAGCACCGCCTGGCCCTGGTGGATGGCGATCTGGGGGGGGCCGACCTGTACTTTGAAGGCCATTCACGCGCTCCTTCCGGCTGACGGACGGAGTATGGCCGATAAGCCGGCCCCCCGCACGGGCCGGCTTGATCTTAGATCTGCACCACCTGCGACAGCTCGAACGTCACCCCGGGCGGGTTCTCGCCGATCCGCACCGTCTTGTCGTTCGGGAAGATGTACGGCGGAACCGGCAGGTTGTACGGCGCCGGTACGTTGGCATAGACCCGCCCCGCCAGATCATATTTCGATCCGTGGCAGGGGCAGAAATACCCGCCCGGCCAGTTCGGCACCGGCTCGGTGGCGCTCGGCTTCGGGAAATATCCCGGCAGGCAGCCGAGATGCGTGCAGATGCCCACCAGCACCGAGATTTCCGGCTTCACCGAGCGGTGCCAGTTCTGCGCGTATGCCGGCTGCTGATCGACATGGGAGTTAGGATCGGAAAGAATCGAGACGAGCTGCGGCTCCTGCAGGGTCTTGAGCATCTCGGGCGTGCGATTGACGAGCACGATCGGATCGCCGCGCCAGCGGACGATGATCTGCTGGCCGGGCTCGAGCTTGGAGATGTCGATGTCGATCGGCGCCCCGGCGGCGATCACGTCGGCGGCCGGGTTCATGGTGTCGATCATGCTCCAGGCCACCGCGGCGACGCCGATCGCCGCGAACGAGCCTGTCACCAGACCCAGGAAGTCGCGCCGCGTGGGTTCGGGCGTGTGCGGGTCATGGCCGTCGGAACCTAGCGTGGCGGTCGATGACATCAGCTTCTCCCACGGGACGCGCAGAGCTTGGCGCCGCCGCCCGCCTCCGGGCCCGGCGCGAGCGCTTCATCCGCCATGTCGCGGCGCGGATCAACCCGGGAAATCAGCCCTCGGAAATCCCGGACCCATGGGTGCCGATCATGGCGAGCAGCTCGCGCCTTGTGCTCGGGTCGTCGCGGAACGCGCCGAGCATGCGGCTCGTCACCATCGTCACCCCGGTCTTGTGCACGCCGCGCGTGGTCATGCACTGGTGCGTCGCCTCGATCACCACCGCCACCCCGCGCGGCTGCAGCACGTCCTGGATCGTGTTGGCCACCTGGGCGGTCAGCTTCTCCTGGATCTGCAGGCGCTTGGCGTAGGTCTCGACCACCCGGGCAAGCTTGCTGATCCCCACCACCCGCCGGTGCGGCAAGTAGGCGACATGGGCGCGCCCGAGGATCGGCGCCATGTGGTGCTCGCAGAAGCTCTCCACGCGGATGTCGCGCAGGAGAACGATCTCGTCGTAGCCGTCCACCTCCTCGAAGGTGCGCTCCAGCATCGCCACGGGGTCGGCGTTGTAGCCGGAGAAGAACTCCTCGTAGGCGCGCGCGACGCGCGCCGGCGTGTCGCGCAGGCCCTCGCGCGCCGGGTCGTCCCCCGCCCAGGCCAGCAGGATGCGAACCGCCTCCTCCGCCTCCTCGCGGCTCGGCCGCGCCACGGTCGCCTCGGGCGCGACGCGCGCCGCCGGATTGATTATGTTCACTGCTCCGGCCCTCCGGCCGGCGCGCGGGCCGCGCGCGCCTTCGTTTCGGCCATATGGCCGCCCTCCGCGGACCGGCAACCCTCGCGCCGGCTCAATGCACCTGCCCGCCCTGGTGCGGGCTGTCGAGGCTGAAAGCCGGAATGGTGACGTCGAAGGTCTCCCCGGAGGCCGGCGCCACCATGTGGTACTCGCCGGTCATAAAGCCGGAGGGCGTGTCGAGCGGGGTGCCGGAGGTGTATTCGAAGCTCTCGCCAGGCTCGAGCAGCGGCTGCTCGCCGACCACGCCGGCGCCGTGCACGTGCTGGGTGCGCCCGCGCGCGTCGGTGATGCGCCAGGTCCGCTTGAGAAGCTGCACCGGCTCGCGCCCGTTGTTCTCGATCTTCACCCTGTAGGCCCACATGAAGTGGTTGTCCTCCGGCCGCGACTGGTCCTCGAGGAAGAACGCGCGCACCGAGACGCGGATGCCGCGGGTGGTCTTGCTGTAGGCGCTTGCCATCGTTAGGCCGGTCCTCCGATCCCGCGCCCGCCAGTGAAGGCGGAGCGCACGCGCCTGTCCATCCTGCTCAGAGCCGGTCCAGCGCCTGGATCAGGTCGGCGGCGATGTCGTCGGCGTCCTCCAGCCCGACCGAGAGGCGGATCACCCCGTCGCCGATGCCGAGCCGGGCGCGCTCCTCCGCACCGATCCGCATGTGGGTGGTGGTCGCCGGATGGGTGACGAGCGATTTGGAGTCGCCGAGATTGTTGGAGACAGCGATCAGCCGCAGCGCATTCAGTACCCGGAACGCTGCTTCCTTCCCACCCGCGACATCGAACGTCACCACCGTGCCGCCGCCCGTCATCTGCTGGCGCGCGAGCGCGGCCTGCGGATGGTCCGCCCGCATCGGATAGAGCACCCTCCGCACCGCGTGGTGCGCAGCGATCCGTTCGGCGATCACGGCGGCGGCGCGGCAGCCGGCCTCGATGCGGAGCGGCAGCGTCTCCAGCCCCTTCAGCAGCACCCAGGCGTTGAACGGCGAGAGCGACGGGCCGGTGTTGCGGATGAAAGGCTGCAGCGTGTTCTCCACCCATTCACGCCGGCCGAGCACCGCGCCGCCCAGCACGCGCCCCTGCCCATCCATGTGCTTGGTGCAGGAATAGACCACGACGTCGGCACCGAGCCCGATCGCGTCCTGCAACAGTGGCGTGGCGAACACGTTGTCCACCACCACGGCCGCCCCGGCTGCGTGCGCCAGCGCCGCCACCGCGCGCAGATCGACGAGCTCCAGCATCGGATTGGAGGGCGTTTCCAGCAGCACGAGCTGCGCCGGCCGCGACAGCGCCGTGCGCCACTGGCCGATGTCGGCGCCATCGACGAACTCGGTCGCGATGCCGAAGCGGGGCAGCAGGGTGGAGACGATCCAGTGGCAGGAGCCGAACAGCGCCCGCGAGGCCACCACGCGGTCGCCCGCCTTCAGGTGCGACATCAGCGCCGCGTTCACCGCCGCCATCCCCGAGGCGGTGACGCGGCACGCCTCGGCGCCCTCCAGCGCCGCGAGGCGGCGCTCGAGCATCGTCACCGTCGGATTGCCGAAGCGCGAATATTGGTAGTGGTCGGCCTCGCCCTTGAACGTCGCCTCGGCCTGCTCAGCGTTGTCGTAGACGAAGCCCGAGGTCAGGAATAAAGCCTCGGCGGTCTCGCCGTAGCCCGTTCGTTCGGTGCCGGCGTGGACGAGCCTGGTGGCGGGGCGGAGGGTGCTGGGATCAAGCATCATGGCAACGGCCTTCATCGCAAACGCGCTCGGCCGTCGAGAGATCGGGCGGTAATCGGTTGCCCGGGCCTCTTTAGCGCGTTTGTTTCACCTCGCCGCAAGCCGGCCGCACAAATCACGAGGGGCGCCGTGGCGCCGCTCCCTTGTTAGAACGGCCCTGATTGATCCGTCAACCGCCGGCCCATATACTCGCCGCGACGCCCGGGCGGGTGTAGTTCAATGGTAGAACGGCAGCTTCCCAAGCTGCATACGAGGGTTCGATTCCCTTCACCCGCTCCAGCCCGCCCCGCTCACATCCTTCCGCCGCGCCAGACCACGCGGCCGATCACCTCCACCTGCCGCGCCTTTTCGCTCGGGATCCGCTCCGGCTCGTAGATCGGGTTGTCGCTGATCAGGAGCAGGCTGTGGTCGAGCTTGCGCTGCACGCGCTTGACCAGCCGCGCATCCTCGTAGCGCAGCAAATAGACGCCGAATTCCCGCAGCCGACGGTCGCCGAGGTCGATCAGCAAAAGGTCGCCGTCGGCGATCGTTGGCTGCATGGAGTCGCCGACCGCCATTTCGAGGGCGAGCTTCTCGGGATCGACCGCGAGGCTCGACTGCACCCATTCGCGCTCGAAGCCGATCCGCGGCACTTGGTCGCTCACGTCGCGCACCGGCCCCTCGTCGGGCGAGCCGGCAAACGCCGCCTCGGTGAACATGGGCGGGGTGACGAACCGGACCGCGCCGCGCCCGCCGCGCCCGCCTGACGGCCCGCCGGTCCCGTCCGGCCGGCCGAATTCGGGTTCGGGGCCTTCGCCCGTTGCAAGCCAGGCGATGCTCACCTTGCTCGTGCGCGCCAGCGCGACCAGCCGCTCCCGGCTCGGTTCCGCCTCGCCTTTCAGCCACTTCCGGAAGGCCGACGGTGACACGCCCATGGCGCGCGCGATGCGGTCGGCGCTGCGCCATTGGGCAACGATCCGCTGCAGCCGGGCCACGAATGCATCCCGCTCGCTGCCCGAGGAGGGCGGCGTGCGCGAGTCGCCCTCCTCTCGGTGCTCGCCTTGTGACATTAGTCCGCTCTCAGATGTGACATCGCCAAACGAACCGTCCAAACTCTCAACACTTTCCTGCCCCGGCTCCGCCAATCCGCCGCGGATATTCAGAAGGACGCCACTTTCTGGCCGAACTGTCTCTAAACAGAATCATGCTCATACAATGGACGCTACCGCACGCAAAACTCCCCCTCCCGGTTCAGACTGGCATCCGGCTGATGTGCTCGCCGCGCTCAAGAAGCGGGGACGGACCTTGGCGGGCATCTCGGTTGCCCACGGCTACCACCCGACCGCGGCCGGCAAGGCGCTCAAGCGCCCCTGGCCGGCAATGCAGGCGATCATCGCCCGCGAACTCGGGCTGACGCCGCAGGAAATTTGGCCCAGCCGCTACGACGAAGAGGGGGAGCCGCTCGGACGCGCCGGACCCCAGCCATGAGGGGCGCCGCGTCCGCTCGACGTTCGCTGCACACGTCGGCTCTCCCGCTCTCTCCTCTGCCCCGGCGCACGCCGCGCCTCGGGCCGCTCACCGCTGCTTTAGCGTTCTCCGGAACACTTGACTGGAATGTCGGTTGCATTCGGTGCCGAACGGACCAGCCAAAGCCTCATCGGCGCATCAGCCCGGCCACACGATCAAGCAGGTCGGAGAGGCTGAACGGCTTCAGTAGGAACGGCCGTTCGCCCGGCACCTCGCGTGCGCGCTCTGGATTCCCCGACATCAGCAGCACCGGCACCCGCGCCCGGTCGGCCGCGGGCACGAGCTCCTGGCCGAGCCCGCCCGGCAAGGTGCAGTCGAGAAGCATGAGATCGAAGGAACCACGTTGGAGCAGTGCCAGTCCGTTGCGCGCGTCCGCCGCATGCTCCACCGCGTAGTCGTCGCTGAGGCTGTCAACGACGATCTCTGCCACCAGCGGATCGTCCTCGACCACGAGCACATGCTTGCGTTCGGGCATCGACACAGCGATACGTAGGAAGATTGCGGCCTGATAGCGCCGCGATGAACGACTCACATACATTTGAGAAATGACAGAATGCTCGAAGGGCGCCTCTGGATCGGGAACCGCCGCTATTCCTCCTGGTCGCTGCGCGGCTGGCTCGCTGTGCGGCTGGCGGGGCTCGATGTCGCGGAGGTGGTGATCCCGTTGAGCCGCCCCGGGTCGACCGTGGCAATACGCGACGTCTCCCCAACCGGCCTCGTGCCGTGCCTCGAGCACCGCGGCGCGCTGATCTGGGAATCGCTTGCGATCGTCGAATACTGCGCCGAGCACGCGCCCGCGCTGTGGCCGGCCGAGCGCGTCGCCCGCGCCCATGCGCGCGCGATCGCCGCAGAGATGCACGCTGGCTTCCGCGAGCTGCGCGCCGCGATGTGGATGAATCTCGGCCGCGACTTCGCCGGGCGTGGCCGCACGCCGGGAGCACTCGCCGACATCGCGCGCATCGAGGCGATCTGGTCCGAGGCACGCGCCCGCTTCGCCGACGACGGGCCCTTCCTGTTCGGCGCGGCACCGGGCGCAGCGGATGCGATGTACGCCCCGATCGTCACAAGGTTCCTGACCTGGCGGCCGGAGCTGCGCCCGGAGACCGAGGCCTATTGCGCCGCCATGCGCGCCCATCCGCTGATGCGGGAATGGTACGACGCGGCAGCCGCCGAGCCCGAGACCTGGACCTTGCCGGACTACGAAACCCCCTCGGCCTAAGAGAAGGTTGCGCGGCGGGCCGAGCCGCCCATTTCATCCGCATGTGCGACCAACAGGCCAAGCCCGAAGCTGCCGACAAGCCGCAGCCGCCGCCCGCCCCTTCCCAGCAGCCGAGGGAAATCGGCGGCCCCAAGGGGCCGGAGCCGACCCGCTACGGTGACTGGGAGCGCAAGGGCCGGTGCATCGATTTTTAGCGGTTGTCGGCTGATCGCCAGCCAGCAGAAGCACCTCATCGGTGATTTCGGCGCTTGGGTCGGCCGATTGGCATCCGCGCTACGTTTCACCGCACATACACCCTGATCTCCGCGCGCTGCACCTGTGGATCCGGCCGCGCGCCCAGTTCGACCCGATCCATCGGCGCGCCGGACTCGATCAACGCCTGCGCGACGGCGACCGCCTGCGGACGCAGCGCGTCGGCCGCCTTCACCTGATCGGACAGACTCCCTCGGCCCGGCACCACCGAGATCACATCGAACACCACCTCCGGATTGCGCGCCCGCGCGGCGGCCACCGCGTCGTGCAGCACGCCCTTGTAGTTCTCGAGTTGGGTGCCGGGCTCGATCACCATCAGCGCCGTGCGCGTGTCGAGCGCCGGACCGGCCGGGGCCGGTGCGGGGGGCTTCGCCTCGGGCGCCGGCTTGAAGGTGGTCTGGTCGATCAGCCGGCAGGAGGCGAGCAGGGCGGCGATCGCCGCCAGCAGCGCCGGCCGGCGCGCGAGGGATCTGTGCATGGGCGCCGAAACTTGCAGCCGCACGCCCGAGCGGCAAGATGCGCCGCCTTGCCGAGGGAATTTCCATGACGGTCCAGACCAACCAGCGCATCGATGGAAGGCGGCTGTGGGACAGCCTGATGCGGATGGCGGAAATCGGCGCCACGCCCAAGGGCGGCGTGCGCCGCCTGACGCTTACCGAGGTCGATCGGCGCGGCCGCGACCTGTTCCGCACGCTCTGCGAGGAAGCCGGGCTCAGCGTACGGGTGGACGCCATTGGCAACATGTTCGCCCGCCGCCAGGGCCGCGACCCGGCGCGCAAGCCGGTGCTGTTCGGCAGCCATCTGGACAGCCAGCCCTCCGGGGGAAAATTCGACGGCGCGCTCGGCGTCCTGGCGGGGCTCGAACTCGTCCGCACGCTGAACGATCTCGGGATCGTCACCGAGGCCCCGCTCGAGCTCGTTAACTGGACCGACGAGGAGGGCAGCCGCTTCGGCCACAGTCTGATGGGCTCCGGCGTCTGGGCCGGCGTGCTCCCGCTCGACAAGGCGTACAACCTGGAGGACGCCGAGGGCGTGAAGGCAGGCGCTGCGCTGCGCGCGATCGGCTATGCGGGCGCCGCGCCCGCCGCCGCCTTTCCCGCCGACGCCTATTTCGAGCTACACATCGAGCAAGGGCCGATCCTGGAGCGCGAGGAGAAGGCGATCGGCATCGTGACGGGCGCGCAGGCGCAGGTCTGGTACGACCTCGTCGCCACCGGCCAGGACAGCCATGCCGGCACCACCCCGCCGGCGGCGCGCAAGGACGCGCTCGTCTGCGCGGCGCGGATCATCGACCTCGTGGACCGGATGATGCGCGCGCGCGGCGAGGCGGGGCGCGGCACGGTGGGCGAGCTGCACGTCTCTCCGAACAGCCGCAATGTGATCCCGGGCCGGGTGAAGTTCTCGGCCGAGTTCCGCCATCCCGACGATGCCGAGCTGGAGCGGCTCGCCGCCCAGTTTCCGCGCGAGGCGGGCTTCATCGCGCGCGACTGCGGCGTGGCGCTGGAGATCACCCCGGTGCTGCGGAATCCCGCCCAGCCCTTCGACCCGGAATGCATCGATCTGGTCCGCCAGGCGGCGGCGCGGCTCGGCTACCCGGCGCGCGAGATCGTCTCCGGCGCCGGCCACGATGCGGTGTACGTCGCCCGCCACGTGCCGACCGCGATGATCTTCACCCCCTGCAAGAACGGCCTTTCCCACAACGAGGAGGAGGACATGCTGCCCGAACAGGCCGAGGCGGGCTGCCAAGTGCTGTTCGAGGCGGTGGTCGCGCGCGCCAACCGCGTCCTATGACGCGAGGAAGCGTAGGGCGGGAAAAGCGAAGCGTTCCCGCCATTTTGCGCGCGCCGCTCGTTCACGACCGACGTGCGTTGCGACGGCTCGTCAGGTCGCCTCTCGAAAGAACAGGTCGCGCCCGACAGCCGGGAGCGCCAATAGTCCGGCGTCAGGTGAATATGTTCCGAAGCAGGCGAGAACGCTTCGCTTAGCCGCCCCTACGCGCCCGCAGCGCCGCTTGGTGCGCGGCCAGCATCCGGCGCGGCTCCTCGCTCCGCCACGCCTCCTCGAAACAGTCGATCCCCTTCTGCACGGCCTGATCGAGCGGCAGCTGCTCCCATTCCCCGATCAGCCGCTTCTGCAAGCGCACCGCCTCCGGCCCCGAGGCGATGATCGCATCCGCCAGACGCCAGATCGCGGCATCCAAGGCGCCCGGCTCGGCCACCTCTTCCACCAGCCCCCAGGCCAGCGCCTCCGCGGCGTCGATCGTCTCCCCGGTCAGCAGCAGCCGGTTGGTGCGGCCCCAACCGATCAGGCGCGGCAGGAGCGCGGCCTCCACGACCGAGGGCAGGCCGATTCGCACCTCGGGCATGCCGAACCGGGCCGAGCGATCGGCGACCCGCAGATCGCAGCTCGCGGCGACCTCCAGCCCCGCGCCGAGCACGTAACCCGCTATACGCGCGATCACCGGCAGCTTGGCGCGGCGGATCGCATCGCAGGCTAGATGGACGCGGGTGATGAAGGCGCGCGCCGCGGCGGGGCCGGCGAGTGCCGCCATCTCGTTCACGTCGGCGCCGCCGATGAAAGCCCGCTCGCCCGCGCCGCGCAGCACGATCACCCGCGCGCCCGGCGCTCCCGCCGCGCGGCGCACGGCGTCCGCCAGCGCCTCCAGGGTCGGACTGTCGAGCGCGTTCAGCTTCGCCGCGCGGTCGACCGTCACCGTCGCCACCCCGCGCGCGTCCTGCTCCACAAGCACCGCCATCGGTCCCTCCCCCTCAGCCCGCCGCCAGCGTCTTCATCGCCTCGATCTGCTCGAAGAGCCGCAACAGCCAGCGCACCGCCCGGCCGCGCTCGCCCGCAAGCTTCGGGTCGCGCGCCACCAGCAGGGCGGCATCGCGGCTCGCCATGTGCAAGAGGCCCTCGTGCGCGATCGGGTCGGCCAGCCGGAATCGCGGCAGCCCCGACTGCTTCGTGCCCAGCACGTCGCCGCCGCCGCGGAGGCGGAAATCGGCATCCGCGATCACGAACCCGTCCTCGGTGTCGCGCAGCATCGTCAGGCGCTTCTTCGCCAGCTCGTTCAGCTCATCCTCGTGCAACAAGAGGCAGAAGCTCGCCGCCTCGCCACGCCCCACCCGCCCGCGCAACTGGTGCAGCTGCGCCAGCCCGAACCGCTCGGCGTGCTCCACCACCATGATCGTGGCACTCGGTACATCGACGCCGACCTCGATCACCGTCGTCGCCACCAAAAGCCGCACCCGCCCGGCCGCGAAATCGGCCAGCGCCCGGTCGCGCTCCGCCGGATCCTGCTGACCGTGCGCAAGCCCCACCGCCTCCCCGAACCGCGCCCTAAGCGCCGCATAGCGCTCCTCGGCAGCGGCGAGATCGACCGCCTCGCTCTCCTCGACCAGCGGGCAGACCCAGTAGATCTGCGCCCTCTCCGCCAGCTTGCGCGCCAGCGCGTCCAGCACGTCGGAAAGGGTGGAGAGGCTGTGCAGCGTGGTGCGGATCGACTGGCGTCCGGCCGGTTTCCCGGTCAGCCGGCTCACGTCCATCTCCCCCCACTGCGTCAGCAGCAAGGTGCGGGGGATCGGGGTTGCCGTCATCACCAGCACGTCCGCCTTCTGGCCCTTCTCGCCCAGCATCAGCCGCTGCGCGACGCCGAAGCGGTGCTGCTCGTCGATCACCGCGAGCGCCAGGTCGCGATAGACCACCTGTTCCTGGAACAGCGCGTGCGTGCCGACCACGAGTTTGATGTCGCCATCCGCCAGCCCCCGTAGCAGGCGCGCCCGCTCCGCCCCCTTTATGCTGCCTGTCAAAAAGGCTACCGGCAGCGGGCAGAGGCGGGAGAGCGTTCGGTGGTGCTGGCGTGCCAGCACCTCGGTCGGTGCCATCAGCGCCGCCTGCGCACCCGCCTCCACCGCCCGCAACATCGCCAGCAACGCCACCAGGGTCTTGCCGGACGCCACGTCGCCTTGCAGCAGCCGCAGCATCCGGCGCGGCGCGGCGAGGTCGGCGTCGATCTCGGCGAGCGCCATCGCCTGCGAAGGCGTGAGCGGATGCCCGAAGCGGGCCAGCGCCTTGTCGCGCAAGGCGCCGTCGCCCGTCAGCGCGCGTCCGGGCCGGTTCCGTACCCGCCCGCGCACCAGATGCAGCGCCACTTGGCTCGCCAGCAGCTCGTCATAGGCAAGGCGCAGGCGCGGCGTCTCGGGCGGCGGCGTTTGCGGCGCCTGTACGGCGCGCAGCGACTCGGCGAATCCGGCCCACTTCTCGCGCCGGAGCAGCGCCGGATCATGCCATTCGGGCAACTCGGGCAGACGCGCGAGCGCCTGCGCCATCGCGCCCGCCACCTGCCGCGGCCAGAGCCCCGCCGTCAGCGGCCACACTGGCTCCACCGGCGGCAGCCGCGCCGCCTGCTCCTCGGGAACCACATGCTCGGGATGGGGAAAGGTGATGCGGTCTCCGAACAGGTCGGGCTTGCCGGACACCAGAATCCGCGTCCCGCTCGGGAACTGCGCGGCGCGGTTGGGGCTGAAGAACACCAGCTCGCCGAAGCCGCTGCCGTCGCGCACGATCACGCGCCACGGCTGGCGGGACCTGAGCGGCGCCTCGCAGCGGATCACCTCCACCGCGACCGTCGCCACCTTGCCGGGTTGCGCTGCCGCCAAGGTCGTGCGCGCGCGCCGGTCCACGTAGCTTTCCGGCAGGTGGAACAGCAGGTCGATCACCCGCTCCCCCCCGATCGCCTTGGCGAGCAGCCGCGTCAGCGCCGGGCCTATGCCGCGCAGCGATGTCAGGGGCGCGAAAAGCGGAGCGAGGTCGGGCTGGGACACGGCTGACAGGGGCTGGAGCCCCAGCTATATCGCAGCCACGGCATGAACGAACCAGATACCGCGCCCGACGCCGTGCGCCGGCGCCGCCTGCTCTACCGCGCCACCCACCGGGGCACGCAGGAGACCGACCTGCTGGTCGGCGGGTTCGTGGCGGCGCACATCTCTGGCATGGCCGAGGACGAATTGGCGACGCTGGAGGCGGTGCTCGAACTGCCCGACGTCGATCTCGCCGACTGGCTGACGGGACGGCGGCCTCTGCCCGGTGCCAACGAGTTCAGAGCCCCCGCTGCCCTTGGGGGTCAGGGGGAGGGGTCCACGCCCCTCCTCCGAAGCGCGCCGGCCACCTCTTCCCCTACTCCCCTCGTGCAAGGGCAGGAGGGACTTCTTGGCAGCGACATCGTCGCCCTCCTCCGCCGCATGAAGGACGCCGCTCCGTGACGGCGATCCCGGTCTACGGCGCCCCAGAGGGCTGGGACGCTTTCCTGCTCGCCCGCCGGCGCGCGGAGTTCGCCGGCCCCGTGCTGCATGTCGCCCGCGACGACGCGCGCATGGCACGGATGGCCGAGGCGCTTGCCTTCATCGCCCCCGAAGCCGAACTCTTGCGGTTCCCGGCCTGGGACTGCCTGCCCTACGACCGCGTCTCGCCCAACCCCACCCTCGTCTCCGAGCGCATCGCCACCCTCGGCCGCCTGCTCGAACCGGCGCGTGGGCCGCGCATCGTGCTCACCACGGTCAACGCGCTCGTCCAGCGCGTGCCGCCGCGCGCCGCCTTCCGCGGCACCATGCTCGATCTGCGCCTGGGCAGCGAACTGCGCCCGGATCGCCTTGCCGCCTTCCTGGAGGCCAGCGGCTACGGCCGCGCCAACACGGTCATGGAGCCGGGCGAATACGCGATCCGGGGCGGCATCATCGACCTCTTCCCAGCGGGCGAAGCCGATCCCGTCCGCATCGACCTGTTTGGCGACACGATCGAGACGATCCGCAGCTTCGACCCCGCCACCCAGCGCAGCGCCAGCCGGCGCGAGCGGTTGATCCTGCGCCCGGTTTCCGAGGTGCCGCTCGACAAGGACGCCATCGCCCGCTTCCGCACCGGCTGGCGCGAGCTGTTCGGTCCCGGCGCCGCCGAGGACCCGATCTACGAATCGGTCTCCGAAGGCCGCCGCCATCCCGGCATGGAGCACTGGGCGCCGCTCTTCCACGCGGAGATGGAAACGCTGCTCGACTACCTGCCCGGCGCCTCAGTCAGCCTCGATCATCAGGCCGAAGACGCGCTCGCCGCGCGGCTGGAGATGATCGCCGATCACTACGCCGCCCGCCGCGGCCCCACCCGCGAGGGCGAGGTGCCCTACCGCCCGCTGCCGCCCGCACATCTTTATCTCGACCGCGCGGGCTGGGACGCGATGCTGGCGGGCGGGCCGCTGCTTGCCTTCACCCCCTTCGCCCGCCCCGAGGGCGCGGCGGGCATCGACGGTGGGGGCCGCCCCGGCCCGATCTATGTGCAGGCCGGCGGCGCGGTGGGCCAGAACGTGTTCGAGCAGCTCCGCGCCGACATCGCCGCCTGGGCCGACCAAGGAAGGCGGATCGTCGTCGCCGCCTGGACGCGCGGCTCGCGCGACCGCCTGCTCAACCTGCTGCGCGAGCACCGTATCTCCCAAGCCGCCGCCGAGGAAGGCTGGGCGGACATCCGCCGCAAGCCCGCGGGCTCGGTCTCCGTCACCGTGCTCGGCGTGGAGCGCGGCTTCGTCGCCGAGCGCATCGCGCTCGTGGGCGAGCAGGATTTGCTCGGCGAGCGCATCTCCCGCCCGCCGCGCCGGCGCAAGCGGGCCGACCAGTTCATCGCCGAAGCGACCGAGATCGCCGAGGGCGACCTCGTGGTCCACCAGGAATACGGCATCGGCCGCTATGACGGGCTGGAGACGCTGACGGTCGGCAACGCGCCGCACGATTGCCTGCGCCTGATCTACGACGGCCAGGAAAAGCTCTACCTCCCGGTCGAGAACATCGAGGTTCTCTCCCGCTACGGCAGCGACGCCCAAGGGGTTGCGCTCGACAAGCTGGGCGGGGCGGGCTGGCAGACGCGCAAGGCGCGGATGAAGAGCCGCATCCGCGACATGGCCGCCGCCCTGATCCGCACGGCGGCGGAGCGGCAGGTGAAGGCCGCCCCCTCAGTCGGGCCGCCCGAGGGCACCTGGGACGAGTTCTGCGCCCGCTTCCCCTTCGCCGAGACCGAAGACCAGTCCCGCGCCATCGCCGACGTGCTGGAGGATCTGGCCTCGGGCCGCCCAATGGACCGGCTGATCTGCGGCGACGTGGGCTTCGGCAAGACCGAGGTGGCGCTGCGCGCCGCCTTCGTCGCCGCCATGTCGGGCGGGCAGGTGGCCGTGGTGGTGCCGACCACCCTGCTCGCCCGCCAGCACTACCGCACCTTCTCCGAGCGGTTTGCGGGCTTCCCCGTCCGCGTCGCCCAGCTGTCCCGCATGGTCCCGGCCAAGGAGGCGGCGCAGATCCGAAAGGAGCTGGCGACCGGAGCCGTCAACATCGTCATCGGCACCCACGCCCTGCTCGCCAAGGGGATCCAGTTCGCCAATCTCGAACTGCTGGTGATCGATGAGGAGCAGCATTTCGGCGTCGCCCACAAGGAACGGCTCAAGCAGCTCCGCGCCGATGTGCACGTGCTGACGCTCACCGCCACCCCGATCCCGCGCACGCTTCAGCTCGCGCTGACCGGCCTTCGGGAGATGAGCGTCATCGCCACCCCGCCCGTGGATCGGCTGGCGGTCCGCACCTTCATCATGCCCTTCGATTCGGTGGTGATCCGCGAGGCGATCCAGCGCGAGCGGTTCCGCGGCGGGCAGGTGTTCTGCGTTGTTCCCCGCATCGAGGACATCGGCCGCATGGCCGAGCGGCTGGCCGAGATCGTCCCCGAGGCCCGCACGGTGCAGGCGCACGGGCGCCTCGCCCCGACCGAACTCGAGCGGGTGATGACCGAGTTCAGCGACGGCAAGTTCGACATCCTGCTTTCGACCAACATCGTCGAAAGCGGCCTCGACATGCCGGCGGTCAACACACTGCTGATCCACCGCGCCGACATGTTCGGACTGGGCCAGCTCTATCAGCTCCGCGGCCGCGTGGGCCGCGGCAAGCAGCGCGGTTACGCCTACCTCACCTGGCCGCAGACCCACCGCCTGTCGGCCGCGGCGCAGAAGCGGCTCGAGGTGATGCAGACCTTGGACAGCCTCGGCGCCGGCTTCACCCTCGCCTCGCACGACCTCGACATCCGCGGCGCCGGGAACCTGCTCGGCGACGAGCAATCCGGCCATATCCGCGAGGTCGGGATCGAGCTCTATCAGCAGATGCTGGAAGACGCGGTCGTGGAGCTGCGTGCCGGCGACCGCCGCGGCGCGGACCGCGAATGGACCCCCAATATCCAGCTCGGTCTGCCGGTGCTGATCCCGGAGACCTACGTGCCCGAGCTTCCCGTCCGCCTCGGCCTTTACCGGCGCATCGGCGCCCTGGCGTCGGACGCCGAGACCGAGGCGATGGCGGCCGAGCTCGTGGACCGCTTCGGGCCGCTGCCGGCGGAGGTGGAGAATCTGCTCGCCGTGGTCGCCCTGAAGCGGGCCTGCCAGGAAGCGGGGGTGGAGAAGATCGAGGCCGGGCCGAAGGGTATGGTCCTGAGTTTCCGCGGCAACGCCTTCCCCAATCCGGCGGGGCTCGTGTCCTGGTTGTCGAGCAAGGGCGGGTTGGTGAAGCTCCGCCCCGACCACAAGCTTTCCATCGCCCGCGAGATGGACCTCGCCACCCGCATCCGCTTCGCGCGCGACGCCGTCTCAAGCTTGGTCCGCATCGCGGGGCAGGCGAAGGCGGCCTGACGGGCGTACATCTAGGGCGCGGAGCGGGGCGCCAGGTCATCACCTGCGTGGTGTTGCGCGCGGCCAAGTGACAACTTGCCCTATTTGGGCCCGCTCAGGTGATCACTTGCCAGCGCGGGCGCCCGTTCAGGTGTACACGTGCGCGTCCGGCTCGTGCGCTTGCACGAGCCTCACCGAGATATGCCTCGACGCCGCGTGGTCCCGGCCTGCGGGGCCAACCAGACGAAGGCCGTGCCCCAACCTCAAACGCCTGCGATCCTTCATTCCGCCGCGTCGCGGAACCGCCAGTTCTCCACCGGGATGCGCGGCAGCTCGAAACGGTCGGTGGTGCGGGCATACCAGCCCGCGCCATGCATCCGCCCGATCAGGTCGAGCTTCGGCGTGTCGACATAGCAGCGTTCCGCATCGAGCACGCACTCGTCCTTGATGTGCATGGCGACCACTTTGCCGAGGATCACCGAGCGATCCACGCCCACCTCCACGATCACCAGCCGCTCGCACTCCATGGAGACCGGCGCTTCCGCTATTCGCGGCGGCCGCACCTTGGAACAGGGCGCGGTCGTCAGCCCGGCCTGGCGCAGTTCGTCGATTTCCTTGCCGAACTCGATCGCCGTCACGTTCATCGGCTCGACCAGCGGGAAGCTGACGAGATTCACCACAAACTCGCCGGTGCGGCGGATATTGCCGCCGGTATCCTTGGCATCACCCGGCGCCCGCCCGCCGATGCCGAAGCACACGACCGGCGGATCGCCGGAAACGCAGTTGAAGAACGAAAACGGCGCCGCGTTCACCGAGCCGTCCAGATCCTGCGTCGTCACCCAGGCGATCGGGCGCGGCACGATGGTCGAGATAAGAAGCTTGTAGACGTTCTGCGCCGGCATGGACGCGAAATCGAACAGCATGTTTGCTCCCGCCGCTGGAAAGGTAGGCGACCGTGCCGCCCGATCACCTGCGGATCAAGGCACCTTTCTTTCTCTCTGCCCCCTGGGGCGAAGAGGGTTGGGAAAACTCGGCAGGCCATGCGCTCCCCCGCCTCCCCTAACCCCTCCGCCCCCACGGCCGCAGGGGACAGTGAGATCCTCACCACCCATCCACGCACGGCCGCCGCTTCTCCGTCCGCAGCGGCGCGGGCGGCAGCGATCGGAGGCCCGCGACGATCCAGCGCCGAGTCTCCGCGGGGTCGATCACGTCGTCCACGCCGAACCCGGTCGCCTGGTTGATCGCCCGTCCGCGCTCGTAGAGCTCGGCAACCATCCGCTCATAAGCGGCGCGCCGCTCGGCGGGATCGGCGATCGCCTCCAGCTCCTTGCGCCGCCCGAGCTTCACCTGCCCCTCCAGCCCCATGCCGCCGAACTCGCCCGTCGGCCAGGCGATCGAAAACACACCGAGCCGCATTCCGCCGCCGATCATCGCGAGCTTGCCCAAGCCGTAGGACTTACGCACACACACCAAAAATACCGGAATGCCGAGATTGGCGCCGACCAGATACGCGCGGCAGCAATGGCGGACGAGCGCCGTCTTCTCAGCCTCCGGTCCCACCATGTTGCCCGGATTGTCGTTCAAGGAGAGCAGCGGAATGTCGTGCGCGTCGCAAAGCTGCATGAACCGCGCCGCCTTGTCGGCCGCGTCGGCGTCGATCGCCCCGCCCAGATGGCGCGGATTGTTGGCGATCACGCCGAGCGGGCGCCCCTCCACGCGGATCAGCGCGGTGATCATCCCGTGCCCGAAGCCGCTGCGGATCTCCAGCATCGACCCTTCGTCGGCGAGCGTGCGGATCACTTCCCGCATGTCGTAGCCGCGCAGCCGGTCCTCCGGCACGATATGGCGTAGCCTGCGCTGATCCGCGCAGGACCATGCGGCCACGCGGCCCTGGAAGTAGGAGAGGTATTTCTTGGCGACCGCGACCGCCTCTTCCTCGTCGCGCACCAATATGTCCACCACCCCGTTTGGCACCTGCACGCGCATCGGGCCGACCTCCTCGGGGCGGAACACGCCGAGCCCGCCGCCTTCGATCATCGCCGGGCCCGCCATGCCGATCGTGCTGTTTTCGGTCGCGATGATCACGTCGCAGCAGCCGAGCAGCACGGCGTTCCCCGCGAAGCAGCGCCCCGCGGCGATGCCGACCAGCGGCACGAGCCCCGAAAGCCGGGGAAACTTGTGGAAAGTCTCGGTCTCGACCGCGCTGATGCCCGGATCGGTGTCGCTGCCGCGCCCGCCGCCACCCTCGGCGAACAGCACGACCGGCAGGCGCAGCCGCTCGGCCAATTCGAACATGCGGTCCTGCTTGATGTGGCCCATCCGCCCCTGCGTGCCGGCGTACACGGTGTAGTCGTAAGAAACCACCACCGCCCGGCTCTTCTCCTCCGGGAACTGCGCGCCGTTGATCGTCGCGAGCCCCATGATCAGCCCGTCTGCGGGCGCTTCCTCGATCAGTTGCTCCAAGGTGCGGATCGTGCGCCGCGCCGCCACCACCATCCGCCCGTACTCGACGAACGAGCCGGGATCCACCAGATCGGCGATGTTCTCGCGCGCGGTGCGCTGGCGCGTTGCGCGCCGCCGCTCCACCGCCGTCGGCCGCGCCGCGTCGGTGGTGCGCCGCGCCCGCTCCAGCACGGCGGCGAGATCGGGGCGGATATGATCCGGATCGATCTCGTGCGCCGCGCTCTCGCTGCCGCCCGCCACCTCGGCCGGTTCGATGAACAGCAGCGCCGCGCCTTCGAACACCGTGTCGCCGGCAACGACCTCCACCGCGCGCACGATGCCGCCGGTTTCCGCGGCGACACCGTGCTGCATCTTCATCGCCTCCATCACCAGCACTTCCTGGCCCGCCCGCACCGCGTCGCCCTCGCCGACCGCGAGCGAAACCACCGTGCCCTGCATCGGTGCCCGCAGCGCCACCGTGCCTTCCGGCCCGGCGATATCGGCCGCAACTTCCCCTTCGTCGGCCTCCGGACCGCGCGCTTCCTTGCCGTAACGCACCACCGCGAGCGGATCGAGCGGATCGACCTTCGCCCCCGCGAGCCGCGTCGCCGCCGCGTCGGCGCCGGCGGGCTCGAACCAACGCCGTGCCGACTGCGCCGCGCCGGCAACGAGCGTTGCGGCGCGTTCCTCCACGAACCGCGTATGCACCGCGCCCGCCAGGAAATCCGGGTGGCGCAGCACCGATTGCAGGAAGGGGATGTTGGTCGGCACGCCGCTCACGCGGAACTCGGAAAGCGCCCGCCGCGCCTTCGCCGCCGCATCTTCCACCCGGCCGGAGGCGGCGTGCGCGATCACCTTGGCGAGCAGCGAATCGAAGCGCGGATTGGTGCGGTATCCCCCGTAACCGTAGCCGTCGACGCGCACGCCGTGTCCGGACGGTGGCTCGTAGACGGACAGCACGCCGCCCGTCGGACGCACGCCGCCGTCGGGGCCCATGCTCTCCAGGTTGACCCGCGCCTCGATGGCGATCCCGCGCGGCGCCGGCACGTCCGCCTGACGCAGCCCGATCTCGGCGAGCCGCGCGCCCTGCGCGATCTCGAGCTGGATCCGCACCAGATCGAGCCCGGTGATTTCTTCCGTTACCGTATGCTCCACCTGCAAGCGCGCATTCGCCTCGATGAAGGCGAACGGCGCGTCGGCGCTTTCGTCCGCGGCATCCACCAGGAACTCGACCGTGCCGAGCCCGCGGTATCCCGCCGCCGCCGCCAGCGCCGTCGCCGCGCGCAGAAGCCGCGCGCGCACCGCGTCATGCAGGCGCGGCGCCGGCGCGATCTCGATGATCTTCTGCCGCTCGCGCTGCACGCTGCACTCGCGCTCCCAAAGGTGCACCACATCGCCCGTGCCGTCACCGGCGATCTGCACCTCCACATGGCGCGCCCGCGGAAACAGCCGCTCCACGTACAGCGAGCCGTTGCCGAACGCCTGCAACGCCTCCGCGCGGCACCGCTCGAAGGCCGTAGCGAGCTGATCGAGATCGCTCACCGCGCGCATCCCGCGCCCGCCACCCCCCGCAAGCGCCTTCACCATCACCGCGCCGCCCGGCCCGAGCGCGGCGAGGAACGCGCGCGCCTCTTCCAGCGTCGTCGCGCCCGCGGTGCCGTCGATCACCGGCACGCCGCATGTTTCCGCGAACCGCCGCGCCGCCGCTTTGTCGCCGAACAGGTCGAGCGTCGCCGCGCGCGGTCCGACGAAGATCAGCCCGCCTTCCTCGCATTCCCGGGCGAACCCCGCATTCTCGCTCAGAAACCCGTATCCCGGGTGCACCGCCTCGCACCCCGCCGCGGTTGCGCGCGCCACGATCTGGGCCGCATCGAGATACGCCGCCGGCCCGCTGCCTTGCAGCGCCACCGCCTCGTCGGCGAGGCGCGTATGGAGCGCGCGCCGGTCGTCCTCGGAGTAGATGGCGACGCTCGTCATGCCAAGCTCCGCCGCCGTGCGCGCGATCCGGATCGCAACTTCGCCGCGGTTGGCGATCAGCAGCCGCTTTATCCGCATGTTCGTCTGTCCCCTGCCACGCGCATCGACCGCCGCGATCCGCGCCTCGTTCTTGAAGCGGGAACGCGCGCGCGTCAAAACAGCCACCGGCCCCGAACGCGCGCGGCGGCGCGCTGCAAGCAAATGCGGTCGTTTCTCGGTCACAATCGCGCGAAACGGCGCATCTGGCGAAATTCCGTGCCGCCTCTGCCACCTTCCGGCCCCGATTGCCGCCACGTTTCGCGAAACGGTTCGCAGCGGCGGTGGCAAAGTGGACATATCAATAAGGCCGGCGGCACAGGCCGCCGCGACCGTCGAGGACCCCGAATTCCCGAACGGGACCGCCGACGACCCGGTGGTCGGCCCGTCGAAGCCGCGCCTGCTCGGCATTCTCGGTCCGGGGCTGATTACCGGCGCTTCGGACGACGACCCGAGCGGCGTCGCCACCTATTCCCAAGCCGGCGCGCAGCTCGGGTTCAGCTGCCTCTGGCTGATGCCTTTCACCTATCCGCTGATGGCGGTCACGCAGGAAATCAGCGCCCGCATCGGCCGTACCACCGGACAGGGGATGGCAGGCAATATCCGCCGTCACTATCCGGCCTGGGTCGGCCATGTCTGCATCGCGCTCCTGCTCGCCGCCAATATCGTCAATCTCGGCGCCGATCTCGGCTCGATGGGAGACGTGACCGCGATGCTGGCCGGTGGCCCGCGCTGGCTGTTCGTGCTCGCCTTCGGCGGCCTCTGCGTCACGCTTCAGGTCTTTCTCAGCTACGCCCGCTACACCTCGCTTCTGAAGTGGCTGACTCTCGCGCTGTTCGCCTATTTCGGCACCGCGCTGGTGGTGAAGATTCCCTGGGGCGAGGCGCTGCACGGCCTCGTCGTGCCGACCTGGAGCGCTTCGCGCGACTACGTCTCCGTCATCGTCGCCGTGCTCGGCACGACCATCTCGCCCTACTTGTTCTTCTGGCAGTCCTCGCAGGAGGCGGAGGATCAGCGCGAGCAGCCGCTGCGCGAAAAGCTCACACGCGCGCCCGAGCAGGCGCCGGCCGCGTTCGCTCGTATCCGCCTTGATACCTGGATCGGAATGGCGCTCAGCAACCTCGTCGCGCTCGCGATTCTGCTCACGACCGCCGCCACCCTGCACGCTTCGGGCAAGACGGACATCACCACCGCCCAGCAGGCGGCCGAGGCGCTCAAGCCAGTGGCCGGCGGTCTTGCCTATGCGGTGTTCGCCCTCGGCATCCTCGGCAGCGGCTTCATGGCGGTGCCGGTGCTCGCCGGCTCGGCCGCCTACGCAATCGGCGAGGCGCTGCGCTGGCCCGTCGGCCTCGCCCGCAAGCCCAAGGAGGCGCGCGCGTTCTACGCGACGCTCGTGATCGCCACCGTGCTCGGCACGATCCTCAACTTCCTGCCGGTCGATCCTATTAAGGCGCTGTTCTGGTCGGCCGTGATCAACGGCGTGATGGCGGCCCCGATCATCCTGGTGATGATGCTGCTGGCATCGAACCGCCGCGTGATGGGCCGCTTCACTCTCTCCCCCGGCCTCAGGATCATCGGATGGAGTACCGCCGCCGTGATGGGCGCCGCCGTCGCCGGCTTGTTCGCGACGCTCTGAACGCAAACGCGGCGACAGCTTCTTCGCGTGGCAGCCGGTTCATCACCGGCCACATACTGCTGATCGACAGCGGCCGCCGGACAATATTGAGGGACGACCACGCCCCCGGAGGTCGCGGCATACGAATTCATTTGCTATGGACCGAGATTGTCGGCAGTCTGCGAGTGGCTTTGGAAGGGTCGCTCGCCATGCGTCGCGTCCTGTTTCTGGTCGCCCTCGGTTTGCCGCTCGGCGCCCTCGCCCCCGCGCTCCACGCCGGCCCCATCAACGGCACCATAACGGGAAGTACCGCCACGGCGCCGGCGCTGGCGGTGCATCCGCAAAACCGCGACGACACCGACACCGCGACCACGATCAACATCCAGTACTTCAACTACTGCTCCTGGATCGTGAACGGCATCGCCACGCAGTACCCGAACTACACCAACCTGGTGTTCGCGGGCATCGGGGCGGTCGGTCAGAACTTCACGCCGATCGACCCCAGCGATTTCACTATCAGCCAATACAAGCCCTGGGTCGTCAACAACAACGCGACCACCAATTTCATCACCGCGCCCGACAACGGCAACGTCAATCGCGGCGTCTCCAACCGCGACTCCGGCGGCGCCGATATCGTGATCAGCTACACGCCGGGCGCGAATGATCCGCGCCGGATCAACTTCGTCCAGGCGTTCGTCGAAAGCGTCAACGGCGGCGCGTTCACCACCGGTACCATCGACTCCTCGTCCGCGAACCTGCCCTACTACAACGCGGCGCGGCGGGTCGGTAAGCAGACCATCGGTCCAATCGTGGGCACCGGGACCACGCGGCAGATCGGCACCGTGCCGCTGGTCACATCGCCTGCCAATGGCAACACGGCGGCCGTTCCGGCCTGGATGGTCGATATCCCGCTGCGCTGCGAGAACGGCCCGATCCCGCCCGGCGGCAGCCGCGGCTGCCTCCAGGGCGCCGACGATACGCTGACCAGCGAGACGCAGACCTTCCAGGCGTTCATCGAAGCCGACGCCACCTTCATGGGCCAGACCTATCACGTGCTCTATGGCGGCGTGCAGTGGGGCTACACGCTGACGATGGTCGATCCGCCCCCGGTGCCGGAACCCGCCGCCCTGCTACTGCTCCCGGCGCCGCTGGCGACCCTCTTGTTCCTGCGCCGCCGCGCCTTCGTTGCACGATCCGCGGCCCCATAGACTCCGGCGCCGCCATCGCGGATGCTTCCTCCGTCCCGCCAGACGGAGGCAAGCGATGAAAATCGGCGTGTTCGCAACCTTCATGTCGCCGCTCGCCTCGCCACAGATGATCGGCGATTTCGGCCGCCGCGCCGAGGACATGGGCCTCGATTCAATCTGGATGGGTGAGCATGTCGCGCTGTTCGACCGTAACACCTTCGGCTACCCAGGCTCGAAGGACGGACGGCTGCCGGTGCCCGAGGGCGGCGGGATGCTCGATGTCACCGCGACCTTCGGCTTCCTGTCGGCGCTCACCAAGCGCATCCGCTTCGGCACCGGCGTCGCGCTGGTGCCGCAGCGCAACCCGATCTACACGGCAAAGGAAGTCGCCACGATCGACTGGCTAAGCCACGGGCGCTTCGATTTCGGCATCGGCGTCGGCTGGAACAAGGAAGAGGTGGAAATCTGCGGCTATCGCTTCGAGGATCGCGGCGCGCGCTGCGACGAGTTTCTGGAGGCGATGCGCCGGCTCTGGACCGAGCCCGTGGTCGATTTCCACGGCAAGTGGCTGAATTTCGAAACCTGCCGGCTCGATCCGAAGCCGGTGCAGAAGCCGCATGTCCCGATCATCGTCGGCGGCTATGCCGATGCGGCGCTGCGTCGCGCGGTGCGCTTCGGCGCCGGCTGGTACGGCTTCAACCGTGATCCCGCCGGAACGAAAGAGATGCTCGCCCGCCTCGATGGCGCCTTCGCCAAGGCCGGTCGCACGCGACCGAAGGACTTCCAGATCATCATCACGCCGCCGCTCAACATGGCGGTTGATGCGATGCAGGAATACGCCGCGCTCGGCGTGGATCGCCTGCTCGTCAATCTCGGCAGCCAGCAGCCCGAGCGCGTGCGCGCGCGCATGGCGGAGATCGAACGCCTGGTGCAACGCGCCGCCTGAGCCTGGTCCGCGGCTTGCGCCGAGCGCGGCCTCATGCTTTGGCGCGGCCCTGTCCGGCTTCGCGGAGGCGCCATGACCGACTACCCCGCCGACACCATCCCCGACCTTCTGGCGCGAACCCCGGCCGACCGCCCCGCTATCGCCGCGCCGGGCCGCCCTTCCCTGTCGCACGGCGGCTTGCGGGCGCTGCTGGCGCGCACGCTTGCGGACCTCAACCGGATGGGGATCGGCCGCAACGACCGAGTGGCGATCGTGCTGCCGAACGGGCCAGAGATGGCCACGGCCTTCCTCGCCATCGCCGGCGCCGCCACCACCGCCCCACTCAATCCCGGCTACAAAACCGACGAATTCGAATTTTATCTGTCCGACCTCAACGCCAAGGCGCTCGTCATTCAGCGGGGCATGGAAAGTCCCGCGCGCGCGGTAGCGGCCGGACGCGCCGTTCCCATCGTCGAACTCGCACCGGACGAGGCGGGACCGGCCGGATCATTCACGCTCGCCAGCGAGGCGAAGTTGTCGGGCACGCCGGCCGCGGGCGGCCCGGCGCAGGGCGAGGACGTCGCGCTCGTGCTGCACACCTCCGGCACCACCTCGCGGCCCAAGATCGTGCCGCTCAGCCACATCAACGTCACGGCGTCGGCCTATCACATTGGCGAAACGCTGCGGCTCACGCAGGACGATGTGTGCCTCAACATCATGCCGCTTTTTCATATCCACGGCCTGATGGCGGCAACGCTCGCCTCGCTCGCTGCCGGCGGCTCGGTCGCCTGTTCGCCCGGCTTCAACGCGTTCCGTTTCTTCTCCTGGTTCGAGGAGGTGCGGCCGACCTGGTGGACGGCGGTGCCCACCATGCACCAGACGATCCTCGGGCTCGCTGGCCGTCATGAATCCGCGATCAACAACAGCCGGCTCCGCTTCATCCGCTCCTCCTCCTCCTCGCTGCCGCCACAGGTGATGGAGGAGATGGAGCGCGTATTCGGCGTGCCGGTGATCGAATCGTACGGCATGACCGAGGCGGCGCACCAAATGGCTTCCAACCCGCTGCCGCCTGGCAAGCGGTATCCGGGCTCCGTCGGCAAGGCGGCGGGGCCGGAGATCGCCATCATGGACGAGGATGGAAATTTGCTGCCGCCCGGCCAGCTCGGCGAGGTGGTGATCCGCGGGCGCGACGTGACGCAGGGCTACGAGAACAACCCAGAGGCCAACGCCAAGGCGTTCACCAACGGCTGGTTCCGTACCGGCGATCAGGGGTTTCTCGATACGGAAGGGTATCTGCGCCTGACCGGCCGCCTCAAGGAGCTCATCAACCGCGGCGGCGAGAAGGTCAGCCCGATCGAGGTCGATACCGTGCTGATGGATCATCCGGCGGTCGCGCAGTGCCTCACCTTCGCGATGCCGCACCCGATGCTGGGCGAGGAGGTGGCGGCGGCGATCGTGCTGCGCGAGGGCGCGCAAGCGAAGGAGACCGAGCTGCGCGAATTCGCCGCCACGCGCCTCGCCCAATTCAAGGTGCCGCGAAAATTCGTGTTCCTGGCGGAGATCCCAAAAGGCGCGACGGGCAAGCTGCAACGCATCGGGCTCGCGGAGAAACTCGGCATTCGCGCATGAGGATCGGCATTTTCGGCGCCGGCGCGATCGGCGGCTTTCTCGGCGCCAAGCTTGCGATGGCGGGTGCCGACGTGACCTTCATCGCGCGCGGGCCGCATCTGGCGGCGATGCAAAAGAACGGCGTGCGCCTGATCAGCGGCGGCGACGAGATCACCGCTCATCCGCGCTGCGCCGCCGATGCCGGCGAGGCCGGCGTGCAGGATTTCGTCGTCGTGACGCTGAAGGCCCATTCGCTGCCCCTGGCCGCGCCGGAAATCGCGAAGATGATGGGGCCGGCGAGCGCGCTGGTGACCGGCATCAATGGCATTCCCTACTGGTATTTCTACGGGCTCGACGGGCCACACCGGGACCGGCGCGTGCTGTCGGTCGATCCGGGCGGGATGCTGTGGGACGTGTTGCCGCCCGCGCAGGCGATCGGCTGCGTCGTTTATCCCGCCGCCGAGGTGATCGAGCCCGGCGTGATCCGCCACACCTATGGCGACCGCTTCTCGCTCGGCGAGCCCGATGGCGCGCGCACGCCTCGGATCGAGGCGCTGTCGAAGGCGCTGATCGCGGCCGGGCTGAAGGCTCCCGTGCGCCCCCGCATCCGCGACGAAATCTGGATCAAGCTCTGGGGCAATCTCGCCTTCAACCCGCTCTCGGCGCTGACGATGACGACGCTCGACCGCATCACGCAGCGTCCCGATCTGCGCGAGCTGTGCCGGGTGATGATGCTAGAGGCGAAATCGGTCGCCGAGGCGCTCGGCACCCGATTTGCGATCGACGTCGAACGGCGCATCGACGGCGCGGCCGAGGTGGGCGAGCACAAGACCTCGATGCTGCAAGATCTCGAACGCGGCCGGCCGATGGAGATCGACGCCCTGCTCGGCGCTGTCGTGGAGCTGGGCGAGATCGTGGCCCATCCGATGCCGCTCTGCCGCGCCGTGCTCGCCCTGGTGCGCGAACGGGCGCGCCAGGCCGGGTGCTATGAAGATTAGCGCCGCAGGCGGACACAATTCAGCCTGCGACCGACGACAAAGTGTTTCGCGCATTGCCCGCCTCATGCGGAGGCCCTAAATGCGGGACGAGAAGGGAACGGAACCACAATGCCCAGCAAGCATCGTCTCATGGCTGGCGGCGGGGCGGCGGCAGCCGCGCTGCTGCTCGCCGGTTGCGCCGTGCAGCCGCCGACCGGCCCCACGGTGATGGCGCTTCCGGCGCCGGGCAAGAGCCTCCAAGCCTTCCAGCAGGACGATGCGGCCTGTCGCTACTTCGCCCAGCAGCAGACGGCCTATCCGGCCGCGGTCGCCGGCGCGAACAACCCGACCGCCAATGGCGCCGTGCTCGGCACGCTCGCCGGCGCCGCCCTCGGCGCAGGGCTTGGGGCGGTGGCGGGCAACGCGGGCGCGGGTGCCGCGATCGGCGGCGCGACAGGCCTGCTTGGCGGCTCCGCCATCGGCAGCAACCGCGCCGCCGCCTCGCAATATTCTCTGCAGCAGCAATACAATATCGCCTACACGCAGTGCATGTATTCGCGCGGAAACTCGGTGCGCTCGCCGCCGCCCGGATACAGCTTCGACGGCGGCCCCTATTACGGCTATCCCGCCTATCCCTATCCCTATCCCTACGCTTCCGGCTTCTTCGGCCCCAGCGTTTTCATCGCCGGCGGCGGCTACTGGGGCGGCGGCTGGGGACGCTGGCATGACCATGACGGCTGGGGCTGGCACCGTTAGCAATCCGGCTGCGCAGCGCCCTCGAACTCCGCCAGAACCGCCGCCGCTACCGCGCGGCTGACCTTGCCGCCGGCGGCGAGCGAGGCCGCATCCAGCCGCGCCGCCGCCTCGCGCAGCACGGAAGGGCTGCGCGGCAGGCGCAGAAGCAGCCAGTCCTGAATCGATGCCGCGACGGAGATCTGCCGCTCCGCGAGCAGCCGCCGCAGCAGCACGCGAAGCAGATCATCCTCGGCGGCGTCGATTCGCGCCGCCGGAGTGGCGCGCAGCCGGCTGCCGAGATCGGGTAGCGTCACTTTCCATCGGCTCGGCGGAAGACGTGCGGCGAGCAGGACCGGCAGGCATTCCTCCGCCGCCGTGTTGAGCAGATGCAGGAGGCGCCTTTCGTCGGCCAACGCCGCGTCGGCGGCGTCGATCGCGAGCGGCACGCCGACAGGCGCATCCGCCAGGGCGCCCCCTTGCAGCAGGGCGGCGCCGGCGCGCCGCGCCCAAATGTGCAAGAGGTGCGTCTTCCCGCAGCCCGCCTCGCCCCAAAGCGCGAAGCGCCCAGACGGCCAGTCCGGCGTGCGCGCGAGCCAGGCACGCGCGGCCTCGTTGGAAGAAGCCGGCACGAACCCGGCTTCCGCATAGTCGGGCCGGTGCAGGAACGGGAGCGGAAGCTGGGAAGCCCCCCCGTTCAATCAGCGAGCACCGTGTTGCGGCGGAACAGCAGCCGTCCCAACCCCAGTCGCCCGGCACCGGCGAGCACGAGATACAGGAAGACGAAGCAATAGAGGATCGCCGCATCGCCGCCGTTGACCACCGGGAACGGCGAACGCGGGGCATGCGCCATGAAATAGCCAACCGCCATCTCGCCCGAGGCCAGGAACGCGGCCGGCCGTGTCAAGATGCCAAGGCAAACGAGTGTGCCGCAAACGAACTCGATGCATCCGGCGGCGAGAAGCAGCGGCGGCAGGTGCGCCGGGTAGGAGGCAACGTGCGGAAACCCGAACAGCTTCGACGTGCCGTGTTCGAGAAAAATCAGCCCGACGACGAAACGCAGCAGGCCGAGCACATAGGGGCGAAGTCGGATGATCGTTTTGCGCCTCCATTTTCATGGTGCGGCCGGCGGATCGAGATATAGCGGGCTGCGGAGATAGCGCCGGATCCAATACCGGCATAGCACCCCGATCGTCGCCGCGGCCGGCACCGCGAGCATCACACCGAGGAAGCCGAACGCGGCCCCGCCGGCGAACAATGCGAATATAACCCAGACCGCCGGCAACTCCACCCGGTCGCCGAGAAATCTCGGGTAGATCACGTAGCCTTCAAGTAGCTGCCCGACGATCAGGACGCAGCACACCACGATCACGCCGCGCCAGCTCGGGAACTGCGCGAGGGCGAGCCCGATCGCGGTGACGCCGCCGGTGATCGATCCGACATAGGGAATGAACGACAGCACGCCCGCCGCCATGCCGACGATCAGCCCGAGATCAAGGCCGGCGAAGGTCAGCGCCAAGGCGTAATAGACCGCGAGCAGCACGCAGCACATCGCCTGCCCGCGCACCCAGGCCGAGAGGATGCGATCCACCTCGCGCGCTTGCGCGCGGATCGTTCCGGCGTAGCGGCGCGGCAGCCAGGCGTTCAGCTTGCCGATGATGCGCGGCCAGTCGCGCAGCAGATAGAAGGCGACCACCGGCGTCACGACCGCCAGCGAGAGCACGTTGAAGATGGCGAACCCGCTGCCGATCAGGCCGGTAAGCGTCGCGAACAGGAAGCTCAGCATGTTGCCGGCCTGGCTGCTGACCAGATCGCGCAGCTTGTCGTTCACCACGTCGGGGCCGAACCGCTGCTGCAATTCAGTGATCGAGCTCGCCGCCCAGGCCTGGACCAGGTGCACGTATTGCGGGATGCGGCCGATGAACAGCCCGACCTGCGAGACGAGCAGCGGATAGAGCAGGAGCGCGAACAGCAGCACCGCCGCGAGCAGCGCGAGGATCAGCAGCAGCGCGGCGAACCCGCGCGGCACCCCGACCCGGGTCAGCCTGCCGGCCAGCGGATCGAGCGTGTAGGCGAGCACCGCGGCGGCGACGAAGGGGGCGAGGATCCCGCCAAACAGATGCAGCGCCAGCAGCGCCACCAGCACGAGCCCGATCGCGAGCGCAAGACGCTGGCCGCGCGTGCCGCGCGGCAGGCTGAGCGGGCCGGGTTCGCTCGCCTCCGTCTCCCGCGCCACGGGCTCGGCCGTCGCGCCCGGGACCGGCGGCGCCAGCAGATCGTCGGCAATGGCCGCCGCCTGGGCCGGATCGCGCCGCAGCATCAGCCGCATCAGGCCGCCCCCCCTAGCCCCCGTGGGCTGCGCGCCAGACATAAGCCACCCCCGAAGCAAGCGTCGTCGCCGCCACCGCCCAGCTCAAGGCGGCACAGGCGGCGTCGGCGGCCGGGCCGGCGATCCCGAACCCGGCCAGGAACAACGTGAGGGCGACCAGCACGATCTGCAACACGGTATTGATCTTTGATACGAAGAGCGGACGGATCGTGAGTGGATGCCCGAGCAGGCCGAGCACCAGCACCCCGCCCACGATCACCAGGTCGCGGAACACGACCAGGGTGGCAAGCCACCCCGGCAGCGCGCCGACCGCGGCCAGCGTGACGTACATGGTCACGATCAGCGCCTTGTCGGCGACCGGATCGAGCATCGCGCCGAGCCGGCTGCCTCCGCCCGAACGGCGCGCAAGCCAGCCGTCCACCGCGTCCGAGACGCCGGCGGCGACGAACAGCCCGAACGCCGTCGCGAGCGCGCGGTCAATGATCAGCCAGAAAGCGAGCGGCACCGCGCAAAGCCGCGCCAGCGTGATGAGATTGGGGACGCTGAGGAGGCCGGCGGACTGCATGGCTGGCGCGGGAAACCCGTCGCCGGGCGGGCTCCCGCGCCGTTGCGCGCCGTCCGGGCCTATGGTTGTGTCCGCCACGCTTTGACCGCCTTGCACGCCCGGCGCCGACGCGGGGCTTCGCCGCCAAGGCCTAGCGTATCGAGGGCCAGCATGACCAGTGGCGCGACCGGGCCGGGTATGAGCTACCGCGAGGCCGGCGTTGATATTGATGCCGGCGAGGCGCTGGTGGAAGCGATCAAGCCGCTGGCGCGCGCCACCGCGCGCCCCGGGACGCTCGGCGGGCTCGGAGGCTTCGGCGCGTTGTTCGACCCGAAAGCCGCGGGCTTCGCCGATCCGGTGCTGGTGGCGACCACCGACGGCGTGGGCACCAAACTGAAGATCGCGATCGAGACCGGACTGCACGATGGCGTCGGCATCGACCTCGTGGCCATGTGCGTGAACGACCTCGTGGTGCAGGGCGCGGAGCCGCTGTTCTTTCTTGACTACTTCGCGACCGGCAAGCTGGACCTCGATACCGCCCGCGCGGTGATCGCCGGCATCGCCGCGGGCTGCGCGCAAGCCGGCTGCGCGCTGATCGGCGGGGAAACCGCCGAGATGCCTGGCATGTACGCCGCGCAGGACTACGACCTGGCCGGGTTTGCGGTCGGCGCGGCGGAACGCGGCCGGCTGCTGCCGCTGAACGTCGCGGCAGGCGATGACGTGCTCGGGCTCGCCAGCAGCGGCGTCCATTCGAACGCCTTCGCGCTTGTGCGCCGGGTGGTCGCTGCCTCCGGGCTCGCCTGGACGGCACCGGCCCCGTTTGCGCCGGAGCAGAGTCTCGCCGCCGCGCTGCTCACGCCGACGCGGATCTATGTCGGCGCGGTCCTCAAGCTGCACCAAGCCGGTCTGCTGAAGGCCGCCGCCCACATCACGGGCGGCGGGCTGCCGGGCAATCTGCCGCGCGTGCTGCCGCCCGGGGTCGCCGCGGCGCTGACGCCCGCATGGCGCGTGCCGCCGGTCTTCGGATGGCTCGCGGCAACCGGCCGGATCGCGCCCGGGGAGATGCTGCGGGTTTTCAACTGCGGCGTCGGCATGGCCCTCGTGGTCAGCGACGCCGAAGCGGCGACCGCGCTCCTGCAAGCGGAGGGCGAGACGGTCTTGCCACTCGGCCGGATCGTGCAGGCCGACGGTCCCGCCGCCGTACGCATCGATCTCCCGCCGGGCTGGCCCGCCCAATGAGGCGCCGCGTCGCCGTGCTGATCAGCGGCCGGGGCTCCAACATGGCGGCGCTGCTCGCCGCGGCGGCACATCCCGACTATCCCGCCGAGATCGCGCTCGTGCTCTCCAACGTGCCGGCCGCGCCGGGCCTCGATCTGGCCCGCCGCGCCGGGGTGGCCAGCGCCGTCGTCGACCACCGCCCCTTTCGCGGCGACCGCGCGGCCCACGAGGCGGCCATCGACGCCGCACTGCGCGAGCGGGGGATCGAGCTCGTCTGCCTCGCCGGCTACATGCGCCTGCTCACGCCCTTTCTGGTGGACCGCTGGGCCGGGCGGATGCTGAACATCCACCCGAGCCTGCTGCCCGCGTTCCCGGGCCTTCACACCCATGCGCGCGCGCTTGCGGCGGGCGTGGCCCTGCACGGCTGCACGGTTCACCTCGTCACGCACGCAACCGACGCCGGGCCGATTCTCGCCCAGGCCGCCGTGCCGGTTCTGCCGGGCGACGACGAAGCGACGCTTGCCGCCCGTGTGCTCGCGCAGGAGCACCGTATCTACAAGCTCGCCCTGGCGATGGTCGCAGGCAGCGCGCCGCCGCCGCGCCCGGCGCCGCAGACAGCGTTCTGCAACCCCTTGCCGGTCGGCCCGTGGGGTGAATAGAAGCGTTCCCGAGCGGATGGAATTACGGGAAGTCAGGAACATGGACATGGCACAGGCGCCGACCCGGTTCGGGGGGCCGGTCTCCGAGGAGGAGTTCCTGGCCGACCGGCAGCGCTTCTGGTTCGGCTTCACCAAATTCACGATGGGCACAGCGATCGCGATCGCCGTGCTGCTGATCCTGCTGGCGGTGTTTTTGGTCTGACGTTCAGGCGTTCGGCCACAGCCCGGGCGTCGCGATCTCGATTGAGTGTCCGTCGGGATCGCGGACATAGAGGCTGGTGCCGCCACGCGGCCAGCGCACCCGGCTCTCGATCGGCACGGTCTCGCGCGCCAGATGCGCCTCCCAGGCGGCAAGCTCGCCGAAGGGCATGCTGAAGCAAAGATGCAGCGCACCTGAGCCGTGATGCGGCGGGATCGTGCCGCCATTGGGCGCGGGCGCCGGCGTATCAGTGGCGCCTTGCTGAAACAGCAGCAGCACCTGTCCGCCCGGCACGCCGAGCGCCGCCATCCGTCCGTCATGCACGAACAGCTCAAAGCCGAACAGCCGCTGATAGAACGCCAGCGCGCGGTCGAGATCGCTGACGTAGAGAGACGATTCGAGAATGCCGGAGGTGCGGGGGAGCGCGCCTGCCATCGGCCGTCCTCCGCCCCTCCGTTCGATCCTCAGCTGTTCGGCCCGCGCTCCATCGACACTGGCTGCCAGCGGCGCAGCGTGGTGTTTTGCAGCACCGCCGGGTTGACGCAGCTCATCGGCCAGCGGCCGGTGAGCGTCAGCCCGAGCTCGCGCCCGGCATGACGCTTGCGCGCCGGATCGAAGCGCGACGAGGCCGAAGCGTTGTGCGGCGACAGGGTAACGTTGCCCATCTTGAGCAGCGGGTTGTTGTTGCCGGGCGGCTCGGTCTCCAGCACGTCGAGCGCGGCGTGCGCGATCCAGCCCTCCTCCAGCGCCTTGATCAGCCCGGCCTCTTGAACCGTCGGCCCGCGCCCGGTGTTGACGAAGATGGCGGTCTTTTTCATCTGCCGGAAGTGCTCCTCGCGCAGCATCCCCTCCGCCTCGGGCGTGGCGGGCGCGTGCATGGAGACGAAATCGGACTGCGCCAGCACCTCCTCGAGCGTCGCCGGCAGCACGCCGTGCTCGATCATGACCAGCTCCTCAATGAACGGGTCATAGGCCATTAGCCGCAATCCGAACGGCTTCGCGCGCCGCGCGACCGCGCGCGCCACATGGCCGAAGGCGATGAATCCGAGCGTCAGCCCCATGAGCCGGGGAATTTTGAGAAGCGCCGGCCTGCCCTCGCTCCAGCGCCCCTCGCGCACCATCTGGTCCTGCTCGATCACGCGCCGGTGCCCCGCGAGCAGCAGGGCCATCGCATGATCGGCCACTTCGTCGATGAACGTGTCCGGGCAGTTGGTGACGGGGATGCCGCGCGCGGTCGCGGCCTTCACATCAACGCTGTCCACGCCTACCGAGCCCAGCGCGATGTGCCGGCACTTCTCCAGCCCGTCGATGATCGCCTTGGTGAAGCGGATACCCTTCGCGTATACCGCGTCGGCGTCGCGCGCGAACTTGATGAACCCGGCCTCGTCGGTCGGGCCTTCGACGATCTCCGCGTCGGCCCCCATGTCGCGGATGCCGGCCATTTCGTGCTCGTAGCCGCCGCCCGCAACGGTGAAGCTCGCCCCGGCGGGCGTCGCGATCTTGAACTTTGCCACGTCTTCCTTCCCCTTCGCTTCGGCTCACTTCGGCGGACGCGCGCGCACCGCCTTCTCGTTCACGTCGATGCCCCAGCCGGGGCGCATCGGCAAGACCAACTCGCCCGCTTCGATTACCACCGGCTGGTCATAGAATTCGTCGCGCCAAGGGGCGCTGTCGATGTCGATCTCCATGATGCGGAAATTCGGCACCACGGCGCTGAAGTGCGCCGAGATCATGCTGCACAGGTGCCCGTAGAAATTGTGCGGTGCTACGTTGGTTTCGTACACGTCGGCCATCGCCGCGATCTTGAGTGACTCGTTCAGCCCGTTCCATACTACGTCGATGATCGCCACGTCCTGCGCGTAATTCTCCAAATAGGGCTTGAACTCGCGCCGTCCGTGCAGCGTCTCGCACGAGGCGACGGGGCACGGCGCGTCGCGCCGGATCAGCGCCAGCGAGGGTGCGTCGTGGGTGTCGATCTCCAGCCAGGTCAGGTTCACCGGCGCCACGGCATCGGCGAGGCGGCGGAACCCCTCGGTTTTGAAGTGGAAATTGATGTCGAGCATCATCCCCATCTCAGGGCCGATCGCCTCGCGGATCGCGGTGAGCTGACGGGTCACGCTGCGCGTAAGCGCGTTGTCCCAGTTCAGTTCGGGCCAGCCCGGCGTGCGGCCGAAGCCGGGCGTGAAGCTGTTGAGCTTGCCGCCCGCCTCGAGGGCGATGTTGGTCTTGAGCGCGCGGAAACCGCGCTCCTTCACCTCCACGGCGTGCTTCGCCATGTCGTCGAAGGAATTCAGCGGCGGCACGCCCATCAGCGCATGGCTGCGGACGCGGTAAGTGCCGAAATGCGACCAGTAGACCGGGATGCGCTCGCGGATCGGGCCACCGAACAGGGCGCACACCGGCACGCCGTACGCCTTGCCAGTAATATCGAGCAGCGCGTTCTCGATCGCGGCAATCGCCTGCTGGTTGATGCCGCCGCGGGATTGGCGGGTGAGCACGTGCAGGTGCTGGGTGATCTGCTCATAGCGCCGCGGATCGCGCCCGATCAGGAGCGGCGAGAGCCCGTTGATGACATCGGCGAGGCCGGTGGAGCCGAAGCTCTCGTTGAACTCCGACCAGCCGGTGATACCGTCGCTCGTGCTGATCTTCAGGTAGGAGAACATGCGCCAGCCGGCGTCGGCACGCAGCGTCTCGACCCGCTCGATCTTCATCGGCTCACTCCTTCACCGCGCCCGTCATGCTTGAAACGTAATATTCAACGAACAGCGAATAGAACAGCGCCACCGGGATCGAACCGATCAGCGCGCCGGACATCAGCGAGCCCCATTGATAGACGTCGCCGGTAACGAGCTCGGTCAGGATGGCCACGGGGACGGTCTTGTTCGCCGTGCTCTGGATGAAGGCGAGCGCGTAAATGAACTCGTTCCACGACAGGGTGAAGGCGAAGATGCCGGCCGAGATCAGGCCGGGCACCGCCAGCGGCAGGGTGATGCGGCGCAGAATCTGCAGGCGGGAGGCGCCGTCGATCAGCGCGCATTCCTCCAGCTCGTAGGGGATCGACTTGAAATACCCGATCAGCAGCCAGGTGCAGAACGGCACCAGAAAGGTCGGATAGGTCACGATCAGCGCCACCGGGCTGTCGAACAGGCCGAAATTGTAAACCAGCGTCGCCAGCGGGATGAACAGGATCGTCGGCGGCACGAGATAGGCGAGATAGATTGCAAGTCCCACATGCTGCGATCCCCTGAACCGCAGCCGCTCGATCGCATAGGCGGCGAGCACGCTGGCGGTGACGGCCAGGATGGTGGCGCAGACGGCAACCATCATGGTGATCCACAGCCAGCGCGGATATTGCGTGTCGAACAGCAGGGTGCGGATGTTGTGCAGGGTCGGCGAGTGCACCCAGAACGGATTGAACTTCTTGTAGTCGTACATCTCGTAGTCGGGTTTGATCGCCGTGATCGTCATCCAGTAGAACGGGAACAGCAGTACGATCACGAACAGCGCCAGCGGCAGATAGACCGTGATCATCCGCCGCGCGCCCGAATCCCACGACAGCCGCTCGGGCTCGTCGGTGGTGTGCGCGAAGATGGTCTCGGCCTCGGTCTCGACCGTTTGCAGAACGTCAGTCATTGGCTTCGCCCTGCATCCATTTGCGCCGGCCAAGGCCGAAGAAGCTCACCAGGGTCGCCGCGACCAGGAACGGGATCATCGCCACCGCGATCGCCGCGCCCTCGCCGAGCTCCGAGCCCGGGATCGCGCGCTGAAAGGCCAGCGTCGCCATCAGGTGCGTGGTGTTGAACGGGCCGCCGCGGGTGATCGCGTATACGAGCTGGAAGTCCGAGAAGGTGAACAGCACCGAAAGGGTCAGCACGACAGAGAGGATCGGCATCAAGAGGGGCACGGTGATGCGGCGGAATTGCTGCCAGGGCGTGGCGCCGTCGAGCAGCGCCGCCTCGTAGAGCGACGGCGAGATCGTTTGCAGTCCAGCGAGCAGCGTGATGGCGACGAACGGAATACCGCGCCAGACATTCGCCACCACGAGCGACCAGCGCGCGTGCCACGGCGTGCCCAGGAAGTCGATATAGTTCTTCTGCAGATGCAGCACGTTCACGACGACGTAGGAGATGATCGAGAACTGCGGATCGTAGATCCACCACCAGGCGATCGCCGACAACACGGTTGGCACGATCCAGGGCAGCAGGATGATGGCGCGGATGAACGCCTTGAATGGAAAATGGTGGTTGAGCAGGAGCGCCAGCCACAGCCCGAGCGCGAATTTCCCGATCGTCGCCGCTGCCGTGTAGAAAATCGTGTTTTCCACCGACAGCCAGAAAATCGGATCCTGCGCGACGGAGACGAAGTTATCCAGCCCGACGAAGTGGCCCGGCTGGCCGATCGTCGTGTCGGTGAACGACAGCCAGATGCCGAGCCCGAGCGGATAGGTCAGGAACACCGCGAGCAGCCCGACGGCCGGCAACATGCAGCACGCGACCAGGAAGGGCTTCGAGTCGAAGACGCGCGCGAGCCACCCTTCCTGGGGCGGCACGAACCGCAAGGTCTGAACGGTGGCGTCCATGGGCGCTCCTTGCGCCGCCCCTCCGCTCGAAAAGGGGCGGCGCAGCGTTGGCGATCCTAGCTCTTGTAGTAGCGTTCGGCCTGACGCGCCGCCGACTTCGCCGCCGCCTCCGGCGTGGCGTTGCCAGTAGCGACCTGGGCGAACATATCGACGATCGTATAGTTCGCGGTCACCGCGCTCGCCGCGGCGGTGATCGGGCCGGAATAGCCGTCGTAGTAGATCGTGTTCATCGCGTCGGCATACGGCGCGAGCTTCGGATCCTCGGTCCAGAACTTCATCTTGCCATACGATTTCAGCGGCTCGGACCAGTAGCCCAGGCACTTGGAAAGCCACGGCCCGTATTGCGGCGCCTCCATCATGAAGGTCAGATAGGCCTTCGCCGCGTTCGGGTACTTGCTGTGCTTGAACAGCATGGCGTTCATGATCGCGGCCGACATCGGCGAACGCTTGGCCAATCCCTGCGGCACCTTCTGGTGCATCGTATCGGCGGCCATCGCCTGCAAGTTCGGGTCGGGCGAGTTCTTCAGCACGAAATAGATCGACACGCCGTTGAAGGTGAGCGAGATGTCGCCGGCGATATAGGCCTTGTTATTGCCGGCGTCGTTCCACGAAAGCGTGCCGGGGATCATGTATTTGTAGAGCTCGGCCACGTATTTCAGCGCCGCGATCGTTTCCTTGGAGTCGAGCGCCACCTTGCCCGCATCGTCCACCACCCGCGCGTTGTGCGTCCAGAGCGCCCACTCGGCGAAGCCGTTGGCGTCGCCGAGCGCGTGACCGAGCGAGAAGCCGCACGGATGCCCGATGCCCTTCAGCTTCTGGCAAAGCGTCATGAAGCCGTCGAGGTCGTTCGGAATGCTATCGTAGCCCGCTTGCTTCACCCAAGACTGGCGATAGACGGTGGGGCCGGTGCCGCCGCCGATCGGCAGCGCGATCCACTCATTCGTCTTCCACTTGCGCCCATAGAGCAGGGCGAGATCGAACCAGCCGCCATACTTCTTGCCGAGATAGTCGGTGATGTCGTCCATCCGCACGAGCTTCTCGGTGTAGAGGAAGGGCGAGATCGAGAACCCGATCACGATGTCCGCCCCCGCGCCGGTGTTGGCGATCACCGCCGTCTGCGGGCCGAGATCCTCCCACGATGTGTAGCTGACCGTCACCGGCACGCCGGTCTGCTCGGTGAACTTCTTGGTGTTGAGATCCCAATACGTCTGATCGGGATCGACGAACTTTGCGGGGCGGATCAGCTTGAGCGCCGCACCCTTCTCGATCTGCCACGCGGGCGGCTTGACATCGGACGTAATGGGCACGTCGTCCACGCTCTGCCCTTGCGCGCCGATGATCGGCACCGAGGCCGCGCCCAGCGCCGCGGCGCCACCGAGGATGAGGGAGTTCCGTCGCGTAATGCCTGTCATGTTTCCTCCTGCCGCGGCGGCCGGTTCTCTCGGCCGGCCTTCCGCCGCATCATCCTTCGCGCGGGCGCGGCGGTAAAGAGCGCGGCCAGGTCAGACGTTCAGCCGCTGACCCGTCTCGCCGTCGAACAGGTGAACGAGCGCGGGGTCGGCGCCGATCCGGATCGTCTCGCCGGGCCGCGCCGAAAGCCGGTCGCGAAACGCGCAGATGACGGGCGTCTCGCCGACATGGGCCGTGACCTGGGTCTCCGATCCTGTTGGCTCGACGATATGCACCGTCGCCGGCATCCCGTCGCTGCGCAGCTGGAAGTGCTCGGGGCGGATGCCATAGAGCGCCGGGCGCCCGTCGGCCGCGACCGCTCGGCCGTTGGCCGGCAGCGGCAGCGGCAGCGCGATTCCGCCCTCGGCGACGAACGCGCCGCCCCGGATGCGGCCCTTGAGGAAGTTCATCGCTGGCGAGCCGATGAAGCCGGCGACGAACAAGTTAGCCGGACGATCGTAAAGCTCGAGCGGCGCGCCGATCTGCTCAACCCGCCCGGCATTCATCACCACGATCGTGTCGGCCATCGTCATCGCCTCGATCTGGTCGTGGGTCACATAGACCGTGGTGGTGGCGAGGCGCTGGTGCAGCTCCTTGATCTCACCGCGCATCTGCACGCGCAGCTTGGCATCCAGATTGGACAGCGGCTCATCGAACAGGAACACCTGGGGATCGCGCACGATGGCGCGGCCCATCGCCACGCGCTGGCGCTGCCCGCCGGAAAGCTGGCGCGGATAGCGGTTGAGATAGGGAGTGAGGCCCAGAATGCGCGCCGCACGCCCGACCTTCTCCTCGACCAGCGCCTTCGGCGCCTTGTTGAGCAAGAGCGAGAAGGCCATGTTGTCGCGCACCGTCATGTGCGGATAGAGCGCGTAATTCTGAAACACCATGGCGATGTCGCGCTGCTTGGGCGGCAGGTTGTTCACCACTCGCCCGCCGATCGCGATCTCGCCCGCAGTAATGTTCTCGAGCCCCGCCAGCATCCTGAGCAGGGTCGATTTGCCGCAGCCCGAGGGGCCGACCAGGATGACGAACTGGCCGTCCTCAATCTCCACGCTCACGCCGTGCAGCACCTCGGTCGCGCCAAAGGACTTGCGGACATTGCGGATGCTGACGCTGGCCATCGTTGCGGACGTTTCCTCTTCTCGTGTTGCCCTCACCCCCACCGAGCCTCTCCCTCTCCCGCTCGCGGGAAAGAGGAGAGGCCGGTGAGGGGTGGGGGCGAGGCCATTAGAATTTGGAGACGCGCACCTCCTTCGAGGTGATGAACTCGAGCAGCGCCGGGGTGCCTTTCTGCGTCTGCTCGATCCCGCGCCGGATCGCCGCCTGGATTTGCCCCGGCTCCGTCACCCGCTCGCCATAGCCGCCGAATGCGCGCGCCATCGCCGCATAGTCGCCCGAGATGTCGGTCGAGCGGTATTTCTCGGTCGAAACCGGCATCACCTTGAGCTCGATCGCCATCGAGAAATTATTGAGCAGGATCGAGAGGATCGGGATCCGCTCGCGCACCGCAGTCTCGAAATCCATTCCGGTGAAGCCGATCGCCGCATCACCCCACAGATTGATGCAGAGCTTATCGGGCTTGGCGAGCTTGGCGCCCATCGCCAGCCCCAGCCCCATGCCGAGCTGCGTGGTCTTGCCCCAGCCGATATAGGAGAGCGGCTCGGTGCTGACCCAGAAGGGCGAGATCTGGTCACGCGGGCTGCCCGCGTCGTGCGTGATGATGGTGTTCTTGATATCAACCGTGTGCATCAGCTCCCAGATCACGCGGTATGGATTGAGCGGCGCCTCGTTGTGCGACAACAGCGGCCGCCACTCGGCCATCCAGCTCTCACGCACCTCGGTGATCTCCTTCACCACCGAGGCGGGATCGCGCGGCGACTTGATGCTTTGACCGAGCTCGCCGATCAGCGCCTCCAAGGTCAGCGCCGCGTCGCCGATCAGCCCGACCGCCACCGGCATGTCCTTGCCGAGATGATTGGGGTCGAGCGTCGAGTGAATGACTTTCTTTCCCTTCGGGAACTTGATGCCGAAATTGGTCTCGGTGAACGAGCAGCCGATGCCGATGATCAAATCGGCGTTAGCGATGAAATGGTGCACCGGCTTCGGCACCGCGTTGCCGCCCGAGCCGAGCGAGAGCGGGTGGTTTTCCGGGAACGCGCTCTTGCCGCCGAGGCTCGTCGTTACCGGCGCCCCCAAGAGCTCGGCGAACTGGCGGAGCTGCGGCCAAGCCTCGGCCCAATGAACGCCGGTGCCGGCGTAAATCACCGGGCGCTTGGCGGCGAGGATCGCCTCGGCGGCCTTCCGCACATCGCGCGGATCGGGCGCCGAGCGGGCGGCATAGGCGGGCACGTAGTCGAGCTCGCCGATGTCCTCGTTCCAGATGTCGGTCGGGATCTCCACGATGCACGGCCCACCGCGGCCATTCTTCAGCCGTTGGAAGGCGCGGCGCATCATGTTCGGCACCTCGGCCGGCAGGATCGCCCACTCGGCCGACTTGGCGATCCCGCGCATTTCCCGCACGGCACTGTAATTCGGGTCGATGCCGGCGATGCGGCGCGGATAGCCTTGTGGGATCACGAGCAGCGGCACGGACTCGCTGAACGCCTGCGCCACGCCGCCATAGGCGTTCTCGGTCCCCGGTCCATGCTGCATGCAGAAGGCGCCGATCTTCCGGCCTGAGGTCACGCGCGAGATGGCATCGGCCATGTGCAGCCCGATCCGCTCCTGGCGCACCATGATCGGGCGGATGTCGGCCGCGGCGGCGAACTCGATCAGATGGTTCACCGGGTAGCCGCAGAGGATCTCGATCCCCTCGCGCTTCATGATCTCCGCAACCGCTTGCCCGACCTTCATGCCGTCCTCCTCGTTTGCGGCGAGCGTAAGGCCCCAGTGCCTCAAGCGTCCAGGGGCGAGGAGGGCAACGAAATTGCATTGCGCGCAGTTCGTTAGTACGCGAATGTTTTGCTCACTACGCATGGGGCGGCGCTCGACGGCTGGGCGTTCGGGCGCGCCCGCCTGCGTCACGGCCGCCGGGCTGGAAAGCCGCCTGCCTCTGGGCCAGGGTTGCGGCCCCCAGTCTCCGCACAAGGACAGCGCGCATGGCAGCGTTCGAGACACGCCAAGTCGGCCGCACGGGCGTTCACGTCACCACGCTCGGCCTCGGCACCGCGACGATGGGTGGCAACCGCACCAAGGTCACGCAAGCGACCGCCGAGGCGATCGTGCGCGCCGCCTGGGACGCAGGGGTGCGCTACGTGGACACCGCGCCCTTCTACGGGCTCGGCTTCTCCGAGCGCCGCGTGGGCGATGCGCTGCGCGGCGAGGACCGCGATAGCTGGGTGCTGTCCACCAAGGTCGGCCGCCTGCTGCACCCGCGCGTCACGAAGGAACCGCGCGCCGACGGCTGGATGACCGAAATGCCGTTCGAGGTCGTATACGACTACAGCTACGACGGCATCATGCGCTCGGTGGAGGACAGCTATCAGCGCCTCGGCCTGGCGCGGATCGACCTCTTGTTCGTGCACGACATCGGCGCCTACCAGCACGGCAAGGAAGCCAATGCTCCGCACATGAAGGCGCTGCGCGAGAGCGGCCGGAAGGCGCTCGACAAGCTCAAGGCGGACGGCACCATCCGCGGCATCGGCCTCGGCGTGAACGAGAAGGAGGTGATTCTGGAGGTGATGTCCTGGGCCGACTGGGACGTGATGCTGCTCGCGGGGCGCTACACCCTGCTCGAACAAGGCCCGCTCGACGACCTGCTGCCGCTGTGCCAGCAGCGCGGCACCTCGATCGTGGTTGGCGGACCACTCAATTCCGGCATCCTCGCCGGGCGCGACACCTGGAACTACGCACCCGCCCCGCCCGAGATCAGGGAACGGGCGCGCCGCCTCGGCGAAATATGCGCCCGCCACCGGGTCGCCCTGCCCGCGGCGGCGCTGCAATTCCCGCTCGCCCATCCGGCGGTGGCAGCGGTGATCCCCGGTCCCCGCAACGCCGACGAATTCCGCGCCAATCTCGGCCATTTCCGGGCGCCGATCCCGGCCGCGCTCTGGCAGGAGCTGAAGCATGAGGGGCTGATCCGCCACGACGCCCCCGTGCCCGCCTGAAGCGGCAGAGTGGCCGGGCGTTTTTGATACTTGATCAACCAAAATACTTGCTGCACTCTGCCTCCAAGAGGGGAGTGAGGATGCCGTGGCTAAGCTGGCAATCGCGCTCGCGGTCGCCCTGGCGCTGCTCAGCGGCCGGGCTTTCGCGCTGCCGGCCTGCCCCGACGGCCAGCCCTACGCCACTTACATGGCGATCGGTGCCGGTGGCTGCCTGCTGAACGACAAAGCGTTTTCGAACTTCACGCTCGCGCTCGGACCCAACTCGGGTGCCGCGACGACGCCCAAGGCGAACCAGATCACGGTCATGCCGATCACGACAGCCGGCAATCCCGGTTTCCGTTTCACCGGCAACCCGCCCTTCCACGCGCCGGCGCTGCCCGGCCCGCCCACGTTCTTCTCCTATCGCTTCGGCTACGACGTGCGCGTACAGGCGGCGGGACAGCCGATCACGGACGCCAGCCTGACGATGCTCGCGCCGACGCTCGCGGCCGACGGCTCGGTTTCGATCGCCGAAGACATCTGCCTCGGCGCCGTATTCGAGAGCAAAGGCGTCTGCGCCCACAATGCGCCCATGCGGACGCTCAACGTCTTCGACACGCCGCAGGGCGTGCAACTGACAGCCAGCCTCACCTTCAGCCAGCCCTACCGGCTCGTCGCGACCCAAACCCTTCTGATCGCCAGCGCCGGGCTTGCCGGGTCGGCGAGCGTGGACTCCTTCACCGAGCAGTTCTCGGAAGCGCCGGCGCGCGCGCTGGAACCGGGATCGCTGGAGGTTTTCGGCACCGCGTTGGCGCTCGTTGCCGCGTTCGCGGCGGCGGCGCGCGGCAGGCCGAGAGCCACGCCGTAGCCACGCTGCTCAAGCCGCGCTCTGGCGGCGGTCGAGATTCGGCAGGAACACAGCCAGCAATCCAAGCGCCGGGAGGAAGGCACAGACGCGATACACCGTATCGATACTTGTCAAGTCGGCAAGCGCCCCGAGCGCGGCGGCGCCGACGCCGGCAACCCCGAAGGCGAGGCCGAAAAAGAGCCCCGACATCAGCCCGACCCGCGCCGGCATCAGCTCGGTCGCGTACACCACGATGGCGGAGAAGGCCGACGACAGGATCAGCCCGATCGCCACCGTCAGCGCCACCGTCCAGGCAAGCCCGGCATAGGGCAGCGCCAGCGTGAACGGCAGCACGCCGACGATCGAGCCCCAGATCACGTATTTCCGCCCGAATCGGTCGCCCACGGGGCCGCCGATCACCACGCCCGCCGCGGCGGCGGCGAGGAAGACGAACAGATAAAGCTGCGCCTCTTCCATCCGCAGGTGGAAGTGGTGGATCAGGTAGAACAGGTAGTAGCTGTTGATGCTCGCCAGGTAGAAATACTTGGAGAAGATCAGCACGATCAGGATCGCCAGCGCCCAGCCGGCGCGGCGCCGCGAAATCCCGCCCGGCCCTGCCGGGCGCCGCGCGGCGGCACGGGCCCGTGCGTGCGGGCTGTACCAGCGCGCGACTCCGGTCAAGATGCCGGCCCCGCACAGCGCCGCCGCCGCGAACCACGACAAGCTCCCCCGCCCGTTCGGCAGCACGATGAACGCGGCCAGCAGCGGTCCGAGCGCGGTGCCGAAATTTCCGCCGACCTGAAACAACGACTGCCCGAGCCCGAGCCGGCCCGCCGAGGCCGTCCGCGCAATGCGCGAGGATTCCGGATGAAAGATGGAGGAGCCGGTGCCCAGCAGCGCCGCGCCGGCAAGCAGCAGCGGATAGGTGCCGGCCGCCGACAGCACCAACAGACCGCCGAGCGAGCACACCATCGCGAACGGCAGCGCATAGGGTTGCGGGCGGCGGTCGGTGAGCCAGCCGATGACCGGCTGCAACAGCGAGGCGGTGGTCTGATAGGTCAGCGTAATCAGGCCGATCTGCGCGAAATTGAGGGCGAAGCCCTGCTTCAGCAGCGGATAGATCGCCAGCAGAAGTGACTGCATCGTGTCGTTCAGCATGTGGCAGAGGCTGATCGACCCCAGCACGCCGAAGGCGACGCTGGAACGGGCGGGACGGGAAACGGCGACGGCCTGGCTCATGCACCCTCGGGGGACGTAGGCCCACAACATAGCGTGCCGCTCATCTCCCAGCTTCCCGCCTTGAGCCGTTCAGCTATGATTCGTCATGGCCGGGCTCGGCCGGGCCACCCACGACGTCAGGTGCGCAAGGAAAATCGTGGGCACCCCGGCCAAGCCCGGGCATGACGGAATTGTTCTTGGCTACAGCAAGCGCCGCGGCGCCATCCGCTGCGCTCCAGGCGCGCTACGCCTTTACGGGACGCGCTCCGAAACTCTCCTGCGGCACCCCGCGATTGAGCGACATGTGCGAATGCACGCAAAGCCAGCGCCCGCCCTCGCGGACGAACACCATCGTCGCCCGGCCCGGACGGTCGAAGGGCGCGCCGTCTCGCCCGTAGCCGGTGCTGGTCCAGGGCGCGACCGCCACTGCCATCCCGCCATCCGCCGAGGCCAGCACGCGGGTCGCCGCCACATCGAAGCGGAAATCCGCCGTGCGCGGCCAGACATTATCCCACTGGCTTCGCACCCAACTCTCCAGCCCCGCGATCACGTCGCGATGGGTGCCGAAGGCAAGCACGTGATCATGGATCATGGGCCGCGCGGCGGCGTAATCGACCTCCCGCACGAAGCCCGCGAAGCGATCAAGCCAGTCGAGCACCGCCCGCCGCGTCGCGGCGTCCGCCTCCGGCAAGCCGTCCTGGCTCATGCCGCCCCCTGCACGTTCAGATAGAGCGCATAGACCGAGGTGCTAGCGCACATGAACAGCCGGTCGCGCTTGACGCCGCCAAAGCACAAATTGGCGCAGGCTTCGGGCAAATGGATCTTGCCGATCAGCGCCCCGTCGGGCGCGTAGCAGCGCACCCCGTCCTCCTTCGGATCGCCCCAGCCGAAGGCCGACCAGATATTGCCGTCGCGGTCGGCGCGGATGCCGTCGCTCATGCCGGGCGCCAGATCGTCGGCAAAAATGCGCCCGTTTCGCAGCCGCGCGCCATCCACCTCGAACACCCTTATGTGCGACGGCCCACCATGGCTGATGCCGGTATCGACGATGTAGAGCAGCCGCTCGTCGGGCGAGAAGCAGAGCCCGTTGGGGCGGGCGAAGTCGTCCGCCACCACCGAAGCCGCGCCGGAGGCGGGATCAAGCCGATAGACATTGCGCCCCAGCTCCGGCTCCGCCGCGTGCCCCTCATAGGGGCCGTCGATCCCGTAGCCCGGATCGGTGAACCAGACCGCCCCGTCGCGCGCCACCACCACGTCGTTCGGCGCGTTCAGCCGCTTGCCCTGGTAGCGGTCGATCAGCACAGTGATCCGCCCGTCATGTTCGGTGCGCGTGACGCGCCGCGTCTCGTGCTCGCAGGTGATCAGCCGTCCCTCGCGGTCGCGCGTGTTGCCGTTGGCGTAGTTGGCGGGGGCGCGAAACACCGACACATGCCCATCCTCGGCGAGCCAGCGCATCATGCGGTTGTTCGGGATATCGCTCCAGATCAGGCAATTCAGATCGGGGAAGAACGCCGGCCCCTCGGCCCAGCGGAAGCCGCTCGCGATCCGCTCGATCCCGGCATTGCCTTGGCGGTAGGTGAATCTCGGGTCCAGCCGCTCGATCCGCGCGTCGGGATAGCGGAGGTCCGGCAAGTTCCCAAGCGGGAGCCCGGAGCGGTAGGGGGCGTGTTCATGCATCGGCCGGCGTCTCCCTCCGCCTGCGGGGGGCTCGGAGACCGTAGCCTAGCAGTCTCCTCCCCATCGCGTTCTACGGTATCCAAAATCTCAGGCGGCACGCTTTCAAGCTCCCCTTCCCTCGCGGACCCGCAAGGGAAGGGGGAGCTCTTTGCTGCCCGATGCACGGAGCAAAAACCCGCGGCTTGCGGCCGCGCGCACGCCTCGCCCAGGCCCCCTCTACAAGGCGACGTTCCGGGTCAGAAGCCGAACATGTGGTCGAGCGAGAAGCCGCCCGCTTCGTCCATCAGCCCGTGATAGCCGAATAGTCGGCAGGTGGCGTCGCGCACGAGCACATAGCCGCCCGTCCCGGCCGCGCGCAGCGCCACGGCGCCGAACACCTCGTCGGGCCAGACCATCGCCGAACCGGAACAGGGGATCGCAAGTGGCGCCTCTTCCAGCACCTCGCCCGCCGCATCGTGCAGGATCAGCGCGGTCGCCGAGCACGGGCGCCAAGGTGCCGAGGCCGGGTAGATCAGCACCGCGAAGCTGCGGCGGCGCGCGTCGCCGAGCTTCAAGAAGAGCCGCGTCGAGAGCCCCGGCGGCGGGCCGCTGTAGGATTGCGGCTCGTCGCGATAGGTCATGATCGTGTTGAAGATGTGCGCGCCGAAGCTCGACTCGGCCGCATGGCCGTTGTCGCGCCGCTCGTAGCGGAACAGCGCGTGCAGCCACCCATCCGCCTCGCCGCCCGCGCGGAAATCGTAGACTAGCTCGGCATGGCCCTCCGGCGCACCGTCCAGCTCCGAGACGTCGAGCGCGACGTCGTGGCCGCGCGGCAGATTGCCGAGGAACCGCTCCGCAACCTTCCGCCCCGCCTGATCGAACAGATCGAGCCGGATCGGCAGCGTGGCCTGCGAAACCGCCATCGGCGTCGGCTGCACGATGCTGCGGAACCGCGCCGGGTCAAGTACCGGGAAAGGCAGCAGGTAGCCCCGCCCGAGCGACTCGGGCAGCGTCTTGATACCGGGATCAGGGCGGAGGTCGGCGCGCTCCACGTTCACGTGCGCGATGCGCGTCCGGCCCTCGCGGATCACCTCATAGCGCGGACGCACCACATGGCGGCCGGCGCGCAGCTCGATCTGCGCGGGCCAACGCAGCGCCGGCAGAAAATCGGCCACATCCAGCGCCATCGTCGCGAACGGACCGAGCGGGCGCGCGAGCGGCACCGGCTGGTCCGCGCCCATGCGGTCGAGCGCCACCGCGCCGGCCGGGATGGGAACCGCATGGCTGTTCTGCAGCCACAGGACGACGCGCTCGTCCGGACGTGGGGCGGGCAGGCCGGCGTAGCGGTCGGACGGCCATGCGTTGGCGTCGTGCGTGGTGGAGAGCGAGGCACCGTTCCCGGAGCCGTAGGTGTCGAGTGCGTATTTGACGACATCGTGCCCGGCGGCGCCGATCGCGTGCAAGAAAAGCTGCCCGGTGAACGGCGGCAGGTTGAAGCGGGCGCGCACTTCCTGGCTGTCGATCACCACGCCGCCCGGGCCGCGCGGGACATTCTGCTCCCAGGTGGCGAGCGGCGCGCCCGCGGCATCGTAAAGTCGCAGCCACAGCCGCACGTCGCGCGCGCCGTAATTGGCCCAGTAATTAGCGGTCACGAGCCTTGTGGAGAGCCCATGCTCGTCGCGGAAGAAGGCGAAATTGGTCGCGAAATTCAGCTTGTCTAGATACCGGCCGGGCACCGACAGCATCGCCTCCGGCAGCCGCACCGCATCGAGCGTGAAGAGCTGCGCCCCTTTCGGCAGGAAAGGCGCGATGCGCGCTGCCGCCTTGCCCGCGTCGAAGCTCGCGATCAGCACGCCCGCCGCCTCGGCACGCGGCAATTCCGTGACCGCGCGCGTGGCAAGGCCACCGCGCACCGCGCCGACCGCCAGCACGTCGTGCACATAGAGCCCGGCGAAACGCGACGCCTCAGGCGCCAGCGCGAGCAGCGCCTCGGCGATGTTGTCGGGATCATAGATCACCGCCGGCCCCGGCAGCGCTGCGATGCGGGCGAGCAACCGCGCCAGCGCCTCGGCAGCCAGCGGGTGGGCGAGCGCCTTGTACAGCACGTTGCCGCCCGCGCGGGCGTCGAAGGTCTGGATGTTCAGCATCGCGAGTCTTTCTACAGCCCCAACCGGCGGCGCATCTCGGCGGCGGCCGCCGGCGTGTCATTGATCGGGATCACGTCCCATGTCTCGAACCGGCCCTCAAATAGGCGCACGCGCCCTTCTGCCAACAGGGCGCGGATGAAGGTGCCGATGCGGCGCGAGCGCCCCGGCAAGGGCGCGAGCAGCACCGGCGCGGACGTGGCGGCGGCCTCGGAGATCATCGACACGCTGTCGGCGCTCACGACGACCGCATCGGCCAGCGCCAGCAGGCCGAGATACGGGTTCTCGCCCGTTCCGTCCCACACGAAGGCCCCGAGCGGCGCGAGCGCCGCATCGAGCGCACGCAGCGCCTCGGGGTCGGTGCGGCGCGAGGGGGTGAGCGCGAGGCCCACACGGTCGCGCTGCATCATGGCTGCAAGCTGCTGTCCGAGCGCGGCGGCAACGCCCACGTCAAGCCGGAACCGCCCGTTGCTGCCGCCGACCAGCACCGCGACGAGCGGGCGCGGCAGGTGGCTCAGCCGCGGCGCCCAGAGCGCGGCAGCCTCGGAGAGCCGCTCCGGTGTGACGCGATGGAGCGCGGTGCGGGTGACGATCACGTTCGGCCCGCTTAGCCCGTCATGACGCACGGCGAGGACGAGATCGAACCAGCGGCGGCTCATGCGCGGGTGCTGCACCTGGACCACCGGCACGCCGCGCCGGCGCAGCGCCGCGCCGACGGCGGCCCCCATGCCGCCGACGGTTACGGCGAGCGCGGGCAGCGGCGCGGCGATCGCCTGCCTGACCGCACGCAGCGGCAGCGGCCACAGCCGGGCGGGCACGGAGCGCCAGGGCGCGCCCGGAGCCAGCACGCGCAGCTCCGGCGCCAGCCCGGCCGCCTCGGCCAGACCGAGGCCCTGAGCCTGCAGGCCGGCGAAGGCCTCGCTCAGAACCCAGGTTCGCGACATGCTGCCCGACATTCCGGCGGGCTTCTCGCCCCGGACGTGCAATGCGTCAATCCTGTGAAGGAGGACCGTCATGCAGCAACCGCCCCCCGCCCAGCCCGGCATGGCGGAGCAAGAGATCGACACCCCAGCGCTCCTGATCGACCTCGATGCGTTCGAGTTCAACCTCGGCCGGATGGCCGCGCTGCTGGCACCCACGGGGGCGAAGCTGCGCGCCCACGCCAAGACCCACAAATCCCCGGTGATCGCCCGGCTGCAAATGGCGCGCGGCGCGGTGGGCCAATGCGTGCAGAAGGTGGGCGAGGCGGAGGTGCTCGCCTGGGGCGGCGTGCCCGACATCCTGGTGAGCAACGAGGTGGTGGGCGCGGGCAAGCTCGCCCGCCTCGCCGCGCTCGGCGCCATTGCCGAGGTCGCGGTCTGCGCCGACGATCCGCGCCAGGTGAGCGCGCTGGAGGCGGCGGCCGAGGCGGCAGGGCGACGGCTGCGCGTCCTGGTGGAGATCGACGTCGGCGCGGCGCGCTGCGGGGTGCCGCCGGGGCCGGAGGCGGTGGCGCTGGCGCAGCGCATCGCTGGCTCGCGCCACCTGATCTTCGGCGGCTTGCAGGCCTATCAGGGGAGCGCCCAGCACAAGCGCACCATCGAGGAGCGGCGCACCCTGATCGGCCGCGCCGCCGATGCCACGCGACGCACGATCGAGCAGCTTCGCCAACAAGGACTGGAGTGCGCCATCGTCGGCGGAGCAGGCACCGGCACGTTCCCGCTGGAAGCCGCGACCGGGCTGTTCAACGAAATCCAAGCCGGCAGCTACGTGTTCATGGATGCCGATTACGGCCGCAATCTCGACGAGGCGGGCCAGCCCTTCGGCACGTTCCGCCAGTCGCTCTTCGTGCTATCCACGGTGATGAGCGCGGCGCGGCCGGGGATCGCGGTGCTCGATGCGGGGCTGAAGGCGCTGGCGGTGGACAGCGGCCTGCCGCTGGTCTGGCAGCGCCCGGAGCTGCGCTACATCAGCGCCTCCGACGAGCACGGGAAGCTACAGGTCGGTTCGGAAACCGCCGCGCCGAAGCTCGGCGAGAAGCTGCGGCTCGTGCCCGGCCACTGCGACCCGACGGTGGATCGCTATGATTGGTATGTCGGCGTGCGGAACGGGCGGGTGGAGTGCCTGTGGCCGGTCGCGGCGCGCGGCAGCATGAATTGAGCCGCCTCTGACGCCGGCGGCGGACCCATCCGCCGCCGTCGGCCGCGCCGGCCTGCTCGCCGGGCCGGCGTGGCCGGCACCTCCAACACCACCACCCACTGACGTCTTACGAAGGTGCGCCGCCGAGCAGGCGGCGCACCGCTTCCGCGACCTCCGGCCGCGCCCAGTCCATCCCGCCTTCCTCCAGGCCGACGATCTTCCCCTGCGGGTCGATCAGGTAGGTGGTCGGCAAGCCGCGCGCGCCGAAGGCGTGCGTCAGCGCGGCATCCTTGTCGATCAGCACCGGCAGGCCGGCGATGCCATGGTCCCGGTAGAACGCCTCCACCGTCGGCGCACCGCCGAGGTCGGACGAGATCGGCAGCACGTCGATGCCGTCCTTGCCGAGGGTGGCGGCGAGCGCCGCCAGGGAGGGGAGCTCGCGCACACAGGGGGCGCACCATGTCGCCCACAGGTTCACGAGCAGGCTCTTGCCCTTGTAGTCGGCGAGGATGCGGCTCTTGCCGTCGCCGGTGGTGAACGCGGCATCGGGCGCGGCGCGCGGCGGCTCCAGCCGCATGATCTGGCCGAGTGCCGCGGCGCGTTTGCCGGCGAGCAGCACCGAAGCTAGGGTCGCGCCGGCCAGCATTTCCCGGCGTTTCAGGATCATCACGGACACCCCTCGTTGAGCGAGAACAAAGATCGGCGCAACGCGGCGGCGAACGCGCAATGGGGCGGGCGTTTCGCCGCCGGCCCCTCCGTCATCATGGAGGAGATCAACGCCTCCATCGGCTTCGACCGCATGCTATGGCGCCAGGACATTCGCGGTTCCCTCGCCCATGCGGCGATGCTTGCCAAGGTCGGCGTGATCTCCGCCGATGACGAGCGCGCGATCCGCGATGGCCTGGCCCAGATCGCACAGGAGATCGAAATCGGGCGCTTCCCGTTTGAGCGCGCGCTCGAAGACATCCACATGAATATCGAGGCGCGGCTGACCGAGCGCATCGGCGAGGCGGGCAAGCGGCTGCACACCGCGCGCAGCCGCAACGATCAGGTGGCGACTGATTTCCGCCTCTGGGTGCGCGATGCGATCGACGGGCTGGACGCGCAGATCGCCGATCTGATGCGGGCGCTGGCCGAGCGCGCGGCGGCGCACGCGTCCGATCCGATGCCGGGCTTTACCCATCTGCAAATCGCCCAGCCGGTGACATTCGGGCACCATCTGCTCGCCTATGTGGAAATGCTGGCGCGCGACCGCGGACGGCTCGCCGATTGCCGCCGCCGGCTCAATGAATGTCCGCTCGGCGCGGCGGCGCTCGCCGGCACCTCGTTTCCGATCGACCGCGTGATGACCGCCGCCGCCCTCGGCTTCGACCGGCCCTGCGCCAATTCTCTGGATGCGGTCTCCGACCGCGATTTCGCCCTGGAGTTCCTGGGCGCGGCGGCAATCTCGGCCGTGCATCTGTCGCGGCTCGCCGAGGAGATCATCCTCTGGAGCAGCCGCCCGTTCGCGTTCGTCCGGCTGTCGGATGCGTTCACCACCGGCAGCTCGATCATGCCGCAGAAGCGCAACCCCGATGCGGCGGAGCTGGTGCGCGCCAAGACCGGGCGCATGGCCGGGGCGCTCGTCGCGTTGCTGACGGTGATGAAGGGCCTGCCGCTCGCCTATGCGAAGGACATGCAGGAGGACAAGGAGCCGGTGTTCGACGCCGCCGAGGCCTGGGCGCTCGCCCTGGCGGCGAGTGCCGGCATGGTGCGCGACATGCAGCTCGATACGGCGCGGATGCGCGACATGGCGGGACGGGATTTCGCGACCGCGACCGACCTTGCCGACTGGCTGGTGCGCGTGCTGCGGCTGCCGTTCCGCGAGGCGCATCACGTCACCGGGCGGCTGGTCGCGCTGGCCGAGGCGAAGGGCGTGGATTTGAGCGGGCTGTCGCTTGCGGAGATGCAGTCGGTGGAGAAGCGGATCACCGCCGGCGTGTTTTCGGTGCTGAGCGTGGAGGCGTCGGTCGCCTCGCGCACGAGCCAGGGCGGCACCGCGCCCGCCAACGTCGCCGAGCAGGCCGCGCGCTGGCTGCGGGAGCTGGGGGGGTGATCCCCGACCTCACCCCGACCCTCTCCGCCCCCAGGGGCGGAGGGCCTGCAACTACCAGGCGCTCCCTCTCCGCCCCAGAGGGGCGGAGCGGGTTGGGGAGAGGCGGGAGAATCGCCGCCCTTGCGCTCGCCCTGCTCGTCCTCGCGGGCTGCGGCAAGAAAGGCTCGCCCTCGCCGCCGGGGCCGCCGAGCCAAGTCACCTACCCGCGCATGTACCCCACCTACTGAACGGCCACGCAGTGCGGGTGCGGCTTCAGCACGCGCTCGGTCGATGCCGGATGCAGCAGAAGGCGCGCGGGCGGGCGGATAGGGCGGCGCACCAGCTCGCCGCCACAATTGGGACAGATGCCGTGCAGGCGGGTTGCGGCGCATTCGGCGCAGAAGGTGCACTCATAGGTGCAGATCATCGCCGCGCGCGACTCTGGCGGCAGGTCGCGATCGCAGCATTCGCAATTAGGGCGCAACGCCAGCATCCTATTCTCCTCCGAACACGCGCCGCCCGTTCTTCCAGGTGCCGAGCACGCGGCCTTCCATTCCGCGCCCGTCGAACGGCGTGTTCTGCGCCTTGCCCGGCAGGCTGCCCGCTTCCACGCGCCACGCACGCTCAAGATCGAACAGGCAGAGATCAGCCGGCGCGCCGCGCGCGAGCGTGCCGGCTTCGGCGCCGAGCAGGCGCGCGGGGCGCGCGGTAAGCAAATCGAGCGCCTGCATCAAGCTCAGCGCACCGGCATGGACTTGAACCAGCGTCACAGCCAGCAACGTGGCGAGACCGGCCCCGCCGGGCGCGGCCTGGGCGAAGGGCAGGCGCTTGTCGTCGGCATCGCGCGGCTGATGATCCGAGGCGACGGCGTCGATCGTTCCGTCCGCAAGTGCCGCTAGCACGGCCTGCCGGTCCGCCTCGGCGCGCAGCGGCGGCGACAGCTTGGCGTAGGTGCGGAAGTCTCCGATCGCGGTTTCGTTCAGGTCGAAATAGGGCGGCGCGGTGTCGCAGGTGACGCCGATGCCTTCCTCCTTGGCGCGGCGAATCAGCGCCAGCGCCTCGCCGGTCGAGACATGGGCGAAGTGCACGGCGCCGCCGGTGAGACGCGCCAGCCTTATGTCACGCGCCACCAGGATCGCCTCGGCGGCGGCGGGAATGCCAGGCAGGCCGAGGCGGGTGGCGAGCAGGCCCTCGGTCGCCGCGCCACCCTGCGCGAGCGAGGGCTCCTCCGGATGCTGCACGATGCGCGCGCCGAACATGCAGGCATAGGAGAGCGCAAGCCGCATCATCCGCGCCGAGCCGAGCGCGCGCGCGCCGTCGGTGAACGCCACCGCGCCGGCTTCGCGGAGCAGACCAAGCTCGGCCATCTCCTCGCCGCGGCAGCCGCGCGTGATGGCGGCATACGGCAAGATGGTCAGGCTGCCGGTTTCCTCGCCGCGCGCGCGCAACAGCCGCACCAGAGCCGGATCGTCGATCGAGGGTGCGGAATCGGGCAGCGCGGCGAGCGTGGTGATGCCGCCTGCCGCTGCGGCCTCGGCAGCCGAGGCGATGGTTTCGCGGTACTCGTATCCGGGTTCGCCAAGCGCGGCGCGCATATCGACGAGCCCGGGGCAGAGCACCGCGCCTTGCGCCTCCACGATCGCCGCGTCGTCGGGGCGGCCGATATTGGCGCCCAAATCGGCGATGCGACCCGCACGGATCAGCAGATCGCCCACTTGATCGAGACCCGAAGCGGGGTCAATCAGGCGCGCGCCCCGGATCAGCGTGTCAGCGGACATTGCCGGGGCCGCGCGCCAGCGTGTCGAGCACGGCCATCCGCACCGCGACACCCATCTCCACCTGCTCGCGGATCACGCTGCGCGCTGGATCGTCGGCGACCGCGCTGTCGATCTCCACGCCGCGGTTCATCGGGCCGGGATGCATCACCAGCGCGTCCTTCTTCGCCGCGCGCAGCTTCTCGCTGTCGAGACCGAAGAAGCGGAAATATTCGCGCGCGCTCGGCACGAGCCCGCGCGACATGCGCTCGCGCTGAAGGCGCAGCATCATCACGATGTCGGCGCCGTCCAGCCCTTGCTGCATGTCGTGGAACACCTCGACACCGAGCTCCGCCGCCTCGGCCGGGATCAAGGTCGGCGGCCCGATCACCCGCACGCGGCTGTTCATCGTGGTCAGGAGGTGGATGTTGGAGCGCGCCACGCGCGAATGCGCCACGTCGCCGCAGATGGCGACCACGAGCCCCTCCAGCCGGCCCTTGCGGCGGCGGATGGTGAGCGCGTCGAGCAGCGCCTGGGTGGGGTGCTCGTGCGTGCCGTCGCCGGCGTTGATGACAGCGGCATCCACCTTCTGTGCGAGCAGGTTGGGCGCGCCCGATTGGTCGTGGCGCACGACCAGGAGGTCGCAGTGCATGGCGTTCAGCGTCGCGGCGGTATCGAGCAGCGTCTCGCCCTTATTCACCGACGAGGTGGCAACCGACATATTGAGCACGTCGGCGCCGAGCCGCTTGCCGGCGAGCTCGAAGCTCGTGCGGGTGCGGGTGGAGTCCTCGAAGAAGAGGTTGATCAGCGTGCGCCCGCGCAGAAGGTCGCGCTGGGTTTTGCCGGAGCGGTTCAGCAGCACGTAACTTTCTGCCAGATCGAGCAGATGCTCGATCTCGGGCGGCGCGAGGCCTTCGATCGCGAGGAGGTGCTTCTGGCGGTAGGACACGCAAGGCTGTTGGCGGAACCGGCGGGCGCCGTCAACGATGCGGTAGGACTGTTTGGCACTCTCCCCACCTCACCCCAACCCTCCTCGCCGCCCCAGCGGAGGGAGAGGCCGGTAGAGGTGGGCGAAACACCGCAGAGCCGGCGTCAGATAACTAGGATTGCCCGAGGCCGCGATGGGTCACAGGCACCTCAAAGCCCCAAATACCGATGCGCCACCTCCTGGTTGTCGCGCAACTCCGCCGAACCGCCCGACCACACCACGCGGCCCTTCTCCAGCACGTAGTGGCGGTCGGCGATGCGGGTAAGGGCGGCGAGGTTCTTGTCGATCACCAGGATCGACTGGCCGCGCGCCTTCAGCCGCAGCAGCGCCTGCCAGATCGTCTCGCGGATCAGCGGCGCGAGCCCCTCCGTCGCCTCGTCCAGAATCAACAGGCGCGGATTGGTCATCAGCGCGCGGCCGATGGCGAGCATCTGCTGCTCGCCGCCCGAAAGGAGCGCGCCCGGGCTGTGCAGCCGTGCCGCCAGTGGCGGAAACAGGTCGAGCACTTCGGCCAGAGTCCACGGCGCCGCGGCACCGGCGAAGTTGGCGGCGGTCGCGATCAGGTTCTCGCGCACACTGAGATTGGGGAACACCTGCCGCCCCTCCGGCACGAGGCCGAGGCCGGCGCGGGCGATGCGGAACGGCGGCAGGCCGTCGATGCGCGCGCCGTTCAGCCAAATCTCGCCCGCGCGCCGCGGCACGATCCCCATCAGGGCGAGGACCGTGGTCGTCTTACCCATGCCGTTGCGGCCGAGCAGCGTCACCACCTCGCCCGCCGCAATCCCTAGACCGACGCCGAACAGCACTTGGCTGTCGCCGTAACCGGCCTCCAATCCGGATACCGACAGCATCATGCCGCTTCGTCCTCGCCGAGATAGGCGGCGCGCGCCAGCGGATCGCGGCGCACCTCCTCGGGCGTGCCGGCGGCGATGACGCGGCCATATTCGAGCACGCTCACACGGTCGGCGAGCGCGAACACCGCGTCCATGTCGTGCTCCACCAGCAGCACCCCGAATCGGCCCTTGAGCCCGGCCAGCAAACGGATCATCTGGGCCGATTCCTCCGGTCCCATGCCGGCGAGCGGCTCGTCGAGCAGCAGCGCACGCGGCGCGGCGGCGAGCGCCATCGCAAGCTCCAATGTGCGGCGCTCGCCGTGCGAGAGGGCGCCTGCCGGCACGTCGGCGCGCGCGGCAAGCCCCATCTCGGCAAGCCGGGCGCGGGCGGGTTCGCGCAGCGCCGGGTCACGCGCCGCAGGGCGCCAGAAGCGGAAACTGTGCCCGGCGTGCGCCTGCACGGCGAGCGCCACGTTGTCGAGCGCGGAGAAGTCGGGAAAGACGCTGGTGATCTGAAAGGAGCGGACCAGCCCGCGCGCCGCGCGCGCGGCGGACGACAGGCGCGTGATCTCGGCGCCATCGAGCAGTACCTGTCCCGAGTCCGGCGCAAGCTCGCCCGCGATCTGCGCGATCAGCGTGGTCTTGCCGGCGCCGTTGGGGCCGATCACCGCATGGATCTCGCCCGGGAACAGCGTGAGCGACACGTCGTCGGTCGCGCGCAGGCCGCCGAATCGCTTGCAGAGGCCCCGTATGTCCAAAAGCGGCTCAGGCATGGGCGGGTGCGATCCGGCGGCGGCGCAGGCGCTGGGCAAGTGCGCGGCGCGTGCGCGGGCGCGACAGCAGCACGACGGCGACCAGGATCGGGCCGAGCACCGCTTGCCAATGTTCGGTCCAGCCGGACAAGACCTGTTCCAGCAGCAGATAGATCGCCGCGCCGACCACCGGGCCGACCAGCGTCCCACGCCCGCCCAGGATCACCATCATCATGATCTCGCCCGAGCGCGTCCAATGCATGATCGCCGGCGCCAGGAACTCCGTCTGATTGGCAAGCAGCATCCCGGCCACGCCGCACACCGTGCCGGCGATGACGAAGGCCGCGAGCTGATAGTGGAACACGGGAAAGCCGAGCGCCGCCATGCGCCGCTCGTTCGATTTCGCCGCGCGGATGACGAGCCCGAAGCGCGACCGCACGACACGCCGGCCGAGCAGCAGGAACACCGCCAGCGCGGCGAAGGTGACGTAGTAGAGGACGCGCGGATCATCCAGCGGCAGCCAGCGGCCGAAGTCGCTGTGCGTCGGGATGTTGAGCCCGTTGTCGCCGCCGAACTGATTGAGGCTTTCGCACAAGAAATAGATCATCTGGGCGAAGGCGAGCGTCAGCATGATGAAAGTGGTGCCCCGCGTCCGCAGCGCCACGAACCCGATCACGAGCGCCGCCAGCCCCGAGCCTCCGGCGGCGAGCGCCAGATGGGCGAAGCCGTCGGTGAGGCCGAGCGCGACGGAAATGCCGACCGCGTAGGAGCCGATGCCGAGATAGGCGGCGTGGCCGAAGCTCACCATGCCGCCATAGCCGAGAATGAAGTCGAGGCTGAGCGCGGCGAGGCCGAAGATCATGATACGCGTGAACAGATCGAGCGCGAACTCCTGGCCCGCCAGCGGCACGAGCGCGAGCGCGAGCAGAGTGGCGGGCACCGCGGCGCGGCGCAGCACCGTCATCGCGTGCGGGGCGGGAACAGGCCCGCGGGCCGGAAGAACAGCACGAACGCCATCATCGCGTAGATCAGCAGCGAGGCGATGGCGGGGCCCGCGGCGTCGGCGGCATTGCGGTTCACGATCAGCGCCAGCAGCGGGCGCAAATAGGCGCGGCCCATCGTGTCGGTGATGCCGATCAGCAGGGCGGCGACGAAGCTGCCACGCACCGAACCGATGCCGCCGATGACGATCACCACGAAAGCGAGGATTAGGAAATCGTCACCCATGCCGGATTCGACGGTGAAGATCGGCCCGGCCATCGCACCGGCGAGTGCTGCCAGGCCCGCGCCGAGGCAGAAGACGAGCGTGTAAAGGAGCGCGATGTTCACACCGAGCGCGCCCACCATCATGCGGTTCGACGCGCCGGCGCGGATCAGCGCGCCGAGCCGCGTGCGCCCGATCAGCACGTAAAGCAGCGCCGCGACCAGCAGGCCGACGCCAGTGACGACCAGCCGGTAGAGCGGATAGGGCGCGCCGAACAGGCTGATCTGGCCGGAGAGGAACGCCGGCACCTGGGCATAGAGCGCGGTGGCGCCCCAGATCATTCGCACCGCCTCGTTGAAAAACAGGATGAGGCCGAAGGTGGCGAGCACCTGATCGAGATGATCGCCGTCGTAGAGCGCGCGGAAAATGCCGATCTCGATCGCGGCGCCCACCGCCACCGCGGCGGCGATGGCAAGAGCGAGCGCGGCGGGAACCGAGCGCCATTCATTGAAGCTCGCGGCGGCGACATAGGCGCCGATCATATAAAGCGAGCCGTGCGCCAGGTTGATCAGGTTCATGATGCCGAAGATCAGGGTCAGCCCCGCCGCCATCAGAAACAGCGTCATGCCGAACTGCACCCCGTTCAGCAGCTGCTGCAGCGCGAGCGAGGCGGTCATGCGCGGCCGCCGGGCACGGTCAAATGTTCTCTATCTTCAGCACCGGCGCGGTCTCGGCGCGGATGCGGCGGCAGGCATCGGCGTCGTGCTTGAGGTCGATCCCGTAGGTAGGGATGATCTCCTTGAGCTTCGGCAGCCAGCCGTCCGGCGTGAGCTCTGGGCCGAAGCACTTTTCCAGGACGCCGATGGCGATGAAGGCGGCGGTGGAGGCACCGGGCGAGGCGCCGAGCAGCGCGACGATCGACCGGTCGGCGGCCGCCACCAGCTCGGTGCCGAACTCCAAAACGCCGGTGTGCGCGGGATCGGGCTTGATCACCTGTACGCGCTGGCCGGCGACCGCCTCTTTCCAGTCGGGGCGCCGGGCGGTGGGAAAGAATTGTTGAAGGGTCGCGAACTGGTGGCGGCTCGTTTGCAACACCTGGGCGATCAGGTACTCCGACAGCGCCGCGTCGTCGCGGGCGACCGCGAGCAGCGGCAGGATATTGCCCGGCTCGATGGAGCGGAACAGGTCGGTCAGCGACCCATGCTTGAGGAAGCGGGTCGAGAACCCGGCGTACGGCCCGAACAGCAACGACTTCTTGCCGCCGATGATTCGCGTGTCGAGATGCGGCACCGACATGGGCGGCGAGCCGACCGCCGCCTTGCCGTAAACCTTGGCATGGTGGCGGTGGCTGACCGCGTCCACGTCGCAGCGCAGCCAGATGCCGCTGACCGGGAAGCCGCCATAGCCGTGCCCCTCCGGGATGCGCGATTTCTGCAGCAGCTCGAGCGCGCCGCCGCCGGCGCCGATGAACACGAACTTGGCGGTGATCGTGCGGGTGCCGCCTTGTTCCAGGTCCTCGATCCCGACCCGCCAACGTCCGCTTTCGGCGCGGTCGAGCGCGACGACGTGATGGCGGTAATGCACCGAGAAGCCCGGCTGCGCGGCGAGATGGCCGACCAGCAGGTGCGTCAGCGAGCCGTAATCGACGTCGGTGCCGGTGATGATGCGGGTGGCGGCGATCGGCTGCGCCGGGTCGCGCCCCTCGATGATCAGCGGCGCCCAGGCGGCGATCTGCTTGGCATCCTCACTGTACTCCATCCCATGATAGCAGTGATGCGCCGACATTTCCTTGTAGCGCGCGCGCAGGAAGGCGACGTTCTCCTTGCCCCAGACGAAACTCATGTGCGGGCAGGGATGGATAAAGGCGCGCGGATCGGCGATCGCGCCCTGCTTGACGAGATAAGACCAGAGCTGGCGCGACAGGTCGAACTCGGTGTTCACCTCCAGCGCCTTGGAGATATCGACGCTGCCGTCCGGCCGCTCGGGCGTGTAATTCAGCTCGCAATTGGCCGCGTGGCCGGTGCCCGCGTTGTTCCAGGCCTGCGAGCTTTCCTGCGCGCAATCGTCGAGCGTCTCTAGCATGACGATCGACAGCGACGGTTCGAGCTCCTTCAGCATGATGCCGAGCGTCGCGCTCATGATCCCGGCGCCGATCAGCACGACATCGGGCGCATCTGCCATGGCGGTCTGGCTCATTGCGGCTCTCCTTTGGCAGTGCCGGTCAGGCCGGCTTGAAAGGCACGCGGACGCCCGGCGCGAGGATCACGTAAACCCGCCGCCAGGGCTGCCCGTCGACCAGCCGCCAGCTATGGCCGGTGCCGGCCGTATCCTCGGCGAGCAAGACGTCGCCCGGGCGGATGGTGAAGTGCGCGCCGGCGCGGGTTTGGAAATCGAGCGTGCCGCTGAGGGTGATGACGAACTGCCGCGCCGGCGCGTCGTGCCAGGCGAAGGTGCCGCCGGCGCTGGTTTCCTGAAACGAGATCGAGACGGCGCCCGCCTTCGCGCTGAGCAAGTCGCCGCGCGCGCCCTCCGCCAGCTCGATGGCGCCATCCTCGAAACGGGAATTGCCGTCCTCGCCGGTCCAGATCCGCACGCACCGGATCATCGCTTTCCTCTCCGCCCTTCCCGCCGGAAACCGAGGCTAAACCGCGGGGAAGGCCGGTGTCGATGCCGTATCGTGAGACGTCGAAGCGAGCCGAGGCGGAGTCGCGCGGTACGACGGCGTTCAACTGAGGCCGATCCGACCATTTGCTCTCGCGTCCCGGGCCGATCGTGCCTATGTTCCTGCCCTACGAATTCGCAAGCCGCACGTTGCGTCCGCCGCGAAGGCAAGCGACGCAGGAGAGCCAGATGCAGAAGCACCGTTTTCGCGCCGGCGACCGTGTTGTGGTCTCCGATCCCGCCAACGGCAACGTGAGGCCGGGCGTCTACACCATCATCCGCGCCCTGCCGGTCAGCAGCAACGGGTGCGAATACCGCGCGAAAAGCGCGCTCGACACGTTCGAGCGGATCGTGGAAGAGGCCTCGCTGCGTCCCGCCAAGGACGGCTGACGCACGGCGCGCCGGATCACCGGGGCGCAGCTCGCGCAATATCGGCCGATGCGCCACACGTGCCGGTCCAAAAGACGCAAAAGTCAGGCGCGTCGGACATCGCTGTCGCGGTCTTAAGCTATGCTTCGTCGCAGGCGTGGAACAAGGGGCTTGCCCGAGCTACAGTCCGGCAAAGGATGAGGCGCATCTCATGAAGCTGGAGGGATACGTCGACAAGTTTGACCGCACCTCCGTCAGTGGCTGGGCGTGCGACGTTGCATCGCCCAGCCGCGTCCTGAAGCTCTGCGTCTGGGTGAACGATGCCGTCGCAGCGATCGTCGAAGCGAGCATTCTTCGCGAGGACCTCGGTGCCCGCACTGGAAAATACGGCGACAGACGGCATGGGTTCGAGCACCGTTTTGTCCCTCCCCTCGCGGGATATGCCCGCCACCAGATCCGGATCACCGAGGCCGAAAGCGGTGAGGCGATCCCGAGCGGGACCCGCACGATCGAACCCGACTGGCGGCAGGACGGGCTGCGGCCGGTGCTGATCTCGGCGGTGGGACGCTCGGGCACCACGCTCCTGATGAACCGGCTCGCGCAAGCGCAGGACATCGTGGTCGCCGATCTCTATCCGTTCGAGGTACGGCTGCTTTCCTATTACGCGACGGCGCTCCGCACCCTCACCAGCCCGGCCGATTTCGCCCGCTCAATGCATCCTGACCGGCTGGAGGGAAACGGTTTCACGGTCGGGTTCAACCCGTTCTCACATCCCGACTACAAGCCGGTGTTCCGCGACCCGAAGATCGCCGAGGAACTGTTCTTCGGCACCGCGCCGCTGATCCTCGCCAGCGCCTTCGGCAACCTCGTCACCGAGTACTACAAGCGCCTCGCCGGCGATCAGCGATGCGGAACGGCCCGCATGTTCGCGGAGAAGAACAACAACATCGACGATCGGACGCGCGACTTCACCCGGCTTGCGTTCGGCGAAATAAGGGAAATCGTGCTGGTGCGCGATCCCCGCGACACCTATGCATCGCGCCTGCGCTACTTCAAGGGCGCCGATTCCGAACAGCTCTTCGCCGAGATGAGCCAGGCCTGCCACCGACTGTGCGAGCTTCGGGCGACGGCAACCGCCGATATGCTGTTCGTTCGCTACGAGGACATGGTGAACGAGCCGCGGGCCTGCTTTGCCCGGATCGCGCGGTTTCTCGGCTGTGGCATCGCGGCCGAGGGCGATCCGGCTCGCGAGGGCGCCACCTTCCGCGAACATGCGACCAGCGAGTCGCTCACCGCCTCCATCGAGCGGTGGCGCAAGGACCTCGATCCGACGCGGATCGCGCGGGCAAACGATTACTGGAGCGAGTTCCTGAAGGCGTTCGGATACGACGCCGGCTTGTAGGGCGCATGGCACGCGCCGCGCACAGGCTGGAGCGCATTCGTGCTGAACAAAAGCAAGTCGCGACCAGTGAACCGTCGTGCCCGGCCTCGGTTTCGCGACACGTTCGCCGCATGCCGACTATTCTAGCGCCCATAGCGCGGCGCCGGCGCCTCAGCGTCCTTCCACGAACCGGTAGCGGAAAGTCTCCGCATCGCGCCGCACGTGCCCCGCCGTCGGGCCAGGAAAATGGATCGGCAGCAGCAGCGTGTCGGTTTCCGCCACGCCGTCGAGAAAACGCCGCCGCGAGCGAATGCCTTCCTCCGCGTCCCAGTCGAAGATCGTGTACAGCGCCGGGTCGCGGCATTGCAGGGCGTGGTGCATCAGATCGCCTGTCACCACCGCGCGCTGCCCGCCGGAGGCGATGTTGACGCAGCAATGGCAGGGCGAATGGCCCGGCGTCGGCGTGAGCGTGATCAGGTCGTCGAGGGCGAAATCGTCGTCTACCAAAAGCGCCTGCCCTGCTTCGACAATCGGCCGGCAATTGTATTTCCAGACGTTACCGGGCGGATTGTCGCCGCGCCCGTCGGCCGCTTCCCAGGCGGCGTATTCGCGCTTGTGGAAAACGTATTTCGCCTTCGGAAAGGTCGGCACCCAGCGCCCGCCCCGCAGCTGCGTGTTCCAGCCGCAATGGTCGATATGCAGATGGGTGCAGAAAACGTAGTCGATATCCGCGAACCGCAGGCCGAGTGCATTGAAGCCGTCAAGCCACGGCTGCTTCGGAAAGTCCATCGGCGCCGGATAGCCCTTGTCCTCGCCGGTGCAGGTATCGACGAGGATCGTGTGCCTGGGCGTCCGCACGACAAAGGTCTGGTAGGTGATGACCATGCGGCCCGTCGCCGGGTCGAACACGAAGGGCTCCATCTCCGCCAGCCACCGCCGGCCCTTCTCCGGGTCGTAGGTCGGGAACATGTCCTCGGGCCGCCGCCAGGGGCCGTCGCGCTCGATGATGCTGTCGATCGTCACCTCGCCAATGCGGATCTGGCGCATGATCCCTCCTCCCTTTTCCGCCCGCCGGGCCAGCATAGCGGGAAGCGGTGCGGAGGGAACCGGAACGCTCCGGCGATGTGGTGCGGGCATCACGATTGCAACAACAGCCGGATCGAGGTGCGGAACGAGCAGCTTTCGATCCCGCGCATCGCGGTGCCGGGCGCCGCCCAGCACGGCACGCCGGGCTGAGCTTGACCGGCGGGCACGGCACGGCTCCTTCTGGCGCAAACGATCGGGAGCCCGCGGATGAGCAGCCTGCCGCACGAGATGACCTTCATCGAAGCCGCGCAACCGGGCGGGCCGGAGGTGCTGCGCACCGCGCGCGGGCCGGTGCCGCAGCCTCGCGCGGACGAGGTGCTGATCCGGGTCGCGGCGGCAGGCGTGAACCGGCCCGATGTCGCGCAGCGCCAGGGCCATTATCCGCCACCGCCCGGCGCCAGCCCGGTCATCGGCCTGGAAGTAGCGGGCGAGGTGGTCGCCACCGGGCCCGAGGTGCGTGCGTTCGGCACGGGCGATCGCGTGTGCGGGCTGGCGAACGGCGGCGGCTATGCAGAGTTTTGCGCGATCCCCGCGACGCAATGCCTGCCCTGGCCCAAGGGCTACGACGCGGTGCGCGCGGCGGCGCTGCCGGAAACCTTTTTTACAGTCTGGGCCAATCTGTTCCAGCTCGGCCGGCTGTCGCGCGGCGAGCGGGCGCTGATCCATGGCGGCACCTCGGGCATCGGCGTCACCGCGCTCAGCCTGGGGCGTGAGTTCGGCGCCACGATGTACGCGACCGCCGGATCAGACGAGAAATGCGCCGCCTGCGAGAAACTGGGCGCGGCGGCAGCGATCAATTACCGCAGCAAGGATTTCGCCGAGGAGATCAAGCGCCTGACGGACGGCCAGGGCGTGAACGTGATCCTGGACATGGTGGGCGGTCCCTATGCCGCGCGCAATCTGCGCTCACTCGCGATGGACGGGCGGCTGGTGCTGATCGCCTTTCTGGGCGGGCCGAAGGTGGAGAGTTTCGACCTCACGCCGGTGATGGTGCGCCGGCTGACGGTCACGGGCTCGACCATGCGTCCGCGCACGACGGCGCAGAAGGCGGCGATCGCGGCGGAGCTGCGGGAAAAAGTATGGCCCGTGCTCGATGCCGGCCGCTGCGCGCCGGTGATCCACGCAACCTTCCCCTTGGCGCAGGCGGCGGAGGCGCACCGTCTGATGGAGAGCAGCGCGCATATCGGAAAGATCGTGCTGACGGTGGGATGACAAGCGCCGGGCAGTCAGTACGGCACTAGCCCCGAAGCTCCGGAAAGTCCTCCTCCCGGAACTCGCCGGGGGGGCGTTCGCCCGCGCGGGCGCGGATTGCCTCGGTGCCGCGCAACTCCACGCGGCGGATTTTGCCCGAAATCGTCTTCGGCAGATCGGCGAACTCGATCCGCCGCACCCGCTTGTAGGGCGCGGTCGCTTCGCGCACGTGGCGGAAGATCGCGAGCGCGGTGTCGCGGCTGGGGGCCCAGCCCTGCGCGAGCATGACGAACGCCTTCGGCACCGCGGTCCGCACCGGATCGGGCGCCGGTACCACGGCCGCCTCGGCCACCGCCGCGTGCTCGATCAGGATGCTTTCCAGCTCGAACGGGCTGATGCGGTAATCGGACGCTTTGAACACGTCGTCGGCGCGGCCGACATAGGTGTAATAGCCGTCCGCGTCGCGCGAGGCGACGTCGCCGGTGCGATAGACGCCACCCTCCATCGGCATGATGCCGCCGTCGTCGCGCTGATAGCCGACCATAAGCCCGGTCGGGCGCGGATCGAGCGCGATGCAGAGCTCGCCATCCGCCGCGTCATTGCCGTCGGGATCGAGCAGGCGGAAGCGGAACCCGGGCATGGGCTTGCCCATGCTGCCCGGTTTCACCTTCAGCCCAGGTGAATTGCCGATCTGCGAGGTGGTCTCGGTCTGGCCGTAAAAGTCGCGCACCGTCAGCCCCCAGACGCGCTGCACGTGCTCGATCACCTCGGGATTGAGCGGCTCGCCCGCCGAGCAAACTTCGCGCAGGCTCGTCTTGAAGGCAGCCAGATCCTCCTGGACGAACATGCGCCACACGGTCGGCGGCGCGCAGAGCGTCGTTACCTGGTTGGCGGCGATCGCCTCCAGCATCGCAGCGGCGTGAAAGCGCGGCTGGTTGGCGATGAACACGGTCGCCCCAGCGTTCCACGGCGCGAAGACGCAGGAATAGGCGTGCTTCGCCCAGCCGGGCGAGGAGATGTTGAGGTGCCTATCGCCCGGCTGGATGCCGACCACGTACATCGTCGTCAGGTGGCCGACCGGATAGCTGAGCTGGTTGTGCTGGACGAGTTTCGGCTTCGCCGTGGTGCCGGAGGTGAAATAGAGCAGCAACGTGTCGTCGGCGCGCGTCTCGCCGTCCGGCGTGAATGCCGCGGGCGCGTCCAGGAGCTTCGCGTAATCGTGCCAGCCGGGCACGGCGCCGCCGACAGCGATCAGGTTCAGGCCTTGCGCGATACCCTCGAATTTCGGCGTCTCGTTCGGGCCGGCGATGACGTGGCGCACCCGGCCGCGCTCGAAGCGATCGAGCAGATCGGCCTGGGTCAGCAGCGTGCTCGCCGGGATCACCACCGCGCCCAGTTTCATCGCCGCCAGCATCACCTCCCACAGCGGCGCCACGTTGCCGAGCATGAGCAGGATGCGCTCGCCGCGTTTCACGCCGAGCGCGCGCAAGCCGTTGGCGACGCGGTTGGAGCGTTCGGAAAGCTGCGCGAACGTCAGCTCCGCCGCGCCGTCGCCGACGATCTGCAGCGCCGGGCGGTGCGCATGCTCGCCCCGCGCCAGTTCGGCGTCGAACCAGTCGAGCGCCCAGTTGAAGGGATCAAGCGCGGGCCAGCGAAAGCCCTTGTAGGCGGCTTCGTAATCGGTGCGGTGCGCGAGCAGGAAGTCACGCGCCTGTTTGAACGCTGCGGTGCTCATGGCGCCTTCCTCATGCGAGTTCCGGCCGCGGCTTGCCGCGCAGCCAGCGGAACACGACCGAGAAGTCCTTGCTTCCCTCGCCCGCGTCCACCACCGCCTGATAGAATTGCAGCGCCTTCGCCGCGAGCGGTGTCGGCGATCCGGTCGCCTCCGCCGCCGCCTGCGACAGTTTCACGTCCTTCAGCATCAGCGCCGCCATAAATCCCGGTGCGTAATCGCGCGCGGACGGCGCGGTCGGCACCGTGCCCGGCGCGGGACAATAGGTGGACAGCGCCCAGGAATTCGAGGTCGCGGTGGAGCAAATCGCGTGCAGCTTCTGCCAGTCGAGCCCGAGCTTCTCGCCCAGGATGAAGCCCTCGGCGACGCCCACCATGTTGATGGCGAGCATCATGTTGTTGCACACCTTCACCGCCTGCCCCGCACCCGGTCCGCCGGCGTGGAAGATGTTCTTGCCCATCGCAGCCAGAATTGGCTGGCCGCGCGCGAAGGCTTCGTCGGTGCCGCCCACCATGAAGGTCAGCGTCGCGTTCTGCGCCCCCGCAGTGCCGCCCGACACCGGCGCATCGAGCATGGCGAGCCCGGCCTTCTCGGCTTCCGCCGTCACCGCGCGCGCGCTTTCGACGTCGATGGTGGAGCAGTCGATCAGCAGCGGCCCCGTTCCCTTGACCGCCTCGATCAGCCCGCCCTGGTGCAGATAGACCTCGCGCACATGCTCGCCCGCGGGCAGCATGGTGATGACGAATTCCGCCCCGCGTGCCGCCTCGGCGGCGCTGCCCGCCGCCTGCCCGCCCGCCTCGGCCAGCGCCTGCATCGCCGGCTTGCTGAGATCGAATCCCGTGACCTGATGCCCGGCCTTCACGAGATTCGCCGCCATCGGCGCGCCCATGTTGCCGAGGCCGATGAAACCGATCCGCGCCATTGCTACAGCACCTCAAAGACGTCGTAGACCGGCCCTTCCGGCAGGCGGTGGCCGGTGCCGATGAACCACATGCGGTTGAGCCAGTCGTAATTCTTCGCCGCCGTCTCGAAGCTGCCCACGGTACGGAAGTAATAGCTCGCCGGATCGGCCGGCTCGCCGCGCGCCACACGCTCCATCACCTCCGGCGGCCCATGCCGCAGCCCGCGATAAGTCAGGCCGACCAGCGCGCCGTCCGCCGTTTGCAAGGCGAGGCGCACATCGAGCGTCATCACGCCATCGCTACGGAGCATCAGCCAGTCGGCGCCGCCCGGCAGCACGATGCCGCGCAGCCGTTCACCCTCGAAGGTGCCGCCGGAAACGAGCCCGATCCGCCGGTCCCCGAGCGGCGTCGCCCCGATCGCCTGCATCCCGCCCACCTGAAGGCGCATCGTGAACAGGTGCCGCGTGCGGATTTCGGCCATTTACGTCCTCCCGGTCGGGTTTGTGCCGGATGACACCCGATCCGCCCGTTGGCGGCAAGCGCAGGGGTGGGTAGTCTTCTCGGGATGAGCGACCTTTACGGCACCGGTTTCGCGGCCTGGAGCGAAGAACAGGCGCGGGCGCATGTCGCCGAGGAGATCGAGATCTCGATCCGTCCGCTCGATCAGAGCGCGTATGCCGAGGCGCAGGTGAGCGGAGACTGGATGCCCGAACCGCGCCCGGGCGCAAAATAGAAAGAGAGGAAGCGCCATGCCCTACCCGTTGCCCGAATCCGATCCCGCAAGCCTCGGCTTCGCGCTCGCGCCGCTGGAGGCGCTCGACCGGCTGATCCGCGGCCATATCGAGGAGGGGCGCTATCCCGGCGCGCAAATCGCGCTCGCCCGCAACGGCAAGCTCGCGCTGTTTCGCACCTACGGCAACGCGCGCACCGAACCGGTGCCGCAGCCGGCGACCAACGAGACGCTGTTCCTGCTCTTTTCGCAAACCAAGGTGCTCACCTCGGCGGCGGTGTGGTCGCTGGTGGAGGACGGGCGGGTTTCATTCATGGACCGGGTGGCCGACCTGTTGCCCGAGTTCGCCGCGCGCGGCAAAGGCGAGATCACCTTGCATCAGGTGATGACGCACCAGGGCGGCTTCCCCAGCGGGGATGTTTCGCGCGCAAGCTGGACCGATCATGCGCGGATGCGCGCCGAGGTGTGCGATTTCTCGCTCGAATGGACGCCCGGCTCGCGCCTTCAGTATCACGGGCGCGCCGCGCATCTCGTGCAGGCGATGGTGATCGAAGCCGTGACGGGGCGCGACTACCGCGACGTGATCCGCGAGCGGGTGATCGCGCCGCTCGGACTGGAGAACGAGATTTTCGTCGGCGTTCCGGCCGACCAGCAGAAGCGGTGCGCCGACATCGCCGCTCATGACGGGCCGCGCGACAACTCTCCCGAATTCCGCGCCGCCGGCCTGCCGAGCGGCGGCGGCTTCGCGACCGCGCGCGGCATGGCGGCGTTCTATCAGATGCTGCTCAATCAGGGCCGGCTGAACAACGCGCGCGTGTTCTCCCCGCGCCTTCTGTCTTATGTGACCCGCAACCATACCGGTGAGGCGGGGGATGTTTATATGAGCGGCATCCCGATGCACCGCGGCCTCGGTCCGCATGTGCGCGGCGAGAGCGACCGCATCCGCGGCCTTGGCACGATCGGGCATCCGAGCACGTTCGGACACGGCGGCGTTGGCACGTCCTATTCCTGGGCCGATCCGGCGAGCGGCGTTTCGTTCACGTACCTCACCAATTTTTTGCAGCCCGATCCGTGGCATTCGGCGCGGCTGGATCGCGTTAGCAACCTCGTGCACGCGGCGATCGACTGACACTCGCCAATGGCACTCGACCCGGGCGCCCGCGCCGCCATCGCTCAGGCGGCGGACTCGCTGCAAGGCGATTGCGTGACGCTGCTCGAACGTCTGGTGCGCCATCCGAGCCGGCTCGGCCAGGAACAATCCTGCCTCGCCGAGATGGAGGAGGTGTACAGCGAACTCGGCCTCACACCGCGCCGCATCCCGGTCGATCCCGGCCGGCTCGCCGCGCATCCAGGCTTTTCTCCGCCGCTGATCGACTATGCGGGGCGTGATCCCGTTGTTGCCCTATATCGACCGCGCCAGGGCAACGGGCGATCCCTGATTTTGCAAGGGCATGTGGACGTGGTGCCGGAAGGCCCGCACGAGCTGTGGACCACGCCGCCCTTCGCGCCGAGCATCCGGGGCGGGCGCATGTACGGCCGGGGCTCGGCGGACATGAAGGCGGGCATCGCCGCCTACGTCACCGCGTTCCGCGCGCTGAAAGCGGCCGGCTTGCAGCCCGCCGCCGCGGTGCAGATGGCGGCGGTGATCGAGGAGGAATGCACCGGCAACGGCGCGCTCGCCGTGATGGAGGCGCTGCCGAAACCCGATGCCTGCCTGATCCCCGAACCCGGTCCCGGCTATCCGGCGCTCTACGTCGCCGAGGTCGGCGTCGTGTGGGCCTGGGTGACGGTCACGGGCCGTCCGGCGCATGTGCGCGAGATGCAGGCGGGCGTGAATGCGATCGAGGCGGCGGGCGCCATCGCCGCCCGTTTCAAGCAGTACGAGACCGAGATGAACCGCGCCGAGCGCCGACACCCCGCCTTCGCCGGCGACAACCATCCGATCAACGTCAATCTCGGCACGATCGAGGGCGGCGAGTGGAACAGCTCGGTGCCGACCCGCGCGCGCATCGGGCTGCGCGTCGGCGTGATGCCGGGCTATTCCTGCCGCCAGGTCGCGCGCGACATCGAGCAGCTTGTTGCCGAAGCCGCCTCTGCGCTGAACGGCGCAAAGGCGAGCGTGGAGTTCAAGGGTTTCATGGCCGACGGCTGCACCTTCCCGCCCGACCAGCCGATCGCGCGTCTGGTAAGCCGGCTGCACGCGGAGGAGACCGGCAGCAAGTTGCGCTATTACGCCGCGACCGGCCTGACCGACGCCCGCTTCTACGCGCTCTATCAAGGCACGCAGGCCACCTGCTACGGCCCCGATTCCGACAATATCCACGGCATCGACGAAAGCGTCGGGCTCGAGTCGCTGCGTCAGGTGACGCGCGTGCTGGCGCTGGCGATCGCGGAGTGGTGCGGCGTGGAGCGGGCGTGAGGCGGATCGCTCAAGCGGCGTCATCGCGAACCCCGCGGAGCGGCTCCCACGGAGCACAAGGCGGAACACTCGCCGCGCGGCAGGCCGTCGCCCGCTGTGAGTGATGCGCCCGCTGTGATTGACGCGACGGTGGGGGTTGCACCTGGCTGGGGGACCTGGATTCGAACCAAGGCTGCCCGGTCCAGAGCCGGGAGTTCTACCGCTAAACTATCCCCCAAGCGGGTGGTCGTTCCCCTAGCATGGCGGCCCCGGAGGGGCAAAGCCCGGGCGCGGCGAGGTGATCCGGTTGGCCCGCCGCGCCCCCTGTGCTACCGCCGCGCGCCATGTCCGATTCTGACCCGCGCCCGCTGATCGCCGTGCTGAACGGGCCGAACATGAACATGCTCGGCCTGCGCCAGCCCGCGCTCTACGGCGCGGCCACGCTCGACGACGTGGAGCAGCTCTGCGCCGAAACCGCCGAGCAACTGAACCTCGCCATCGACTTCCGCCAGACGAATGGCGAGGGCGAGCTCGTCTCCTGGGTGCAGGAATGCCGGGGCCGCGCGGCAGGGATCGTCATCAACCCGGCCGGCTATACCAGCACCTCGATCGCGCTGATGGACGCGCTGCTGGCAGCCGAGCTGCCGGTGATCGAGGTGCATGTGACGAACATCCACCGCCGCGAGGAGTTCCGGCACCATTCCTTCGTCTCCCGGGCCGCGACCGGCGTGATTTGCGGACTCGGGATCCGGGGCTATGCGCTGGCGCTGATGGCGATGGCCGAGATCATCGAGGAGAGCCAATGAGCCGCATCCCGCTCGACCCCGACGCGATCCGCGCGCTCGCCGGCATCCTCGCCGAAACGGGCCTGACGGAGATCGAGATCGCCGAGAAAGACAGCCGCATCCGCGTGGTACGCGCGCCGCCCGCCGCCGGGGCAGCCCCCGCGCCCGTCGCTTTCGCCCCGTCGCCGCCCGCCGCGTCCGCGCCACAACCGCCGGAGCGCGACGAGGACCGGCTGGCGAGCCATCCGGGCGCCGTGCTGAGCCCGATGGTGGGCGTCGTCTATCTCTCGCCCGAACCGGGCACGCCGCCCTTCGTTGCCGTCGGCCAGCAGGTCGCCGCCGGTCAGACCGTGCTGCTGATCGAGGCGATGAAAACCTTCAACCAGATCAAGGCGCCCACTGCCGGAACGGTCGCGCGCATCCTGGTGTCGAACGCCTCGCCCGTCGAATATGGTGAGGTGCTGATGCTGATCGAACCCTGACCGGACCAGGGCTTTGTTCAACAAGGTCCTGATCGCCAACCGGGGCGAGATCGCGCTGCGTATCCAGCGCGCCTGCCGCGAGCTCGGCATTCCCACGGTCGCCGTGCATTCCACCGCCGACAGCGAAGCGATGCATGTGCGGCTGGCCGACGAGAGCGTCTGCATCGGCCCGCCCCCGGCGCGCGAGAGCTATCTGAATGCCGCCGCCATCATCTCGGCGGCCAGCATCACCGGCGCCGACGCCATTCATCCGGGCTACGGGTTCCTGTCGGAGAACGCGCGCTTCGCCGAGATGGTGCGTGCGCATGGGCTGACCTTCATCGGCCCGGCGCCCGAGCACATCACCATGATGGGCGACAAGATCGCCGCCAAGGACGCGATGGCTCGCCTCGGCGTGCCGCTCGTGCCGGGATCCGACGGCGCAGTGGCCGATGTCGCTTCGGCAAGGCGGGTGGCGGGCGAGGTCGGCTATCCGGTGCTGATCAAGGCGGCCGCCGGGGGCGGCGGGCGCGGCATGAAGGTGGCCCGCACGCCCGACGAACTCGAGGACGCGTTCCGCCTCGCCCGCACCGAGGCGCGCGCCGCGTTCGGCAGCGACGCGGTCTACATGGAACGCTATCTCGATCGCCCGCGGCATATCGAAGTGCAGGTCCTGGCCGATACGCACGGGCACGTGGTGCATCTCGGCGAACGCGATTGCAGCCTGCAACGGCGGCACCAGAAACTCCTGGAGGAAGCCGGCTCCCCGGCGCTCAAACCGGCCGAGCGGGAGCGGATCGGCACCACGGTGACGAACGCGCTCGGACGCCTCGGCTACCGCAACGCCGGCACGCTGGAGTTCCTTTACCAGGACGGGCAGTTCGCCTTCATCGAGATGAACACCCGTTTGCAGGTGGAGCATCCAGTTACCGAAATGGTTTGCGGCATCGACCTGGTGCGGGAGCAGATTCGCATCGCGGCCGGCGAGCCGCTCGGCTACGCTCAGGAGGACATCCAGTTCTCAGGCCACGCGATCGAGTGCCGCATTACCGCCGAGGACCCCGAAACCTTCGCCCCGGCACCCGGCAAGGTGAGCGCGTTCCATGCTCCGGGCGGCCTCGGCGTGCGCGTCGATTCCGCCCTTTACGCGGGCTATCTCGTGCCACCCTACTACGACAGCATGGTCGCCAAGCTGATCGTTCATGCGCCGACGCGCGCGCAGGCGATCGCGCGCGCGCGGCGGGCGCTGGAGGAGTTCGCCGTGGTCGGCATCAAGACCACCATCCCGCTGCACCAGCGGATCATGGACGCGCCGGAGTTCCGCGCGGGCGATTACACGATCCACTGGCTCGAACGCTTCGTGGGCGGCGAGACCGGGTGAGCGGGGGCGCAGCCCCTGCCGCCACAAGCGCGCGCCCAGCCCGGCGCGTATGATCCGGTTTCGCATCCTGGCCGACGACCTCACCGGCGCGCTCGACAGCGCCGCCCAGTTCGCGCCGCTCGCGGGCGCCGTGCCGGTGTTCTGGGGACCGCCCGCCGATCTGCCCTGGCCCGCCGCCGTCGATGCCGGGACGCGCGAGCTGGACTCCGAGGAAGCGGCGGCGCTGACGCGCTTCCTCGTCCCGGTACTGGAGGAGGCCGACCCGGCCTTCAAGAAGCTTGACAGTCTGCTGCGCGGCCATCCCGCGGCCGAGATCGCCGCCTGCCTCTCCGAGTTCGACCATTGCATCATCGCCACCGCCTTTCCCGCGCAGGGGCGCATCACCCGCGACGGGCGGCAGTTCGTGGCCGAGGGCGCGGAATGGCGGCTGGTCGGACCCGATCTGCGCTCCGAACTGGCCGAGCGCGGCGTCGCCGCGCGGCTACGCCGGCCGGGCGAACCCGCGCCCGACGGCGTCAGCCTGTGGGATGCGGCGAGCGAGAGCGCGCTCGATCAGGTGGTGGCCGAAGGACGCTGCCTCGCCGGGCGCGTGCTCTGGTGCGGCACGGCGGGGCTAGCGAGCGCGCTCGCGGGGCGCGTGCCGGTGCCCGCCCCCGCGCTGCTGCCTCCGATACTGGCGCTCATCGGGTCGGATCATCACGTATCCGTCGCGCAGCTTTCCGCTGCCTGGTCCTTCGTGCGGCGGATCAGCCGCGGCGACGCCGAGGAGGCGGCGCCGATCGCGCGCAGGCTCGCCCGCGACAATGTCGCCGTGGCGGTGGTGGTGCCGCCCGGCATGGGCCGGCCCGAGGCGGGCCACCATATTGCCGCCTGCCTCGGGCGGCTGCTCGGCTGGCTCGACCCGCCGGCGACGCTGCTGGTTTCCGGCGGCGAGACACTGCGCGCGGTTTGCCGGGCGCTGGGCGCGGCGCGGCTTGACGTCGATGGTCAGGTGGCGCCGGGCGTGCCGGCCTCGGTGATGCGCGGCGGGCGTTGGGACGGCGTCCGCGTTGTCTCCAAGTCCGGCGCGTTCGGCGATCCCGGCCTACTCGCGCGGCTGCTGCACGGAGAGGCGCAATGACCCCGACGCTTGCCGTCACAATGGGCGATCCGGCGGGGATCGGGCCGGAAATCATCGCCCGCGCCGGGGCGGCGCTGCGCGCGCGCCTCGACGCGGGCGCGCTGCGGCTCCTGGTGATCGGTCACGAGACCGCGCTGCGCCGCGCCGAGGCGCTCGTTGACACGGCGCCGATCCCGCGCGTGGGCGAGGTGGAGCCGTGGCCCGCGCTCGGCTTTCTACCGGCGGGCGAGGAGCGTGCGCCGGTTCCGGTGGGGCAAGTGTCGGAGGAGGCGGGGCGTTTCGCCTATCTCGCGATCGAGCGGGCGGTGGCGCTGGCCCGCGCGGGTCGCGTGGCGGCGATCGTCACCGCCCCGCTCAACAAGGAGGCACTGAACCTCGCCGGTTATCACTATGCCGGTCATACCGAGCTGTTGGCGGAACTGACCGGCGTGCGCGGCTCGGTGATGATGCTGGCGCACGGGCCGATGCGCGTGAGCCATGTCAGCACGCATGTCGCGCTAGCGGAGGTGCCGAAGCGGCTGACGCCGGAGCGGCTGCGCCATGTGGTGATGCTAACTCACAAGGCGTTGCGCGATCTTGGCATCGCGACGCCGCGTATCGCCGTCGCCGCGCTCAATCCGCACGCCGGCGAGGGCGGGCTGTTCGGGCGGCAGGACATCGACGTCACCGCCCCGGCGGTCGCCGCGTTCCGTGCCGAGGGGCTGGATGTCACTGGCCCCGTTCCGGGCGATACGGTGTTCGTCAAGCTGCGCGCCGGGCAGTTCGACGCCGTGGTGGCGATGTATCACGACCAGGGCCACATCCCGGTGAAGCTGCTCGGCTTCGACGTGGACCCGGCGACGGGGGCGTGGCGGGCGCTCTCGGGCGTGAACATCACGCTCGGGCTGCCGGTGATCCGCACCTCGGTCGATCACGGCACGGCATTCGACATCGCCGGCACCGGCAAGGCAAGCGAGACAAGTTTGGTCGAGGCGATCGATTACGCGCTGCGGCTGGCCGGCGGAGCTTCGCCCTAGACGATCGCCGCCGTGACCGCGGCGAGGAGCAGACCGAGGCGCCGCAGGGCGAGGCCAGTTTCGGCGCGCGCCATCTCCTTGCTCAGCACGGCGGCAGAGGCAGCGGAGAGGATCTGCCCGCCGCGGCGACGCAGGAGCGGTGTGGCGACCATCACCCCGCCCAGGAACTCGGCTGCGCCGACGACGTAGAGGCCGGTCCGGCGCCAGCCCCAGCGGGCGAACAGCCGTTCGTAGCCGCGCAGGCCGAGCAGCTTGTCCGCCCCGGCCAGGGCGAAGCCGAAGCCGAGCAGCGGGAACCAAAAGCCGGTTTGTTTGCGTGTGCACACGATGCTCTCCCGTCGTGAAGCGCGCCCCTGCAACGACGGGCGGCGGCGCGCGTTCCTGCCGCGCCATCGGAAAAAGGGGGGCGAAGGGGCCGGGCAGGGCCGGTTAGCCCCGCGCTCCGCTCGGTGGCACGCCTTGCGGTCTGCGCTCGCAATCGCTTCCTGAATGGCGATGCGGACGGTGCGTTGGCGGAACAGAGGGTCGGTTGCGCGCGATGGCGAGGCGACCCGGCGCTCTACTCCAGCACCGCCAGCAGCCCCGCCATCAGCTTGCCGCGGCGGGCGAGGCTCGGGACGACGATGTGCTCGTCGAGCGTGTGCGCGCCCGCGCCCTCGATGCCGAGGCCGTCCAGCGTCGGTATGCCCATCGCGCCGGTGAAGTTGCCGTCGGAACCGCCGCCCGAGCTTTGCGCGCGGATGTCGAAGCCGAGCGTGCGGGCGATGCCGCGTGCGCGCTCGTAAAGCGCCATCACCTTCGCATCCGGCTCCCAAACCGGGCGCGTGACGCCGCGCGTGACACGGAACTGCACGTCGTTGGAGGAGGCGGACAGCGCCAGCATGCGCGCGACGCCGCGATCGAGATCCTCCTGCCGCTTCGCCATGCTGAGCGCCTCGGCGGTGCAGCGCGTGGAGACGCAGTTCACCCATTGTCCGCCGTGGATCACGCCGACGCTGAAGGTGCAGTCCTCGGTGGTCATGTCCTCGATCTCGACGATCTTGCGCGCCATTTCGCGAATCGCCGAGCGTCCTTCCGCAAGCCGCGCGCCGGCATGGCTCGGGCGGCCGGTCGCTTCCAGATTGAACCGCGCGATGGCGTAGCGGCCCGTCACCACGCCGCCATCGGCGCGCGCCGGCTCGGGCACCAGCACATAGCGCTGCCGCGCCGCCTCGGCCTCGATCAGGTCGCGCGTCGACGGGCTGCCCACCTCCTCATCGGAGGTGAACAGCACCGTCAACGGCAGATTGGTCCGCACGCCGGCGCGGGCCAGCTGGCGGATCGCCTCCAGCGCCAGGTAGTTGCCGGCCTTCATGTCGAAAATACCGGGTCCCCAGGCGCGGTCGCCGTCGCGCCGGTAGGGCAGGTCCGCCAGCGTGCCGATCGGATGCACCGTGTCGAAATGGCCCATGATGACGATGCCGGGCTCAGCGGCGCGCGGGTGCGGGAAGCTCGCGCGTACGCAATCGCCGAACCCCATCCGGCCGGGGATGCGCTCCACCCGCGCGCCGGCGAGCACCAGCGCGCGCGTGGCCAGATCCATCATGCGGTTGACGGACGCGGCGTCGTAGGTGGGGCTTTCGCACAGCACCCATTCCGCAAGCCCGTCCAGCATAGCGTCGGCATCGAAGGGCAGTTCGTTCGGGTTCATCGCGGACCCCTCCCCGGGCCGGGCGCATCGTGGCGCATCCGGCCGAAGGCGGCGAGGGGCCGCTCAGCTCGTCTTGAGCAGCGGACCCGGATTGACCGGCTCGCCGTGACGGCGGATCTCGACGTAGAGGGTGGGCCGCGGCGCGTTCGAACCGGGCGACCAGTCGGGCATGGTGCCCACCGGATCGCCGCGCGCGACCGGCTGGCCGGGATGCACCTCGATCGAGGCGAACCCCGCCAGCACCGCATCCACATCGCCGCCGCAGGTGAGGATGAGAAGCTGGCCGTAGCTGCGGAACGGCGCGGCGAAGGCGACGCGCCCGGCGCAGGGCGACACCACGCGCGCCTTCGGCGCCGCGTGAAACGAAATTCCCATCGCCGGGCCGGCCTCGGTTGGCGCGCCCCAGTCCCGCGCGATGCGGCCGGCGACCGGCACGGTGAAGGCGCCGGCACCGGTTGCCGCCGGCTCCTCGGAGGGGGGCGCCGCGGGCTGCCGGGCGGCGAGGGCGGCCTTCTTCGCCGCCGCCGCGCGGGCGGCTGCCGCGCGGGCGGCCTGCTCCTTCTCTGCCGTTTGCAACTTGTCGAGCAGGGCGTGCAGGGTGGTTGCGCGTGCAGCGAGGTCGGCGGCGCGGGCGGCGTCGGCCTCGGCCTCGCGCATGGCTGCGTCGCGGCTGGATTGAGCGGCTTCCATGCGGCGGTCGAGGTCGGCGGCGGCGGCTTCCTGCGCGGCGCGGGCGGCGGCGAGCACGGGCGCTTCGGCGGCTACGGCGTTCTTGGCTTGCTGCAGGCGCGCGGCGTCCGCCTTCAGCGCGGCGGCTTCTTGTTCCAGCTCGCGTGCCACGCCTTGCAGCACGATCAGGCCGCGCACCGCGTCCTCCGGCGACGCCGGCACGGCGAGCAGGGTCTCGCTCGGATAAAGCGCCAGCCGCTCGATCAGCGGCAGCAAGGGCGCGAGTGTGGCGGCGCGGGCTTGCAAGGCCGCTTGCGCCTCCTGCGCGGCGCGGTCGAGCGCGGCCATGCGGTCGGCGGCGTCCAACGTGCGCTGCTCGGCCTGGCGCAAGGCGAGCAGGGCACGGGCGCGGTCCGCGGCAAGTGCGTCGAGCGTGGCGCGCGCGGCGGCGGCGCGCTGCTCGGCCTCCTGTCGCGCTTGCAACGCCGCGGCTTTCGCGGCCTCGGCGGCGTCCACCTGCTTGCGGGTCTCGTCGAGGCGCGGGGCCGCCTGCGCCGCGCCGGCAAGCGCGACGACGACAAAGGACCAGGCGAAACTAGCCGCCGTCCGACGCACCTTGGCGGATCAGCGAATGGCCCGTCATCTCGGCGGGCTGCGGCAGGCCCATCAGCGAAAGCAGGGTCGGCGCGATGTCGGCGAGCCTCCCGTCATCCAGCCCGCGCGCCTGGCCCCCCATCAGCACCGCGGGGACTGGGTTGGTGGTGTGCGCGGTGTGCGGGCCGCCGGTTTCGGGATCGCGCATCAGCTCGCAATTGCCGTGATCGGCGGTGACTAGCAGCGCGCCGCCCTGCGCGCGCACCGCATCGGCGATGCGGCCGAGTCCGGCATCCACCGTCTCCACCGCCTTGATCGCCGCCTCCAGGCTACCGGTGTGACCCACCATGTCGGGGTTGGCGTAGTTCAGCACGATCAAATCGTATTTGCCGGAATCGATCGCCGCCACCACGCGGTCGGTAAGCTCGGGTGCCGACATCTCCGGCTGGAGGTCGTAGGTCGCGACCTTGGGCGAGGGCACGAGGATGCGGTCCTCGCCGGGGAATTGCTGCTCCTGCCCGCCGTTCAGGAAATAGGTGACGTGCGGGTACTTCTCCGTCTCGGCGGCGCGCAGCTGAGTGCGGCCGGCCTTCGCCACCACTTCGCCCAGGATGTTGGCGAAGCTTTCGGCCGGAAACAGCGTGTCCAGGAACGGGTCAAGCTCGGCGCCGTATTCGGTCATGCCGAGTGCGGCGGCGAAGGCGATGCGGCGCTGGCGTGTGAAGCCGTCGAAGCCGGGATCGAGCAGCGCGCCGAGGATCTCGCGCACGCGGTCGGCGCGGAAGTTGAAACAGAGTAGGCCGTCGCCGTCGCGCATGCCGCCATAGCCGCCGACAACAGCCGGGAGGACGAACTCGTCGGTGCGGTCGTGCATGTAGGATTGATCCATCACCGCGGCGGCGCTGGCGAAATGCGGCCCGTCGGCTGCGACGAGGACGGCATAGGCTTTCGCCACCCGGTCCCAGCGTTTGTCGCGGTCCATCGCGAAATACCGGCCGGAGACGGTTGCGATCGGCACCGATGGCGGTAGCGCGGCGGCGAGGCGCGCGAGATCGTCCTTCCCCGAGCGCGGCGGCGTGTCGCGCCCGTCGGTGAAGGCGTGCACCACGGCAGGCACGCCCGCGTCGTCCAGCAGCTTGGCGAGTGCCGCCGCGTGGTCCTGGTGCGAATGCACGCCGCCGGGCGACACGAGGCCGAGCAGGTGGCAGGTGCCCTTCGATGCCTTCAGCTTCGCGACGAAGCGCGCGAGCACGGGCGAGCGCGCCACCTCGCCGGCGGCGAAGGCATCGGAGATGCGCGGCAAATCCTGCTTCACCACGCGCCCGGCGCCGATGTTGAGGTGCCCCACTTCGGAATTGCCCATCTGCCCGGCGGGCAGGCCGACATCGGCGCCGGAGGTGCGGAGGAAGGCGTGCGGGCAGGAGGACCAGAGCCGGTCGAAATTAGGTTTGCGGGCGAGGCGCACGGCGTTGTCTTCGGTCTCCTCGCGCCAGCCGAAGCCGTCGAGGATCATCAGCATTACCGGGCGAATCGCCTGCGCCATCATCTGCTCCCGCGTCGGGCAGCGGTGCTACTGTGCGAATAAGGTCCCGGCAAGGCGCACTAGCGGGAACACGGATTCCGCTCAGGCGCATCAAAGCCTTCGCCAATCGTGGACAACGCCTTGCTGCAGAGCCAGCCCCGGACTTGATCCGGGGACATCGCTCAAAGAATGGCGATGCCGGCAGCACGAAGGAGCGCGGTTGCCGCGGCGCGAGAGACGCACGGCATCAGCGAGCGCGCCCGCGCGGGCGCGAAGCTTATGCCTGGGCGCCACCCCCGCCGCCCTTGGCCGCCTGCCAGGCTGCCTCCATCTCGTCGAGCGTCATTTCGGCCGGGCCCCGCCCCTGCCCGGCCGCCGTCCGCTCGATCGCATCGAATCGGCGCGCGAATTTGGCGTTGGCGGCGCGCAGGCACGCCTCGGGGTCGAGGCCGAGCTTGCGGGCGAGGTTCGCCAGCACGAACAAGAGGTCGCCCACCTCGTCGGCAAGCCGCGACGGGTCGGCCGCGCCGAGCTCGGCGCGAAGCTCGGCCGCCTCCTCGTCCAGTTTGTCCAGAACCGCGCCCGCGTCGGGCCAGTCGAAGCCGACGCGGGCGGCGCGGGCGGTGAGCTTGGCGGCGCGCGTGAGCGCCGGCAGGCCCACGGGGACGCCAGCCAGCACGCCGGTTTCGGCCCGCGCGCGCCGCTCGGCGGTCTTCTGCGCCTCCCACGCATCGTGCTGGGCGGCGGCGGTCCGAGCGGCGGCTTCGCCGAACACGTGGGGATGGCGGCGGATCATCTTGTCGGCGATCGCGCGGGCGACGTCGGCAAAGGCGAAGCGCCCATCCTCCTCGGCCATCCGCGCGTGATAGACGACCTGGAACAACAGGTCGCCCAACTCGTCCGGCAGGGCGGCAAAGTCGGCCCGCCCGATGGCGTCGGCGACCTCGTAGGCCTCCTCGATCGTGTAAGGCGCGATGGTCGCGAAGCTCTGGTCGCGGTCCCAGGGACAGCCGTGCTCGGGGTCGCGGAGCGCGGCCATGATGTCGAGCAGGCGGCGCAGCTCCGCCTCGGCGGTCCTCGGTTCGTCGGGCATCGTGCGGGCTTTTACGGCGGCGGGGGCGCGGTGGCGACCTCGTCGCGCAGCTTGTCGAGCGCGACGAGCGCATCGGCGCGTTCGATATGCCAGAATGTCCAGCCGTTGCAGGAAGGAACGTTCTGCACCGCGGCGCCCACCTGATGGATCGAGCCCTGGATCTGGCCCGAGCGGATCGTGCCGTCGGCCGCCACCACCGCCCGCACCCGCCGCAGCCGATCGACGAGCTTCGATCCGGGCGGCACGAGCCCCTGTTCGACGAGCGCGCCGAACGGCACTCGGGGCGCGTCGCGCCGGCTCTGGGTGGTGGCGAGCCCGTCGTGCGGGGCGGCCTTGGTGCGCCTGATACGGCCCCAGGCGGCTTCCACGTAGGCGGGGTGGCGCTCGATGCCGATGAAGTGCCGATGCAGGCGCTTCGCCACCACCGCCGTCGTGCCGGTGCCGAGAAACGGGTCGAGCACGATGTCGCCGGGGCCGGTGGAGGCGAGCAGCACCCGATGCAGCAGCGCCTCGGGCTTCTGGGTGGGGTGGAGCTTGAGCCCATGCTGGTTCCGCAGGCGCTCGGCCCCGGTGCAGAGCGGGATGAACCAGTCGCTTCGCATCTGCACGTCCCCGTTCAGGGCCTTCATGGCCTGGTAGTTGAAGCGGTGCCGCGAATCGCGCTGCTTCGCGGCCCAGATCAGGGTCTCGTGGGCGTTGGTGAAGCGCCGGCCGCGGAAATTCGGCATCGGGTTGGCCTTGCGCCAGATTACGTCGTTCAGGATCCAAAAGCCCAGATCCTGGAGGATCGCGCCGATGCGGAAAATATTGTGATAGGCGCCGATCACCCAGAGCGTGCCATCCTTGCGGAGCACGCGGCGGCACTCGGCGAGCCAATCGCGGGTGAAGGCATCGTAGGCCTCGAAGTCGGTGAAGCGGTCCCACTCCTCATCGACGCCATCCACCAGCGAATCGTCGGGCCGGCGCAGCTCGCCGCGGAGCTGGAGGTTGTAGGGCGGGTCGGCGAAGACGCAATGGACCGAGGCCGGGGGCAGCATCCGCAGCAGCGTGCCGGCATCGCCCAGCAGCACCTGGTCGAGCGGCAATTCGCGGACGATTTCCACTGTGCTCCGGAGTCCCGGGTTTGCGACTGGCTATCGTGAGGCGCGGCGCGGCGCGGCGTCAATCCGCCGCATCCAGCGCGAGCCGGGCTTGGCGGACGGCGCCGAAGGCGAGACGGTGGTGGGGTGTCGGCCCGAGCGCCCGCAGCGCCGCCCGGTGGAATTGGGTCGAGTAGCCCGCATTCTCCTCCCACCCGTAGCCCGGGAAGCGGGGGGCGAGGCGGGTCATGGCGCGGTCGCGCAGCACCTTGGCGACAATCGAGGCGGCGGCGATGGAGAGGCACAAGGCATCGCCGCCCACCACGCATTCCACAGGACAGGGAAGCGGCGGCGGGGCGTTGCCGTCCACGAGCGCGAGGTCGGGGGGCGCGGGCAGGCGCGCGACGGCGCGGGCCATCGCGAGCAGCGCGGCGTGGAAGATGTTGAGCCGTGCGATCTCGGCGACCGAGGCGGCGCCGACCCCGATCTCGGCGCGGGCGGAGGCACGGATCGCGGCGTAGGCGGCGAGGCGCTGCTCGGAGGTCAGGCGCTTCGAATCGTCGATCAGGGCGGCGAGCCGGCGCGATGGCGGGGTGGTGAAGACCACGGCGGCGGCGACGACGGGGCCAGCGAGCGGGCCGCGCCCGACCTCGTCCACCCCGGCGACCCGTCCCCCGGCCCGCTTCTCCAACCGGAATGTCGGCATCGGCGATGTGAAGGCGCGGCGGGGCGAGTCCGTCAACTGAAAGCCGCGCGGGGCTAGGCCGCCGCGCGGAAGGTCTTGGGGATGCCGGCCTTGGGGACCTGGCCCTGGATCGGCTCGTCGGGGATCGCCTCGTGCAGCATCCGCCGCGCCTCGAACAGTCTGGGCAGGTCGATGCCGGTGTCGAAGCCCATGCTTTCCAGCATGAATACGAGGTCCTCGGTGACGACGTTCCCCGAGGCGCCAGGCGCGTAGGGGCAGCCGCCCAGTCCGGCGAGGCAGGAATCGAAGGCGCGGATGCCTTCCTCGAGTCCGGCCAGCGCGTTGGCGAGGCCGAGACCCATCGTGTCGTGCAAATGCAGGCCGTAGAGCACCGGGCCGATTGCGGCGCGCACCGCGCGCACCACCTCCTTGATCTGCGCGGGATGTGCGTAGCCGACGGTATCCGCCAGCATGAGCTTATCCACGCCGGCATCGGCCAAGCCCTTGGCGAGCGCCACCGTCCTGGCCGTCGGCACCACGCCGTCGATCGAGCAGCCGAAGGCCGTGGACGCGCCGGCGATCACCTCCATGCGGCGGGGCTGCGTCTTGACCCAGTCCATGAGCCGGCGCGCCTCCTCGATGCTTTCGGCCGGCGTGCGATTGAGGTTGGCGCGGCTGTGGCCGTCGCTGACCGAGACCGGCAAACTGATCTTGTGCGCCCCGGCCGCATAGGCGCGCTGCGCGCCGCGCAGGTTGGGCACGAGCGCGATTACCGTGAGCCCCGGGATTTCGACACTGCGGCGCACCACCTCCTCGGTGTCCGCCATTTGCGGGATGACGCGCGGGGGGACGAAGCTGCCGACCTCGATTTCCTTCAGGCCCGCCGCCGCCATAGCGGCGATCCAGCGCACCTTGGTGTCGGTCGGCATCCGCGACTTGGCGATCTGCAGCCCGTCGCGCGGCCCAACCTCGCAGATGTTCACTCGTTCCCGCATGGCAACACCTCCCAGGTCTCGCCCGTGCTCCGGTAGCGCGGGCTCCGGCGCCGGTCCATAGGCCGGGCGCACGGTTCCGCTAGGGACGGCGGCGGCAATCGGGTAGCTAGGCTGCCTGCATCTTCCACCCGGTCCGTGCTGCCTTGAGCCTCCCCTCCTCTCCCCTTCGATCAGCGCGTCCGTGCTGCCCGCTGTGCGGCGGTGCGGCGCGGCTCGTGTTCCGGCGTGCCTTCAAGGGGCGCGACTGGTGGCTCGCGCAGTGCCGCTGCGGACTGCGGTTCACGCACCCGGCGCCGGGGCTCGACGATCTGCTTGAGTTCTATTCGGGGTCCTATCACTCCGAGCTGCTGGACGGCGGGGACCGCAAGTTCGCCGCCAAGTTCAAGACATATATCTCCATGATCCCGCCCGATGCCCGCCGCGGGCGGAGCCTCGATGTCGGCTGCACCACCGGGCTCTTTCCGGCGATGCTGCGCGATGCGGGGTTCGACGCCGAGGGGCTGGAAGTCAATCCGGCCATCGCCGCGTGGGGACGCGCGCATTACGGGCTGAGCATCACCGAGGGCACGTTCGAGGAATTCGCGGCACCCGACGGATCGTTCGATCTGATCACGATGATGGACGTGCTGGAGCACACGATCGACCCGCTCGCCGCGCTCAAGAAGGTCAACCAGCTGCTGCGGCCGGGCGGGCTCGCCATGTTCAGCTTCCCCGACATCTCCGCCCCGAAGTCGCGCTATTACAAGATGCTTGCGCGCGTTACCGGGCGCGAGTGGCTGTGGATCACCTGCGCCGTCCCGCTGCATGTTTGGGAGTTCACCCGCGCGACCGCGCTCACCGCTTTCGGCCGCGCTGGCTTCGAGCCGGTCCGCTTCGCGCGCACCGGCCAGCCGGAGGAGCGGCTGATCGGCAAGCACGGGTTCCTGTCGCTGCCGGCACTCGCGTTCGATCTGCCGGCGGTGGGAGCGGTGGTCGGCATCGGCATGATTTTCCTCATGCGCAAGGCGCGCGCGGCGGGTCAGACAAGTGCCGATTGACCCTCGGTCGCCGCCGCATCTAGGAACGTCCCGGCGTCGCCCCATATGGGCCCGACATGTCCTTCATGGTTAGTCGTCTCCTGGCCGCAACCCTTTCGGTTGCCGCGATCCTTGTCGCCGTGCCCGCCGCGGCGCAGATGCCCGGCATGGGCGGGCCGCCCGCCGTCGGCGTTGCGCGCGTCGAGGTGAAGCCGATCACCACGCGCAAGGAGTTCGTGGGACGCATCCAGTCGGTCGGCCGCGTCGCGCTCGTCGCGCGCGTCACCGCGTTCCTTGAGAAGCAGGACTTCGTCGAAGGCGCCGAGGTGAAGGCGGGCGACCTGCTGTATGAGCTGGAGCGGCCGCCGTTCGAGGCCGATCTGCAAGCCAAGCAAGCCGCCGTCGCGCAAGCCGAGGCGCAGCTCGACAACGCCAAGCTCGCCTTCGAGCGCGCCGCCGCCCTGCTGAAAACGCCCGCCGGTCAGCAGGCGGCGGTGGATGCCGCGCGCGCGACCATGCTGACCGATGTGGCGCAGCTTCGCGCCGCACAGGCGCAAGCGGCTGAATCGGCGATCAATCTCGATTACACGCGTATCCGGGCGCCGATCGCGGGACGCATCGGACGCAGCGCGGTGACGCCGGGCAACGTCGTCTCGCCCGGCTCGGGCGTGCTGACGACGATCGTCAGCCAGGACCCGATGTATGTGGTGTTCCCGATCTCCACTCGCGACGCGATCGACTTGCTGCACGCAACTCCCGAGGGCGCGCGCGCGTGGCGCATCCGGCTGCGCTTGCCGGACGGGCGCGACTATTCCGAGACAGGGCGGCTCGATTTCGTCGACAACTCGGTGGCCCAGACCACCGATACGCTGCTCCTGCGCGGCACGATCGCCAATCCGCTGCCGGCGGGACAATCGACGGGACGGCCGCTGGTGGACGGCGAATTCGTGACCGTTTTGCTGGAGGGCGTGCAGCCGGATCGGATGCCGGCCATTCCGCGCGTCGCGGTGATGACCGACCAGCAGGGAGACTTCGTCTACACGGTCGATCCGCAGAACAGGGTGGGGATTGCCCGCGTCAAGCTGGGGCAGGTCAGTGGCGCGAACGTCGCGGTGCTCAGCGGGCTCGACCCCGGGCAGACGGTGATCGTGGACGGATTGCAGAAGGTGCGGCCCGGCCAGGTGGTCGCACCTGCCCCGATTGCGAACGCCGCCGACGGCGCGCCGGCAGCCGCTCTCGCCGCGTCGAAATAGGCGGCGCTCGTCCGTGATCTCGGAACTTTTCATCCGCCGCCCGCGGCTTGCCATCGTCATCGCGGTGGTCATCACCATCGCCGGCGCGCTGGCGATGGCGCGCATCCCGCTTGCCCAGCTTCCCGACATCGTGCCGCCGCAGGTGCAGGTGAGCGCCACCTTCCCGGGCGCTTCCGCCCAGGTGGTGGAAAGCGCGGTAGCGCAGCCGATCGAGGCGCAGGTCGTCGGCGTCGACAAGATGCTCTACATGAAGAGCAACAGTGGCAATGACGGTAGCTACAACCTGACGGTGAGCTTCGCGCTTGGCACCGATCCGGATGCCGACGTGGTGGCTGTCAACAATCGCGTGCAGACGGCGATTTCACAATTGCCGCCGGAGGTGCAAGCCGAGGGGCTGACGGTGCAGAAACGCTCCTCGGCGATTCTGATGTTCCTCGCCTTCTACGCCGACGATCCGGCGAAGATGGACCCGCTGTTCATCACGAATTACGCGCTGATCAACGTCATGGATTCGCTTTCGCGCACGCCGGGCGTGGGGCAGGCGAACCTATTTTCCAAGATGAATTACTCGATGCGGATCTGGTTCCGCACCGACCGGCTGACCGAGCTTGGCCTGTCGGCGGCTGATGTGGTGAGCGCGATCAACAGCCAGAACGTGGTCGCGCCGGTGGGGCGGATCGGCGCGCCGCCGAACGATGGGCGGGAGCCATTCCAGTTCAATCTGCAAACCAAGGGCCGGCTGGTGACGCCGGCCGAGTTCGGCAACATCGTCATCCGCGCCAACCCGGACGGCTCGATCCTGCATCTGCGCGACGTCGCCGACGTGGCGATGGGCGCGCAGAGCATGGACAGCCAGACGCGCCTGAACGGCAAGCCTGCCGTCGCCGCCGCGATTTACCTCGCGCCGGGCGCCAACGCGGTGAACACCGCCGCCGCCGTGCGGCGGGCGCTCGAACGCGCCGCCGAGCGGTTCCCGCAAGGGCTGCACGCCAAGGTGATGTGGGACAGCACGACGTTCGTCAGCGACACCATTCACGAGGTCATCACGACGCTGCTCGAAGCCTTCGCGCTTGTTGTGCTGGTGGTGTTTCTCTTCCTTGGCAGCCTGCGCGCGACGGTGATTCCGGCGGTCGCCGTTCCCGTAAGCCTGGTTGGCACCTTCGCCGGGCTGCTGCTGCTCGGTTACACGGTCAACACCGTGTCGCTGTTGGCGATGGTGCTGGCGATCGGCATCGTGGTCGATGACGCGATCGTCGTGGTGGAGAACGTCGAGCGGGTGATGGAGGAGGAGCCGGAGCTTTCGCCGCAGGCGGCGACGGCGAAGGCGATGCGGCAGATCACCGGGCCGGTGATCGCGATCTCGCTCGTGCTGTTGTCGGTATTCGTGCCGGTGGGCTTCATTCCGGGCCTCTCCGGCACGCTGTTTCGCCAGTTCGCGGTGACGATGTCCTGCGCGATGCTGCTGTCGGCGGCGATCGCGCTCACGCTCTCGCCCGCGCTCTGCGCCATGTTCCTGCGCCCGGCGCGCAAGCGCGGTCTGATGGGCTTCGTGCTGCGCGGGATCGACAAGGCGCGCGCGGGCTATGCGGCGGTGGTGCGCCGGCTGGTGCGGGTCGCGGCATTGTCGGTCGTTTTGGTCGCGGGCTTTTTCCTGGCCTCGGGCTGGCTGCTCGGCCGCACCCCGACGGGCTTCCTGCCGGAAGAGGACCAGGGCGCCTATTTCGTCTCCGCGCAGTTGCCGGACGGCGCCTCGGTGGAGCGGTCGGCGCAGGTAGCGGACAAGGTGGAGGCGATCTTGCACCGCCTCCCCGGCGTGCAGGACACGCTTTCGATCATCGGCTTCTCGCTGCTCGACGGCGCACAGGAGCCGAACAACGCCTTCATGGTGGCGCGGCTGAAGCCGTTCGGCGAGCGCCTGGCGCCCCAGGATTCGGCGCAAGCGCTGGTGGGTCAGACCTTCGGCGCGGTGCAGGCGATCCGCTCGGCCAACATTTTCCCGTTCAACCTGCCGCCGATCATCGGCCTCGGCACCGGCTCGGGCTTCGAATACGTGCTGGAGGCGCTGCAAGGACAGGACCCGGTGCAGAACGGTCAGGTGATGGGCGCGCTGGTGGGCGCCGCCAACCAGGATCACCGGCTGACCCGCGTGTTTTCCACCTATACCGCGTCGAACCCATCGCTCTTTCTCGATATCGACCGCGACAAGGCGGCGGCGCTCGGGCTGAACCTGAGCGATGTCACCACTGCGCTGCAGGCGACGCTCGGCGGGCTCTACGTCAACAACTTCAATCTCTATGGCCGGACTTGGCAGGTGAATATCGAGGCGCTGGCGCCGGACCGGAACGACGTGCCGGCGATCTGGCGGATCAACGTCCGCAACAAGCTCGGCGAGATGGTGCCGCTGCGCGCGATCGCGAGCCTGCGGACCGTCACCGGCCCGCAGGTGATCACGCGCTACAACAACTACCGCGCCATCAGCATCAATGGCGGCCCGGCGCCGGGTGTTTCGTCCGGCGACGCGTTGGCCGCTATGGCGCAGGTCTCCGACCGGACGCTGCCCGCCGGCTACACCTACGAGTGGACCGGGACGGCGTATCAGGAGGAGCTGGCATCGGGGCAAACGGGCGCGATCCTCGGGCTAGCCGTGCTGTTCGCCTATCTGTTCCTGGTCGGGCTTTATGAGAGCTGGATGATCCCGGTGCCGGTGCTGCTGTCGGTGGTGGTCGGCGTTACGGGGGCGTTCGTCGGCATCCGCATCGCCGGACTATCGGTCGATCTCTACGCGCAGATCGGACTCGTGGTGCTGATCGCGCTGGCAGCGAAGAACGCCATTCTGATCGTCGAGTTCGCGAAAGAGCAGCGCGAGGCCGGGCTCGATGTGCGCGAGGCCGCGATCATGGGCGCGCGCATCAGGTTCCGCGCGGTGATGATGACGTCGCTTGCATTCGTGATGGGCCTGGTGCCGCTGGTCAGCGCGCACGGCGCGGCGATGCTGAGCCGGCGCGACATCGGCACGGCGGTGTTCGCCGGCATGATCGCCGCGAGTTCGATCGGCATTTTCCTGATCCCGATGCTGTACGTCACGTTCCAGCGGTTGCGCGAGGCGGGACATCGCCTGCTCGGGCATCGGCGGGTGGGATGAGGATGAGCGCCAATAATGTCGTTGCGAGCGCCGATATTGCAACGGCCCGCCTCGGTCCTCTCAGGCGGAATCGTCGATCAGTACCACATGCAACCGGCGGGGGCCGTGGGCGCCGAGTTCGAGCGCCTGCTCGATGTCGGCGGAGCGCGACGGCCCGGTGACCAGCATCACGGTGCGCGGCATCGCGCCGCCGGTTTCGGCGCGCAGACGGTCCCAGGCTTCCTCGTAGGCGCCGACGATGCGGCTGGCCCGCAGAACGACGATCTCGGTGTCGGCCAAGAGGTTCAGCGTGTTGGGACGGTCGGGGCCGGAGGGCAGCATCAGCGTGCCGGTTTCGGCGATGCCGGCGAAACCGAGCTGGAGGCTGACGAGATCGGTTCCCTCCGCGCGGCCCCAGCGCAGCGCGAGCAGCGGGCGCGCCGACCAGTCGATCGCGCGGAGTTCGGGATGCGGCGCGGCGACGAGTTCGGTCGGGAGATTCTGGGCGGCCAGATAGTCGGCAACCGCACCGGCTACCGCATCCGCGCCGAAAACGCGGACGACGGTGCCGAATTCGCGTTCCACATTGGCGACGAACAGCGCGACCAGGTCGGGATGCGGGCGGATGGCGCGTGCCGGGATCAGGTGGCGCGGATGGTTCGCCATGCGGGCGCGCAGCGGTTCGGCCAGATCGGGCTCCAGCTTACCGCGGCGGAGGCCGCGGCGAATCGCGCCGAGCATTTGCTCCCGCGGCGTCACAGCTTGCCCCGACGCTGCGCGGCGGCGTAGCGGGCGAAGAACGTGGCGCCCTCGGGCGCGGGCAGATCGCGCCCCTCGGTCCAGCCGCCCGCAAACGGCACGCGCGAGAGCCGCCCGCGCCGCCGCCCGGCGAGGCCGAGCGCGAAGGCGGCGGCGCGCGTGGCGGCGCGGTAAAGCGCATCGCGGCGGGCGAGGAAGGCCCAGGCGCCGAGATTCCACCGCTGGCCGAGCGGGGTCAGGTGACGCTCGAACTCGCGCTCGCGCCAATGGCGCATCATGCCGGGCAGCGGAATCTTCACCGGGCAGACGCTCTCGCACTTGCCGCAGAAGGTGGAGGCGCCCGGCAGCAGGCGCGCTTCGCCGACGCCGATCAGCGCCGGGGTGAGCACGCTGCCCATCGGGCCGGGATAGACCCAGCCATAGGCGTGCCCGCCGACCGCCCCGTACACCGGGCAATGGTTCATGCAGGCGGCGCAGCGGATGCAGCGCAGCATGTCCTGGAAGGGCGTGCCGAGCATCGCCGAGCGGCCATTGTCCACCAGCACGACGTGATACTCGTCCGGACCATCCAGATCGTCGGCGCGGCGCGGACCGGTGGAAAAGGTGGTATAGACCGAAAGCTCCTGCCCGGTGGCGGAGCGCGCGAGCAGCCGGAGCAGACTGACGCAATCCTCGATGGTCGGCACCATCTTCTCGATCGTCGCCAGGACGATGTGTACGCGCGGCAGCGTCTGGGTCAGGTCGCCGTTGCCTTCGTTGGTCACGATGACACTACTGCCGGTTTCGGCGATCAGGAAGTTGGCGCCGGTGATGCCGACATCGGCGGCGAGGAACTTTTGCCGCAGCCGCGTGCGTGCTTCCACCAGTATGTCGCGCCGCTCAGCGAACACGCGATCGGCCGGCAAGTCGGTGTGCGCGGCGCGGAACGAGGCTTCCCAGTCCTCGCGGTTGAGGTGAAACGCGGGGGCGATGATGTGGCTCGGCGTCTCGTGGCGGATTTGCAGGATATACTCGCCGAGGTCGGTCTCGACGGGCTGGATGCCGTTGCGCTGCAGATGGTCGTTGATGTCCAGCTCCTCGCTGACCATCGACTTGCCCTTGGTGACGGTGCGGGCGCCCGCGCGGCGGCAAATGCCGAGAACCGCGGCGCGCGCGTCGTCGGCGGTCGGGCACCAATGCACGGTCCCGCCGCTCGCGCGCACCTTGGCCTCGTATTCCTCCAGGTAGAAATCGAGATGGGCGAGGGTGTGATTCTTGATGTCGCGGCCGATCTCACGCAGGCGCTCGAACTCCGGCAGGTTCGCCACCGCCGCCGCGCGGCGTGCGACGAAGCTCGAACCGCTGCGCGCAAGCGCCCTTTGCAGCCCGGGATCGGCGATCGCGCGCTTGGCGTTCTCCTTGAACGCGGTGCTCGTGGCGACGTGCATCGGCCCGATCTAGCCCGCAACGCCGCCCGGGGCTAGGCTTCGGGAAACCCTGGAGGAAATTGATGACGTTGCCGCTCTTGTCCCGACGTGCCGCGCTCGGTTCCGCCGCCGCCATGGGCCTCGCCGGATTCGCCCGGCGCGCCCGCGCCGAGGACGCGACCGTGCGGATCGGCATCCTGACCGACCTCAACGGGCCGAACGCGGCCGGCACCGGGAAAGGCGCCGTCACCAGCACGCATCTCGCGGCCGAGGACTTCATGGCCGCGCATCCCGGCATCAAGGTGGAAATCCAGGTCGCCGACTATCAGAGCAAGCCCGATGTGGCGACGTCGATCGCGCGCGGCTGGATCGACCAGCAGGGCGTGGATGTGATTTCTAATGTTAACAACTCCGCTGCGGCGCTGGCGATCGCCAGCCTCGTGCGGGAGAAGAACAAGGTCGCGCTGTTCACCGCGCCCGCAAGCTCCGACCTGACCGGCAAGGCGTGCAGCCCCAACCATGTGCATTGGGATTACGACACCTGGGCGCTGGGGCACTCGACGGGCGGCGGCATCGTCGCCGAGGGCGGCGATTCGTGGTTTTTCGTCGCCGCCGACTATGCGTTCGGCCGCGCGCTGGCGCGCGACACGGCGGCGTTCGTCACCGGGGCCGGCGGCAAGGTGCTTGGCACCGTCTACACGCCATTTCCCGAGACGACGGATTTCTCGGCCTATCTGCTGCAAGCGCAGGCGAGCGGGGCGAAGGTGCTGGGGCTCGCCAACAGCGGCACCAACACCACGGACTGCATCAAGCAGGGCGCCGAGTTCGGGCTGCTGCAGAAGATGAAGGTTGCCGCGCTGCTGATGACGATCCCCGATCTGCACGGGGTCGGCTTGCCGGCGGCGCAGGGGTTGCTGCTGAGCGAGTCGTTCTACTGGGACATGAACGACGACACGCGCGCCTATGCCAAGCGGTTCGGCGCGCGGATGGGAGGCTTCATGCCGAGCATGATGCAGGCGGGCGACTATTCGGCGGTGACGCATTATTTGAAAGCGATCGTCGCGCTGGGACCGGAGAAGCGCGGCGACGGCCGGGCGGTTGTGAGCGCGATGAAGGCGATGCCGACCGACGATCCGCTGTTCGGCAAGGGCTCGATCCGCCCGGACGGGCGCAAGCTGAACCCGTTCTATCTGTTCCAAGTGAAATCGCCCGCGGAGAGCCGCTATCCCTGGGACTACTACAAGCTCATACACACGACGCCGGCCGATCAGGCGTTCCGGCCGCTGGCCGAGGGCGGGTGCCCGCTGGTGAGTTTGTAAGGATCGCCGCTTAGCCGACTTCCATCGTCATGCGCGACGAAGGCCCGGGACGCCTAGCTCGGCGGCTCTAGGGGCGCGGGCTTGGGCCGTGGCTTGCGCGGGCCCTTGGGGGGCTTGGGCGGCATCCGGCCCTCGGCGGCGACGACGCGGGCGGCGGGACGGTTGTGGCGGGTGATGAGAACCTCGTGCCCAGCCGCCGCCGCGCCGAGAACAACGGCGAAGCGGGCGCGAGCGCGGTTGGCGCTCACCGAAGCCGGGGCGCGGCCCGGCGCCAGCCCGCCAGGCGGGCCAAGGCGGAGCCAGTTGCCGCGCGCTTCGGCCTCGGCGGCGGCGATCAGCATTCCGGCGATGCGCCGCGCGCGCGCGGCAGGCGCCTCGGATGCCTCCGATGCCGGCCAGGCATGGAAATCCGAAAGCAGGAGGCGGAACAGTGGGAAAAACAGGTCCGGCGCCTCCGGCCGGGCGGCGAGCTCGGGCACCGCGGCGGCGAGCGCGGCGTGCATCTGCTCGATCGCGATGCGGCGGCGCAGCTCGATGGAGCGGCGGTGCTCCTCGGCCAGCGCATGGGCGCAGAGAAGGTAGGCGCGATGGGTCTCCGGCGCGGCGGCGACGCCCTCGAGCCAGGCGAGGATCAGCCGCTCGAGGAGCGCCTCCGGGGCGAGGCCGGGCTGGTCGTCCTCGGCCTTCGCGACCGCGGCGCCGAGGGCGGCGAAGTGCTGGGAAAAGAGGTCGGCCATCAGGTGGTGCAGCGTGGTATAGGTCCCGGCGGCGGTGCTGTGGACCTTGGCCTCGACCCGAATTCTGGTGAGCGTCACCTCCGGGCCATGGACGGCGAGCAGGCGGGCGGCGGCGGCGCGCATCCGGTCACGCTCGGCGAGACCCTGGACGGGACGCTCCTTCCCATTGAGCGTGCGGAGTTCCTCGAGGACGGTTTCCTCGAGCGGGCGGGGGCGGAACATGTTAGTTAGATATACTTACGTTCGCCCTGTGCAAGTGTAGGGTGCACAAGGAGGACCACGGCGGAGTCCACGGAGGACCACGGGAAGGGCGTTACCCTTCCATCCCGTTCGCCAGCGGCTCCGCCGCCTGGCGGCCGAGCTTGCGGAGAAGGCTGCCGAGGGCGCGGAGCTCGGCGACGGAGAGGCCCGCCATGGCGTGGGCGATGTCCTCGGCATGGAGGGGGAAGAGGGCGGCAATGTGCTCGCGCCCGGACTTGGTGAGCTCGACCTGCACCGCCCGCCGGTCGCCCGGCTTGCGGCTGCGCTGCACGAGGCCCCGGCGCTCCAGCTTATCCACGACGTCGGTCATGTTGCCCGCGCTGGTCAGCACCTTCCGCCCGAGCTCACGCTGGGTCATCGGGCCGACATGCAGCAGCGCCTCCAGAACGCCGAGCTGGGTGGACGTAAGCCCGCGCGAGGCGAGCCGGGGCTCCAGCCTGGCGACGACCGAGCGGGTGGCGCGCAGCAGCTTCACATAGGCCCGGAGCGCCTCGACCACGGCCGGATCTTCGACGCCCGCAGGCCGCACGCTCATCGGCCGGAGCTCAGCGGTTCATCATGACCGGCAGCCGCGCGTGCTCGAGCACGTGGCGGGTGACACCGCCGAGGATGAGCTGGCGCAGGCGCGAATGGGAGTAGGCGCCCATCGCCAGCAGGTCGCAGCCGAAATCGGCGGCGGCGGCGAGCATTCCGGCACCGACGGTGCCGCCGCGGGCGCCGAACATCTCGATATCGGCATGGACGCCGTGCAGGGCGAGGTAGGCGGCAAGCTCCGGCGCCGCCGGGCCGCGGCGCTGGTAGCCCTCGGCGGACAGGATCCGCACCGCTTCGGCGCGCTGGAGCCAGGGGAGGGCGGCGGTGACGGCGGAGGCGGATTCGGCGGTCCCATTCCAGCCGAGGCAAATCCGGGTGCCGATCGCGGCGGGGGCGATCTGGGGCGCGATGAGCACCGGCTTGCCGGAATCGAACAGCACCGCGTGCAGCGCGTCGGAACTGGAGACGTCCTCGCCCGCCTCGGGGTGAGGGACGACGGTGAGGTCGGCGAGCCGGGCCTGCTGGGCGACGATGTCCTCCTCGCGGCCGGTGACGGCGGCGAAGCTCGCGGTCGGACCGCGCCGGGCGGTGGGCTCGGCGAGCTCGACGCCGTGGGCGGCCACGAAGCGGTCGAACATCCCGCGTACGGCGTGGGCCCGTTGCGAACTCTCCTTCTCGGTCGCCGACATCATCTCCTCGATCATCGCCCCTGACAGGCCCTCCCCGGCCAGCGGGGCGACGTCGCGGCTGTCCACGCGCACATGCAGCGCAAGCACGTGGGCGTCCCATCTGCGGGCGACCATCAGCGCGGTGGCGAGCGCCGCCTCGCCAGCGGCGGTGCCGGTGAGCGGCAGCAGCAATTTGCGGATGGGCATGGCCCCCTTGTCCTTTGCGCGGGTCTGGGCTGCACGATTAGCACGCGCGCGCAGGCGGCGCGAGTTTCGCTGCGGCTACGGAAAGAGCTTGGAGATCCGCCAGTCGGCGCCGTCCTTGGCAAACACGGTTCGGTCGTGCAGCCGGAAGGGCATGTCCTGCCAGAACTCGAAGCGCGCGGGTTCCAGCCGGTAGCCCGACCAGTGGGGCGGGCGCGGCACCGAATCGCCGGGGAAGCGCGCCTCCTGCTCGGCAAGGCGGCGCTCCAGCTCGGCGCGGGCCGTCAACGGGCGAGACTGGTCCGAGGCCCAGGCGCCGAGGCGCGAGATGCGCGGGCGAGTGGCGAAGTACGCGTCGGCCTCGGCTTCCGAGACGGGCGCGGCGCGACCCTCGATCCGCACCTGACGCCCGAGGGACTTCCAGTGAAACAGCAGCGCCGCGCGGGGGTTGGCGGCCAGTTCCTCGCCCTTGCGGCTCTGGGTGTTGGTGAAGAACGTGAAGCCCCGCGGATCGACGCCCTTGAGCAGCACGATCCGGGCCGACGGGACGCCGTCCGGCGTGGCGGTGGCGAGGGTCATGGCGTTGGCGTCGGCGGGTTCGGTGCGCTCGGCCTCCGCCATCCAGGCGCGGAACAGCGCGAACGGATCGGTCTCGGTCATGCGCGCTCCTTTGCCATGCTCTTGCCCCTGCGCGCACGGCTGTGCCACCACGGCGGGGCGGTAACAACCCAGAACAGGAGTCCGGATGGCCCAGGCGGAGGCGAAAGGCACGCTGATGCAGGGCCGGCGCGGCCTGATCATGGGGGTCGCCAACGAGCGTTCGCTCGCCTGGGGGATCGCGACGGCGTGCGCCGCGCACGGGGCGGAGCTTGCCTTCACCTTCCAGGGCGAGGCGCTGGAGCGTCGGGTGCGCCCGCTCGCCACCTCGGTCGGCAGCCGCATCGTGGTGCCCTGCGATGTGGCTGAGGAGGCGAGCATCGACGCCGCTTTCGCCGCGGTGCGGGCGGAATGGGACCGGCTCGACTTCCTGGTCCACGCCATCGGCTTCGCCGACAAGTCCTATTTGCGTGGGCGCTATCTCGATACGCCGCGGGCGGCGTTCCTGCAGGCACTCGACATCTCGTGCTATTCGTTCACCTCGGTCGCGCAGCGCGCGGTGCCGATGATGGGGCGCGGCGGCAGCCTGCTGACGCTGACTTATCTGGGCGCCGAGAAATGGACGCCGCACTACAACGTCATGGGCGTGGCGAAGGCGGCGCTGGAGGCGTCCGTGCGCTATCTGGCGGCCGATTTGGGCGGCGACGGCATCCGGGTGAACGCGATCAGCGCCGGGCCGGTCAAGACGCTGGCGGCGTCCGGGATCGGCGATTTCCGCTACATCCTGCGCTGGAACGAGCTCAACTCCCCGATGCAGCGCAATGTCTCGATCGCCGACGTGGGCGGCGCGGGAGTGTATCTGCTCTCCGATCTGTCGTCAGGCGTGACCGGCGAGGTTCACCATGTCGACTGCGGCTACCATATCGTTGGCATGAAGAACCCGGCGGCGCCGGACATCGCCATCGCGGAGGCGGGCGGGACGTGAGCGATCAGCTGGACGAGAAGCTCGATCGCGTGGCCGCGGATGCCGCCGTGCGTCGAGCCGCGCCTCGCCTCGCTCGCGATCCGGCTCGCCCTGCTGCACAACGATTTTTCGGCGCTCCCGGAGCCGGCGCATCGGCTGGAGCTCCGCATCGAGCGCCGGCTCGATATCGTCGCGGCGGCCGCCTGAGCCCGTGAGCCACAACAGCTTCGGCCATCTGTTCCGCGTCACCACCTGGGGCGAGAGCCACGGCCCCGCGATCGGCTGCGTGGTGGATGGCTGCCCGCCGCGCATCCCGCTCGCCGAGTCAGACATTCAGCCCTGGCTCGACAAGCGCCGCCCGGGGCAGTCCAAATTCACCACGCAGCGGCAGGAGCCCGATCAGGTCCGCATCCTGTCGGGCGTGTTCGAGGGCCAGACCACGGGCACGCCGATCGCGCTCGTCATCGAGAACGTGGACCAGCGCTCGCGCGACTATGGCGAGATCGCCGAGCGGTTCCGTCCCGGCCACGCCGACCTCACCTACGAGCTGAAATACGGCATCCGCGATTATCGGGGCGGCGGGCGCTCCTCGGCGCGGGAAACGGCGATGCGGGTGGCGGCGGGCGCTATCGCGCGCAAGGTGCTGGGCGGCGGCGTGACGGTGCGTGGAGCGCTCGTGCAGATGGGGCCGCACGCGATTGAGCGCGCGCGGTGGGACTGGGAGGAGGTCGGCCGCAACCCGTTCTTCTGCCCCGATCCGATCGCTGCCGCGGAATGGGAGCTGGCGCTGGCCGAGGCGCGCAAGCAGGGCTCCTCGCTCGGCGCGGTGATCGAGGTCGTGGCCGAGGGGGTGCCGCCCGGGCTCGGCGCCCCGGTCTATGCCAAGCTCGACGCCGATCTGGCCGGGGCGCTGATGTCGATCAACGCCGTCAAGGGCGTGGAGATCGGCGCGGGCTTCGCCGCCGCGGCGCTGCATGGGGAGGAGAACGCGGACGAATTGCGGATGGCCCCCGACGGCACGGTGCTGTTCGCGTCCAATCAGGCGGGCGGCATCCTGGGCGGCATCTCCACCGGCCAGCCGGTCGTGGCGCGGTTCGCGGTGAAGCCCACGAGCTCGATCCTGACGCCGCGCCGGACCGTGGACCGCATGGGGCGGGAGACCGAGATCGTCACGAAGGGGCGGCACGATCCCTGTGTGGGTATCCGCGCTGTGCCGGTGGGCGAGGCGATGATGGCCTGCGTACTGGCCGACCATTTGCTGCGCCATCGCGCGCAGAACCCGGACGCGCCCGAGCGGGCGCGGCTGCCGCGGAACTGAGGGCGGTCAAGCGCCGTAAACCGCCCGCGCGTTCTCCAGGAACACGGCCCGCTTGGCCGCCTCGTCCATGCGCATCGGCAGAGCCTGGGCGGGGTCGTCGAAATCCCAGTGCGGGTAGTCGGTGGCGAACAGGATGCGGTCCCAGCCGATCCACTCGAAGGCTTCGGCGAGCTGCTGGCGCGGCTCGGGCTCCTCGATCGGCTGGGTGGTGAACCAGACATGCCGGCGCATGTACTCGGAGGGCGCCATGGTGAGCGCCGGCACCTCTGCCTTCAGGGTCTTCCAGAGCTTGTCGAGCCGCCAGCCGAGTGCGGCGGCCCAGGCGGAGCCGCCCTCGACCATGACCAGCTTGAGGCTCGGGATGCGCGCGAACACGCCCTCGCAGATGAACGAGCTGACGACCGCCTCGCTGGCCTGGGCGTGGCCGACCATCTCCTCGATGTAGTAGCTGCCCCAGCCCCCGGCGGTGATCGGCCAGCCGCCATAGCCGAAAGCATGGACCGCGACCGGCAGCCCGGCGGCGGCGGCGGCCTCATAGATCGGCCAGTAACGGCGGTGTCCGAGCGGCTCGGAGGTACGGGACAAAAGCAGCACCTGGGCGAAATTCGGATCGCCCGCCCGCGCCTCGATCTCGCGCGCCGCCGCCACGCCGTCCTCGTAGGGCACCACGACGGAAGCGCGCAGCCGCGCGTCCTTCGACGTCCATTCGGCGATCTGCCACTCGTTGGTCGCCCGGCAGAGCGCGGCCGAGAGGTCGAGATTCTGCACGCCCTGGCCGGTTTGCAGCGGATTGAGGATGCCCAGGGCGACGTTGTTCGGATCGAGATGCTGGGCCGCCATGAAGCCGAGGTCGCTGCCCGGGCCGCCGCCGCCCGGCGGCCACGCATCGCGCCGCGAAGCCTGCGGCTGCGCCTTGGGATAGGCCGGGCCCTTCTGCCAGGGCTGGCGGGAGGTGGTACCGAACGCCTCCAGATGGTCGCGCCACCGTTTTTCGAGCCAGGGATAGAAGTCGCGCAGCGAGCGGGTGCGCGGATGGATGTCGCAATCGGCGATGGCGAGCCGGGAGGACTGGGCCGGGGCCGACAGAGGCCGGTCGGAGACGTGGACGTTCATGCCACCTCCTTCAGTCGCGGATAGGTCCGCAGCGGGTTGTCGACCGCGATCTTACGCGCGAGCGCCGCATCGAGGCCAGACGGGAGCGCCGCCGCCCCCTCGAAATGGGCATGGGGGTAGTCGGTCGCAAACAGCAGCATCTCCTCCGAGCCCAGATGCTCGACCAGGCGGGCGAGCACGGCCGGGTCGTCCGGGACGTCGAACGGCTGCACGGTGAGCCGCACCCGCTCGCGCACGATCGCGGTGGGCGGGTCCGAGACCCAGGGCACCTCGCTCCGCAGCCCCTTCCAGAACTTGGTCAGCCGCCAGAGATGCGCGGGCAGCCAGGAAACTCCCGATTCGGCCAGCACCACGGTGAGGTCGGGGAACTTCGCGAACACGCCTTCGGCGACCAGGCTGGTCAGCGCCGAGGCGAAGGCGGAGGCCTGGGCGGCGTAGTCCTCCATGTAGGTGCCGGGCCAGCCCACGGGCGTGACCGGATGGCGGTAGGTACTGCCGGCGTGGATGCAGACGGGCAGGTGGTGGCGCGCGGCGGCGGCGAAGATCGGCCAGTGCTGGCGCCGCCCGAGCGGCAGCTCGCCCGAGACGAGCAGCAGCACCTGCACGAAGCGCGGATTGTCCGCGAGCCGTTCGATCTCCTCGGCGGCGCGCTCGGCGTTGGTTTGCGGAACGAGGATGGACGCAAACAGGCGCGGATCGCGCTTGAGCCATTCGGCGGCGATCCAATCGTTGATGGCGCGGCAGAAGCCGGCGGAAAGGTCTTCCGAAAACAGCGCCGGGGCGCCGTAGAGGCAATTCAGGATCGCCGCCCGGGTGCCGAACGGCGCGAGCGCCTCGCGCCCGAGCCGGGCCGGGTCGGTGGCACCGTAGCCCTTGGCGTCGCGCCAATCGGCGCGCACGGCGAGCGGGTTGCCGGTGGGATAGGCGATCGTGACCATCTCCTCGAACCCGCGCCGGGTCGCGCTCTCGCGCCAGATATCGTCGGCGTATGGCAGCAGCGCCGGCAAGCCCGGCACCGTGGGATGGAGGTCGCAGTCGATCGGGGCGAGGTCCGGCATGTGGCTCCTGCGAGCGGGCGGGACAGGCTATCTTAGCGGTGTGATGGACAGATTCCGCATGAACACACGCGATCGATGAAATGACGCACGCCCACTGCTCTGGAGCCAGACCGGTCAGCGCGTGGTGCCATACGCCTGTAGAGGCCAGCCATATGCGCACAGCCCGGCCATCTGCGCCATGCTGGTCAATTTACGGTCCACAAAGGGGGAGTTTGTATGATCCTTCGATACGTGTCCATAGCCTACCACCGGCAGGGAAATTCCGCATCAACGCGGCGTGCTTTAGGGCGACGGTCTGATTGATCTCGAGAGCTGCTAAACCTCCAGAGCGTCTCGTCCCGCCGTCCGGAACACCGCGCGGGCGGCATGTGCGTTGCCTCGCCGTGCCTCGGATGTGTATAGCTCCGCCCGCGTTTCGCTTCGCGGGACGCGGGCTTCACAGCAGGTGTCCTCCTCGTGCGGATTTCGATTTTCGGCGTTGGCTATGTCGGCGTCGTCGCCAGCGGCTGCCTGGCCGGATTCGGCCATGACGTGATCGGCGTCGATATCGCGCCGGAGAAAATCGAGCTGCTGCGGCGGGGCATCTCGCCGGTCGTCGAGCGCGACATCGACCGGGTGATCGCCGACGCAGTGGCAAGCGGCAAGCTGCAGGCGACCACCGAGCTCGCGGAAGCGATCGGTGCGACCGAGCTTTCCTTCATCTCCGTCGGCACGCCGAGCGCGCCCGACGGCAGTTCCTCGCTGGCCGCGGTCGAGGCGGTCGCGCGCGATATCGGCCGAGCGCTGCGCCACAAGACCACGCCGCATGCGGTGGTGATGCGCTCCACGGTGCCGCCCGGCACGGCAGAGGAGCGGATCATCCCGATCCTGGAAGCGGAATCCGGCCGCTCGCTCGGCGATGGACTTGAGTACTACAGCAACCCCGAGTTCCTGCGCGAAGGCAGCTCGGTACAGGATTTTCACGCGCCCGCTTTCCATCTGATCGGCGCGCGGCCGGGGGACGATGCGCCCGCCTTGCGGGAACTTTACGCGCCGATTCCCGCGCCGGTGCATGTCGTGCCCTATCGCGTGGCGGAAAGCGTCAAGTATCTGGGCAACGTGTTCCATGCGGTGAAGCTCGCCTTCGCCAATGAGGCGGGCGCGGTGCTGAAGGCGCACGGCGTCGATGCGCGTGCCGCCTTCCGGCTGTTCTGCGAGGACCGCACGCTCAATATCTCGCCCGCCTATCTGCGGCCCGGCTTCGCGTTCGGCGGCTCCTGTTTGCCTAAGGATTTGCGGGCGTTCCTCGCGCTTTCGGAGAGCCGCCGCGTCGCCGCGCCGTTCCTTGCCAACGTGCTGCCGAGCAATCAGGCGGTGATCGAGCGCGCCTACGAGGCGATCGCGGCGGGCGGGCGGCGGCCGGTCGCCTTGTTCGGGCTCGCGTTCAAGCAGGGGACCGACGATCTGCGCGAGTCGCCGTTCGTCGCCTTAGCCGAGAAACTGATCGGCAAGGGATTCCCGCTCCGCATCTTCGACCGCTTCGTGCGGGTGGCGCACCTGCTGGGCAGCAACCGCGCCTATATCGAACGCGAGATTCCGCATCTCGAAACGCTGATGACCGAGACGCCCGAGGCGGCGCTGGACGGCGCGCGGGTGGCTGTGATCGGGCATCTCGGCGCCGACGACCTGCCGCGCCTCGGCGCGGCGCTGACCGATCAGCTCGTGCTCGATCTCGCCGGCGTCAGCGAGCTACGCGCGCACCCGGGCATTGAGTACCGGGGTGTCTGCTGGTGACAGCAAGCGTCGCCTTTGTTGTCTCATGACTCCGCGCCCGCGGCTGCTGTTCCTCAGCCCGCGCTTCCTGTTTCCCCTCAACGAAGGCGGCAAGATCAGGACCGCCAACATCCTGCGCCACCTGAAGGGCGGCGCGTTCGAGATCGTGCTCGCCTCGCCCGAGGGCGATCCGCCGCGGCAATTCGCGGCCGAGCTGGCCGGCGCGTGCGATCGGCATGTGGCGTGGGAAGCAGCGCCGGTCCTTGGCTGGCGGCGCGTTCCGCTGCTTGCCGGGCGGCTGCCCGTCGGTGTCGCGACCGACGCCTCGCGGGCGGCGCGCGCGGTGATGGCGCGCGAGATCGCCGCCGCGCCGGACCTGATCGTGGTCGATTTCCCGCACGCCGCGATCCACGTGCCGCAGGAACTGCCGCCCTCGGTGCTGTTCACCCATAATGTGGAAGCGGAGATTTTCGACCGCCATGCCGAAATCGCGCGCGGTCTCTGGCGGATCGTCTGGCGCGACCAGGCGCGCAAGATGCGTTCGTTCGAGGCGGCGGTGCTCCGGCGCTTCGACACGGTGATCGCGGTCTCCGCCCGCGACGCGCGCAAGCTGGAGGCGGCGTACCGTCCGCGCCGGGTCGAGGTGATCGATACCGGCGTCGATCTTGCCTATTTCGCCCCGCACCCGCCACCGCCTCCGCCCGCGGCGGACGGTGGCACGATCGTTTTCAGCGGCGCGATGGACTCGCCCGCCAATATCGACGGGATCGGCTTTCTGCTGGACGCGGTGTGGCCGCACCTGAGGCGGGCGCGGTCGCGCCTGCGCGTGCTCGTGGTGGGGCGGAACCCGCCGCGGGCGCTGGTGGAACGGGCGCGCGCCGCCGGCGGGGACTGGGAGTTCACGGGCTATGTGGACGACATCCGGCCCTGGATCGCCCAGGGCCATGTGGCCGTGATCCCGCTGCGCGCCGGCAGCGGCACCCGCATCAAGGCGTTCGAGGCGATGGCGGCCGGCAGGCCGGTCGTTTCCACCGGGCTCGGGATCGAGGGGCTGCAAGTCGAGCCCGAAGCGCATTTCCTCCTCGCCGACACCGCCGAGGACTTCGCCGCCCAGGTGCTGCGGCTTTTGGACGATGCGCCGCTGCGCGCGGGCCTGGCGGCGCGGGCGCGGGCGCTGCTCGAGGCCCGGTTCTCCTGGGCCCATGTCGCGCGCCAGTTCGAGACGATTTGCCTTTCGACGCTCGCGCGCGCGCGCCCTCCCTCGCAGTCGGGCCGCGCGTAACCATATTCCCCCGCACGGCGGGTCGCGCATGGCGCGACTGGCGGCCGCGGAACGCGTCGCCGGGCGGCGTGCCGGACCCACCGCTTGCAGGCGGAGGGACGTTTATGATTCGCAATCCGGTCCTCTGGAGCTGGGACGCGCTGCGGGGTGCGGCGGGCAGTCTCGAGGGTGTGGCGAGCAACCCGGTCACGGCACCGCCCCAGGTGCGGCGGATCGAATTCGCCGATCTGCGTGCCGCCCTCGCCGCCGGGCTCGACGATTTCCGCGCCAACCCGACCCATTACGTGTTCCTGTGCGCGATCTACCCGGTCATGGGCCTGCTGCTGTGGTATCTCGCCGTCGGCTACGACGTGCTGCCGCTGCTCTTTCCGCTGATCGCCGGCTTCGCGCTGGTGGGGCCGCTGGCCGGATCGGGGCTCTATGAAATCAGCCGGAGGCGTGAGCGCGGTGAGCAAATCGCCTGGTGGGACGCGCTTGGCGTGTTCGCCTCGCCCTCGATCGGCGGCATCATCTTGCTCGGCATCGGCTTCCTGCTCCTGTTCGCGTTCTGGATGGCGGTCGCCGACCTGCTTTACCGCGCGCTGCTGCCGCCGCCCGATAGTTTCGCCGACCTCTTGCGGCTCGTGTTCACGACCGGGGCGGGCTGGGCGCTGATCGTGCTCGGCAACGGGATCGGGTTCCTGTTTGCGGTGGCCGCGCTAATGGCCGGCACCTTCTCGTTCCCGCTGCTGGTCGATCGGTCGGCGGCGGTGGAGACGGCGGTCGCCACTTCTGTGCGCGCGGTGTTGGAGAATAAGCGCGTCATGGCGACCTGGGGCGTGATCGTCGCGGCGCTGCTGGTGGCGGGCTCGATCCCAGTGCTGCTCGGGCTTGCCGTCGTGCTGCCCGTGCTCTCGCACGCGACCTGGCACCTCTACCGGCGAACCATCGTGAGCTAGGCGGCGGATTCTTCCATATTATTCCGCGGCGATAGCGACCGGCGGGGCGGCGGGTTCGTCGAGGCGCGCCATCAGGACGGCGCGCTGGCCCTCGGCCTTCCTGCGGTTCGCCTCCTTCACCGGGCCGAAGCCGCGGATTTGGTCCGGCAGCTCGGCGATCGCGCGCACCGTCTCCACGTTGTCGCGACGCAGCTTGGCGAGCGCGGCGCGGAGGTCGGCCATGTAGGCATCGGCGAGGCCCCGTTCCCAGCGGCGCTCGGCGGAGTGGCCGAACGGGTCGAGCACGGTGCCGCGCAGGCGCTTGCCGTGGCGCAGGAGCCGGAACAGCGGCAACGCCACGGTGCCTGGGAGCGCGATCTTGCGCGGCCGGCCGGTCGCCTTGTCCTTCCAGCCGGTGATCGCGGTCAGCAGCGGGGGCGCCATGTGGAAGGCGGGCTTGGCGCCGTATTCGCCGGCATGAGCGAGGTGCATCCGCGCCACCTCGTACTCGTCCTTGTAGGCCATGACGCGGAACAAATTCTCGGCGGCGGCGCGGGTAATCACCCCCGGCGCGCCGAGCGCCCTCGCCTCGGCCTGCCGTACCTCCTCGATCCGCTCGCGGTAGCGGCGTGCGTAGCGGGCGCTCTGGTAGGTGGTGAGCCGCGCCGTGCGGTCGGCGATCAGCGCGTCGAGATCGGCGGGTGGGGCCTCGCGCTCGGGATTGACGATCTCGTCGGCGAGCGACGGCCGCTCGGCGAGGATGCGGCCCCACAGGAAGGCGCGCTGGTTCAGCTTCACGGCGGCGCCGTTCAGCTCGATCGCGCGCAGGATCGCCGCCTCGCCGACGGGGATCAGCCCCTTCTGCCAGGCAATGCCGAGCAGCATCGTGTTCATCGCCTGGGCGTTGCCGAACAGGCGCTCGGCGATGCGCTCGCCGTGCAGGTAGAGGCTGGAATGGGCGTCGGTGGCGCGCTCGATCGTGCGCCGGTGCAGGCCGGCGTCGATGCTGAGATTGGGGTTGAACTTGAAGTCGGCGCTGGCGGCGAGGTCGAGATTGCCGATCACGGCGGCGCGCGCAGCGCACCGCTCCAGCACGTTCGGGCCGGCACCGACCGCCAGATCGGCGGCCAGCAGCAAATCGGCCTCGCCGAGCGGGATGCGGACGACGTCGAGATCCTCAACGGCGCCGATCTGCACATGCGCGACGACGGTGCCGTTCTTCTGCGCGAGGCCGGTGAAGTCGAGCGTATGGACGTCGCGGCCCTCGATATGGGCGGCCATCGCCAGGACCTTGCCCGCCGTGACGATGCCGCCGCCGCCGATGCCGGCGAAGAGGGCCCGCCAGGGCGACTTGTCGGGCAGGCGCGGCAGGGTGAGGCCGGCGGCAAGCTCTGTCTCGCGGGTTTCCCAGTGCGCGTCGGCATCGGGGGCGCGCGGCGGGCCGTCCACCGTCACGAAACTCGGGCAGAAGCCCTTGAGGCAGGAGAGATCGACGTTGCAGGCGGTCGGATTGATGCGGCGCTTACGGCCAAGCTTGGTCTCGATCGGCTCGATAGCGATGCAGCGCGATTGCGTTGAGCAGTCGCCGCAATTTTCGCAGATTTCCGGGTTGATCAGCACGCTGCGCTTCGGTTCGGCCATCTTGCCGCGCTTGCGCCGCCGCCGCTTCTCGGTGGCGCAGACCTGGTCGTAGATCAGCACCGAGACGCCAGGATGTTCGCGCAGTTCGCGCTGCACCTGGTCGAGCGATTCGCGCGTGTGGCGGGTGGTGCCGGGCGGCAGCAGGCGCGCGGCGGGCAGGCGGTCTTCCTCGTCGGCGACGACGGCGATGCGGGAGACGCCTTCGGCCGCCACCTGGGCGGCGATCTGCGCGACCGTGTAGTGACCCTCGGCGGGCTGGCCGCCGGTCATCGCCACCGCGTCGTTGACCAGGATCTTGTAGGTGACGGGCGCATTGGCGGCGACCGCCTGGCGGATCGCGAGGATGCCGGAGTGGGTATAGGTGCCGTCGCCGATATTGGCGAAGGCGTGCGGCGTGCCGGTGAACGGCGCGAGGCCGACCCAGGTGACTCCCTCGCCGCCCATGTGGGTGAAGGTGCGGGTCTCGGCGCCGTGATCCAGCGCCATGAAGTGGCAGCCGATGCCGGCGGTGGCCAAGCTGCCGTCGGGAAGCTGGGTCGAGGTGCCGTGCGGGCAGCCGGCACAGAAGGCCGGGACGCGGCGCAGCAGGCCCGCCGGGCGCTCGGGGTGCGGGTAGGCGGGGACCGTGGGAACATTCAGGCCGGCCTCGCCGAGGAAGCGCGAGAGGCTGGCGCCGACGGATTCGGGGGACAGCTCCATCAACGGCGACAGCAGGGGGGCGCCGCGCGCGTCGGTTTTGCCGGCGATCGAAGGGCGCTCATCGGCGGGCAGGTTATAGAGCGCGTCGCGGATCTGGCTTTCAACGAAGCTCCGCTTCTCCTCCACGACCAGCAAGGCGCGCTTGCCGCGCGCGAAATCCCGCAACCCCTCGGTCTCCAAGGGCCAGGTGAGTCCCACCTTGTAGAGGGCGAGCTGCGGATGGTCGGCGAGGCCGAGGCGACGCAGCGCGTGCAGCGTGTCGGTGTGCGCCTTGCCGACGGTGACGATGCCGATCGGCGCGTCGGGCGCGCCGAAGATCAGCCGGTCGAGCCGGTTCGCCCGCGCCCAGGCGCGCGCGGCAGGGATGCGCTCCTCCATCACGCGGCGTTCGAGCTCGAAGCGGTCGGCGGGGAAGGAAAGGCTCGGGTCGTAATTGAGGCCGTGCGGGGGAATGGGGAAATCGGGCGTCGCGAAGTTGCGCTCGGCGCGGATGAGGGCGGTGCTGGCCTGCTCGGCGGTCTCGGCGGTGGTCTTGAGGGCGACCCAGAGGCCGCAGAAGCGCGACAGCGCGATGCCGGCAAGGCCGAGATCGAGAATATCCTGCACCGAGGCAGGGTTGAGGACCGGGATGAACCAGCCCGCGAACAGAGGCTCGGTCTGGTGCGGGTAGGTGGAGCTGTGCGCGCCGTGATCATCGCCCGCGACCGCCAGCACGCCGCCGAGTTTCGCCGTGCCGAGCATGGTGGCGCAATGCAGCGCGTCGCCCGAGCGATCGACCCCGGGGCCCTTGCCGTACCACATGCCGAACACGCCATCGAACTTCGGCTTCGGGAAGGCGGCGATCTGCTGCGCGCCCCAGAGCATGGTGGCGGCCAGATCCTCGTTCAGGCCGGGCTGGAAGCGGATGTCGTGCTGGCCGAGCAGTTTCTGCTGGCGCCAAAGCTCCTGGTCGAGGCCGCCGAGCGGCGAGCCGCGATAGCCGGAGACGAGGCCCGCCGTGTGGCGGCCCGCTTCGCGGTCGAGCCGCTGCTGCTCCAGCAGCACGCGCACCAGCGCCTGGATGCCGGAGAGCAGCACCGGGCGGTCGAGATCGGTGAAACGGCTTTCCAGCGTGAGATCGGTGAGCCGGCCGAGACCGATATCCATGATGGATCGTCCCTCCTCAGGAGGCACGCTTCTGTGGTGCCCTGTGAGGGTAGGTAAGCAAGCCTGCCATGCGGCTCAATCGGATCTACGGGAGCAGGCGAAAATCGCAGCGAAAACGCAGCCAAAGGCGGTTCGCCGCCCCGGATTTTTCGCCCGAACGCTGGTCGGCTTTGCAATACTTGCAGCCTCGCCCGGGGGACTTCCCCGGCGCGGCGGCCGCGGCCAACGCGACGACGCCTGCGATCGTCGCCCCGCTTGGCGTGCCGGCCACCTGACAGGGCGGCCCGGCCTGCTATGCTTCGCGCGGGCTTTGCCGGGCGGATTGGATGAACAGAGCGACGATCGAGACCAGGGCATCGTGGGTGGTGGCCTGCGCGGTGCTGGCGATGCTCTCCGTCTCCTACGGCGCGCCGCTCCTGACCATGGTGGCGCTGAAGCCGATCGCGGCCGATCTCGGCACCGCGCGCGAGGCGCCCGCGCTCGCCGGGTCGCTGACCTATATCGGCTCGGGCTTCGGCGGGATCATGATGGGGTGGATCGCCGACCGGATCGGCGTGCGCCTGGTGGTGATCTTCGGCGCGGTGATGATCGGGCTCGGCCTCGCGGTCGCCGCCTCGGGCGGGCTCGCCGCGCTGTATGTAGGGCAGGGCGTGTTGGTGGGGATGCTCGGCGCCTCCTGCATGTTCTCGCCGCTCGTGACTTATGTGAGCCGCTGGTTCGATCGCCGCCGCGGCTCGGCAATCGCGTTGATCGCATCAGGGCAATACATGGCGGGCGCGCTGTGGCCGAGCCTGTTCACCCTCGGCGTGGAACGGTTCGGCTGGCGGCACACGATGGCCGGTTTCGGGGCGCTGGCCGCCGTGGTCATCGTGCCGCTTGCGGTCGTGTTCCTGCGCCGCCCGCCGGAGACGCTGATCGGCACGGTTCAGACCGGGCCGCGTGCCGGCGCGAACGTACTGGGGCTGCGGCCCAACACGGTGCTCGCGATGCTGTGCGCGGCGATCTTCTGCTGCTGCACCACCATGTCGATGCCGATGGCGCATCTGGTGGCGCTGTGCAGCGATCTCGGCATTGGGGCTGAGCGCGGTGCGGCAATGCTTTCCCTCCTGCTCGGCTCGGCCTTCTTCGCCCGCCAGTTTTGGGGCTGGCTCGCCGACCGGGTGGGCGGGCTCGCCACCATCCTGTTGGCCTCGGCCGCCCAGGCGGCGGCGATGAGCGGGTTCCTGTTGACCCAGGACGAGGTCGGGCTGTTCACGGTCTCCGCCCTGTTCGGGCTCGGCTTCGCCGGGCTCGCCCCGGCCTACGTGCTGGCGGTGCGCGACCTGTTCCCAGCCGCGGAGGCAGGCTGGCGCGTCCCGGTGGTGATGTTCGCGGGGCTGCTCGGGATGGCAAACGGCGGGTGGCTCGCGGGCGTGATCTATGACCGGTTCGGCTTCTATGCGCCGGCGTTCGCCACCGGCATCGCGTTCAACATCGCCAACCTGGTGATCGTAGGCGCGCTCGTGTTCCGCCGCCCGCTGCGCCTGCGCCCGGCCCTCGCGGCATGAAGGCGCATATCTGCACCACGTGCGGCACGCAGTATCCGCCCGCCGCGGCCCCGCCCGCCGCCTGCGCGATCTGCCAGGAGGAGCGGCAATATGTGAACCCGCTCGGTCAGTCCTGGACCACGCCCGAGCAGATGCGGCGCACGCATCGCAACGCCTTCGGCCAAGTGGAGCCGGGACTGATCGGCATCGGCACGGTGCCCGCTTTCGCCATCGGCCAGCGCGCGCTGCTGCTCCGCACGCCGGCCGGCAACGTGCTGTGGGACTGCATCAGCCTGATCGACGAGGCGACGGTGGAGATCGTGCGGGCGCTCGGCGGCCTTGCCGCCATCGCGATCTCGCATCCGCACTACTATGCCTCGATGGTGGACTGGGGCCACGCCTTCGGCGCGCCGGTGTGGCTGCACGAGGCGGACCGGCGCTGGGTGATGCGGCCCGATCCGGCGATCCGGTTCTGGAGCGGCGAACGCCAGGAGTTGCTGCCGGGCGTGACGCTGCTCTGCCTCGGCGGGCATTTCGCGGGCGGCACCGTGCTGCACTGGGCGGATGGGGCCAACGGCGCGGGCGCGCTGCTTTCTGGCGACGTCGTGCAGGTGGGGCCGGACCGGCGCGTGAGTTTCATGCGGAGCTATCCCGACTACATCCCGCTCGACGCGACGACCGTGCAGGCGATCGCCGCCAAGCTCGTGCCCTGGAAGTTCGATCCGATCTACGGGGCTTGGTGGGACCGGATCATCCCGTCCGGTGGCAAGGCGGCGATGGACTACTCGGTGCGGCGCTACATCCGCGCGGTCAGCGCGCCTCCGGTGGAGGAATGACGGCACCGCCTCCGGTTATCATCGACTGCGATCCGGGCACGGACGATGCGATCGCGCTGCTGCTTGCCTTCGGCTCGCCCGAGCTCGATGTGCGGACGGTCACGGTCGTGGGGGGCAATGCGAGGCTCGCATGCACGCTGCCCAACGCCTGCGCGATCGTGGGTTTGGCGGGCGCTTCGGTGCCGGTGGTGGCAGGCGCCGACCGGGCGCTTCTCGGAACCTACGGCAACACGGCGCACGCGATGGGCGAGAACGGGCTGGGCGGTATCACTTTGCCGCCCGGGCCGGCGCCCGCGCCGGGCGTGGCGGCGGATGCGATCCGGGGCGTGCTGCGCGCGGCGGAGCAGCCCGTAACGCTGGTCGGGCTCGGGCCGGCGACCAACCTGGCGCTCGCGCTGCTCACCGAGCCGGCGCTGGTGCCGAAAATCAGGCGGATCGTGCTGATGGCCGGTGCCTGGGGCGAGGGCAACGCCACCCCGGCCGCCGAGTTCAACGCGCTCTGCGATCCCGAGGCGCTGGGCGCGCTCGTCGCCTGCGGCGCGCCCTTGGTGCTCGCCACGCTCGACCTGACAAGGCAGGCGCTCGCGACCGAGGCGCGGGTCGCGCGTATGCGGGCGGCGGGAAGCGGTCGGGCGGTGCAGATCGCGGCCGACATTGTGGCGAGCGTGCCGCAGTTCCCGCGCTATGGCGGTGACGGCTGGCCGCTGCATGATCCCTGTGCGGTGGCGTGGTTGATCCGACCGGAGCTGTTCACCACGCGGCCCGTGCGGCTGGAGGTGGATTGCGGCACGGGTCCGAGCCGAGGGCGGACGAATATCGACCGCTGGTGCGACCGGGCGGTTGCGAATGCGACGGTACTGGAGACGGTGGACGCGGAGGGGTTGTTCGGGCTGATCGGGGAGAGGCTGGGTCGGCTTGGTGCCGCCTCCTCGGTCCTCGCCCACACCTGACTTCCCCCTCTCCGGCAGGCGGGAGAGGGAGAGGGAGGGGAATCTGGGCCGATGTTCGCGTGATGAAGTTGGAAGGAATGCGCTTCGATGCCGCTGAAATTGACGGAACGGTTCGGCCGCGTGCGGCTGGGATTTTTCCCCTCGCCGCTACACAAGCTGGAACGGCTGTCGCGTGAGTTGGGCGTGGAGGTGTGGGCGAAGCGAGACGACGTTTCCTCGGGCCTCGCGTTCGGCGGCAACAAGATCCGCAAGCTCGAATGGCTGGCGGCGGACGCGCTCGCGCAGGGCTGCGACACGCTGGTGAGCATCGGCAACATCCAGAGCAATCACACGCGGCAGGTGGCGGCGGTCGCCGCCGTGCTGGGCATGAAGTGCCGGCTGGTGCAGGAGGAATGGACCAAGTGGGACGATCCCATCTACACGCGCGTCGGCAACATCCTGCTGTCGCGCCTGATGGGCGCGGAGACGGTGCTGGAGGGCGCAGGCTACTCCACTTCGGTCAAGGAGACCTGGGCGCGGGCGCTCGAGGATGTGCGGCGCGCGGGCGGCAAGCCTTATGCGATCCCTGCGGGGGCTTCGGATCACAGGCTGGGCGGGCTCGGCTACGTGCAGTTCGCCGAGGAACTGGCGCAGCAGGAGCAGGAGCTCGGCCTCTTTTTCGATACCGTCGTGACGGCGACTTGCACCGGATCGACGCAGGCGGGGATGGTGGTCGGGTTCCGCGCGCAGGCGCGGGAGCGGCGGCTGATCGGCGTCGACACCGCCGCCAATGCCGAGATGACTCGCGCGGCGGTGACGAAGATCGCGCGCGCGACCGCGGAGCTGATAGGCATGAACCGCGACATACGCGACGCCGACATTGTGATTGAGCCGCGCTTCTGCGGCCCCGATTACGGGCTGCCGGACGAGGCGACGGTCGGCGCGATCCGCACCGCTGCGCGGCTCGAGGGGATGCTGACCGATCCGGTCTACGAGGGAAAGAGCATGGCCGGGCTGATCGCGATGGCGCGTGCGGGCGAGATTCCGCCGGGCAGCCGGGTGCTTTATGTGCATCTGGGCGGCGCGCCGGTGCTGAGTGCTTATGCGCGGGCTTTCGAGTGAGGGCGGCCCGCACCCTCGCCTAGCCTTTCCCCCTCTCTCGCAAGCGGGACAGGGAGAGGAACTCGTCGCGGGCACGGGTCGCAAGAAACCGTTGCAGCAGCCAGGATGCTCCCCTCCCCTCGCCGGCGCAGCAGGCGAAGGGAGAGGCTGGCTGCGGGGTGAGGGCGGCTAGCGCAGCACCGTCTCGGTCTTGCGCTCGATCAGGGCGAAGTCGATCTCCCCGCCCAGTCCGGGCTTGGTCGGCGCGTGCATCAGCCCGTCCTTGTCGATCTCCAGCTCCTGCGCCATGCCGTATTTGTGCGCGCCGTCCGGCAGCAAGACTTCCCACATCGTCGTATTGGGAATCGCCATGCAGAGATGCAGATTGGCAAGATTGTTGAGCGAGTTGCCGCTGTGGTGCACCTCATAGCGGAGGCCGAACGCCTCGGCGAGGTGCGCGGTTTTCAGCATGGTTGTCAGCCCGCCCTTGTTCGGGATGTCGCCGCGCAGATAGTCGGTGGCGCGCTCGGTAAGCCAGATCGGGTACGTGTCCAGGCCGCCCGCCGGGAACTCGGTCGCCATGATCGGAATGTCGAGCTTCTGGCGCAGCTTGACGTAGTTGTAGATGTCCTCGTCGGCCAGCGGGTCTTCGTACCAATAAAACCCCATCTCCTCGATGGCGCGGCCGACGCGCAGCGCATCGACGTAGTTGTAGCTCCAGGTCGAATCGAGCATGATGCGGAAATCATCGCCCAGCGCCTTGCGGACGGCGGTGCAGACCGCGATGTCTTTGTCGGGGTCGCGCGGCGGGTGAATTTTGTATGCTCGCCAGCCATTTGCTTTGAAACTTTGTGCCTGGTCGACATAGGCCGCCGGATCGGGCAGCACTTGCGAGCTTGCGTAGGCGAGAATGGACGTGCGGTGCGTGCCCATCACCGCATGGACCGGGAGGCCGGCGATCTTGCCGACCAGATCCCAAAGCGCGGTATCGACCGCGCCGATGGTGCGGTAGCTGACGGTGCGCGAGAGAAGGCGCATCGAGTTGTGGATGCGCTCGCGCTCGAGCGGGTTCTTGCCCATCAGCAGCGGCTTGAGGCTGCGGATGAGCTGCGGGCCGTCCATTGACGCCGGGTTGCTCGCCGAACCGAGGAAGGCGTGGCCTTCGAGGCCCTGATCGGTGCGAATCCGCAGCAGGCCGAGATTGGACGTGCTCGGGACGGTCGAGCCGGTGTGGTACGAAGTGGGCGGGATGCCGTCCCACGTGAAGATCGTCAGCGTGACGTCGTCGATTTTCATCCGCGCCCTCCCGGTTGTTTGCGCCGACTGTCCTCCCGCGCCGCGCGGGCCGCAAGCGTCTCGCCTCCATCGCCGCGATCGGCCAGAGTGCGCGCGCACGACGGAGGAGAGCGATGGCGGAGAAGGAGCTGATCGCGGCGCTGGCGAAGGCGGCGGGGCTGGAGCGCGCCTGGGCCGCGTTTCCCGACGACGTGACGGCGGCGGCCGAGCAGGCGCTTGGTCACGCGGCGGCGCTCAGCGATGCGGATGAACCGGGCGACGAGCCCTGGCCGCCGATGCGCGTGGAGACGGCGTGGTGAGCGGGCTCGCATGGCTGAGCGCCGCCGAGGCGGGGCGGCGGATCGCCGCTCGCGCGTTATCGCCGGTAGAACTGACACGGGCGCTGCTCGAGCGCATCGCCGCGCTCGATCCCAAGCTGCATGTGTTCATTCGGTTGGATGCCGATGCGGCGCTCGAGGCGGCGCGCGCGGCGGAGAAGGAGATCGCGGCCGGCCGATGGCGCGGGCCGCTGCACGGCATTCCGGTCGGGATCAAGGACATCATCGATGTCGGCGGACTGCCGACGACGTGTCATTCGAAAATATTGCTGGACAACGTGGCGCGGGCCGATGCCGCTGCGGTGGCGCGGCTGCGGCAGGCGGGCGCGATCGTGCTCGGCAAGGTGGCGACGCACGAGTTCGCGATCGGCGGTCCTAGCTTCGATCTGCCCTTTCCGCCGGCGCGCAATCCGTGGAATCCGGCGCACCACCCGGGCGGCTCGTCGTCCGGTTCAGGCGCGGGCGTGGCAGCGGGACTGTTTCCGCTCGCGCTCGGCACCGATACCGGCGGCTCGGTGCGGAACCCGGCAAGCTGCTGCGGCATCGTCGGGCTGAAGCCGACGTACGGACTGGTATCGCGGCGCGGGGTGTTTCCGCTCTCCTTCACGCTCGACCATGTGGGGCCGATGAGTCGGACGGTGGCGGATAATGCCCTGCTCCTGGAGGCGATCGCCGGGTTCGACCCCGCCGATCCGGGCAGCGCACCAGCGCGCGCGGACGGATTCGCGCGCGAGATCGGCGCGGGCGTGCAGGGACTGCGGGTCGGCTTCGTGCGCCATTTCCACGAGCGCGACATGGAGGCGCACCCCGAAGCGGCCGCCGCGCTCGACGAAGCGGCGCGCCTGCTCGCCGCCGAGGGCGCGGAGGTGCGGACCGTGACGTTGCCGCCGCTCGGCGAGTTCGCCGCCGTGAACCGCATCATCCTGACCAGCGAGGCGTTCGCGATCCATGCGCGCTGGCTGCGTGAGCGGCCCGGCGACTACGGCAAGCTCGCGCGGCGGCGGCTGTTGCCGGGCGCGTTCGTCTCGGCTGGTACGTTCGTGACGGCGCAGCGGTGGAGGCGGAAGATGATCGCCGCCGTGCAGGCGGTGTTGCGCGAGGTGGACGTGCTGATGTGCGCGAGCTCGATGGACCCGGCGAGCCGGATCGAGGACGAGGCCGAGACGTTGCGGACCTATCCGCGGCAGGCGCGGACGCCGTTCAACGTGACGGGCCATCCGGCGATCGCGATGATGGCGGGGCTCTCGCGCAGCGGACTGCCGCTCTCGGTGCAGTTCGTGGGGCGCTATTTCGAGGAGGCGCGGGTTTATCGCGTGGCGGCGGCGTTCGAACGGGCGGCGGGGTGGCAGGAGAGACGGCCGGATGTTTGAGGAAGGTTGCTGTCTTTTGCGTCATTGCGAGCCCGCGCGTGAGCGCGCCCTGGCGTACGCGGGGGAAAGCAATCCAGGACCGCCGCACGGGGCCGCACACCTGGGCTGCTTCGCCCTGTTCCACGGCGCTCGTAATGACGACGGGGGATGACGAGAATGAGCGACGACCTGCCCGGCCCAGTTTCCCGCATCTATTTCTCCCAGCGGCTGCGGCTGCACTATGTGGATTGGGGCAATGAAGCGGCGCCGCCCTTGATCCTGCTGCATGGTGGGCGGGATCATTGCCGGAGCTGGGATTATGTCGCGAAGGCGCTGCGCGGCGACTTCCATGTGATCGCGCCCGATCTGCGCGGGCACGGCGACAGCCAGTGGTCGGCCTCGGGACACTATCCGATGGCGAGCTACATCTACGATCTGGCGCAGCTCATCCACTCGCAGAAGCTGGCGCCGGTTTCGATCGTGGCGCATTCGCTCGGCGGCAACATCGCGCTTCGTTACACTGGCATCTACCCGGACAGCGTGCGCCGGCTGGTGGCGATCGAGGGGCTGGGGCCGGGGCCGCGCGGCGCGGGCGAGCGCGACAAGAAGCCGATCCACGAGCGGATGGCGACCTGGATCACCGAGCAGCGGGCGCAATCCTCCGAGGTGCCGTGGCGCTATCCCTCAATCGAGGCCGCGCTGAAGCGGATGCAGGAAGCCAACAAACGGCTGTCAGCGGAGATCGCGCGGCACCTGACCGAGCACGCGGTGAACCAGAACGAGGATGGCACCTATTGCTGGAAATTCGACCCCTATGTGCGCGTCTGGCCGCCGAACGACATGACGCGCGAGGAGATTGCGTCGCTGTGGGCGCGCATCACCTGCCCGACGCTGCTCGTATGGGGCAAGGAGAGTTGGGCGACGAATCCTGCCGAAGACGGGCGGCTCGATTATTTCCGCGACGGCCGGGTGCTCGGCGTCGATGGCGCGGGGCACTGGGTACACCACGACCGGCTGGCGCTGTTCGTGGACGAGACGCGCAAGTTCCTGCTGGCGTAAAGTCCCTCGTTGCACAGGTTTCTTTCACCCCTGCCACGCGCAAGCGCGCCGGCTGCCCGACGCCGCGACGCTTCAAGCCGCGCCGCGCCGAGGCGGGTCGGGGCCGCGCTATGCGAGGCGGTCCCTCTCTGCCGCGATCCGGCAGAGGGGGGGAGGAACAGAGAGTGCCTGCGGTGCGAAAGTATGTACCGCGTTGCGCGGCAGCGGGCGGGAAGTTGTACCGGCAACCCGGCATTCGGCCGCGATTTTGTACCGGCCGAACCGGCTCGCGCCGGAAAAATGTACCGACTTTCGACGCCGGCGGCGCGGTTTTGTACCGGGTCGGAAGGCGCCGTCAGGCGAGCGCGAAGAGCCGGAGCGCGACATCCGGTCCGGCGAGAATTTCCGCCAGGCGGATGCGGTCGGCCGGGGTGAGGGCGGCCTCGGGCGGCAGGTCGCGGATCGCCTCGGCGGCGCGGCGGAGCATGGAATCGTAGTCGGCGCCGCCGCCGAAGCGGCGGGCGGCGCCCTGCAGCCGGCGCAGGTCGCGCGCCGCGGCCTCGACCTGCGGCACCGCCCGCTCGGCCTCGGCCTCGCTGAGCGCGCAGGCGGAGGCGATCACGTCGGCGGCGAGCGCGTCGCCGAAGCGGGCGCGGCACCTCGTTTCCAGGGCCCGGGCGATCTGCTCCAGCCCCTCGCGCCGGCGCGGACCTGCGTTCCGCAGCACCGCCTCGAGCAGCAGGGCGGCCTGTTCGGCGGTGCGCGAGAGCTCGGCGAGCGGGGCACCTTCGATACCGCGCTCGGCCACGGAGCGGAGGTGGGCGGTGGCGGCATCGAGCGCGAGGCTGGCGGCCGGCGAGGGGGCGAAGCCTGTCTCATGGCCGGCGGACGGGAGCGAACGGAGGATCTCCGGGGCGTAGCGGGGCAGGTGGGCGATCAGAACCGCGGCGAGCAGCGCATCGCCGAGCGGTCCGTCAGCCTGGTCGGCCCCGAACAGGACTTCGATCTCCTTGGCCTGGAGGCTCTCGCCCGCCGCGTCGCGCGCCGTCCAGGCGAGGATGCGGGGGGCATGGCGCAGCACCCGCGCCGCCCCGGCCGCGAGCGGGGCGAACTGGCCGGCGGGGAGCCCGAGTGCGGCCCATTGCGGGCACGGAGCGGCGCGGGCGGCCTCGGCCAGACAGGCGGCGGCGCGCGGCCAGATGTTCGGACCGATGGCGGCCGTCGCCTCGATTGGATCGCCGGCGAAGCGGGCGAAGGCCTGCTCCAAGGCCGGCGCCTGCGCGCCGAGCCCGGCCACGATGATGTCCTTAAACACCCCGAGCGCCGGGCGGGGCACGGTGGCATCGCCCGGCTTCCAGGTATTCGGTGCAACGATCACCGGGTCGAGCGGGCTGAACAGGAGGCGTCCGAGGCGGGGCGGCCGCGGCGGGCGGAGCCGCTTCAGCCGGGCGCGCAAGGGTGCCAGCACCGCGTCGGCGGCGCCGCGCTGTTCCAGCCCGTCGATCAGCGCGACCACTTGCGCGACCTGCCGGTCCTCGGCGGCGGCGAGCTTGCGGCTGGTCTCGGCGAAGGAGGGGGGCAAGGTGGCTCTCCGAGCCTCAGATGGCCATGGCGCGCCGATGTTCGCTGGCGGCGATCAGGTCGAGCGTGGCGCCGGTGCGCCAGTCCTCGTTGCGGCGCACGCTGCGGCGGAAGCGCCAGACCATCTCGGTATCGACCTGGGTGCCGACCCACTCCGAGGCCTCGCGCGGCAGGACCGGGACTTGCAGGGCCATGTCGAACAGCGCGGCGCGGCGGACGGCATCGGTGCCCGCCGCGCTCCAGACGAGACAGATCTGCTCCCAGCCATCGAGCAGCCAGGCCGGGCGGGCGATGAGCGTGGCGATTTCCTGCGGGCGCTCCTGGAAGCGGCGCAAGAGCTCCGGCATGTCGGCGAGCAGGGCGTGGGCATCGGCAATCGTCCGCTCGGCGCAGGCGAGCGTGACGTCGGCGACCGCGCCAATCATCTCCGCCGCCATCGCGCTCTCGCCGTCCTGGCTCTCTTTCCACGCCGCCATGTCCTGGCGCAATTGCCGCAGCGCGGCGAGCAGGCGGATCAGCCGCGGCGGCGGCTGCTGCCCGGGCGCGCCGAGGCCGAGATAGAGCTCGGCGAGCTCTTCCAAGGCATCGGCGACCGCCTCGGGCGTGCGGCCGAGCCTCGGAGCAATCCGGGCGGTTGCCTGCTTGGCGCGCGCCTTCAGGGCTTCGGTTTCCTGCTCGAGTGAGCCGAGGTCGGAGAGTTCGGCCGGTGCCGCCTGCTCGATCAGCGCCAGCAACAGGTGGAAGTTGGTGACGAGCTTCTCGGTGCGGTCGGCCTCCTCCGATCGGGCGGCGGCGGCCGAGGCCTCCCGCCCGGCGAGGCCCTCGGCGGCGAGGGCACGGGCGACGCGACGTATCGCCTCGGGCGTTACGCTCCGCAACGCTTCGACGCGCTGGTTGAGCAGCGTGTCATGCACCGTGGGGCGGCAGAGCTGGCAGATGCCGCCCCAGGGCAGGATATAGACCCCGCGCCCGCCCGCGGGATTGCGGACCAGGATTTCCGTGCCGGCGCGCTCGGCCGGGCGGGCGCGGGCGCCCGCGAGCGCGGGTGTGGTGAACGGGACGGCGACGCCGCGCTCGAGGAACGTGGTCGGATGATAAGCCTGAAAGAGTGGCAGGCTGATCTGGGCGGTATCCGCATCGTCTTGCATAGGCGCGGATCATGGGCCTCGGGAGTTAACGAGAGACTTATGCGGGCGGGGTTCTGGCTCTACCCGCCTCACCCATGCCCTCTCCGCCCCCGAGGGGGCGGAGAGGGAGTTGCTGCCGGCGCGGGGAAGTCGTCGAAGGCGGGGCGGCCGGTGAGGTGGCGCCAATGGTGCCAGAGCAGACGGGCGGCGAGGCTGCGGGCGGGGCGCCAGGCCTCCGCCATCTCCCGCAGCGCGGCGGGGCCGGGGCGCTGCGGCAAGCGCTTGAGGTGGGCGGCGGCGGCGGCCAGCGCGATATCGCCGCTCGGGAACACGTCCGGACGGCCGAGGGCGAACAACAGGTAGATTTCGGCGCTCCAGCGGCCCATGCCGCGCACGGCGGCGATGGCGGCGACCGCTTCCTCGTCCTCCATTGCGCCGAGTGAAGCGGCCTCCAGCCTGCCGGAAGCGAACGCCTCGGCGAGTGCGCGGGCATGGACGATCTTGGGGCGGGAGAGGCCGGCGGCGCGCAGCGGCTCGTCGGTCATGGCGAGCAGGGCAACGGGATCGAGCGCGCCCGGCGTGGCGGAGAGCCGCCGCCAGATCGCCGCGGCGGCGGCGTTGCTGATCTGCTGGGCGACGATCGCTTGCAGAAGGCCGGGAAAGCCTGGCGGACGGGTGCGCCAGGGCAGCGGGCCGGCGTGACGCTCGATGGCCGCCAAATCGGGATCGCGGGCGAGGAGGCCGGCGAGCAGAGCGCGGGCGGCCTCGGGCGGGGCGGGCGGGCTCACGCCCCGGCTTGTAGCCGGAGCGCGATGCCGCCGCGAGGCTCAGCCGACCCGCTCGATGCGGCCGTTTTCGGTGTTGACGGTGAACTTCGCGATCGCCGTGCCGTCTGGGGCGGCGTAGGTAAAGCCGACCCGGTTGTCGCCCGCCGGCTGCACGTCCGTCACCTTCCAGCTATGATTCCCGTTCCAGAGCAAGAGCGCCTGGGCGATCTCCTGCACGTCGGCGGGCGTGAGCTGACGGTTAGCAGGCGGGTGGAAAAGCGCGAAGGTGCGCGGATCGAACGGCATGGCGCGGCGCCCCGCCTCGCCCGGGCGGTGATGCCAGACGCCCCAAGCCGGTCCGGCATGCCGCGGGGGAGGCGGGAGGGCGGCATCCTCCGCCGGACCGGGCCCGGCGGCGGGCGGGGGCGGCGCGGCGTTCTGGGCGAGCGCGGCCGTGCCGAGCGTCAGGGGAAGAACCGCGGCGGCGGCGATCAGGGTTCGGCGCATCTTGGGGAAGCTCCTTTCGGCTTTGCGCGCCTGGGTATGGCCCGCAGATTTTGCCGGTCGGTATCAGTGTCGGCACGAATTGCATCATGCGGTGACGGCGCGCCGGCGCCGCACTAATTGGTTCCGGCATGGAGCCGAGCCCGCACATCCTGGTGGTGGACGACGACCGGGAAATCCGGGAGCTACTCGCCCGCTTCCTGGAAAAGCAGCAGTTCCGCGTTACCACCGCCCGCGACGGGCGGGAGATGCGACGCGCCTGGACCGCGGGGCACTACCACCTCGTCGTGCTCGATTTGATGCTGCCGGGCGAAGGCGGGCTCGATCTCGCCCGCTGGCTGCGGACGCAAGCGGACGTGCCGATCGTGATGCTGACTGCGATGGGCGAGGAAACCGACCGGATCATCGGCCTGGAGCTGGGCGCGGATGACTATGTGGCCAAGCCGTTCAATCCGCGCGAGCTGCTGGCGCGCATCCGCGCCGTGCTGCGCCGGGCGGGCGACCGCACCGACGGGGTCCGCGACCCGGCGGCGCGCACGCTGAAATTCGCCGGCTGGACACTGGAGACGGGGCGCCGCCGGCTGCTCAATCCCGAGGGGACCGAGGTCGCCCTAACCGGCGGCGAATACGACCTGCTTCTGGCGATGCTTGAGCGGCCGAATCGCGTGCTGACCCGCGACATGCTGCTTGATCTCTTGCGCGGGCGGCAGGCGGGGCCGTTCGACCGGGCGATCGACGTTGCCGTGTCGCGGCTCCGGCGCAAGCTGGAGGACAACGGGCGCAACGCGCAGCTCATCAAGACTGTCAGGGGCGGCGGTTACGTGCTGGCGTCCACCGTCGAGCGGCTGTGAGGCTGCGCCTCTGGCCGCAAAGCCTGGCGGCCCGCACCGCGGCCGTGCTGCTGATTGGGCTCGCGCTCGTGCAGGCGATCGGGCTCACCATCCACGCTTTTGACCGCATCGACGTGCTCCGGCTGGGGCAGGCGCAGACCACCGCCGCGCAGGTGATGGGGCTCTACCGAACAGTGGTGATGACGCTGCCCGATCACCGCGAGCAGCTGCTCGACGACATGCCGCTGCCCGAGGGCGTGCAGGCGGCGCTTTCCGACTCGCCGCCGCTGAATGCGCTGCCCCCCGCGCCGTTCGAGGATCAGCGGCTGCTGCGCGTAAGCATCAACCTCATTCCGATGCCGCCGCGGCTGCGCCCGCAGCAGATCGTCATCCGCGGCGGCCCGCCGGGGCGGCGCACCGTGATCGGTCTGCGCCTGCCGGAAGGCGAGTGGCTGAACATCGAGGCGCCGGTGCCGCCGCCCCGCATCTGGGCGGCCCCCACCTTCCTGATCGCCTTCGGGCTGATGACGGCGGCGGCGGCGCTACTCAGCATTTGGGCTGTCCGGCGGCTGACCGCCCCCGTCGTCACGCTCGCCGCCGCGGCCGAGGCGCTGGGGCGCGACGTGAACGCGCCGCCGCTGCCGGAGGGCGGACCGCTGGAGGTGGCCAAGGCGGCGGCAGCGTTCAACACGATGGCGGCGCGCATCCGCCGCTTCGTGCAGGACCGTACCGAGATGCTGACCGCCATCGGGCATGACCTGCGGACCCCGATCACCCGCCTCAAGCTGCGCGCCGAGTTCATGGAGGACGACGAGCAACGGCGGAAGATGCTGGCCGATCTCGAGGAGCTGGAGGCGATGGTCTCGGCGACGCTGGCCTTCGGGCGCGACGCCAAGGGCACCGAGCCGGTGGCGGCGCTTGATCTGGCGGAACTGTTACGGACGGTGCTGGACGAGGCGGCGGATGCGCGGCCGGAGGCGGCGGAGCGGCTACACTATGAGGGGCCGCCGCACCTGACGGTGCGGGCGCGGCCACTGAGCCTGAAGCGGGCCCTCGCCAATCTCGTCTCCAACGCCGTGACCTATGGCGGCGGCGCCACCGTGCGGCTGGAGGGGCCGACCGGGGGCATCGTGACGGTGCTGGTGGAAGACGACGGACCGGGCATCCCGCCGCAGGAACTCGACCGCGTGTTCGAGCCGTTCCATCGCGGCGAACCCAGCCGCAACCGCGAAACCGGCGGAGTGGGCCTTGGGCTGCCGATCGCGCGCAATATCCTCCGCGCGCACGGCGGCGACGTGGTGCTGGCCAACCGGCCGATGGGCGGGGTGCGCGCGAGCGCGACGCTGCCGGTCTGACCCGCACGCCGATTTGAGCCGCGCCGCCGCAATCGGGACGCGGGCGCGCCGTTTCAGGTTCGGTTCCCCCAAACCGCAGGATTGCATGACCCTTACCCGACTGATTCCTGCCCTCGCCATTGGCCTTGCCCTGGCTGTGGCTCCGGCGGCGTTCGCCGCCGGCGACAACACCGACACCACGGGCAGCGCCAAGCCGGTGAACCACCATGACACGGCCAAGGGTGCGGCGGTCGGCGCGCTGGCGGGCCATGAGATCGGCAGCGGCCATGCGCTCGTCGGCGCCGGCGTGGGCGCCGCGGTCGGCCATCACGAGGAGAAGAAGGCCGAGCGCAAGAATAGCGGCTAATGGGCGCCGGGGCCGCGCGGCCCTGGATCGTTCCGCGTTTTCAGTGCATGGGTCATGCTCTTGGCTGGAGCTGCGCCATGACCCTTGTCGAACGTCCGAGCGTCTGCACCTTCGACTGCCCTGACACGTGCAGCCTGACCGTCGCGGTCGAGGACGATCGCGTGGTGAAGGTGCGCGGGTCGGACGCGCTGCCGTTCACCGCCGGGGTTATCTGCACCAAAGTCGCGCAGGACATGCCGGCCTTCGTGCATGGGCCGCAGCGGATGCTCTATCCGATGCGCCGCACCGGGCCGAAGGGCGCGGGGCAGTTCGCGCGCATTTCCTGGGACGAGGCACTGGACGAGATCCATGACCGCATCAGCGCGGTGATCCGCGCATATGGCCCGCAGGCGGTGGCGCCGCTCAACTATGCCGGGCCACACGGGCTGCTTGCCTATGACAGCATGTCGCTGCGGTTCCTGCACAAGCTCGGCGCAAGTCAGGTCTATCGGCGCTCGCTGTGCGGCGGGGTACGCTCGGAGGCCTGGGCGGGAACCTATGGCGCCGCGCCCGGCTGCCCGCCCGAAATGGCCGAGGAAGCCGACCTGATCGTGGTGTGGGGCAACAACGCCACAGTCGCGAACCTGCATCTCGTGCGCGCAGTGCGGCGTGCGATCCGCCGGGGCGCAAAGCTCGTGGTGATCGACCCGCTGCGGACCAAGATCGCCGAGCAGGCGCATATCCACTTGGCTCTCATGCCGGGGACCGACGTCGTGCTCGGCTTCGCGCTGGCGACGGAGCTGGAACGGATGGGCGCGTTCGACCTCCGGTTCATCGCCGCAAACGTCCTCGGCTTCGACGCCTTTATGGAGCGGGCGCGGGAATGGCCCGCTGAGCGCGCCTCCGGGGTGTGCGGGATCGAGGCGGACGTGATCCGCGGGCTGGCCCGGGACATGGCGGTGGCGGGGCGATTGGTCCTCGCACCCGGCAACGGGCTGGAGCGCGGGCGCAACGGCGGCAGCGGCATCCGCGCGGCGGTGGCGCTGCCGGCGCTGCTCGGCAAGCTAGGGAAGGGAAGCGGCATCGTGGTCGCCTGCGGCAACGCCTTCCCCAAGACGATGGCGAAGCTGCAACGCCCGGACCTGCTGCCGCAGGGTACGCGGACCTTGAACCTCATCGAGATGGGGCGGCACTTGGCCGAGGACGATCTCGACCCGCCGCTGCGCGCGATCATCATGTACAACCACAACCCGATCGTCGTGCACCCCGACCAGAACCGGATGCGGCGCGGGCTAGCGCGCGAGGACATTTTCATGGTCGGCATCGACGTGGCGATGACCGAGAGCATGGCGCATTGCGACATTTTGCTGCCGGGCGCGACGCATTTCGAATACCCCGACCTTTACGGCTCGTACGGGCATCAATGGCTTCAGCGGGCGGAGCCGGTGATTCCGCCGCAGGGCGAGTCGCTGCCGAATACGGAGATTTTCCGCCGCCTCGCCGCTCGGTTCGGCTTCGACGACCCCTGTTTCCGCGCCACCGATGCGGAGCTGATGGACGAGGCGATCGACCCGGATGACCCGCGGATGCAGGGGATTCGCCCGAGTGCGCTAGCGCCCGGCCGCCCGTTGCAGATGACGGGCCCGGACGGGCGGCCGATGGTGCTGTTCGAGAATATCCGCCCGGCGACGCCCTCGGGGAAGGTGGAGTTGGAATCCGATTTCCTGGCTCAACGGTGGGGGCCGGAGGCGCGGCTGCCGGGATTTCGGGGGGCGGATTCGGACTATCCTCTGCGCCTGATCTCGCCTGCCTCCGACCGGCGCATCTCCTCGACGCTCGGCGGCCTTGGCCCGTCGCGGCGGGCGCCCAAGCTGAAGATGCATCCGGCGGATGCGGCCGCGCGCGGCCTTGCCACGGGGGCCGAGGTGCGGGTCTTCAATGGGCTCGGCGAGGTGATCCTGCCGCTTGAGGTAACGGATGCGGTGCCGCGCGGGGTGGTGGCGAGCGAGAAGGGCGCTTGGCTCGCCACCAGCCGGACGGGCCAGACAATCTCGGCACTGGTGTCGGCGGAGATGCGGGCCGACCTTTCGGAAGGCGCCTGCTTCAACGATACGGGCGTGGAGATAGCCGCCGCTTCCTAGCAGGCGGAGATCGACCGTCTGCCGGCTTGCCCCGGCGCGGCGCGCCGGTGCTAGGAGTGCGGCCGACAAGGAGAAGACTTCGCATGAAGCGCATTCTGCTGGCCGTTGCGCTTTTCGCCGCGCTCCCCGCGCTCGCGCGGGCGCAAGGCGAGCAGCAGGCGGTCGTCGACCGGGCGACGTTGTCGGTGCAGGAAATGATGACGACGACCGTCTCCACCACCCCGCGCGACATGCTGCCGAAGGCGCGCGCGGTGCTGCTCTGTCCGCGCGTCTTCAAGGCCGGATTTTTCTTCGGCGGCTCCGGCGGCCGCTGCGTCCTGCTGGCACGCGCGGGCAACGGCACTTGGTCCTATCCCGCCTTCTACACGATCGGCAGCCTGAGCTTCGGCTTGCAGATCGGCGTGCAGGACAGCGCGCTGACGCTGCTTGTGATGACCAATGCGGGCCTGCAGGCGATCCTCAACACGCACTTCAAGTTCGGCGCCGGCGCCTCGCTGGCGATCGCAACCATCGGCGGCGGCGTGGCCGGCGCGGTGACGCCGGGCTCGGCCGACATCGTCGCCTTCGAGGAGGCCCGCGGCGTGTTCGCCGGCATCTCGCTCGAAGGCACCGTGCTTGATTCCGATACGGGCGCCGATCAGGCCTATTACGGCGCGCCGCTGGATGCGCGCCAGATCGTGCTCGCCATGCAGGGCCGCAATCCGGGCGCCGAGCCGCTGCGCGGCGTGCTGACGCGCTACGGCGCGCCCGCGCCGGCCGTTGCCTATGGCACCCCGCCGCCGGCCGGCTACGGGGCAGCGCCGACTTCGGCCTATACACCGCCCTCCACGCCGCCCCTCTATCCGCCCGCGTCCGGCTATCCGGCGCCGCAGGCCTATCAGCCGCCCGCTCCCGGGAGTGACGCCATCCAGCAACAGAACCTGCCGCCGCCGCGCTGACGTTTCTCGCCGGCGCGCTTCGCGCTAGGCTGGCCTATGGCGCGCACCGCTCCGTTCTGGAAGACGAAGACGCTCGAGCAGATGACGGCGACGGAATGGGAATCGCTCTGCGACGGCTGCGGCCGGTGCTGCTTGCACAAGCTCCGCCACGAGGACGAGGCTTCGCTCTCGTTCACCAACGTCGCCTGCCACCTGCTCGACCTCGCTGAGTGCCACTGCACCGACTACGCAAACCGGCACCGCCGCGTGCCCGATTGCGTGCGTCTTACCCCGGCGACGGTGCGCGAGGTCGACTGGCTCCCGCCCTCCTGCGCCTACCGGCGGCTGGCCGAGGGCAAAGGGCTCGCCTGGTGGCATCCGCTCGTCTCCGGCTCGCCGGAGACGGTGCACAGCGCGGGCATTTCCGTGCGCGGCCGCGCGGTCTCGGAACGCCAGGCGGGACCGCTCGAACATCACATCGTGGACTGGCCGGGGCGGACGCCGCGCGCCGCCGGGTGGAGGGGAGTTCAAGACCATGAAAGACGCCCTGTTCGGCGGCATCAACGCCGCCGTGCTGACGCCGATGAACGATGACCTGTCGGTCGATCTCGATCGCATGGCCGCGCATTGCCGCTGGCTGCTCGCCAACGGCTGCAACGGCCTCGGGATCCTCGGCACCACCGGCGAAGCCAACAGCCTCGGCATCGAGGAGCGCATCGCGGTCATGGAGGGCCTGGCCGAGCGCGGAATCCCGCCCGCGAGGCTGATGCCGGGCACCGGCACCACCGCGCTTACCGATACCGTGCTGCTCACCCGCCGCGCCGCCCGCCTCGGCTGTCTGGGGGCGCTCCTTCTGCCGCCGTTCTACTACAAGAACCCCTCCGACGAGGGGCTGTTCGCCTATTTCAGCGAGGTCGCGGAACGCACCGGCGGCGAGATCAAGCTTTACCTCTACCATTTCCCGCAGCAGGCCGTGATCGGCTTCGGCATCGACCTGATCGGCCGGCTGCGCGCCGCCTATCCGAGCCTCTTTAAAGGCATCAAGGATAGCAGCGGCGACCTTGCCAATACACAAGCCTACGCCGCGCATTTCGCCAAGGACGGGTTTGAGGTCTATGCCGGCGACGACAGCCTGCTGCTGGCCATGCTCCGTTCCGGCGGCGCCGGCTGCATCACGGCAGCGTCCAACGTGAACTGCACGGTCGGCGCCCAGGTCTATGCCAACTGGAACGCGCCTGCCGGCGAGCAGGCGCAAAAGGTGCTCACCGCCACCCGCAAGGCGGTCACGGCCGTTCCGCTGATCCCGGGCCTCAAGTCGCTGGTGGCGCGGCGCACGGGAGACCGGCGCTGGACCAACATCCGCCCACCACACCTGAAGCTGAGCGCGGCTCAGGAACAGGCCTTGTTCGCCGCGTTCGACGCAACGGGGATCGCGCGCGATCGAGCCGCCGCCTGAACGATGCGCCACCGCTGGCTCGCGGCCGCGCTCGTCGCCGCCTGGGCTGGGGCGCCCTGCACCAGCCACGCGCAAAGATCGGCCGACACGCTGCGCGTCGCGTGGCGCGACGCGATCACCCGCATCGACCCGTACGACGACCCCAGCCTCGGCAGCTTCGTCATCGCGCACCAAGTGTTCGACACGCTTGTCTATCGCGATCCGAAGACCTTTCGGATAGTCCCGCTGCTCGCCACCGCCTGGAACTGGCAAGACGACCGGACGCTCGTTTTCACGCTGCGGCAAGGCGTGCTCTGGCAGGACGGCAACCCGGTCACGGCCGCCGATGTGGCGGGAACGATCAACTGGGTCGCGAGCAATCCGAACCTCGCGAACTCCCCCATCTACGATTGGATCGCCGGCGCCGACATTCTCGATCCCGCGCACGTTCGGGTGCGGCTGTCGCGCACCATGCCGGCGGCGCTCGAGTATTTCGCGATGGCGCTCTGGATCCTGCCGGAGGGGCTGCGCGAGCGGATCGGCGCCGACACCTTCGCGCGCGCACCGATCGGCTCCGGCCCCTATCGCGTCGTGCCGCTCGACGGCTCGGGCGACGTCACTCTGGAACGTTTCGCCGGTTACTTCGCCGGCAGCCCGAAGGGCGAGCCCAGCATCGCCCGCATTCGCTTCCGCAGCATACCCGATCCGACGGCGCAGCTCGCCGCGCTGCTGTCCGGCGATGCGGACTGGACCTGGCGCTTCGATCCCGCCGGGTTCACCGCGATCGAGCGCCATCCCGCGCTGGTCGGTGTGGAAGGAGGGTCGCTGCGGCTCGCCTATCTCTCCTTGGACGCGGCCGGCCGCTCCGGGCCGGCCAACCCGCTGACCAAGCTCAGGGTGCGCCAGGCGATCGAAGCGGCGCTTGACCGCTCTGCGCTCGCGGGCGATTTCGGGCCGCCGGGCGCCGCGGCGCCGGCAGCGCCCTGCCTGCCGGCACAGTTCGGCTGCGATGTGAAAGAAGCGGTGACGATGCCCTATGATCCGGAGCGCGCCCGCGCCCTGCTGCGCGAGGCGGGCTTCCCAGACGGCTTCTCTCTGCAGATCACCACCGCCGCGCCTGCGCCCTGGTCGGCCGCCGTGCAGAGCTATCTCCGCGCGGTCGGGATCAACGCCGAGATCATCCAGTTGCCGCAGGGCGAGGTGACTCTGCGTGCGATCCAGGGGGAAAACCGGGCCGAACTCGGCGACTGGGGCAGTTACGCCGTCAACGACGTGTCGGCGATCCTGCCGCACTTTTTCGGCTTCACGAGCGAGGATTATACGCGCGACCCAGAACTGCGCGACCTGATCGCCGATGCCGACGCCACGCGCGATCCAGCGCGCCGCCTGTCCGATTACGCCAGGAGCATCCGCATCATCACCGCCAATGCCGACTGGCTGCCGCTCTGGAGCGTGCCGGTGCCGTACGGTTTCACGAAGGATCTCGACTTCACGCCCGACCCCGATGGCGTGCCGCGCTTCTTCACCGCCCGATGGAAAGGCCGCGAGGCGGCCGGCGTGGAGCAGTGATATCAACAAACGGTTTAGAGTCCCCCTTGCGGGAGGGGGTTAGGGGAGAGGCCCCCGCCGCATCGCCGCCGCCTCAGGAACTCCACCGCGCCGCCGCCGCCTCGTCGGCATCGCACGCGGCGACCCACGCCTCCCCGCCCTCGGCGAAGCTCTCTTTCTTCCAGAACGGCGCCTTGGTCTTTAGCCAATCGATCAGGAACCCGGTCGCCTCTAGCGCCGCCGCGCGGTGGGCGGAGGCGGCGAGCACCAACACGATATTGGCACCCGGCTCCAGCCGGCCGACGCGATGGATGATTGTGCAGCCGAGCAGCGGCCAGCGCCGCTCGGCCTCGGCGGCGATCGCCCGCAGCGCGCGGTCCGTCATCGCTGGATAGTGCTCCAACGTGAGCGCAGTGATCCGCCGCCCCTCCGCGCTGTCGCGCACCGTGCCGATGAAGCAGCCGATTCCGCCCACGCCCGTCCGCCCGGCGACGAGCCGCGCGATCTCCGCGCCGGGGTCGAAATCCTGTTCCTGCACCAGCACGCGCGCCATCGGCTCAGCCGCCCGTAACGGGGGGGAAGAATGCCACCTCGTCGCCCGGCGCCACCTTGCTGTCTAGTCCCGCGAAATCCTGGTTCACCGCGCAGCGCACCACGTTGCGGGATGCGAAGGCGGCCGGGCGGCCATCGCCCAGCCCCACCAGATGCTCGATCAGCCCCCCGACGGTGCTCACCCCGGGCGGCAGCGCGAGCTTTTCCTCCGCCCTGCCGACGCGCTCGCGCAGCCAGGCGAAATAGAGGATCGTGACCGGCGGCTCCGCGCGCTCCTGCATCGCCCTTATTTAGTGTCGGGGATCGTCTGCACCTGCCCGTTCGAGAAGATGACGGTGCTCGTTCCGTTGCCGTTCGGCACGACGATGCCCGTCATCCCATTCGGCAGGGTGATCGACTTGAACGCGCCGGTGCCCCCGGTGGTCACGCCCGGACCCTGCGGGGTTTGCACCACCTGGCCGGTCGAGGCTGCGGGCGGCGGCACCGCCGTCCCGGGACGGGCGGGCGCCGGCGCCGGCGGCACCGACGGCACCACGGGCCGCACGGGCGGCACGAACGCGGGCCCGCTTTGCGGCGCTGGGACGGCAGGCGCCGGCGGCTGGCCAGGAAGCTGCTCGATCGCCGGAAGCTGGCCGTTGCGCTCCTGCTTGACGAGGTCCTCGAGCGAGGGCGTCGGCTGCACCGGGCCCGGCCAGACATTCCCGGCCTCCTGGCTGAGCGGCGTCACCACGACGGTCTGCCCGCGCGCGCGGCGCATGTTCTCGGCATCGCCCGCCGGCCGGTAGGGATCCGGGCCGGCGAAGAAGGGGGGACGGTACCATTCGTCGAACCCGCAGCCCGACAACGACAGGCAGCAGAGGCCGAGCAAGGCGAAGCGCCGCATCAGCGATAGCTCCCATAGGCCCTTTAATGAAGGCAAGCGCCGGGCTGGAAATCGCCGCCGGCTTGGGCCGTTGCCCGTAGCCCGGACCAATGGTCCGCTCAAGACGTGAACGCCAGGGCGCCCTCGGCGTGCTGACGAACCACCCACTCCGCGACGGCTTCCGGCCGGTTCAGCGGCAATTCGGGGACACCCGCGCCGGCGGGGGCGTCGGTCGCCACCGCGCGCACCGAGGCGTCGCGCCGCCACAGGGCCGGTTTGCCAAGCCCCGCCCGGAACACCTCCAGCTTGGCGAACGGGTAAGATTTGAACCCCTCGACCAGCACGAGGTCCGTCCGTGCAAGCCTCACCAGGAGTTCCGAAAGCGGCGGCTCCGGCCCTTCCAGCTCATGCAGTAGGGCCCAGCGGGCGCCCGAGACGACCATCACCTCCGCCGCCCCGGCCGCGCGATGGCGGTAACTGTCCTTGCCCGGCCGGTCCATGTCGAAGCCGTGATGGGCATGCTTGACGGTGGAAACGCGCAGCCCGCGCGCCCTGAGCAGCGGCAGCAGGGCGACGATCAGGGTGGTCTTGCCGCTGCCGGACCAGCCGACGATGCCGAGCGCGTTCACCGCAGACGCGGGCTTCCCGGCGGCACCGTCTCATGGGTCCGGGCCGAGGCGTGCCGAAGCCCCGCCGTCAGGTAGTCCCATCCTGTCATCAGAGTTAGAATCGCCGCCACCCACAGCATCGCCGCGCCAATCGCATCGACCGGCAGCCAATCGAGGCCGACCCAGTGGGCGGAGGCGTTGCCGGCCAAGAGCGTGCCGAGCGCGCCCATCTGGAAGCCTGTTTTCCACTTGGCGAGCCGCGTCACGGGCAGCCCGACGCGCAGCCCGGCCAGATATTCGCGCAGCCCGCTGACCAGAATTTCGCGCAACAGGATCACTACGCCGGGATATAGCGTGGCGAACGGAAAGCGCCCCTCGCCAGCGAGCATCATCAGCGCCGCGCCGACCAGCAGCTTGTCGGCGATCGGATCGAGCATCCGCCCGAAGCTCGAGAGCTGCCGCCGGGCGCGGGCGATCCGGCCGTCGAGATAGTCGGTGATCGCGGCGGCACTGAAGACGATGCAGGCGGCGAGATCGGCCTCGGGCGTGCGGAGCGCCACGAGCACGACCAGGACCGGGATCGCGGCGATCCGGGAGAGGGTGAGCAGGTTGGGTAGATCAGTGACCATGTTGCCGCGCGGGAGAAAGGCCCGGAGGAACATATCAGCCGCTTTGCCCCAGCAGGCAACGCGCAAAGCCGCCCTTAAGGGGCTCGCGACCGCTTTGCTGCTGGGTGCCACCGGATGCAGCGTCGGGCCGGACTACCGGCGTCCCGCGCAGGAGGTGCCCGCCGCTTTCGTCGCCAAGGGGCCGGGGCCGGAGCCGGGGCCGGTCTGGCCGGACCGCGACTGGTGGCACGGCTTCGCCTCACCTGAGCTCGATGCGCTGATCGCTGAGGCCGAGCGCAACAACTTCGACATCGCGGCCGCCATCGCCCGCATCCGGCAGGCCGATGCGGCGGTGCGGATCGCCGGGGCGCCGCTGCTCCCCACCCTCTCGGGCTCGGCGAGCGGCAGCATGACGCAGGAGGGGCTCGGCTCGCGCAACACGAGCCTCGGCGTGCAGCAGTTCCGGTCGGGCTCGATCACCATCCACCAATACAACGCCGACCTCAACGCCTCCTATGTGCTGGACTTTTGGGGTCTCAACCGATCAGCGCGAAACGCCGCGGTCGCTAGCGCCGCCTTCAGCCGGTTCGACGCCGAGACCGTACGCCTGACCGTGCTCACCAGCGTCGCCCAGACCTGGTTTACCGCCCTCGAGCTCGCCGACCGACTTGCCGTCGCGGAGCAAAACTTGAAGGACGCCCGCGCCTCGCTCGCCGTTATCGTCGGCCGGCTCGAGGCCGGTACCGCGACCACGCTCGACCGCGACCAGCAGGCGGCGCTCGTGGCGACCGAAGAGGCGAACATCCCGGCCCTGCGGAGCCAGTTGGAGCAGCAACTAATCGGCCTCGGCATCCTAATCGGCAAGCCGCCCGAGGCGGTCACGGCGCGTCCCGGCACGCTGACCGCGCTTGCCGCCCCGCCGGTCGCGCCGGGGCTGCCCTCGGCGCTGCTTAAGCGGCGCCCTGACGTGGCCTCGGCCGAGGCGCAGCTCGTGGCGGCGAACTTCGACATCAAGGCGGCCGACGCCGCCTTTTTCCCCAATATCGCGCTGACCGGGCAGCGCGGTTACGGCAACAGCGCGCTCAGCAACCTGTTCAGCCCTGGCGGTTTCATCGCCGTGCTCGCCGCCACCGCCTCCCAGCCCATCTTCGACGGAGGCGCCTTGCGCGGACGGCTGGAGCAGGCGAAAGGCCGCTACCAGGAACTCGCCGCTAATTACCGCAAGGCCGTGGTGCAGGCGTTCACCGATGTCGAGACGGCGCTGACGGCATGGCGCTATGCGACCGAGCAGGAGGCATTGGCGCGGAAGGCGGTCGCCGCCGCGCACGCGGCGGCTGACGCGGCGCGCGCGCAGATGGCGGCTGGCACCGCCGACGTGACCACCTTGCTTTCCACGGAAACCACGCTGTTCGCCGATCAGGATGCGCTGGTGCAGGTGCGCCTCGCCCGGTTCCTGGCGCTGCTCAATCTCTACAAGGCGCTCGGCGGTGGCTGGCAGGAACCCGAGGGCGGGGTGATGGACGTGGTGCCCGCGCTCGGTCCCGGCATCGTCAGGGGCGGGCTGGCGCTGCCGGGGACGGAGAATATGGAGTAGGATAGTTCGATGCGGATTGAGAACGCCTCTCCCTTACTCCGTCATTCCCGGGCAAGCGGGAACCGATGTTGCGGAAGGCACGGCGCGTTGGATCGCGGCAGCCGATTTCCGCAGCGACGGACAGGGTGGCTCGTTGCATGGGTTCCCGCTTGTGCGGGACTGACGATGAGTGCGCCGGTGCCTTACCCCACACCGCCGCGTCGCAAGCCCCGGATCGTAAGCTGAGCATGGACACCCTCGCCCGCGACACCGTGCCGCCAGCGACCCGGGTGCATGCGCGCCGCGCGCGCCTCGGCGCCTGGGTGGGCATTGCGGTGCTGCTCGCGCTGATCGGCGCGGCAATCTGGCTCTGGCCGGCGGAGCCAGCGAGCAAAAAGCAAAACCCATTCGCCAACGCGCCCGTTCCCGTGCTGACGGCGGCGGCGGTGCAGCGCGACGTACCGATCTGGCTCGACGGGCTCGGCACCGTGCAGGCCTATCAGACCGTCACTGTCAAGGCGATGGTCGACGGACCCTTGCTCGAGGTCGATTTCGCCGAAGGCCAGCCTGTGACGAAGGGACAAGTGCTGGCGCGGATCGATCCGCGTACCTACAAGGCGAGTCTCGATCAGGCCGTCGCGAAAAAGGCGCAGGACGAGGCGCAGCTCGCCAACGCCAAGGTCGACCTCGCGCGCTACCAGAAACTCGTGCGGAACAACTACACGACGGAGCAAACCGCCGACACGCAGAAGGCGACCGTGGCGCAGCTTTCCGCGCAGGTGGAGGCCGATCAGGCGATGGTCGACAACGCACGCACCCTCCTTTCCTACACCACGATCACCTCACCCCTCACCGGGCTGGCCGGCATCCGCCAGGTGGATCCCGGCAACATCGTGCATGCGGCGGACACGACCGGAATCGTCACGCTCACCCAGCTCAAGCCCATCTCGGTCCTGTTCACCCTGCCGCAGCAGAACTTGCAGCAGGTCGCCGCCGCCGTGGCTTCGGGGAAGGCGACCGTCGAGGCGTTGGACGGCAGCGGCGGGCCCGACGGCGGCAAGCCGCTCGACACCGGCACCCTCTCGGTGCTGGACAACCAGGTCGATCCGACGACCGGCACCATCAAGCTGAAGGCGACCTTCCCCAACGAAAGGCAGCTTCTTTGGCCGGGTGCGTTCGTGCGCGTGCGCGTGCAGGTCGCCACCGCGCATGACGCGGTGGTCGTTCCGGCCGCCGCCGTGCAGCGCGGCCCGACCGGCGAATACGTCTATCTCGCGGGCGAGGATCGCGTCGCGCACCGCGTGCCGGTGACGGTCGGCTATCAGGACGCGCAAACGACCGTCATTGCCGACGGGCTCAAGGCGGGTGATGTCGTCGTCACCGACGGCGCTTCGCGGCTCTCGGACGGCAAGAAGCTTGCGATCGCCCCGGCCCCCGGCGCGCCAGTGCCCGCGCTGCCGAAGCCCGTTGAAGGCAAGAGCGGAAAGCATCCGTAATTGAACCTCTCCGCCCCGTTCATCGCGCGGCCGATCGCCACCTGGCTGCTCGCCATCGCGATCCTGCTGGCGGGCGCGCTCGGCTACCGCTCGCTGCCGGTCTCCGCGCTGCCGCAGGTGGACTTCCCGACCATCACCGTCAGCACGAAATTCCCCGGCGCGAGCCCCGATACCGTCTCCTCCCTGCTCACCGCGCCGCTGGAGCGCCAGTTCGGGCAAATCCCCGGGCTTACCGTGATGACTTCGGCAAGCTCGCAGGGCACGAGCCAGATCACCTTGCAGTTCAGCCTGGACCGCAGCCTGGATGCAGCGGCGCAGGACGTGCAGGCGGCGATCAACGCCGCACAGGGCACGATCCCCGCCAACCTGCCTTATCCGCCCACCTACTCGAAGGTGAACCCGGCCGACGCGCCGATCCTGACGCTCGTTCTCACATCCGACACCGTGCCGCTGGCCCGCCTCGGCGATGCCGCCGACACCGTCCTGCAGCCCAAGCTCGCCGAGATCGAGGGCGTCGGCCGCGTGACAGTGCAAGGCGGCTTGCGTCCCGCCGTGCGCGTGCGCGTCGATCCGGCGCGGCTCGCGGGCTACGGCGTTTCGATGGAGGATGTCCGCACCGCCGTCGCCGCCGCCAACACCAACGGCGCCAAGGGCGGGTTCGACGGGCCGCGCCAGGCAATCGCGCTCGGCGCCAACGACCAGCTCGTCGTTGCCGACCAGTACCGCGACCTCATCGTCGCCTGGCGCAACGGTGCGCCCGTGCGGCTGTCGGCGGTCGGCAGCGTCGTCAACGGGCTCGAGGACGAGCAGGTCGGCTCTTGGTATTTCCACGACGGCCGCATGGAGCCGGCGGCGGTCTTGGAGATCCAGCGCCAGCCGGGCGCCAACATCATGCAGGTCGTCGCCCGGATCCGCGCCGCCCTGCCCGCGCTCGAGAACGCGATGGGGCAAGGCATCCGCCTCAACATCGTCTCCGACCGCACGCAAAGCATCCGCGCGTCGGTGCGCGACGTGCAGATCACGCTGATCGCCGCGGTCGCGCTCGTGGTGCTGGTGATCTTCGCCTTCCTGCGCTCGCCGCGCGCGACCTTCATCCCCGCCGTCGCGCTGCCGTTGTCGCTGATCGGCACGTTCGGCGTGATGCACTTGCTAGGCTACAGCCTCGATAATCTCTCGCTGATGGCGCTCGTCGTCGCCACCGGCTTCGTGGTGGACGACGCCATCGTGATGATCGAGAACGTCGTCCGCTACATCGAACAAGGGATGGACCCGGTGCGTGCCGCATTCCGCGGCGCCGGGCAGATCGGCTTCACCATCGTCTCGCTCACCGTCTCCCTGGTCGCGGTGTTCATCCCGCTCCTGTTCATGTCCGGCGTGGTCGGGAGGCTGTTCAGCGAGTTCGCGGTCACGCTGTCGGTCGCCGTGATCGTCTCGGCGGTAATCTCGCTCACGCTCACGCCGATGATGTGCAGCCAGTTCCTCCGCCCGGTCACGGCTGACTCCGAAGGCCGGCTCGGCCGCGCGCTGGAATCCGGATTCCGGGCGATGCTTGGGCTCTACCGGCGCACCCTCGCCGCCTCGCTGCGGCACCAGCCATTGATGCTGGCGCTCGCCGTGGTGACGCTCGCCGGCACGATCGGGCTTTATATGATCGTGCCCAAAGGCTTCCTGCCCGAGCAGGACACCGGCACCGTCGTCGCGATCACCGAGGCGGCCGAGAGCGCATCCGTGTCGCATCTTGCCCTCTTGCAGAACGCGGCCGCCGCGCGGCTGCGCGCTGATCCGGCGGTGACGAGCGTGATCTCGTTCGTCGGTGCCGGCACGATCAACGCTACGCCGAATGCCGGGCGCCTCACCATCGGTCTCAAGCCATTCGGCGAGCGGCCCGGAATGCACGTGCTGCTGCCGCGCCTGCACGCCGAGATCGAATCCGTGCCGGGCCTCGCCGCTTGGTTGCAGCCGGTGCAGGACATCACGCTCGGCTCCCGCGTCACTCGCACGGCCTATCAGTACACGCTGGTCGATACCGACCGCGCGGAACTCGAAACTTGGGCGCCGCGCCTCGCCAACGCCTTGCAGCGCGCACCCGCGCTGGCGGACGTTGCCTCCGATCAGCAGGAAGGCGGGTTCGCAACCGAGGTGCGGGTGGACCGGCAGACGGCGATGCGGCTCGGGGTCAGCATGCAAGCGGTGCAGGACACCCTGTACGACGCTTTCGGCCAGCGGCAGATTTCCACCATCTTCGGGCAGGCGAACCAGTACCGCGTGGTGCTGGAGGCGGACAAGGCGTGGCAGGCCGATCCGGCGGCGCTTGCGCTTCTGCGTGTGCCCGGCACCGGTGACACGCAGGTTCCGCTGGCGCAGATTGCGACTATCCGGCCGACCACAGCGCCGCTCGTGGTGACGCACGAGGAGCAGTTTCCCTCGGCGACGATCAGCTTTGACACCGCCCCCGGCTATGCGCTCGGCGATGCGGTGCGGGCGCTGCGCGAGGCGGGGCGGCGGATCGGGATGCCGGCTACCATTTCCGGCAGCTTCTCGGGCGACGCCGCCGAGTTCCAAAGCTCGCTCGCGGCCGAGCCCTGGCTCATCCTGGCGTCGCTGGTGGTGATCTATATCGTGCTCGGCGTCTTGTACGAAAGCTGGATTCACCCGGTCACGATTCTCTCCACGCTGCCCTCGGCGGGCATCGGCGCGCTGCTCGCCCTGATGCTGTGCGGGATCGACTTGTCGCTCGTGGCGCTCGTCGGCATCGTGCTGCTGATGGGGATTGTGAAGAAGAACGCGATCATGATGATCGACTTTGCGATCGATGCGGAGCGCACGCGGGGGCTCGATCCACGCGCCGCGATCGAGGAAGCCTGCCTCTTGCGCTTCCGCCCGATCATGATGACGACGATGGCCGCCCTCCTCGGCGCATTGCCACTCGTGCTCGAGCGCGGGGCGGGATCGGAGCTGCGCTTTCCGCTCGGCGTGACGATCGTGGGTGGACTGCTGCTGTCGCAGCTTCTCACGCTTTACACCACGCCCGCGATCTATCTCGCCTTTGAGCGGCTGCGCCTGCGCTTCGGCGGCGACACGGTGCTGGCGGCGGCCGAGTGAGTCTCTCCGCGCACTTCATCGCCCGGCCAGTCGCGACGATCCTGCTTGCGATCGGCATCCTGATCGCGGGCGCCGTCGCCTACCGTTTCCTGCCCATCTCGGCGCTGCCGAGCATCGACATCCCGACTATCGTCGTCATCGCGGGTCGGCCGGGCGCAGACCCCGAGACGATGGCGAACTCGGTCGCCGCGCCCTTGGAGCGGCGGCTCGGCGAGATCGCCGGCGTGACCGAGATCACCTCCACCAGCTCCATCGGCAACACCGCGATCGTTATCCAGTTCGAGCTCGACCGCGACATCAACGGCGCGGCGCGCGACGTGCAGGCAGCGATCAACGCCGCGATGGACGATCTGCCGTCGGATCTGCCGCTGCGGCCGTTCTACCGCAAGTTCAATCCGGCCGACGCGCCGATCATGACCATCGCGCTCTCGTCGGACGCGCTGCCGATCCGCGACATTTACGACGCCGCCGATACCGTGCTCGCGCAGCGCCTGTCGCAGGTCGAGGGCGTCGCGAACGTCACCGTCAGCGGCGCCGAGAAGCCTGCCGTGCGCGTCGATCTCGATCCGGTGCGGCTGGTGGCGGCGGGGCTGTCGGCGCAAAACGTCGTCACCGCGATCCAGCAGGCCAACGTCACGGAACCCACGGGCGGCTTCAGCGGGCCGGAGACCGCCGCCTCCATCAAGGTGAACGGCCAGCTTTCGGCGGCGGCACAGTATCGCAACCTCGTGCTGAAGGCAGCACCCGGCGTCACCTTGACCTTGGCGGATGTGGCGCGCGTCACCGATGGCGTCGCCAACGTTCGACTCGCCGCCTGGGATGGCAAGCAGCCCGCCATTCTGCTGACCGTTACGAAGGAAGCCGGCGCCAACGTGATCCAGACGGTTGATCGCGTGCGCGCCATGCTGCCGCAGCTTCAGGAATGGATGCCGGCCGGGATCAAGCTTTCGGTGATCCAGGACCGCACGGCGACGATCCGCGCCTCGGTGGATGAGGTGCAGTACACGCTCGCGGTCACCGTGGCACTCGTGCTCCTGGTGGTACTGCTCTTCATGCGCCGCCTGGTGCCGACCTTGGCCGCCGCCGTCACCGTGCCGCTCGCGCTGTGCGGCACGGTCGCCGGCATGTGGTTCATGGGCTACCTGCTCGACAATTTTTCGTTGATGGCGCTGACGATCTCGGTCGGCTTCGTGGTGGACGACGCGATCGTCATGATCGAGAACATCACCCGCCATATCGAGCGCGGCCTGCCGCCGATGCAGGCGGCAATCGTGGGGGCGAAGCAGATCGGCTTCACCGTAATCTCGATCACCGTGTCGCTGATGGCCGTGTTCATCCCGCTGATCTTCATGGGTGGCATCCTGGGGCGGCTGTTCCACGAGTTCGCGATGACGCTGACGATGGCGATCGTCATCTCTGCGGCGGTCTCGCTCACGCTGACGCCGATGATCTGCGGCCGCTACATGACGCCCGAGCACGGCCGTACAGGGTTCTGGCACCGCTTCTCGGAGGGATTCGAGCGCGGCTTCGCTTCGCTGCGGCGCTTCTACGCGCGCTCGCTCGGCTGGTCGCTGCGCCATCAGGCCTTCATGCTGCTTTTGCTGGCGCTGACCGTCATCGTGACGGTGCGGCTCTACGGCACAGTCGCCAAGGGATTCATACCGATCCAGGACACCGGCATCCTGTTGGGGTCGACGGTCGCGAGCCCCGATGTCTCCTTCAAGGCGATGGAGGAGCGGCAGCGCGCCGTGGTCGATGTGCTGCTGGCGGACCCCGCCGTCGACACGGTCGCCTCGATGGTCGGCGTCGCCAGCGGCTGGAGCTCGCTCAACCGCGGCAGCATCCTCGTCAGCCTCAAGCCGCTTGGCGCGCGGCATGTCAGTTCCGAGGAAGTGATCGAGCGGCTGCGCCCAAAGCTGATGCGGCTGGGCGGGGTGCAGACCTTCCTCGCCTCCGCACAGGATTTGCGCGGCGGCGGCCGCGCAGGCGGCTCGCAGTTCCAGTTCGTGTTGATCGGCGACGAAGTGGGCGAGCTTCGCCGCTGGTCGCAGCTCCTCGAGGATCGGCTAAAGGAGACGCCGGGGATCGACGACGTGACCTCCGATCAGGACCGCGCGGGTCCGCAGGAGAACATCGTCATCGATCGCGACGCCGCCGCCCGGCTCGGCGTCAGCGCCGGCGCGATCGATGCCGCGCTCAACAACGCCTTCGCCCAGCGTCAGGTCTCGACCATCTATTCGCAGCGTAACCAATACAAGGTAGTGGTCGAGGCCGACCCTTCCTTGCAGGTCTCGCCCGCGATGCTCGACCGCGTTTATGTGGGAAGCAGCACAGGGGTCCAGGTGCCACTCGCCGCCGTCGCGCATTTCGCCACCGGCGATGCCGCGCTCGCGGTGCATCACCAGGGACAGTTCCCGGCGGCGACGCTGAGTTTCAACATAGGCGAAGGAAAGTCACTCGGCGATGCCGAGGCCGCGGTCGACAAGGCGGTGCTCGACCTCAGGATGCCGGCGCGCCTGCACACCGAGTATGCCGGCAACGCGCGATGGCTTCAGGAAACCACGCGGACCGCGCCGCTGCTGATCGCCGCCGCCCTGATCGCGATCTACATCGTGCTCGGGGTGCTTTATGAGAGTCTGCTGCACCCGCTGACCATCCTCTCCACCCTGCCTTCGGCAGGGCTCGGCGCGTTGCTCGCCTTGCTGATCACCGGCCAGCCACTCGATCTTTTGGGCATGGTCGGGATCGTGCTGCTGATGGGGATCGTGAAGAAGAACGGCATCATGATGGTCGATTTCGCGCTGGAAGCCGAGCGCGAACGCGGCCTCGCGCCGATCGACGCCATCCGCGAGGCCTGTCTCGAGCGGTTCCGTCCGATCCTGATGACCACGCTCGCCGCGCTGCTCAGTGCCATGCCGCTCGCGCTCGCCTTCGGCACAGGCGCCGAGTTCCGCCGTCCGTTGGGCATCTCGGTCGCAGGCGGCCTAATCGTCTCCCAGGCGCTGACGCTCTACACCACGCCGAGTGTCTATCTGGCGCTGGAGCGGCTCACTCGCAGACGGCGGCGCCGAATCGTGCTGCCGAGTGTGGCGGAATAGGGCAGGCGTCTAGCATCTAGCCGCCTTCCTGGAATGACAGCGTGGGCTGGGCTTGATATCCGAGCAGCGGGCTCGCTGCGCTGTTTCTGCTGGCGGCGCCCGCATTGTATTTTGACGTCATTTAGAGCAGTAGAGCCGCGCTGTTGCCGCGATATGCAACCCGTTTGCGAGCGCCGCGAAGCGGCGCGAAGCATATCCAGGGGTGCAACACCGCGGTGGCCCTACATTGCTTCGCCGCGCGGATGCGTGGCTAGTAATGACGCCACTTCCTACGCCGCAAGCTGCTTCGGATCGGCACCGACCCGCCCCGAGCCACCGGAACTCTCCGCCGCCAACTTAAAATCGTACCGCACCGCCGGAATGCCCCGTACCGGCGCGTCGGGATCGTTCGCCCGCGCGTGCACCACGAGCTGACTCGACACGCCGAACACGGTGTCGGAGTCGATGTGCGCGTCGTCGGCGAAATAGAGCGCCGTAACCAGCTCGCGATGGCCGGGCGCGCTGATGAGGAAATGAATATGCGCGGGCCGGTGGCCGTGCCGGTTCTGCCGGCGCACCAGCGTGCCGACGGGACCGTCCATCGGGATCGAGTAGCCGCGCGGCTTCAACGTGCGAACCCAGTACCGCCCCTGATCGTCACAGCGGATGTTGCCGCGCATATCGATCGTCGCATCGCGGGCCTGCAAGTCATAAAGTCCATCGGGGTCGGTCTGCCAGAGCTGGATGTAGGCGCCCGCCAGCGGCTCGCCGTGTGAATCGCGCACCGTGCCGTAAAGCAGAAGCTCCGGTCCCGTCGCCTGACGCGCGATGCTGCCGCCAAGCGGCACCTCCGGCGCGTCCTGTCGATAGAATGGCCCGAGCAGGCTGCTCTGCGTTCCCTCGGCCGCGACGGGCGCGTCATGCATCTGCTGCACGAGGGCAGACAGGCCGAGCACGTCGGAAAGGAGGATGAATTCCTGGCGGGTCTCGGTGCACATCTGCCCGACCTGGGTGAGAAATCCGATCGCCTTCAGCCATTCCTCCGGCGTCAGCCGCACCTCGCGGGCGAAGTCGTGCATGTGGCGGACGAGACTTGCCATTACCTCTTTCAGCCGCGGATCGGGCGTGGAGGCCATCTGCTCTAGCACGGCCTCGGTGACGGTTTCCTCGGTCAGATCCTGCATGAGGCCCTCTCCTTTTCATTCAGCGGCGGCGCACCGGTCGGCGAGCGCTGGCATCACCTCGGCGGCGAAATCCCGCAGGCTTTTCACGTGCGCCTTGGGATCGACCAGCAGCACGCGCTGCACGCCGCCGTCGCGTAGCTGGCGCAGTCGCGCGATGATCTCCTCCGCCGTGCCGAGCAGGGCCGCGTCGTCGCGGCGCACGTCGCTCGGCGCCGCCTCGCCACGCGCAAGATCGCCGATCACCCGCAGCACCTGCGCGCGCGTTTCGTACGCGGCCTCGCGTTCTTCCTCGGAGCGGACCATCTGCAGCGCGCGCGCGACCGCCACCATCGACGGATCATAAGCGCGCCCCGCCTCGGCGCATGCCTCGCGGAACAGCGCGACGCGCTGCAAGATGAGGCGCACCGAGGCGATCTGATCAAGCAGCAAGTTGAATCCCTCGCGCGCGGCGCGGCGGATCGACTCGGGGCTGCCCGCCGCGAGCCACAGCGGCGGATGCGGGCGCTGCACGGGCTCGGGCTCGACGACGATATTCTCGTAGCGCCATCGCTTGCCGCGATGGCTGAAGCGGCCGGGCTCGGTCCAGGCCTTGCGGATCACGTCCACCGCCTCGTCGAACCGTTCGCTTGCCTCCTCCTGCGGGATGCAGAAGCCGCTAAACTCGGCGGCGCGATAGCCCTTGCCGATGCCTAGATCGAGCCGCCCGCCGGATAAGAGATCGAGGGTGGCCGCCTGCTCGGCGATCAGCACCGGATTGTGCCAGGGCAGCACCACGACGGCGGTGCCGAGCCGGATGCGACTCGTGCGCGCAGCGAGGTAAGCGAGGAGCGTGAGCGAGGCGGAGACCTGTCCCTGACCGGTGAAATGGTGCTCGACTAGGAACACGCTGTCGAAGCCGAGGCGCTCCGCCTCCACCGCATAATCGATGAAGCCCCGGTAGGAGTGACTGTCCCCCGTGCCGAGATTCGTTCCGCGCTTGGTGCGCGCGCCACCGAACAGCCCGAATTGCATACCGCTCTCCCTGTCGCGAGTATGCACGCCAGGAACGGATTGACGAGAGGGACCGGATGGACGCCGCCGCGTTGCGCGCCTTGCAGGCGCCGCTCAAGCAGCAATACCGCGAGCACCCCGAAACCGCCGGCGTGCCTGCCCGCGCCGAGTGCCGCCTCGACATGGCGGACATCGCCTGCACGGTGCCCACGTGGGGCGGCGAGGTGAAGGCCGGGCTGCACAAGGCGGGCGGCGGATCGGGCGCGCTCGCCTGCTCGGCCGACATGCTGCTGGAGGCGCTGGTCGCCTGCGCCGGCACCACGCTCTGCGCCGTGGCGACCGCGATGAGCATTCCGATGCGGGGTGGCCGCATCGTCGCCGAGGGCGTGTGGGACGCGCGCGGCACACTCGGCGTCGATCGCGCCGTGCCCGTCGGGCTGACGGAAATCACGCTGCGTTTCGAGCTCGACTGCGACGCCGAGGCGGAGAAGATCGCGCGGCTGATCGAGACGACGGAGCGGTACTGCGTGATCCTGCAAACCTTGAAGAACCCGCCGCGCATCAGCATCGCGCAGACCGCTGCCGCGTGAGGGAGAGCACGCGCGCACCCTTCGCCGTGGTGGTGGCCGTCACCGCCTGCGGCACGCTCGGGATGCACCTGATCATCCCGGCGCTGCCGGCGACCGCCACCGCGCTCGGCGTGTCGGCGCCGGTGATCCAGCTCACCATCACGCTCTACCTCATCGGCCTCGCCGCCGGACAGGTGCTTTACGGCCCGATCTCCGACCGGTTCGGGCGGCGGCCAGTGCTGATTCTAGGCCTCGGGCTGTTCACGCTGGCGGGCCTCGCCACGGCAGCGGCGCCGAGCGCGGGGGTGCTCATCGGCGCGCGCATCGTGCAGTCGCTCGGCGGCTGCGCGGGGCTCGTTCTGGGCCGGGCGATCGTGCGCGATGCCGCCGCGCCGGACCGGGCGGCGGCACAGCTCGCGCTGCTCACCTTGGTGATGTCGATGGCCCCGGCGATCGCGCCGGCGATCGGCGGCTACGCCGCGGCACGTGCCGGCTGGCGCGCCAGCTTCGCCCTGCTCGCCGTTGTTGGCGCGCTCTCCACCGCACTCGCCGTTCTGTTCATGCCGGAAACCAATCGGGGAGGCGGCCGGGGCCGGCCAGTGATCGGCCCGTCGCTGCGGTTGCTGCGCTCGCCCGGCTTCTGCGGCTATGCGATCGGCGGTGCCTGCACCACCACCTCGTTCTACGCCTTCATGGCAGCCTCGCCGTTCATCCTGATGGACAGGCTGCATCAGAGCGAGCAGCGCGTCGGGCTTTACTACATGCTGCTAATGCTGGGCGTCGCCACCGGCGGCTTGCTCGCGAACCGCGTGGCGGGACGGCTGCGGGTGAGCACGGCGCTCAGGATCGCCAATATGATCGCGGTGCTGAGCGCCGCGGCCTTTCTTGCCGCGACGGTCGCCGATCGTCTGAGCGTGGTTTCAGTGATCGGCAGCATCGCCTTCTTCATGGTCGGCGCGGGGCTCGCCAGTCCGTTCGCCATCACCGGAGCGGTGTCGGTCAACCCGCAGGCGATCGGCGCCGCCTCGGGCCTCTACGGCTTCGTGCAGATGAGTTACGGCGCCTTGTGCACGGTAGCGGTGGAAACGTGGCGGCCCGGCTCGGTGCTCACCGTCGCCTTCGTGCTGCTCGGCTCGGCGCTCGTTGGGCAGGCCGCATTTTCGCTCGCGGTGCGGAGGTCGGGGGGCGGTGATCATCGTCGTTCCCGTGAGAGTCGGACCTCATGAAACGACCTGCTGCATCCCCCTGAGACAAGCGCTCAATGGCGATTCGGTGCCTTCCAGCATGGGTTCCCGCTTTCGCGCGCTGTCGCGGGGATGGCGAGAAGCAGGTAGACCCCTCACCGAAACGCCTCCTCCTCCGCTTCGATCGCCTCGGGATCGAGCTCCATCCCAAGCCCCGGTTGGTCATTGGCGCGGATCAGCCCGTTTGCCGGCACCACCTTGTGCTTCAGGAAGTGTTGGTTGATGGCATTCCACTTTACGAGATATTCCTGATAAGGCGTGTGAATCGGCGACTGCGCCAGCGAGTAGTGAATCCCCGCCGGCGAGGAATGCCCGTGCGGGATCACGATCAGGTCGGCCGCCGTGGCCATCGCCGTGATCTTCAGCGTCTCCGACAAGCCGCCCGCCCAGTAGATGTCCGGCTGCAAGATGTCGAGTGCGCCGGAATCGATGAATCGCTTGAACCCCCACCGCGTGTATTCGTGCTCCGCGCCGGCCAGCGGGATACGCACGCGCTCGCGCAGCCGCGCGTAACTCGCGATGCGGTCCGGCATCACCGCCTCCTCCAGCCAGCGCGGATGGTACTCCTCGATCCGTTCGGCCAGGGCCTCGGTGTAATTCGGGTCGAATGACTGCCAGCAATCCAGCATCAGCTCGCAGTCTTCGCCAAGCGCCTCGCGCAAGGTGCGGACCAGTGCCACGTTCTCGCGCAGCCCGTCCTGCCCACTCATCGGCCCGTGGCGGAAGAACCATTTTTGCGCGGTATAACCTTTCTCCTTGTATTCCTGCGCGCGGGCACGCACGCGCCCGAGATCACGCACCGCGAAGCCGAGCATGGAGGCGTAGGCGGGCACCGCGTCACGCGTTGGCCCGCCGAGCAGCCGATACACCGGCTGGCCGAGCCAGCGCCCCTTCAAGTCCCATAAGGCGCAATCGACGGCGCTGATCGCCAGCATCGTGCTACCCTGGCGGCCATGCACCATCAGCCGGTGCATCTGGTCCCACAGCTTCTCGTGCGCGATCGGATCCTGGCCGCGCAGGATCGGTCGGAGCTGGCGCGCAACGGCGATCGCCACCATGTCGGGAAGCGGACCGGCGAGGCCGCTCGGCCCGTCATCGGTTTCGATCTTCAGAAAATACTGCTCGAGTGCGAACCGGTCGGCACCGGTTTGCCGGCCACCCTCGAATTCGTCCCTGATCCGATACTCGGGATAAATGTCGATCGGCCGGACCAGCCGCTCCTCCCAGAGCGGCCCGTCGGTCCGCAGCGTGCCGGCTAGGCGCAGCAACCGGACGGCGGTGATCTTCATCGCGTCTGCTCCCCATAGGCGATGCGATAGGTCTCGGCCATTACCTCGTCCAAACGGCGTCCCTCGCGCCATGCCGCGATGCCGCCGGCATCGCGGTCGGCGTTGGGGTGCTGGCGCGGACAGGGCTCGGGCCGTCCGAGCACCACGCTCACCGGCACCAGCTCGGTCCAGGCGGGCACCGCGTAATCCTCTTCCTCATCGTGCACCGGCAATGCGCGAATCTTGGCCGCAGCTTGTTCGATCTCCATACCGAGCACCGAAGTCGCCTTGATCTCCCGCGCGGTCGGCGCACGCAGCACGCGCGAGCGGCCGGGGAAGAAGCGATCGATGAAGCTGTTCATCGCGCGCAGCTTCTCCGCCCCCTGCAAGGGATGCGCCCGGCCCCAGGCCATCACGGAGCGGTAGTTGATAGAGTGATTGAACCCGCAGCGCGCCAGCACCACCGCGTCCATGTGCGTGACCGTCAGGCACACCGGGATGCCGGCGGCCTCGGCGCGGATCATCCGGCTCGCCGAGGAGCCGTGCCAGTAGAGATGATTCCCCTCGCGCCAGAAAGCGGTCGGCGTGCAGTAGGGCTGACCGTCGATGTTGTAGGCGATATGGCACACCATCGCCGCATCGAGGATGCCGTAAATCGTCTTCTTGTCGTAGTGCCCGCGCTCATGGCGGCGGCGCAGGCGGTTGCGGTCGGTGATGGGAAAAGCGTCGGCACTGTCGGGCATTCGGCACATCCATGCGGGATGCGCGATGCTAGGCCCCAGATTCAGAACAGCGCAACTCAGCCTCCTGCAAAAGTACCCATCGTCTTGCGGGAAAGAGATAAGGGGAGGGGTGAGGAGGACAGAAATGCGGCGCGTCCGGGGGACGCGCCGCAAGTTCGTCGCCTGACGGCGACTTTCGGGGAGGAGACCTTCGGCCGAATGCCGGCCTCAGCGGGTCGGGTTATAGTCGAGAGGTGTTGACGGAACGTTAAGAGAACCGCCGCCATGGCAAAAATTCCGCCCCGAACCGGCCCCCTCGTTGGCTTGAAGATCGTCGAGATCGGCCATTACGTCGCCGCGCCGTTCTCTACGCGCATCCTGGCCGACCTGGGCGCCGAGGTGATCAAGATTGAGCCGCCGGGCGGCGATCCGGTGCGCGACTGGGGTGCCGCGAAGGACGGGCATTCGGTCTGGTTCAGCGTGCACGGCCGCAACAAGCTCTCCGTCACGCTCGACCTCAAGCGAGAGAAGGATCGCTTTCTGAAGCTGATCGCGCGTGCCGATGCGCTGGTCGAGAATTTGCGCGCCGGCGGGCTGGAAAGGCTCGGTATCGGCCCGGACGTGCTGCACGGCGTCAATCCGCGGCTGGCGATCGCCCGCATCTCGGGTTACGGGCAAGACGGCCCCTATCGCGACAAGCCCGCCTTTGGCGCGATAGGCGAGGCGATCGGCGGGTTGCGGCACCTGACCGGCTATCCGCCCGGCACAACCGAGCTGCCGCCACCGCGCTGCGGCATCTCCATCAGCGACGACCTCGCTGGCCTCTATGCGGCGATCGGGCTGCTCGCCGCGCTCTGGCAGCGCGATGGCGCGGGGGCAGGGCGCGGGCGCATCGTGGACGTGAACCTGGTCGACAGCGTGTTCAGCCTGATGGAAGGGATGCTGCCAGAATATGCGATGGACGGGCGCGTGCGTCAGCCGGCTGGCGCCGCGATCCCCACCGCCTCGCCAACCAACACCTATAAGTGCGCCGACGGGCGCTGGCTCTGCATCGCCGGCAACTCCGATTTCATTTTTGCGCGGCTGATGCAGGTGATCCGCCGGCCGGAACTCGCCGAGGATCCGCGCTATCGCACCAACGGCGATCGCTGCCGCAATCGTGACTCGCTCGACGCGGCGATCGGCGCCTGGACGCGCACCTTGCCCGCGCACGAGGCCCAGGAGTTGCTGGAAGCGGCCGAAGTGCCCTGTTCGCGCCTCTACGACGTCGCCGACTGCGCCGCCGATCCGCATTTCCGCGCGCGCAAGGCGGTGATCGAGGTCGATGATCCGTTGATCGGGCGTACGCTGCATCCGGGCCCCGCGATCCGGCTGGACGGCGAAGCGCCGGAGACGGTCATCGCCTGGCCCGGGCCGGCGGCAGGGGCGCACACCGACTACGTGTTCGGGGAGCTGATCAGGGAATAGGAGCCAGAAGGGGACGCACCTCCCTCTCATCATGCCGGCCCGCCTAAATCTTGACTTCCTATTGGTAGGAATAGTTGGCGGGTGAAGTCAGCCTCTCGACGGTGAGAGCCTTCCAGGCGTCGCGAATGGCGTTGACGATCGCCTCCTAGCCATTGAGAAGCCTGTGACTGAGGTGACCTTGGATGCGCGACCCAATCTCCGCGTAGGAGTGCGTGTGGAAATCCCTAAGCTCCCCAATCGTCATTCCCGCGCAAGCGGGAATCCACATACAGCAAGCCGAAACTACTTCGGTGTCGTGGGTGCCCGCTTTCGGGGGAATTCCTTCACACACTCGCACAGGTTGGGACGCGCATGACCCTGCAACCTGCCTTATGTGAGCGCACTCTGCGGCGAGGGACTCGCCAGCGGCCCCTGGTCCACGGCGCCGAACCGCCTTAGCCTTCCCCCATGCAGCACGAACGGATTCGCGCCAACGGGGTAGAGTTGCATCTCGCGCGCGCGGGCGCGGGCAGGCCGCTTCTCCTCATGCACGGCTGGCCCGAGTTCTGGTGGACCTGGGAGCCGGTCATGCAGCGCTTGGCATCCCGCTTCACCTTGATCGCCCCGGACTTTCGCGGCTTCGGCGCCAGCGAGAAGCCGGCCGGTGACGCCCAATCGGCGGAAGCGGGCTCGCCAGTGCTCGCCCAGGACATGCTGGCGCTCCTCGCGGCACTCGGGATCGAGCGTGCCGGCGTGGTCGGCCACGATATCGGCGCCATAGTGATCCAGGAAATGGCGCGCCGCGCGCCCGAGCGTCTCGCCGGGATTTTCTGCTTCGACTGCCCGCATCCGCAGATCGGCCGCCGCTTCCTCGATCACGGCCATTTCCGCGAGATTTGGTACCAGAGCTTTCATCAGCTCCCTTGGGCGGCGAAGCTGGTCGGTCATTCCCGCGAGACCTGCCGGCTTTATTTCGAGCACTTCCTGCGGCACTGGTCGGTACGGCAGGAATGGGTTGCCGACGCTCTTGAGGCATGGGTCGATAACTACATGGCGCCCGGCAACCTCCAGGGCGGGTTCAACTGGTACATCAGCAACAGCGCCGCCCGACTTGCCGCTATCAGGGGCGAGTCGCAACCAGCGCCGAAGATCACCGTGCCGGCCTGCGTGCGTTGGGGCGATTCGGCCGTGCTGCCATCGGCTTGGGGCGACACCCTCGATCAGGTATTCGCTGACCTCGATTTCGCCCCGCTCGCGGGATGCGGACACTTCCCGCATCGCGAAGACCCAGATCGCGCGAGCGCCGAGATCGCCGCGTTCTTCGATCGCGTTTGGCCGGCCTGACTCGCCGATGCGGGAGGCGCCCCCGCCCGCGCCGACCTGCGCGGATTTGTTCCTAGGCTTCCTCACCACGGGCCTGTGCGGGTTCGGTGGCGTCCTGCCCTGGGCGCGGCGGATGGTGGTGGAACGGCGCCGCTGGCTGAGCGCGGCGGAGTTCACCGATCTGCTCGGCCTCTGCCAGTTCCTCCCAGGCCCGAACGTCATCAACCTCTCGGTCGCGCTTGGCGCGCGCTTTCACGGCGTGCGCGGCTCGGCGGCGGCCTTCGCCGGGCTGATGTCCGCGCCGACGGTGATCGTGATCGCGCTTGGCTTCGCCTACCACCGGCTGGCGGCGATCCCGATTGTGGCGCACGCCTTCGTCACCCTCTCGGCCGCCGCCTCCGCACTCGTGCTGGCGACCGCGATAAAGATCGCGACGCCCTTGCGCGAACGTCCCATCGGCGCGCTGGTCGGGCTCGCAACCTTCGCCGCCGTCGCGTGGCTGCGCTGGCCGCTGCCACTGGTGATCGTCGGGGCGGTTCCCGTCTCCGCACTACTGACATGGGCGGTGGAGGCCCGAGCCACGGTGCGCCGGCGGTGATGCGGCAGCTTGCGGCGCTCGCCGGCATCTTCGCGCAGCTCTCGCTGGTCGCCTTCGGTGGCGGCAATTCGATCCTGCCCGAGATGCAGCGCCAAGTCGTGCAGGTGCATCCCTGGATTACGGCGCAGGACTTCGCCGCGCTCTATGCCTTGGCGCAGGCCGCACCCGGGCCGAACATGCTGGTTTCCGCGCTGATCGGGCTGCGGGTGGCGGGCGTGCCGGGTGCCTTGGTCGCCCTTGGATCGCTCTGCGCGCCCTCCTCGGCGCTGACCTTCGTTTGCGCCGGTTTCTGGCATCGCTTTCACACACGGCCCTGGCGCATCGTCGTGCAGCGTGCGCTGGCCCCGGTTACGGCCGGGCTGGTGATGGCCGGCGCGGCGCTGCTCGTGCGGACGACGGGGCGCAGCGTCGGGCTCGACCTTTTGATCCTCGTGGCCACCGCGCTCTTTCTTCTGACGCGGATCCACCCGCTGCTGGTGCTCGCCGCTGCCACGGCGCTCGGGGCATCGGGCCTCATCGGCTGAGCGAGAACAACGGAACGGCCCCTCCGAGCGGGGGGCCGCTTCTGCTGATAGCGCTGATGGCGCTATGAGCTGAAGATGGAAATCCCGTTCGCGCCGGCGCCCGCGAAGGTAATCTTGGTCCCGTCGGCCAGCGTGACCGTGTTCGAGGTCGCCAAGGCTGCCTTGACGACGGTGGCGGCGCCGCCCGGGACGGACGAATAAGCCGGTAGCGAGTCGAAGCCCGTCAGCGCGAGCGTGTCGGCGCCGTTCGCATTGTAGATGAAGTCGTTGCCCTTAAGGCCGTTATTGATGAAGAACGTGGTCGGCGCCGCGCCGCCGACCAAGCTGTCGCTGCCGGCGCCGCCAACCAGCGAACTCGAATTCAGGTTGGACGCGAGCAGCACGTCGCTCGTCCCGCTGACCGCGCTCCCAAATATCAGATCGCGGCCCGGGGAGTTGGCGGCCACCAGCGTTTCGTTCCCGCCGCCGGCCACCAGCAGGCCGGGGATGCTCGCGGCGGCGTTGCCGATGAAAGCGATCGCTTCGTTGTTGCCGCCGACGACGGTGCTTCCCCCGGTGCCGCCGGCGATCGTGTCGACCACGACACCCGGGGTGTTACTCCCGTAATAGAACAGCGCTCCACCGGCTCCGTTGATCGCCAAGCCCTTATTGCCAGAGCTAGCAAACACCGTGTCGGCCCCAGTGGTGATGGTGACGGCGTTGACGCCGCCCCCGAGGCTGACGACGCCCGTGCCGCCGAGGCTGTAGGTATCGGCGCCGGTGCCCGCGGCGACCTGATACCTCCCGGAGAGCGCGAACGTGTCGTTACCGTTCCCGGCGAGCACCGTGTCGCTGGCGCCCGGAGCATTGGTGAACCCGATATTGCCGTCGCCGCCGATGAACACGCCCCCGCCCATGCTGACGGCCAGGGCCGCCGGGCTGACATTGTCTACCGCGTAGGCATAGCCGGAGGGGACGGTGTAGCTACCGGTGCCGCTGAACTCGAGGCCCTGCGGTGACGTGATCGGGATCGCCACCTGCCCGCCGCCCGTCACGCTGGAGACGGTCAGGTTCGTGAGCGTGGCAATCGTCGCAGCGATACTCTGGGCGAGGGCCGAATTGCCGGCGTCGGTATATGTCCTGAAGACCGTGGTGTGGTTGGCGCCGGGGACCGAAATCGTGACAGCCATCCAATTCTCCGTTCCCTAGATGAACGCCGGCGCGATCAATGCCGAAATCGTATATTCCAGGGGATTGCTACCTTGCAACAGAAAACCGCCGCGTCTGAACAGTGGCTTGATCGCGCCCCAGATCTTGCACGTGCATTCGGGTAGGGCGATAAAACCTTGCGTGAGTTGACTATCAGCAAGCTTGCCGCGATTACGAGCTATATTGAAATTCTATAGATCAGCACTTGCTGGAATGATCTGTTCAAGAATTTCCTCGATCCCGCCGGCGCGCACGGCCGGGCCGCTCATACGTTCGAGGACGACCGCCTGCGGCTCGCGCCAGATGCTCCAGCGGCGCAGCCTCAGACCCGGCGAATAAAATGCCGCAACTTCCTCATAGGCGGCGCCGTCGACACAGGTGTCGAGCTCGATCACCATTCTGAGACCGTGATACTCGGCCCAGCCCGCCATGATCATCAGTTCGGGCACGCTGAACGAAATCCCGGCGACGTGATAGCCGGGATCGGGCGCGAACGTCGGTGCGTCGGCGTGCCGGCCGTTCAGACCCGAGGCGTTGGAAGTTCGCGCCATGGTCCTCTGCTTTCGGGGCTGCGCCGCCGCCAGGCGGCGGCGATCGCCGGTTAAGGAATGTCCAGCTTGCGATCACGTCGGCGTGATTGCAAGCCCTTCCTTGCGAACTCCTCAGCCGTGGCCTGCAACTGTCCAAAAAGGGCGCAAGCTCGAGGAAACGCGTCGGTCAGGAACAGCATCCTGGGCCGCCTGACAACCCGGATGGGCGATCGTTCTGCAACCGGAGGGCGTAGCGTGGCCCCGCCGCTACAGGCGGCCCTTCCCGGCACCGCCCGCTCCCCCTATGGTCGGGCTCCATTGCGGGCAGGCAACGCCCGCGCCTAGGCAAACGGGGGAACAGTATGTCGCAGAGCTTGCCGCTGATCGCGCAGCGCGGCAGTTATCGCGTGCCGGTGCAAGCCGGGAAGTCCTATTGGTGGTGCGCCTGCGGGATGAGCAAGAGCCAGCCGTTCTGCGACGGCTCACACAAGGGTTCGGGCTTCAGCCCGGTCGAATATAAGGCCGATGCCGACGGCGAGATCGGCTTTTGCGGCTGCAAGCGCAGCGGCAAGGCGCCGCGCTGCGACGGCACCCACAACCGTCTGCCGTGACTCGCCTCAGAAGCTGAGCGCGGTCGCTTGCACCACCAGCGGTAGCGTGCGGACCATCGCCAGCACCTCCTCGGGCACTTTCTCGTCCACCGACACCAGGCAGATCGCGTCGCCGCCCGGCGCCGACCGGCCGAGATGGAAGGTAGCGATATTAATTCCGGCACCCGCCAAGGTTGCGCCGAACCGGCCGATGAAACCGGGGCGGTCCTGGTTCGTCACATAAAGCATGTGCGGGGCGAATTCGGCTTCGACCGGAATCCCCTTCACCTCGACGAGCCGCGGCCGGGCGCCTGCGAACAGCGTGCCGGCGACCGAGCGGGTCAGGCTGTCCGATTCCACCGTTACGCGCACCAGCGTCTGATACTCGCTCGGCCGCTCGTGTACCGTCTCCGCCACGTCGATCCCGCGCTCGCGGGCGGCGACGGGGGCGTTGACCATGTTCACCCCCTCCATCATCGGCGAGAGCACGCCGGCAAGCACCGCGGCGGTGAGCGGACGGTGGTTCACGCTCGCCGCCTGGCCTTCGTATTCGATCACCACTCGGCGGAGCACGCCTTCCCGCGCGTGCGTGAGCTGGCCGGCAAAGGAGCCGAGCCGCTGGCAGAGCTCCATGTAGGGCTTGAGGCGCGGTGCGTCCTCGGCTGAGACCGAGGGCATGTTGATCGCGTTGGTCACCGCGCCGCTCAGCAGGAAGTCGCTCATCTGCTCGGCGACCTGCAGGGCAACGTTCTCCTGCGCCTCCGCCGTCGCCGCGCCGAGATGCGGCGTGCATACGACGTTCTCCAGCGCGAACAGCGGGCTCGCGGTGGCGGGCTCGGTCTCGAACACGTCGAGCGCCGCCCCAGCCACGTGGCCCGCGCGGATCGCCTCGGCGAGTGCTGCTTCGTCTAGCAATCCGCCGCGCGCGCAGTTGATGATCCGCACGCCAGGCTTCGTGCGGCCGATCGCCTCGCGCGAGAGGATGTCGCGCGTGCTGTCGGTGAGCGGGGCATGGAGCGAGATGATATCGGCGCGCGCGAGCAAGGCGTCGAGATCGACCTTCTCGACGCCGAGCTCGACGGCGCGCTTCTCGGACAGAAACGGATCATAGGCAAGGACGCGCATGTGCAAGCCGACGGCGCGATCGGCGACAATCGAGCCGATATTGCCGCAGCCGATCAGGCCGAGCGTTTTGCCGCTCAGCTCGACCCCCATGAAGCGGCTCTTCTCCCACTTGCCCGCCTTGGTGGAGGCCGAGGCTTCCGGGATCTGGCGGGCAAGCGCAAACATGAGCGCCAGCGCGTGCTCGGCGGTGGTGATGGCGTTGCCGTGCGGCGTGTTCATCACCACCACGCCGCGCGCGGTGGCCGAGCGCACATCGACATTATCGACGCCGATTCCGGCGCGGCCGACCACCTTCAGGTTGTGCGCCGCCTCTAAAAGCTCGCGCGTTACCTTGGTGGCGGAGCGGATGGCGAGCCCATCATAGGGCGCGATGATTGCGCGCAGCTCAGCCGGCGAGAGGCCCGGTTTTACGTCCGCCTCAATGCCGCGCGCGCGGAAGATCTCGACGGCGGCGGGGGAGAGCTTGTCGCTGATGAGCACTTTAGGCATTGGCGTCCTTTCGGAGCTCGGCCTTCACCTAGCCTCTCCCCTCTCCCGCGCGCGGGAGAAGGGAGAGGTTGGGTGAGGGGTGAGCGCGTGTGGGGAAGTCGAATCACTCGGCGGCGCGTGCTGGGGCGTGTTCGGCCGCGACCTGGGCGAAGGCCCAGTCGAGCCAGGGCAAAAGCGCGCTGATGTCGGACGTCTCCACGGTCGCGCCGCCCCAAATTCGCAGCCCGGGCGGCGCGTCGCGATAGGCGCTGATGTCGTAGGCGACGCCCTCTTTCTCGAGCAGGGTCGCGATCCGCTTCGCCGCCTGCGCCTGCGCCTCCGCGCCGAGCGCGCGGAAGCGGGGCGCGACGATCTTCAGGCAGATCGAGGTGGGCGAACGCGTCGCGGGCGTCTCGGCGAGGAACGAAGCCCACTCCGAGCGCGCGACAAAGCGTTCCACCGCCTCCAGATTGGCGCGGCTGCGCGCAACCAGCGCCTCGAGTCCGCCGATTGCCTCGGCCCAGCGCAAGCCATCCAGCGCGTCCTCGACGCAGAGCATCGACGGCGTGTTGATGGTTTCGCCCTTGAAAATGCCCTCAAGCAGCTTGCCGCCCTTGGTGAGCCGGAAAATCTTCGGCAGCGGCCAGGGCGGTGTGTAGCTTTCGAGCCGCTCGACGGCACGCGGCGAGAGCGCGAGCATCCCGTGCGCCGCCTCGCCGCCCAGCACCTTCTGCCAGGACCAGGTGACGACATCGAGCTTCTGCCAGGGCAGGTCCATCGCGAACGCGGCCGAGGTGGCGTCGCAGATGACGAGCCCCGCGCGGTCGGCGGCGATCCACTCGCCGTCAGGAATCCGCACGCCCGAGGTGGTACCGTTCCAGGCCAGCACCACGTCGCGGCTGAAATCCACCGCACCGAGATCGGGCAGGCGGCCATAGGGCGCCGAGAGCACCCGCGCATCCTGCAGCCGAAGCTGCTTGAGCACGTCCGTCGCCCAGCCCTCGGAGAAGCTCTCGAAGGCGAGCACATCGACCCCGCGCGCGCCGAGCAGCGACCAGAGCGCCGCTTCGACGGCGCCTGTATCCGAAGCCGGAACGATGCCGAGCCGCCACCCCTCGGGGATGCCGAGCAGGGCGCGCGAGCGTTCGATTACCTCGGCCAGACGTGCCTTCGGGCCGGCGGCGCGGTGGCTGCGGCCGAGCGCGGCGCCGGCAAGCGCCGCTAGAGCAAAGCCCGGGCGCTTCGCGCACGGGCCGGAGGAGAAATTCGGATTGGCCGGACGCAAATCCGGTTTCGGGGCGGCGATCGCCATGGCGGCTCTCCCTTCCAGAAGAGAAGCGTCCCGGTGGGGGGACGTGACCCGGGTCGTCGGCTAGACCGGTCCGGGAAAGGTTGCAAGCGCAAAGCGCGCGGCCGAGTGTTGATCGAACTCAACACCTGCCCGAGTATCCAGGCGCATACCCCTGGTCCGCACGGTGTGAAGGAATGCGCCAATGAACGCTGCCGACGTGATGAGCCGGACCGTGATCGCCATCAACGAGGACGCTCCGCTCTCGCAAGCCGTGCGGCTGATGCTCGATGGCCGGGTGAGCGGGATGCCAGTGCTGGACAAGGAGGGCCGGCCAGTGGGCGTCCTCACCGAAGGCGATCTGCTGCGGCGCGCCGAGACCGGCACAGCGGGCGATGCCCCTGGGTGGTTCGCCTCGGTCTTCAGGCCGGGCCGGCTGGCCGAAGACTATATCCGCACCCATGGCAGGCGGGTCGGTGAGGTGATGACGCCCAAGGTCATCACCATCGATGAGGACACGCCGCTTGCCGAGATCGCCCAGATCATGGAGCGCCAGCGCATTAAGCGCCTACCGGTGGTGCGCGACGGCAAAGTGGTCGGCATCGTCAGCCGCGCCGATCTGTTGCGTCCGCTCGCCGAGAAGCTGCGCGAGACCGAGGAGTCGCCCTCCGATGCCGCGATCCGCGCGCGGTTCGTCGAGGAGCTGGCGCGCCAGCCCTGGGCGCACCGGCGCGGCATTACGGTCGAAGTGGTGAATGGCGTCGTGTTGCTTGACGGATGCGTGTTCGATCTGCGCGAGCGCGACGCAATGCAGGTCGCGGCTGAGAACATCCCCGGCGTGAAACGGGTCGAAAACCGGCTCGTCTGCATCGAGCCGAACACCGGAGCGCTGATCTACGCGCCGGACGACGAGTCGCCGGGCGAGCAGCCGAGCCGGTAGCAACCTATGCCGGGTGAGGGATTTGAACCCCCGACCTTCGGTTTACAAAACCGCTGCACTACCGCTGTGCTAACCCGGCACCGCCTTGATCTCTAGCCAGTTCCGGGAAACCCCTTCAACTCCCTGCTGAGGATTCCGTTCCACCCCTGAGCCGAAATCCGCCTGCTGGGCTGCCGCACGCGTGGCGAAGCGGGTCAGGGAGCCGGCGGTTCGCCGTCGCGACTGCGTTGATCGTAGCCGAGCAGGCGGCGGAAGCCGGAGGCCACCAGCACCGCGACCACTAAAGAGGATGTCCCGCCGATCAGCCAGGCGGTGCGATGAACACCCAGACACGACGAACAGCGCAAGCTTGATGGTCGGCACCCGGGTGAGGCGGGCGCGCAAGCCGACCGGCGCGTGATCCGTGAAACCGGTCCGGACGGCACGCACTGAGCGCGCGCTGTCGCGGTCCCGGAAGGCTGTCTAGGGATCGGGCGGGCACATGCGCGAAAGACAACCCGCCCGTCGGTTCAGGCAAGAAATCCGTTTGAAGTGCAATGGTATGACGGGTGCGGAGGCATGATCGACAGCTGCGGCGCGGTGCGGCAATCGCACAGGCGCTAAAACACCCCGACTGCCAGCCCCGCCGCCAGCGCCGCGCCCAGTTCCTCGCAGCGCGCCAGATCGTCGGGCGGGATCACCTTGGGTGCCAGGATCGCCTCTTTCGTCTGCGCGTGCGTGCAGACGATTAGCGGTTCGGCCACCGCACGCAGCCGCCAGCCGGTGGCGATGCGTGTCACCTGACGCACGGCGTTTTGTCCGTCGCTGCCGGCACACACCATCAGCGCGTAGGGCCGGCCCTCGATGCGTTCCAGCGCATCGTAATAGCTGCGATCGAAAAACTCCTTCATCGCCCCGGCAAGCGCGGCAAGGTTCTCGGGCGTGGCGAACAGATAGCCGTCCGCTCCCAAGAGGTCGGCCGCGCCCGCTTCGGCGGCGGCGAGCATCCGCGTCTCGACACCAGACTCCGCTGCCGCGCCGCGCCGCGCCGACTCCGCCATCTGCCTCGCCCCGCCGGTGCGCGAGTGCCAGACGATCAGCAGCCGCCGCATCGCATCGGAGGCGGCGACGCTCAGCCGTGCTCGCCCAGCCAGTCGAGCATGATACGGTTGAAACGGTCAGGATGCTCGACATTGGGGAAGTGCCGCGCTTCGGCCAGCTCCTCATAGCGCGCGCCCGGCACCAACGCGGCGATGGCGCGGTTCTGCGCCGGCGGCGTGCCAGCGTCCTCGGCGCCGCAGACAACGAGCGCGGGCACGCGCACCGAGCCCAGTTGCGCGGTGAAGTCGAAATTCAGGATCGCCGCGCAGCAGCCGCAATAGCCGGAAGGCGTGGTGGCCGCCACGGTGTCGCGGATCTGCTTCCAGCGCGCCGGGTTGCGCTGCTTGAAGCCCTCCGTTAGCCAGCGTTCTGTGGTGGCGTCGGCCAGCGGCTCCAGCGAATTCGCCTCCCGCACGGCGGACATACGCTGCTCCCACATCTCGCGCGCCCCGACGGGGGAGGAGGGCAGCGTATCGCACCACATCGCGGACAAGAGCCGGTTCGGGTGCGCGATCGCGAAGGCCTGCCCGATCATCCCGCCGATCGAGAGCCCGATGTAATGCACGCGCTGCAAGCCGAGCGCGTCGAGCGATGCCGCCACATCCTCCGCCAGCGCCGCCATCGTGTAGTCGCCCGCAACAGGATCGCTGCCGCCGTGCCCGCGCATGTCGAGCCGCAGCACGCGCCAGCCGCGCTCCAAAAGCGGCGGCACTTGTTCCGCCCACATCCCGCCGTCGGCGGCGAGCGAATGGGTGAAGCAAACCACCGGCCCATCCTCCGGTCCGAGCAGGTCGTAGGCGATGAACCGGTTGCCTCGTCGCAGCTTCATGGAGCTCTCTCCCCGCGGGCGCGCGCCGCCTGTTTTGCGGCGTCGAAACTCGGCCAGGCCAGGCAGAAACGCAACGCCTCGCCCGGGGTGCTTGGCGAGCAGGCTGAAGCGTCGCTAGCTTGCGGGAAACCGCGGAATCGTTCTCATGCCGGATTCGACGCGCGTGCTGCTGTGGACCGACGCACCGGGCCCCTACCAGGCGGCGATTGCCGAAGCCGGGCTCGCCGAGCGCGTCACGGTCGAAGCGATCCGGCGCAGCGAACGCCCCAGCCCGGCGCAGTGTGCGGCCGCAGAGGCGATGCTCGCCTGGGGCGCCCCGCCAGGCTTGTTGCCCGCCATGCCCCGCCTGCGGTGGGTGCAGGCGCTCACTGCCGGGGTGGAAAGCTGGCTTGCCCTGCCCGACCTGCCGGAACGACTCGTGCTCACCTGTGCGCGCGGCACGCATCGCCAGTCGATGCCCGAAAACATCCTCGGCGCTCTGTTCGCGCTGACCAAGCCCTATGCCGAGGCGGCGGAGGACCAGAAGCGCCGGCAATGGACAAGGCGGATCGCCGTGCCACTGAACGGGCAGACGCTCGCTATTCTCGGCCTCGGCGCGATCGGCCAGGAAGTGGCTCGGCTCGCGGCGGCGCTCGGGATGCGGGTGATCGGCACCCGCCGCACCGGCCAGCCCGTCGCGCATGTCGCCGAGGTCCATCCGCCGGAACGGACCAATGCGGTGCTGGCGCTCGCGGATTTCGTGCTGCTCCTGCTGCCCGCGACCCGGGCGACCGAGAGCTTCATGGACGCCGCGCGCCTCGCACACATGAAGCCGACCGCCTGGCTGCTGAATTTCGGCCGCGGCGCGCTGATCGACGATGCCGCCCTGATCGCGGCGGTGCAGCAGAAGCGCATCGCCGGGGCGGTGCTCGACGTGTTCCGCCAGGAACCGCTGCCGCCCGAGCACCCGTTCTGGTCCACCGCGGGCATCCGCGTCCTGCCGCACATCGGCGGAATGCACCCCGACCGGGACCGGATCGTGGCCCAACTCTTCGTTGACAATCTGCGCCGATTCCTGGACGGGGAGCCCCTAAGCGAGGTGGTGAACCGGGCCACCGGCTACTGAGCCGCCGCAAAGCCTTTGCCTGCGCGGTTCAAATTGGATAAGGCAGCGGAAACGACCGGGAACGTTGGAGGCTGAAGAGATGGCAATGCAGGCTGCGCCGGCGGCGGCGAAAAAGGCCGCGAGTGCGACCACCACGATTACCCTCAAGCAGATCGCCGGCGAACTCGCCGACAAGCACGAGCTTTCCAAGCGCCAGGCCGAGGCGATGCTGAACGACCTCGTCGTGGTGATGACGAAGCACCTCAAGAAGGGCACGAGGCTGCGGCTGAGCGGGCTCGGCATCCTCGAGGTGCGGAAGCGGGCCGCGCGGATGGGCCGCAACCCGGCCACTGGGGAGGCGATCAAGATCAAGGCGAGCAAGAAGGTCGCCTTCCGCGCCTCCAAGGAGCTGAAAGAGGCCGTCTGATCCGGGCGGCCCATGCCGCTCGACCCGCAGATCAAGGCGCTGCTCGACAAGGGTGCGGGCGTTCCCGCCACGCGCACCCTGCCGGTCGATCAGGCGCGAGCGCAGTACGAGCCGCGGATCGCCATCATGGCGCCCCTGCGTCCGTGGCGGGCGTTCACGAGCGCGGCGTTCCGGGCCCCGGCGGGCCGCTCAGGCTCCGCGTCTACGACCCGCCGGGCAAAGGGGCGTTCCCGTTGCTCGTGTTCTTCCACGGCAGCGGCTTCGTGCTGTGCAGCCTCGGCACCCACGACGGCATGGGTCGCAATCTCTGCGTCGGCGCGGGCTGCGCCGTGGTGTCGGTCGATTACCGCCTGGCGCCCGAGCACAAGTTTCCCGCCGGGCCCGACGACTGCCTCGCCGCGATTCGCTGGACGGCTGAGAACGCGGCGTCGCTGAATGCCGATCCGGCACGCATCGCGGTCGGCGGTGACAGTGCGGGGGCAACATGACAGCGGTGACGCTACTGCGCGTGCGCGACAAGGCCGGTCCGGAGCTCCGCGGCCAGCTCCTGATCTGACCGGTGACGCACTATCACAGCCCGGGAACCCGCTCTGGTCGCAAAGTATTCTTTCTTTCAGCGATGTCCCGAGCTTTGGTTCAGCCCCATCGAGATCGCCCGGCTAAGCCGGAGGCTCCGTGCCTCCGCAGCCAGGCAGACCCCGCAAACCGATCCCTCGGGCGGCACCAAACAGCGCCGCCCTTCGCTCCGGTGAGAAATGCGGGCCACGCCCGATCAGCGCAGCGCCGCGGCGATCCGGTCCGCCAGCAAGCCGAGCGCGCGGCTCATCGTCGGCACCACCGCGGAGACGTCCCCCGATGCGGCCTTCACGCTGACCACCACACGATGTGGCTCGCCCAGCGCGCTACCGTCTTGCTTGGCGAGCGACCAGTCGGCGACCAGCCCGACTTGTCCCTGTGTGTCGCCCCAAAACCGCTGCACGTTCACCAGCAGCACGCGCACCCCGCCCGGGGGCGCCGGATCGCCGGGCGCGAGGACCGATCCGGGAGCTAGGCGTGCGGCGAGATTCGCCGACAGCGTGCGGCGAATCATCTCGCCGAGCGGGCCGCCCCAAACGGCGGTGCCGTTCACGTCGAGCTGACCGCCCGGTGCGGCGATCACCACCGAATCGCGGTCGATCACGCCTGGGATCATCACCTGTCCGAGCTCGATCGGCGGATCGAGCGGCGGTCCGGCGGCGGCCCGGCTCGGCGCCGGCGGCACCGGGTTCAGCGTATACACGACCGTCGGCGCGCTGCTGCACGCGGCGAGGAGAACGAGGGAGAGGAAGAAAGTGAGAACGGCGAAGACATGCCGATGAACCATCGCGCCGAACGTTCCCAGTTTACGCCATGAGAAATAGAAGCTCTTATGGTCATTCCAGCGGCAGCAGGAACCCATTTTGCTGTACGAACATGAGAGCGGCGCATTGCTGCGGTACAGAGCAATCAACAAATCAGCGGGCCGTTTCATGGGTTCCCGCATTCGCTGGAATGACGTGATATTCGCTTCCCTCATCACTGTCGTCCCCGCACCAGTGCCGAGGGGTTGCGGTCGAGATAGTCCGCCAGCTCCCGCATTGCCTGCGCCGCCCGCGTCAGCTCGTAAAGCGTCTGGCTGAGGCTCGCCGAATTGAGCCCGACTGTGCCTTCGCCCGACACCGTCTCGATTGTCCGCCGCGCCTCGGCGACCGTGCTTGTCGCCTGCCGGACGGTCTCGCGCAGGTCGCCCAGAATGCGCGGCATTTCGCTGCGCACCGAGGCGCTCGTCGCTTCCAGGTTGTTCACCGCGCGATTGAGCGTCTCCAGGCTTTCGGCGAGTGCGGGGGATTCGCTGAGCTCGGCGAGCCGTGCCGTCGCGATGTGAATGTCGGCCGCGATTTCGTCCACCGGCAGGTTGCCAATCTTGTTGGAAATCGTGTCCAGCGCCGCGAGGATCCCCTGCACCCCGCCGCCGCCGGGCGCGGCGGGGATTTCCGGCGGGTCGCCCGCCAGGGTCGCCGCGGGCGCGCCATGGATGAAGCTCAGCTCCACGTCCGACGGCCCGATCAGCGGCACCGCCGACCCCGGCTGCGCGCGCAGCCCCTGCGCGATGAGCTTCGCCATCACCCGGTCCATTTCCGCGCGCCCGCCGCCCGCCGGCAGGCCGAGGCGCGCGGGCTCGATCGCGAGCGTCAGCGGCTGGCGCAGGCTATCCGCCTTCGCATCCCAGCGCAGCGAGCCGTGCTCGACCGTGCCCACCTGCTTCCCGGCCAGCATCACCGGCGCGCCGTCCGCCACGGCGCCCGCCTCGGCGCCCAACACGACGCGATAGGCAACCGACTCGCCGCTCGGCGCGAACTCCGCCTCGCCGCGCGAACCATAGAGCGCGAACGCATGGCCCGACTCCGCCTCGGCCGCGCTTGGCGAGTTAGGGGAATCGAACGCCACCGCCCCGCTCAGCAGCGCGCCGACCGAGGGCACCTGCAAATGCGGGCCGGCGGGGCCGAGCCCGAACTGCACGTCACCCGCGTTCCAGAACCGCGAGTCGGGACTCACCAGCTTGTCGTACGGCGCCTCGACGAAGAATACCGCCTCGAACGTCCGATCCGGCAGCAGCCTAACGGACTGCACGCTGCCCACTTTCAAACTGCGGAACATCACCGCCGCGCCGCGCCCGACATTGCCGAAGTCGCGCGCGTGCAGCACGAAGCTCCGCCCCGGCACCAAGCCTTCCATCAGCGGCGCCTCGGGGAGCGCCACGTATTCGCGTTGCGCCGTGCCGCTCTTCGGAAAGAAACCGATCGTCGGTCCGGAGATCACCGATTTGATGGTGGCGAGATTGCTGAGCGTCGGCCCCTCGATCCAGAAGAGCGTGCCCTTGCCCAGATGCCGCGTCATGACCGCATCCATACGGATGCGCGCGCGCACGTGCTGAAGATCGTCCTCGAAGGCGATGGTCTCTACCTCGCCGACGCCCTGGCCCCGGTACTGCACCGAGGTGCCGGCGCCGATGCCGCCGCCGGCCGGGAAGATCACCGTGATTTCCGGCCCGGTGTCGGTGATCTGCTTGAAGGCGAGCCAGCCGACGATCGCGATGGCGGCGACCGGCACCGCCCAGATCCATCCCGGCCAGCGGCTGCGCTGCTCGATGGAGACCAGCGGATCGCCGACGACCCGAGAGTCCGAGATTGTCTGCGGCCGGTCGCTCATTGTCTCACATGATCCCACAGCAGGCGTGGATCGAACAGCCGCACCGCGAGCATGGTGAGCACGATCACCGCGAGGAAGGCCGCCGCGCCCCCACCGGCGCTGACGCTGATGAGCCCGGCGATCTGCATGATCGGCAGGAAGATCGCGATGGTGAAGATATCGATGTTGGACCAGCGGCCGACCGCCTCGATGAAGCGGTAGAGCCGGGTCTTGAACACGAGCCGGCGGTTCGAGCGGTGATGCGCCGACCACAAGAGCCAGCTCATGCCGACCAGCTTGGCGAGCGGGATGAAGATGCTGGCGGTGAAGATGATCAGCGCCAGCGGCCAGAACCCCGCCTTGAGAAGCAGGAACACGCCGTAGGTGATCGTCTGCTGGCTCGTGGTGCCGAACTGGTCCTGGATGCTCATCGGGTAGTAGTTGGCCACCACATAGAGCGGGTAGCCCGCCAGGATCAGCGCCGCCGCGCGCGCGACGGCATAGGGTTTGCGCCGGCTAAGCCGCGCCGCGCAGCGCGGGCAGCGGCCGCCCGCATCCTGCGCCGGCAGCACCAGATCGCACTCGGTGCAGGCGATTCGCGGGCCTGCCTCGGGCGCGGCGGGCCGCTCGATCATCCGCCACACCGCCTGCCGGTCCAGGCTCGCGCGGGTAATCATCGTCAGCGCCGCCGCCGCGATCAGGCACCAGCCGCCCGCGCCGATGGTGACGGGGACGAACACGGCGACCCTGCTGTAGCCGATGGCGGCGCCGAACAGGAACACGTCCGCCATCGACCAGCGATCGAGCCATTCCGACCAGCGGAAGGCGATCCCGGTCCAACGCCGCTGGAAGCCGAAGCGGATGGAGGCAAGCGAGGCGAACAGCAATCCGTAGCGGAAGAAGGGCAGGATCACGCCCTGCAAGGCGACGAGGACGGCGAGGAAAACCCAGCCCTCGCTAAAGAGGCCGAAGGCGCCCGAGATCAGTCGGCTCGAGCGTTCGATTCCGAGCACCCGCAAGGTCAGCAGCGTGCCGAGATTGGCCGGGAACCACAGCACGAAGGTGGCGAGCGCCAAAGCGAGCGCCGCCTCCAGGCTGCGCCCGGCGGTGCGCTCCAGCACCTTGCGGCAGAGCGGGCAGCGCAGCCGGGCGCCCCGCTGCAAGGGCGGGATGCGCTGGATGGTCCCGCAATCCGGGCAGGCGATGATCACGGCGCGCTTCGGCAAAATGGTAACGCGACGGTATCAACCGCGCGCCTGGAACGTCCAGGGCTTTCCGGCCGCGTCCGGGCTCGATATGCTGTTCCGCAGGGCGCACGAAGCGCCGCGAAATGCCCCATCGGCTGGCCGTGGTGCTTGCATAGGCTCGCCTGCTCCTACCAGCCGAACGCGAATACCCGCCCGTCGCCCGCGATATAAAGCCGCCGCCCCGCCACTAGCGCCGTGACAAAATGCCTGAGCCCCGGCAGCGCCTCTTGGCTCGTCCAGAGTGGCGCGCCGGTATCGCCGCGAAAGGCGTGCAGCCTTCCATCGCCCTCGGCGCCGGCAATCCAGACGATCGGCTGCGCGGCGCCGTCAGTTGTCGTCACCATCGCCGACCCGCGCCCATCGAGCCGCGCGCACCAGAGCGGCGCGACCGCCGAAGCCGTCACCGCGACCGCCGCGAGCCCGCCTGCACCGCCGTCGGGACACACCGTCCGTCGGGCCTGGAACGCCACCACCTCCCGGCCCGCTTCGGGGAAGAAGGCCGGAGCGGTGATGATCGGCCCTCCCGCGACGTGCCGCGTCTCGATCTGCCCGCCGATGCCGCCCAAATCGTCGCGGTCGAGCAGATAGGCGTTGCCGTCCTTGCCGAGCGCGAGCAGGCGGTGCGCGCCGCCGAGATCGAAGGGCAGCGGGCTCACGCCGCTCATGTCGAGATCGTCGTCGTCGAGCTCCTTCCAGTTGCGCGGCGCGTAGAAATCGCGCCGATCGAGCGAATGGATCAGGCCGGGGCCGAGCCGGAACACGCCCTCGCCGTCGCCCCAGCTTTCGGCGTCGTCGGTGTTGCCGGTGGCGACGAAGAGCGCGCCCTCATCCTCGGCGATGCCGCCCGGCGCCCAGATGCCGCCCTTCAGCGCCCGCGTGCTCCAGGCCACCGCCGCGTGCGGCGGCGCCTCATCCAGTCCGAGCACGATGCCGTGGTAACGCCCGCAATCGCCCCAGTTGCCGCCGAAGGCGACGAACACCCGCCCGTCCAGCAAGGCGAGGGCGGCGCGCTGGTTCTGCTCGCGCGGCGTGAAGGCAATACCGCGCTCCCGCAAGGCCGCCTGCACGTCCACGGGCCACCCGGCCAGCACATGCCCGTCGGCGAGCGACAGCCCGAACACGAGATGCGCGGGCACGCCGTCGCGATCGACCATCGCATCGAGGAAGAGCGCCCCGTTCGCCGGGTCGATCACCGGCGTGCCGGTGATGCCGAGCGGGTCGATGTTGCCGCACGGCAGAGCGGCCCGCGCTACCGGACGGCCGAGCGCGACGCGCCAGATGGTGTGCCCCGTGCCTTCGTCGAGCGCCTGCACCACGTCGCTTTCGGTCGCGACGATGATCATCCCCCGCGCGCCGCCGGGCGGACGCCAATAGAGCGGCTGCGCGTAAACATGCCCCTCCACCGCACCGTCGAACGCCCCGTCACGGCGCATCCCCTGCGCCGCCCGCCACGTGAGCCCCGGCACCACGTAGTTGCCGCTCCGCGCGGGATCGCCGTGATAGGTGAGCACGCTCGCCCCGGCCGGCGCGGCGGCGCGCGCGCCGAGGCCCGCCGCGAGGAACAGGAGGAGTGCCGCCAGGAAGCGCATGGCGCCACAGTGAAACCGTGGCGGGCGGAGGCAAGTGGCAGGACTGGCATGTGGCTTGCCGGTCTGCGAAACTCCGCCATCCGCGCGGACAGTTGATCCGATGGCAGACGAGGACCAGGCACCCGGCGCACCGCCGGCCGGACACTCCGCATCCGCGGAGGCGGCAAAACCGGCATCCGCGCGCCCCGGCCGCCTCGAGCGCACCAAGACCTGGGCCGACACCGTCTTCGCGCTCCTCAAGGCGCTGCTCACGCTCGGCATCAGCGCGGTCGTGATCGGCGCCGCGGCGATGCTGATCACCCGCGACCTCAACCGCCGCACGATCACCGTCTCGGTCAACAAGGATGCCGAGAAGTTGCTCGCCGATCTCGGCACGCCGCTCGACCTGCGCCTGATGCTGGTCGAGGATGTCAACGCGCGCATCGCGGCCGTCACCAACATCGTCAAGCTGTCGGCCTTCTCCGGCCTGCTGGCGAGCGATCAGGCGACGCCGGTTTCCTTCAAGCCGTTCGGCCTCGACGCCGACAGCGACGACCTGACGCGGCTCGTGCGGAACGTGCTCAACATCCCGCCGGCAAGCTCGGTACAGATCGACCTTGTCTGCGCGCGCACGCCCTGCACCGGCGGCGCGGGCACGCCGCTCAACCTGGTCGTGGACATCAAGGGCGGGGTCGTGGCCGAGCAGCGACTGACATTCCAGCTTCCGGTCATCAACCCCGGCTTGCGCCACGGCATCCGCGAGGCGATGGAGCGCTCCTCGGAGCGCCTGCTCGAATCCGTCGAGCCGCTGCTGGCAAGCGTCTATTACTTCAATCGCTCCTACGGCCCGGACGTCCCGGGCGAGGAGCAGCGGCAGAACCTGCGCCGTTCGGTGGCCGCCGCCTATGCCGGCCGCAGGGGCGGCACGCAGGGCTGCCTTGCCGACATCATGCTGGGCGCGGCGAGCCTGATCCGCGGGCAAGTCCTGGCGGGCGCGTCGCTGCTCCAGCAGGTCGCGACCGCGCCCGATTCCAGCATCACCTGCCGGGTCCACGGGCGCACTAACATTTCGCTATTCCTCACGCTGCCCGCGTTCTGCACCGTCGATCCGGGGATGCGTGGGCGGCTTTTCAAGCTGGTGGAGGACCAGCTCGCCGCGCTCGACGGGTTGCAGGGCATGTCGCCCGAGGAGACCGACCGCGTCACGGCGATCAAGGCACAGGTCGAGACCGCCAAATCGTTCTCGGGTGCGGTGCCGGACCAGGGCCGGCTCACCGTCTGCCAGGGCCTCGACCCGGCGGTCGGCGGCGCGCCCGACGATGCCGCCTACGACGCGCTGCTGAAAACCGTCAGCGACTGGTCAGAGCGGCTGCCGCCCGTCACCGACGATCCCGAAGCCAACAACGGTGCGGCAAGGGCGATCGCGCTGACGCTCGTCACGCTCGAACCGGCGATCGCGCATAACGACTTTTACAACCGCGCACGCATCGGCTGGGCGATATCGCGGTTCGCGGAGCGGTATCTGCGGTTCACCGACCATCCGCGCCAGTTCTTCCTGGCGCAGGGGAGGGCGCTTGAGGACGCCGGGCTTGCGGAGCTCGCGGCGGCGGGTCTGTCGCCAAACCAGGCGCTCGGCCTGTTCCGCCGCTTATGGCCCGAGCAAGACCCGCGACCCGGTGTAGCCGCGATGCTGCACCAGCTCGGTCTCGGCGACCTGGCGGCGGCCGCGATCGCGTTCGACAACGCCGCCGCGACCACGGGCGTCAACCCGCTGGAGCCCGAGAGCGCGTCGGACCTCGAGCCGCTCGTCCTGCTCGGCGACGCAGAGCTCGCGATGGGCAACCCCGTGCTTGCGCGCGAGAACTACGCCCGCGCCGCCGCCCTGTTCGTCGAACGTGACGAACCGCGCGCCGAGTTCATGTGGGTGGTGCGCGCCATGACCCACTGGGCGGTGTTGCGGATTCGCTCGGGAGCCTGCGATGCCGGCTCGGGGGCGCCCGATCCCGAGTGGGGCACGCTGATGACCGAACTCGGCGCGGCCTCGGACGGCAATATCTGCGTGCTGCGTTCGGCCGAACCGGCACCAGCGGGAGAACTGCGGAAACTCGGGCTGATCGGCAGTCTGACCGAGCTTGTCGCGCCGGCGATCCGCGGCTGCTGGAACTCCGACGCCGAGGACCCGCCGGGAACGCCGGCGGATGCGCGCGACCGGCAGACGCTCTTTTGCCTGCGCCGGACCGGCCCGGACTCGCCGAAAGCGGCGCGGGCGTTCCTCGACGCCAACACGTTCGAGACGCTGGACGCGATGCTGAACGGCAACCGCTGACGCCCGGGGGGCGGGCCTAACCCAGCTCGTCCAAAGGCCAGCGCGGGCGCGGCTCGACCCCGAGATCGTCGCCCAGGCCGCGCCGCAGCCGCTCGATCCCCGCCCAGGCGACCATGACCGCGTTGTCGGTGCAAAGCCGCACCGGCGGCACGGCGAGCCGGAACCCGGCCGCCCCGGCCGCCCCCTCCAGCGCCGCCCGCACCGCTCGGTTCGCGGCCACGCCGCCGGCCGCCACCAGGAGCCCCGGCCCGCCATGCCGGGCGGCGAACATCGCCATCGCATGGGCCGCGCGATCCGCGAGCGCGGCCACCGAAGCCGCCTGGAAGCTCGCGGCGATGTCCGCCGCGAGCCGGCGCGGCAGCGCGCCCTCGCCGTGCCGCGCCACCTCTCGCGCGACCGCCGTCTTCAGCCCCGAAAAACTGAAATCGCACCCGGGCCGTCCGAGCATCGGGCGCGGGAAGGCGAAGCGCGCCGGATCGCCCTCCGCCGCGAGCCGTTCCAGGGCGGGCCCCCCCGGCCAGGGGAGACCGAGCAGCTTGGCCGCCTTGTCGAACGCCTCTCCGGCGGCGTCGTCCATCGTGGTGCCGAGCCGCGCGTATCGCCCGACGCCCGCAACTGCGACGCACTGGCAATGCCCGCCGGAGACGAGCAACAGCAGATAGGGAAACGGCGCTCCGCCCGGCACGAGCCCTGGCAGGCGCACGGTCAGCGCGTGCGCCTCCAGATGGTTCACGGCGACGAACGGCAGGCCGGCTGCCATCGCTAGCCCTTTGGCGAACAGGCTGCCGACGATCAGGCCGCCGATCAGCCCCGGCCCCGTGGTCGCCGCCACGCCGCCCAATTCCGCCACACTCACCCGGGCCTCCGCCAGCACCCGCCGAACCATCCCGGGCAGGATCGCCAGATGCGCCCGCGCCGCGATCTCCGGCACCACGCCGCCATAGGGCGCGTGCTCACGCTCCTGACTCGCCACCGCCTCTGCCAGCACGCTCCCGTCCGCGCCGAGCACGGCCGCCGCAGTCTCGTCGCAGGAGCTTTCGATTCCGAGAACCGGTCCGTTAGGCCCTTTCGCTTGCACGAAGCGGGTAATAGGACAGCCTCATGATCGCCGCCATCCGCGTCGGCACAAGAGGCTCCCCGCTGGCACTCGTGCAGACGCGGGCGGTGATCGCCCGATTGGGGACCGCCGAGGCAGCCCTGGCGGCGACCGAGGTGGTCATCCGCACCACGGGCGACGCGGTGCAGGACCGCCCGCTCGCCGAGGTCGGCGGCAAGGGCCTGTTCGCCAAGGAAATTCATGAGGCGCTGCGCGACCGCCGGATCGACCTCGCCGTTCACAGCCTGAAGGATTTGGAGATCGAGCTGCCCGAGGGGATCGCGCTCGCCTATCCCTTGCCGCGCGAAGACCCGCGCGACGTGCTGCTGCTCGGGCACTCCTGCGCCCCGCCCGACCCCGAGCGGCCATTCGCCACCCTGCCGCGCGGGGCCGTGGTCGGCACCGCCTCGGCGCGACGTCAGGCCCAGCTCCTTCATGCGCGGCCCGACCTGCGCGTGACCATCCTGCGCGGCAACGTGCAGACGCGTCTTGCCAAGCTCGCGGCCGGGGCCTGCAACGCCTCCGTGCTGGCGCTGGCCGGCCTCCGCCGGCTTGGCCTGTCGCCGGAGAACACCGTGCCACTCGACCCGGCGGTGATGCTGCCCGCCGCTGGCCAGGGCATCATCGGCGTCACTTACCGCACCGAAGACACAAGGATGGCGGCCTTGCTCGCCCGCATCGAGGACCGCGCCGCCGGCCTCGCCGCCACCGCCGAGCGCGCCGTCCTGGCGGCACTCGGCGGCTCCTGTCGCACCCCGATCGCCGCCCAGGCCGCGCTCGGGGCGGACGGTGTGATCCGCCTGACCGGCCTCACCGCGCGGGCCAACGGCACCTTCCTGCTCCGCCGCTCACTTGAGGGTCCGGCGGCGGATGCCGCCCGCCTGGGCGGCGCCTTAGGGGCACGCCTGCGGGCGGAAAGCCCGCCCGATCTCTTTGCCTGAGCCCCGCCGAACGGTCCTGGTCACGCGCCCCGAGCCGGGCGCCGGCGAAACCGCCGCGCGGCTCGAAAGGGCCGGCTTTGTGCCGATCCTCGCCCCGATGCTGGACATCCGCCCGCTCGCCGCCCCTCCCCCGCCGCCGGCCGACGCCATCCTACTCACCAGCCGCAACGGCCTGCTCGGCCTGCCGCCCGGCCCGATCACCGCGCCGGTGTTCGCCGTCGGCCGTGCGACCGAACGGGCAGCCCGCGCGCGCGGCGCCACCGCGGTCGCCGGTGCCGACGGCAATGCCGAAGACCTCGCCGCCCTCATCCGCGCCCGGCTCCCGGCCGGCAGCACCTTGTTGCTGCCGGCCGCGGCCGGCCAGGGCGGGGCGCTCGCCGCTGCGCTGCGCGCCGCCGGCTACGCGGTGCATCTGCATCCGTGTTACGAGGCCCGTCCCGCTGACACATTGCCCGAACCGGCGCGAGCGGCGCTGGCGGCGGGGCGAATCGCCGCGGCGCTGTTCTTCTCCGCCGAGACGGCCCGTGCCTTCGTCCGGGCGGTGCGTCGCGCCGGTCTCGAAACGGCAACCGAGCCGGTGACGGCCTGCGCTATCAGCCCGGCCGTCACCGTGGCATTAGAGCCGCTCGTCTGGCGGCACGTGCGCGTCGCCGGCCGGCCCAACCAGGAAGCCCTGCTCGCCCTCCTCGCATGACCGATCAGCCGCACCCGACCGACGAACAGCGTGACCCGGCCCCGGAAGAGCAAGCTGCCGCGCCGGAACCCGCGCCCGAACCCGTCACGGACGAACCGCCGCCCCCGCCGCCGCGCAGGCGTTCGCTGGCACCGATCGTGTTCGCCTTGGGCGCCGTCGTGATCGGCTTCGCGGTGCTCTTCCTGTTCTATTTCCGCGGCCCCGCTGACCAGCCGGCCGGCAGCGGCGCGCAGATGGCCGCCCTCCCTGCCCAGATGCAGGCGCTGTCGCAGCAGGCGCAGCAGCTCGCCGCCCGCCCAGCCGGTCAGCCCGAGCGCCTTGCCGCCCTCACCCAGCAGGTCGAGGCGCTGGCGCACCGCCCGGCCCAAGCCGCCCCCGACCTCGCACCCATCGAGCAACGCCTCGCCGCTTTGGAGCAGCGCGCCCAGCAGCAGCCGGCGGCCCCCGATCTCGGCCCGCTCGAGCAGCGCGTCGCCGCGATCGAGCAGCGGGTGAACGCGCTGGCCGAGGCGGCCAAGCGCCCGGCTGCCGATCAAGGGGCGCTCGCGGCGCTGAGCCAGCGCGTTGACTCGCTCGCAGAGACCCTCGCCCCCCTGCCGGCCGAAATGGCCCGGATCGACGCGGTCGAGCGGAAGCTCGAAGCCCAGGTCGCCCAGCAGGGCAGCGCCCAAGCCGACACCAAGGCGCTGGCCGACCGGCTCGACCGCCAGCAGGCGGCACTCGACGCGCTGCAAGCGTCCGTGCAGAAGGCCGAGGCGGGCGCCGCGCGGGCGGCCCGCGCCGCCCGGCTCCAATCCGCCCTCGCTGCCCTCGACGCCGGCCGCCCACTCGGCCCGGTCCCGGACGCGCCGCCCGCGGTGGCGCGCTTCGCCGACCAGCCGCCGCCGACGCTTGCCGCCCTGCGCGCCGAGTTCCCAGGCGTGGCCGACGCCGCCCTCGCCGCCGGCCGCCCGGCCGAGGGCAAGGGCTTTCTCGACCGGGTCTGGACCAACGCGCAGCGCCTCGTCACCGTACGCCAGGGCGACCGGGTGCTGGTCGGCGATCCGGCCGCCGGGGTGATTGCCCGCGCCCGCACCGCCCTCGACGACGGCGATCTCGCCGGAGCGGTGCAGGCGATGTCCGCCCTCACCGGACCGCCCGCGCAGGCGGTGGCGGGCTGGCTGGCCTCGGCCAAGGCGCTGCTGGCGGCCCGCGCCGCCCTGCTCGGCATGGCCGGAGCCGCCTGATGCTGCGCCTGCTCGGACTCCTCGTCCTCGCCGTGATCGTGCTTGGCGTGGCCTGGCTGGTCGCGAGCCTGCCCGGCACCCTGGTCGCGACCGTCGGCCAGACCACTGTGGAGATGCGAACGCCCGTCGCGGTGCTGGCCGCGCTCGTGCTGTTCCTCGTCCTCTACGCCCTGATCCGCGGCGTCGGCGGCCTCTGGCGCCTGCCCCGCCGTCTGCGCGCCCACGGCGCCGCGCGGCGGCGGGCGGCGGCCGATGCCGCGACCACCCGCGCTCTGGTGGCCCTGGCGGCCGGCAATCCGGCCCTGGCGCGGCGCGAGATCACCCGCGCCCGCCGCCTTGCCGGCGATACCGCCCAACTCCTCTTGCTGACCGCCGAAGCCTCCCGCCTTGCCGGGCGCGAAGACGAGGCGGCCCAGGCCTTCACCGCGCTCACCGCTCGCCAGGACGCCGCGTTCCTCGGCTATCGGGGCCTGTTGCGGCAGGCGATGGAGCGGCGCGACTGGCCGAAGGCCGCCGAGCTCGCCCGCGCCGCCGAGGCCGCCCATCCGGGCGCGGTCTGGCTCCGCACCGAGAGGGCGCGCCTCGCCATCCGCACCGGTAATTGGGCCGACGCGCTGGCGCTCGCGGACGAATCCACCCCCACCGCGCCGCTCGCGGTCGCCGCCGCCGAGGCCGAGCGCGACCCGGCCCGCGCGCTTAAGCTCGCCCGGCGCGCCTGGAACGCCGACCCCGCCCTCGCCCCCGCCGCCCTCGCCTATGCCCGCCTGCTGCGGGCGGCCGGCAAGGAACGCCGCGCCCAGGCGGTGCTTCGCAAGTCCTGGGAGACGCGGCCCCATCCCGACGTGGCGGCGCTGGCGCTCGAGGGCACGGCCGGCCTCGCCCGCGCCAAGGCGGCGCAGGCGCTCTCCGCCGCCAATCCCGACCATGTCGAAAGCGCGTTCCTGCTCGCTCGCACCGCCCTCGATGCCGGCCTGACCGGCGAGGCCCGCCGCCATGCCGAGAGGGCGCGGGCGGCGGGGATGAACCAGCGCCGGCTTTGGCTTCTGCTCGCCGAGATCGAGGAGGCCGAGGGCGGCGAGACCGAGGCCGGCCGCGCTGCCCAGCGCGACGCCCTGCGTCACGCGGCGATCGCCGACCCCGACCCGGCCTGGACCTGCACCGCCTGCAACACCACGCACGCCGCCTGGCACCCGGCCTGCCCTTCCTGCGGGGCACCCGGCACGCTGCGCTGGATGGGCGCGCACGAATACCAGCTCCCCGCCGTCACCGCCCCTGAACCGGCTCCGTCCGGCGCGCAGCCGGTGTACACCTGAGCTGACGAGCCGCCGTCGAAGTGATCACCTGAGGCCAGGCACGGCCGCCGAAGTGACAGCTTGGCCGCCGAGCCCGGCCGCGAAGTGACAACTTGCCTTATTTGGCGCCCTTGAGGTGTACACCAGCATCATCGCGACGCCCGAAACGCACAGAGCGGGATAGTCCGCCGCCAGACGGGGGTTTCCCGCCGTCGCGTCAGAACGTGTCCAAACTCAAAATTCCCTCTCCGGGATCGATCCGGTCGAACACCCGCCGCGCCACCAGATCGCGCAGCATGTCGGGCGTGCCGCCGCCCAGGCCGCCGAACCGCGCCGCGCGGAAGAAGCGGCTCACCGGGAACTCGTCGGTGTAACCATACCCCCCGTGCATCTGCACCGCATGGCTGGTTACGGTGATCGCCATCTCGTTGCAGTAGATCTTGGCCAGCGCCGCCTGCATCGGATCGGGAAAATCCGTGCCGCTGACGCAGGCGCGGTAAAGCAGGCCGCGCGCCGCCTCGATCTCTTTATACATATCGACCAGTTTCCAGCGCAGCCCCTGGAATTCCGCGATCGGATGGCCCGCCACCTGCCTGATTTGCATGTAGCGCACGCTCTCGTCGAACGCGCCCTCGGCGGAACCCAGGCAGATCGCCGAGTTCAGGCATCTTTGCACGTTGAAGGCGGCGAACAGGCGGCGAATGCCGTTTTCGCGCACGATCAAATTCTCGGCCGGCACCTCCACGTCCTCGAACCGCACCTCCGACAGCATCTCGCCGCCCATTGTGTGGTACTTGGCTTCCGCGATCAGGCCCTTCGCACCCTTCTCCACCAGCAGGCACCCGATCCCCTCGCCGCCGGGCCGGCGATCCACGCGGGTAAACACGATGAACAGATCGCCCACATCGGCGCGGCTGATCAGCGTCTTGGCGCCGTTCAGCACCACCCGCCCATCCCGCACCTCCGCATTGGTCCGCATCCGCGCCGCATCGGTGCCGGCATCGGGCTCTGTGATGCAGATCGCCATCACGCATTCACCCGCGACGATGCGCGGTAAGAACTTCCGCTTGAGATTATCCGGCGCGAAATAGGAGACGATGCGGCACTGCACGCCGATCTCGCCCAGCATCATCATCGCGGTCGCGTAGCAGCCCTTGGCGATTTCTTCGAGCACGAGCGCCGACTCCAGCGTCCCCATGCCGAGCCCTCCATGCTCCTCCGGCACCGTCATGCCCGCCACCCCGAGCTCGGCCAGCGCGCGCAGATTCTCCCGCGGGAACGTGCCGTCCAAGTAGCGCAGCGCGTTCGGCTTGAACCGCGCCTGCGTCACGCGCCGCACCGTCTCGATCAGTTGCTTCTGCTCGGCGGTCAGGCGGAAATTGAGTCGCTCCGCCGCCTGCGCGCTGCTTGCCGTGACATCCATCTCAGCCCTCCACACGCCCGCGGCATTCGCCGAAGCCGATCGACACGCGCCCCGGGGCCTCGCAGTGCGCCCGGAACACCACCTCGTCCCCGTCCTCGAGGAAGCGCCGCGTCTCGCCGTTCGGCAATGTCAGCGGCGCGCGCCCGCCGCGCGTGATTTCGAGCAGGCTGCCATAGCTCGACGGATCCGTCCCGGAAATCGTCCCGCTGCCGAAGAGATCGCCCGGCCGCAGATTGCAGCCGTTCGACGTGTGATGCGCGACCATCTGCGCCACCGTCCAGTAGAGCGCATCCGCGCCGACCCGCGACAGCACGTGCGGCGCCGCGCCGGCTTCGCGCATCCGCGCCGTCTGCAGCGCCACCTCGAACTTGATGGCGAGTGCCCCGTGCTCCTGGTCATGCGCGTCGCCAAGATGCGGCAGCGGCGCCGGGTCGCCGTCGGGGCGCTTCGACGGCGCGATGCGGAACGGCGCCATCGCCTCGGCGGTCACGATCCAGGGCGAGACGCTGGTGAGGAAGCTCTTGGCGAGGAACGGGCCGAGCGGCTGGTATTCCCAGGCCTGGATGTCGCGCGCCGACCAGTCGTTCAGCAGGCAGAAGCCGGCGATGTGCTCGCCCGCCTTGCCGATTGGGATCGGTTCGCCGAGCGCGTTGCCCGGGCCGATCCAGATGCCGAGCTCCAGCTCGTAATCGAGGTTGCGGCATGGCCCGTAATCCGGCGCCGCCTGTTCGGGCGGCTTGCGCTGCCCGCTCGGGCGCTTCACGGCGGTTCCCGATGGCCGAACCGACGAGGCACGTCCGTGATAGGCCACCGGCACGTACTTATAGTTCGGCAGCAGCGGATTGTCGGGGCGGAACAGCCGCCCGGTGTTGGTGGCGTGCGCGATCCCGGCGAAGAAATCGGTGTAGTCGCCGATCTCCGCCGGCAGGTGCATCGCGCATTCGTCCTGCCGGTGCAGCAGCCAAAGCCGCTCCGGCTGCCCCGCCGACAGCAGCTCCGAAAGCCGCGCTCGCAAGGCATGGCGCGGCCCCGGGCCCAGCGCCAGCAACCTGTTCAGCGCCGCTCCGGCCGCCGCCTCGGCCGCCGCGCGGGCATGGCCGCCGAAGAACCCGCCCTCCAGCGCCGCATGCAGATCGAGCACCATGTCCCCGATCGCCACACCGCCGCGCCGCCGGCCGTCCTTCGTGCTGAACACGCCGAGCGGCAGGTTCTGGATCGGAAAATCCGCGTGCCCGTTGGCGGACTGCACCCAGCTCCGCCGCTCGGGATCGTGCGTGGCGTCGAGCCTCATCCGCGCCGGCCGGCGAAATGGCTGCCGAGCCCTTGCCAGCACGCATCGTAATCGCGCTGCAGGAGCGAGGTCTCCAGCGCGAAGCGGCTCGGGCGAATGATCTGCCGCGTCTCGAACATGAAGGCGAGCGCGCCCTCGATCCGCGCCGGCTTCAGCTCCGCCGCCATCGCCGCCTCTGTCACCGCCGCATCCGGTCCGTGCGCGCTCATGCACGGATGCAGGCTCGCCCCGCCCGGCTGGAACCCGTGCGCCTTGCTCTCATAGGCGCCGTGGATCAGCCCCATGAACTCGTTCATCACGTTGCGATGGAACCAGGGCGGGCGGAATGTGTGTTCCGCCACCATCCAGCGCGGTGGGAAGATCACGAAATCGCAGTTGGCGGTGCCCGGCGTGTCGGTGGGCGAGGTCAGCACGGTGAAGATCGACGGGTCGCAATGGTCGAAGCTGACCGTGTTGATCGCCATGAAGCGGGCGAGGTCGTATTTGTAAGGCACATAATTGCCGTGCCACGCCACCACGTCGAACGGCGAGCGGTCGAGCTCCGTCGCCCACAGCGTGTTCTCGAACTTCTGCACCACCTCTGTCGGGCCGGTCTCCTCGAACCACGCCACCGGCGCCTGGAAGTCGCGCGGGTTGGCGAGCCCGTTGGAGCCGATTGGCCCAAGATCGGGCAGGCGGAACGGCGTGCCGTGGTTCTCGCACACATAGCCGCGCGCCTCGCGGTCGGGCAGACCGACCCGCATCCGCATCCCGCGCGGCACCACCGCGACTTCACCCGGCCGCACGTGTAGCCGGCCCAATTCGGTCTCGATCGCCAGCGCGCCCTGCTGCGGCACCATCAGCAGCTCACCGTCCGCATCCCAGAACACGCGCCGCATGGAGCGGTTGGCGGCATAAAGATGCACCGACACTCCCGTGTTGCCGCCCCACGTCACCAGCCCCGATACGAAATCGGCCGGCGCGTCGGGAATTGGCAGCGGATCCCAGCGCAGCCGGTTCGGGTTCGGCTCGCCGAGTGCCGCACCGAACAAGCCCTGGTCGATCCGTCTGTAGGACGGATGATCGGCCGAGGGGCGGATGCGGTACACCCAGGTCCGCTTCACTTCCTTGCGCGGCACGGTGAAGGGCGAGCCGGAGATTTGCTCGGCATAGAGCCCGAGCGGATGGCGCTGCGGCGAATTCTGCCCCTCCGGCAGACCACCCTTCACCGCCTCGGTCGCGAACTCGTTGCCAAAACCGGACTGGTAGCGAAGATCGGCGCTCATCGGTGCACTCCTAGCTGGCGTCGGGCTGACGGTCGGGCGCGGCGGCGGCAAAGGCGGGCAGCGCGCCGGCTGCCGCGTCGGCGCGCAGCAACGTCGGATAGGCGTCGAGCGGGCAGTTGAACCGCCGCGCGTTGCTGAGCTGCGGCACAAGGCACACGTCGGCCAGGGTCGGCGCCGCGCCGAAGCAGAACGGCCCCGCATTGCCGCACACCATCGCCTCCAGCGCCGTCAGCCCCTCGGCGATCCAATGCCGGTACCACTCGTCCCGCGCCGCGTCATCCTGGCCCATCGCGTTCTTCAGGTAGCGCAGCACACGCAGATTGTTCAGCGGATGGATGTCGCAGGCGACAGTCAGCGCGAAGGCGCGGATGCGCGCCCGCTGCAAGGCATCGCCCGGCAAGAGCGGCGGCTCGGGATGCGTCTCCTCGAGCCATTCCATGATGGCGAGCGACTGGCCAAGCAGCGCGCCGTCGTCGGTTTCGAGCGTCGGCACCAGCGCGGTGGGGTTCTTGGCGCGATAGGCGGGCCGCAACTGCTCGCCGCCGTCGCGCAGCAAGTGGACGAACTCGGGCGTCCATTCGAGGCCCTTGAGACCGAGCGCGATCCGCACCCGCCAGACCGCCGAGGAGCGGAAATAGGTGTAGAGCTTCATGGCGTCTCGCTCCCGCACGCGCGGGCGAGCGCGATCGCCGCGCGCAGCACCTCCATCTCCCCGATATGATTGGCGAGCAACAGCACGAGCCGCGCGTCGAGCCGCCGCGAGGCGGCGGGGTCGAGGCCGCGATGCGCCTCCACCAGCGCCTCGAACAGCGCATCGGGATCGGCAAGCCGCGGCGTGAGATCGAGCTGGCTCACTATGCGCCTCCCATCGCCCGGTCGCGCGCCGCCAGGATGCGCGCGGGCGCGGCATGCCGCCAGCGGGCCGCCACGTGCTGGTCGGGCCGGAACAGGATCGCCGTGCCTGGCCGCGCGTCATAGCGGCGGGCAAACAGGCCCTCGCGATCCCACAACGCGCCCGGCGCATCGGCCGAGCGGATCAGCACGGTGCGGATCGCGCGCACGCCGCCGCCTCCCGGATCGTCGAGTTCCACCGGCTCGGCATCGAACAGCAGCAGCGTGAACCCGCCGTCGGCCAGCGCCGGCAGCAGCCAGCCAGCGGCGCCGACCGGCGCGTCCTCGGCCGGCGCGCCCGGCGGCACGCCGCCTTGCCAGGCATCCTCATCGGGCGTGTTCAAGGGCGAGCCGCGCAGCACCGCCGGGCGCGAAAGCCGCCCGGAGTTCACCATCGGCCGGGCGAAGGCCTGCGTGCGCGCGAGCTCCAGCACCGCGTCGCGATAGGCGCGCGCCGCCTCGGTCTTGGGCGTCATGAAATCGGTGCTGCGCGTCGAGTTCAGGATGTTCTCGTCGGCCGCCGGAATGCGCTCGGCGTCGTAGCTGTCGAGCAGCGCCACCCCCGCCTCCCCGTTCAGCACCCCCGCAAGCTTCCAGGCGAGATTGTCGGCGTCCTGCACACCGCCGTTGCCGCCGCGCGCGCCGAACGGGCTCACCTGATGGGCCGAATCGCCCAGGAACAGCACCCGCCCGTGGCGGAACCGTTCGAGCCGGCGGCAACGGAACGTATAGACGCTCACCCATTCGATTTCGAAGTCGCTGCGTCCGAGCGCCGCCTCCAGCCGCGCGCGCACCCGCGCAGGCTCGGTCTCCCGCTCCGGCTCGGCGTCCGGGCCGAGCTGGAGGTCGACGCGCCACACATCGTCCGCCTGCCGGTGCATCAGCGCAGAGCCGCCGTCATGGAAGGGCGGCTCGAACCAGAACCGCCGCAGCGTCGGCAAATCGTTACGGTGCATCACGACATCGGCGATCAGGAAATGGTCGTGGAACACCTTGCCGACGAAACCGAGGCCGAGCGCACGGCGGACGGTGCTGTGCGCGCCGTCGCAGGCGAGCACCCAGTCGGCGCGCAGCGCGTAGTCGCCGGCCGGGGTTTGCACCTCTAGCCGCACCGCCTCGCCATCCGGCTCCACCCGTGTGACGGCGTTCTTCCAGCGCAGATCGACCAGACCGGTTTCGGCGCACGCCGCGGCCAGCCATTCCTCCGCATAATACTGCTGCAGGTTCACGAAGGCCGGGAAGGCGTGCCCGGCCTCCGGCAGCAGATTAAATTCGTAGACGATCTTGTCTCGAAAATGGACCACCCCCCGGTTCCACGTCACGCCCTTCGCTAGCATCCGCGCCCCGAGCCCCAGCCGGTCGTAGATTTCCAGCGTCCGCTTGGAAAAGCAGATCGCGCGCGAGCCGACGCTCACCGTGTCGTCGTCATCGAGCAGCACCGAGCCGACGCCGCGGCGCGATAAATCGAGCGCGACCGTCAGCCCCACCAGCCCGCCGCCCACCACCGCAACGCGGCATTCCCCGTGCCCGCCGGCGCCTAACTCGGGCGGCTGACGAAAGGCGAACCGCGGCGGCTGGTAGGACACGGCCGTCAGCCCTCCAGCGCCTGCCACATCTCGCGGTCGCGCTCGGCGGTCCAGATGCGCGGGCGATCGAGCCCGCTCGCCTCGTCAAAAGCCCGTGAAACGTTGAACGGCATGCAATGCTCGAAGATCACAAGATGGCCGAAACGAGGCCGCATCTTGTCCATCGTTTCTTTATAGACGTCCTTCAGGGCCCAGCCCTTTGCCACGCCCGCGCGCGCGATCCCGAACAGGGCAGAGGTAAACGCCTCGGTGCCGTCCAGCGCTTCGGCCACTTCCTTCGCATTCATCAACGCCCGTCCGCGCCCCGGCACCATCTTCTCCGCGCCGAGCGCGCGCAGCCGCGCGATCACGCCCGGCCAGTCGGTGAAATGCGCATCACCGCAATAGGGCGCGGCGCCGAACTCCACCGTGTCGCCGGCGAACAGCACCCGCTCCTTCGGCAGCCAGACGATGGTGTCGCCGGCGGTGTGGGCGCGGCCGATATGGATGATTTGCGCCTCCCGCTCGCCGAGCCAGAGCGACATCCGCCGGTGAAACGTCAGCGAGGGCCAGGTCAGGCCGGGGATTTCCTCGCGCCCACGAAAGAGGCGCGGAAAGCGGCCGATCTCGCTGTCCATGTCCTGCCGGCCACGCTCGGCGATCAGGTCGCGGCTGACATCGGAACAGACGATCTCCTGCGCGCCGTAGCCCGAGGCGCCGAGCACCCGCACCGCATGATAATGGGTAAGCACGACGCGCGTGACCTTCTGATCCGAAACGGCGGCGATCCGCGCGCTCACCTGCCGCGCCAGCGCCGGCGTCGCCTGCGCGTCGATCACCGTCACTCCGTCGGGGCCGACCAGCACCCCGCTGTTGGGATCGCCCTCGGCGGTATAGGCGTAAAGGCCGGGGCCGAGCTCGTCGAAGCTCACCTGCTTGTCCGCGAGATCGGCGGTGGAGGCAAAATTCGCCATCCCTGCTTGCTCCTGGTTTAAATGCACACTATCTGGCCCGGCAGGGAACGGCGGTGTCAACCGCTGCCCTTTTCCGCCGCACCGAGATGGCCAATACGAAATGTCGCTGCGCGAGAAAAGCGGTTTCGCAACTCAGCGTACGGGTGTAAGAGCGCATTTGTATCGGCCCGGTCGGCCGATTCGCGAACCGTTCGTCATGGAAGGCTTGGAAGAGGAACGATGAAAACAAGACAAGCAGCCGTCGTCGCCGACGTCGACGCCATCCAGGATGACTTCGAGCTGAATGAATACCTGCCCTTCCGGCTGGCCGTCGCCGCTACCGCCGTGAGCCGCCTCCTCGCCCGCCGCTTCAACGAGGCGCACGGGCTCGGCATTTCCGAGTGGCGGGTGCTCTCGGTGATCGGCAAGCAGGGCGTCGTCTCGCCGAGCGTGATCGGCAACATGGCGGCCATGGACAAGGTGAAGGTCAGCCGCGCCGGCGCCAACCTCGTCGCCCGCGGCATGGTCAAGCAGAGCCCCGATCCGCGCGACGGCCGCGGCCGCCTGCTGCGCCTGACGCGCAAGGGTGCAACCGCCTATCGCGGCCTGCTCGCCATTGCCCGCGAGACGGAGGAGGAGCTGTCGCGTGGCATGACGAAGGCCGATTGGTCATCGCTGAAGAACGCGCTCGAAAAATTGCGAAACCACACCAGATCGATCGCAGGCGATTTCCCGGACGCCGAAGCGGCCGACTGAACCCACCGAGGTTTCCAAGCATCATGTCAGCGGAGACGCCCCGGAACGCAACCGGCGGCGGCTCCGCTGTCAGCGCGTTGACGGCGGCGGAGCGGCGGTTCCTTGAAGCCGCACGACTCGCCCACCTCGCCACCGCCGATGCCGCCGGCCGGCCGCACGTGATGCCGGTCTGCTTCGCGGTCGATGGCGCCACGATCTATATCACGATCGACACGAAACCGAAGCGCCCGAAGGCGAAACTGAAGCGATTGACGAACATCGAGCAAAACCCCGAGGTGGCGCTTGTGGCCGACCGCTACGACGAGGACTGGTCCCGGCTCGGCTGGGTGATGTTGCGTGGACGGGCGGAGATACTCGCGGACGGCGACGAGCACGACCGCGCCCAGGCATTGCTGCGCGAACGCTACCCGCAGTACCGAGCGATGCGGCTCGAGGGCTTGCCGGTGATCGCCGTCAGGATCGCCCGGGCGCGGAGCTGGGGAGCGGTCGAAACATGATACTTCGGGATTGACCCGCGCATCCGGCACAAGGGCGGCGCCGCCCAGTCGCTTCGTTGCAGCCCCGGGACAAGCCAGCCGACGACCTCGCGCGGAAAGGCGCGCCGGAGAGAGGCCCTACTCCGCCACGACCGCCCGGGTCGAGCGTTCCTTCGGCCCGGCATAGCGTTCCACCCAGGCGCGTCCGATCTCGGCCGCCTCCTCCGGCGTCAGCCAGGACCATTCGGCGCCGCGGGCGCGGATGGCGACCCATCGTGTCTCGCCATGGACCGTGCGCTCCTCCACGGAATAGGGGCCGACGGCATGGGTCATTCAGCAAAACTCCACCTTCAAGGCCCCCGGTCGATTCGTTTGCGCCGCTGCCGCGCACCGGGGGGGCGCGGCGGCCGTAGAGTCGCTGCCAACGGCGAGTCGGGGCCAGCCGAATCGGCCCCTTGCCATCAACTCGACACAATCGTGAAAGCTCACGATCCTGTCAACGAAACATCGTGTTGGATACCGCGACGCACCGCAGCCCGTTCAGGCGCCGACCGTGGGCCCGCAGCCTCGATTTCCTGTTCGGGCCGCCCACGCTGAAGCACATGTTCGTGAGCTACGCCGATCAGGCGCAGCAGCATCCGGGCGGACATGACCGCCGTGCGGTGGCCGCCCGTGGCGATCGCACCGTCCGCCCCGCGGTCCCCGAGCAGATCCGCACGCTCCGCGACGAGAACATCGAAAGCCGCCGCCACGCGCACGCGCTCGAAGCCGGGTCCGGCCTCGGCGTCCCGCCGCCGCCGGCGCGCCCGCCCGGCGAACCGGATTGGCGATCGCGCCCGCATCCGGAACCCGGCGAGGAGCCCGCCCCGCCCGCGATAGCCGCACCGCACCTCGGCATGCCGCCCGGCCTCGCCACCGCCGGCGCGCTGCGCGCCCGGGGCCTGCTGCTCGCAGACCGGCGACTTTTGATACCGTTGCTGTGGCAGCAGACGCAATCGGCGGTCGCGCCCTCGTGCCGCCTGTGCGCGAGACACAGGTGAAACCGCAGCGCCTCGCGCTGCTCGCCGCGATGGCGCGAGCCCCGACGCCCTCTAGGCTCGCGGCGCGCCCCGGTGCTAAAACCTCTTGCTGCTGGGACTGGCGAGGTTGTTCGACGTGGATAAGAGAGACGGGTGGCGCAGGGATAACAGGCGGCGCCGGGGCTTCGACGATGAAGGCGGGCCGCGCCGCGACGACATGTCCTGGGCGGCTCCGGCGCGTCCCGCGCCGTCCTTCCGGTCCTCGCCGCCGATGGTTTCGTCCGGCCCCGAAGTCGAAGCCGTCGTCAAGTGGTTCAACGCCGACAAGGGGTTCGGCTTCGTCGAGCTGTCGGACGGCAGCGGCGACGCCTTCCTGCACGCGAGCGCCGTCGAGCGCGCGGGCAGCGGCCCGATGGAGCCCGGACGCCAGCTCCGCGTGCGCGTCGGCCAGGGCCAGAAGGGCCGGCAAGTCACAGAAGTGACGCATGTCGGCGACATGGGCCCCGTGCCGGCCGGCACCTCCACACGCCCGCCGCGGCCTTCTTATCCGCGCGATCAGGGCAGCTATGGCGGGGGCGGTTACGGGGGCGGCTATGCCGCCGCGGCCGGCGAGGAGATCAACGGCACTGTGAAATGGTACAACTCGCAAAAAGGGTTCGGCTTCATCACGCCCGAAGGCGGCGGCAAGGACGTATTCGTGCATGTCTCGGCGCTGACGCGCAGCGGCATTAGCGATCTCCGCGAAGGCCAGACCGTGCGCGTGCAGGTGGTCCAAGGCCGCAAGGGCCCGGAAGCCGGCACGCTGTCGCTGTCCTGATCCGCCCGCGCGCACCTTGCAGTTCGATCTGCTGATCCGCGACGGCGTCTGCGTACTCCCCTGGGGTGCGGAGCAGGCCGACGTGGGCATCAGCAACGGCAAGATCGCCGCCATCGGCGCGCTGGCGCGCGCCAGCGCCGATCAGGTGATCGACGCGCGCCACCTGCACGTGTTGCCGGGCCTGATCGATAGCCACACGCATCTGCGCGAGCCGGGCGACCCCGAAGTGGAAACCATCGCCACCGGCACCAAGGGCGCGGTGCTCGGCGGCTTGGCCGTCGTGTTCGACATGCCGAACACCGCGCCCGCCATCACCGACGCCGAACGCCTCGCCTGGAAACAATCCCATGCCGAGCAGGTCGCCTGGTGCGACATGGGCCTCTACGTCGGCGGCACCAAGACGAACATCCCCGAGCTCGCGGCCCTGGAGCAGGGTCGGGGCGTCTGCGCGATCAAGATTTTCGCCGGCAGCTCCACGGGCGACCTGCTGGTGGAGGACGACGAGCACCTCGAGCGCGTGATGCGGAGCGGCAGGCGGCGGATTTGCTACCACAGCGAGGACGAGTACCGCCTCCAGGCCCGCCGCCCGATGTTCAAAACTGGCGAGCCCTATGCGCGCCACATGGAATGGCGCGACGTGGAAACCGCCTTTCTCGGCACGCGCCGGTTAATGGCGCTCGCGCGCAAGACAGGGCGGCCGGCACACATCCTGCACGTCTCCACCGAAGAGGAGCTCGACTACCTCAAGGACTACCGCGACCTCTGCACGGTGGAGGTTTTGGTCAACCATCTGACCCAGATCGCGCCCGAAGCCTACGAGACGCTCGGCCCGTTCGCGGTGATGAACCCGCCGATCCGCGACCGCCGCCATTTCGAAGCTGCCTGGGCCGCGGTTTCCGACGGAACGGTGGATACCGTCGGCTCCGACCACGCGCCACACCCGCGCGCGCGCAAGATGCTGCCCTGGCCGGAAACGGCGGCGGGCCTGACCGGGGTGCAAACGATCGTTCCGGTGATGCTCGATCATGTCAATGCCGGGCGGCTGTCGCTCTCACGCCTCGTCGATCTGATGTGCGCTGGCCCGGCGCGCGTCTATGGCCTTCTCAACAAGGGCCGCCTCGCCTGCGGCTATGACGGCGACCTGACGCTCGTCGATATGCGGCGGGAGCGGCGCATCGAGGAGAGTTGGCTCGTCTCGCCCTGCGGCTGGTCGCCCTTCGCCGGCCTTGCCGTCACCGGCTGGCCCGTCGCCACCATCGTGCGCGGTCACGTGGTCATGCGCGAGGACGAGGTGCTCGGAACTCCCGTAGGACGGCTCGCCGCCTTCCGCGGCTGATCGCGCCCTATTCCGTCCGCCGCGCCGTTTCTTTAGGTTTCGCTCCAAGCAAGAGACGAGGGAGCGATCCATGTCCGGCAACCCGGCCTACCTGAGCGGGCTCGACAGGAACGAAGCCAACTACACCCCGCTCAACCCGATCACGTTCCTCGAACGCGCCGCCTACATCTACCCGCGCCGCCCCGCCGTGATCCATGGCGCCACGACCTATAGCTGGGCCGATACCTACGCCCGCTGTCGCCGGCTCGCCTCCGCGCTCGCGCGGCGCGGCATCGGCCGCGGCGACACGGTGGCGGTGATGCTGCCCAACATTCCGGCGATGTACGAGGCGCATTTCGGCGTGCCGATGCTGGGCGCGGTGCTCAACACTCTGAACACCAGGCTGGATGCCGAGACGATCGCCTTCATGCTGCGCCATGGCGGCGCGCGCGCGCTGATCACCGACCGCGAATTCTCCTCCACCATCGAAGCGGCGCTCGCCAAGCTCGACGACCGCCCGCTGGTGATCGACGTCGATGATCCCATCGCTCCCGGCGGCACGCTGCTCGGCGAGACCGACTACGAGACGTTCCTGCAGAGCGGCGATCCCGCCTATGCCTGGCAGAATCCGCCCGACGAGTGGGATGCGATCGCGCTCAACTACACCTCGGGCACGACGGGCGACCCGAAGGGCGTCGTCTACTGTTTTCGCGGCGTTTACCTGAACGCGCTCAGCAACATCCTCGACTGGAACATGAAGCAGCATCCCGTCTATCTCTGGACGCTGCCGATGTTTCACTGCAACGGCTGGTGCTTTCCCTGGTCCATTGCCGAACGGGCCGGCACCAATATCTGCCTCCGCAAAGTCGAAGCGGCGGCGATCTGGGATGCGTTCCGCAGGCACGGCGTGACGCATCTCTGCGGTGCGCCGATCGTGTACGCCACCATCATCAACGCGCCCGAACACATGCGTCAGGGCGTCGATCACCGCATCGAGGGTCAGGTCGCCGGAGCCGCGCCGCCGGCGGCGATCATCGAGGGCGCAGACCGCGCCGGCATCGCGCTGACCCACGTGTACGGCCTCACCGAGACCTACGGGCCCGCCGCGCTCTGCGCCAAGCACCCGGAATGGGAGGAACTGCCGATCCCGCTGCGCGCCGAACGCAACGGCCGCCAGGGCGTGCGTGCGCCGATGCAGGAGGCGATGACGGTGATCGACCCTGACACGATGCGCGAAGTGCCGTGGGACGGCGAAACGATGGGCGAGATCATGTTCCGCGGCAACATCACGATGAAGGGCTATCTCAAGAACCCCTCGGCGACCGAATCCGCATTCGCCAATGGATGGTTTCACACCGGCGATCTCGCGGTGATGCAGCCGGACGGTTACGTGAAAATCCGCGACCGCTCCAAGGACATCATCATCTCGGGCGGCGAGAACATCTCCTCGATCGAGGTGGAGGATGTGCTCTACCGCCACCCGGCGGTGGAGGCCGCCGCGGTGGTCGCCAAGCCCGACCCGAAATGGGGCGAGACCCCCTGCGCCTTCATCGAGACGAAAGCCGATGCCGCCGTGACGGCCGAGGAACTGCGCGCCTTCTGCCGCGAGCACCTCGCCGGCTTCAAGGTGCCGCGCGCCTTCGTGTTCCAGGAACTGCCCAAGACCTCCACCGGCAAGATTCAGAAATTCGTCCTCCGCCAGCTCGCGCGATCGGCGGAGGCGATCCAGTAAGAGGATCTAACACGGAGAGGGCCACGGAGAAACGACGCAGGACCACATCGCGCCGACCACCCGCCGCTTCGGCGAGCGCACCGCCGCGGGGAGGAAGACTGGCGGGCAGCTGCACCGCGAGGGGTTGCGAGCGCCGCGGCAGCGGCGCGAAGCAATCCCCTGCCCGCGCGCTCGGCCCTAAGCCGAAAGCGCCGCCGGTTCGGTCCGGATCCGCTTGACCAGCAGCTTGTTCAGCGCGTGCACATAAGCGCGCGCCGAGGCGACGATCGTGTCGAGATCGGAGCCCTGGCCGTCCACTAGCTTGCCGTTCTCCTCTAGCCGGACGGTCGTGCGCGCCTGCGCGTCGGTGCCCTCGGTCACGGCGCCAACCGAGAACAGCACCAGGTTCGCCTTGTGCGGGAATATCTTCTGGATCGCGTTGAAGGTGGCGTCCACCGGGCCGTCGCCGGTTGCCTCGGCGCGCTTCACCACGCCGTCCACCTCGAGCTCCAGCGCCGCCCGGCGCGGCGCCTTCGAGCCGCAATGCACATCGAGCGACACGAAGCGGATACGCTCGTGATCGCGCATCACCTCGTCATCGACGAGCGCGATGATGTCCTCGTCGTACACCACTTTTTTGGCGTCGGCAATTTCCTTGAAGCGGCGGAACGCGACATTGAGCTGGTTGTCGCCCACGTCATAGCCGAGCGCGCGCAGCTTGTCGCGGAACGCGGCGCGGCCGGAGTGCTTGCCCATCACGAGGTTGGACTTGGTCCAGCCGACGCTCTCGGGCGTCATCACCTCGTAGGTCGCCGCGAGTTTCAGCACACCGTCCTGGTGGATGCCGGCTTCGTGGGCAAAGGCGTTGCGGCCGACGATCGCCTTGTTGGGCTGCACGTCGAAGCCGGTGATGGTGGACAGCAGCTTGCTGACCTTCAGCAGGTTCCGCGTGTTGATCTTGTTGCTCAGCGGAATGCGGTCGTGGCGCGTGCGGATCGCCATCACCGCCTCTTCCAAGGAGGCATTGCCGGCGCGCTCGCCGATGCCGTTGATCGTGCTCTCGATCTGCCGCACGCCGGCGCCGATCGCGGCCAGCGTGTTGGCGACCGCGAGCCCGAGATCGTTGTGGTTGTGTGTGGACAGCACCACTCGCTCCGCCCCCGGCACGCGCTCGCGGATCATGGTGAAGATACGCACCATGTCCTCGGGCAGCGCATAGCCCACCGTGTCGGGGATGTTGATCGTGGTGGCGCCCGCCTTGATCGCCGCCTCGACACAGCGGCAGAGGAAATCCGGATCGGAGCGGGTGCCGTCCTCGGCCGACCATTCCACGTCGTCGGTGAAGTTGCGCGCCAGCTCCACGCTGTCGGCGACCGCCTGCAATACCTCCTCGGGCTCCATTCGGAGCTTGTATTTCATGTGCAGGGCGGAGGTGGCGATGAAGCTGTGGATGCGCTTACGCTTGGCCGGACGCACCGCCTCGGCCGCGCGCAATATGTCCTCGCGGCCCGAGCGCGCCAGCCCGCAGATCACCGGCGTGTCGTCGCGCTGACCCAGGCTCTCGGCGATCGCCTTCACGCTGTCGAAGTCGCCCGGGGAGGCGATCGGGAATCCGGCCTCCAGCACATCGACGCCGAGCTCGGCCAGCGCCTCGGCCATGCGAATCTTCTCGCTGATGTTCATCGAGAAGCCAGGCGATTGCTCGCCGTCACGCAGCGTGGTGTCGAAGATGATTATTCGGTTGTCGTCCAGCTTGCCGAAGCTGGGGTGCTCGATACTCATCGGAACGATCCTTCAACTTGAGTCATCATGCCGTGCCGCCGGGGGTTCCCCTAAGCGAGGCCGGCGCGTTCAGCCCGGCCGACCGCTCAGGGGCGGCTAAGTCGAAGGATCTGGCGAAGCGGCAGCAGCAGGCAGCCGAGCGCGCGGACGGCCACGGCCCCCTTCATCAAGGAGCACAGCATGGCAAAGGCCGTGCGGGCACCGTGCAGCAACATGGAGCTTCTATAGGCATCAAGCCCGGTCTCGCGCAAGACGGTGACGAACGCGCGAGGCGGGAACCGGTCCGCCGCGGTCGCGCCTTGCCGGGCAGGCGCAAATCGAAAAGGACGCAACGTGTCCGGACGCAGCCTGCTTGCGGCCGCGGTGGCGGCTTGCCTGGTGCTAGGGGAAATGGCGATGGCCGGGTCTACTCGGTCCGCCGCGGATCGAGCGCGTCGCGCAAGCCGTCGCCGATCAGGTTGAGCGACAGCACGCTTAGGAAGATCGCCACGCCCGGAAAGATCGCGAGCCACGGCGCCTGGTTCAGGAACTGCTGCGCCTCGTTCAGCATCGAGCCCCAGGAAGGCGTTGGCGGCTGCTGGCCTTGGCCGAGGAATGACAGGGCGGCCTCGGCCAGGATCGCCACCGCGCAGGCGAGCGTGCCCTGCACGAGCACAGGCGGCAGGATGTTCGGCAGGATGTGGCGGGCCGCGACCCGCCAGCCGGGATTGCCGATCGCGCGCGCCGCCTCGACATACTCGTTGCTCGCTGTATCGAGCGTCGCAGCGCGGGCGACGCGCATGAACTGCGGGCAGTAGGTCACGCCGATGGCGATCATCGCGTTCGTCAGGCTCGGGCCAAGGAAGGCGGCGAGCGCGATCGCCAGCACGAGGAACGGGCAGGCGAGCATCGCATCGACGACGCGGCTGAGCACCGCGTCCACCCAGCCGCGCGCGAAGCCGGCGGTCAGACCCATCGGCACGCCGATCCCGGCGGCGATGGCGACCGAAACCACCCCCGCGAGCAGGCTGGTTCGCGCGCCCCAGATCACGCGCGAGAGCACGTCCCGCCCGTTCTGGTCGGTGCCCATCCAGTGTGCCCAGGAGGGCCCCTGGCGGATCGCCGACCAGCTAGTCGCGATCGGATCGTAAGGCGCCAGCAGCGGCGCGAACACCGCGAGCACCACCACCACCGTGAAAACCACCAGCCCCACGACGGCGGCACGGCGGCGGAAGAAGCGGGCAAGCGCGAGGCGCCCGGGGCTCGGCATCGCCGGGACCCGCGGCGTCTCGCGGGCGAGGGCGGCGGAGGCGCTCATGCGGCACGCAGCCGCGGGTTGACGAGCACGTAGAGTATATCGGCGAGCAGGTTGAGCATCACGTAGAGCACGGCCGTCACCAGCACGACGCCCTGGATCACCGGGTAGTCGCGGTTGAACACCGCATCGACCACCATCTTCCCGAAGCCCGGGATGCTGAACACCTGCTCGGTCAGCACCGCGCCGGAAAACAGCGTGCCGAGTTCGAGCGCGCCCAGCGTGATCACGGGAATGAGCGCGTTCCGCAGCGCGTGGCGCAGGATCACGCGCCGCTCCGGCAGTCCCTTGGCGCGGGCGGTGCGGACGAAATCCTGCCCGAGCGCGCCCAGCATGGCGCTCCGCGTATGGCGCATCAGGATGGCGGCGATAGCGTTGCCGAGCACGAAAGCGGGCATGATCGTGGTGGCGAGCGAGCGCACCCAGTCCTCCGTGAGCGGCACGTAGCCCGAGGGCGGCAGCCAGCCGAGCTGCACGGAGATGAACAGGATCAGCATGATGCCAAGCCAGAAGGTCGGGATGGAGAGCCCCGCCAGCCCGACCGCGTTGGCGAGATAGTCCCACACCGAATTGGGGCGCACCGCGGCGAGCACGCCGGTCGGCACGCCGATCGCCACCGCGATGATGAACGCCATGATGCCGAGCTGTGCCGTGACCGGCAGCTTCTGCGCGATCAGCGTCGTGACCTCTTCCCGGTTGCGCCAGGAATAGCCGAGATTGCCATGGAGCGTGCGGCCGAGCCAGTGGACGTATTGCACCGGCAGCGGCCGGTCGAGCCACAGCTCGGCGCGGATTTGCGCCACCGTCTGCGGATCGGCGCTCTCGCCCGCGAGCACCACGGCCGGGTCGCCGGGCATGAGCTGCTGGAGGCAGAACACCAACACAGTGACGAGCAGCAGCGTCGGGATGACCTGGGCGAAGCGGGCGCCGAGATGACCGCGCAAATCGGGACCTCTGTGCGATTGAAGCCGGTTCTGCCGCCGCTTGCGGGGCGGGGGCAAGCCCGGTGGCTCCCATTGGGGCCGGTTTGGCGGGGCCGGGTGGGCGCGCTATATGCCGCGCGCCGCCTCCCGCGCCGGGCGCGGGGCGCCCGAGCATCTGCCTGAAGGGATCGCCATGGCCCGCCGCCGCCAGCTCTACGAGGGAAAAGCCAAGATCCTGTTCGAAGGTCCGGAACCCGGGACGCTGGTGCAATATTTCAAGGACGACGCGACCGCCTTCAACGCGCAGAAGAAGGGAGTGATCACCGGCAAGGGAGTGCTGAACAACCGCATCAGCGAGTACCTGATGCTCCGGCTGGCCGAAATCGGCATTCCGACGCATTTTGTTCGGCGCCTGAACATGCGCGAGCAACTGATCCGCGAGGTGGAAATCATTCCGCTCGAGGTGATCGTCCGCAACATCGCCGCCGGCAGCCTGAGCCAGCGGCTCGGGATCGCCGAGGGCACCCGGCTGCCCCGCTCGATCATAGAATACAGCTACAAGAACGACTCGCTCGGCGATCCGCTGGTGTCGGAGGAGCACATCACCTGCTTCGGCTGGGCGGCGCCGCAGGATTTGGACGACATCGTCTCGCTTTCCCTGCGAATCAACGACTTCCTGACCGGGCTATTCCTCGGCGTCGGCATCACGCTGGTCGACTTCAAGCTGGAATTCGGCCGGCTGTGGGAGAACGACGATATGCGGATCGTGCTGGCCGACGAGATCAGCCCCGATAATTGCCGGTTATGGGACACCAAGACGAACGAGAAGATGGACAAGGACCGTTTCCGCCGCGACCTCGGCAAGGTCGAGGAGGCGTACCAGGAGGTCGCCAAGCGGCTCGGCATCCTGCCCGAGGCCGGGGTGCGGGACATGAAGGGGCCCGAGGTGATGCAGTGAAGGCGGTCGTCACCGTCATGCCGAAACAGGGCGTTCTCGATCCCCAGGGCAAGGCGATCGGCCATGCGCTGGCCGGACTCGGCTTCGCGGGGGTGAGCGATGTGCGCGCGGGCAAGGTGATCGAGATCGACCTGGCGGAAACCGACCCCGCCCGCGCCAAGGCGGCGGCCGAGGATATGGCGAGACGGTTGCTCGCCAATCCGGTGATCGAAAGCTGGCGGGTGGAGGTTCGGGGCGCATGAAGGCGGGCATCGTCACCTTCCCCGGAATCAACCGCGAGCGCGACATGGCGATCGCGCTGGAGGCCGTTTGCGGCAAGAAGCCGCGCATGATCTGGCACACCGAGACAGACCTCTCTGGCCTCGATCTGGTCGTCCTGCCGGGCGGGTTCAGCTACGGGGATTATCTCCGCTGCGGGGCGATGGCGGCGCAGTCGCCGGTAATGGGGGCGGTGCGCCAGCACGCTGCGCGCGGAGGGTATGTGCTCGGCGTCTGCAACGGGTTCCAGATTTTGGTCGAAGCGGGGATGCTGCCCGGCGCGCTACTGCGGAACGCAACCTTGCGGTTCATCTCGGCCGACTGCCATCTACGGGTGGAGCGCACCGACACCGTGTTCGCGCGACACTATCAGCGGGGACAGGTGTTCCGCGCGCCAATGGCGCACGGCGACGGCAATTACTTCGCCGACCCGGCGACGCTCGATCGGCTGGAGGGCGAGAACCTGGTCGCCTTCCGCTACGCCACGCAATCGGGCGAGATCACCGAGGCGGCCAACCGCAACGGCAGCGCGCGCAACATCGCCGGCATCTACAGCGAGAATCTGCGCGTGCTCGGGCTGATGCCGCACCCGGAGGATCTGGTCGATCCGCTGATGGGCGGCACCGACGGCAAGCCGCTGTTCGAGGGGCTGGCGGTTGCCTTACCGGCATGTTCCTAGGGCGGGATAGCCCGCCGGAAGGCGGGCGTTTGCCGCCACTCCCGTCCTCGCGGTGACGGCTAAAATGGAACGCGAAGTCAACCAATCGCTCGCCCGCGATTTCGGGCTGAGCGCCGACGAATACGCCAAGGTGCTCGACATACTGGGCCGAACGCCGAGCCTCACCGAGCTCGGCGTGTTCAGCGTCATGTGGTCGGAGCATTGCTCCTACAAATCTTCCCGCGTCTGGTTGCGCCAGTTGCCGACCAAGGCGCCCTGGGTGGTGCACGGGCCGGGTGAGAACGCCGGGGTGGTCGATATCGGCCACGGCCTGGTCGCCGTGTTCAAGATGGAAAGCCACAACCACCCGAGCTTCATCGAGCCCTATCAGGGCGCGGCAACCGGGGTGGGCGGCATCCTGCGCGACGTGTTCACGATGGGCGCGCGCCCGATCGCTAACTTGAACGCGCTCCGGTTTGGCAATCCGGCGCTGCCGGTCACCAGGCGGATCGTAGATGGCGTGGTGCGCGGCATCGGCGGCTATGGCAATTGCGTCGGCGTGCCGACCGTGGGCGGCGAGGTGAACTTTCATCCCGCCTATGACGGCAATCCGCTGGTCAACGCGATGACCGTCGGCGTCGCGCCGCGCGAACGCATCTTTCTCTCGGCCGCCGCGGGTGTAGGCAACCCGGTCGTCTATGTCGGCTCGAAAACCGGCCGGGACGGCATCCACGGTGCCACGATGGCCTCTGCGGAGTTCGGTTCGGATGCCGAGGAGAAGCGCCCAACCGTGCAGGTGGGCGATCCGTTCACCGAGAAGCTGTTAATCGAGGCCTGCCTCGAACTGATGGCGACCGACGCGATCGTCGCGATCCAGGATATGGGCGCGGCGGGGCTTACCTCATCCTCGGTGGAGATGGCGGGCAAGGGCGGGGTTGGGATCGAACTCGATCTCGATCGCGTGCCGCAGCGCGAGACCGGCATGACGGCGTACGAGATGATGCTGTCGGAGAGCCAGGAGCGCATGTTGATGGTGCTGCGCCCCGACCGCGAGGAAACCGCGCGCGCGATCTTCGCCAAATGGGAGCTCGATTTCGCGGTGATCGGGCACCTGACTGACAGCGGGCGCATCGTCGTGCGCCATCGGGGACAGGTGGAAGCCGACATTCCGCTCGCGCCGCTCGCCGAGCAGGCACCGCTCTATCATCGCCCGACAGCCGAGACCCCGAAGCAGCCGATCCTGAATGCGGCCCGCATCGAGGATCGCTACGGCCTCGGCCGGGCGCTCGAAAGACTGGTCGCCTGTCCCGATCTCTGCTCGCGCGCCTGGATTTGGGACCAATACGACGCGCTGGTCGGCGGGCAGACGATCCGCCGTCCCGGCACGGCGGACGCGGCGGTGGTGAAGGTGGAGGGGGCGCCGATCGCGCTGGCGCTGACCACCGACTGCACGCCCCGCTATTGCGCCGCCGATCCCGAGGAAGGCGGCAAGCAGGCGGTCGCGGAAGCCTGGCGCAATCTCTGCGCCGTCGGCGCGCGGCCGCTGGCGCTGACCGACAACCTCAATTTCGGCAATCCCGAGAAGCCCGAGGTCATGGGCCAATTCGCCGCGTCGATCCGCGGCATGGCCGCCGCATGCGAGGCGCTGTCCTTCCCGGTCGTCAGCGGCAATGTGTCGCTATACAACGAAACGAACGGCCGGCCGATCCTGCCCACCCCGGCGATCGGTGGGCTGGGCGTGCTGGAGGACGCATCACGCTCGGTCGGTATCGCGCTGCGGCCGTGGCTCGATCTTGTGCTGGTGGGGGCGACGCGCGGCTGGCTCGGCCAGTCGCTCTGGCTACGCGAAATCGCCGGGCGCGAGGAGGGTGCGCCGCCGCCCGTCGATTTGCAGGCCGAACGCGCGGCCGGCGAGTTCGTGCGCGCGCAGATCGAGGCCGGCGCCGTGCGCGCCTGCCACGACGTCTCCGATGGCGGCTTGCTGGTGGCGATCGCCGAGATGGCGATGGCGGGCGGCGTGGGGGCGCGGCTCTTCACCGGGCCCCGCGACGTGCCGCAGCACGCCTTCTGGTTCGGCGAGGACCAGGGCCGCTATGTGCTGGCGGTCGGCGACGCGCCGGAGCTGATCCGCGCCGCCGAGCGGTCGGGCGTGCCGGCCATGCGGATCGGCACCTCGGGCGGGCGCGATCTGACGCTGCCGGACGGCGGCACGCTGCCAATCGCCAGGCTGCGCGAGGCGCACGAGCGGTTCTTCAATGAGTGGATTGGAGCGTGATCGTTTCTAGCCGAAGCGGGTGACTTGCGGAAACGCGCGCCGGCTTCCTCATGGCGGTCGTCGATCCCGCGTTCGGCGCGATTCTCGCCCAGATGAATGATGGATCAGGTGTCCGACGTCGTGCAGCAGGGCGGCGGCGATCAGCGCGGGCAGGTCGCCGCCCTGCCCGGCCAGCCGCGCCACCTGCAAAGCGTGCTCGGGCTGACCGGCATCGGTGAGGCCGTACCGCTTCCGGCCGCGGGTCTCGAACACCTCGGCCTAGCGCGCGCGGCCTCCGGGGGGGAGCGCGCGGACGCTCCGGCGTCATCGAAGCATCACGCCGGCCCGGCGTTCAGGTCGGCATCCGGTACAGCGCGCATATTTTGTTGCCGTCCGGATCGCGCAAATAGGCAAGATAGAGCGGACCAGCGCCACCTTCCCGCACGCCCGGCGGATCCTCGATCGCTTTGCCGCCGTTCTCGACGCCCGCCTTGTGCCACGCATCCGCCTGCTCCGGGCTGCTCACCGCGAAGCCGATCGTGCCGCCGTTGGCGTGCGTGGCCGGATTACCGTCGATCGGCTTGGTGACGAGAAAGACAGCGCCCTTGTGCACATAAACAAGGCGCCCCTTGGCATCGACGGAGCCGGGCTTGGCGCCCAGCGCGGCAAACAGGGCATCGTAGAACTTTTTGGCGCGCGGGATGTCGTTGCTCCCGACCATGACGTGGCTGAACATTCGGATTCCTCCTCGGCGGCGATCGCGCCGTCAGAGGAACACGGTTCGGAGCCGGAGGGAAGCGCCTATCGCGGGGCCGCCGTCTTCTCGGCCGCCCCCTTCCGCCGCGGCGGTGCTGCTTTGGGCGCGGGGGCCGGCGCCGGCGCGGCGGCGTCGCGCCGCAGCCGGTGCTCGCCCAGGAACAGCAGGATCGGCGCGGCGATGAAGATCGACGACGAGGTGCCGACCACGATGCCGAACAGCATCACCCAGGCGAAGCCCGAGATCGACGCGCCGCCGAAGATCGCCAACGGCAGCGCGGCGAGGAACACGGTCATCGACGTGCCGAGCGTACGGTTCAGCGTTTCGTTGATCGACAAGTCGATCAGGTCGCGCAGCGGCATCGTTTTGTATTTGCGGAGGTTCTCGCGCACCCGGTCGTACACCACCACCTTGTCGTTGGTGGAGTAGCCGAGCACGGTCAGGATGGCCGCCACCATCACCAGGTCGAAGTCGAAGCGGGTGACAGCGAGGAAGCCGATCGCCTTGGTGATATCGAGGATCAGCGTCACCACCGCGCCGACCGCGAATTGCCACTCGAAGCGGAACCAGATGTAAACCAGGATCATCACGAGGCTGATGGCGAGCGCCAGGATGCCGTTCCGCAGCAGCTCGGCGGAAACCGAGGCGCCGATTGCCTCGGTGCTCAGCACCTTGGCGCCGGGCTGCGCCTGCTCCACGGCGGCGCGCACGCCTTCCACGGCCTTCTGCGTGGCGTCCTGCCCGGGCTGGCTCGGGATGCGGATCAGCACGTCGTCGGGCTTGCCGAAACGCTGCACGCCTTCCACCGGCACGCCGTGCTGGCCGAGCGCGCTGCGGATCGCCGCGATGTCGGCGGTAGCCGGCGTGCGGACCTCCATCACCACGCCGCCCGCGAAGTCGATGCCGAGATGGAGCCCCGGGTGGATGAACAGGATGATCGAGGCGGTGGAGAGGATCGCCGAGACAATGAGGCCCATGAACCGGCCGCGCATGAAGTGGATGCGCGTGTTGTCCGGAACGAGGCGGAGCGAGGGGCGGAGGAACATCGGATCAGACCGGCAAAAGCCGCGGGCGATGCGACACGTACCAGCGCGACACCAGAAGGCGCGTGAGCAGCCAGGCGGTGAAGAGGGACGTGGCGATTCCGACGGTGATAGTGACCGCGAAGCCGCGCACCGGGCCGGAGCCGAAGATGAACAGCATGACGTGGGCGAGGAAGGTGGTGGCGTTGGAATCGAAGATGGTGCGGTAGGCGCGCTGGAACCCGTGCTCGAGCGCCGCGAGCGGCGGCCGGCCCACGCGCTGCTCCTCGCGGATGCGCTCGTTGATCAGGATGTTGGCATCCACCGCCATCCCCAACGTGAGCAGGATGCCCGCCATCCCGGGCAGCGTCAGCGTGGCCTGAAGCAGGGAGAGAATCGCCAACATCAAGACCAGGTTCATCACCAGGGCGAGGTTCGCGAACCAGCCGAACAGCCCGTAGAACACGCCCATGAACAGGATCACGAGCACGAACCCGGCGGCAAGCGAGAAGGCGCCGGCGCGGATCGCATCGGCCCCAAGCTCGGGGCCGATCGTGTTCTCCTCCACCACGTTCAAGGGCGCCGGCAGCGCGCCCGCGCGCAGCAAGAGCGCGAGGTCGGAGGCGCTTTGCGCGGTGAAGTTGCCACTGATCTGGCCGCGCCCGCCGGTGATGGGCTCGCGGATCACCGGCGCGCTGATCACTTTGCCGTCCAGCACGATCGCGAACGGCCGGCCGACATTGGCGCGGGTGATGTCGGCGAAATGCCGGGCGCCGACCGAGTTGAAGGTAAAGTTCACCACCCATTGGCCGGTCTGCTGATCGAGCCCGGCCCGCGCGTCGGTCAGGTCGCCGCCGTCCACATCGACGCGGGTGTGCACCGCCACCTTCTCGCTCGGGTTGTTCTGCATCGGCAGATACTCGACGCCGGGGGGCGGCGGCTGGCCAGCGGCGGGGTTCACGCTTGGATCGACGAGTTGAAACGTCATGTGCGCGGTTTTGCCGAGCAGCGTCTTGATGCGCTCGGGATCGCCGATGCCGGGAAGCTGCACGACGATGCGGTCGTTGCCTTCGCGCGAGACCTGCGGATCGACCACGCCGGTTTCGTCGATCCGCCGTCGCACGATCTCGATCGACTGCTGCACCGCGGATTGCGCCCGATCATTCAGCGCCACGGGCGAGAGGGTGAGGGTGATGGAGCCGTCCGGGTGCACGGCGATGTCGAGATCGGGGACGTTCATCGGCCCCTCGGTCTGCACCAGCGGGCGCAGCGCCGCGGCGGCCGCGTCGGCCTTGGCGGGGTCGCGCAGCGTCACCGTGATGCGGTGCGCCGCCGGATCGGCCTCGACCGTACGATAAAAGATACCGGCTTTCCGCAATTCCTCGCGGGCCGCGTCGGTGAGGTCGGCCAGCCGTTCCTTGATGACGGCGTTCATATCGACCTGCATCAGCAGGTAGCTGCCGCCTTGCAGGTCGAGCCCCAGCCGCACCGTCCGCCAGGGCAGGATGCCGGACGGCGAAGGCAGCGCGTTCGGCACGCAGAACAGGATGCCGAGCAGGCAGATGCCGACCACGGTGAGTGTCTTGAGGCGGCTGAAATAAAGCATTTGGTCGCAGGGACTCCGGGGCGGCGAAATGCGGCGCAAAATGCGCGCGGGTCGGGGGCGGGGCAACCCCGCCGGGCGGCGGGCTGGCGGCGGGACCAAGCCTCGGATACTCCGCCGCGGATGCGAAGGCGACCGGAGTTTTCAGGATGAGCCCGCGCCGGCTGCGGATGGGCGTGATCGGGGCCGGGCATTTCGGCCGTTTCCATGCGCTCAAGCTCGCCGCCGCGCCGCGGGTCGCGCTGGTCGGCGTGCATGACCGCCATCCCGGCCGCGCCGATTCGGTGGCGGCGGAGGCGGGCACGGCGGCGCTCAGCATGGAGGCGCTGATCGCGCAGGCGGAGGCCGTGGTGGTCGCGGTGCCGGCGGCTTCCCATGCGGCGGTTGGCGCGGTGGCGCTCGCGGCCGGGCGGCATGTGCTGATGGAAAAGCCCATCGCCACCACGCTCGTGGACGCCGACCGGCTGGCCGCGCTCGCCGCCGCGCGCGGCCTCGTGCTTCAGGTCGGGCATCTGGAGCGGTTCTCGGCAGCGCAGGGCGCGATCCGCGCCCGCGCCGGGACGCCCCTCTATATCGAGGCGAGCCGGATCGGCCCGTTCAAGCCGCGCGGCACCGACGTGTCGGTGGTGCTCGACCTCATGATCCACGACCTCGACCTCGTGCTCGACCTGATGGGCGGGGAGCCGGCGAGCGTGGAGGCGATCGGCGCCCCCGTGGCGAGCGCACTGCCCGATCTGGTCAGCGCCCGCCTGCGCTTCGCCTCCGGTGCGGTGGCGACGCTCACCGCAAGCCGGGTCGCGCCCCGGATCGAGCGACGGATGCGGATATTCGGGGCCGATGGCGCCGTGTCGGTCGATTTCGCCGGCCGGCGCCTCAGCGTGCTGGCGCGCGGGCGGGGTGAGCCGGCGGCGCACGTGCCGGGATTCGGCACCGAGGCGGCGTCCTGGCAGGAGCGGGATGCGCTGGAGGCCGAGCAGGCGGCCTTCATCGCCGCCGTGCTGGACGGCGCGCCAGTCGCCGTCGATGCAGCGGCGGGCAGGCGCGCGCTCGCGACCGCCCTGCGGGTGGAGGCGTCGGTGGCGGACACGCTGGCGCGGATGCGGGCTTCAGGCCTGCTCGAGCAGCGCCAACACGGCGTTGGCGGCGGCCTCTGACGGCGCAAGTCCGTCCGCCGGCCGCAGCGACTCCACCACCCGCGCGAACCCGGCCCGCTGCGCCGCGGCTTGCGCCGGATCGTCGAGCAAGCCCCGCAACGCCGCGACGAGCCGGCCGGGCGTGCAGTCCTGTTGCAGGAACTCGGGCACGAGCGGCGGCCCGTCGGCGTCGGCCAGCAGATTCACGAGCGCGGCGTAGCGGATCGTCACCAGCCGGCGGGCAATTGCTGCCGAGAGCGGGTTGGCGCGGTATGCGACGAGCATCGGCACCCCAGCCAGCGCCAGCTCTAGGGTAGAAGTGCCGGACTTGGTCAGCGCAGCGGCGGAAGCGGCGAAGGCGTCGTGCTTCTCGCCCTCGTCATCGACCAGGATGGGCGGCACGGCCCAGCCGCGTACGGCCTCGCGCACCGCGGCAGCGACCGCTGGGGCAGCGGGCATCACGGGCACCACGTTCGGCAGGTGCGCGAGCGTGGCGGCATAGACCGGCAGCAGGCGCCGCACCTCGAAATGACGGCTGCCCGGCATGAGCGTCAGCACGCGCGCGGTGTCCGGGATCGCGTAGCGGCGGCGGAATCCGGGTCCGTCGCCACGCTCGGCCCCGCTCTGCAGCACCGGATGGCCCACGAAGGTCGCCGGCAGTTTATAGCGGGCGAAAAAGGCGGGCTCGAACGGCAACAGGCAGAGCAGATCGTCCCACAGCCCCGGATAGCGGCGCACCCTCCCCTCGCGCCACGCCCAGACCTGCGGGGCGACGTAATGGACGCGCCGCAGGCCGAGCGGCGCGATGGCGCGAAGCACGCGCAAGGTGAAGCCGGGGCTGTCGATGGTCACGACCACTTCCGGCCGACGCCGGGCGATGTCGGCGATGGTCTCGGCCAGCCGCCGCCGCAACAGCGCAAGGCGCGGCAGCACCTCTAGGAAGCCCATCACGGCGAGGTCGTCCATCGGAAATAGACTGCGCAGGCCAAGCGCCGCCATGCGCGGGCCGCCGATCCCGGCAAGGTCGAGATCGGGCCGCCGTGCCCGCAGCGCCGTGATCAGCCGCGCCCCCAGCACGTCGCCGCTGGTCTCGCCAGCAATCAGGTAGAGGCGGGTCACCTGTTCGGGTCAGAGAGAGGTTGTTCGGAGGGCGCCCACGCAAGCCGCGCGGCGCCAGCAGCGCGAAGCAATCCAGGGGTGCAGCACCGTGCAGCGCCCCTGGATGGCTTCGCCCGCTGAGCTTGCGATGACCACCTGCCGGCTTCCAATCAGCCGATCCTCATCGCGCACTACAGACCGATGTCGCGCAAGGGCTGGTTCCGCTCGGGGATGCCAGCCTCCCGCCGTAAAGCACGGCCGGATCCTTCTCCGGCGCCACCAGCTCAACGAGGCCGCCATCGCGCACCGCGCGGTAGAAGCAGGTGCGGCGGCCGGTGTGGCAGGCGACCCCTTCCTGATCGACCAGCAGCAGCAGCGCGTCGCCGTCGCAATCGACCCGCAGCTCCTTCAAGTGCTGCACCTGCCCCGAGGTCTCGCCCTTGCGCCAGAGCGTGTTGCGGCTGCGGCTGAAATAGCAGACACGCCCGGTCGCCAGCGTCTCCTCCACGGCGGCGCGGTTCATCCAGGCGAGCATCAGCACCTCGCCCGTGTCGTGCTGCTGGGCAAGCGCCGGAATCAGGCCGGCGGCGTCGAAGCGCAGCACGTCGAACAGGCGCGCCGGGGCGGATGTGGTCTCGCGGTCCATGACTGCTATCTTGGACCGCAGGCACCTAAGATCAAAGGAACGAGGAACGCCATGCCGGTTGCCGTCTCGGCCGAGGCCGTCCGAACCACAAGAACGCGGGCCGAAAGCAACGGCGTGCCGTTCTGGCACACGACGATCATCGGCGCGAACCGCTACCGCCCCCCGGCCGAGCCACCACCCGGGCCGGGCGCGCTCTATCCGATGGCGTTCCTGGTGGAGCAGGACCCGGAAACGACCGTGCAGGCGCATTTCCATCAGGCCGACCAGTTCCAGGTCATCGTCGGCGGCGACGGTACGCTCGGGACGCACGCGGTGCGGCCGTACGCGGTGCATTTCACCGCCGCCTGGTCGCCCTACGGCCCGATCCGCGCCTCGGCGTCTGGGATCAGCTACCTGACCCTTCGCAATGGCTGGGATCCGGGCGCGCGCTACATGCCCGGCGCTCGGGCCGAACTGCCGCGTCAGCGCCGCTACCGCGAGACGGTGGCCGACGCCGCCGCAGCCGGGACGCTGATCCCGCTCGGCGCGGACGGGCTCGGCGCGTGGCGTTTCGCGTTGGGGGCCGATGACACCCCGGAAGCCCCCAAGCCCGCCAGCGGCTTCGGCCAGTTCTGGGTGGTGCTCGAAGGCGCACTCGCCCATGCGGGCGAGAGTTTCGGCCCCGGCTCCTGCCTCTTCGTCGGGCCGGACGAGCCGCCCTTGCCGGCGCGCGCCGGCGCGTCCGGGGCCGATCTCCTGGTGCTGCAATTCCCCCGCCGGAGCGTGCATTGATGCGGCCGCTGGCGGGGATCACGGTCGTCGCCCTGGAGCACGCCGTGGCGGCGCCGATTTGCACGCGCCACCTCGCCGACCTCGGCGCCGACGTGATCAAGATCGAGCGCCCCAGGGAGGGCGATTTCGCCCGCGCCTACGACAGCTACGTGAAGGGCATCTCGTCCTTCGTCGTCTGGCTCAACCGCGGCAAGCGCAGCCTCACCCTCGATATCAAGCAAGGCGCGGCGCGAGACGTGCTTGACCGGCTGCTCGCGCGCGCCGACGTCTTGGTGCAGAACCTCGCCCCCGGCGCGACAAAGCGGCTCGGGCTCGACTATGCTTCACTGAAGGACCGCTTCCCGAAGCTGATCGTCTGCGACATCTCGGGCTACGGCGAGGGCGGGCCGTTCGAAACCAAGAAAGCCTATGACCTGCTGATCCAGGCGGAATCGGGGCTCATCAGCGTCACCGGCACGCCCGAGCAGCAATCGCGCGTCGGCATCTCGGCGGCCGACATCGCGACCGGCATGTACGCGAACCAGGGCGTGCTCGCGGCGCTCCTGCGCCGCGCGCGGACCGGCGAAGGCGCGCATGTGAGCGTGGCGATGCTGGATGCGCTGGCCGAGTGGATGAACTACCCGATGTACCGCACGCACTACGCCAACTCACCGCTGCCGCGGCAGGCGCTCGGCCATCCGGCGCTCGCGCCCTATGGCGCGCACCGCACCAAGGACGGTCAGGTGCTGTTTGGGCTGCAAAACGAGCGCGAATGGGCGACGTTCTGCACCAAGGTGATGCACCGCCCCGATTGGATCGACGATCCGCGCTACCGCGACAACGCCACGCGCGCGGCGAACCGCGCCGAGCTGACGGCGGAGATCGAGGCGGTCTTCGCGGACAAGACCTCACGGGAGGTGGTGGCGATCCTGGATGCGGCCGGGATCGCCAATGGGCGGCTGAACGATGCGCGGGCCCTGTGGGAACATGAGCAGCTTGCCGCGCGCAACCGTTGGCGGGAGATCGCAAGCAGCGCCGGGCCGCTGCGCGCGCTTTTGCCGCCGGTGACGTTCGAGGACGTTGAGGCGGTGATGGGACCGGTGCCCGAACTCGGCGAGCACACCGACGCCGTGCTCGGCGAACTCGGCTATAGCGCGCCCCAAATCGCCGATCTGCGCGCGAGCGGCGCGGTATGAACCACGGTTTCGATCCGGCGCGGCACCGCATGATGGCCGAGCAACGCTGGTTCGAGGACTTCCGCCTGGGCGAACGCTTCCACTTGCCGAGCCGCACGATGACCGATGCAGTGTTCCTGGCTTTCCAGGCGGCGAGCGGCGACACCCACCCAATCCACTACGACGCGGAATATTGCCGGGCGCGCGGGATGCCCGGCCTACTCGCGCACGGGTTCCAGACGCTCGTGCATACCGCGCCGGGCGCGGGGCTCTTGCCGTTCCTCATGGAAGAGTCGCTGATCGGCTTCCTGGAACAATCATCGCGCTTCCTGCGCCCCGTCTTCGCGGGCGACACGATCTATCCGGCGCTGGAAGTGGACGAGCTGGCGCCCGGCCGTACGACCGGCGTGCTCGGCTGCCGCAGCACGGTATACAATCAAAGACGCGAATTGGTGCTGGACGGGCGGCAGCGGTTTTTGCTGCGCCGCCGTCCGGTCTCAGCGTAGGAAAGCGCGCAGCAGCAGCGCGGCGCAGGCGGCGAGATAAACAACTAGCAGGATCAGGCGCGCCGTGCTGGCGTGGCGGCGAATCGGCCGCACATAGCCGACCGCCAGGAACAGCGCCATCGTGAGGCCGGTCAGGATCTGCGCCGCGCGCAGCTCCTCGGGCGAGACTGCCCCCACGTGTTCGACCTCCGGCGCTCTGGTTCAGGCGAGGCGAGACATTCGACGTGAGAAACGGCGAGCGCCGCGTCAGGTTTCCGGCACTCGAGCGAACCTGTTGCGTGCCTCCGTCGCGAGCGCGTCAGCGCGGATGTTCATCGGATCGGCCGCGTGCCCGCGCACCCACCGCCACTCCACCTGATGCCGCGCCGCTGCGTCCAGCAGGCCGCGCCAGAGGTCCATGTTCGCAACCGGATCGCCCGCCGCGTTGCGCCAGTTCCGGCGCAGCCAGCCCTCGTGCCAGCGCGTCACGCCGTTGCGGACATATTCGCTGTCGGTGTGGAGGATCACGCGGCAGGGACGCTTCAGCGCCTCCAGGGCCTTGGTGGCGGCGGTCAGCTCCATCCGGTTGTTGGTGGTCGCCGGCTCGCCGCCGGAAAGCTCGCGCTCCACGCCACGGAAGCGCAGGATCGCCGCCCAGCCGCCGGGGCCGGGATTGGGCTTGCAGCCGCCGTCGGTCCAAATCTCGACCACCTGGGCGCCGTCCTCAGAGGCCATAGGCCCCCTCGTCCCGCGTCTCCAGGTGAAAGCGCAGCCGGCGCAGATATTCGAGCGGGTCCTTGCGCGTCACCAGCGCGTCGTCCGGAGTGTTCAGCCAGTCATAAAGTCGGGTCAGCAGGAAGCGAATCGCCGCCCCTTGGCAGAGCACCGGCAGCGCCGCGCGCTCAGCGGGCGCCAGCGGGCGCACCCCATTATAGGCGCGCAGCATAGCACGGGCTTTGGTGACATTGAATGAGCAGTCGGGCTCGAAGCACCAGGCGTTCAGGCACACCGCGACGTCGTAGGCATAAAGATCGGTCGCCGCGAAATAGAAGTCGATCAGCCCGGAGACGCGGCCTTCCAGGAAGAACACGTTGTCTGGGAAGAGATCGGCGTGGATATGGCCGGCCGGCAGCCCAGAGGGCCAGGCGGCGAGAATATGCGCGAGCGCCCCCGCAAGCTCCTCGGTCAAGCCGGGCCGCACCTCGTCGGCGCGTGGGCCGCAGCGCGCGAGTAACGGCGCCCAGCCATGCGGGCCGAGCGCATTCGTCCGCGTCGGGGCGTAGTCGCGGCCCGCAAGATGCATCCCCGCAAGCGCCTCGCCCACCGGCCCGCAATGCTCGATCCGCACGCGCCGCGGCCACACGCCCGGCAGGAAGGTGGTGATCGCGGCGTGCCGCCCGGAAAGCTGCCGCAGCGCGACACCGTCGCGCGCCGCGACCGGCAGCGGACAGGAGATGCCGCGCCGGGCCAAATGCTCCATCAGGCCGAGGAACCAAGGCAGATCGGCCGGATCAACCCGCTTCTCGTAAAGCGTCAGGATGAAATCTCCGGCGGTGGTCTTCAGCGCATAATTGCTGTTCTCCACTCCTTCGGCGATACCGCGGAACGCGACCAGCGCGCCGATTTCGTAATCGGCGAGGAAGGCAGCGAGCGCGTCGTCGGTGACCTCGGTATAGACCGCCATCAGGCGCCGAGCGCGGCGGGCAGCTTGAACACCACGTCCTCGCGCGTCACGAGCCGCTCCTCCAGCCGAATATCGAAATAGTCGGCCAGCCGGGCGAGCAGTTCCTGCACCAAATGTTCGGGCGCCGAGGCGCCGGCGGTGACGCCGAGTGTGCGAACATTATCGAGCAGCCGCCAATCGAGCGCGGCGGCGCAGGCGAGCAGGATAGCGCGCCGCGCCCCGGCCCGTTCGGCCACTTCGCGCAGCCGGAGCGAGTTGGAAGAGTTCGCGCTGCCGATCACGATCACCATGTCGCACTCGGGCGCGATCGCTCGGACGGCCGCCTGCCGGTTGGTGGTGGCGTAGCAAATGTCCTCCTTGCGCGGTCCCTCAATCTCCGGGAAGCGTGCGCGCAGGATCGCCACGATCTCGGCGGCGTCCTCCACCGACAGGGTGGTCTGGGTGATGAAGGCCAGACGGTCGCTGCGCGGCGGGTCGACCGTGCGCGCCTCCTCGGCGCTCTGCACCAGCGTGATCGCGCCGGGCGGCAGTTGGCCCATCGTGCCTTCGACCTCGGGATGGCCGGCATGGCCGATCATCAGGATGTGCCGCTGCTGCGGTCCACCGCCCGCATAATGCCGCTCGGCCTCGCGATGGACCTTGCTCACCAGCGGGCAGGTAGCGTCGAGGTAACTCAGCCCGCGCCGGCACGCCTCCGCCGGCACCGTCTTCGGCACCCCGTGAGCGGAGAACACGACCCGCCCCCCGGCGGGCACGGCATCCAGCTCGTCCACGAACACCGCGCCCTCGGCCTCCAGGCTCTCGACCACGCTGCGGTTATGCACGATCTCATGGCGGACATAGACCGGCTCCCCTGCCCGGACCTGGGCCAGCGCCCCGCGGACGATGCGGATGGCGCGGTCCACCCCGGCGCAGAAGCCGCGCGGGCTGGCGAGAAGAACGCGGAGCGCGCGGCGCGCTGATCTGGGCTGCGACATGGGAAAAAGCGTGCCGCCCCTGGGCGGCTCCTGTCCGGCAAAAGAGCGCAGCGGCGGGCGGTTGCCGTATCCGCAAGCCTCGACCAATATGCGCCTGCCCAGTTTGCCCGCAACGGCCGGGCGAGTCCATTTTTCCCGGCCCACTCCGGAGCACATCTCAGAATGACGTTTCGCCATGCCGCGCCGTTCGCGCTGGCCCTGATGCTTGCGGCCTGCGGCGGGCCGCCCCCGGAACAGTTTCCCCCCGTGTGCCCGGCCGTCGCGCCGCTGCCGACCGCGCAGGACTTGGTGCTCTACCGGCCGGGTGGAGACCACGACCTGAGGGACGTGCAGATCCAGGGCTCGATCCTGTCCGCCTCGGGCTCCTGCACCGATGGCGTGCGGGGCAAGACGGTGAATGCCACGCTCAGGCTGAACATGCAGTTTCAGCGCGGCCCAGCGGCACCGACCCGGCAGGCCAATGTCCGCTATTTCGTCGGCGTCGCACAGGGCGAGTCGATCCTGAACAAGCAGATTTTCGTCGCCGCCGTGGTGTTCCCGCCCAACGTGGACTCGGTCGCGGTCTCGACGCCGCCAGTGCAGATCACGTTGCCGGTCGGCGCCGACCGCTCCGCCGCCGCTTTCACGCTCTGGGTCGGGTTCCAGCGGTAGGGCTAGGCCGGCGGCGCAGGCGGCATGGCTTGCGGCGCCTCGGCGCGGTCGCGCATTCCGTAATCGCGCACCACGCGCACGATCCGAGTGCGCGCGTCGGGATCGATCACCGCGCCAGCCTCCGCCTCGGCCAGCAGCATCAAGCGGTCAGCCGGGTCGAGCAGCCCGTCGAACAGGTCCCATGTGGCCCAGCCGGGCGGTGGCTCCTCCTCCTGCGGCTGCTCGATCAGCAGGACCGTGCGCTCCGGCAAGCCGGGGCCGTCCGCGACCTCCCCCACGCGCAGCCGATAGTTCCGGAAAACCTCGGCGCGGCCCTTGAGCTGAGCGAGCCGGTGCCCCGCATGTTCGCGCCAGCGCACGACCGCAGCGCCGTCCCGCCAGAGCGAAAGTGAGAGCACAAGGCCCGGGCGTCTGCGGCTGCGGAAGCGCCGGTTCTCGATGAAGCCGTCGATCCGTTCCAGTTCCGGGCGCAGTTCGCCGGCGGTGCCGACATAAACGTCCCACTGCTCGGGCCGCGGTTCCACCTCGAAGATCACGGCGAACATCGGAGCCTCCGGTTCAGCTGCGCCAGAACGGCTTGGCAGCCTCATGCTGCGCGTCCGCCCGAGTCATTCCAATGTCCCGGAGGTCGCGAGCATCGAGACCGGCGAGGGCGCGCCTGTCCGCGCTTCGGCGCAGCCAGAGCCGCAGCAGGGACAAGAGATCGGGCCGCAACTGCGGGCGTGGGCGGGCCGCGAGGGCCGGCGGGAACGCGGTCCATTCGGGGCGAGCAAGCATCTCGGAACTCCTCTCGATAGGAGCCTCAAGATGGGCCGCCGGCCGCAGCGGCGCCCGCTGGATCGCTTCGGCCCGCCCCGAAGCAATCGGGCTTCGTTTTCCGGCGCGCCCGCCCCAGATTGCGGCCATGAGCACCGTCGCCCGCATGGCCGAGGTCGCCGCCCTGGTCGGCGATCCGGCGCGCGCCAACATCCTCTCCGCCTTGATGGACGGGCGTGCCTTGACGGCGAAGGAGCTTGCGTTCGCCGCGCATGTCTCCGCCCCGACCGCGAGCGGACATTTGGCGCGGCTGCGCAGCGCCGGTGTGCTGGCGGAGGCGAAACAGGGCCGGCATCGCTACTACCGCCTCGCCTCGCCCCTGATCGCGGAGATGCTGGAAGGCATGATGGCGGTCGCCGAGACCTTGCCGAACGCCCGCCCCTGGCGCGGCGGCGAGGCGCTGCGAACCGCCCGGACCTGCTACGACCACCTCGCCGGCCGTCTCGGCGTCGCTATCGCGGAGAGGATGGAACGCGACGGCCGCGTCATGCTCACGGCCGATGGGGGTGCCTTAACCGAAGCGGGCCTCTCCTTCCTCGCGCGGTTCGGCGCCGATCCGGCGCAGGGCGGTTCGCCCAGCCGGATCTTCTGCCGCCCCTGCCTCGATTGGAGCGAGCGCCGGCCGCATCTAGCCGGCCGGCTGGGCGCGGCCATTTGCACGCGCTGCTTTGCGCTCGGATGGATCGAACGGCAGCGCGACACCCGCGCGGTGACGATCACCGAAGCCGGCGTCAGCGGATTTCGGGCAGCGTTCGGGGTTGATCCCGATGCCTTGCGGTGTTCCGCCGCCGCGAGCTGAAACGCTCATTGAACCGGCGGAGCCACGAAAGTACAGGGATGCATGGCCCGCCCGCCCGCGCACCGCATCCCGCTCTACACGATCGTTCTGCCCTTGATCGGCCTCGGCGCCTGGGTCGGCATCGGCAAGGTGGGACTTGAGCCGCTCGCGCTGCTGCTCGCGATCATCCTTCTCGGCAATGTCATCGCCTCCGTCCACCACGCCGAAGTGGTCGCGCTGCGGGTCGGAGAGCCGCTCGGCACGCTCGTTTTAGCGCTCGCCGTAACGATCATCGAAGTCGGACTGATCATCTCGACGATGTTGAGCAGCAAGGCGAACCCGGCGCTGCTTCGCGACTCGGTGCTCGCCGTCGTCATGCTCGTGCTCAACGGACTTGCCGGATTGTGCATCGTCATCGGCGCGCTGCGCCGGCGCGAGAGCGAGTTTCGCGTGGAAGGCGCGCACGCCTTTCTCGTCGTGTTGATCCCGATGGCGGAGCTGGTGCTGGTGCTGCCGAACTATGCCGCCTCCGCGCCCGGGCCGTACTACAGCCCGTTGCAGCTCGCCTTCGTCTCGGTGGCCTGCCTCGGGCTCTACATCGCTTTCCTGTTCGTGCAAACGAGCTGGCACCGGACCTATTTCCTGCCGGTCGGCGCGGCAGAGACCGACGAGCATGAGCGCCCGGGCGGTGCTGTCGCGCTTGCCTCGCTCGGGCTGCTGGCGATGTCGCTGCTGTCTGTTGTGCTGCTCGCCAAAAGCCTTGGGCCGGCGCTCGAAAATGGCGTCGTCGCCATTGGGGCTCCGGTCGCCATCGTCGGCGTCATCATCGCGGCGATCGTGCTTCTGCCGGAAGCGACCGCGGCGGTCCGGGCGGCGTGGGGCAATCGCCTACAGTCCAGCATCAACCTCGCCCTCGGCAGCGGCATCGCCTCGATCGGACTGGCCGTCCCCTCGGTCGCACTTGTCTCCTACATGATGGGGCTCTCGCTCGAGCTCGGCATCTCGCGCGGGGCCAGCCTGCTGATGACGCTGAGCTTCGTGATCGCCATCATCACCTACGCGACGGGCCGGACGAACGTGCTTTCCGGACTTGTCCATCTGATCCTGCTGGCGGCGTTCGTATTCATGATCTTCGCTCCGTAGCGCCGGGCGCCCAGGTCGGGAGTTGTGCCGGGCGGCTGGATGCGGCGGAGTGGCGGGAGATTTCCGTTGGGGGACTTCGGATGGACCTGAAGCTGGCGGGCAAGCACGCATTGATCACCGGGGGCTCGAAGGGGATCGGGCGGGCATCGGCAATGGTATTGGCAGGCGAGGGCTGCGACGTGACGCTGGTCGCTCGCGAACGGGTCGCACTGGAGGACACCGCCGGCGCGATCCGCCGACGCCATCAAGTGAAGGTGCACGTCATCCCCGCCGACCTGTCCTCGGATGCCGCCGTGCAGCGTGTGGCGGACAGTGTGGGCGAGATCGACGTACTCGTGAACAATGCGGGCGCGATCCCGCCGGGCGATCTGCTGAGCATCAGCGACGAGACGCTGCGCCGGGCGTGGGATCTGAAAGTGTTCGGCTTCATCTCGTTCTGCCGCGCGGTCTATCCGCGCATGGCGGCCCGCAAATCCGGCGTGATCGTGAACGTGATCGGCGCCGCCGGCGAGAAATTCCCGCCTGGCTACATCGCTGGCGCGGCCGGCAACGCCGCCCTGATGGGCTTCACCCGCGCGCTCGGGCGACAGGCGCCGGCGGACGGGTTGCGCGTCGTCGCCATCAACCCCGGCCCGGTCGCGACCGACCGGCTCATCATGCTCCAGAAGGACCGGGCGGCGAAGACGCTGGGCGACGAGAACCGCTGGCAGGAGCTGTTGTCCTCCATGCCGTTCGGCCGCGCCGCGACCCCCGAGGAAATCGGTTACGCAGTCGCGTTCCTTGCCAGCCCGCTCTCCGGCTACACCTCGGGCACCGTCCTCACCATCGACGGCGGTTCTCCCTGAGAACAGCCACCTGACCGGGCAGCGCGCCGGCCCGCACCCACCTGGTAGCCGCGTGCATAGCGGCTGAACCATAAGTGCATAGTAGATCATAAGCCTGCTGACTATATCGCGACCACACGATTAGGCCCCCTGGATCGCCCATGCCCGATGGAATGACCACCGCCGAACGCTCTCGCCTGGAGAGGCGCGCCGCCCCCGAGACCGTGACCCGGCCCGGACGGGACAAGACCCAGGCCGATCGCGACGTAGGCCGGGGCAGGCTGCGCCGCGGTCGTAAGCTTCTCCGCTGGGCGCTGATCATCGGTGGCGCTCTCGTGCTGGTTATCGGCGGGCTGTGGTACTGGCTTTCCGGCGGCCGCTATGTCTCAACGACCGACGCCTACGTCGAGGCGGACGTACTCAACGTGGCGACCGACGTCTCGGGAATCGTGGCCGATATCCCTGTACATGACGGCGAGCAGGTGAAGGCGGGGCAGGTGCTCTTCCGGCTTGATCCGCTGAAATTCCAGCTCGCGGTGGATCAGGCGAAGGCGCAGCTTCAGCAGGCGGAACTCAATCTGGAGTCGCTCAAGGCCGACTATACGCGCGCGCTGCGCCAGCAGGCAGCGCAGGAAGCAATGGTGGCGAGCGACCAGGCGACGCTCGACCGCTACGCCACTCTGGTGAAAAGCGGCGCCGTGACAAAGCAGGAATATGACGACGCGCGCTATAAGCTCGAGGCCGATCAGGCGCAGGTCGGCTCCTCGCAGGCGCAGGTGAAGGCGGCCCTGGCCCGGCTGGGCGGCAAGGCCGAGACTCCGATCACCGACATGCCCGCCTACAAGCAGGCTGAGGCGCAGCTTGGGGAGGCCGAGCGGGAGATGCGGCACTCCGTCGTGCGCGCGCCCTACGACGGCACGGTGACGCAGGTCAGCAAGCTGCAGCTCGGCCAGTTCCTCCCAGCCGGCACCCCGGCCTTCGGGCTGGTTGGCACCACGAATTTCTGGGTCGAGGCGCAGCCGAAGGAAACCTCGCTCACCCATGCGCGCGAAGGCGACCCGGCGACGGTCACGGTGGATGCTTATCCGGGCATCACCTGGCACGGCACGGTAGCGAGCATCGCGCCGGCGACAGACCAGCAGTTCTCCGTGCTGCCCGCCGAGAACTCGTCGGGCAATTGGGTGAAAGTGGTGCAGCGCGTGCCGGTAAAGATCGTGCTCAAGCCGGTGAAGGACGCGCCGCCGCTGACCGCCGGCATGAGCGCCGAGGTGTCGATCGACACAAACCACAAGCGCACGCTGGCCGACCTGTTCTAAGGCGCGACACATGGCCGACGGCGCATTGACCCCCGAAAGCGTCCAGCACCGGGGCATCCTGACGGTCTGCGCGATGGTGGCGACGCTGATGCAGGCGCTCGACTCCACGATCGCCAACGTCTCGCTGCCTTACATGCAAGGCAGCCTGGCGGCGAGCTACGAGGAGGTGACCTGGGTGCTCACCTCCTACATCGTCGCCGCCGCCATCATGACCGCGCCGGTCGGCTGGCTCTCGACGCGGTTCAGCGAACGGCGGGTGTTCCTCGTCTCGCTCGCCGGCTTCACCATCGCCTCGATGCTGTGCGGCATGGCGACCTCGCTGGACGAAATGGTGCTGTTCCGCTTCGCCCAAGGCCTGTTCGGCGCCGCGCTAGTGCCGATCTCGCAGTCGGTGATGCTCAACATCTACCCGCTCGAGAGGCGCGGGCAAGCGATGGCGATCTGGGGCATGGGCGTGATGGTCGGCCCGATCCTCGGACCTACGCTCGGCGGCTACCTGACCGAGCACTATGACTGGCGCTACGTGTTCTTCGTGAACCTGCCGTTCGGGGTGCTCGCGATCCTCGGGGTGCTGTTTTCGATGCCGGGCGGCAAGGCGCAGCGTTCGCTCACGTTCGACTGGTTCGGTTTTGTGTTCCTCGCCGCCGCCCTGACAGGGCTCCAGCTCATGCTCGATCGCGGCGAGACCAAGGACTGGTTCGCCTCGACCGAGGTGCTGACCGAGGCCATCGTCGCCCTCTTCGGGTTCTACGTGTTCATCGTGCACCTGTGCACGGCGGAACGGCCGTTCATCTCGCCGCACATGTTCGCCGACCGCAATTTCGCCATGGCGCTCGTGATCATGTTCCTGGTCGGCATGGTGCTGCTCGCGACCTCCGCCCTGCTGGCGCCGTGGCTGCAGGAGCTCGGCAACTACCCGGTCGAGACCGCCGGCCTGCTGCTCGCCCCGCGCGGCTTCGGAACCATGGCGGCCATGCTGATCGCCGGCCGGCTGACAAACCGGATCGACGCGCGGATCATCATGTTCGGCGGCACGCTGATGCTGATCGCGACCTTCTGGCGGATGACCGGCTGGACCCCTGCGGTCTCAGAGTTCGAGATCATTTGGACCAGCATCCTGCAGGGCTTCGGCATCGGCTTCGTGTTTATCCCGCTGAACGTGGTGGCGTTTGCCACGCTGCCGGGCGAGCTGCGGACGCAGGGCACGGCGATGTGGAGCCTGATCCGCAACGTCGGCAGCGCGGTCGGCATCTCGATCTTCGAGGCGCTAATCACGACCAACGCGCAAGTCGAGCACGCGGCGCTGTCGCAGTTCATCTCGCCGCTCAACCGAGCACTCGGATGGTCCGACATCACGGCGCACGCCCTGCACACGCCGCAGGGGATTGCGATGCTCGGCCAGATGGTCGACCAGCAGTCGCAGATCATCGCCTACAATGACGATTTCTGGCTGATGATGGTTATCGCCGTGCCAATCCTGATCCTGCTGCCCTTCATGCGGAAGCCGCGCGCCGGTGGCGGGGATAGCGGCCACGCGGCGGTGATGGACTGACCGCGCCGCGAGTTGCCCGCCGGCAAGCCGCCTGCGAAAACCGGGCTGAGGGAGGCTGCGGATGCCTGACACCCCCATCGCCCATGACCTACTGGAGAGCCTGCGCGTTTCGGTAGGCCGGCATAACGTCATCACCGATCCCGCCGACGTCGCGCCCTACCTTGAAGATTGGCGGCGGCTCTACCGCGGCCGCGCGCGCGCCGTCGTGCGCCCCGGCAGCACGGCGGAGGTGGCATCGGCGTTGCGCCTCTGCGCTGGAGCGGGCGTGCCGGTGGTTCCGCAAGGTGGCAACACCTCGATGGTGGGCGGCGCGACCCCAAGCGCGGCGGGCGATGCGGTCGTGCTGAGTCTCGCGCGCCTCAACCGCGTGCGGGAGATCGACGCGGCCGACCATACGATGACCCTGGAAGCGGGCGTGACGCTGCAGGGAGCGCAAGCGGCGGCGGCCGAAGCGGGGTGCCTGCTGCCGCTATCGATCTCATCGGAGGGCTCCGCGCAGATCGGCGGGGTGCTGGCGACCAATGCGGGCGGCAACAATACAGTGCGCTACGGCAATGCGCGCGACCTCGTGCTCGGCCTGGAGGTCGTGCTGGCGGACGGCGCGGTGTGGAACGGGCTCCGCAAGCTCCGCAAGGACAATACGGGCTACTGCCTGCGCCAGTTATTCGTCGGCTCCGAAGGCACGCTCGGCGTCATCACCGCCGCCGTGCTGAAGCTCGCGCCGAAGCCGCGCGAGATCGCCGTCGCGCTCTGTGCTTTACCCTCGCCGGAAGCCGCGCTCGACTTGTTCCTGATGGCGCAGTCGCACGATCCGGGCGCGGTGCAGGCGTTCGAGTTCATGTCCGGCACCGGCATGGGATTCGTGCTGAAGCACATACCGGGCGCAGCCCTGCCGCTTTCCGGCCCAGCGCCGTACTACGCGCTGATCGAGCTTGCCACGCCGCGCACGGATGCGGCGCTGAGGGCCGGATTGGAGACATTGCTCGAACGGGCGCTTGAACGGAGCGCCATCACGGATGCGGTGATCGCCGGGAGTGAGGCGCAGCGCGCCGCCATCTGGAAGCTGCGCGAGGAGCATTCGGAGGCACAGCGGCGGGAAGGCGCCTCGGTGAAGAACGACGTATCGGTGCCGGTGTCCAAGGTGCCGGCGTTCATCCGCGACGCGACCGCGGCCTGCGCGGCTCTGATGCCGGGCATCCGGCCGGTGCCGTTCGGCCATCTCGGCGACGGCAACATCCACTTCAACCTGGAACAGCCCGAGAGCGCCGATCCAGCGTGGTTCCTGGCGCACGACCATGCGATCATGGACTGCGTGAACGAAGTGGTGCGCCGCTATGGTGGGAGCTTCTCGGCCGAGCACGGCGTCGGCCAGCTGAAGCCCTACATGATGTCCGATTGGCGCGGCGGGACCGAGCTCGATTTGATGCGGCGGATCAAGGCGGCGCTCGATCCGCGCGGATTGCTTAATCCCGGAAAAGTGCTGCCCTGAGCGGCGGAGGGTGATGATCGCCCGACCACCCCCAGCTTAGGCCCAGGCAGGAGGGCCGGCGCGGTGACGCAAGCCTGGATCAACCGGATCGGAACCGCGGTGCCGCCGCACGACATGCACGCGGCGTTCGTCGCCGGCGGAATCGAACTGATGCCGGATGAGCGTTCGCGCGCCCTGTTCGCGCGCATGGCGGCGCTTTCGGGGATCGAGCACCGCTACGCGATCTTCAAGCCGAGGGTCGGCAACGGCGATGCCCTCGACGCGGATGGGTTCTATCGCCTGGGCGCGTTCCCAAGCACCGGGCGCCGCATGGAACGGTATCAGGACGCGGCGCTCGATCTGGCCGAGCGAGCCGTGGCCGGCCTGGGGGATGCAGCTTGGGGAATCACACATCTCGTGCTGGCGAGCTGCACCGGATTTGCCGCACCCGGCCTCGAGTTCCGTCTGATGCGCCGTCTAGGCCTGCCGGGCTCCACGGAACGCACGCTGATCGGTTTCATGGGCTGCGCCGCCGCCGCCACCGCGCTCCGCACGGCCCGCCACATCGTGCGCGCGGAGCCTTCCGCTCGTGTGCTGGTGGTGTGCGTCGAGCTGTGCAGCCTGCATTTGCAGGAGACGCGCGACCTGGCCGGAATATTGAGCCTGCTGCTGTTCGGCGACGGCGCGGCGGCGGCGCTGGTCTCAGCCGAAACGGAAGGGATCGCGCTCGGCGTATTTCGCACCGAAGTATTGCCCGCCACCGACGGACTGATCACTTGGACCATCGGCGATTCGGGATTCGTGATGGAGCTCTCGGGGCGGGTTCCGGGCGAGATACGGCGCTATCTGGTCAGGCACGGCGCCGGCCTCCTCGATCGCCTGGGGGTTGCAGGCGCCGATTTCTGGGCGGTGCACGCGGGCGGGCGGACGATCCTGGACGCCGTGCAGGACGGACTTCGCCTGCCATCCGCCGCCCTGCTCGCCTCGCGTGGGGTGCTGCGCGACGTGGGCAACGTGTCCTCGGCGACTCTCCTCTTCGTGCTGCAGCGATTGATGGACGTCGGGGGAGGCCCGGGTGTCGCGATGGCTTTCGGCCTTGACCGTGGAGAGCTTCGGATTCCGGGTCGGCCGATGAGCGCGCCGCTCCGTGCCCGCAGCCTGGTTCCCGAGCGCATGGAAAGCGCGTGCGCGGATTTCTCCGAATACCGCCGCTGTCTCGTCGATCTCGCGCAGGTGAACCGGGTGACGTTCACGCACGGCCCGACGCTCGCGTGGCTCAAGCGTCAGACCGCCGAGCTGCCCGCCTTTTCTTTGGTCGATGTCGCCTGCGGGCACGGCGATTTTCTGCTGAAAGTCCGCCGCTGGGTGCGGAAAACCGGGAAGACCGCGCGACTGACCGGGATCGACCGGCATCCCTGGAGCGTGCGGGCAGCGCGCGAGGCAACGCCGGCCGCCGATTGGATCACGTTCGTGGAAGCCGACGTGTTCGCTTGGCGCCCGGACGAACCGCCGGATTTCATCGTCAGTTCGCAGTTCCTCCACCACCTCACCGACGCACAGGCCATCGCCTTTCTGCGCTGGCAGGACCGCACCGCAAGGCGCGGCTGGCTGGTTGCCGATCTCATCCGAAACAGGTTCGCTTACTACGGCTTTCCGCTGCTGGCGCACGCGGCGCGCTGGCATTGGCTGGTCCGTAGCGATGGGCAAATCTCGATTGGGCGAAGCTGGCGGCCGGCCGAGCTCGCCGCGCTTGCTGCCTCGGCTGGCGTCGCGGCCACCGTCCGCACGCATGGCCCGTTCCGCATGACCCTCAGCGCGCCAGCAATCGCGCCACGCGCTCCTGCAGGGCCATCGCGTCCACCGGAGCCGTGACCTTGGCGTCGTTGTCGAACAACAGGAACACGTCGCGGGGCCGGCGCGGGCCGGGAGTGCCGTCGACTCGATCACGCGGAACCGCGCGCCCGCAAACCCAAGGTCGCGCGATTGCGGCAGGCCGGCGGCATCAAGAACGCCGCGCCAGGGCGCGTAGGCCCACCCGGACACGCCGATCCGGATCTCGCCGGGACGGCGCGCCCCGGTGCGGCGCCGATCAGGAAAGGCTCACGCCGCCCAGTGCCCGGGTGTCCAGTGCCAGGTGCCGTCAGCCGCTTGCAGCCACTGCCCCGGCACCCAGGTGGTCTGTCCCGGCGGCGGGACCACATAGCGCCCGGCGACCCAGGTCCAGGGATTTCCGGGCGCGCCGGTGTAAGCCCAATGACCCGGCTGCCAGACAGCGGCGGCGCCGGCCGGCGGCGCCGGTACGAGCTGCGTTTCCGGCGGCGGCGGCGGCGTAGGGGCGACCAGCGCGTAGGTTTCCGGCGGCGGCGTCACGACGGTCGCGGTTTGCGGCTGCGCCGGGTTGACCACCACCGTGTTGGCGGGCGGCGGCCCGCTGCACGCGGCGACGCCCAGGGCTCCGAGTGCGGATACGAACTTGAGGTAACGACACAACATCGACTCGCTCCGATTCTCAGCGTTGCTTCCGAGCCGGCCGGCTCGTGCGCAGGCGAGATGAGAAAGCGAAACGGGCGCGGAAGGTTCCTCTCTCGCAGGTGCGCCGACGTTGATGTGAGGGGTCAATCGCGCGAGAGCAGGGCGGCCAGGATCAATGCGGCGGCAGCGGCAGCGGACGGCACGGCGAAGCTGCCCAATCGGTCATAGAGCGCCCCGGCGAAGCTCGGGCCGATGATCTGCCCCAGGCCGAAGGCGCTGGTCAGGACCGCAAGCACCCGCCGCGGATCGCCCGCTGCGAATAGGCGCCCCCGCATCAGCCCGAGCGCGGTCAGCCCCATGAAGGTGCCTCCCACCAGCAGAGCCGCCAGGAACACGCCGAGCGGGCTGCGCCAGGAGACGCTGACGATCACGCCGACCGCCTCGACAAGCGCCGCGATCGCGTAGGCGCGCGCCAAGCCGACGCGGGCGGCGGTGCGGGTCCACAGCGCCACCGACGGCGCAGCGGCGAGGCCGAACACGATCCAGATCGCGCCCTCCAGCGGGCGCAGCGCGGCATCCGCCCGCACGATCGCGACCAGGAAGGTCGCGGTGATCACGTAGCCAAAGCCAAACAGACCGTAGGCGAGAACCAAAAGGAGCAGTCCGTCGGCGCGTCCCGCTTTGGGACCACCATTCGGTTTCGGACCGATTGCCCGTTCGCGCGGCAGGAGCAGCGCGACGCAGAGAACGCCGGCAAGCGAGGCCGCGCCGCTACCGAACCAAAGTCCGTCCCAGCGCGCCCCGGCGCCGCGCATGGCCGTAACCAGCACGGCGGAGGCAGCGATCCCGCAGCCGACACCGGCGAAGAGCACGGCCGACAGCCCGGAACGGCCGGCAGCGGCCAGGATCTCCAGCACGATCGCCGAGGCGAGAATCAGCGCCACCGCGCTCGCCACGCCGCCCGCAAACCGCAGCGCCAGGAACCAGGCCTCGCTTGCGGTGAGCCCCATGGCGAGCGTCGTGAGCGCGCTCGCCAGCAGCGCCCCAACCAGCCAGAGGCGGCGCGATCCCGGCAGCGCGCCGGCCGCGAACAGCGCACCGGCGAGATAACCCGCGAAGTTCGCTGATGCGACCAGCCCGGCGGTGAGCTTGCTCCAGCCGAGCGCCTCGACCATCAGCGGCAGGATCGGCGTGTAGACAAAACGCCCGATCCCCACCGCCACGGCGAGGCTGACCAGGCCGGCGAGCGCGGCGCGGACGGCGGCGCGGTCCCTCATGCGAGGGTGGAGACTACGCTAAGCCCGGCCGTCCTCGAACTCGGCCGGGCGCAGCAAGCGTGCGATGCGGTCCAGCACGCCGTTGGCCATGCGCGGCTCCTCGCCGTCGAAAAATCCGTGCGCCACGTCCACATATTCGTTGATCACCACTCTTGCCGGCGGCCCCTCCGGCATCGCCAGTTCGGCAGCGCCAGCGCGCATCAGCGCGCGCAGCACGGCGTCAATGCGCGCCAGCGGCCAGTCCTCCGGCAGCGCCTGGGCAAGCATCCGGTCGATCAGGTCCTGCTGGGTCACGGCACCGCGCACGATGCGCGTGAACAGCGGCACCTCGGCGAGCGGGATGCGCCCTTCCTCGTAGCCGCCGCGGCCAGACAACTCGCCGAGGCGATGGCGCACGAACTGCTCAATCACCGCCTCCGGGTTCTCCTGCGCCTGCTCGGCCTGAAACAGCGCCTGGACGGCCGCGACGCGCGACGCGGTGCGGGCGCGCAGACGCGGCGCCTTGCCCATTAAGACCCCTTCCGCTCTGTGCTCAAGGCGCAGAAAGACGCCGCCCCGCCGCGATCTGCAAGAGGGCGGCGACCGCCGCTTCCGCGCCCTTGTTGTGCCCGTCCTGGCCGGAACGCGCCAGGGCCTGATCCAGCCGATCGACGGTGAGCAGACCGGTGCCAAGCGCAAGCCCGAATTGCAGCGCGACCGCCATCATGCCGGCCATCGTCTCGCGGCAGATATGCTCGTAATGATCCGTCTCGCCGCGCACGATACAGCCGAGTGCCACGAAGCCGTCGAAGCGCGTCGTAGCGCGCACCGCGATGCGGATCGCCTGCGGCAACTCGAAGGCACCGGCCACATCGAGCGTCTCGAAACTCGCGCCTGCCTCGCGCAAGATGCGCTCGGCACCATTGCTGAGCCCGTCCACCACGTCGCGGTAATAGGGCGCGCGGACGAGCAAGAGGTGCGGCGGCGGGCCTCCCAGCCTCGGCGCCATCGGAAGGGCGGCGTCCTCCGTGCTCACGCGATCCAGCCGCTTTCGGTGGCGAGGTCGGAGACCGAGCGTTGCTCAACGATGTTAAGGCCGTAGCCCTCGAGGCCGATGATCGTCCGCCGCCTGTTAGACAGCAGGATCATGTCCTTCACGCCGAGATCGAGCAGGATTTGCGCACCGATCCCGTAATCGCGCAGCTCACGCTGCGGGCGCGGCGACATGGCGAGCTGGCGCACCCGGTCCGAAAGAGCGGTGCGGCGGTGCTCGCGGATGATCACGATCACGCCGCGGCCGGCCCGGGCGATTTCACGCATGGCGTTATGCACCGAAATCCAACTCGGCCGTCCGGTCATGTCGTCGAGCAGGTCGATCGCGTGCATTCGCACCAGCACCGGCTCGGGGCCGGAGAGATCGCCCTTCACCAAGGCCAGATGCTCCTGGTACTCGACGGTGTTGGCATAGACGATCGCCCGCCAGTCATCGCTCACCGGGTGCTGGAAGTCGCTTTCGGCAACCCGCTTTACCAACCGCTCGGTAAGGCGCCTGTGCTTGATCAGGTCGGCGATGGTGCCGAGCTTGAGATTATGGTGCTGGGCGAAGGCAACGAGGTCCGGCAGGCGGGCCATCGTGCCGTCGTCGTTCATGATCTCGCAGATCACCGCCGCCGGATACAACCCGGCCAGCCGCGCGATATCGACCGAGGCCTCGGTATGACCGGCGCGCACCAGCGTGCCGCCCTCGCGTGCCACCAGCGGGAAGATGTGGCCGGGCGTGACGATATTCTCGCGCCCGTATTCGGGATTGATGGCAACCGCGATCGTATGGGCACGGTCATGCGCCGAAATGCCCGTCGTCACGCCGTCCCGCGCCTCGATCGAGACGGTGAACGCCGTCTGGTGGCGCGTGCCGTTCTCCGGGCTCATCAGCGCAAGCCCTAGCTGCTCGACGCGCTGGCGGGTGAGCGCGAGGCAGACAAGGCCACGCGCATGGCGGATCATGAAGTTGATCGCGTCCGGCGTGGCGAACTGGGCCGGGATGACGAGATCGCCCTCGTTCTCCCGGTCCTCGTCGTCGACCAGGATGAACATGCGCCCGTTGCGCGCTTCCTCGATTAGTTCCTCGGCGCTGGCGAGGTACTGGGAAAGCTCGGCCGTCTTGATGCCGTCCATCAGCGGAACTCCGCGAGCCGCGCCACGTAGCGGGCCAGCATGTCGATTTCGATGTTCACCGGATCGCCCGGCGCGAGCGTGGCGAAGCTCGTGACCTCGGCGGTGTGCGGGATGATGTTCACGCCGAAACTCTCGCTCCCGGCCTCATTCACCGTCAACGACACCCCGTCCACCGCGATGCTGCCCTTCACGGCGATGAAGCGCGCCAGTTCTCGCGGCACGCGGAAGCGCCAGCGGATGGAGCCGTTGTCCGGAGTTGCCGCCAACGCCTCTCCCACCCCGTCCACATGTCCCGCAACCAGATGCCCGCCAAGCTCGTCGCCGAGGCGCAAGCTGCGTTCGAGGTTGACCTTCGTGCCGACGCGCCAGCTGCCGAGCGTGGTGCGGGCAAGGGTCTCGGCGGAGGCATCGGCCGCGAACCAGTCCGGCCCGATCTCGACCGCGGTGAGGCAGCAGCCCGAGCAGGCAATAGAAGCGCCGATCGCTATCTCCGCGGTGCCGGCCCAGGGGGCGTCGATGACAAGGCGCATATCGCGGCCGGCGCCGATCGGGCGGACGGCGGAGACCGTGCCGAGCGCGGTGACGATGCCCGTGAACATGGTCAGGCGGCTCTTTCGAAGTCGGTCAGCATGTCCTCTCCCAGCGGGCGCGCGGCGCGGCGGCGGAACCGGGGCATGGCGGCCAGCACCGCAAGCCCAAGCGGGCCGACCGCCGGCACGCCGTCGCCGCCCATGATGGCAGGCGCGTGGAACCAGGCAATGCGGTCCACGAGGTCCGCGCGCAAGAGGCTGGCGGCGAGGGCCGACCCGCCTTCGACGAGGACGGAGGTGAGGCCTTCGGTGCCGAGCGCCAGAAGCGCCCGACGGATTGCTGCGGCGCCTGGCTGAAGTTCCCTCCCCCCTTGCGGGAGCGGGTCAGGAGGAGGGGTTGGCAGGGTGCCGCCCGGCATTCCTCCCCCTGGCCCCCTGCCCCAAGAGGGAGGGGAACTCTCTGTGGCGCCCGCATCAATGATGCGCGCGCCCGCCATCTCCAACGCCGCTCTGCGGGATGGTTCAGGGGCTTCGGACAATACCCACACCGGCGCGTTTCGATCCGCGAACAGCCGCGCCGAGGGCGGCGTCCGCAGGCGCGTATCCGCCACCACCCGCACGAGCGGGCGCGCGCGAAAGCCCGGCAGGCGGCAGGTGAGGTCGGGATCGTCGGCCAGCACCGTCCCGCTCCCCACCATCACAGCGTCATGCGCCCCCCTGAGCGCGTGCGCCGCACGCCGCGCGGCCGCCCCGGTGATCCATTTGCTCTCGCCGCCTGCGGTCGCGATCCGACCGTCAATGGTGGAAGCGAGCTTCAGCGTGACCAGCGGTCGGCCAGCGCGCATCCGTATCGCGAACCCGGCGATCACTGCCTCGGCCTCGGCGCGGAGCACGTCCTCTGTAACCGCGATCCCGGCAGCCCGCAGCGCCGCTATGCCGCCGCCGCTGACGCGCGGATCGGGATCGGGCGCACCGATGACGACGCGCCCCACACCGGCGGCAATCAATGCCTCGGTGCAGGGCGGCGTGCGGCCGTAATGGCAGCAAGGTTCGAGCGACACGTAGGCGCACGCCCCGCGCGCCGCCTCGCCGGCGGCGACGAGCGCCTGGGTCTCAGCGTGCGGCCGCCCGCCCGGTGCGGTCCGGGCACGGGCGATGACGCGGCCGTCCCGCACGATGACGCAACCGACCGACGGATTGGGCCAGACGTCGCCCAAGCCTCGCTGCGCCAGCGCAATCGCAGCGCGCATATGCGCCGCCTCGGCCTCGTCCGCGGCGCGCGGCGGCTCACTCCCCGGCATCGCCCAGTGAGCCGACGAATTCCTCGAAATCCTTGGCCTCGCGGAAATTACGATAGACGCTGGCGAACCGGACATAGGCCACCGTGTCCACCTCCTTCAGCGTGTCCATCACCAGCTCGCCGATTTGCTTGCTGGAGACCTCGCTCTCACCCGAGGATTCGAGCTGGCGCACGATGCCGCTGACGATGCGCTCGATCCGCTCGTCATTCACCGGGCGCTTCCGCATCGCCACGCGCACCGAACGGGCGAGCTTGTCGCGGTCGAAGGCGACGCGGCGGCCGTCGGATTTCAGCACCGTCAGCTCGCGCAACTGCACGCGCTCGATTGTGGTGAAACGCTGACCGCAGCCGGGACAGAAGCGGCGGCGGCGGATCGCCGCCGAATCCTCGGCCGGCCTGCTGTCCTTTACTTGCGTGTCGTCATGGCCGCAGAACGGGCAGCGCATCAGCCACCTGGATAGATCGGGAACCGCGCGCAAAGCGCCAGTACGCGCTCGGCCACGGCGCGCTCGATTGCCTCGTTGGCGCCGTCGTTGGAGCCGGAAAGCCCGTCCACCACCTCGGCGATCATGCGGCCGACCTCCTGGAACTCAGACACGCCGAAGCCGCGTGTCGTGCCGGCGGGCGTGCCGAGGCGGATGCCCGACGTGATCGCCGGCTTCTCGGGATCGAACGGGATGGCGTTCTTGTTGGCAGTGATGCGCGCGCGCTCCAGGCTCGCCTCGGCGGCCTTGCCGGTGACGCGCTTCGGACGCAGATCGACCAGCATCAGATGGCTGTCGGTGCCGCCGCCAACGATGGCGAAACCCTCGCCTATCAGCGTGTCGGCGAGAGCGCGCGCGTTGGCGAGGATCGCTTGCTGGTAGGCGCGGAACTCCGGCCGCAGCGCCTCGCCGAGCGCCACCGCCTTGGCGGCGATCACGTGCATCAGCGGGCCGCCCTGAAGCCCGGGGAACACGGCGCTGTTGATGCGTTTGCCGAGCTCTGGATCGTTCGCAAGGATCATGCCGCCGCGCGGCCCGCGCAGCGTCTTGTGCGTGGTGGTGGTCACCACGTGCGCGTGCGGCAGCGGGCTCGGATAGACCCCGGCGGCAACGAGGCCAGCGAAATGCGCCATGTCCACCATGAACATCGCGCCTACTTGGTCGGCGGCGCGGCGGATGCGCGCGAAGTCGATGACGCGCGCATAGGCCGAGCCGCCGGCGATAATGAGCTTCGGCTTTTCCGCCCGCGCGACGCGCTCCAGCTCCTCGTAGTCGAGCAGCCCGTCCTCGCGGCGCACGCCGTAATGCACAGGGCGGAACCATTTGCCCGAGAGGTTCGCCGCCGAGCCGTGCGTCAGGTGCCCGCCGGCATCGAGGCTCATGCCGAGGAACGTGTCCCCGGGCTTGAGCAGGGCGAGGAACACCGCCTGATTGGCCTGCGCGCCCGAATGCGGCTGGACATTGGCGAATTCGCAGCCGAACAGGCGCTTGGCACGGTCGATCGCCAACCGCTCGGCGACATCGACGAACTCGCAGCCGCCATAGTAGCGCCGCCCCGGATAGCCCTCGGCGTATTTGTTCGTGAGCACACTGCCCTGCGCCTCCAGCACGGCCGCGGAGACGATGTTTTCGCTGGCGATGAGCTCGATGCCATCCTGCTGGCGTCCGAGCTCGCGGGCGATGGCCTCGGCAATCGCGGGATCCGTTTCCTTCAGGCGCGAAGCGAAGAATCGGGCGTGTTGGGTCATCAAGGCCGTCACGTTGCGAACAGAGAGGGGCCGGGTCTAGCACCGCGTCGCGGGGCGGCACAAACGCGGGCTCAGTCGCCGTCGATGAACGCCGGCACGCGGCGGAAGGCGTCCGCGCGCGCTTCGGGGTTGGTGCCCGCGTGCGCGATGCCGGTGCCGCTCGGCGGCGTGGCAAGCCCGGAGCGGGCCACCACCGGCCGGTCGAGCGCGTCGAAATCGTGCCATGCGTCGGGGTAAAGCGTGAGCCGGATCAGGTCGGGGAACCGCGCGGCGAGCGTCCTGCAGGGCGCCGCCGGGGTCCAGTCGTCGTTGGCCCCGGCCAGGATCATGATCGGTCCGGCGGGCCGCCAAGTCTGCGAGGCGGCCTCGCTGCGGCAGCCCGGATAGAAGGCGACGAAGCGGCGGAACAGGCCGGGCGGCGGCGGATCGGCGGCGTCGTCGGTCCACATGACCGTGGATCCGCCGTTCGACCAGCCCATCAGCACCACCCCGCCCGGCAGCGTGCCGGGCTGCGCGGCGAGCCATTGCGCCGCCGCGATCGCGTCCGCGCGCCGCGTCGGCACCGGCTTCACGGTGCGTTGCTTGACCTTGCATTGTGAACCGAGGCCGCGCGAGCCGAAGCTGTCGGGCAGCAGCACCGCGTGCCCGCCTTCCGCCAGCGCCACCGCCCATGGCCCGTCCCGCTGCGCGAATGGTCCGCCACAGCCATGCAGGGCCACCACGGCCGGACCGCGCGGCGGCCCGACGGGATGCACCAGCGCCGCCTCCAGAGTCGTATTGTCGGGGCCGGGGATCTTCACCTGCTCCACGGGCACGTGCGCCGCCTGGAGAAAGGCGATCAGCGCCAGAAACGCCTTCATGCAAGATTGAGCTGCGGGAACGGTTCCGCCAGCTCCAGCGCCCGCGCCGCCCGCAGAACGAGGTCGTCGCGGAATTGCGCGGCGACGATCTGCACCGAGCGCGGCATCCCGTCCGCCGCTAGGCCCATCGGCACCGCGACCGCCGGCTGGCGGGTCAGGTTGAACGTGAAGGTCCAAGGCGCCCAGCTCGTCCACAACGCGGTGACCGGATCGGTTGTCGGCGCGTCCGCTTCGGGCGGGCCGCTGGCGACCGTGGGGCAGAGCACGAGGTCGTAGCGGAGATGCAGCCGGGCCATCGCGTGCGCCGCCTCGGCCCGCACCGCCTCGGCATTCATGAACTCGATCGCCGACATTCCGCCGAGCGCGCGGGCCACTTCGAGCAATCCCGGATCGAGCAACGCGCGTTGCTCTTCGTCGTAGAGGTTGACCAGCCGGGCAAGCGCCGCGCCCCACACGCGGCCGAAGACTTCGCGCGTATCCGGCAAACCGGCGTCGGCCTCCTCGATCTCGGCACCCGCCTCGGCCAGCAATGCGGCGGCACGCTCCACCGCCTGAACGGCGTCGGCATCGGCGGGCGCCTCGAAGCCCGGCCGCGAGAGTACGGCCACCCGCAGCCCCGTCACGCCCTCCTCGATCCCGTCACGCCAGTCGCGCGGATCGTCGGGCAGGCAGAACGGGTCGCGGATGTCGGCGCGGGCCGTCGCCGACAGCATCAGCGCGGCATCGCGGACGGTGCGGGTCATCGGCCCCGCGCAGGAGACCGAGGCGAAGGCGCCCGCCGGCCATTGTGGCACGCGGCCGTAGGTCGGCTTGAGTCCGACGAGCCCGCACCACGCGGCGGGGATACGGATCGAGCCGCCAGCGTCGGTGCCGATGTGCAGCGGCCCGAACGAAGCAGCGCCAGCAGCACCTGCACCCGAGGAGGAGCCCCCGGTGGTGCGGGCGGTGTTCCAGGGATTGCGGGTGATCCCCGTCAGCGGACAATCACCCGGCGACTTCCAGCCGAATTCGGTGGTGGTGGTCTTGCCGAGGATCACCGCCCCCTCGCGCTTCAGCCCCATCACCAGCGGGGCGTCGGCAGGCACCGGGGCAGGGTCGGTGAGGCGCGAGCCGCGCCGCGTCGGAAAGCCCGCCAGATCGACCACGTCCTTCACCGTGCAGGGCACGCCGTCCAGCATCCCAATAGGCCGCCCGGCCTGCCAGCGCGCCTCGCTCTCCGCCGCCGCGTCGAGCGCGCGCGGGTTCATCACCACGAAGGCGTTGAGGGCGGGATTGAGCCGCGCGACCCGCTCGCTCACGGCCTGCAGCACATCGACCGGGCTCAGTTCCTGACGCGCATAAAGCGCGAGCATGGCCTCAGCGGACAGGAGGGCGGGATCGGTGGGGGGCATGGGGCAGCTCCGACAACGAGCGCAGCATCGCCCCTGAATCGGAATCCGCAACCCGGCGGCTTTGACGAGCCGCGTATTATGCGATACGTAATGCCGTGATCCGAACCACCCGGGACCGGCGGATCGTTGCCCTCTTGCGCGGGGAACCACCAAAAGGCTTTCCCGCAAGCTTGGCGCGCGCCGCCCGGCGGAAGCTGGCACAGATCGAATCCGCCGAGCGGATCGAAGACCTTCGCATCCCGCCGGGAAACCGGCTCGAGATGCTCCGCAGTGAGCAGTCGGGGCGGCACAGCGTACGGATCAACGACCAATGGCGGTTCTGCTTTGTCTGGCAGAGCGGAGACGCGTTCGACGTAGAGAGCGTCGGCTTGAGGGACGCAGCGATGACGAGCGAGACGATCCACCGCGAGGGCTTCGACGAGGTTGATCTGCGCGCGACGGTGGAATCGAAGGCGGCACGTCTATCTCCGCTTCATCCCGGCGAAGTGCTGCGCCATGACTTCCTGGAACCGATGGGGCTGTCGGCCAACATGCTGGCGCTGGCGCTGCGCGTTCCGGCAAATCGAATAACGGCAATCCTGCACGGCACCCGGGCCATTTCCGGTGACACCGCGCTTCGGCTGGCTCGGCATTTCGGCACCACGCCGGGGTTCTGGTTGAACCTGCAAAAGAACTACGAATTAGAGTTGGCCGAGCGGAAGCACGGCAGCCGCATTCGCGCCGAGGTGATACCGCGCGCCGCGTGACGCGATTTGCCGCAGGCGTAAGCAGTCAGCTGATCTTGGCCGACTATTCATTGCCTGAGGCTGAGGATATCGCTGCGGCACTGGAATATGCGGCGCGGCAGAGCGACCATCTCGGCATGATGCCGCGCGCCGCGTGACGCGCCCGGCCACGCTTAAACCCTGTTCAGCCAGCCCGGCCCGCTCACGAACCGGCTGCCCGCCACGAAGAACCGCAAGGGCCGGTGCGCCTCCTTGGTGATGCCGATGCGGGTGCTGACACCGGTGCTGGCCGGTGCGGCACCTTCGGCGAGCCAGAGCCGGTGATCAGCGCAGAGGTCAACTCCATCCAGGCTGCGATCCACTGCCAGCGCCGCGGCGAGCCGCCCTGGGCCGCGGGCAAGGTCGCGGTCGGGCACCGGCGCGCCGCGATTGCGCCGCATCGACGCGATGCCATGCACGGGCTCGATCGCGCGCAGCAGCACTCCCGCGCCCACGCCCTCGCTTTCGGCCGACACGTTGAGCGCCCAGTGGATTCCATACGAGCGATAGACGTAAGCGTGCCCGCGCTCGAGAAAGAGCGAGTTGTTGCGCGCCGTCCGCCCGATGAACGAATGCGCCGCCGCATCGCCCGGCAGATAGGCCTCGGTCTCCACGATCCGGCCCGCGAGCAGCTCCTCGCCGATCTGGCGCACGATCAGCCGGCCCAGCAGGAAGCGCGCAAGTTGGGCGGCGTCGGCGGGAAGCTGGTCGCGTGAAAGACGTTGCGCGAGCATCGGGCGCTTGATGCCGCGCCTCAGCCATTCCGGCCACTACCTTGGCCGTGCCCCGGCTTTGCGGCAAAGTCGCACCCCCGCCAAGGAGGCCGGACATGGGTGTGACCGCCGAACTTTCCGCGTTCAGCGCTTCCATCAGGCTCGATCGCCTGCCGCCCGAGGTCGCCGCGCGGGCGCGCTTCCTATTGCTCGATCTCATCGGCAACATCGTCCGCGCGCGCCACGACGCCGAAAGCACGCCCTCGCTGCTCGGGGCGGTGCGCGCGCTCGGCATGGCGAATGGCAGCGCCGGCGTGTTCGGCGACGCAGCGCGTTACTCCCCCGCCGGCGCGGCGTTCCTGAACGGCGCGCTCGCCCATTCGCTCGATTTCGACGACACCCATGCGGCGGGCAGCCTGCATCCAGGCGCCCCGGTAATCCCGGCGGCGCTCGCCGCGGGCGAGATGGCAGGCGCGAGCGGTGCCGACGTACTGGCCGCGATCGTCGCCGGCTACGAAGTCACCTGCCGCATTGCGCTCGCGCTGCCCGCCGGTGCGCACTACGACCGGGGCTTTCATCCCACCGCCACCTGCGGCGCCTTCGGCGCGGCCGCCGCGGCCGGACGGGTGTTCGGCCTGGACGCGGAAGGGATCGAAGGCGCGCTCGGCACGGTGCTCAGCCAGGCCGCCGGCTCCCTCGAATTCCTCGTCAACGGCGCGTGGACGAAGCGCCATCAGGTCGGCTGGGCGGCGCTGAATGGGCTGGCTGCGGCGACGCTGGTGCGCGAAGGGTTCAAGGGCGCCGCCGAGGCGCTGGAGGGCCGGCACGGCTTCATGCGCGCCTACGCGCCGAACCCCAACCCGGCCCGCGCCGTGGAGCGGCTCGGCGCGGTCTTCGAGCTGATGAACACCGCCGTGAAGCCCTATCCCTCCTGCCGCTACGGCCATGCCCCGATCGACGCGGCGCTTGCCTTGCGGGGCGAGCACGGACTGCGCGCCGCCGAGATCGAGGCGGTCACGATCGGCCTGCCGCGCGCCGGGATGATGCTGATCGGCGACCCGCCGGCGAAGAAGGCCGATCCGCGCAACGTGGTGGATGGGCAGTTCAGCGGGCCGTTCGTCGTCGGCTGCGCGCTCGCCAAGGGCGCCTTCGGCTGGGACAGCTACAAGCTGCTGAACGATGCCGAAATCCGCCGGCTCCTGCCGCTGATCCGCTGCGAGATCGACCCCGAGATCGAGGCCGAGTTCCCCGCCAATATGTCGGGCAAGCTCACCATCAAGGCGCGCGGGCAGACTTTCACCCGCAAGGTGGTGGTGCCCAAGGGCGAGCCCTCCAACTTCCTCACCGAGGCCGATCTGCGGGCGAAGTTCGCCGGGCTCGCCGCCGCGGTGCTGGGCCCCGACCGCGCCGCCCGTCTCGCCGATGCGGTGCTTGGGATCGACCGCGCGGCCGACATCTCCGGCCTCTGGCGCCATGCCGCGCCCCTGGAGCAGACGCGGCTCGCCGGCGAGTAGTCCTCCCGTCCACGTTCGAAAGAAACCGATGCCGAGCTTCGCGCCCGACCGCCTGCACGCCGTCATCAGCCTGATCGTCCGCCGCATGGGCAGCGACGAGGCCGAAACGAAGGAGGTGGCCGACCACCTGCTTGGCGCCAATCTGGCCGGCCACGACAGCCACGGCATCGGGATGCTGCCCGCCTATGTGCGGCTGCTGGAGGCGGGGCTGCTGGTGCCGAACCAGAGCCTGGAAACCGTGGTCGACTTCGGCGCGCTGCTCGTGCTCGACGCAAGACGCGGCTACGGCCAGCGAATGGCCGCCGAGGCGGTGCGCCGCGCCATCGCGCGCGCCCGCGAGACCGGGGCCTGTGTACTCGGGCTGCGCAACAGCGCCCATATCGGCCGCGTCGGCACCTATGGCGCGCAGGCCACGCGCGCCGGGATGGCGTTCATCGGCTACGTGAACGTCGCCGACCACCACGACATCGCCGCCCCCTTCGGCTGCGCCGAGCCGCGCCTCGGCACCAACCCGTTCGTCACCGCCGTGCCGGGGCCGGAGGGAGAGCCGGTGCTGCTCGACATGGCGACCACCACGATCGCGGCGGGCAAGGCGCGGGTGGCGCGCAACAAAGGCGTGCCGGTGGGCCAGGACTGCCTGATCGACCCCGAAGGCCGCCCGACCACCGACCCGCGCCCGTTCATCGACGAGCACCTCGGCGCGCTGACCACGTTCGGCAAGCACAAGGGCTCGGGCCTGGCCGTGATGTGCGAGATCATGGCGGGCGCCGTGGCGGGGGGAAAGCGGGCCGGAGAGCCCTATGCGGGGGGCATCCTGAACTCGATGTTCGCCGTGCTGACCGACCTCTCGCGCTTCAACCGCCCCGAAGCGGTGACCGCCGGCGTGGCGGCGACCGCCGCCCACATCAAGTCCTCCCGTCCTGCGCCGGGCTTTGAGGCGATCCTGCTCCCAGGCGAGCCGGAGCGGCGGGCGGAGGCGGAACGGCGCGCCACGGGCATTCCGGTGGACGAAGTGACGTGGGCGCAGGTGAAGGACGCGGCGGCCAAGCTCGGCGTCACCGAGGCCGAGCTCGAACGGGCCAACGCTTGACCTCCGCCCGCCCAGTACGCAACTAGCGCCCGCGAAAGGGACCAGCCATGGCGAAGACCAACACCGTTCAGATCAAGCTCATCTCGTCGGCGGATACCGGGTATTTCTACGTGACCAAGAAGAACGCCCGCACGCAGACGAACAAGCTCGAGCTGAAGAAGTACGACCCCGTGGCGCGCAAGCACGTCGTGTTCCGGGAAGCGAAGATTAAATAGGCCTATTCCGCCCAGCTCGACCGGCCCTGGATCGCCCAGCGTCCGTCCTTTTTCGTGACGATGTAAAGCGAGCGGTACGTGCCGAGCACGCTGCCATCAGCGCGGTATCGGGTGAACTGCACCCGGAAATGCACCTTGTCGGGGCCGGCGTCGATCGCCTCGACATAGTCCCAGGCGCTGCGACCCCAGCCGGCGGACTGACCCGTGCTCTCCCAGACCAGGTTGTGGTAGTCCTCGGGCCGGGCCATCACCGTCACCTTGGCGCTATGGAAGCGCACATGTGGAAAGTGGAACCAGCGCGTGCGGATGGCCTCGGAATCACGGGCATTGAACGCCGCCATGAAACCGTCCATTGCCTCCCGGGCGGCTGTGATCCAGGCGCGCTCCTCGGCTTCGTCCGCCATCGTCACATCCACTTGCAGGACGGGTTCATCGGCAGGAACGCCTGGTCGGCCGGCAGCGTGGCGAGCGGCGCATAGAGATCCCACGGCCCCTTGCTGGCACCCGCCGGCTTCACCTCGTAGAGCGTGACGTCGTACAGCACTCTCCCGTCCTCGCGCACGCGCGCCTCGTGGCCCATGTAGTCCACCGGTAACGCGCGCATCGCGCGCGCGATTGCCAGCGGATCGGTGCTGTGCGCCTGCGCGACCGAGCGCAGGAAATGCCGCACGGCGACGTAGTTGACCGCCTGATTACGCGTCGGCATCGCGCTGCGGACCTTGAAGAAGCGCTGGCCGAAGGCCCGCGCCGGCTCGTTCTGGTCCCAGTAGTAGGACGAGGAAAGGACGAATCCGGCGGTGTCCGCCTGCCCGAGCGCGTGAATGTCGGTGATATAGACCAAGAACCCGGCGAGCCGCTGCTTGCCGCCGCGCGTCAGGCCGAACTCGCTCGCCTGCTTCATCGCGTTGATGAGGTCGTTGCCGACCGCGCACAGCCCGACCACCTGCGCGCCCGAGCTCGCGGCCCGTACGAGCTGGCTCGAGAAATCGGTGTTGCCGATGGCGAACGGTGCATCGCCCCGCACCGAGCCGCCGTTGGCCTCGATCACCTCGGTCGCCGCCGCCTGCAACTGGTGGCCGAAGGCGAAATCGACCGTGATGAAGAACCAGCTTTTACCGCCCTTCTGCACGACCTGCTTGGCCGTGCCGGTGGTCATCGCGTGGGTGTCGTCCGCCCAATGCGTGCTGACCGGCGTGCAGAATTTCGACGTGAACTCGCTGATCGCACTCGCCGTGATCATCACGGTGCGCTGCTTCTCCTTGGCGACGTTGAGCACGGCGAGTGCCACCGGCGTGACCGGCAGATCGATGATCGCGGCGACCCCTTGGTCGTACCATTTGCGGGCAACGGCGCTGGCGACGTCGGGTTTGTTCTGCGTGTCGCCCAGGATGATCTCGACCGGCCGGCCCAGCACGGTGCCGCCGAAATCGGTTGCCGCCATGCGCGCCGCTTCCAGATTGCCGGGACCGCCGCTGTCCGCGTAGGGGCCGGCGGCGTCGGTCAGCACGCCGATCGTCAGCTTCTCGGTCCTCTGCGCCGGCGCGCGCTGCGCTGCCAGGCAACCACCCGCCAGCGCGCCGCCGGCGAGCACCGCGCGCCGTCCCAACGTCCGCATCCGCGTCCCCTCTGCCCTTTGTCGTCTCGAATACGATACAGGCGCGCGATGGGGAAATCCAGGGAGGCGGGAGAAGAGCGACTGCAACGAGAGACTCTTCGTTTGCGAGCGATCCGGCGGTGCATGAATCTCCGGCGGACAAGGAAAGTGTCGTTTTCTCCTACCAAGCTCACAAGGTCTTGAGGCGGGAAGCAGTAATTTGCCGTGGTGGGAAACCGCGCGTAGCAAGAGGGATGAACAGCATGAGTTTACGTGAAGGGGGCCTCATGCCAGATGCAACGAACGTCCGCGACACCGAGGCGATTGGCGCAGAGACGCTCGCCAGCGTCGCGCAAGCCATGGCCGAGATCGCGCAGCGCGCGATGAGTCAGGGGCAGGAGGCGTGGGAGTTCTGTTTCAACAGCATGACGACTGCCCAGGCGCCGGTCGCGGCGACCGGGTATGAGCGAGGCCGGCGCATCATGGCTGACGGTCATGCCATGCTGGAAACCTACCGTCAGATCGTCGACCGTTCGATGGACGACCTTCAGGCTTACATCAGTGCCGGCGCCAGTATGAGCCGCGGCCTGTTGCGCGCGCAGCGCGCTTATATCGACGGGCTGCGAAACGCGGTCGAGAGCTGGGGCGACAAGCCGCAGGCGCTGCTCCGCAGCACCTCGCCCATCGAGGCGGCGCGCATGCAGCGCGAGCTCTGCCTCGATGCGCTCAACGGCATCGTCGCGTACAACCTCGCAGCCTTGCAGGCGCTCTCGCAGGCAGCGCAGGACGCGATGCGGCCGTTGCACGAACGCGCACGCTGACCGCCCGGCCAAGCCTTAGCCTCGCGCGCTCGGCGCGGCGCAGTTCATCGGGCGGGCGTTGCTGAGGGCCAGGATCATCCGATCGGCTCCGGCCTCGAGCGGCGGCGGCAAGGTGCCGGCCGCCGCGCTGGCGCTGCGGTAGATCTCCCGCTCGAGCTCGGCGCTGAGCAAGCCGCGTTCCCGCAGCGTCCACATGAGCAACGAGACGATCCCCGACAGCGCGGCCACCCGGCCTTCGAGGTCGCACACATGGCGAGCGGTCTGCTGATCCATCTTGCCGTCCCATTGCGCCGGTGGCGACGCGTGGCGACATTCCTGGGCGGCGGCGATTCGCTCCAAGCTGAAATCCCGTGCACGAGGGCGGGTGAAGGGCCGGCCGCCGCCGGGGGTTGGACCTGCTTACGGCATCGTGCAGTCGACGGTTGCGTGTGGGCAACCGAACCATTACGCTTGTTCCTCATTGATGATTTTGCGGGATTTCCTGGTGGTTAGCGCGAAAACGATCCCCTCGTGGAGCAACGCAGAACCTGCGGCGGGCGCGCCATGCTGATCGCGCAGCTCTCCGACCTTCACTGCCGGCCCTTGGGGCTTGCATCGAACCGGGTGGTGGAAACCAACATGTTCGCCGAGCGGGCCTTCGCGGCGGTGATGCGGCGGCATCCGCTGCCCGATCTGGTGCTGCTCACCGGCGATTTGACCGACAACGGCCTCGATGACGAGTACGCGCTGGTCTCGGACCTGATCGCGCGTCACGTGCGCGTTCCGGTGTTCACCATCCCGGGCAATCACGATCAGCGCGAGCGGATGATCGAGAAGCTCGGCGGCGTGCGGCACGAGGACGGGTTCATCCAGTATGTGATCGAGGACCTGCCGGTCAGGATCGTCATGCTGGATACCGTCGTCCCGGGCGCGGCTCACGGCATCCTGTGCAAGCGGCGCCTCGAGTGGCTGGACGACACGCTTGCCGCCGCGCCGCGGGCGACCACGCTGATCGCCATGCATCATCCGCCCTTTCCCACTGGAATCGTGCACATGGACAGGATTTGCCTGCACGAGCGGGAGGCGTTCGGCGCGGTGCTGGCGCGGCACCGCCAAGTGGAGCGAATCATCTGCGGGCACCTGCACCGGCCCATTACGGCGCAGTTCGGCCACACCACCGTATCGGTGGCGCCCTCAGTCGCGCACCAGGTGGAGTTCGACCTGCGCCCCGACAGCCCGCCGCTCTTCCGCATGGAGCCGCCGGCCTACCTGCTGCACCACTGGGCGCCGGATTTCGGCTTCGTCACGCATCAGGTCTATGTCGAGGACCATCCGGGCCCCTACCCCTTCATCTTCTGACCGGGGGCGGACGATCGGCTACAGTTCCTGTCGCACCTGCGCGTGCGCCAGCAGGGCGAACAGGCAGGTGCCGCCGATAATGTTGCCGCCGAGCGCCGGCAGGATCATGCCCCCCAGCGCCCTCGCCACGTCCACCTGACCGGCGAACAGCAGCAGGAAGGTCTCCGCGCTGCCGGCGATCACGTGCGTGAAATTGCCGAGCGCGATCGCGCTGGTCAGCGCGAGCACGATCCAGAACTCCCCGCCCGTCACGCCCGCCCGCAGCCAGGCCACCGAGGCGATCAGGAAGCCGCCTGGGATCCCGGTGAGCAGTATCTCGTGCGGCGTCTTAGCCGCCAGGCGGTGCGAGACCTGGAGCATCGCCCGCAGCAGGTCATCGCCCATCAGCTTGCCATAGACGTTCATCGCCCCGGCCAGGGCGGCGCCGAGCATGTTGGCGAGAAACACGACGACCCAGAGCCGCGCGGTGATGACGAGCTTCCGCCAGCCGGGGTTGGCCACGATCGGCAGCACCGCGACGATCGTCTGCTCGGTGAAGAGCTGCATCCGCCCCAGAATCACCATGAGGAACCCCAGGCTGTAGCCGAGGTCTATCACCGGCTGACGCCAGGCGATCGAGGCGGGAAGCTTCATCGCGAGCGCCCCCTCGGCGATGACCGAGGCCATGATGGTGATCCCGCCAGCGAGGCCCGACCAGAAGAGCGAGCCCACCGGGCGCCGCAGTTCGTCCTCTCCCTGCCGGCGCACCACCTCGTAGATCACTGGCGCGCGCGGTGCGGACAGTTCGCGGACTTCCTCGCGTTCCTCCCTAGTCAGTCCCTGTGCTTCGCCCGTCATGCGTCTTCCCGCCTGCCAGGCGCGCGCCGGCCGCCGCCTTTCCTAAGGAGAACAATACAGCCGCCCGCGCCCTGTGCCGCACCGGTGCGAGGTTGTGAACCCAGCCCCAGCTAGACGCCGAGGTGGGTCTTCATCATCGCCGGATCGGCTTCCAGGCCCGCCGGGGTGCCCTGCCAGACCACATGGCCGTTGTTCAGGACATAAACCCGGTCGGCGAAGCTCAGCGCCGCGACCACGTTCTGCTCCACCAGGACGATGGTCCGCCCCTGCGCGGCCAGCTCGCGCGAAACCCGCACGAGATCCCGCACGATCAGCGGCGCCAGTCCCTCGAACGGCTCGTCCAGCAGGATCACCCTTGCATCGCGGATCAGGGCGCGGGCGATCGCCAGCATCTGCTGCTCGCCCCCCGAAAGCTGTCGCCCGCCGGAGCGCCGCCGCTCCTTCAGGCGGGGGAAGAACTCATAGACGCGCTCGAGCGCCCACGGCTTTTCGGCGGTCAGTGCCGCAAGCTTCAGGTTCTCCTCGACCGTGAGCTGGCCGAAGATGGCCCGCTCCTCCGGCACGAGCTGCATCCCCAAGCGGGCGATCTCGTAGGGCGGCCGGCCGCCGATCTCCTTGCCGCCGAGCCGGATCGTGCCGCTCTTGGGCGCGAGCACCCCCATGATGGTGCGCAGCGTAGTGGTCTTGCCGGCGCCGTTGCGCCCGAGCAGGGCCACCACCTCGTTTTCGCCCACCTCGAGCGAGACGTCGAAGAGGATGTGACTGTCGCCGTAGAAGGCGTTGATCCGCTCGACCTCAAGCAGGCTCATGGGCGTGCATCCCTCCGAGATAGGCGTCCTGCACCCGCTGGTCGTTCTGGATCGCCTCGGGCGGCCCATCGGCGAGCAGCCTTCCCTCGTAGAGAACCGTTATCCGCTCGGCCAACTCGAAGATCGCGTCCATGTCGTGCTCGACGATCAGCAGGGTGCGGCTCCGGCCGATCTCGCGGATCAGCGCCCGTGTCGCGATCCGCTCGGCCGGGCTCATCCCGGCCAGCGGCTCGTCCAGCAGCAGCACGTTCGGACCGGTGGCGAGCGCCATGCCGATCTCGAGCCGCCGCTTCTCGCCGTAGGGCAGAACGTGCACCGGCACCCCCGCCCGGTGCGTCAGCCCAACCGTCTCCATTGCCGCCGCGACCTGCCGCTCCACCTCGGCGATCGAGGTGGAGTCGCGCAGCACGTCGGCGCGGAAGGTGCCGCGGCGACGGCCGAGCGCGGCCACGCGGATGTTCTCGGCCACCGTCAGCTCCAGAAAGAGCTGGTTGAGCTGGTTGCTCTTGCCGATGCCGAGCTGCGCGGTGCGGGTGATCCCGAGACCGGTCACGCGCCGGCCGAACAGCCGCACCTCGCCCGCGGTCGGGGTGATCTCGTCGGCCAGCATCTTGAACAGGGTGCTCTTGCCGGCCCCGTTCGGGCCGATCACCGCCTGGATCGACCCGCTGCGCACGGTGAAAGAGACGTCGTCCACCGCGCGGAGACCGCCATAGTGTTTCGATACGCCGCGCGCCTCCAGGGCCGGGGCGGCGGGCTCGGCGCGCAAGAGCGGCGCGATCATGGGCAGGGGGACGACGCGGGTGGGCGCATCGGCGGCCAGTCCGCCCTCCTCGGGCACGCCCGCCTCGGCGGCCACCAGCCGGCGGCGGCGGAAGAACCAGGCGATCTCGCCCGCGATGCCGCGCCGGAAGGCGATCACCAGCACGACGAAGACGAGCCCGAGGATCAGCCGCCAGAGCGGCCCGACGGCCGGGATGCTTTGCAGGTTGTCGCGCAGCCAGAACCAGATCGTCGCCCCGACCAGCGGCCCGATCAGCGTGCCGACCCCCCCGATCACGGTCTGCACCACGAGGTCGCCCGAGGTGCCGAGGGAGAACGCATCGGGCGGCATATAGCTCTGGAATACCCCGAGCATCCCGCCGGCGAGCCCCGCGTAGAGTGCGGCGATCACGAACACCGCCAGCTTGTAGGCCGGCACCGAGTGGCCAAGCATGGCAGCGCGGGCGGTGTTGTCCTTGATCGCGCGCAGCACGATCCCGAACGGCGAGTGCAGGATGCGCCGGGCGAGCACGAAGCCCACGAAGAACATCGCCGCCAGCGTCCAGTAGAGCGGCCAGCCGGCGGTGAGCCGGACCCCGAAGAAGACCGGGAAGGGCACGCCCGGCAACCCGTTCTCACCCCCCGTCAACGCCGAGAGCGGGCTGTTTTCCATGAAGAACGCCATCTGCCCGAAGGCGAGCGTGATCATCGCGAAATAGATGCCGATCCGCCGCACCGCGAGCCAGCCGACGAACAGCCCGAATACCCCGGCCGCCAGCGTGCCGATGACCAGCGCCACCCAAACACTGCCGAGCACGTGGTTGACCAGCAGATAGGCGGCAAAGAACCCGCCCGTGCCGAAGAACGCCGCCTGACCGAAGGACAAGAGGCCGGTCGCCCCGAACAGCAGATCGAAGCCGAGCCCCATCAGCCCGATGACCAGCACCCGCTGCAAAAGGTCGAAGGTGGCCCCGAGATGGGGCAACACGAACGGCGCCAGGATGAGGGCCGCCGCCAGCGCGCCCTCGCCCAGCAGCGGGCGGAGGCCGCGGCGCGCCGCGATGCCCGGCGCCGTCTCGGCGGTGGCGGCGATGCTCATACCCGGCCCTCCGAACCGAACAGGCCTTGCGGGCGTAGCACGAGCAGCAGCGCCATGACCGCGTAGAGCATCACCTCCGAGTAGGCGGAGTCGAAGGCGCTGGTGATCGAGATGATCTCGCCCGCGATCAGCCCCCCCACCACCGCCCCCGGATAGGAGCCGAGCCCGCCGATTACGATCACCACGAAGGACTGCACGAGGAAGCTTTCGCCCATGTCCGGCGTCACGGAGACGATCGGGGCGTAGAGCATCCCGGAGACGCCCGCCGCCACCACGCCGATCGCGAACACGAGCAGGAAGGCGCGGCGAACGTTGATGCCGAGGATGCCGGCCATGCGCGCGTCCTCGATGCCAGCACGCACGACGAGGCCGATCGAGGTCCGGTAGAGCACGATGTAGAGCCCGAATAGCATCGCCGCGACGATGCCGATGAGCTGCAGCCGGTATGTCGGATAGATCAGGAAGCCGAGCTGCGTGGCGCCGATCCCCCAGGCGGGCGTGTCCACGTGCTGGGTCTCCGGCCCGAAGATCGCCCGCACCGCCTCCACCAGCACGATCCCGGCCCCGAAGGTGGCGAGGATCTGGTCTTCCGGCGGGCGGTGATAAAACCAGCGGATCAGCACCCGCTCGAGCAGCGCGCCGACCAGAAGCATGAACACCGCGCCCACCGCGAGGCCAGCCAGGAACGAGCCGGTGTGCTGCACGACGACGAAGATCACGTAGGCGCCGATCATGAACAGCGCGCCGTGGGCGAAGTTGAGAACGCCGAGCGTGCCGAGGATGATGGTGAGCCCGCTGCTGACCAGCGCGAGCAGCGTCCCGAGGGCCAGTCCGTTGAAAGCCTGCGACAGCAAAAGGGGCGCGCTGGGCATCAGATGACCTTGGCTTATGGCAAAGCGGAACCGCGCCGGGGCACTATCGGCCCCAGCGCCGGCCGGAGCGCCGCCCGATAAATGATAAACCGCTTGCGCTCAATAGATTTGGAACCCTTGCGCGACCGATAGATCCCGCCAATCTGCGGGTCGATCCGGCGCCAGCGCCGGGCGTCAGGGAGGGAGATATCCAACATGAGCATTGTCACCCCGTCGGGGCTTTCGCGGCGCGGCGTCCTCGGGCTCGGCGCCGGACTGGCGGCCGGCACGGCGCTCGGCGGTCTGCCCCGGCTTGCTTTCGCCGAGGACCAGCCGATCGGCACCTGGCCAGCGGGCGTTTCCGGCAGCACCGCTTTCATCGGCATCAGCGTGCCGCGCACCGGCACATATGCGGAGGCAGGCGAGGACGAGCTGAAGGGCTACATGCTCGCGATCGAGCACATCAACGAAGGCAACGACCTGATCCGCCAGATGGCACCCAAAGTCACGAAGGGCCTACTCGGCAAGCAGATCATATACGGCGTGGCCGACTCACAGGCCAACCCGAATGTTGCGGTGCAAAATCTCTCCAAGTTCGTCTCCGACAACAAGGCCATCCTGCTCACCGGCTCGTGCTCCTCGGCCGAGGCCGTGGCGGATAACAAGTTCGGGCAACGCGAGCATGTGATCTATCTCTGCGGCGTTTCCGGCTCGAACGACACGACCGGTAAGGACTGCGTCCGCTACGGGTTCCGCACCTGCTTCTATGGCCAGACCTCTTCGGCGGCGCTCTCTCCGGTGCTGATCAAGGAGTTCGGCAAGAACAAGAAAATCGCCTTCCTGACGCCCGATTACACCTATGGCCACACGGTTCGCGCCTCGATGCAGGAGTACCTGTCCAAAGAGGGTGGCTGGACCGTCGCGACCAACCAAGTGTGCCCGCTCGGCGCGCCCGACTACAGTTCCTACTTGCTCAACATTGCCAACAGCGGCGCCGACATCTTCATCAATATCAACTGGGGCAACGACGCGGTCCAGTCGATCAAGCAGGCCAACGGCTTCGGCATACTGCAGAAGATGAAGCTGGTCGTCGCCTACTCGGTGCCGTTCCTGGCGAAGAATGTCGGCCCGGAACTGACCCAGGGCGTGTACACGGCGACCGACTTCTGGTGGACGATCGAGGACAAATTTCCGCTCGCCAAGATGTTCGTTGAGACGTTTTCCAAAAAATACGGCTACAATCCCGAGTGGAGTGCCGAGGCGGCGTATATGCAGCTCGCCTGCTGGGCGCGCATGGTCTCCGAGGCCGGCACGTTCAATCCGGTCGAGGTCATCAAGACCTACGAGAAGGGCGAGCATTTCAACTCGCTGGTGGGCGATGTGTGGTTCCGCCCACAGGACCACCAGCTCGTGCGCCCGGTCATCATCCAGCGCGGCAAGGCACCGTCGCAGATGAAGAGCAAGGACGACTACTGGGAAGTGACGGAGATCTTGCCGGGCGAGCCGCTGATGCAGCCCGTCGGCGCCTTCGGCTGCAATCTCGGACCGTACGTGTAGGGCCCCCACCTCACCTCGACCCTCTCCGCCCCGAGGGGCGGAGAGGCCGGGAGACGCGGGGGAAACCACCAAGTTCGCCCTTATCTTCGCGGCAGCACCGCCGCCGCCTCGGTCCGGCCGCTCCCAATGACGGTCAACAGCCGGTATCGGGCGACCACCGTGCCGTCCGGCGCCATCCGGCCAGCCTCCCCCACGGGCCGCACCACCGCCCAGGGCGCCGTAACCCGGGAACCGGCGCGGCGCTCGCTTCGCACCAGCAGCCCCGGATCGTCCGCAGGAGCGGGACGGGGCAAGCCAAACAGTGCCCAGCGCGGGCCGACCGCGATCACCCTCACGTCGCGCGGCAGCGTCCAGGCAAGGCGGGCCGCGACACCGTATTCCTCCGCGGCCACGAAGGCCGCCCCTGTGCGCCGGCGCGCCGCCTGCACCTCGGCCGCCAGCGCCTTCCAGCCGCGAAGCTGCAGCGCCGTCGGATCAAGCCGGGCCGGCACCGGCAGCACTCCCCAGGCCGCCTGCGCATAGACCGTCAGCGTGACGGCCAACCCGAGGCCCGTGGCCGGTGCGCGGAGATAGACCCAGAACCGCCCGGCAAGGCCGGCCGCGGCGATGACGGCGGCGGGATATAGCACCGCCGGCCAGTTCGCCTGCACCCGATCGCCGAAGGCGTGCTCGACGAAGAGAGCGGCCGGGATGGCGGCGAGCAGCGCCAGCAGCGCCCAGCCGGGCTCGCGGCGGCGGAGCCCGAGCCGCAGCGCCGCCACCCCGCCCGCGACGCACAGCACGAAGATGAGCGGGGTCGCGAGCCCCGCCTGCCCCAATGCCAGCTCCCCCAGGAAGCGCAGCGCGTTGTCGGGGCGGAAATCGCCCACGCGCCCGCCCTGCTTGGCGAAGCTCACCCATCCGTGCGTCGCGTTCCACCACAGCACCGGGGCGATGACGGCCATTCCGCACAGCGCGCCGAGCCAGGATGCAGGCCGCCATAGCCAGCGGCGCAGATCGGGGATCAGCAGCAACCACAGCAGCACGGCCGGGACGAGCAGGACGGCGGTGTATTTGGAATCGAAGCCAAGGCCCGCGAACAGCCCGGCCAGGATCAGCCAGCCCCCGCGCGGCCCCGCAGCGAAGCGCGCCAGCGCCCACAGGCACGCGGTCCAGAACAGCAAGAGCGGCGTGTCCGGCGTCATCAGCACCGCGCCGGCCCCGAACAGCAGCGTCGCGTTCATCAGCGCCGCCGCAGCGGGCCCCGCGCGCCGGCCCGGAAACAGCCGCTCGGCCGCGTCCCACAGCAGCGCCGATCCGATCAGCGCCGCAAACGGGCCGAGCAGGCGCACGCCTAGTTCGGTCTGTCCCGCGAGCGCCGTGCCCGCGCGGATCCACAGCGCCACCATCGGCGGCGCATCGAGGTAGCCCGGCGCCAGCGCGCGCGACCAGACCCAGTAATAGGCCTCGTCCGGCGCCAGCGGCGTGACCGCCGCCACCGCCAGCCGCAGGGCGGTGAGCGCCAGCAGCAGCAGGACGACATTGTGCGCCCCGAGCAGCCCCTCGGCACGGACGCTTGGCCGCGCGGCGACGGCCCGGGCGGCTACCGCCCGCGCCACACCAGGGTCGCCGACACCGCGTAGTTCCACACCACGCCCACCACCGCCCCGGTCGCCCCGGCCAGGGTCCAGCCGGCATGAGCGAGATAGAGGTTGCGCGCGATGCCCACATTGGCGACGGCGCCGAGGCCGCAAACCAGCATGAAGAGCGTCAGCCCGCGCCAGAACCGCGCCCCCTTCAGCCGCTGGTCGCGGTAGGTGATCTGGTTATTGAGCTGGAAATTGAATGCCATCGCCACCACGGTCGCCAGCGCCTGCGCGGCGGTGAAGCGCAAGCCCGCCAGGTCGGACAGGCCTAGCACGCTCAGATGCACCAGCACGCCCAGCGCACCCACGGCGGCGAACGAGATGAAGCGCAGCGGCACCACGCCGCCCAGGGCCTTGTCGAGCAGCAGGCCGGCGAACTGCGCCAGCACCAGGACATCGAGCTTGCTCTCGCCCGCCGCACGCGAGCGGAAGCGGGCGGGGACCTCGGCGACGCGCAAAGGCTCGGGCGCGCTTAGCACCAGATCGAGCAGGATTTTGAACCCCTGCGCGGTCAGAAGCGGCGCCAGCTCCTCGAAGAGCCGTCGCGGCAACATAAAGAAGCCGCTCATCGGATCGCTCAGCGTCACGTTGGTGATGCGCTGCGCGAGCCGGATGCCGCCGTTGGAAAGCGCGTGCCGCAGGCCCGAGGCGAGGCCCGCATTGTCGCCCCCCTCCAGGTGCCGGCTCGCCACCACGAGGTCGCAGCCGCCGCCGCGCAGCCGCTCCAGCATCACCGGCAGCCGTGTCTCGTCGTGCTGGAGGTCGCCGTCGATCACCGCCACGAAATCCGCCGAGGAGGAGAGCGCCCCCTCGATCACGGCCGAAGCGAGTCCACGGCGGCCGATGCGGCGGATGCAGCGCACGCGCGGATCGGCCGCCGCCAGCCGCCGCGCCGTCTCGGCGGTGCCGTCGGGGCTGTTGTCGTCCACGAAGATCGCCTCCCAGGCGATCCCCGCCAGCGCCGCATCCAGCTTCGCCACGAGCGGCGCGACATTGGCCGCCTCGTTGTAGCACGGCACGATGACGCTGAGTTCGGGCGGCCCGGGCAGGGCCGCCGGCGCGACGGACCGGGAAGGAGAGAGCACGGCGGACATGGCGCCCGCTTACCGCAGATGGCGCACCGGCGCGAAGCCCCGGCGCACACTATGATCATCGCGCTCGCCGGTCACGTCGATCACGGCAAAACCACGCTCGTGCGGGCGCTCACGGGCACCGACACCGACCGGCTGCCCGAGGAGCGGCGGCGGGGCATGACGATCGAACTGGGCTTCGCCTACGCCCGCCAGCCGGACGGCGTCCTGCTCGGCTTCGTCGACGTGCCTGGACATGAGCGGTTCTTCGGCACCGCCCTCGCCGGCATCCTGAATGCCGCCGCCGGCCTTCTGGTAGTGGCCGCCGACGACGGCCCGATGCCGCAGACGATCGAGCATTTGGAGGTGCTGCGCCTCGTCGGCGTGCCGCGCCTCGTCGCCGCCGTTACCAAGACCGACCGCGTCGCCCCGGAGCGCGTGGCCGAGGTGACGGAAGCAGTGCGCGCGCTCCTTGCCCAGGCCGGCTATCGCCGCGCTCCGATACTGCCCGTCGCGCCGCTCGGCGGAGGCGGGATCGCGGAGCTGCGCGCCGTCCTCGCCGCGCTGCCCGCGCCGGCTCTAGCGGGGTCGGGCTTCCGCTTGCAGATCGACCGCGCCTTCGTGCTGTCAGGCATCGGCCTGGTCGTCACCGGCACGGTCGCCGCCGGGCGCGTCCGGCCGGGCGAGTCGCTTCTGCTCAGCCCCGCCCGGCTGGCCGCCCGGGTGCGCTCCATCCAGATCGCCGGGGCGGCGGCCGAGCAGGCCGCGGCGGGCGAGCGCGCCGCGCTCGCCATCGCCGGGCCGCGGCTCGAACGGGCCCGGATCGGCCGCGGTGACTGGCTGGTCGTGCCGGCACTCCATGCCCCAACCGAGCGGATCGACGTTCGCCTGACCGCCGCTCACCCGCTGCGTCATGCGGGGGACGTGCTCGTGCATCTGGGGGCGGCCGAGACACCGGGCCGGGTGCTGCTGGCGGGCGGCGCGGATCTGGCGGCGGGCGAAACTGGCTTTGCTCGGCTCTTGCTGCGCCGGCCGGTCGGCGCGTTGCACTCGGACCGGCTGATCCTTCGCGCGGTCGCGACGGGCCGGCTGGCCGCGGGCGGGGTGGTGATCGACCCGTTCCCGCCCGCCCGCCGCGAAGGCCCGCCCGCGCGGCGGGCGCGGCAGGAGGCGCAGGCCGAGGCCGATCCGTCCGCCGCGCTCGCGTCCCTGCTCAGAGCGCAAGGCGCGGTCGATCTCGCCCTGTTCGCCCGGGCCCGCAATCTCGATCCGGCCCAGGCTGCCGCGCTCGCCGCCGGCGCCGGGGCGCTGGTGCGCGGCAGCGCCGTGCTCTCTGCGGCCGCGCGGGCCGCACTGCGCGCCCGCCTCCTGGACGGCCTGGCGCGGGCGCACCGCGATCAGCCGGCCCGGCTAGGCCCGCCCCGCGCCGCGCTCCTGGCCCGCGGCGGGCTCGGCTATCCCGCCCCGGTCGCCGAGGCGGTGCTGGCCGAACTGCTAGACGAGGGCGCCGTGATCGCCGAAGGGGCGGCGCTGCGCTTGCCGGGCCACCGCCCGATTCTGGCCGCCGAGGACGAAGCCGCCTGGGGCCGGGTGCGTCCGCTCCTGGAAGCAGCCGGCCTGCGCCCGCCGCGGGTGCGGGAGCTCGCGGAGGCGCTCGGGCTCGATCCCGCCGTCGCGGACGCGCTGCTCACGCGGCTGGAGCGGTTCGGCCTCCTGGTCCGGGTCGCGCCCAACCGGCTCTTCCTTCCCGAAACCGTAGCGGCCCTGGCGGCTCATGCCGCCGCGCTCGCCGACGCCGGCCCGGAGGGCACCTTCGCCGCTGCCGCCTTCAACGCCCGCACCGGAATCGGGCGAAACTTGACCATCCAGGTGCTCGAGTTCCTCGACCGCCAGGGCGTCACTCGACGGCTCGGCGAGGTGCGTTGCATAGTCTCCGGCCCGGTTCGGGCCTCCGCGTAGGTGTACGCATCGAGCTCTTTCGAGCCCGCATTTCGTACGATTCGGCAGTCTTCCCGCCCGAACCTCGTACGATCCGGCCCGGGGGCGCCCGGCGTTTCGTACGAAATGCCGGCACACCCCCCGCAATCCTGTACGTTCCATGCCTGCCCCCGGGAGCCCGCCACATGCACATCACGCCGCAGACCTCGCAGCCTCTCGGCCCCGAAGCCGTCCCGGACGGGCGCGGACGCAACCTCTGGCGCACCGACCCCGCCTTCGCCCGCCTGCTGCCCCTCTACCTCCCGCCCGACCTGCTCGCGGTGCTGCTCCCCCGGCTCGACCGGCTGGGCGCGCTCGCCGGCGGCCCGCTCGACGAGCTGGCCGCCGCCGCCGACCGCAACCCGCCCGTGCTGCGCCCGCGCACCCGCCGGGGCGAGGACGTGCAGTCGATCGACTACCATCCGGCCTATCGCGAGATGGAGCGGCTCGCTTTCGAGGAGTTCGGGCTCGCGGCGATGAGCCACCGCGCGGGCGTGTTCGGCTGGCCCGAGAAGCTGCCGCCGGCGGCGAAATACGCGCTCACCTTCCTGTTTGTGCAGGCCGAGTTCGGGCTGATGTGCCCGGTCTCGATGACCGACAGCCTCGCGCGCACGCTCAGCCGCTTCGGCGAGAAGTCACTGGTGGAACGATACCTGCCGCTGCTCGCCAGCCAGGACATGGACGCGCTTTACCAGGGTGCGATGTTCATGACCGAGCAGGGCGCCGGATCGGACGTCGCCGCCACCGCCGTTTCGGCGGTGCCCAACGCCGACGGCACCTACGCGCTCTGGGGGGACAAATGGTTCTGCTCCAACGCCGACGCCGAGCTCGCGATGGTGCTGGCGCGCATCGGCGGAGCGCCAGCAGGTCTGCCAGGCGTCTCGCTCTTCCTGCTCGCGCGTACGCTGCCTGACGGTACGCCCAACGCCTTCCGCATCGTGCGGCTGAAGGACAAGCTCGGCACCAAGTCGATGGCGAGCGGCGAGGTGCGGCTGGAAGGAGCGACCGCATGGCTGATCGGCGAACCGGGCGCGGGCTTCCGCCAGATGGCCGACATGGTCAACAATTCGCGGCTCTCAAACGGCGTGCGCGCCGCCGGAATGATGCGGCGCGCGGTCTCCGAGGCGCTCTTCGTGGCCCGCAACCGCGTCGCCTTCGGCAAGCGCCTGATCGAGCTGCCGCTGATGCGCCGCCAGCTGGCGAAGATGCTGATCCGCGCCGAACAGGCACGCAGCTTCGTATTCCAGACCGCGGATGCCTTGCGTCGCAGCGACGCGGGCGAGCCGGACGCCGCGCGCCTGCTGCGAATCGCGACTCCCCTGCTCAAGTTCCGCGCCTGCCGCGATGCGCGCATGGTGGCGGGCGATGCGATGGAGGTGCGCGGTGGCTGCGGCTATATCGAGGAATGGCCCGAGCCCAAATTGCTGCGCGATTCCCATCTCGGCAGCATCTGGGAAGGCACGAGCAACATTGTGGCGCTGGATGTGCTGCGCGCCGCCCGCCGCGAGGGCGGGTTCGCGGCACTCTCTGGTCACATTCGCAACCAGCAGGCGGAGGCCCCGCTCGAGAACTGCCTTGCGCTGCTCGACCGCGCCCACGCCCTGCTGGATCGCGCGCAAAGCGATCCCGCGCTCGCCCGCGGCGCCGCCTCGGCGCTCTATCATGTGTTCGCCGCCAGCACGATGAACTGGGAAGCCGCCCGCACCGGCGACCCGCACCGAGCCGCGCTCGCGCGCATGGTGCTGCGTCACCGCGTGATGCCGAAAGACCCGCTGGCGGTGGACGATCCGGATGCCGCGTCACTGCTTGAAATGCTTGAAGGCGTCTGATCGCGCGGCACGCACGACTCCCCCTCCTTGGGGACGCAGAGCCCCGCACTTGATTCGGGGTGGGGAGAGAGGGCGAAAGTGATAGGCGCGGCGGACCGCCTCGTCAGCTCTCAATCTCGGCCGAAACGCTCGGAGATCACACTCCCTTCCACTGCATGATATACAATCCTGCATCGTAGTCGGTCGCATAGATCAGCCCGTCCTCCGCCACGAACAAATCCGCCGTGTGCCGCACCTTCGCCCGTCCGCGCAGCGGCTCCATCCATTTGGTCGGCTGCGGCGGCACGAAGTAACCAACCTCCTCCGGCCGGTAGGGATCGGCGATGTCGAACACCCGCACGCCGGCACTCTGCCAAGTTGCGAACACGAAGCGCGAGCTCTGAAACGACCCCGGCCGGTTCTCGTGCAGGTTATGCGGCCCGAACTGGCCGCCGATCTTGAAGTAATCCTGTTCGGATGGAATCGGCATGGTGGCGATGCTGATGGGGTTCGATTTCTCGCGGATGTCGAATACCCAGGTCCGCCGCAAATCCTGCTGGTCGATATTGAGCGTCGCCTCGTCGGCCACCACCAGCAGGTCGCGGTCGTGCAAAGGGAGCGCGCTGTGCGTGCCGCCGCCATAGGGCGGGCACCAGTTGCGGTGCGCGATCAGCTTCGGCGCCGACTTGTCCTTCACATCGAGGATCGTCAGTCCGCCGTCGCGCCATGATCCGTAAGCGATATCGTCGGCTACCACCGCGTGATGCAGCGCATACCGCCCCTTCCAGGTCGGTTTCTCCCCGGCGGCGATGTTCTGGCCGGGTATCCACCACCGCCCCGCCTCGCGCGGCTTCGTCGGCTCAGCCATGTCGATCACGATCAGGATGTGGTCGGTGAACCCGTCCAGCAGCGCCGAGGCATAGGCCCATCGCCCGCCCGTCCACCAGATGCGGTGCAGCCCGAGTCCTTCCACCTCCATGAAGCCGATGCGGCGCGGATTGGGCGGATCGGAGATGTCGAACACGCTCATCCCCGCCGCGTAGTCCTCGCCGCGCTTGCCGAAGCGGCTGCTGTCGAGAAGCGCCGAGCCGCCGTAATATTGTTCGGCGGTCAACAGCATCTTCTGATCCGCCTCCTGGATGTGCAGCAGCAGGTCCTCGGCGGTCTGGAGGTGCATGCACATCGAATTGGGATGGCTCGGCACGAAGTTCACCGGCTTCGGCGCGCGCGGGTCGCGCACGTCCGTCACCATGATGCCGCGGCTGGTGCGCGTTCCCACATAGGCATGGCCGCGCGCCACCATCACCTGCACGCCGTCGCCGCGTCCGCCCTGGTCGCTGTGGCCGACGAACTCGATATTGCGCGCGCTTTCCGGCACGATCATGACTCATGTCTCCGCTGGCCGGGGCAGCTTATACCCGAACCCTCTCCGCCCCGAAGGGCGGAGAGGAAGCCGGTATCAGACAGTCACGTACCGCACCCGCTCGCGGTGCGCGAGCAGGGGGATCGCCTGCTCCAGGATCAGCGTGCGGAAGTGCGGCGTTTGCTGATGCGCCTCGAACGAGGCTTCATCCGCAAAGACCTCATAAAACAGGAAGTGCCGTGGATCGTCGGCACCGCGGTTCACCGTCAGCAGCTCGACCCCGGGCTCCTTGCGCGCCTCCGGCAGGAAGCGTGCGATGACCGCCTCCGCCGCCGCTTCGTTGCCTTCGCGCACCTGCCAGCTCACCGTGAACGCAAGCCTGCCGCTGAAACCATTCTGCATGTCGCCCTCCTTGCTCTGGGACGGCGGCACACCTACGCGCCGGGGCGCGCGCCTCCAACGCGGATTGCTTCGCTCGCGGCCGAAGCGTCCGTGCCGCGTTCAGGCGCGCGAACGCCGCCAGTACAGCGCCCCGAGCAACCCGGCGCCCAGTAGCGTCAGTGAGCCCGGCTCCGGCACCTGCATCATGATGCCGCCGCCGATGTAAGCGACCGCGGTATCGGTCGTATCGACCAGCGCCAGCCCGTAGATCGGCCCGTTGTTCGGGCTGCCGCCGTTGCTCCAAAGGTCGATGGTGTCGCCGTTGCTCAGCGTGAACAGCACGCCGAACACGTCCAGATACCCGCCGGTGATGCCGTCGAAGCAGGTATCCGGCGCGCCGCCGGGGTAGAGCAGGTTGGAGTAGGACAGCGCGCCGTTGTCCTCGCCGGGCAGGCCGGAGGCGGGGAAATAGCTCAGGCTGGTTGCGAACGGCGCATTGCCCGGATTGGGACTGGTTTTGATCAGCCCATTGATCGGCTCGTTGTCCAGGCCGAAGCCTTGGGCCGAAATGGTGCCGCTGATCGCCTTGATGAGGTTGGCCCCCGCGGGGTCGCCGGCGATGTGGTCGGGCGCGGTCTTGAAGAAACCCGACCCGCTGAACCCGGCGCCGTCCAGCCAGAAATGCGTGTTCTCCGCGCCGGCCTGCGAGGCGGAAGCGAGCGTCACCGCCGCAAGTACGGCGCAGCCGGCGAGCAGTTTCTGTCGCATTGATACTCCTCCGGCCCTGTCGCCCGCGGCGGACGAGGTGAATGCCGCGTAAGCAACCCGTAGGACGACGTTAGTCAGTCCGGCCAGGCCACGCAACAACAAGCGGCGGCAACGGCGCGGCCTACGCCCAGCCGCCAATCCGCCGCGCTGCCTCCGTCATGTCCGCCTCCGGCCCGCAATAGCTGAACCGCACGAAGCGGTTGCCGCGGTCGCGGTCGAAATCGACGCCGGGAGAGGCGGCGACACTGATCTCCTCCAGCATCCGCGCGCACAGTCGGGCGCTGTCGTTGGAACGTTCGCTCACGTCCGCCCAGATGTAGAATGCTCCCTCAGCGGGCGTGACCAGCCGGAACCCAGCGCCCGGCAGGGCACGCATCAGCACATCGCGCGAGCGGCGGTAGCGGGCGACGTTGCCGGCGAGCTCCGCATGGCAGTCGAAGGCGGCTTCGGCGGCGATTTGCGAGACGTGCGGCGCGCTGATGAACAGGTTCTGCGCCAGGCACTCCACCGGGCGGAGCAAATCCTCCGGCAGCACCAGCCAGCCCACGCGCCAGCCGGTCATAGAAAAGTATTTCGAGAAACTGTTGACCACGATGGCGCTGCCGCTCACCGCAGCCGCGGTGGTGAGTGGGCTATCGTAATTTAGCCCGTGATAGATCTCGTCGCTCACCAGCCGCACGCCGTGCGCGTCGCACCAGCGCGCGATCGCCGCCAGCTCCTCGGGGTGCAGCATGGTGCCGGCCGGATTGCACGGGCTGGCGACGATCAGCCCGTCGGGCGGCGGATCGAGCGCGTCCAGCATCGCGACCGTCGGCTGAAAGCGCGTCTCCGGCCCCGCCTCCAGCATCACCGGCGTAAAGCCGAGCGCCTCCAGGATGTTGACATAGGGCGGATAGAACGGAGCGGCCATCGCCACGCGGTCGCCCGGATCGAAGGCAGCGAGGAACGCCAGCGGAAAGGCGCCCGAGGCGCCCACCGTCACCGCGATCCGCCGCGGCGGCACGTCGAGCCCGTACCAGTCCCAATAGTGCGCGGCGATCCGCGCGCGCAGGCTGCGCCGGCCGAACGCCTCGGTGTAGCCGAGCGGATCGCCGGCTTTGAGCGCCGCGGCCACCGCCGCCCGCGCGCCGGCCGGCGCGCCGGTGCCCGGCTGACCCACCTCCATGCGGATCACACCGGGCGCGCCCGGGGGCAGCGCGGCCCCGCGCGCGTTGGCGGCGGCGATCACGTCCATCACGATGAAGGGCGGCGCGGCGGCGCCGCGCCCGATTTTCAGCGTCATGGCTCAGCCGCCGCCGACCGCCATCCCTGCCCCGCGCGGATCGGTGCTCCAGGCGCAGCTCTTGGGCGCGCCGGGCACGCCGCCCGCGCAGAGGATCAGGTTGGCGCGGCCAGGCTCGGTCGGCGGCGGCGGCAACTGGCTGCGCCGCGCCAGCGCGCGCTGCATCGTCTCCGCCGTCGCCAGCGCCGCCGCGTTCTGCCCGGAGCCGCCGACCGCGGCGATGAACGCATGCCGCGCGCGGTCATAGGCGATCGCCGCGGCGAGCAGCGGCGGCGGCACCGAGCGCGGCGAGGCGGCGAGCAGGAAGCCGAGCGCCGGCGCGATGCGCCCGGTGCCGAACAGATTGTCCATGGTCAGCGCGCAGGCCACCGCGTCGCCCTCGTGGTCCATCGTCACGAAGGTCGTGGTGGCGCCGAGCGGCGGCAGGGTCCCTGCCGGGGCCTGCGCCGAAAGCAGCGCGGTCGGGTTGCCGCCGCTCGTGCGCCAGGCCATCGCCACCTGATCGGCCCGCGCCGCCGCCTGCTGCACATCGGCTGGATTCGCCTTTAGCGCCAGAAACGCCGCCGCGGCGGCAAGCCCCCCGTCAGCCGGCGGCGGCAGGAAGGCAACATCGATACTGCCCCCGCCATCGAGATCGATCGCCTGCGCCCGCGAGGGCAGCGCATTCCAGAGCTGGTTCAAGGTCAGCGGGCCGCCGGCGAGTCGCGAGGCCTCGACGATCCGCCGCGCGAGCCCGCCCTGGTAGAAATCGCCCACCCCCACCTGGCGGAGCTGGCCGAGCGTTCCGGCGAGCGCCGGCTGGACGAACCGGTCGCCCGCCTGCAGCAGCCGCCCGCCCGGCGCGAACTCCGCGCGCGCTTGGGGGTCGGCGAGCAGCGGCCCGGCGACAAGGTGCAGATCGTCGGCGAAGGCGCGCGACACCACCGCGCCCCCGCGCGCCAGATTCTCGGCCGGCGCGAGCATCAGCTCGAACGGCAGATGGCCGTAGCGGTCGTGCAGTAGATAGAGGCCGCGCAGCATCATGGGCAGCGCCGCCGGCCGATCGGCGGTGCCCGGAGGCGGCGGCTCGGCCGGCGCCAGCGGGACGAAGATGATCGCCTCCGGCACGCCCTTGTTGATGCTGCCGGGCTTCGGCGCGTAGGCAAGGCAGGCGCCGCCGCCACCCAACCCGGCGCGCGAGGGCAGGGTCACGGCCAATGTCGCGGCGACCGCCACGGCGGCATCGGCCGCGGTGCCACCGGCCGAAAGCGCCTGCCGGCCGACCAGCGCCGCCTGCGGTTCGTCGGCGACCACGGCGCCGAGAAAGCCCGTGACATGACCGGGCTGACCCTCGGGCGGCGCGCCTCCGCCGATCGGCGGGGCGAGGTTGACGTTGGCCCCACAGGATGCCGTCAGGAAAGCAAGCCCCAGCGCCGCGCGGCGCAAACCCCGGCCGGAGGGCCTCGAATCTCGACGAATCACCCGTTTCTCCCTGCCCGCCCCGACCGGCCGGGGCGCGCGGTGGATAGACGCACGCCGCGAGCGCGGCAACTGAGGCTGCGTCTACAGCCGATCGCCACTGAGCCCGGATTTCTGGCCCGGTCCGCAGCCCATCGCGGCGAACGGGTGCCAAAAAACGGCGCGCAGGCGCGCTCTAGACCGCCCGCACCAGCCGGTGCTGCTTGCGGCCGGCGGACAGCTTCATCGCCCCGCCTTCCAGATCGGCCGCCGAGACCGTGCGCGTCTCGTCCTCGATCGGCGCATCGTTCAGCCGCGCGCCGCCGCCGCGGATCAGCCGCCGCGCCTCGCCATTGCTCGCCGCCAGTCCCGCCATGCGAAACAGCTGAAAGGCGGGAATACCTGCCTCCAGTTCCCGACGGGCAACCGTGATGGAGGGCAGCGTCTCGGCCGCCTCGCGCTCCTCGAAGGCGCGGCGCGCGGTGTCGGCGGCCAACTCGGCCGCCGCCCGCCCGTGGCAGAGCGCCGTCGCCTCAGTCGCCAGCACCTTCTTCGCCTCGTTGATCTCCGCCCCGCCCAGCGCCTCCAGCCGGGCGATCTCGTCGAGCGGCAGCTCGGTGAACAGACGCAGGAACCGCCCCACGTCGGCATCCTCGGTGTTGCGCCAGAACTGCCAGTAGTCGTACGGCGAAAGCCGGTCGGCGGTCAGCCACACCGCGCCCTGCGCGGTCTTGCCCATCTTGGCGCCGGAGGCGGTGGCGATCAGCGGCGTGGTCAGCCCGAACAGCGCCGTCCCGTCGGTGCGGCGCGCCAACTCAATCCCCGAGACGATATTGCCCCACTGGTCCGAGCCGCCGATCTGCAATCGCACCCCGAAGCGACGCGCCAGCTCTCGGAAATCGTAGCTTTGGAGGATCATGTAGTTGAATTCGAGGAACGTCAGCGGCTGCTCGCGCTCGAGCCGCAGTTTCACCGAATCGAAGGTCAGCATTCGGTTGATGGTGAAATGCGGGCCGACGTCGCGCAGCAGCGGAATGTAGCCGAGCGCGTCCAGCCAGTCGGCGTTGTTGGCTATGAACGCATCGGTCGGGCCGTCGCCGAAGCGCAGGAACGGATCGAAGCAGCGGCGGATGCCCCGCATGTTGGCGGCGATCTGCTCGTCGGTGAGCAACTGCCGGGATTCGTCCCGACCTGAGGGATCACCGATTCGCGTCGTGCCGCCGCCCATCAGCACGAGCGGCCGGTGCCCGTGCTTCTGCAACAGACGCAGGATCATGATCTGCACGAGGCTGCCCACGTGCAGGCTGTCTGCCGTGCAGTCGAAGCCGATATAGGCCGTCATCCGCCCAGTCCGCATCGCCGCGTCCAGCGCATCGAGATCGGTGCACTGGAACAGGAAGCCGCGCGCGATCGCTTCCTCTAGGAACAGAGTTCTGGGCATTCCTCGCCTCGGGAAGAAAACGGGGTGGCGGTCGCCCGCCACCCCGTTCAACCAATCCCGGACGCCGGGCCGGGGTCAAGCCCGCAACGGGCGCTCAGTCGGCCGCCAGCGCCATGTGCCGCCGGGCGACCGCCTTGCCCACATAATCCTCCACGGCGTCGGCGACCGCATCAGCGTGCAGGGCGAACACGTGATCCGCACCCGGCACGATGCGGTAATCGACGCTGACCCCCTTCTGGGTGTTCAGCTTATCGACCAGCTTCCGCACGGATGCCTCCGGCACCAGCTCGTCGGCGTCGCCGTGCAGCATCAGCCCGCCGCACGGGCAGGGGGCGAGGAAGCCGAAATCGTAATGGCTCGCCGGAGGGGCGACGCTGACCCAGCCAGATACTTCCGGGCGCCGCATCAGAAGCTGCATGCCGATGAAGGCGCCGAAGGAGTAGCCGGCGATCCACAGCCCACCATGGTTGGGGTTGACGGCCTGCGCCCAGTCGAGCGCCGCCGCGGCGTCGCTGATCTCGCCGATGCCGCCGTCATAGCGGCCCTGGCTGCGGCCAACGCCGCGGAAATTGAAGCGCATCACCGAGAAGCCCAGCCGCTGGAACGCCTGGTACATCGTGTAGGTGACACGGTTGTTCATCGTTCCGCCATGCAGCGGATGCGGGTGCAAGACCAGCGCTACCGGCGCGCCAGATTCCTTTGAATGGTGATAGCGTCCTTCGAGCCGCCCATCCGGGCCGGCAAACATCACTTCGGGCATGATTTCGTCCGCGTTGTTCTTTTACCTTGGCTGAGACCGCTGACCCGTTGCCCCGTCCTGCGGACAGCGAGAGTGCAATGTCCCGTCGTTCGCTCCTCGATCCCTGACGTTCCGGGGATCACGGCAGATAAACCAACCATGCGTGAGAGGGCCGCAGTTTCACGCCTTTTTTAAGGGTGACCGCCCGCTCAGGGCCTGCCATCCTGGCGCACAACCGCGCGCTGGCCTTAACGCCTCCTTTCCCGGCAGCACCCGCCCTCGGCCGCTCTGCTTGCAAATCGGATCGGCAGAAGGCGGCCTACGACCTGCCGATACTTAGCAGTATAGGGTACCGCGACGGCAGGGGTCTAAGGATTTGTCGCATGGCTTTCATGTCTTTGCGTGAGTTGGTGCGGACCTATCGGGAACGTGATCCCGCCGCCCGCTCCTCAATCGAAGTGCTGTTGTGCTACCCTGGGTTGCATGCAGTTCTTTGGCATCAACTTTCGCATTTCATGTGGAACCGGCGCCTTTACTTGCTGGCCCGGTTTTCGTCTCATCTTGCGCGTTTTTTTACCGGAATAGAAATCCATCCGGCGGCACGGCTCGGCCGGCGGCTGGTGATCGACCACGGCATGGGCGTCGTGATCGGCGAAACGGCCGAGGTCGGCGACGACTGCTATTTCTACCATCAGGTCACGCTCGGCGTGGCACGCACCGCCAGCGGCAAGCGCCATCCGACGGTCGGCAATAACGTCATCATCGGCGCCGGCGCCAAGGTGCTCGGCCCGATCACGGTTGGCGACAATGCGCGCATCGGCTCGAACGCGGTCGTGCTCGACCCGGTCCCGGCCGATACCACCGTGGTCGGCATCCCGGCCCGCGCGGTCGATCGCAAGGTGCCGCGCAAGGTGGAGTTCGACCCCTATGGGATGCCGTGCGAGGAGATGCTCGATCCCTTGCTGCGCGATATCGAGGACCTGCGCGCCGAGCTTGCCGAGCTCGAGACCCGCATCGCCGGCGCGACCGCCCCCGAGCCGCGCGAGGCCCGTACCAGCTGACCGCGCCACGCCACTACCTGGACGCCAACGCCACCGAGCCTCTCCGCCCCGAGGCGCGGGAGGCGATGCGCGATGCGCTTGCGCTGACCGGCAACCCCTCCTCGGTCCATGCCGAGGGCCGGGCCGCCCGTCGCGTGCTGGAGGAGGCGCGCGAGGCCATCGCCCGGCGCTTCCGCGCGCTCCCCCGCAACGTCGTTTTCACCTCCGGCGCCACCGAGGCGAACGCCCTCGCACTGCACGCGCTCGGAGCGGGCCGCCGCGTGATCGCGAGCGCGGTCGAGCACGACTCCGTCCTCGCCGCGGCGCCGGGCGCCGTGCTCGTGCCCGTGGACGGGCAGGGCGTCGTAGATCTCGACGCGCTGACCCACGCGCTCGATGCGGCCGGCCCGGCGCTCGTCTGCTTGATGCTCGCCAACAACGAGACTGGCGTCATTCAGCCGGTCGCCGAGGCGGTCGCTCTGTGCCGCCGGCATGGCGCCTGGCTGCATGTGGACGCGGTACAGGCGGCCGGGCGGATGGCGGTATTTCTCAACGCGCTCGGCGCCGACAGTCTCGCGCTCTCGTCCCACAAGCTCGGCGGCCCCACCGGGGCCGGCGCGCTGCTTTTCGCTGACGAGGGCGGCGCGCCGGCACCCCTGATCCGCGGCGGCGGCCAGGAACGCGGCTGGCGCGCCGGCACCCCGGCGCTCGCCGCGATCGCCGGCTTCGCCGCCGCAGCCGAAGCGGGGGGTGACGCCGCGCGGTTGGCACCGCTGCGGGACGGCATCGAACGCGCCGCCAAGGAGGCAGGGGCGTTGGTGGCCGGGGCGGATGCCGCGCGCATCCCGAATACGGCCTGCCTCGTGCTGCCCGGGCTGCCGGCAATGGCGCAGGTGATGGCACTCGACCTCGCCGGCTTCGCCGTCAGCGCCGGGGCGGCGTGCAGCTCGGGCAAGGTGAGCGCGAGCCACGTGCTGGCGGCGATGGGGCTCGGCCCGGACGCCGGAGCGGCGATCCGCGTCTCGCTGCCGTGGAACGCCACCGATGCAGACGCCGATGCCTTCGCCGCCGCCTATCGGGACATGGTTGCCCGGATGCGGAGGGCGGTGGTGCTCGCCCGCTAGCCTGCCCAGATTCGCCCCATGCGCCCCAACCGGCCCGTTTATCTCGACAATCAGGCGACCACCCGCTGCGACCCGCGCGTGCTCGCCGCCATGCTGCCCTACTTCACCGAGGAATATGGCAACCCGCACAGCGTCGAGCACGCGATGGGGCTGCGCGCCGAGGCGGCGGTGGAGGCGGCGCGCGCCGAGGTGGCGGCGCTGATCGGGGCGGCCGCGAACGAGGTGGTGTTCACCTCCGGCGCCACCGAGAGCAACAACATCGCCATCAAGGGCGCCGCCCGCCACGCGGCGCGCATGGGCGACCCGCGCAAGCGCATCGTCACCGTCGCCACCGAGCACAAATGCGTCCTCGAATCCGTGGCCGACCTCGAAGCCGAGGGGTTCGAGCCGGTGTTCCTGCCGGTCGGCGCCGACGGCCTGCTCGATCCTGGCGCGCTGCGTATCGCCTTGGAGGTGCCGACGCTCCTGGTCAGCGTGATGACGGTGAACAACGAAACCGGGGTGATCCAGGACATCCCCGCGCTCGCCGCCATCGCCAAGGCAGCAGGCGCCCTCTTTCACACCGACGCCGCCCAGGCCGCCGGCAAGATCCCGCTCGACGCGGCGGGCTGGCGCGTCGATCTCCTGTCCCTCTCCGGCCACAAGCTCTACGGACCGAAAGGTGTGGGCGCGCTCTATGTGCGGCGCCGGCCTCGCGTGCGGCTGGCGCCGCTCTTCTCCGGCGGCGGGCAGGAGCGCGGCTTGCGCTCCGGCACCCTCCCCGCGCCGCTCGTGGTGGGGCTCGGTGAAGCCTGCCGCCTCGCTCGCGCCGAGATGGCGGACGAGGCGGGGCGAATCGCCGCGCTGCGCGACCGGCTGCTCGCCGATCTGCGCGCCCGCGTTCCCGGCGTCGCCATCAACGGCAGCATGGAGCGGCGCATCCCCGGCAACCTCAACCTCACCTTCCCGACCGCGACCGCGCTCGAACTGATGGCGCGCGCGCCCGATCTTTGCGTCTCCACCGGCTCGGCCTGCTCCTCGGCAACCGTGGAGCCCTCCTATGTGCTGCGCGCCATGGGGCTCCCGGACGAGCGCGCGGCGCGCAGCTTGCGGATCGGGATCGGACGCTTTACCTCGCCGGCCGAAATCGACTTTGCCGCCGCGGCGTTGGCCGCGGCGCACGCGGGCGCCGCGGCACCCGCCTGAGTAGGACGCACGACGCAAGATGCCCAAGATGACTTTTATCGAGCGCGACGGCACACGCCGCGAGGTGGACGCGCCGCTTGGGCTCTCGGTGCTGGAGATCGCCCACAAGCACGGCATCGACATCGAGGGCGCGTGCGAGGGCTCGCTCGCCTGCTCCACCTGCCACGTCATCGTCGACCCCGGCTGGTTCGGCAAGCTCGCCACCCCGACCGAGGACGAGGAGGACATGCTCGACCTCGCCTTCGGCCTGACCGAGACCTCTCGCCTCGGCTGCCAGATCGTGATGACCGAGGCGCTGGACGGGCTGGTGGTGAAGCTGCCGGCCGGCACGCGCAACATGATGAATGCGTAGCAGCGGCCATCGCCACCCGCTCGATCGTTCTTCCTCTCCGCCGCGAGCGGCCGAGAGGGAGCATTGGTCGCGGTAGAGGCCCTCGATGGCCCGCATCCTCGCAGCCATGTCCGGCGGCGTCGACAGTTCCGTCGTCGCCGCCCTGCTCGCCGATGCCGGCCATGAGGTGATCGGCGTCACCCTCCAGCTCTACGATCACGGCGCCGCCACCGGCCGGAAGGGCGCCTGCTGCGCCGGGCAGGACATCCACGACGCGCGCCGCGTCGCCGACGCGCTCGGCATCCCGCACTATGTGATCGACGCCGAGCGCCGCTTCGCCGACGCCGTGATCGCCGACTTCGCCGATGCCTATGCGCGCGGCGAGACCCCAGTGCCCTGCGTGCGCTGCAACCAGACCGTCAAGTTCGCCGACTTGATCGCGTTGGCCGATATGCTCGGCGTCGAGCACCTCGCCACCGGCCACTATGTGCGCCGCACCGACGGCCCCGCCGGCCCCGAACTCCACCGCGCCCGCGACGAGACGCGCGACCAGAGCTGGTTCCTGTTCGCAACCACGAGGGCGCAGCTTGCCCGGTCGCTCTTTCCGCTCGGTGACATGCCGAACAAGGACGCGGTGCGCGCCGAGGCCGCCCGCCGCGCTTTGCCGGTCGCCGCCAAGCCCGACAGCCAGGACATCTGCTTCGTGCCGCGCGGCAGCTACGCCGATCTGGTCGGAAAGCTGCGCCCCGAGGCCGCTGAGCCGGGCGAGATCGTCGATCTGCAGGGCCGCCGCGTCGGGACCCATGAAGGCATCGGCCGCTACACGGTTGGCCAGGCGAAGCGGCTCGGCCCGGCAGGCGCTGACGGCCGCGTGGTGGTGGCGCTGGATGCGCCGCGACGCCGCGTCGTGGTCGGCCCGCGCAGCGAGGGCCGCCGCGAAATCCGGCTGCGCGAGGCGAACTGGCTGATTGCCCCGCCCGCTACGCCGTTACGCTGCATGGTGAAGCTCCGCGCCCGCGACACGCTGCGGCCAGCGGAGGTCGTGGCGGGCGCGAACGGCACGGCGCTGGTGACGCTAGATGCGCCCGCCCTTCCCGCCCCCGGCCAGGCCTGCGTGTTCTACCAGAGCGACCGCGTGCTCGGCGGCGGCTTCATCCTGGCCGGGGCGGCTTCGGTTGACGCTGCCCTCTCCCCGGCTATATCTCGCCCGCTCCCGGCGAGGGATGGCGGCGTAGCTCAGCGGTAGAGCAGGGGAATCATAATCCCTTGGTCGGTGGTTCAAATCCGCCCGCCGCTACCAATGGGAGCAGGGTTTTCCAAAGACCCTCCTAGGGACTCGGCACGATTGAGCCCCGCGCGGGGCGATGACGCCGGCCCTTACGCGAACGGTCCGTGCACGGTGCCGAGCGGGGCACTAGATAGCGCGCTGCGACAGGCGATGATGCGGACTAGGTTGGCGGCAAGGGCGTTACGCACCGCGCAACGCAAGCCTCGGCTCCGCGCTCAGCTACTCGGGCGCCAGGACGGAGCCCGGGCGCGCACCGCATCCAGGAGCGACCAGTCGCCCGGCTCCAGCGTGTGTCCCTGCGGGAACGGCGGGCGCGGTTCGCGGCCAAGCGAGCGGACCACGCGCTCGTCGCGGTAGTAGCATTGCAGCACGACGCGGATGAGCGCCGCTGCCGGTGCGCCGCCGGTCGCGCGCAGCTCCATCGCCACCGCCTCGCGGCTTACCGGATCGAGTGAAGCGAACGATCCGCCGGCAAGCGCCGCGAGCTGATCGAGCGCGGTCCGCACCAGCGGGGCCTCGCGTCCGCCGCAGCAGCCGAGAATTTCCGCCTGGATCGCCGGATCATCGGCACCCGGCACGCCATATTCGGCGCTCGCCGGGATCATCGTGGCAGCCAGCGCACGCAAATCCTCGCGCTGCCTTACGGTCAGAGCATTCGCGTCAGACATAACGGCCTCGCTGCTGAAGGCATCGGGCAAAACCGCCATCAATCTCAGCCCGAAGCGGGTGGAACACCGGGTCAATCAAACAAATTGGCTAGGCGCCGCTTCATCTGGTCCGCCACATAGAGCGCCAGCGCCTGAATGGTCGAAGTGGGATTCACCCCTCCCGAGGTGACGAAAAGGCTGCCGTCCACGATGAACAGGTTCCTCACGTCGTGCGAGCGGCCCCACTCGTTCACCACCGATCGCTCCGGGTCGGTGCCCATGCGCGCGGTGCCAAGCAAGTGCCAGCCTCCATAAAGGATTGGGCTGTTGACGCAGATGTCGCGCGCGCCCGCTGCATCCAGCACCTCTTTGGCCCGCGCGATGCCGTGCTCCATCATGCGCGCGGTATTCTCGCCGATCGTGTAGTCGATGCGCGGCGCGGGAATGCCGTGGCAATCCTTCAGCTCCGGATCGAGCGTGACGCGGTTGTGCGCCTCCGGCAGATCCTCGCAGATCGCCGACACATTGAGCCGGTGCCCGTTCAGCCGCCGGAACACCGCATGGTGTTCTGCGCCCCAGGGCAGCAGGCCCTTCGCTTCGCTCGTCACCGCCTCCATCACCGGGCCAACGCCGCGGCCGAACTGGAACGCGTAGCCACGCACGAACCCGCGCTCGGGGTCCGTCTCGTAGAACTCCTTGCTCCAGATGCAGGTGGGCGGGGCGCGGTTGCTGTCGGTTTCCTCCTCCACATACCCGTACACCTGCGCGTACGGATGAAACATCAGATTGCGGCCGACCAGCCCGCTCGAATTGGCAAGCCCGTTCGGAAACCGCCCCGATGCGGAGTTGAGCAACAGGCGCGGCGTGCCGACGCCGTTACAGGCGAGCACCACCACCTCCGCGGCTTGGAACCGCTCTACGCCTTCGACGTCGTAATAGACGACACCCGAGGCCATGCCGTGCTCGTTGGTCGTGATCTCGCGCACGCGGCAATGGGTGCGAAGTTCCACCCCGGCGCGGCGCGCAAGCGGCCAGTAAGTGATGTCGGTGCTCGCCTTCGCGCCCTGCGCGCAGCCCGGCGTGCAATGGCCGAGATTGATGCAGCGCGCGCGCCCCTCGTACTCGACCGTCGCCACCGCGACGTCGGACGGCCACCAATGCCAGCCGAGCTTGTTCATCGCCCGGCCAAGGATGGTGCCGGAACGGCCGAGCGGCAGCGGCGGCATCGGCGGGTCGGCGCGCGGCGGGAAGGCCGGATCGCCGGCCAGCCCGGAAACGCCGGTGATGCGGTCGTTCTCGTCGAAGAACGGTTCAAGTGTTGCGTAATCGATCGGCCAGTCGTCGGCCACGCCATCGAGCGTGCGGACGCGGAAGTCCGAGGGATGCAGGCGCGGGAAATGCGCCGTATACATCACCGTGCCGCCGCCGACGCCGTTGAAGTTGACGACCTTGATGGGCGAGTTGTCGTCGTTGATCGGATAATCCTCGGGGCGGGCGCGGATATTGGGGCTCGGCGAGAAATCGCCCCAGAACCGCGCCTCCCAGTCGCGCCCGGTGCTCGGATAGGCCGCCGGGTTCATCCACCCGCCTTGTTCCAGGCAGACGATCCGCATCTTGGTTTCGGCGAGGCTCCACGCCACCGCCGCGCCCGATGCGCCGGCACCGATGATCAGCACGTCCGCGACCTCGTTGCTCATGCCGTTTCCTCCTGCGGCGCAAGATGCGCCGGCCGCAAGAGGCAGGCAACGAGGCCGCCCTTATTCGGCCCTGGCGGTCGGCATCGCCCCAGAGCTGATCCAGAAAACCCATGGCCCACCTCGCACTTTTTGTTGCCCCTCGGACTCTCCTGTGGAATGCTCACGCAACCGTGAGCCAAAGACTGCCCGCATGTCCGATTCGCCTTCGATGCTCGATCTCGACACCGAAGCCAGCCATCTCTCGGTCCAGGCCGTACCCGGCGCGGTGTTCCTCCGGCTCCGGCGTGAACGCCAGGACGGCACGGTGCGTCGCATGTTCGTGGAGCTGACGGTCGGCGAAGCGGTCACGCTGCGGCGGGAACTGGACGAGGTGATCGCCGCCGCCGCCGCCGCCGCGGCGCCGTAACTGCCATCAGGGCTGCATCGGCCGCCTGCCGGTCGAGGATGTGCATCTCGTTCTCGGCAACGGCCGCGTCGCGCGGCGGGTGATCCGCCGCTCTTCCTTGAGCTCGCCCCGGACGTTGTCTTGTGCGAAAGCGAATTCCGGCTGCGCCGGCTGTATGGGAGGCGCGCGGATCAGGAGATGCTGGATGCTTCAGGCGGACTCGCCGCCGCTCGTTTTGGCCAGCGCCTCGGCGGCGCGCCGCGCGCTGCTTGCGGCTGCCGGCCTGCGCGTCAGCGCCGTCGCCGCCCCGGTCGACGAAGAAGAAGTCCGCCGCAGCGCGCAAGCCGAGGGCGCATCGGCGTCCGAGGCGGCGGTGCTGCTGGCCGACCTCAAGGCCCGGCACGCGGCGCGCGGCGCACCCGAGGCGCTGGTGATCGGGGCCGATCAAATCCTGGTCTGCGAGGGCGCCTGGTTCGCCAAGCCCGCGACCCTCGACGACGCAAGCGCCCAGCTTCGTGCGTTACGCGGGCGCACGCATGTTTTGGAAACCGCGGTCGTGTGCCGGCGCGCCGGCGCACGCGTCTGGCAGCACCTCGACCGGCCGAGGCTCGCGATGCGCGCCTTCTCCGATGCGTTCCTGGAAGAGTATCTGCGCGCCGAGGGCGATGCGGTGCTCGGCAGCGTCGGTGCCTACCGGCTGGAGGGGCTGGGCGCGCACCTGTTCGAGCGGGTGGAGGGCGAGCACGCCGCGATCCTCGGCCTGCCGCTCCTGCCGCTGCTCGGCTTCCTGCGTCAGCACGGCGTGCTGGCCACATGAGCCGGGCTGGCGGCGGCTCGGCGCCGCCCCCACATGCGCCATGTCAGAGCAAGGGTTTGTGAACGCCGTGCGCCGCAGTACCATCGCCGCGATTTGGCTCGGGGGCGCCGCCCTTGCCGTCGCGCTCTACCTGGTCGGCCCCTGGGACGTGACGCAAAGCCTCTGGGCCGGGCTCGACCGGCTGCAGCAGGCGGTGGGCGGCGCGCTCGGCGTGCTGTTCAGCCAGGGCTTCGATTTCATGCACGCGGTGGCGCTGGCGCTGTTCGCGGTGTTCCTGGTCCTGGCGGCGCTCGCCTCGGCGCGTGGCGTGCGCGCCGGCGGCGTGGCCGGCGTGACGGCGCTGTTCGTCGGCCTGATCTGGATCGGTGGCTACCAGTCGCGCCTCTGCTGGTTCGCGGCGCTGCTGGTGGCGCTTAGCGGCGCCGTTCACATGACCCAGCGCCTGCTCGCCCCGCCGCCGCGCCGGGCCTAGAAGAGTCGCCTCTCCCGCTCGCGGGAGCGGCAAACTGAATGGCGCCCATCTGCCGGAACGCCTCCTCTATCTTTTTCCCCTCCGCGCCTCGTCCATCGCCTGTGTCGCCGCATAGAACTTGGCATCGAGGTCGCGCACCGTCTGCACGATCTTACTGGTGGCGATCAGCGCGCCCTGCTCGTATTTTGAAAGCGCATCGGAGGCGATCATGCGCTCGTACCGCGTTGCGCTCATCGGGCTCGGCTTGGTCGGCGCCGCGCTGGCGGCCCCGCAAGCCGCTTCGGCCGCCGGCTGGGGCGGCGGAGGCGGCGGCGGAGGCTGGCATGGCGGCGGGGGTGGCTGGAGCGGAGGCGACGGAGGCTGGCACGGCGGCGGAGGCTGGCATGGCGGGGGCGGCTGGGGCTGGCGCGGCGGTGTGTGGTGGGGCGGCGGCGGGTGCTGCTGGGGATGGCCCTATTTCGCCTACGTGCCGCCACCCGTTTACTATTACCCGCCGCCCTACTATCCGCCGCCCACCGTGTGGTACACGCCGCCGCCTAGCGTCTATCAGGCACCGCCGGGCTACCAGTCCGCACCGCCGCCTTCGGACTATAGCGGCGGCTGATCCCACGCCCTGCTACGCCGGGCTAGCCCCGACCCGAGATAGGCATCGCGCGGCGCGTTTGCCGCCGCGCTATCCCTCGAACGGGTCGCGCACCAGGATCGTGTCGTCCCGCTCGGGGCTGGTGGAGAGAAGCGTCACCGGCGCTTCCGTCAGCTCCTCGATCCGGCGCACATACTTCACCGCCTGCGCCGGCAGATCGGCCCAGGACCGCGCACCCCGTGTCGAGCCCTCCCAGCCCTCCATCGCCTCGTATTCCGGCTCGGCCGCCGCCTGCGCGCCCGGCGCGGCGGGCAAACGCCGCAGCACCGCTCCGCCGATCCGATAGCCGGTGCAGATTTTCAGCTCCGGCAACCCGTCCAGCACATCGAGCTTGGTCAAGGCGAGCCCGTTGATCCCCGCGACCTTCACCGCCTGACGCACCAGCACCGCGTCGAACCAGCCGCAGCGGCGGCGCCTTCCCGTCACCGTGCCGAATTCGTGCCCGCGATCGCCCAGCAACTGCCCGGTTGCATCCTTGAGTTCCGTCGGAAACGGCCCCGCACCCACCCGTGTCGAATAGGCCTTGGCGATCCCGAGCACGAAGCCGACCGCCGCCGGCCCGAGCCCCGCGCCCGCCGCGGCCGTCGCCGCCACCGTGTTGCTGCTCGTCACGTAGGGGTAGGTGCCATGATCGACATCCAGCATCACCGCCTGCGCGCCCTCGAACAGGATGCGCGTGCCACCGCGCCGCGCCTCGTCCAGCCGCTCCCAAACCGGCTCGGCGAACGGCAGCAGCCTGGGCGCGAGCGCCATCAGCCGCGCGAGCAGCGCCTCCTTCTCGAACGTCTCGGCGCCCAATCCGGCCAAAAGGGTGTTGTGGTGCAGCAGCAACTCGTCGAGCTTGGCCGAGACGGTCTCCGGCTCCGCGAGGTCGGCCACCCGGATCGCCCGCCGGGCCACCTTGTCCTCGTAGGCGGGGCCGATGCCGCGCCCAGTGGTGCCGATCCGCCGCTCGCCGCGCGCCGCCTCGCGCGCACGGTCGATCGCCGAATGCAGCGGCAGGATCAGCGGCGCGTTATCGGCGATGCGGAGATTGGCAGGCGTCACTGCGAGCCCCTGCGCGCCAACGCGCGCGATCTCATCGAGCAGCGCCTCGGGGTCGACCACCACGCCGTTGCCGATGATGCCGAGCTTGCCGCGCACCACGCCCGAGGGCAGAAGCGAAAGCTTGTAGGTCTGATTGCCGACGACCAGCGTGTGCCCGGCGTTATGGCCGCCCTGGAACCGCACCACGATCCCGGCGCGGCTGGCGAGCCAGTCCACGACTTTGCCCTTGCCCTCGTCGCCCCACTGGGCGCCGATCACGGCGACATTGGCCATTCGCTTATTCCTGCTGAGGCGGGACGAGCGGCACCGCCTCGCCGCCCGCGAGCACGTGGGAACAGCCGAGCCGCCGCGCCTCGGCGCGCCGATCGTCCGCGCCCTTGAGGTCGGCCACGGTGGCGAACCCGTCGAGGCGGAGCCGCGCCAAGGTCTCGGCCGAGGCGCCCGCGGGGACAAACACGCGCGGCCGCGCGGCGTGCGCGGGGGCGGCGCGGAGCACGGCGTCGGGATAAAGCGTGAGCCCGACGGCGGGCTCGGTCTCGCCGCACAGATACCGCCCGCCGCGGCCGAGTTCCTCGTGGCGGCCCGCGGCGAAGATCGTGAGCGCGATCCCGGTGTGGTAGCGGAAACCCCGAAACTCCACCGGGTCGACGGTCAGCCGCAGCGCCGGGGCCTGGGCGCGGATCGCGGCGATGGCGTCAGCCAGCCGGTCGGCCAGATCGCGCGCCGGCTCGGGCAGGCTCGCCGCCTCCAGCGCGGCGAGCGCGCGGTCGGCCGCCCCGGCGGCAAGCAACAACTCCGTCAGGGTGGGCGCGAGCGCGCCCCCGTGGCGCGCCACACCCGCGGCGTCCTTGCGGTCGAGCGCGCGAGCAAGCGCGGCCCGCGCCGCGCCGGTGATGCCCGCATCGTCGAGGAGCGCCGGCACCAGCGTCGGCACGGTCAGATCGAAGCTCATCCGCGCGAGCCCGACGGCTTGCAGCGCCTCAGCGCCCGCCAGCACCACCTCGGCATCGGCGGCAGGTGCGTCGCTGCCGATCAGCTCGATCCCGGCCTGCACGATCTGCCGGTCGGGTGCGAGCTGCGTGCCGCGCACGCGCAGGCATTGCCCGGCATAGCAAAGCCGCAGCGGGCGCGGCGCGCGGGCAAGGCGGGTTGTGGCGATGCGCGCCACCTGGGGCGTGGTGTCGGCGCGCAGCCCCATCATGCGCTGGCTGTCGGGGTCCATCAGCCGGAAGGTCTGCTCGGCCACCGCCGCGCCCGAGCCCGCGAACAGACTGTCCTCGAACTCGAGCAGCGGCGGCTTGACCCGCTCGTAGCCGTGCGCGGCGAACACCGCCATCATCGCCTCGACGGCGCGCGCCTCGGTCTCCGCCTCCGGCGGCAGCAGGTCGCGCAACCCCGCGGGCAGGAGCGCGGGGCTCGGTGGAAAATCATCCGTCATGGCGTGCGCGGACCTAACAGCAATCGGGGCGGCGTGAAACCCGCGGCAGCGTTGACCGGGCGGTAACCAAAGGCCCGCATACTCGGGCGGTGCTGTTCAACACCCCTCTGTTCCTGCTCGGCTTCCTGCCGGCGGCGCTCGTCCTCTTTTTCGCCACCGGCCGGCTCGGCGGCAACCGCGCCGCGCTCGCAACCGTGGCCCTGGCGAGCTTCGTCTTCTACGGCTGGTGGGACTGGCGCTTCGTGCCGCTGCTCGCGGGCTCGATCGGGCTCAATTACTGGCTCGGCCAGAAGCTCCTGCGCACGCCCGGCCGGTGCTGGCTCGCCGCCGGCATCGGCGCCGACCTCGCCTTGCTCGGCTGGTTCAAATACGCGGGCTTCCTTGGCGCGAGCCTGTTCGGTGTGCACCTTGCCATCGCGCTGCCGCTCGCGATCAGCTTCTTCAGCTTCCAGCAGATCATGTTCCTGGTGGACAGCGCGCGCCGCGAGCGGCCCGACGTGGGCTTTCTGCCCTATGCAGCCTTCATCGCCTTCTTCCCGCATTTGATCGCCGGGCCGATCGTGCGCCCGAAGGAGATTTTGCCGCAGCTCGTTGCCCCAGCGCTGATCCGCCCGCGCGCCGATGCAATCGCCGAGGGGCTGACGATCTTCCTGCTCGGCCTCGCCAAGAAAGCCGTGCTCGCCGACATGTTCGGCAGCTTCGCCGATGTCGGCTTCAGCGCCGCCGCGCGTGGCGCGACGCTGACCTTGTTCGAGGCCTGGTACGCGCTGCTCGCCTACGCCCTGCAAATCTATTTCGACTTCTCCGGCTATTCTGACATGGCGATCGGGCTCGCGCGCATGATGAACGTGCGCTTCCCGGTGAATTTCGCCAGCCCCTACCGCGCCGCCAGCATCGCCGAGTTCTGGCGCCGCTGGCACATTACGCTCGGTGCCTTCCTGCGCGACTATCTGTATATCCCGCTCGGCGGCAGCCGCACCGGGCGGGCGCGGCATCTCGCCAACCTGTTCCTGACGATGCTGCTCTGCGGCCTCTGGCACGGCGCGGCGTGGCGGTTCGTGTTCTGGGGCGGGCTGCACGGCGCGATGCTCGGCGCGCACACGCTCTGGCGGCGCACGCGGCTCGCGCTGCCGTTTCCGGTCGCGCGCGCGCTCACGCTTGTCCTTGTCGTGCTCGCCTGGGTGCCGTTCCGCGCCCCGGACACGGCGGCAATGGCGGCGATGGCGCGCGGCCTTGCCGGTGCGAACGGCGTCGCCTTGCCGCGGCTCGTGATCGGCTGGCTGCCCTGGCTCGGCGCGCTGGCAAGCCCCGTCGCCTCACTGCCCTCGCTCGGCGAGGCGCGCACACTGAGCTTCCCCGAACTCACCGCCTGCCTCGCGCTCGGCTGGGGGATCGTGCTCGCCGCACCGCCGTTGCAGGCCATGCGCCCCGCCTGGCGAGGCGCGGCGCTGACGGCTTGCTTCGCGCTCAGCGTGCAGGCCGTGTTCTTCGCCCCGCGTGCGCTGCCCTTCCTTTACTTCCAGTTCTGATGCACCGCCTGCTGCTTGCCTGCCTTGCCTCGCTCGCGCTCTACGCTGCGCTGTTCGGCTGCGTGCTCGACCGCCCGCTCGCCTACGGGTTCCTGTCGGCGCAGCTTGACGCCAAGCTCGCCCGCGCCGCCGCCATCGCCGGACCAAAGCTCGTTATCCTCGCCGGCTCCAACGGCCCCTATTCGCACCGCTGCGCGGTGATCGCGCCGATCATTGGCCGCCCCTGCGTCAATGGCGGCGTCGCGGTCGGCATCGGGCTCGACTATCTGTTCGCGCGCTGGGAACCGGAACTAGCGCCGGGTGACATCGTCTATCTGCCCATGGAGGAGGCGCAATATGTCCGCCCGCGCTCGGCCGAGGAGGTGGGACCGGACGCCGCGATCATGTTCCGCCATGACTGGCGCACGCTTGCACGCCTGGCTCCCGGCCGCTGGCTTGGCGCCTTCTTCGCCTTCGACCTGCGCTACGCGGTGATGGCGGCGATCGAGCAGTCGCTCGTCGCATCGGGCTTCCACGACCCGCGCGCCGCGGCCGAGGGCGGCATGAACGAATGGGGCGATCATGTCGGCCACACCGCCGCGCTTGGTGCGGCGAGCCAGGCGGTGCTCGCACGCGCCGATCCGGTGCATCCCTCCGCCGTGCAGGTGATCGAGGGCGACGGCGCCGCGGAGATCGCTTCCTTCCTGCGCTGGGCGGGTGCGCACGGCGTGCGCGCGATCGGCGGCTGGCCGACCCATTTCGCCGACTCGCCCATCCCGCCCGGCACGCAGGCGGCGATCCGCGATCTGTATTTGGAGAACGGCGCCGCCTTCCTGGACGTGTCGGCGGCTTATCCGCGCACGGCCTTCTTCGACACGCCAGATCACCTCAACGAGGAATGGCAGATCGTTCATTCCCGCCGCGTGGCACAGGCACTAGCGGCAGCATGGCACCCTCTCCGCCCGCTTAGGGCGGAGAGGGTGGGGGTGAGGTGGGGGCCAGGCCCCGATTGACCTAAACCCCCTCCAGCAACGACCCCGAACGCTCCCAGGTCTTGCCCGACCAGCGCACGAGCTGCATCGCCTTGATCGGCCGGTGATCGGTCGGGCTCGTGGAAATTTTGATCCCGGGCAGCAGCACGCCGACATCGAGATCGTGCAGGTTCTCCGACTGCCGCATCACGTTCTCGCGCGACAGATCGTTGCCGCACTGCCGGAGCACCTGCACCATGGTGCGCGTGATGCCGTAGCCGAACACGAGCTGCGCGTCGCTGATGTCGAAGCCCGGCATGTACTTGGCCGAGAAGGCGCGCCATTCCTTCATGCCCGGATCGTTGTCCCAAGCGGGATCGGTCGGATCCTTCAGGTAGGCGGTGCTGATGATGCCGACGCCGTTCTCCACCCCCGCCGGGCGCATAACGCCGGCCACCGAGATCGAAACGTTGGTGAGGTAGAACCTGGGCTTCCAGCTCAGCGAGGCGACGCGTCGGATGGATTGGGCGGCGAATTTCGGGATGGCGGCAACCAGGATCACATTGGCGCCCGACGCCTTCAGCGAGTCGATCTGGCTTTCGATCGTGGGATCGGTGGTCTCGTAGCTGAGCGATGCGGTGACGATCTTGTCCCATCGGTCGCCGAGCACGTCGCGTACGCCAAGCGGATAGTCCTTCCCGAAATCGTCGTTCTGGTAGAGCAACCCGAGTTTCGGGTTCGTTACCTCGGCCAGCATCTGCTTGGTGTAGATCTGCGCCTCGGTGCGGTAGCTTGGCTGCCAGCCGATCGTCCACGGCCAGCGTTTGTAGTCGCTCCATTTCGAGGCGCCCGATCCGACGAAGAGCTGCGGAATCTTGTTGTGGTTGCAGTAATCGACGATCGCCGAGTTGCAAGGCGTGCCGAGATCCTGGAACAGGAACGCCACGTGATCCTGCTCCACCAGCCGCCGCACCTGCTCGACCGTCTTGGGCGGGCTGTAGCTGTCGTCGAGCGAAATGAAGTCGATCATCCGCCCGTGGATGCCCCCCTGGTCGTTGATCATCTTGAAATAGGCCGCCTCGGTCTTGCCGATATTGCTGTAGGAGGAGGCCGGGCCGCTGTACGGCATCGTGTTGCCGATCTTGACCGAGGTCTTGGTGACGCCCGGCATCTCCGTCGCCGCGCGCGCCTGCGCGAAGCCGCCCAGCGCGCCGCCGATCCCGAGCGCCAATGCCTCCCTGCGGGTTATGATCATGTTTTGTTCCCCTGCTTGCGGACGTTTCCGACCGGCAGGGCCGCCGGCCCTCGCCGGCGCGCGCAACCTGCGCGAAAGGCGGCGGCGGATGCAAGTCCGTTGTCAACCACAACCACGCGCGCGCTTCGGCCACTCGCTCGAAGCCGAGGCCGGATGTAGTTTCGCGGATCGACCCTAGCGGAGCCCGCCGATGGACTGGATCGAGGTGAACGGCACCGCGCTGCGCTACGATTTGGCCGGCGCGGGTGTTTCCACGCTCGTGCTCGTGCACGAGATGGGCGGCACGCTCGAGAGCTGGGACCAAGCGCTGCCGGCGCTGGCGCGCACGCGGCGCGTGCTGCGCTACGACACGCGCGGTGCCGGTCTTTCGCAGAAAATCCGCGGTGACGTGACGTTCGACATCATGGCCCACGATCTCGCCGCGCTGCTCGACGCGTTGAACATCACCGCGCCGGTCGCTCTCGCCGGCTGCGCGGTCGGCGGCGGGATCGCGCTGAACTTCGCCGCCCGCTTTCCGCGGCGCGTCGCCGCGCTGGTGGCGATGGGTCCGGCAACCGGCGTCACGCCGGAACGCCGGGCGGCGACGCTCGCGCGCGCCGAGGCGATGCAGCGCCTCGGCCCGGCCGGCGTCGTCGATGAAAGTTTCGCAAGCTCCTACCCGCCGGAGGTCCGCCACGATCCCGAACAATATCGCCGCTTCCGGGCGCGCTGGCTCGCCAATGATCCCGACAGCTACGCTTCGATCTACCGGATGCTGACCGATGCGCGCATCGACGCGCTGCTGCCGACGATCGCGGCCCCCTGCTTACTGCTTGCCGGCACGCATGACCGGCTGCGCCCGCCCGCGCTGGTGGCACCGCTCGCCGCGCGCATGCCGAACGCAAGCTTCAAGGAACTGGACAGCGGGCATTTCATGGCCGTGCAAACACCCGCGCTGGTCGCGGAGGCGATCGAGACGTTCCTGCGCGCGCATGGCCTTTAGCCAGGCTCGGCAAGGAACGCTTTATCTTTCGCGTGCGCGCTGAACCCATGCCCGCGCCCCACGTCCGGCGCTGCCTATCCTCACAGCATGGAAACCCGGGGCGCCCTGCTGGAGCACATCGCGCAGACGACGGCCCTGACGCGCTTCCCCTAACCCGGCCAGGGTGCGAAGCCCGCGAAGGTGTGCGGGATGCGCCTGATCTCGTCCAGGAGCTCGTGCGACAACCCGGGCGGCGTTCCGGCCGGAAGATGCAGATCGAAACTATCTGCCGCGCCGCCGAACCGCGCCGCGATTGCCGCCGGCAGATCGCGAAAAACAGCGCAGGCCGCGAAGATCCGCACCACGTCGTCCGAAATCAGCGCCGCCATCTCACCCCACCGCCCCTCCACGGTCATGCGGTGCAGCTTCGCCCCCAGCTCCTCAAGCCCATGCAGGGCGAGGATCGGCGCATAAGTGCGCGTCGAAGCATAAAAGGCGATCCGCCGCCGCGCCTGCTCCATCTCCGCCGCCACCGTCGCTTCATCCGGACCGGTGCACACGAACCCACCGCCGTGGATGTCGAAATGCGCGCGCGAGCGTCCGGCCCGGCGTAGCCCGGTCATCAGGTTGGGCAGACACACCTCCTCCAGGTACCTGCGCGAACAGAGCGGATGCAGCCGCACGCCGTCGCAGAACTGCCCCGCCATCCGAAGCATCGCCTCGCCCACCGCCGAGACCGTGACCGGCACCATCGGCAGCCCGGTCGGCTCCGGCGAGAAATCCGGCGTCATCAGCGTCAGCGTGTAATGCTCGCTGCGATAATCGAGCCGGCCGCGCGTCTCCCAGCAGCGCCAGATCGCGCGCAGCGCGCCGATATAGTCGCGCAGCCGCGGCGCCGGCGCGCTCCAGGGCACGCCGAAGCGCCGCTCGTTGTGGCCCTTCACCTGACTGCCGAGCCCGAGCACGAACCGCCCGCCGGAATTGGCGTGAATGTCCCAGGCCTGGATCGCCATCACCGTCGGGCTGCGGGGGAAGGCCACCGCGATCGAAGGCGTGAGTTCGACGCGCGAAGTCGCGAGCGCGGCGAAGCCGAGCGGGGCGAACACATCGTGCGCCAGCTCGACCGTCATCAGCGCGTCGAACCCGGCCGCCTCCGCCGCCTGGGCGGCGGGCGCGACGGCACGCCAATCCTGCATCGGCAGCAGCGTGAACACCCGCATCGTCGCCCCTCCCCCGCCTCGCGCAAGGTTGCCCCCCGCCACGCCGCCCGCCAAGGTGAGCCGGCACGCGCAGGAGAACCGAATGTCCGACCTCACCGAGACGATCACTGACGGCGTGGCCGTCCTCACCCTCAATCGCCCGGACCGGCTGAATGCGCTGTCGCAGGACATGCTGGGCGCGCTGAAGGCAAGCCTCACCCGGCTCGCCACGGACGACGCCGCGGGCGCGATCGTTCTCACCGGCGCCGGACGCGGCTTCTGCGCGGGCGGCGACGTGAAGGACATGGCCAACCGCACGCACCAGACCTTCGAGGAGCGCGTCACCCGCCTGAGCCGGATGCACGAGTTGCCGCAGATGATGCGCCGGCATCCGAAGGTCATCGTCGCCGCCGTGAACGGACCCGCCTTCGGCGCCGGACTCGGGCTGGCGATGGCCTGCGACATCAGGATCGCCGCCCGCTCCGCCCGCTTCGGCACCGCCTTCATAAAAATCGGCTACTCGGGCGATTTCGGCGGCTCCTGGCTGCTGACGCAGCTCGTCGGCCCGGCGCGGGCCCGCGCGCTCTACCTCACGGGCGAGGAGGTCAGCGCCGAGCGTGCCGAGTCGATCGGCCTCGTCACCCGCGTCGTGGACGACCGGGCGCTGATGGAAACCGCGCTCGACACGGCGCGCCGCTTCGCCGCCGGACCGCGCCTCGCGCTTCAGTATATGAAACGCAACCTCAACGCCGCCGAAACCGAGACGTTGGAGGCGGTGTGCGACCTCGAGGCGCTGCACCAGGCCCGCACCGGGCTTTCGGAGGACCACCGTGAAGCGGTGAAGGCGTTCGCCGAGAAGCGGGGGGCGGTGTTCCACGGCCGCTGAGCGGCCGGCGCCACCTTAAGGGACCGCCCTTCGCCTAGCGCCAGTGGGCGGGTACCCACACCCAAGCGCCGCCGCGGAACACCCAGCGGCCGGGCACGTAGTGGGCGTAGCGTGGGCCGCGCACGACATAGCGGCCCGGCACCCACACATAACGCACGCCGTTCCACTGCCAGTGTCCCGGCTCCCACACATAGCGGCCGGGCGGCGCCGGCGGCGGCGGCGGTTCGTAGCGCGGCGGCGGCACCGGCGGGTAGGGCGGCTGCGCCAGCCCTGGCGCTGCGCCTGCGCCGAGCAGGGCAACGGTCAGCACCACGAGATCGCGTCGCGTCATTCTCGGTTCCTCGCATCGTTTCGGGCCGCCCATCGCCTGCCATTATGGCGCCTCGAAGGCGGCTCCGACGCGGCGCAGGAACTCGCGTGCCGCTTTTGAGCGCCAGTCGCAAAATCGGGACGGCGCTTAACGTTTCGTTTACCGCCCGGCGCGATAACCGGGTCAGAACGCAAACCGGGGCTATCCATGCGCCGCACTCTTTCGAAGCTGCTGCCGATCTTGATCGGGCTTGCCGGCCTCGGCGGCACCGCGCGAGCGGAACCGCCGATCTTCGCCATCATGGGCGTACGCCTCTACATGAGCGCCGAGGACGTGCTGACCGCCCTCTATGCGCAGGGCGTGAAGCCGGACGCAGTGACCGAGACGGTACATCCCTGCGCCCTGCACGCCGCCGTCACCTGCACCACCCTCATCGAGGCCCCGCTGCCGGACGGCGTGCTGGAAATCCGCTTCACCGACGCGCCGCCCGGCTTCAACGACGGGCGGGAGGCCGCCATGGCCGTCTCCTACACCCTAGAACGCAACCCGCCGCATGGCGATGCGGTGCGCCTCTCCGCCGAGGAACGCTTCGGCCTGCTGCATGAGGCGACCAACGGCGTGTGGTGCGCCCCGCCAGCCGCGCCGGACTGCCCCCCCGACCGGCCGCGCATGAGCGTCACCAACCGCGCGGACGGCCGCGTGGTGCTGGCGCTCACCGATCTCGGCCTCGGCGCCCGCCTCGGCGTCGTCCCGCTGCGCTGAACGGGAAGGGGTCAGAGGAGGTGCCGGAGGCACGGAACCGGCGAAGGACTGGCCACCCTCACCCCGAGCCCGCACTATCGGGCGATGATCCCGCCCGAACTCGCCGCGACCGGCCTCGGCCCGGACGATCCGCGCCCCTATTCCGCCATTGCCGCGGCCGCGGCGGCGCTGGTCGCGCGCACCGGCCAGCTCGGCCTCGGCGGGGCGTTCGCCGGGCGGCAACTGGTGGCGCGCTGGTTCCTTGGCGGCTGGGCGAACGCGGCGCAGCGCCGCGCCTGGCTCGAACCGATCGCGGCCGGGCAGGGGCTTGCCGCGGTCGCGATCTCGGAACCGGGCGTCGGCGCGCACCCCAAGCACCTGACCACCCGCGCCGCAGCGCTGGCGGGGGGCGGCTGGCGCGTCACCGGCCGCAAGGCCTGGGTCAGCAACGGCCCGCTGGCGAGCCTGTTCGTCGTGCTGGCGGTGGAGGCGGAGGAGGATGGGCGCAAGCGGTATGGCGCCTTCCTGGTGCCGCGCGCGACGGCGGGGCTGCAAGTCGAGGAGACGGAGGAGTACCGCGCCCTCGCCCCCTCGCGGCATTGCCTCTTGGTGCTGGACGGCTGCGAGATCGGCCCCGATGCGCGGCTCGGTCCGCCCAACACCGCCTACGAGACAATGGCGCTCCCGTTCCGCGACGTCGAGGACGCGGTCGGTCTCGCTGGCCTCGGCGGTGCCTGCCGCTTCCTCGCCGCGCGGCTGCGGGAAGCCCCACCCGAAACGGCGGAGGCGGAGGCGATCGGCGCCGTGGTGGCGCTGACCGCCCTGCTCCAATCGGGCGCCGCCGCCATCGCCGCCGCGCTCGATGCGGACCGTCTCGCTCATCGCACCGCCGAGGCGATCGGGCTCCGCCTGCTCGCCGCCGAGATCGCCGCCCGCGCCGAACGATGCAGCGCGGCGCGCGACCCCGCGCTGGCCCGCGTGCTGGCCGATCTCGAAGCCAGCCGCAAGATCGCGCGCGGCCCCCGCGCCGTCCGCCTCGCCCGCCTCGCCACTGCGCCGCTACCTGACCAGGAGTACACCTGGGCTCCTGCCGGCACTTCCAAGTGATCACATGGACCCGGCCGCGCCCGCGCAGGTGACAGCTTGCCCAATTTCGCGCCTCCGACGTGACGACATGACCCGCTGGCGTCGGGTCCAGGTGATCACTCCGGGCAATGGCGGGCGGGGCGCGGGGCAGGCGGCCGGGCGCACGCGCCGCTCACAAGATCGCCAGATACTCCCGCTGCTCCCAATCCGTAACATCCGAAAGAAACCGCGCGATTTCGAACTCCTTCAGCGCCGTGAAGTAATCGACGAACGCGTCGCCGAACGCGGCGCGGAAGCACGCGCTCGCCCGCAGCGCGGCGACGGCTTCCATCAGGCTCTTCGGCAACAGCGGCGCGTCGGCGCTGTAGGGCGTTTCGCAGGGCGGTCCCGGATCGGCTTCGCCCGCCACGCCGTCGAGCCCGGCCGCGATCTGCGCCGCCATGTAAAGATAGGGATTGGCAGCGGGCTCCCCGGCACGGTTCTCGAGCCGCGTCGCCGGATCGCCCGGCCCGCCGATCACCCGCACCATCGCCGCCCGGTTGTCGTAGGCCCAGGCCACGTGATCCGGTGCCATCGAGTGCGGCCGGTATCTCTTGTAACCGTTGATCGTCGGCGTGCTGAACGCCGCGCCGGCCGCAGCGTGGCACAGCAAACCCCCGAGCCATTGCTGCGCGAGCGGGGAGAGGCCGTCCGCCCCGGCGAACAAGTTGCGTCCGGTTTCGGCGTCGGCCAGCGAATGATGCAGGTGCCAGCCGGAAGACGCGGCGTGCGGCATCTGCGGGCGGCACATGAAGCTCGCGAGATACCCGGCGCGCGCCATCACCTGCTTGGTCGCGCTCCGCAGCAGCAGCATCCAGTCGGCGGGCTGCATTCCGCTCGCGGCGGCCACCGTCACCTCCACCTGATTCGGGCCGAACTCCACCTCGAGCGAACGCAGCGGCAAGCCGAGCCCCTGCAAGTTCTGCCGCAGCGTCTCCAGCAACGGCTCCAGCGCGTCGTAGCGAAGCTCGCTCAAATACTGATAGCCTTGATTGAGCGGCGTCACCCGGGGCGGCGGGCCCGGCATGGGTATGTGATCCGGCGCCACCGCCGCGTCTTCCAGCCGGAACAGGTGGAACTCCACCTCCAGCCCGGCCTTCCACACGAAACCATGTGCCGCCAGCCGCTCCAGCATCCGGCGCAGTAGCGCGCGCGTGGAGAAAGGATGCGGGCTGCCGTCGGTGCGGTAGAGATCGCACAAAATCCATCCGCTCTCAGCCGACCAGGGCAGCGTGCGGAAGGTGGTGGGGTCGGCCAGCATCACCATGTCGCCCGCCGCGCTGGCGCCCGGCGCGAACACCGGGAACGCGGTTCGCCCCGACAAATCCTTGAGCAGCATCGTCAGCGTGCAGGTCACGCCGCTCCGCAGTGCGCCCGCCGCCGCCTCGGCGGTCAGCGTCTTGCCGCGCAAGACCCCGTGCGCGTCGGAAAAGGCGAAGCGCACGGTGGAAAGCTTCGCGATCCGCTCCGCAACCGCCGCGGCCTCTTTTTCCTGTTCCGCTGTCCACAACCCGTGACGGGCGGCGAAATCGCTCACGCCTGTTCCTTGGCGCGCGCCAGCCACGGCGTGCTGTCCCGCCGCTCTGCCTCCAGCGTGCGCCAGTAGGCGTCGGTGCCATCGGCCGGCACCACCGCATCGAGGGTCGCCGGCCCCTCGAGCGCCGCCGCGCCGCGAACAAGCGGCGGATCGCCGCCGTCGGCCACCGCATCGATCGCCTGAAACAGACGCCGCCTTGCGGCGATGATGATGCGATCCGAGTAGCCGAGATGCTCCTTGGTGCGGTCTTGGATCGCCCCCATGCTCTCCACAGCCCACTGGTCGTGCACGTTGATGTCCATGCCCATGCCGGTGAAGGTGGCGCTGCGCTGCTCCTCGGGATCGAAGCCCCAGTCGTTCGCGCGACCCGCGTGCGGCACATAATCGGGCAGCGAATGCGTCGCGAGCCGCTGCGCGCGCATCGTCGCCTTGTCCACCGGCGCGCCGAAGCTCGTGAAAATCGCGTACCAATAGCAATGCGTGTCGTCCACCGGCACGTGCCATTGCGTGATCGTCATCTCACGGCTGAGCGGGATCACGAACCCATGCGGAAAGATCATGTTGGTGATCCGAAGGTGCACCACCCGCTCGTTGATTCGCCGCCGCGTGATCACGCGCAGCCCGTACTCGGTCTCCTCGTAGTCGAGTTCGGGATTGGGCACCTCGCGCATCAGCCGCGTCATAGGGATGTCGGCGCCGATGGTGGCGGCGCGGAACTGCCGTCCATATGTCGCCTCGCTGATCTCCTCGTCCGCGAAGAAGCGGTGCAGGAAACTCGCATGGCCGGGGTCGATGCCCACCTCCAGGGCCTGCAACCAGTTGCACGACCACAGGCCCTTGAAAGCGAACACGTGAGAATCGGGGGCGGCGAAGCAGTCGAAGCCCGGAAACGCCGGCGGCTCGGCCGGCCCCATATAGGCCCACACGATGCCGCCACGCACGACGCACCGATAGGCGGGTTGGCGCACCTTGCGATGGAACGTGCTGCCCGCCGGCTCCGCCGGCTGCTCCAGGCACGCGCCTGCCGCATCATACAGCCAGCCGTGGAACGGGCAGCGCAGCCCGCCATCCTCGTAGCGGGCGAAGGCGAGATCGGCGCCACGATGCGCGCAATGCCGGTCCAGCAGCCCGTAGCGCCCGGCCGGATCGCGGAACAGTACCAAATCTTCCCCGAGCAGGCGCACGCGCTTGACCGGCCGCGGCCCCCCGAGCTCGTCGGCCAATGCGGCCGGCTGCCAGTAGCGCCGCATCAGCGCGCCGCATTTGCTGCCCGGCCCGGTCTCGGTGATCAGCCGGTTCTGCTCCGCACTCAGCATCCGCACCTCCCCGCCGCTCGCCCGCAAGCCTAGCCGGGACCGCTCGCTCGGCGCCACCACGCAGGCCGCGCCCGCGCGGGCGGCCCTGATGTTGGAGCGGGAAATTTCGCCAATAATCGTGATGATAATCCATTTTTGGCGCAAAAGAACGGTTCAGAACGAGAGGAACGCCCCTGGACAAGCCGGAGCTTGCGCCTGCGCCGCCCTGGCGGGGATCGCCCCGCTGCCCCCCGCCGGATCGGCGCCCGATATCGACATGAACGTGCGGGTCGCCGACGTGTACCGCAAAATCGGCGGCGAACGACCGATCGTGCATGAGCACGTCTCGGTGCCCGTCGATCTCGACACCCGCAAGCCCGATCTGATGTCGAAGCCGTTGCCGCGGCGGCGGGACCGAGACGAATTAGCGCATTCACTCCCCGCGTCGGTAGCGGCGGCAGCGCAGCACCAGAAGATCGCGCATATGCGGGCGCATCCGCCGCGTCCACTCGGTGTCCGCCGCGTGCCGCCATTGCGCGGAAAGCGGTACATCGGGTCCGACGAGGTGATAGAGCGCGAGATACTTCCGCTCCGGACGCGCCTCGGGCGAGCGATAGCGCCGCGCGCGGAGCACGCCCGGAACCGAAGCGAGCCGCGGCAGATGCTCGGCGTCGTACCAGTCGTTGAACTCCGCCTCTGCCGCGGGATCGACATTCATCGCCGCCACCAACAGGCCGCCCGCGCCAGCGGGCGCCGTGGCGTCGCCCGGCACGAGCTGCTCGCCCTCGAAGCGCAGCAGGCGCTGCGCGATCGACGTGACCCGCTTGGTCCAGACCGAGGCATTGTCGCCGCCGATCGCCGCGTAGGCCGGGCTGTGCAGTACGGCGGGGGAGTCGAGGTCGTAAGTGGCGACCGCGGTTTTCGGGTTCTCGGCGCCGATCCAGCGTTCGGCGTTGAGGAAGCCCGTCACGCGCAGGCGCTCGGGGATGTGCTCCAGGTCGTACCAGTCGTGGAACTCGTCCTCGTGCGCGGCGGTGAAGTCGAAGCAGGCGAACAAGAGGCCCCTGGTCATGGTCGGCATCCCTTGGCAGCGGGGCATGATCCTCGCAGGCCGCCGCCGCCCGCGCCAGCCGGCGCGGGAGCCACGCTCGCGCGGGGCTGACTCCGCGCCGGGTGCGACGGATCGGCGTGCCGGCGGTTCTACACAGGAATCTGGTCGGCTCGTGGAGACGTAGGGAATGAGTCCAGTTCTCTATCCGCCGCTGATCGAGGAAAGCCCGGGCGCACCCGAAGACACCGACATCATGGCATCGGGATGCGGCACGGTGCTGGCCCGCCTGGATTGCACGCGCCGCTCGCGCGGCGCTCGCGACGAGGTTTGAGCCCCCTACAGCGACAGCTTCAGCGCGGCCGCGATCTCGCCCACCACGCCGCGGCGGAAGGCCAGCACGCAGACCACGAATATCGCACCCTGAGTGACCGTGACCCAGGAGCCGAACTGCGCAAGGTAATTCTCCATGCTGGTGGTGATCGCCGCGCCCACCACCGGGCCGAACACGGTGCCGAGCCCGCCGAGCAGCGTGGTTAGCACGACCTCACCCGAACGCGAGTAGTGCACGCCATCGAGCGTTGCGATGCCGAACACGATAGAGGTTGTGGCGCCCGCGACCGCCGACAGCGTGGTGGAGAGGATGAAGGCGATCAGCTTGTAGTCGTTGGTGCGGTAGCCGAGCGAGATGGCCCGCGGCTCGTTCTCGCGGATCGCCTTCAGCACCTGCCCGAACGGCGAGTGGATCACGCGGTGGATCAGCAGGAAACCGGCCAGGAAGATCGCCGCGGTGAACCAGTACATGTTCATGTCGCTGCCGAGCGGGATGAAGCCGAAGGCGTGCCCGCGCGGCACTTGCTGGATCCCGTCCTCGCCGCCGGTGAACGGCGCTTCCAGGCAGAAGAAATAGACCATCTGCGCCAGCGCCAGCGTGATCATGGCGAAGTAGATGCCGGAGCGGCGGATGGCGAGATAGCCGAGGCAAAGCCCAAGCACGGCGCCCGCCCCAGCACCGAGCGCGATCGCCAGCACCGTGTCGATCCCCCAGTATTTCGCGGTCCAGGCAGCGACATAGGCGCCCATGCCATAGAAGGCGGCATGGCCGAACGACAGCAGGCCGACATAGCCGATCATCAGGTTGAACGCGCAGGCGAACAGCGCCGCCATCATCACGCGCATCAGGAAGATCGGGTAGGCGACGAAGGGCAGCACGATGATCAGCGCCAGCATGATGGCGAGCGCCACCATCTGCGTGCGGGTGAAGCCGAACACGAGCGCCGGGCGTGCGGCGCGGGCGGGGATCGAGGGGGCGTCGGTGTAGGTCGTGGACATCAGGCGGTCTTTCCGAACAGGCCGCGCGGCATGAACAGCAGCACGATCACCATCACGAGGAAGATCACGGTCGCCGAGGCCTGGGGGTAGAAAACCTTGGTCAGTCCCTCCACCACGCCAAGGCCGAAGCCGGTCAGGACCGATCCCATGATCGAGCCCATGCCGCCGATCACGACGATCGCAAACACCGTATTGATGAAATTGTCGCCCATGTCGGGGTTGACCGAGTAGATCGGAGCCGCCAGCACGCCGGCGAACGCGGCCAGCGCGACGCCGCCGCCATAGGTTATCGTGATCAGGCGCGGCACGTTGATACCCATGGCCCGTACCAGCGCCGGGTTCTCGGTCGCCGCGCGCAGCCGCGCGCCGAGGAAGGTCTTTTCGATCAAGGCCCAGGTCGCGAGGCAGACGACGAGTGCGGCCACCACCACCCAGCCGCGATAGATCGGCAGGTACATGAAGCCGAGATTCCGGGCGCCTTGCAGCGCCGAGGGGATGTCGTAGGGCATCCCGGAACTGCCGTAGTAGTTGCGGAACAGCCCTTCGATTACCAGCGCGAGGCCGAAGGTCAGCAGCAGACCATAGAGGTGATCGAGCTTGTAGAGCCGGCTGATCAGCGTCTTTTCCAGGATCACGCCGAGCACGCCGATGATGAGCGGCGACAGTATCAGCGAGGGGAAATAGCCGATGCCGAAATAGTGCAGCAGCATCCAAGAGGCGAAGGCGCCCATCATGAACAGCGCGCCGTGCGCGAAGTTGATGATGTTGAGCATCCCGAAGATCACCGAGAGCCCGAGCGCCAGCATGGCGTAGAACGCGCCGTTGATCAGCCCGAGCAGGAGCTGGCCGTAAAGCAGCGGGGCGGGCACGCCGAAAATCATCGTCATGGGCGCCCCCTCCTAAACCCCGAGATACTCATGCAGCTTGTCCATGTTCGACTCGAGCAGCGCGTTCGGGATCATGTCTACCACGCGTCCGTGCTCCATCACGTAATGCCGGTCGGCAACCGTCTGGGCGAAGCGGAAGTTCTGCTCCACCAGCAGCACGGTGAAGCCGCGCTTCTTGATCTCGCGGATCGTGCGGCCGATCTGCTGCACGATCACCGGCGCCAGCCCCTCGGTCGGCTCATCCAACAGGAGAAGTTTGGCCCCGGTCCGCAGGATGCGCGCGATCGCCAGCATCTGCTGCTCGCCGCCCGAGAGCTTGGTGCCCTGCGCGGTGTGCGCGCGCTCCTTCAGGTTCGGAAACAGCTCGTAGATCGTCGCCAGATCGAGCCCGCCCGACGCGATGACCGGCGGCAGCAGCAGATTCTCGGTGACGGAGAGGGAGCCGAATATGCCGCGCTCCTCGGGGCAGAGCGCAATGCCGGCGCGCGCGATCTGCTCCGACGACGCCTCGATCAGCTCCCGCCCGCGAAAGCGGATGCTGCCGCTGCGCCGCGGTACCAAACCCATGATCGACTTCATCGTGGTCGTCTTGCCGGCGCCGTTGCGGCCGAGCAGCGTCACGACCTCGCCCTCCTTCACGTCGAAGGCGACCCCGTGCAGCACGTGGCTCTCGCCGTACCAGGCATTCAGATTGCCGATCTCAAGCATCTTCGAGCTCGACGGTCTCGGTGCCAAGATAGGCGGCGATCACCTCGGGGTTGCGCGACACCGTGGCATAATCGCCCTCCGCCAGCACCTTGCCGCGCGTCAGCACGGTGATGCGGTCGCACAACCCCTGCACCACGGAGAGATTGTGCTCCACCATCAGGATCGTGCGGCCGGCGCGGATGCGGCGGACCAGATCGACGACGCGATCGACGTCGGCATGAGTCATGCCGGCCGTCGGCTCGTCGAGCAGCAGCATCTCGGGTTCCAGCGCCAGCGTGGTCGCGATCTCCAGCGCACGCTTCTGCCCGTAAGCGAGCTGGCCGGCGGTCACCTCCTCGAAGCTGGTAAGGCCCACGTCGTCCAGCAGCTCGTGCGCGCGCGCATCCAGCGAACGCAGCGTCTCCTCGGAGCGCCAGAAATCGAACGAATTGCCGCGCGCGCGCTGCAGCGCGAGGCGCACATTCTCGAGCGCCGTCAGCTTAGGAAACACCGCCGAAATCTGAAAGCTCCGGACCAGGCCCAGCCGCGCGATCTGCGCCGGCTTCAGCGAGGTGATGTCGCGGCCATTGAAACTGATCCGCCCGTGCGTCGGCTGCAGGAACTTCGTCAGCAGGTTGAAGCACGTGGTCTTGCCGGCGCCGTTCGGCCCGATCAGCGCGTGGATGCTGCCGCGTTCCACTTGCAGCGAAACGTCGTCAACGGCGACAAAGCCGCTGAATTCCCGCGTGAGGCCATGCGTCTCCAGGATGATATCAGCCACCCTCCGGACGTCCCCCGTTGTGTATTGAAGCCTGAAGGCCGGCAGATTGCATATCACCGGATGGGGCGCAAGAATATTCCCGGCACGGTTTTGGGACGGCACGATCCGAAATGCGACTGAAAAGCCCGCTCTTCGCCCCCGGTGATTCCCCCCGCAAGACCGATAAGGCGCTCGCCTCCGCCGCGACGGCGGTGATCCTCGACCTCGAGGACTCGGTCGCCGCGCCGGCCAAGCCTGAGGCGCGCGGCGTGGTGGCGGCGCGGCTGCGGGCGCTCGCCGGCGACCCGCGGCTGGAAAGCGTGATCGTGCGCGTCAATCCGCGCGGCACGCCGTGGTATCTCGACGATCTCGCCGCCGTGGTGCCGGCCGGCGCGGCGGCGGTGATGCTGCCGAAATGCGCCGGACCCGACGATCTGCTGGCGCTCGATCACCACCTGGAGGCGCTGGAGGCCGCCGCCGGCCGCAAGCGAGGCAGCGTTCAGGTCGTTCCCATCGTCACCGAGACGGCGGCCTCGGTGTTCACGCTCGGACAATACGGCCCGGTGGCGGGGCGCGTCGCCGCGTTTTGTTTCGGCGCGGAGGATATGTCCGCCGATCTTGGCGTCGTCCCCCGCCCGCACGGCGCCTACAACGCCGCCGTCGTGTTCGCGCGCGGCGCCGTGCTGGCGGGGGCGGCGGCGATCGGCGTGCCGGCGATCGACACGCCCTGGCCCGATCCGCGTGATGCGGACGGGCTGCGGCGCGAGGCCGAGCAGGCGGCGGCCGACGGGTTTGCGGGCAAGATCCTGATCCACCCGGACCAGATCGACATCGTGAACACCGTTTTCACCCCGCCCGCCGAGCAGGTGCGCTGGGCCGAGCGGGTGGCCGCGCATTTCGCCGCCAACCCCGATGCCGGGGTGTTCGCGCTCGACGGCAAGATGATTGACCGGCCGCACTATCGGCTGGCGCAGCGCATCCTGGCCGCCGCCGGGCGGTAGCCGCCCACGATCCCGTGACGTTGCAGCGGTTTGCCGGGGGGGGACGGCCCTGGCCGGCAGGCCGGTTCCGCAGTTGCTCCGGCCGTGTCGCCGCCCGTGCCTCGAAGCCTTTACGGTATATTCTTGTCAGGGGACTCGTGATCCGTTAACCACTTACGGGTAGTCTCTGACCGATTCCCTGAGCGACGGCCGCTACGGCCGTCGTGCCCTCCGGCCATTGCTCGGCCGCGCCACGACGGAGGTTCACGAGCGGATGACCCGTCCCAGCCCGATCCGTACTGTTGTTCGTCTGGCCGCCTCGGCCCTTCTCCTGGGTCTTCTCGCCGCCTGCGCCGGGCAGCAAGCGGCGGACGATGGTTCGAACGCGCCGCAGCAGGCGGCCGCATACGCGGCCCACGCGCGCGGCAACTACGTCCCGCCGGGCCCGCCGGAAGACCCGTGGGGCCCCTATATCCGCGAGGCGGCGCAGCGGTTCGACATTCCCGAGGAATGGGTGCGCGCGGTGATGCGCGTCGAATCGGGCGGACAGGAATACCGCGACGGACAATTGGTCACGTCGCATGCCGGCGCGATGGGGCTGATGCAGGTGATGCCGCAGACCTACGCCGAATTGCAGGAGCGTTACGGGCTCGGCGGCGATCCGTTCGAGCCGCACGACAACATCATCGCCGGCGTCGCCTATATGCGGGAACTCTACGATATTTACGGCAGCCCCGGATTCCTCGCCGCCTATAACGGCGGACCCAACCGGCTCGACGACTATTTGAGCAACCTCCGCCCGCTGCCCGACGAAACCCGCCACTACGTGGCGATGATCGCGCCGGCGATCGAGGGCATCTATCCGCAGCGCCGCTCCCCGGCCGAGGCATACGCGATGAACGAGCTGCCGGAGGACATCCCTCCCGGCCTGCGCTATGGCGGCCACGTGCTGCTCGCGTCGGCGCACGGCAAGGCCCCCTCGCGGCATACGCCCGGCCGGCACGAGACGATGGTCGCGCGCGCCGCCCTCAAATCTCATCCCGATCGCGAGGGCCGCCCGGTGGAGGTGGCCATGGTCCTGCCGCCCGAGCCGCCGAGCCGCCCGAGCACGGTGGCGGAGCACGGCCGCGCGCGCGGGCGCGGGCTGCACCTGATCGCCACGGCGCAGGCCGCGGAGGCGGGCGTGCCGCACGCCTCCGGCAACGGATGGGCCGTGCAGGTGGGCGCGTTCTCCTCCGCCAGCCTCGCACAGCACGCGGCGGGCCAGGCCAGGGCTGACGCGCGCGGCGGCACGGCTTCCGTCAGCCGGGCCAACCCGAAGCTCTGGCGGGCGCGGGTGACGGGTCTGTCCCGCGACGCGGCGGTCGAAGCCTGTCACAAGCTCTCGCACGCGCACGGCGCCTGCATCGTGGTCTCGCCCGCCTCGCAGTCGTGACGATCGGCCGAACCTAAGCCGCGCGTGCGATGCGGGCGTCGGCGCGGGCGCTGTCCTCTATGTGGGAGGCGAGCGCGTCCGTCACCGGCTGCGCGGCGTGTCGGGCTTTGACCAGTATGATCCCGTAGCCCGGCAGGGGCGGCAGCCCCTCATCGGGCCGCACTTCCCGCAACCCCTCCGGCAGCCACGCCCGCGCCGACACCGTGACCGCGAGACCGGCCATCACCGGCGCGTGCGTGCCGACCTGGGAGCTTGATGTGTAGGCGATGCGATAGCGCCGCCCCGCCGCTTCCAGCGCGCGCACGGCCGCCCGCGCCCAGCAGCCGCTATTCGCCTCCGCCTGCGCGTCGAGCCGCGCCACCGCGAGCGGCAAAGGATCAAGCCGGTGCGGCGCGTAGCGGGTGGAAGTGACCCACACGAGCTGGCCGCGCCAGAGCGGCGTGGCGTTGAGCGCCTCCCCCTCGTGGTCGGAGAGGATCGCGAGGTCGAGCTCGTCGCGGCGGACGCGGCCGATCAAGTCCTCTGAGGGCTCGCAGAGCACGTCCACCTGCACCGCCGGGTGGGTGTCGGCGAAGCGCTTCAGCACCGGCGGCAGGTAGCCGAACGCGTAGTCGTCCGGCACGCCGAGCCGTACGGTGCCGGCGATCTCCGGCGAGCGAAAGGTCGCCATCACCTCGTCGTTGATCGCCAGCATCTGGCGCGCGCGGGTGAGCAAATACTGCCCATGCGGCGTGAGTTCCACCGCGCCGCCCTTGGCGCGGCTCAGCACGGGATGGCCGAGCACCTCCTCCAGCCGTTTGATCTGCATCGAGATCGCCGACTGCGTGCGGCCCACCAGCGCGGCGGCACGGGTGAAGCTGCACCCGTCAGCGATCAGCACGAAGGCGCGCAGCAGGTCGGGATCCAGGGAGGCGGGAACGCTCATGCCATCAATATGGCTGATAGAGAGGATCAATTCAATTCGTTTCTCAAATACCAGCCCGCACCCCATCTTGGATAGGCACTGAAACCATCGGGTTCAGGAGGTGCCGATGTCCGCCCGTTCGATCACCACTCCTTTCGCCCTCTCCCACCGCGGCGCGCCGTACGGGGCACCGGCCGGCTTCGCGCTCGGCGCCGCGCGCCGCCCGCCCCGCCCGCCGGTGATGGAACGGCTCGGGACGGCGCTGCGCGCCGCATGGCGGCGTTACCGGACACGGCAGGCGCTCGCTGAGCTCGACGGGTTCTTGCTCAAGGATATCGGCGTCACCTACGCCGAGGCCGAGCACGAGGCGAACAAGCCGTTCTGGGTGGCCTGATCCGCCGCCCGCCCGCCGCCCGGCGCAGCTACTCGGCGGCGGGCACCAGCGCCGGCGCGCGCCGCCAAGTGGTGCGCGCCGAGCCGCCGCAGAGCAGGCTCGCCAGCAGCAGCACCGCGACCAGCACCAGCACGAGCTCGGGATGGCCGCGGTCGATCAGATAGCCGCAGGGGGCGGGCGTGAGCGCCGAGCCGAGCGGCAGGCCGGAGCTGACGAAGCCGAACACCTTGCCGATCTGTCCCGGGGGTGCGGCGTCCTTCACCATGATGTCGCGTGGGGTGCGGCTCGCGCCGAGCGCGAGGCCGGAGGCGAACATCAGCGCGATCACCGCGATGTCGGGCAGGAAAAGCCAATTCACGCAAAGGATCAGGCCGGCCGAAATGGCGGTCAGAACCACCGCGAACGGCCCGACATGGTCCTTGAACCGGTCGGCGAACCAGCCGCCCACCAGCGTGCCGGTGGTGGAGCCGAGCATGTAGCCGGTCAGCGCGGCGGAGGCGATTTCGAGCGCCATTCCCTTGGTCGCGTGCAGTACCGTGACGAGCCAGGCCTGCACGCCGGCGCCGCCCATCGCGCCGAGGGCGAAAAAGAGGAAAAACAGGATCATGGTGCGGCCGAGCAGCACCTCGCGAATGCCGGGGCCGCCGCCCTCGGCGTGGGCGTGCGGCCGGCGGCTCTGGTCGTTGAGGACGCTGCTTTGCAGCAGGATGCCGAGCACCACCGGCACGCCGAGCAGCCCGACCAGCACGAGCGTCGCCCGCCAGCCGATCGCAAGCATCAGCGCCGCCACGACCGGCGGCGCGGCGGAGAAGCCGAGATTGCCGCTGAACGTGTGCAGCGCGAAGGACCGGCCCATCCGCTCGCGATCCACCGAGCCGCTGAGGATCGCGTAATCCGCCGGATGGATGACCGAGTTGCCGACGCCCGACAGCAGCGCCAGCGCCAGCAGTTGCCAGTAAGCCGTCGCGGCGCCCATCGCCGCGATCGAGAGCGACATGAGCAAGGTGCCGCCGACCAAGAACCGCCGCGCCCCGTGCCGATCGACGAGGAAACCCACGGGTGTTTGCAACAGCGCCGTGGTGCCCGACATCAGCGCCACCGCCAGCCCAAGCTCGGCGAAGCTGACGCCGAACGCACGCTGCCAGGCAAGGAACATCGGCGGCAGGCAGAGCATGTAGAAATGGGACAGGAAGTGCCCGTTCCCGATCAGGATGTTGACGCGGGTCGTGCGGCTGATGGTCATCGGCACCTTATCCCAACCGCAGGGAAACTGGCCGGAAGGTTGCGAACCGTCAACCGCGGGCATGCGGCTGCGGACGTAAGATGACCGTCCGGCACGCCCCGGTTATGCTCGTCGGATGGCGGTGCCCGCGCTCCATCCCCTGGCCGATGCCGACCCGACCGCGGCGGAGCTGATCGCTGCGCGCCCGAATCTCAGCGCGCACGCGATGGACGGGCTGGCGCTGGACGGCGTGCCCCTGAACGCAATCGCCGACGCGCTCGGCACGCCTGCCTGGGTGATATCGGCCGAGACGATCCGCGCGCGGGTGCGCCGGCTCCGGGCGGCGCTGCGCGCGGCCGGGCTGGACGCGCATGTCCACTACGCGGTGAAGGCAAACGATCATCTGGCGGTGCTGCGGGTGGTGGCCGCCGAGGGCGCCGGCGCCGACGTGGTAAGCGAGGGCGAGTTCCGCCGCGCCCGCCGCGCCGGCATTGCCGCGAACGACATCGTGTTCTCCGGCGTCGGCAAGACGGACGCGGAAATCCGCCTCGCGCTCGAGGAAGGCGTCGGCCAGCTCAATATCGAAAGCGCCGAGGAGCTGGAGCAGATCGGCGCCCTTGCCGCCGCCACGGGCCGAACCGCGCCGGTCGCGCTGCGGATCAATCCCGACATCGATGCGGGAACCCACGCCAAGATCAGCACCGGGCGTGCGCGCGACAAATTCGGCGTAGCCTTTGCCGATGCCGCCGCTCTCTACGCCCGCGCCACCGCGATGCCGGGCGTGCGCCCGGTGGGGCTCGCGGTGCATATCGGCAGCCAGATACTCTCGCTTGCGCCCTATCGCGCCGCCTATGCAAGGCTCGCAGCACTCGCGCGGGAGCTGCTGGCCGCCGGCCATAGAGTCGAGCAGCTCGATTGCGGCGGCGGGCTCGGGGTGCCCTACCGCAACGAGCCGGCCCCGTCGCCGGAGGCACTGGCCAACGCGATCGCCGGCACGATCGGCGGCCTGAACCTCAAGGTGATCCTCGAACCGGGGCGCTGGATCGTCGCTCAAGCGGGGCTGCTGCTGAGCGCGGTGCGGCTCGTCAAGCGCACTGGCGACCAGGCTTTCGTCGTACTGGACGCCGGCATGAACGATCTGGTCCGCCCGGCCATGTACGAGGCATGGCACGGCATCGTGCCGGTCGGCGCGGCGGACCTCGCGCGCGCGCCGGCACCCGCCGACATCGTCGGCCCGGTGTGCGAGACGGGCGACACATTCGCGCGCGACCGCCTGCTGCCGCCGCTCGCGCCCGGCGCACGCGTGGCGATCCTCGACGCCGGGGCCTATGGTTCGGTGATGAGTTCCACTTACAATGCGCGCCCGCAGGCGGCGATCGCGCTGATCGAGGCTGGGCGCTGGGCGGAGATCCGCCCCCGCCAGCCGATCGAGGCGCTGTGGCAGGACGAGCGCGTGCCGGACTGGCTGCCGTGACGAACCGGGCGCCTCGGCCGGTCGCCGGGCTGGAACGGCGGCTGCGTTCGCGGCGCGCACTTGGCTTCGCCGCGCTGCTGTTCGAGCGCCTTTGGACCGCGCTCTGGCCCCCGCTCGGCCTTGCGGGCGTGTATGCGTGCCTCGCGCTGCTCGATCTGCCGCGGCGGCTGCCGCCGCTCGGGCAATCCGCCCTGCTCGGCATCTTTGTTCTCGGGGTGCTCGTATTGCTGTGGCGCGGTGTCGCGCGCGTGCGCGCGCCGGGGGCTCAGGCGGTCGATCGGCGCCTGGAGCGCGATTCGGGGCTGCCGCATCGTCCCCTGGCCGCGCTCGCCGACCGCCCCTCGGCGGCGGACGCAGTGGGCGAGGCGCTATGGCGCGCGCACCTTGCCCGCAGCGCCGCCGCAATCACGCGCCTGCGCGTCGGCCTGCCGCGCCCGGGATTGGCGCGGCTGGATCGCCGCGCGCTGCGCGGCGGGCTCGTGGTGGCGCTTGCCGCGTGCCTCGGCATTGCAGGCGCGGATGCGCCCGACCGGCTCTGGGCCTCGCTCCATCCCAGCTTGCCGCGCGGCCCGGCAACGCCCACGACCGAGTTGCAGGCCTGGATCACGCCCCCCGCCTACACAGGTGTCGCCCCGATCTTTCTCAAGCCGGGCGGCGAGGATGCTGCACCCATCCGCGTGCCAGCCGGGTCGAAGCTGGTGGTGAGTGTCACCGGCGGCAGCGGCACGCCGGAACTCGAATTCGGCGGGCAGCGCAGCGCCTTCAAGGCGCTCGACGCGGGCAGCTTCCAGGCCGAGCGCGTGCTGGATGCCGCCGGGCGGCTCACTGTGCGCCGCGACGGCGATGCGCTGGCGCGCTGGACGTTGGATGTGATCCCCGACCTGCCGCCCACGGCGGCCTGGGCCGGCGCGCCTGGCCCGGCGCGCGCCCGGCTGCACACGGCGCTGCCCTGGAAGGCGAGCGACGATTACGGCGTCACCGCGCTCAGGGCCGAGTTGCGGCTACGCGACCGGCCCGCGGCGCCGCCGCTGATCGTGCCGATCCCCGTGCCGGGCAACGGCAAGGACGCGCACGGCGTGGCGGAGCCCGACCTCTCCGCCCATCCCTGGGCGGGGCTGCCGGTGGTTGTCCGCCTCGTCGCGCGAGACGCGATCGGCCAGGAGGGACAGAGCGACGAGGCGCGATTCGTGCTGCCTGAACGGGACTTCCGCAACCCGCAGGCGCGCACGCTGATCGCGATCCGCAAGGGCCTGAGCCTGCATCCGGAGGATCGGGAGACGGCGCTCGGGGCGCTGGACGCAATGCTGGTTGCTCCGGGGCCGCTCGGCAACGACACCAGCGCCTACATCAATCTCTCGGGCATTTACTACTTGCTGGAGTTCAACCAGGACGCGGCGGCGATTCCGGACGCGCAATCGCGCCTGTGGGAGCTGGCGCTGCGCCTTGAGGAAGGCGCGGCATCGCGCACCGAGCGGGCGCTTGAATCGGCCATGCGCGCCGCGCGCGACGCGGCGACGGCGATGAGGTCCACGCCCGACGACGCGCACCGCAATGCGCTCGAACAAAAGCTGCGCGAGCTCGAGCAGGCGATCCGCGAGCACATGCAGGCGCTCGCCGAGCAATACCGGAAGGAAGGGCTGCCGCCCGCGGCGATGCTGCCGAACGCGCGCCGGCTGACCGAGCGCGACCTGCAGCGCATGGCGGAGAAGGCGATGCAGGCCGCCCGGCAGGGCGACACCGAGCAGGCCGAGCGGGCGATCGCGCGATTGGAGCAGATGCTCGACGCGCTGCGCCAGGCCCATCCGATGACCGCCGAGGAACGCCAGCGCCTCGAGCAGCAGCGCAAGGGCCGCGAGCAGATGGGCGCGGTGCAGGATCTGCTCAATCGCGAAGGCGGCGTGCTGGACCACACCCAGGAGCGGGCGCACGCCGCGGCGCGCACGCCGCAGGGCACCAATCCGACCGAGGCCGACCGCGCGCACGATGCGCGCGTGCAACAGGCGCTCCGCCGGGCGCTCGGCGAGGTGATGCAGCAACTGGGCGACCTGACGGGCAAGGTTCCCGACGGGCTCGGCGAGGCCGACCAGGACATGCAGTCGGCGGCGAAGGCGCTCGGCGCCGGCAAGGATGCCGATGCAGAGCAGGCCGAGCAGCAGGCGATCGAAGCCCTGCAAAAAGGCGGGCAGGAGGCCGCGCAGCAAATGGCCCAGAAGTTCGGCGGCGGGGCGGCCGGACAGGGCGAGCAGGGCCCCATGGGCGATCAGAGCGACGGCGGCGGCGCCTATCTGAGCCAGGATGACGGCTCGGAGCCGGGCGACGTGGACGGCGCGGGAGAGACCGAGGGCACCTACGGCCAGGAGGACGGGCTGTTGCGCGGACGCGACCCGCTCGGGCGTCCGACCGGGCCGGAAGGGCACGGCTATGACGAAGGCAACGACGTCAACGTACCTGATCACGGCGCGCCCAGGCGTACCGAGCAGATCGAGGAGGAGCTGCGCCGCCGCGACGCCGACCGCACGCGCCCGGTGGAGGAGCGCCAGTATATCGAGCGGCTGCTGCGGCAATTCTGACCGGCAGATTGTGCCGAGAGGTGTTTGTTGTCCGGTCCGCGCCCTACTCCCTCTCCGCCCCGTGGCGCGGAGAGGGCCGGGAAGAGGTGGGGGCAAGAACATTCGTGCCGCGTCGAACTTCGGCACACCCTTTGCTGAGAGGCGGGCACAAACCACAGGAGCCCGTCATGTCCATCTCCGCCAGCACGGTCGCACAGGGATTCCACGCGACGCTGCACCGCTCCGGCGCCCAGCAGACCCCGCCTATGCAGCGCCGGCAGGAGTTCGAGCGCCACCTGCACGCGGCCCAGCAAGCCCAGGGCTCGGCCACCGCCGGGGCCAAGTCGGGGGCCGGACAGGTTCTGTCGTCGGACATGCTGAAGTCGGTGCAGACGCTCGGCTGAACCGTCGCGTTGACCACGCCGGGGGCGGCTGTCATCGTCCACGCACTCCGAGACCGTACAGCGCGAAGCCGATCTCTTGCAGCCGCCACCCCAAGCGCGCGCCGGCGCCGCCCGGCTGGGCATCGCCGTCACCACCTACAACCGCAGCGCCGTCGTGCAGGAGCTGGTGACGGCGCTGGAGACGACGACCCGCTCGGCATACGCGCTCGTGGTTTGCGACGACGGCTCGACCGACGACACCGTTGCAGCGCTGCGGGCGCGCGGCGTGCGCGTGATCAGCGGGCAGAACCGTGGTATCGCCTGGAACAAAAACCGCGGGCTGTTTTACCTGACCGCCTGCGCCGGCTGCGATGTCGTCCTGCTCCTCGACGACGACGTGATACCGGTTGCCGTCGGCTGGGAACGCGACTGGGTGCGCGCCGGGCTGTCGCTCGGGCATGTCAATCTCGCGCATCCGGCGCGACCCGACGCGCTGCTCGGCGGACGCTGCATTCCGGAAGACCCAGGGATAGCCACGATGACCTCGGGCGCCTGCATCGCGGCGAGCCGGCGGGCGTTGGCGGAAGTGGGCTATATGGACACGCGGTTCCGCGGCTACGGGCACGAACATGCGGAATTCTCGCTCCGCTTCCTGCGCGCGGGATTTGGCGGCGCGCTGTGGAATCCGCAGCCGCACCAGCTGTTGGCATACTTCTTCGTCATGACGGCGGGGTTGGTATTGCGGGACGTTTCGCCTGTGTCCGATTACACGCAGGCAGAACCCAATCGCGAATTGTCGCTCAAGATACGAGGTGATGGTATTTACCGACATGCCTGGCGCGACGAAGCGGAGCGGGCGGCGCTGATGAGCGAACTCGAAAGCGCCGACCATGCGCCCCGCTCCGGGGTGACGATCCCGGCAGAGTTCGACAGCACCGCGTATCTCGCGCTCAATCCCGACGTGGCGGCGGCCGGGGTTGATCCGCTCTATCATTATGTTGCCTACGGCGCGGCGGAGGGGCGTCCCTGGCGCCCGTCAGGCTAGGTGCCACCGCGCTCCGCCGAGCTCGCGGAAGACCACATCCGGCTGCTGTTCGATCGCGACTTCTATCTTGCCAGATACAACGACATCGCGGCCCTCGAGCTTGAGCCGCTGAAACATTATATACTCTACGGGCTTCACGAGGGTCGCGATCCCAACCCGTTTTTCGACGGAGCCTGGTACCGCGAGCAAAACCCGGACGTGGCGGCGAGCGGCATCCACCCGCTGCTGCACTATCTGCGCGTCGGCGGCGCCGAGCTGAGGAACCCGCACCCGCGCTTCGATGCGGCGTTCTACGTAGAGCAGCATCCCGAGGCCGCTCTCAATCCGCTGCTGTTCCACATGCTTCTCGGCCGGGCACGCGGCTTCGCGACCGAACCGCCGTTCGATGCCGCGCTGTTCCTGCCGTCGCAGCGGAAACCGTACGCGCCGCCGCGCGATCTCGTCGTGGACGTGGTGGTGCCGTGCTATCGCGGACTGGAAGAGACAAGGCGCTGCCTCGCCTCCGTGCTGGCCGACCCGGATCGCCCGCGCGGGCGCGTGCTGGTGATCGACGACGCCTCGCCCGAACCCGCTCTCGCCGCCTACCTCGACGCGCTCGCCGCGGCGGGTCGCGTCGTCCTGCTCCGCAATCAGCGCAATCTCGGCTTCGTCGCCTCGGCCAATCGCGGCATCGCGGCGGCCGGGTGCGCCGATGTGGCGCTGCTCAACAGCGATGCCGAGGTGCCGCGCGGCTGGCTGCGGCGCCTTGCCGGACATGCCTACGCCGCGCCGCGCATCGCCTCCGTCTCGCCCTGGTCCAACAACGCAACGATTTGCAGCTACCCGGGCATCGGCGGCGGCGAGCCCGCCTTCGGCCTCGGTGTCGGCGCGATCGACAGGGCGGCGCAAGAGGCGAACGCGGGACGGCAGGTGCCGGTGCCAGTGACGGTCGGGTTCTGCATGTATATCCGCCGCGACGCACTCGACGAAGTCGGCAGTTTCGACGAAGCCGCGTTCGGGCGCGGCTATGGGGAGGAGTGCGATTTCTGCCTGCGCGCCGCCGCGCGGGGCTGGCAGCATGTGCTCGCCTGCGACACCTACGTCTATCATGCGGCGGAGACCAGTTTCGGAGCCTCCGCCGCGGCCTTGCGCGCGAAGGCGGAGGCTTTGCTGGCGACCCGCTGGCCCGACTACCGCGCGCACGTGCACCGCCATATGCTGCGCGGCACTGTCGAGCCGTTCCGCTTCGCGCTTACCGCCGCGCTCTATCGCCGTGCCGGTCTGCCCGTGATCCTGCATGTGACGCACGCGCTCGCTGGCGGCGTGGAGCGGCATCTGGACGAGCTCGCGCGCTCGCTGCGCGGCCACGCCAACCTGCTCTCGCTGCGCCCATCAGGACGGGGCGCGCTGATCGGCGCGCCGACGCTGCCCGGCCACGGCGCGGCTTCGATTCCGGCCGAGCGGACCGATGCCATTGCCGCGGCGCTCGCCTCCGCCGGCGTGGCGCGGGCGCACGTGCATCACGTCATGAGCGCGGACTTCGATCTGCGCGCGCTGATCCGCGCCCTCGCGGTGCCCTTCGATCTGACGATCCACGATTATTTCCTGATCTGCCCGCAGGTGAACCTGCTGCCCAGGCTCGACGGTCAGTATTGCGGGGAGCCGGAGCAAGCGGCGTGCAACGCCTGCATTGCCGAGCGGCCCAATCACGGCGCGCGCGAGATTTTGGAATGGCGCACCCGCCATGACTGGCTGCTGCGCGATGCCGAGCGGGTACTCTGCCCGAGCGAGGATGCGCGGGCGCGGATCGCGCGTTACGGCGCCGGCGCGCGCGCCGTGCTGGCGCCGCACGAACCGGCAGCGGGCGGCCGATGGCCCGTGCGGCGCCGCGCCCTCAAGCGCGGGGAGAGGCTGCGTATTGCGCTTCTTGGCGTGCTCGCCGCACAAAAAGGCTTGCCCACCGTGGCGGCGTTCGCGCGCGTCGCCGACCCCGCACGCTTCGAACTCGTGCTGATCGGCTATCCCGAATATCGGCTGCCCGCGGAGCTTCGGAAACGGATCAAGATTCTTGGCCCCTACCAGGACGCCGATTTGCGGCAGTTGTTGGCGAAGGCCGCTCCGCATGTGGTGTGGTTTCCGGCGCAATGGCCCGAGACATGGAGCTACACGCTCTCGGCCGCGCTCGATGCCGGGCTACCCTTGGTCGCGTCCCGAATCGGCGCTTTCCCCGAGCGCGTCGCCGGCCGCACGCTGACTTGGCTGGTCGATCCGGATGCGCCGGCCGCATCCTGGATCGCGGCCTTCGAGGCGGTGCGCGCGGCGCTCGGCGCGCGGGCCGCGCCCTCCGAGGCGCGGCGTCCCGCGGTGCCGTCCTTCTACCCCGACGCCTATCTCGCACCGCTCGGCAAGTCCGGTGCCCGGTCCAAGCCGCCCGCCCGCCTGGCCGCCCGGCCGCGTGTGATCGTGGTGCCGGAACGCTTTGCCGCCACGGGAATGCCGACGCCCTGCGCCTATATCCGCCTGTTGCAGCCGCTGAGCCACCCGGGGATCGGCGCGGATTTGCGCGTGGCGCGCGCCGACGAGGCGATGCACATGGGTGCCGACCTGCTGATCACGCACCGGCACGCGATCGGGGACGTGAAGCAGGCGGAGGCGCTGATCGCGCATTGCCGGCGTGCCGGCATCCGCCTTGTCTACGATCTCGACGACGACCTGCTGCATCTACCGGCCGATCACGCCGACCATGCGCTGTTGCGCGGCCGCGCCGGGACGGTGCGGCGGCTGCTGCGCGGCGCGGATGTGGTGTGGGCATCCACACCTGCCCTGGCGGAGCGGCTCAAGCCGGGCGGGAACGCCGCGCTTGTGGTGCCGAACGCGCTCGATGAGCGGCTTTGGTTTCCCTCGCGCACCCGGATGCAGGCTGTTCGGCAAGGGCCGGTGCGGCTGCTGCTGATGGGCACCAGCACCCACGACGCCGATCTCGCCCTGGTCGAAGCGGCGGTCGAGCGAGTGCTGCGGCGTCACCCGGGGCGCATGACGGTGGACGTGATCGGCATGACGGCCCGCGCGGACCTGCCGCGCTGGCTCAAGCGGATGAGCCCGCCGGGCGCGGCGGCCTATTCGTATCCCGGCTTCGTCAACTGGATCATCGCCGCTGGCCCATGGGACGTCGGCCTCGCGCCGCTCGCCGACACGTCGTTCAACCGCGCCAAGTCGGCGCTGAAGGCGCTCGACTACGCCGCCCTCGGCCTTGCCGTGCTGGCATCCGACGTGGAGCCTTACCGCGGTTCGATCGCGGACGGCCCCGGCGGGATCTTGGTGCCGCACGATCCCGCCGCCTGGGAGGAGGCGATCGAGCGTCTCGTCCGTCTGGGTCGCACCCGCCGGAACTTGGCAGCGGGCGGGCGGGCAGCGGTGGTCGCCGAGCACACGCTCGCGGCGCGGGCGCCGCTATGGCAGGCGGCCTTGCGCGCCGCATTGATCCGGGAGAACGGTGCCGCGCGGACGGCTCGAGGCAGAACGGTGGCCCGGGCGCTTCACGCCACCCGGTAGAACCACTCCGCGGCGAAGGCACAAAGAGCCAGCAGAACAGGTGCCAGCCAAAGCGGTGCCATGCGGGGCGCGCGGATCGAGCCGGCGACGCGCTTGCGCCCGGTCACCATGGCCGGGACGAGCCGATGCCCCTTGGCAAAGCCGTAGATCGCGACCGCGGCGACATGCAGCGTTATCGCGACCGCAAGGGCATACCATAACCAAACATGCAGGCTGGCGATCAAATTCAAGCTCCAGTTCGGCAGCACCTCGGTCAGCGGGCCGTCGTTTGAGACGTCGTTGTTCAACAGCACGCCGTCCACCGTCTCCGCCAGCAGCAGCGTGAGCATCAGCACGACCATCCAGCCGCCGGCTTCGTTATGGCCGAGCCTTGTGTCGGGCTCGCGGACGAGTATGCGGCGCAAATGGCGCAGCGCGGCGCCGGGTGGGGCAACAAAGCTCGTGAAGCGCGCCGACTCGCTGCCCACAAAGCCCCACGCGATGCGAAACAGCACGATCGTAAGCAGCGACCGGCCGCCAAGCAGGTGCCAGTCGATCCAGCCGAGTCGGGAGGTGGCGTACTCGAACGCAACCAGCGCGACGGCCAGCCAGTGGAACAGCCGTACCGGCAAGTCCCACACGTGGACCGATCGGACGGAGTGAGGGGAGGTCACGACAATGACAAAAGCATTCGGATGTTGAAACGCAAGCGTCGCGGTGGAAGCTTGCAAGGGATCGCCCTGCCGTCATGCCCGCGAAGGCGGGCACCCAGGCGTGCTGCAAAGTGCCGGTAATCCTGAGTTCCCGCTTTGGCGGGAATGACGAGGGAGGCGCGCTGGCAATCAAGATCGCTATGGTAGCGAGTGGCAAGAGACAAAGAGAATGCGCTCATACCGCCACACTCAAAGCGTCATATTCGAACAGCCAGTTATAGCGTGCCTCCACCTTGTCGGGCGCGAATTCCCGGTCGACGAACGCGGCCGCTCCCGCCGCATCCGCGAGCTCCGGGTTGTGGAAGCGCCCGGCGTTGTCCTGCGCGCCACGCACGATGCGCGTGGTGCGGTCGAGTCGGGCCTGCTCGTAGCGCCGTAGCGCCGTCGCCACATCGTCCCCATAGCGTTCCAGGCAGCGCGCCAGCACCATGCCGTCCTCGATCGCCATGTTGGCGCCCTGCGCCAAAAACGGCAGCGTGGGATGGCACGCATCGCCGAGCAAGGTAACGCGCCCCACCGACCAGCGCGGCAGCGCATCGCGGCTCAGCAGCGCCCATTTATATGGTATGTCGATGGCGCGGATGACCGCATGCACGTCCGGGTGCCACGCGGCGAGGTCGCGCAGGCACTCCGCCGTGCTACCGGGGATCGACCACCCCTCTACCCGCCAGTCGTCGCGCTCCACGGCGCCCACCATGTTGAGCAGCTCGCCGCGCCGCAGCGGATACATCACCACATGCCCGTGCGGACCGATCCAGTTCACCCCGACCGCGCCGCGCATGTGCGCGGGAACGCGCTCCATCGGCACCACGCCCCGCCAGGCCACGATGCCGGTAAATTGGGCACGCTCGTTGGCGAACAGCGTCTCGCGGATGCGCGAATGCACGCCGTCGGCGCCTACCAGCGCGTCGCCGCACACGCGCTCGCCGCTGGTCAGCAGCAGGGTCACGCCGTCTGCGTCCTGCGTGAAGCCCTCCGCCCGCGCACCCTTGTGCAGCTTGCCGGGCGCGCGCGCTTCGAATGCTTCGCGCAGCACGCGGTGGAAGTCGCCGCGGTGCACCATCCAGTAGGGCGCGCCCCAGCGCGCGACCGCCTGCTCCCCGAGGTCCTGGAGCTTCCAGGATTGCCCGGTGCTGAACAGACGCACCTCCTTGCCCGCAGGCATGCTGGCGATCGCGGTCATCTCCGATTCCAGGCCGAGGGCGCACAGCACGCGCGTGCCATTGGGCGCGAGCTGCACGCCCGCGCCCACCTCGCGCGGATCGGCAGCCTGCTCGAACACGTCCACCGCGACGCCGCGGCGCAACAGAGCGAGGGCGGCCACCAGCCCGCCGATGCCGCCGCCCGCGATCAGGACATGGAGCCGAGTCATGCGAGGCCGCCCGTTTGAACGGCGGAAAGCGTAGCGCCCGGCCGGCGAGGCGCCTAGCGGGCGCCCTTATTCGGCCGGTTGCGCTACCGCCGCCTTTTTGCGCCGCCGGATACGCTCTTCGAACCGCTGCAACACGACGTAGAACGAGGGCACGAACAACACGGCGAGGCAGGTATTGGCCAGCATCCCGGTGGAAACGGTCAGGCCGAGGAAGATGCGCCCGGCCGCCCCCGCGCCGCTCGCGAACACCAGCGGCAGCACGCCGAGAATGAAGGCGAACGAGGTCATGATGATGGGGCGGAACCGGATGCGCGCAGCGTCAACCGCCGAGTCGTGGATCGACGCGGCCGCCGCCCGATGCTCACGCGCCACCTCGACGATCAGGATCGCGTTCTTCGCCGAGAGCGCCACCAGCAGGAGCAGCCCGATCTGGGTGTAGAGTGTGTTTGGCAGTCCGAGCGCCTCGTAGGTCACGGCCGGACCCAGCAGCGACAACGGCACGGCGAGGATGACGGCTAGCGGCGTGATCCAGCTCTCGTACTGACCGGCGAGGCAGAGATACACGAGCGCAAGCGCCAATCCGAAAACGTAGTAGATTTGGTTGCCTACCAGTTGCTCCTGGTAGGACATGGCCGTCCAGCTAAAGCCGGTGCCGGGCGGCAGCGTGCGTGCGGCGATCTGCTGCATCAAGTTCATGGACTGGCCGGAGCTGAAACCGGGCGCCGGCAAGCCAACGATCGTCGCTGCAGGATAAAGATTGTATAATGTCACCAGCGCCGGCCCGATAACCGGCTTTATCTGAACGAGGGCGCCGAGCGGCACCATGTTGCCATCGCTGCTGCGCACGTAGAGATTGCCCAAATCGCGCGCGTTCAGACGATACTTCGACTCCGCCTGCACATAGACCTGGAAGGTGCGGCCGAACTTGTTGAACTGGTTAACATAGCTTGAGCCGATATACCCGCCGAGCGTGTTGAAAATGTCGCCTACCGCGACATGCAGTGTTTCCGCCTTTGTGCGATCCACAATCACCTGCAACTGTGGTACCCCCGCGCGGAATGAGCTGCCGACGTGCTGCAACTCGCTCTGCGAGGAGGCGTTGGCGACCATCGCCTGGGTGATGCGTTGTAATTCGGTGAAATCCGAGCTGCCGTCACGCAGCTCCACCATCATGTTGAAGCCGCTGGAATTGCCGATCCCCTGAATCGGTGGCGGGATCAATACAAGCCCGAGACCGTCCGGCAGGTTGAGGACGGCGTTTTGCAGCGTTTCATAGATCGTCCGCAGCCCCTGGTCCTTGGCCTTGTCGCGCACCGACCAGTCTTTTAGAATGACGAACGCGGTGCCGTTGCTTGGCACGGTGGCGAAATTGTCGAGCGCCGAAAGCCCGGCGATGGTCTCCACGGTCTCCACGCCGGGGATTTTCAGCGCGATATCCTTCACCCGTTGCAGGGCGGCGTTGGTACGCTCCAGCGAAGCGCCGTCGGGCAACTGCAACGCGACGATCACGTATCCCTGATCCTCGGTCGGGATGAACGCGGTCGGCAGGCGCGCCATGCCCCACAAGCCGGCGCCGGCGATGACCAGGCCGATGATGACGGTCAGCAGCGCGCGGTTCGTCATGCGCCCGACCAGCCGCACGTAACCGCGCTCGATCGCGCCATAGACGCGATTGAACCCCCGCGCGAGGATGCCGCGCTTCTCAGGCGGTTTCGGAACGCGCAACCAGAGCGCGCATTGCGTCGGCTTCAGCGTCGCCGCGTTGATCGCGCTGATGATCGCGGTCGCCGCGATAACGAGGGCGAATTGCGCGTACATCCGCCCCGTCAGGCCGGGCAGGAACGCCGCCGGCAGGAAGACCGATATCAGCACGAGCGTGATGCCGATGATGGGGCCGAAGAGCTGCCGCATGGCCTCGATCGCCGCATCATGCGACGACATGCCGCGCTCCATGTCGGCCGATGCCGCCTCCACGACCACGATCGCGTCGTCCACCACGATGCCGATGGAGAGGATCAGCGCGAACAGGGTGGAGAGGTTGACCGTGAAGCCGAGCGCCGCCATCGCGGCGAACGCGCCGATGATCGTCACCGGAACGGTCGTCGCCGGCACCAGCATCGCGCGCCAGTCCTGCAAGAAGACGAGGATGACGACCAGCACGAGCGCGGCTGCCTCGTAGAGCGTCTTGTAGACCTCGTGGATCGAGGCTTTCACGTAGGCGGTGGTATCGTACGGGATGGAATAGGCGAGGCCGGGGGGAAAGGACTTCGACAGCTCCTCCATCTTCGCGCGCACGCCGCGCGCCACCGCGAGCGCGTTGGCGTCCGGCGTCTGGGCGATGGCGATGCCGGCGGCGGGCTTGCCGTCACTCGTGAACACCTGCGAGTAGGTCTGCGAGCCCAGCTCGACGCGGCCGACATCGCGAACCCGCGTCACCGCGCCGGCGGCGGCCTTGACGATGATGCTGCCGAACTCCGCGGGATCGGCGAGCCGCCCCTGGACATTGACGGTGAACTGGAACGCCTGATCGGCGGGCGCCGGAGGCGCCCCCACCTGCCCGCCCGTGACCTGCTGGCTTTGTGACTGGATTGCCTGGACGACGTCGGCCGGTGTCAGGCCGCGGGCATAGAGCTTGGTCGGATCGAGCCAGATACGCATAGCGTACTGGCCGACGCCGTAGATGTTTACGTTCCCGACGCCCGGAACGCGCTGCAGCTCGTTCAGCAGATTGATGGTCGCGTAATTGCTCAGGAACAAATTGTCGTATTTTCCGTTCGGCGAGGTGAGCGAGATGATCTGCAAAATCGAAGTCGATTGCTGCTGAACCGTCACGCCCTGCGCCTGCACGGCCTGCGGCAGCGAGGCCATCGCCGTCGAGACGCGGTTCTGCACCAACACCTGCGCAAAATCGAGGTCGGTGCCGATCGCGAATGTTACCGTCAGCGCGTAACTGCCGTCCGAGGCACTGTTCGATTGCATGTAGATCATGTGATTGACACCGTTCACCTGCTGCTCGATCGGCAGGGCGACAGTGTTCATCACGGTCTCGGCGGAGGCGCCCGGGTAGCGGGTGGCCACCGCGATGGTGGGCGGCACCACGTTGGGGTACTGCGAGATCGGCAGCTCAAAGACGGCGACCGCGCCGATCAGGACGAACAGGATCGCGAGGACGTTGGCGAGGACCGGCCGCTCGATGAAGAACTTGGAGATCATTCAGCTTGCCGGCGGCGGCGCCGGTTGCGGTGCGACCTTGTTGCCGGGTATCGCTCGCTCCAGGCCGGTGACGACGACGTTGTCGTCGGGTTGCAGCCCGGCTGTGATGACGCGCAGCGCCCCTTCCGGCTGGCCGAGCGTCAGGTGGCGCTTTTCGACCACGTTGTCCTTGTTGACCACGAGGACGTATCGCCCCTCCTGGTCGGCGCCCAGCGACACCTCCGGCACCAGCAGGGCCGGCGCGGCGAGCACCGGCGCCGAGGCCCGGACATTGGTGTAGTAGCCGGGCAGGATCTCGTTGTTCGGGTTCTGCACCACCGCCCGCGCCAGCACCGTCCCGGTCGCCGAGTCGGCGGTGGGCGAGACGTAGTCCATTTGGCCTTGATAGGGATAACCCGTCTGCGAGGTGAGGCCGATCGCAAGGGAAACGGCGCTGGGATCCGGCCAGGGGATACCCTTCTTGCGCAGCGCCGTCTGGAATTGCTGCACCTCCTGGTCGTTGGCACTGAAAGTGACATAGATCGGGTCGAGCTGGACGACGTTCGCAAGTGCGGTCGGGCTGCCCACGCCGACGAGCTGGCCGAGCGAGACCAGATGGTTGGTCGCCACGCCGTCGAACGGCGCGGTGACGCGGGTGTAGCCGAGATTGATCGAGGCGATGGCGACCGCGGCCCGGTCGTTCTCCACCTTCGCCTTGGCGCTGTCGCGTGTCGCCTTGGCTTGATCGGCGGCGGTCTGCGCGGCGGCGAAGCTGTTGACAGCGAGCGTTGCCTGGCGCTGGTACTCGATGGCGGCGAAATCATATTGCGCCTGGTCGGCGGCGAGCTGCGCCTGTGCCTGCTGAAGCTGGGCCTCGTAGGGGGCGGGTTCGATCAGGAATAGCAGCTGCCCGGCCTTGACCCGGTCGCCGTCCTTGTAAGCGATCTGTTGCACGAAGCCTTGCACGCGGGCCATGACAGTGACCTGATTGTAGGCAACCGCCATGCCCGTGGCGTTGATGTACGGTGCGACCGTTCGCGCGATCGGATGCATGACGCCAACCGCGGCCGGCGGTGGCGGCATATAGGCATTTTCTTTTTTGCAGGCGGCGAGGAGAAGCGGCGCGAGCACGGAAGCCGCCATGACCAAGCGCAGGTCCAAGATCGACTTCCCCCGCCCCTTTATCGCGGGGCGAACATGCCTCAGCCGGACGGGGCGGCGCAAGTCGTAAGCAACTGACCTAAGTCCGATCTTGTTGCAGCTTGATGCGTTACGACGGCGCCTGCTCCGCGCGGAAGCGCACGCCGGGCCGCGCCAAGCCGCCGCTGACCCCTATCGGCGTGCCGTCCGCCCGCCAGCAGGCGGCCCCCTCCATCATGCCGTCGGCCGCGAACCCGACAGCGCACATGCCGCCGCCGATGTTCGGAACGATGTTCACCTTGTGCCCGCGGGATTCGAGCGCCTGCGCCATCACCGCGCCGAAGCCGCGCTCCACCTCCACGCCGTAGCCTTGCGTCCAGAGGCGGGGCGCCTCCACGGCTTCCTGCAGCGTCATCCCATGGTCGATCAGGTTGATCAGCGCCTGCATCACGGAGGCGAAAATCCGCAATCCGCCTGGCAGGCCAAGCGCATAGCGGGCCGCGCCGTCGCGCAGCACGATCACCGGCGACATCGACGAGGTGACGCGCTTGCCGGGTGCCACCGAATTGGCCCGGCCTGGATGCGGCGTGAACAAGTACATGTAGTTGTTGGGGATCATCCCGGTGCCCGGCACGATGTAGCGGGCACCGAACAGGCTATTGATCGTCTGCGTCGCGCACACGATCAGGCCGGAGGCATCGGCCACCGTTATGTGCGTCGTGTGCGCGCCCTCGGCCGCGACGGCCGGCACGCCCGCCGGGAAGTCCTTGGCGCGGCGCGCGTCGATCTCTTCGCGCCGCTGCGCGGCATAATCCTCGGAGAGCAGCCGCTCCACCGGCACGGCGACGAAATCCGGATCGGCGGTGGCGGCGGCGCGGTCGGCGAAGGCGATCTTCATCGCTTCCGCCAGCAGGTGCGCGCGGTCGGGCGAGTCGAACCCCATCGCGCGGAGGTCGAATTTCTCAAGGATGTTCAGCATTTGCAGGATGTGCAGCGGCCCCGAGGAGGGCGGCGGCGGCCCGACGATCTCGTATCCGCGGTAGTGCCCGCGCAGCGCCGAGCGTTCCTTGGTGGAGTAGTCGGTCAGGTCCGCCATCCGCAAGTAGCCGCCCGACTGCTCCATATGCGCGGTGTAGATGTGACCGAGCGCGCCGCCGTACAGCGTCGCTGGCCCCTCGCGCGCGATCAGGCGAAGCGTCTCGGCGTAGTCCGCCATCACCACCGGATCGCCCGCCTTCAGCGGCGCGCCGCCGGGCAGGAACAGGGCGGCGATCGCCGCGTCGCGGCGCATGTCTTCGGCGCTGTCGGCCACGCAGTCGGCGAGGAACGGGGTGGCGCGATAGCCGCGCGCGGCGAAGCGGATCGCCGGCTCGATGACATCGGCCAGCTTGAAGGTGCCGAAGCGCGCCAGCGCCTCGCTCCAGCCGGCGAGGTTTCCCGGCGCAGCCACTGCCGTCGGGCCGAGCGCATTGGCGCGGCCGACTGCATCCATCGTTCCGGGCGCGGCGGCGGGATCGGGCGTGTAGGTGGTGGGGCCGGTGGCGAGCGGGGCACGGCTCTGGTTGTCGATCACCACATGCGCGCCGTCGGGCGTGCGGATGTGGAAAATGCCGCCGCCCAGGATGCCGACCATCATCGGCTCGACCACCGTCAGCGCGAACAGCGTGGCGATCGCCGCGTCGGCGGCGTTGCCGCCCGCCGCCAGCATCTCCGCTCCGGCCGCCGAGGCGAGCGGGTGGTTGCTCACCACCATGCCGCGCGATCCCCTGGCCGGCTGCTTTTCCGTTTTCATCCGCCCGCGTCTCCGGTTGTTCGGCACGGCATTGTGCGTATAGGGGGCGCGGGACGGAAAGAGGGGGACGGCGATGGAGCTTCAGGGACAGGCCGCTTTGGTGACGGGCGGCGCGTCGGGGCTCGGCGCGGCCACCGCGGAAGCTCTCACCAAGGCGGGCGCGAAGGTGGCGATCCTCGACCGTAACGAGGCCCAGGCCCGCGAGGTCGCGGCACGCCTCGGCGGGCTCGCGTTCGGCTGCGATGTCGCCGATGCCGCCGCGGCCGCGACGGCGGTTGCCGCCGCAGGTGCCGCGCACGGTCCGGCACGGGTGCTGGTCAACTGCGCCGGGATTGGCACGGCCGGGCGCATCGTCGGGCGCGACGGGCCGCTCCCGCTCGACGCGTTCGAGCGCGTGATCCGCGTCAATCTGATCGGCACATTCAACCTGCTCCGTCTCGCCGCGGCCGAGATGAGCGCGCTACCGGCGCTCGACGAGGGCGAGCGCGGCGTAATCGTCAACACCGCTTCGATCGCCGCCTTCGATGGCCAGATCGGTCAGGCGGCCTATGCCGCCTCCAAGGCAGGGGTGGCCGGGCTGACGCTGCCCGCCGCGCGCGAGCTTGCCCGCGTAGGCGTGCGTGTGGTGACGATCGCGCCGGGACTGATCGAGACGCCGATGTTCAACGGTCTGCCCGACGAGATTCGCGCAGCGCTCGCCGCCTCAGTGCCGTTTCCCGCGCGGCTCGGCCTTCCCGGCGAATATGCCGCGCTCGTCCTGCATATCATCGCCAACCGCTACCTGAATGGCGAGACGATTCGCCTCGATGGCGCGCTTCGGATGCCGCCGCGATGATCGGGCGCCGCCTCGCGCTCGCCGCGCTTCTGCCGCTGTCGCTGCTCGGCGCGACGCGAGCCGAGGAGAAGGTCGTCAACGTCTATAACTGGACCGACTATATCGACCCCGCGGCGATCAAGCGGTTCGAGGCGGAGACCGGCATCACGGTCCGCTACGACATGTTCGACAGTCTGGAGACGCTGGAGGGCAAGCTGCTCGCCGGACACTCGGGATATGACGTCGTGGTGCCCACCAACGAGCCGACCTTTTCGCGCCTGATCAAGGTCGGCGCGCTCGCCGAGATCGACCGCAGCAAGGTGCCGAACTGGAAGAATCTCGACCCGCAGATGATGGCGGAGGTCGCTTCCTCCGACCCCGGCAACCGGCATGGCGCCATTTATCTGTGGGGCACGACGGGCTTCGGCTTCGCGCCCGACAAGGTGGCGGCGCTGGCTCCCGGCGCCCCTGTCGACTCGTGGGATCTGCTGTTCAAACCGGAGAACGCCAAGCGGCTCGCGCCGTGCGGCATCATTATGATGGACTCGGCGATCGACGTGATCCCGTCGGTGCTGCGCTATCTCGGCAAGAGCCAGAACAGCACCGATCCGGCCGATCTCGCCGCGGTCGAGCGCACGCTGATGGGCATTCGCCCCTATATCCGCACCTTCGCCTCGGGCGGAGCGCTGGAGGCGCTGGCCGGAGGCTCGGCGTGTCTCGCGATGGACTATTCGGGCGACGTGGCACAGGCGGGCGCCCGCGCGCGCGAGGCCGGGCACGGCGTGGTGGTGCGCTACGCGATGCCGAAAGAGGGCGCGCAGCTTGCCTTCGACATGCTGGCGATCCCGGCGGACGCGCCGCACAAAGAGGCCGCGCTCGCGTTCATAAACTTCCTTCTGCAACCGGACGTGATGGCCGGGATCACCAACGCCACGATGTATCCGAACGCGGTCCCGGCAAGCCGGCCGATGATCCGCCCGGAGCTGCTCGCCGATCCGGCGGTCTACCCGCCGGCCGACATGGCGTCGCGCCTGTTCACCATCGGCCCGGTGCCGGCGGCGGCGGAGCGGGCGCGCAGCCGGATGTGGGACCGCTTCAAGGCCGGCGGATAGGCGTGGCCGCGCCGCTTCTGCGGATCGAGGGGCTGCGCGTTGCCTACGGCCCCGTTCTCGCCGTCGATGCGGTCGATCTCGATGTCGGGGCGGGCGAGTTCTTCGTGCTCCTCGGCCCGTCGGGCTCGGGCAAGACGACGCTGCTCCGCGCCATCGCCGGGTTCGTGCGGCCCGAGCGTGGGCGGATCGTGCTGGACGGCGCCGATCTAGCGGCCCTGCCGCCGCATCGCCGGCCGGTGAATACGATGTTCCAGTCCTACGCGCTGTTTCCGCACCTCAGCGTGGCGGCCAACATCGCCTTCGGGCTGCGCCGCCAGCGCCTTCACCACCGCGCGATCGCGGCGCGCGTGGAGGAGATGCTGGCACTCGTGCAGATGCAGGGCTTCGAGGCGCGCCGGCCGGCGTCGCTCTCGGGCGGCCAGCAGCAGCGGGTCGCGCTGGCGCGCAGCTTGGCACCGCGCCCGAAGCTTCTGCTGCTCGACGAGCCCTTGTCGGCGCTCGACCGCAATCTACGCGAAGAGACGCGCGCCGAGCTCGTTCGGCTGCAACGCCGCATCGGCACGACGTTCGTGATGGTGACGCACGATCAGCAGGAGGCGCTGTCGGCGGCAAGCCGCATCGGCGTGATGCACCAGGGGCGGCTCGTGCAGACCGGGCCGCCGCAGGAGGTGTACGAACGGCCGCGCACGACGTTCGTCGCCAAGTTTCTCGGCGCGGCGAATATCCTGCGCGGGATCGTGGAGCGGTCCGAGGACGGCGTACTGTCAGTCGCCCTGAGCTGCGGCGCGCGGGTGCGGATTGCCGGCGCGGTCGAGTCCGGGCAGGCCGTCAGCCTCGCGCTCCGGCCGGAGCGCATTCGGCTTGTGCGAAATACGGAGGCCGGCCTTGTTGCCGCGCAGGCGTCCGGGCGCACCTATGCCGGCGACAGTTGCTTCTACGAGTTACGGCTCAGGGACGGAAGCATCATCAGCGCCAAGGTTGCATCGCACGAGAGGCTGCCCGTCCAGCCGGTTCCCGGAGAATCAGTAGGCCTCGACTGGCATCCGGACGCGTTGGCTCTCCTTGAGGACAGCGAATAGCGCATCGCCCCTGGCGGCTGCGTCCGAGTTGTGTTTCATTTCGTGGATACAACGCAGGGTGGTCGCGGTGCGGCAGCGGTCGGGACGGCTGGTTTTGGACATGGCCGGGCAGGGGATTGCGGAGATCACCGACGGCCTCGAGACTTGGGTGGCCGAAAGCGGCTTCGCTCAAGGACTGCTGACGGTGTGGTGCCGCCACACCACCGCCTCGCTGCTGACCCACGAGCGCGGCAATCCGGCCGCCGTCAACGAAACACTGGCGGCGCTGCGGCGTATGACCGCCGACCTCGCGCCGCGCCGCTCGCGCGACCCGAGAGGCGATCTTCTCACCCATGTCCGCGCGGCCTCCATGAGCGCCCATCTCTCGATCCCGCTGATCGAGGGGCGGTTAATGCTCGGCCTGCGCCAAGGCGTATACCTGATCGAGCATCGCCCCACGCCGCAGGAACGCCGCCTCGCTTTGCATTTGCTCGGGGAGTGATGCCCGGTTCTGGCCGCCCGGGTGCGGCGGCTCAGGTCCAGGCAGGCGGGTCGGAGCCGGGCGGGACGGCCGGGCGGGCGTAGCGCGCCGGGGTGGCCGAGAGCCGTGCCGCATGGCGGATCGCCCGCAGGCGGCCGAAGCCCGACTGGGTTTCCTCGCTGTAGCCTGATGCCTCCTCTTCGGTCATGGGCGGGCCGGAAAGCCCGCTGGGCACCCGGCCGAGCAGGCGGATCCAATGGCCGGTGCGTGCCAGCGAGACGCGCACATGCCAGCTTCCGCCCTCGCGGGCCCGGCGGCCGAGCGCCGCCATCGCGCCGAGCGCCAGCAACATTCCCGAGGCGTGGTCGAGCGCCTGCACCGGCAGCGGCTTCGGCCCGGCGATGCCGGCCGCTTCGGCCTCGGCGGCGTTGAAGCCGCTTGCCGTCTGCACGAGGCTGTCGAAGCCCCGCCGCCCGCTCCAGGGGCCGCTGAACCCGTAGGCGCAGAGCGAGACATAGATGATCCCGGGCCGGAGCGCGGCGGCTGCCTCCGGGCCGAAACCGAGCGCCGCGATGGCGCCCGGGCGGTAGCCCTGGAGGAAGATGTCGGCTTGGCTCAGCAGGCCGCGCATGGTCTCGCGCGCGCCCGGGTCGCGCAGGTCGAGTTGCGCGTTGCGCTTGCCGCGCCCGGTGTCGATCTCGAGCGCGGGGAAATTGTAGAGCTGCGGGGCGCTGATGCGGAGCACGTCGGCCCCGTGCAGGGCGAGCACCCGCCCGCCGACCGGGCCGGCGATGACCCGGGTCATCTCCAGGACGCGCACACCGCCGAGTGGCCGGTCGGCGGGCGGCAGCGGGGAAGGCGGCGCGTCGCCGATCCGCTCCAGCGCGATCAGCGGCTCGGCCTGCACGGCGCGGCCCTGCGGATGCGCGTCCCACTCGGTGAAGCTCCGCATCGCTGCCACACAGAGTCCCGCCTCGGCAGCGGCCTGCTCGAAGTCGAAGGCGTTCCAGCGGGCAAGCACGGCACGCACGGCCTCGCGCTCGTGCGCGCAGCCGAGCAGGCGCAGCACGCCGTCGCGATGATGCGGGAAATTCGTGTGCAGGCGCACATAGCGGCCGTCGCCGCACGGATAGGTGCCCGCGATCCTGTCCCATAGGTCGGGCGGCGGCTTGTCGTCGATCCTGAGCCAATGCTCGGAATGGAACTCGGCGGCAGCCTGGCGCATCGGAACCGCGACGGTCTGGCGCGGCAGACCGCGCGCCTGGCCGAGCGTGGCAGCGGCAAGGCCCGCGGCGGCGATGCTCGCCTGGGCGGCGGTGCCGACCGCGAAGGAGGAAGGAAGGGCGGGTTCCGCGCCTGTCAGCACGGCGTCCTCCAGCGCCGAGGCGGGGAGGCCGGCGGCGGACCAGAGTTCGGCGAGGGCGTCGCGCGGGGTCGTCATCCCTGGTCTCCCGTTCCGGTCGCCTCTAGCGTAGGACTGGGCGCGATGGACGACCATGCCCTCGTGCTGTTCTCGGGCGGGCAGGACTCCGCCACCTGCCTCGCCTGGGCGCTCGACCGCTATCAGCGGGTGGAGACGATTGGGTTCGATTACGGGCAGCGGCACGCGGTGGAGCTCGAATGCCGCGCCGGGCTGCGTGCCGGGATGGCGGCGATCCGCGGCTGGGGGGCGCGGCTCGGGCAGGATCATGTGATCGACCTGCGCGCCTCGATGGCGGCCCTGGGGGCGACCGCGCTGACCTCACAGGCAGAGATCGCGATGGATACGGAGGGGTTGCCGACCACCTTCGTCCCGGGCCGCAATCTGCTGTTCTTCACCTACGCGGCGGCGCTTGCGTACCGGCGGGGGCTGCGGCGGCTCGTCGGCGGCATGTGCGAGACCGACTATTCGGGCTACCCCGATTGCCGCGACGACACGATCAAGGCCTTGCAAGTGGCGCTCGGCCTCGGGATGCAACGGCGGTTCGTGCTGGAGACGCCGCTGATGTGGCGCGACAAGGCAGCAACCTGGGCACTCGCGGATGCGCTCGGCGGGGCGGCGCTCGTCGAGCTGATCCGGGAGCAGTCGCACAGTTGCTACCGGGGCGACCGGACGCACCGCCATGATTGGGGCTATGGCTGCGGCGCCTGCCCGGCCTGCGAGCTGCGGGCGCGGGGGTGGGAGAAATGGGTCGCCGAAGCGCGCTCGCCCCCTCCTCCTGACCCCGTCGCGCAAGGGGAACGGGCTCTCTAGTGGGCCGGCCCTTTGGTCAGGCGCGCATCCGCGAGAGTTCGAGCAGGACGTTGGCCTCCAGCTCCTTCTCGTCGAGCCGGTGCTTCACGAGATCGCCGATGCTGACGATGCCGATCAGGTCCTCGCCTTCGGCGACCGGCATGTGACGGATGCGGGAGACCGTCATGCGGGCGAGCACGGAATCGATCGTGTCCGACGGCTTGCAGGTGATGACCGGGGCGGTCATTACGTCGCCCACCTTGCGATCCAGCGCGGCGGCGCCCTCGCGGGCGGTCCAGTTGATGAAGTCGCGCTCGGAGAAGATGCCCGCCATCTTCAGCCAGCGGTCCTCCACCACCAGCGCCCCAATCCGCTTCTCGGAAAGCTTGCGGACGGCTTCGGCGACCGTCGCCTCGGCGGGAATCCGCACGACGGCGCGGCCTTTGCCGTGCAGGACATCGGAAATCAGCATGGGCTTCTCCCGTCAGGTCAAAACCTGGCCGTCCAGGGCGCGCGGGCCTCGCAACGGGTCCGTGGGAGAGGACGGTCGAACGACGATCTGGGCTGGGCCGGCGGCCGGTTCAATGCGGAGGCCCGGATATGCGAAAGCCCCGGACCGGGGTCCGAGGCTTTCCATTGTTCGGCCGGTTGGCCAGTTGTGAGAACCCGGGTTACGCGACCCCGCGATCCGAGGTGACGATCCAGGCCGCGGCGACTGGCGCCGGCGCAAAACAATGAGACACTGGATCACCTCCTTTCAGTTCCGTTGACGAGGCGGCCAACATGGCGGCTCGCGCGCCGCGCCGCAAGCGCCGCGCCGAATCGTTCCGCCACAAGTCTCAGCGGACAGGGGCGGGGCGGCGGCGCAGTTCAGCGGCAACACGCGCGAGGGTGGCGATGATCCGCCAGCCCGCGCGGAGCGAGCCGCCCCAGGTGCCTCTGGGTGCGCTCAAAGAGCGAGGAGTCCGCCCGCGCCATGCCGAAGCAGGCGGCGTCGAAAACAAGCCCTTACAGATGCACCTCCCGCACGCCCATCTCGGCAGCGAGGCGGACGAAATCGGGGAGCTCGCCGATCGCCTCCTTGAGTCCGGCGCGCCAGAGCGTGACCACAGGGCGGTAACCCGCCTAGCCGAGCAGCCCCCGCTGGCGCAGCTCGGCAACCACCTGCTCGGCGAGCGCCTCCGGGCTCGCCTCCATGGTGCGGAGGCGGATTTCCGGGTCGAGCGGCTCCTCGTACGGCGCATCGACGCCGGTGAAATTGCGGAGCTGGCCGGCATCGGCGCGGGCATAGAGGCCTTTCGGGTCGCGCCGGCGGCATTCGTCCACCGGGGTGTCGACGAAAATCTCCAGGAATTCGCCGTCCTCCACGGCCGCGCGCGCCACGTCGCGCTCGGCACGGTAGGGCGAGATGAAGGACACGAGCACGATCATGCCCGCTTCGACGAACAGCTTGGCGACCTCGGCGACGCGGCGGATGTTCTCCACGCGGTCGGCCTCGCTGAAGCCGAGATCGCGGTTCAACCCGTGCCGCACATTGTCGCCGTCGAGCACCATCGTATGGCGCCCCTCGGCGTGCAGCCGTTTTTCGACAAGGTTGGCGATGGTGGATTTGCCGGCGCCAGAAAGGCCGGTGAACCAGAGGACGGCGGGTCGCTGGCGCTTCAGCGAGGCGCGCGCCGCCTTATCGACATCCATCGCGTGCCAGTAGATCGGGCTGCGGGCGGAGGTGATCTCCGTCACCATCCCGGCGCCGACCGTGCCGCGCGTGAGCCGGTCGACGAAGATGAACCCGCCCAGTTCGCGGCTCAGCCCGTAAGGCTCGCAGGCGACCGGCTGGGCGAGCGAGAGGCTGACCGTGCCGATTTCGTTCAGATGCAGCTCGGTGGCCGGCTTCTCCTCCAGCGTCTCGACATCGAGCTTGCTGTCGATGTGCGTGACCGTGCCGATCACGCTGCGGGTGGCGAGCATGATCTGGTAGGCCCGGCCGCGGAACAGCGGGGTTTCGTCCATCCACACCACGCGCGCGGCGATCGTCTCGGCGAGCTCGGGAATGGGCGCGGCCGCGAGCACGTCGCCACGGGACGCGTCGATCTCACGGTCCAGCACGACGGTAACGGCCTGCCCCGGTCGGGCGGCGGCCAAGTCGCCGTCCATCGTCACGATGCGTGCGACGCGTGCCTCGGTACGCGAGAGCGAATTGACGATCGTATCACCTTCGCGGAGCGTACCGCGCACCACCGTGCCGGCATAGCCTCGGAAGTCCGCGTCGGGGCGGTTCACCCACTGCACCGGCAGGCGTGCCGGGCCGCTCTCCGCCCGTCCGTCCTCGGCCTCTTCCAGCGCGGTAAGCAGGGTGGGGCCGTCGTACCAGTTCGTCCGGCGGCTCGGCGCGGCGACGTTGTCGCCGTCGCGCGCGACGACCGGGATCGCCAGCACCGAAGCGGCGCCGAGGCGATCGCGGAGCGCGTCGAATTCCTCCACGATGCGGTCGAACACGGCCGGCTCGAAATCGACCAAGTCCATCTTGTTCACCGCCAGCACGATCTGGCGGACGCCCATCATGGTCGCGATGGCGGCGTGGCGGCGCGTTTGCGCGAGCAGGCCCTTGCGCGCGTCCACCAGCAGGATCGCAAGCTCGGCCAAGGAGGCGCCAGTCGCCATGTTGCGGGTGTACTGCTGGTGCCCCGGCGCGTCGGCCAAGATAAAGCGCCGGCGCGGCGTCTCGAAATAGCGGTACGCTACGTCGATCGTGATGCCCTGGTCGCGCTCGGCGGCGAGCCCATCGACCAGCAGGGCGTAATCGACGCCGTTCTCTACCGTGCCGAACCGCTTGGAATCACGCTCGAGCGCGGCCAGCACGTCGTCAGGCACCGCGCCGCACTCATATAGCAGGCGCCCGATCAGCGTCGATTTGCCGTCATCGACACTGCCGCAGGTGAGTACGCGCAGGAGGGAGTCGGGCATCAGAAATATCCCTCACGCTTCTTCTTTTCCATCGAGGCATCCTGGTCGAAGTCGATCAGTCGGCCGGCCCGTTCGCTCTCGCGCGTGCGGCGCATCTCTTCCACGATGTCCTCGATGGAGTCGGCCTCCGACAGCACCGCGGCGCTGAGCGGATAGCAGCCGAGCGAGCGGAACCGCACCACCCGATTGACCGGCTGCTCGCCCGGATTGAACCGCATACGCTCGTCGTCAACGACGATCAGGGCGCCGCCGCGCTCCACCGTCGGGCGCGGCTTCGCGAAATAGAGCGGTACGACATCGATCGATTCGTGCAGGATGTAGGTCCACACGTCGAGCTCGGTCCAGTTGGAGAGCGGGAACACGCGCAGCGTCTCACCGGGCGCGACCTGGCCGTTATAGAGCCGCCACATCTCCGGACGCTGTAGCTTCGGCTCCCAGCTATGGCCTGGGCCGCGCACCGAGAAGATGCGTTCCTTGGCGCGCGAGCGTTCCTCGTCGCGCCGCGCGCCGCCGAAGGCGAGATCATAGCGGCCGGCATCGAGCGCCTGCTTCAGCGCGTCGGTCTTCATCACCCGGTTGTAAGTGATGCTGTCGTGGTCGAACGGGTTGACGTTGTCGCGCAGGCCGTCGGGGTTGGTGTGTACCCGGAGATCGAGCCCGAACCGCGCCGCGGTGGCGTCGCGGAAGGCGATCATGTCACGGAATTTCCACTTCGTGTCGATGTGCAGCAGCGGAAACGGCAGGCGGCCAGGAAAGAACGCCTTGCGCGCCAAGTGCAGCAAAACCGACGAATCCTTGCCGATCGAGTAGAGCAGCACCGGGCGTTCCGCCTGGGCCACCGCTTCCCGCATGATGTGGATGCTTTCGGCTTCCAGCGCGTCGAGATGCGCCGGTCTTCTCGATGGGGGCATGGCAAGGTCCGTTTCGACCGGTCGCGCTTACTTGAGGTTGTTGCGCTCCGCAACGCGAAAAAGTCCTCGAAGGCGACGACGGGGGGGCGGCGGTCTTGCCGAGGGTCAAGGCGCCTTCGATGCGCCCCGGATACGACCAGGAACAAAGCGTCGCTTGCAATCCACGCGCCTAGCCCCAAACATCGCCGCATGTCCGGCTTCGAATCGCGGGTCAAGGCCGTTCTCGGCCCGACCAACACCGGCAAGACCCATCTCGCCATCGAACGCTTGCTGGCACATTCGTCGGGCATCATCGGCTTTCCGCTGCGGCTGCTCGCGCGCGAGAACTACGACCGCATGGTGGCCCGCAAGGGGGCGCGGCATGTCGCCTTGATCACGGGAGAGGAAAAGATCGTCCCGCCTGGAGCGCGCTGGTTCTCCTGCACGGCGGAGGCGATGCCGCTCGACCGGGCGGTGGAGTTCGTCGCGGTGGACGAGATCCAGCTCTGCGCCGATCCCGACCGCGGCCATGTGTTCACCGACCGGCTGCTGCACGCGCGCGGACTGGCCGAGACGATGTTCCTGGGCGCGGAGACGATCCGCCCGCTACTGCACCGGCTCGTGCCGCAGGCTCGTGTGGAGACCCGCCCGCGCCTTTCGCAGCTCAGCTATGCCGGGCCGGTCAAGCTGACGAAGCTGCCGCCGCGCACGGCGATCGTCGCCTTCAGCGCCGCCGACGTGTACGCGATCGCCGAGCTGATCCGCCGCCGCCGGGGCGGCTGCGCGATCGTCATGGGCCGCCTCAGCCCGCGCACGCGCAATGCCCAGGTGGCACTCTATCAGGAGAAGGAGGTCGATTTCCTGGTCGCGACCGACGCGATCGGGATGGGGCTGAACATGGACGTCGATCATGTCGCGTTCGCCGGTCTCACCAAGCACGACGGCCACCGCATCCGCCGCCTGACCGCCGCCGAGGTGGCGCAGATCGCCGGTCGCGCCGGACGGGGGATGCACGACGGCACGTTCGGGACGACGGCGAACTGCCCGCCGCTGGCCGACGACGTGGTGGCCCGGGTAGAGGCGCATAATTTCGATCCGCTGGAGCAGCTCTGCTGGCGCAACAGCGATCTCAATTTCGGTGACTTGGACGCCTTGCTCGCGAGCCTCACGGCCTCGCCGCCGCGGGCGGAGCTCGTCAAAGGCAACGACGCCTCTGATCTCCAGACGCTGGCGGCTCTCGCGCGTGATGCGGACATCCGCATGGCGGCGGCGGGCGGGCGGATGGTCCGGCTGCTGTGGGAAGCCTGTCAGATCCCGGATTTCCGCAAGCTCGCCGACGAAACCCACAACCGGCTCTGCGCCCGCGTCTTCTTCGATCTCGCGCGGAACGGGCGGCTTTCGGACGCCTGGCTGCGCGGGCAGATCGACACCCTTGCCCGCCCCGATGGCGATATCGACACTCTGATGCAGCGCCTCGCGGGCATCCGGGTCTGGTCCTACATCGCCGCGCGCACCGACTGGGTGCACGACGCGCCCGCGCTTCAGGCCAAGGCGCGGGAGGTCGAGGATTTGCTCTCCGACGCGCTGCATGAGCGGTTGACCGCGCGGTTCGTGGACCGGCGCGCCGCGCTCCTGATGCGCCGGCTGGAGGAGACCGAGGGTGGCGACCTGCTGTCCGCCGTGACCCGGCGCGGCGAGGTGGTGGTGGAGGGTCATCAAGTCGGCACGGTCGGCGGGTTCACCTTCTGTCCCGACCCGGCGGCCGTCGGGGACGAGAAGCGCCTTGTGCTTCGCGCGGCCCGGCGGGCCTTGCGCGAGGAGATGCCGCGCCGGGTCGCCATGGCGGAGGCGGCGCCCGACGCGGCCTTCGGCTTCGGTCCGGATCACCTCGTGCTGTGGGACAGCACGCCGGTCGCGCGGCTGAGACCCGGACGCAGTGCCCTGACGCCTCAGATCGCCGTGATCGATAGCGAGTTCCTGGACGGCACCCAGCGCGAGCGCCTGCGTGCAAGGTTGCAGCGTTGGCTCGACGACGCCGTGCGCGCCGACCTCGCCCCGCTATTCGAGGCAAGCGCGCGCGCGGCCGCGGCGCCGAGCCTGCGGGGCCCGCTGCACCGGTTGGAGGAGTGCCTTGGCGTGATCCCGGGGGAGTCCGGTGAGGCAGCCGATCCGGCATTGCGGCGGTCGCTGAGAGCGCTCGGTGTCAAGGCGGGCCGGTTCGCGCTGTTCGTGCCGGCGCTCTTGAAGCCGCGGGCGGCGGTGATGCGGGCTCGGCTGTGGGCCGTGCAACGAGGGGAAAAGCTGCCCGTCCTTCCGCCGCCTGGCTTGGTTTCCGTTCCGGCGCAGCGGAGCTGGCCCAACGGCTTCGCCGAGGCGATCGGGTGGATTCGCGCCGGCCCGGTGCTTCTTCGTCTCGATATCGCCGAGCGGGTGGCCGCTGAGCTTGCCTGGGCGACGCGGCATGGCGCGGTCGCATTGCCGCCGGCGCTCGCATCGCGGCTCGCGGTGCCGACCGCCTCTCTGCCTGCGGTGCTGCACCGTCTGGGGTTCCGGGTGCTGCCGGCCGCGGCCTTGGCGCGCGACGATTTCGGTCCGCCCGCCCCGCCCATGCTTGCCGGGGCCCGCCGTGTGCATCCATCGCGCCGCGGCGGCTCGCGCCCGCGCCGGGCGGACGACACGCCCGGCCCGTTTGCCGCGCTGGCCGCCCTGGTCCGTTGAGCGCGATCGCGACGGAGCAGGAATGGCAGCGGCTCGACACCTGGCTTTGGTGCGCCCGCTTCGCGCGCTCGCGCTCCGACTGCGCGGCATTGATCGCGGAAGGGCTGATCCGTATCAACCGCCAACCGACTGACAAGGCGCACGCTAGGCTCCGTGTCGGCGACGTGCTGACGATGCCAGTGCGGGGCGCGGTGCGGGTGGTGCGCGTCCGTGCCCTGGCCCGCCGCCGCGGTCCGCCGCCCGAGGCGCGCCTGCTATACGAGGAGATCGCCCAAGGGTAGTGGCGCCCTTGCGTGCCCGCGCAAAGGCGGTCATATCGCCCGCGCTTCAGGGCTCCGCTGTCGAGGACGTCGTATGACCTACGTGGTCACCGAGAACTGCATCCGCTGCAAATATATGGATTGCGTGGAAGTCTGCCCGGTCGACTGTTTCTACGTCGGGGCCAACATGCTGGTCATCCACCCCGACGAATGCATCGATTGCGGGGTGTGCGAGCCCGAGTGCCCCGTTGAGGCCATCGTGCCGGACAGCGACGACCGGGCGGCCGCCTGGCTGGAGCAGAACCGAACCTACGCTCAGACCTGGCCCAATATCACCCGCAAGGGGGAGCCGCCGCCCGACGCCGACGAGTGGAAGGACAAGCCGAACAAGGCGGCCTTGTTCGATCCCGAGCCCGGCACGCCCTGACCATCCGGCACCCCGAATTGGTCCGAGGACGGTGACGGGTCGCCGCTTCGATGCTATATGAGGCGAACGGGACGAAGTCGCTGCCCCCGGTCAGGGTGGTGGCCGCTCTGTCGTTCTTTTCCTTGTGATGGCGGCGCAGGCGGGCGGCTGAGCGCCGTCCCGCATGAGTGAGAGGTGTCTCTATGAAATCGAATGCCGGAACCGGGGCCTCGGCGCGGAAGCCAGCGCGCAAGCCCGCACCGGCCAAGCCCGCCGCGAAGGCGGCCGCACGGTCCGCCACGAAGCAGCCGGCGGCGAAGCCGCGCGCCAAGCCGGCGGCGACGCACGCTCCCGCCCGGCTGACGGAGGCCGACCCCACGCGCCGCGTTGCCGCCACAAAGAAGCAGCCGCCGGCATTGGCGAAGGCCGCGATGCCCTCGAAACGCGCAGCGCCGGCGAAATCCGCCCCGCCTTCGAAAAAGGCGCTTCCCTCCCAGACCGCTCCGGCCGAGCGGCCGAAGAAGGCGACCGCGGCCGCCGCTCCGCTAGCCGAGTCGCCGCGCAAGAGTTCGGCAGCGGCCGAGCTGGCGCCCGCTCCGCCGGCCCCCGCACCCGCGGCTGCACAGGCGGCATCCCCGCCGCCGCGTTCCCAGCCGAGCGCGAAGGCCGCCCCTACTCCCAAACCGCCCGTCGTTCCGGACCTCCGTGAAGCGCCGACGCAGCCGGAGGGCGCTGAGAGCGCATCCAAGCAAGCTGTGCCGCCGGCTTCCTCCGGCATGCCGGCGCAGGCTGCTCCGGGGCCAGTATCTCCAGCCGCGGTCACTACAGCCGCTCCGTCCCCGGCCGTTGCGGCCCCGCCCTCGCCGGCTCGCCCTCCGGGGAGCCTGCCTCCCGGGCTGCCGCCGCATCTGCATCGGCCGCCGCCGCGCCCGCTCGGGCCGCCCGAGACCTTCGCTCAAGGCGATCACGTGGTGTATCCCACACATGGCGTCGGCAAGGTCGAGCGGATCGCGGTGGAGGAGATCGCCGGCCACAAGCTCGAACTGATCCACATCACGTTCGAGGAGAACCGGATGACCTTGCGCGTGCCGGTGGCCAAGGCACGCACCGCCGGACTGCGGAAGCTGGCCAGCCGCGACCTGTTCGACAAGGCGATGGACGTGTTGCGCGGCCGCGCCCGTATCAAGCGGACGATGTGGTCCCGCCGCGCTCAGGAATATGAGGCGAAGATCAACTCGGGCGATCCGCTCGCCATCGCCGAGGTGGTGCGCGATCTGCACCGCAATGCCGGCCAGCCCGACCAGAGCTTCAGCGAGCGGCAGATCTACGAGCAGGCGATGGACCGCTTGGCCGCTGAGCTCGCCGCGCTGGAGCGGATCGACAAGGCGACGGCGGCGAACAAGCTGTCGGACTTCCTGAAGACCGTCTGACCCCGCGGCGGCTTGACGCTCGCGACGGGCGTCGGCCGAGCCGGCCAAACTGTTTCCGGGGAAGCGATCCCTTGCCTAAATTGAGGCGATGGCCGGCTCGCTGACGCTGCTCGACCTTGCCGGGGCAGTCGCGTTGCTGCTCTGGGGAGTCCGCATGGTGCAGACGGGGGTGCAGCGCGCCTTCGGCCCGCGCCTTCGCGTCGTGCTCGCGGCGGCGCTCCGCAACCGACTGAGCGCGCTGCTCGCCGGGCTCGGCGTCACCGCCATCCTGCAAAGCAGCACCGCGACCGGCCTGATGGTGACCGGACTGACCGCCACAGGGGCGGTGGAGCTGGTTCCGGCGTTGGCGGTGATGCTGGGGGCGAATATCGGGACGACGCTGATCGTCCAGGCATTGTCCTTCGATGTAGCCCGGGTGGCGCCGGCCCTGATCGTGGCCGGTTTCCTGATGTTCCGGCGGGGCGGCACCCGCATCCGCGATGTCGGGCGGGTGCTGATCGGGCTCGGCCTGATGCTGACCGCCCTGCACCAGCTCGTGGACGTGGTCGCGCCATCCGCGCTCGGCCCGGGACTGCATGGCGTGTTGGCCGCGATCTCCACCGAGCCGCTGATCGCGCTGCTCGTCGCCGCGGCCCTTACCTGGGCGGCGCATTCCAGTGCGGCGGTGGTGCTGCTGGCGATGTCGCTCGCCGCGCATGGATCGGCTCCGGCTCAGCTCGCGTTCGCCCTGGTGCTCGGCGCCAACCTGGGATCGGCGATCAACCCGGTGCTGGAAGGTGCGAGCGGTGACGATCCGGCGGCGCGGCGGCTGCCGATGGGCAATCTGCTCAACCGCGGGATCGGCTGCCTGGCCGCGCTGGTCGCGCTGCCGGCACTGACGCCGCTGATCACCGCGTTCGAGCCAGAGCCGGCGCGTGCGGTCGCCGATTTCCACACCGTTTTCAACGTCTGTCTTGCCCTGCTGTTCTTCCCGCTGCTCGGACCCTATGCCGCGCTGCTGCGGCGGCTGCTGCCGGCGCGGCTCGATGCCGCCGATCCTGGCCGCCCGATCTATCTCGACCGGGCAGCGGTGGAGGCGCCGGTCGTCGCGATCGCGGCCGCGGCCCGGGAGGCGCTGCGGATGGCGGACGTGCTTGACGCCATGCTGCACAGCCTGCGCGATGCGTTCGGCAACGACGATCGCAAGCGGATCGCGGAGATCAAGCGGCTCGACGACGTGCTCGACCGGCTGAACGCCGCCATCAAGGCCTACCTGACCGCGCTTGACGACGCGGCGATGACCGATGCCGACCTGCGACGCACCGAGCAAGTTCTGGCCTTTTGCACCAACATGGAACACGCGGGTGACGTGATCGAACGCAATCTGGCGGCGCTGGTGGCTAAGCGCCTCAAGCGCGGGCTTGCCTTCTCGGCCGAAGGTCAGAAGGAACTTGCCGCCATGCTGGATCGGCTGCTGGTCAACCTACACACGGCGAGTGCCGTGTTCATGAGCGATGATCCCCGCGCGGCGCGCGTCCTGGCCGCGGAGAAGGAGGGGTTCCGCGACCTGGAGGACGCGGCGACGCGCGCCCATTTCGCGCGGCTGCGCGAGCGCCGGCCGGAAACCGCACAGACGAGCGCGCTGCATCTCGACATGATGCGCGACCTCAAGCGGGTGAACGCGCATCTGGTTGAAGCGGCGGCCTATCCGGTGCTTCGCAAGGAGGGCGAGCTGCTGCGGACCCGGCTCCGCACCGAGCCTTAGGATTGAGGTTTGCTACTGCGAGGATCTTCCGGCCGCATAGCCTTGCTGATATGCGGACTGTTCGCTCTTCTTGACGTGGTCGTAGATCAACCCGCCGGCCAGCCCGGCGCCGGCGCCGATTACCGTCCCCAAAGCGGCGTTGCCGGCGAGAGCGCCGATAATCGCCCCGCCCGTGGCGCCCGCGAGCGTGCCGCCCGCCGCCCGGTTCTCGGTGGGCGTGAGATTGGAACATCCGGCTAGGGTTACGCCGCAGACCAGAAGCGCCAGAACCTTTTTCATGCTGTCCCCCCGATCCCGCTCAGCGCCGCGCCGGGCAGGGATATTTGTGCGCAAGATAGTCGGCGATCCCGTCCTCGGGCGGCTCCGACAGCCGGCTCGGGTCCGTGTTGGCCCATCGTACAAAGGAGGCGGTGGCGGCATCGCGCGAAGGAACCGGCTCGGTCATGCAGAACAGTCGGTGCGCGGGGTCCGCAGCGTCCTCTTGCTCGAGGGTGCGGAACACGCCGACACCGAAGCCCTCGCAAAAATGGATGGCCGCGACGTAGAGCGGGTCGGAGGGGCTGGCCGAGCAGAGTGCGACCAAATCGCCGGTGGTGCGGACCAGGAACGTCTCCTGCGAAACCGCCGCGCTTGCGGGTTCCCCGCTGAGCGCCGCGCACACCCCGAGAAACGCCAAGAGACATAAGGCACGCATCGTTCGGAATCCCTCCCCGTCCGGCGGCCCCGCTCCTGGGGCGGCCAGCCTATCGTACCGTCCTAGCAGCAATCTCGTCCGGCGACCATGCTTTCTTCGCTATGGCGGCTGCGCCGGACGTGGTTCAAAGCTTCGATGCCGTTCCGATGACCGTATCCAGGAGCTTGGCCGCGGCGGCGATGTCGTTCAGGACTTGCGCGAGCTGCGTTAGGTCGTGGAGGGCCGCCTGTCCTGCCGTGGTGACTCTGTCGAGCTGCGCGTTCAACGCCGCGATCTGCGTGTCGTCGTCGGCGATCGCGAGCGACTGGAGCTGCGTCAGCTTGTATGTGAGATCGCTGATGGCATTTCCGAGCGCCTTCTGCGCTGCGAGATTGCCCGCCTTCATCGCCGCGGTCTGAAGCCGGTAAAGGTTGCCGAGCGCGGCCTCGCCTGCCGCAATGCTGTCGTCCCATGTCGCCATCGTTGGTTACTCCTTGAGGCGGCTAAGAGGCTGCCGACTTCTTGGCCATTCCGGTGGCTGGTTTCGTGGACACCGGAGGCAAGTTTGCCTCGCGCAGTTGCCGGAGCGCCGCCGCGACCGCGCTTGCCTGCGCCGTCAGCGCCTGGGCATCGGCTTCAACGCGCCTCAGGTTGACGGAAGGGGACGCCAGATCGTCCGTTAGGCTCTGGTGAAGCGTGGCGATGTTGGCGATCGCCGGTCCGGGCGGGTTGGCCTGCGCCTTGTTCAGGGCGCCGGCGAGCGTGACCATCCGCGCAAGATCGGCGGGAGAGCGGGCCCGGTTGTAGGCCAGCGCCGCTTGCTGCAACTGGTTGAGGTTGTCTTGCATCACGATCCGGTAAAGCCGGTTGTCCTTGTCCTCAATCACCGGCACGAGCTTCTGCACGATCGGATTGGCGGACGCGGTCGCCGTCCGCAGGATTGCGAGCTGGGCTTGCTGCACAAAGAAGCAGCCCGCGCTCGAGGCAATCACGCTGATCGGACCGGCTTCGGAGGCGCGCTCGGTTGCCCTAGCGTCCTTGGCGAGATCGCCGATCGAAGCTGCCAGCTCCTGCGCGTCGCTGTGCAGGGTCGCGCATGTCTTGTCGGCCGGCACAGCGGCGAGCAGAGCGGCGTATTTCACGAGCGATGTCATTGAGGAGGGGTCGGGCGTGGTCGGCGCCGGCACGCCCTTCCATGTCACCGCGCAGGTGCCGGCTGGCCGTTTGGCAGCTGGCGGCAGGCACTTGGCGAAATCGACGGAGATCTCGGTCGGATCGGCTTGCAATGCCTGCTGTGTCCACTCGTTGAGCTGCGCCTGCTGTGCCGCTGTACTCAGCGTCTGCTCGGCATCGTGCGTGGCGCCGACGGCCTTGGAAAAGCTGTCGACGCCGCCGACGTAATCCCCGGCGCTGCAGCCGGCGAGACCGAGGCCCGCGCACAAGACGGCCCACAATGGCATCCTGGCCACTGGACACTCCGTATTTTATCTCTCCAGCGGTACTATTGTAGGTTCGCGATTGTCAACGAGCTTCGCGCCAGACGAGCACGAAAGCGAGCGGGTCTCGACAACCGGCGCTTTCACGAACGACTATTGGTCGGGGAGGAACCCCTTATGAGCGACGGGCCCATCACCGGCGCCGAATGGCTGGCGCGCAGCATCGCCGCGAGCGGCACGACGCATGTGTTCTTCGTCGACGCTGTGCTGCGCCGCACGCTGATCGAGCTCGGCGCGCTCGGCGTCACGCGCGTGCTGGCGCACGCCGAGAAGGCCGCCGCCTACATGGCCGACGGCTATGCGCGGATCGCCGGCCGGCCGGGCATCTGCTTCGCGCAATCGGTCGGCGCGGCCAATCTGGCGGCCGGCTTGCAGGACGCCTGGCTCGGCCGCAGTCCAGTGATCGCGCTGACCGGCCGCAAGCCGCCCGAGCATCAGCATCGCAACGCCTACCAAGAAGTGCCGCACGGCCCGCTCTATTCGGCGGTCACCAAATTCTCCGCTTCGGTGGAGAGTGCGGCCGATCTGCCCCGCCTGTTCCGCCAAGCTTGGCGGGAGGCTGTCACACTATCGCCGCGGCCGGTGCATCTCGACCTTAATGGCCTCACGGGCGAGCCGATCGAACTCGGTGCCGCCGGTGAACCGGGGGGCGCGGATCCGGTGCTGACGATGCGCGTGGCGCCATATCGGCCTACGCCGGCCGACGAAGAGATCGAGCGTGCTGCGGCGGTGCTGCGGCGAGCGCGGCGCGTGGCGATCGTGGCGGGAGCGGGTGCTGCGGCCTCCGATGCCGGGGCGGAGCTGCTGGGCCTCGCCGAGTCGCTGGCTGCGCCCATCGGAACCTCGCTCGGGGCGCGCGGGGTGGTGCCGACGCGGCACCCTTTGTCGATTGGGGCGGTCGGCAATTATGCCGCGCCGCCTGCCAATCGGATCGTGCATGGCGCTGACCTCGTGCTGTTCGTCGGCTGCCATACCGGCGACCAGGTGACGCATACCTGGCGCATCCCGCCGCTCTCCACCCCAGTGATCCAGATCGACGTCGACCCGGTGGAGCTCGGGCGAAGCTATCCGAATACGATCGGCCTGATGGGCGATCCGCGCGCTACGCTGGCGAAGCTCCGTGGCGCGCTTGGCCGCCCGCAACGCGATCGGGGCTATGCGGACGAGGCCGCGCGGATTGTGGCTGAGTGGCGGGCGGAAATGGAACCGCTGCGCGCCTCCGCTGCGACGCCGATCCGGGTGGAACGGCTCTGCGCCGAGATCACCGCGGCGCTGCCGGAGGACGGCATCCTGGTTGCCGATACCGGCTATTCGGGGATCTGGACCAGCACCATGATTGAGCTGAACGGCAGCGGGCAGACCTATCTGCGGGCCGCCGGGTCGCTCGGCTGGTCCTTCCCCGCGGCGCTTGGTGCGAAGTGCGCGGCCCCGCACCGCAAGGTGCTCTGCTTCACCGGCGACGGCGGGCTCTACTATCACCTGACCGAGCTGGAGACCGCGCGCCGGCGCGGCATCCCGGTCGTCCTGGTGGTCAACAACAATTCCGGGTTCGGCCAGAGCTGGCCCGGCATCCGGCGCTTGCAGGGCAACCGCGAAGGCGACCCCGCCGAGCTCGCCAAGTTCGGCCCCACCAACTTCGCAAACGTCGCGCAGAGCTTCGGCGTGCGCGGGGTGCGGGTGGAAGACCCCGCCGAACTGGGCGGCGTGCTGCGCCGCGCGCTTGCTGCCGAGGAGCCGGTGCTGGTCGATGTCGTCACCGATATCGAGCCGCGGGCGCCGGCGCCCTGGACCCCGGGAGAGGACAGATGACCCAAGTTGCCGTTGTGGGTGCGGGGCTGATGGGGCACGCGATCGCGCTCGTCTACGCGCTGAACGGGCACGAGGTACGGCTGACCGACAGCAGCGCGGAGACGCTCGCCCGCGCGCCCGGGCTGATGGCAGGCGCGCTGGAAACGCTGATCGAGGCGGGCGAGGAGAAGCCCGAGCAACGCGCGCGCGTGGCCGCCGTGCGTTGCCTGCCCGATCTCGCCGCGACGGTCGGCGGCGCCGAGGTGGTCGTGGAGGCGATCAGCGAACGGCCGGAGGCGAAGCGCGCCTTGTATTCCGAGCTCGACGGGCTCATGGCGGACCAGGCGATCCTCGCCAGCAACACCTCCTATCTCGACATTTTCCCACTCGTGCCGGCGCGGCGGCAGGCGCGCGCGATCATCGCCCATTGGTACACGCCGCCTTATCTCGTCGATCTGGTAGACGTGGTGCCGGGTCCATCCACCGATCCCGCCATCGTGGCGGCCGTACGCGATCTGCACGCCTCCATGGGAAAGCATCCGGTCGTGTTCCGCAAATTCGTGCAAGGCTACGTCGCCAACCGGCTGCAAGCGGCGATCGGTCTGGAAGTGGACCGGCTGCTCGACGAGGGGTTGGTGACACCGCGCGACATCGACCAGTCGGTGATCCACGGGATAGCGCTCCGACTGCCGATCCTGGCGGTGCTGGCGAAGGCCGATTTCACCGGCCTGCCGCTGCTGCGCGACGCCCTCGCCAACCGCACTTATACGCCGCCCGAGGTGAAGGGCCGAAGCGAGACGCTCGACCGGCTGCTCGCGGAGGGCCGCACCGGGGTGATGGCAGGCAAGGGTTACTTCGATTGGGGCGAGCGCAGCCCCGAAGAGCTGTTCCGCGAGCGCGACCGCAAGCTCCTCGCGCTCAAACGGGCGCTGCGCGCGATCGGACCTTTGGAGGGAAAATGATCCGCTATGAGCTTCAGGGCCGCACCGCGCTCGTCACCGGGGGCGCCTCCGGCATCGGCCTCGCGACCGTGCGGATGCTTTGCGAGAACGGGGCCAAGGTCGCGATCAACTATCTGCCGATCGACCCACGCGGGCAGGAACAGATGGAGCGGCTGAGTGCGGAGGGCTTCCGGGTGATCGCCGCGCCGGGTGATGTCGGCGAGGCGGGCGATGCCGAGCGGATGGTGAATGCCGCCCTCGACGGGCTCGGACGGCTCGACCTGCTGGTCAACAACGCGGGCACCCCGGGCACGCGCAAGCGCATCCCGCCTTCGGCGCTCGAGGACATCACCGAGGAGCTCTGGTCGCTGTTGTTGCAGGTGAACCTGCTCGGCGTGTTCCGCTGCGCCAAGGCCGCCGCACCCGCGCTCAAGGCGGCGCACGGCGCGATCGTCAACACCGCCTCGATCGCCGGGCTCGGTCGCGCCGGCTCCTCGCTCGCCTATGGCGCGACCAAGGCCGGGGTGGTCAGCCTGACGCAGAACCTCGCCCGCGCGCTCGCGCCCGAGGTGCGGGTCAACGCCATTGCGCCGGGCGCGGTGGACAGTCCGTGGATGGTGGAGTGGACCGAGCAGGAGCGGCGGGAGTCGGTCGAACGCGCGGCCCTGAAGCGGCGCTGCCAGCCAGAGGATCTGGCCGAGGTTATTCTGTTCCTTGGCTTTGGCGGTGCGATGGTGACGGGGCAGACGATCGTCGTGGATGGCGGGCTGACGCTATAGGCCACCACGAATCAGGCGCCGCGCGGCGGCGATGACGCGGTGCGCCTCGCTCCAGAGATCATAAAGTTCCAGCGCATCGACCGGCGCCCAGACCGCTTCCGACACGTCCGAGCCCGCGACCGGCTCTCCGCCCGCCCAGGCGGCAGCGAAGTCGATGATCGTGTAGTGGAACTGCACGCGGCCGTCGGCGTCGCGGCGGATGCTGTCCACTTGAGCGACGAGCTGCAGCGGACCGGCCTCGATCCCGGTCTCCTCGGCGAGTTCCCGCCGCGCCGCGGCTTCGGCGGTCTCGCCCAACTCCTGTGCGCCGCCGGGCAGGGTCCAGGTGCCGACATTGGGCGGCTTAGCGCGACGGACGAGCAGCACGCGGTCGTCCTTCAGCACCACGATCCCGATCCCGACGATCGGCCGCGGCGGGTATTCCCGATCGCTCATTCCCTCGAAGGAGCCGCCGCCGCGAGCGCGGACTTGATGCCGGGCTCACTCGTCAGGAACGTCCGCAACGCCTCCTGCTGCCGCCGGCGCGCGGCCTGATCGTCGGAAGCGGCGAGGGTTTCCGGCGCCACCGCGACCAGGACGACGGGCGCGCCGCCGCCGACCACGCTTGTCCAGGCGCGACGCAGGCGGAAACCGAGACCCGGTTCCACCTGATGCCCGTCCGCCCACAACAGCGAGGCGGCAAGGGCGGGCGGTTTGGTGCCGACTGCGAGCAGCCAACGCAGGCCCCCCGCAATGACCGGGCGTGCCGCCACGTCCTCGACCTGGAGATCACCGAGATGCGCCCGCTCGGTCAGGATCGGGCCGGGCGGCATTCGGGAGCCGAAGACGACTGTCCGGACAACCAGTAGCTCGCCGGCGCAGCGGTATGCCGCGGCGGCGGGGCGCGCGCCGCGTCCGCTTGCGGGCACTGTTGGCTTCGTCTCGGCGGCGATGCAGGGGGATTGCAGGTTGAACGCGATGCCCGCGGCCGGGGCCTGTTGCAGCCGGTCGAACGCATGGGCCAGCGCGGGGCCAACGCAGAGGAGCAGCACGACGGCGCCGGCGGTGAGCGCGGCGCGGCGTGGCGCTGTCGGGTCAAGGAGGGGCCGGGCCGCCGCGTCTGCCTCGGCCGAGGGGCGCCTGGCGTCCTCGCGGAACGGCAAGCCGAGTACGATCAGCAGCAGGAGGACCATCGAGAAGAAGATCCAGCCATAGAGGATGTGGTCGGTCTCAGCGGCTTGGGCGCTGCCAAGAATATGGCCAAGCGAGACGATCCCGAGCGCACGCAAGCCGTTGGCGATGATGGGAACGATCACCGAGACCGCGATGAACGCAGCGCGGCGCCATGGGCTGCGGTAGATCAGCAGAGCGTAGAGGCAGCCGAAGGCCGCGGCGGCGATGAGGAAGCGCAGCCCGGCGCACGCCTCGGCGATGATGAACGTGCCTTCGGGAATCTGGATCGTCAGTCCGTCCGTGTAGTTCGGGATGCCGAACAGATCGAGCCCGTGCATGACGAAAGCGGCGGTGAACCGCTGCAATTCCGGGGTCAGGAATGCACCGAACGGGACCAGGAAGTAGAGGTAGAGGAGCGGGCCCGAGACCCGCCAGTAACTCCGCGGACCGAGCACGGCCAGGAACAGCACTTGCAACCCGGTCATGGCGACCAGTTGGCGTCCTTCCATGATCCCGACGCGCTCGGCTACCAGCCAGGCGAGCGAGAGCGGCAGGGCGAGGAGCGCGAAGGCAGGTGCGGGCTGCGGAGCGAAGCCGGCAAGCTCGGCGCGACGGTCCCAAAGCAGGTAGACGACGATCGGGACGACCAGGAAGCAGTGATTATAGGCCGTGGACGAGACCCAGACCGCGACCGCGGATGCCGCCTCGGCGTGGAACACCAAGAGCAGGGCGAGAATGGCGGCGCCAAGGCAACCATAGGCGATCCAGGTGCCGCGCTCGGTGCTGCGGAGACGGGGCGGCGAGAGCGTCTGTTGGAGCACCGTCACCTCGCCCTCCGCGGTTCAGGCCACCGCCGGCGCGTTTGCCCGCTCCGCCCGGTCCGGGTGCAGCTCGGCGAAGACCTCGTCCATCCGACCCCATGCGAAGGCGCCGAGCAAGCGGTCGAGCTTGTCCTTCATCCTGTGCAGGTTCGTGTAGTGACGCAAGCGCGAGCGCAGGCCGCACTCGGGGATGCGGGGCTGGCCCGGGTCGATCTCCCACGGATGGAAGTAGAACACGCCGGCCCGCCCGGTCCGGTTGACCTGCCGCAGCGCCATCTGGAACGCGGGGTAAGGGAGCAGCCTGAAAAGGCCGCCGCCGGAGCAGGGGATGTTACGGCCAAACGCCCGCAGCGTCGTCATCGGGATCTCGACCAGCGCGCCGCCGGGAGGCCTGTATGGCAGGCGGGGCGCATCGGGCATTCCGTAGAGGTCGTGGCGGATCGGATTGACCGAGGAGCTGTACGCGTATCCTTCGCTTTCCAGGATCGCGAAGGCCCATTGGTTGCGGGCCCCGATGGAGAAGGTGGGGGCTCGGTAGCCGCGCACGGCCACTCCCCCGATGTCCTCCAAGGTGCGGCGCGCTCTCCCGACATCGGCACGGAATTCCGGGGGATCCATCAGGTCCGCGCGCCGGTGGTCCCAACCGTGGCTTGCCAATTCGTGCCCGCAGGCGACGATCCGGCGCACAAGGCCAGGATGACGCGCGGCGATCCAGCCGAGGGTGAAGAACGTGGCACGTGCCCGGTGGCGATCGAACAAGGCGAGGATCGCCTCGACATTCGCCTCGACACGGGCGGGGAGAGACTCCCAGCTCTCCCTCGGAATGCGGTGCGCCAGAGCCTGCACTTGGAAATAATCCTCGACATCCACCGTCATCGCATTGCGGATGGGGTTGTCGAAGCCACGCCGCTCCGGCCGGAACGGGGCATTCATGCCGCGCTCTCGGCATAGGCGCTGAGCAGTCCGAGCAGGCGGTCGAGCGTGCGGCGCTGACGGGCGAGCTGATCCTCAAGCGCAGCGAGCCGCGCCGTTGCGTCCTCCGACAGCGCCGCGGCGGCTGCCGGGATCGGCTCGGACTGCGGGGCGGCGCCATTTGCCCCTAGGTCGCGGGCGAGTTCCGCCGCAACGTCATTCACGATCGGCGCCGTGAGTCGGTGCGCTTCCTCGAGCGCCCCATAGAGCAGGACGCGCGAGCAGAGCGTGTTGATGCGGCGGGGAATTCCTTGTGTGTGCGCGAAGATAGCCGCGAATGCGTCATCGTCCCACGACGGATCGCCGACCCAGCCGACCGTCCGCAAGCGATGCTCGATATAGCTCCGCGTCTCCGCCGCATCGAGCGGCCCGAGATGGTAGGAGGCCAGCACGCGCTGGCGGAGTTGATCGAGATCGCGGCTTGCCAGCATGTCGCGGAACTGCGGCTGTCCGAGCAGGATCATCTGCACGGATGCCCGCCCGCCGACCGTGATATTGGAGAGCATCCGCAGCTCTTCCAGCGCGGCGAGCGGCAGATTCTGCGCCTCGTCCACGATCAGTAGGCAGCGCCGGCCGAAGCGGTGGTGTTCGGCCACGGTCTGCTCGAAGCGGCGGAGCAAGGTTGCCTTGTCGCCGGCGGTGTCGCGCACGCCGAAGCTACCGACGACGAGGCGCAGCAGCTCCTCGCCGGAGACGAGCGTTGTAACGATGCGCGCGATCACGAACGCGCCCGAGCCGAGCTGAGCGGTCAGCCGTTCGACGAGGGTGGTTTTGCCGGCGCCCACTTCCCCCGTGATGACGACAAAGCCCTCCTCCTGCGCGAGCCCGTACATCAGGTGCGAGATCGCCCTGGTGTGGCCGGTCGAGCCGAAGAAGAAGCGGTTGTCCGGCGTGAGGTTGAACGGCGGTCCGCTGAGCTTGTAAAACTGATGGTACATCAGAAGGTCTTCGTCACACCGAGCAGGAACAGGTTCGCGGTGAATGCCTGCGTCGAAAGCTGGGACTGACGGTCGAACAGCAGGTAGCGCGCGACGCCGATCAGGTTCTGCCCGAGCACATGCGCCACCCCGACCGAGAAGGCATAGGTCTTCTCATTGGTGTTCGACGGGGCCTGCACGTTGTTGATCTGCACGCTGGCGGCCGCGCCAATGACGGTGACTTCGGATAGCCGGTGCTGCCAGGATCCGACCAAGGTGTTCGAAACTTGGTTCAGCGGCACCTGGGTCGAGCCGGGTGCGGTTCCGATCGGCGTCTGGCCGTAATGCTGGAAGCTCAGCGCCAGCGTATCTATGTCGAACACGGTGATCATGGTCGCGCTCAGGGAATGGCTTTGATAGAGCGCCGTTTGCGAGTTCAGCAGCGAGCTCCCGAGCAGCAGCGGCGCGCCGGAGAGGCCGTTCACGCCGAATCCTGACTGATCGAAGCTGGCAAGTCCTAGCAGGTTTTGGACGTTCTGGAGATCGGTCGTAAGCCCAGTCCGGTAAGTCAGAGAGAAGCGCGTGCGGGCGGTTGCCACGTAATAGGCGTTCGCCTGGAATCCGGTCTGGCCATTCTGATTGCCATAGGCAACGGTGATCCGGCTGTCCGGATTGGGGATATACTGAACCCCGACCTGCCAAAGCGCGCTGTCGACCGTGGTATGCTGGACAGTATTGAATTTGAGGTATTGATGCCCGAAGCCGACGTAGGGCAAGATCTGGCGATTGAAGGCATAGCCTATGTAGTTGGCTTCGACATTGCTGCGCGCTCCATTGGTGACGCCGGTTCCCTGCGACGTCGCCGCGTTCACCAGCATGAGGTCGCGGATGCGCCCGAAATCATCGCCGGTGAGGAACTGCGCGGTCGCCGCCTCAGTTGTGTCGCGCGACCAGGTCGGGGGGATCGTGCCCGGGATGAACGCGCTCGGGTTTTGGATGGTCGAGCTTTCGGTGGTCTCGCTGTAGCTGACCCCGGCCGACGCGGTGCCGAAGGTGCCGAAAGCGTGGGTGACGTATGGTGATATGTAGCCGCTGAGTAGCTGCGTCCGGTTCGAGCGTCCGAGGATCGCCGCTCCCGGGACCGTCGGGGCGGAGGTGACGACCGGCAGCGACAGGTCTTGGCCGGGCTGATCGGGGCTGTATGGGGACTGGCCGTAGTAGCCTGTCAGGGAGGAGCCCAGTCCGCTCAGCGATCCGAGCCCCGCGAGCCCGCCATTGGTCGGAATCACCGTCGCCAGTGCGCGCGCGTTCAGGAACAGGGTGCCGGGCACGATTTCGGCCGTGCCGTTAGCTAGGAGGTTCTGGTTGACGCCGTTGGCGGAGCTGGTTCGTGCGTAGATCTGACCGCTCGGCGCATACAACAGATTGAGGCGAACCCGGTCTTCATTCACCACCGCGTCGATGCGGGGCGTAATGACGGTGACGAGATCCGTCTTGGGGTCGCTTGAGGACTGGTTGACGTTGGTATCGAGGATCTCCGACCCGCTGATCGAGGGCAAGAAGATCACCGGCGGCTGGTTGGGCTGCGGCGCAAGATTGGGCGGCACCGCCGATCCGAAGAAGGAGGACGGGAGCCCGTTGACCAATCCCGGCGCGTTCGGAAAGCTCGGCAGGGGCGGGCTCGGTTCTGCGGGCCCCATGCCATTGGTGTCCTCCGGAGTGGTCTGCGCCTCGGCTGTTACGGATGCGAGTATCGCGCCGCCGGCGGCGGCAAGCAGGCAGACGGCCAGGCAACAGGGCGCCGCCGCTTTCAGCACGGGTGCGCCCTTCCTAGTGTTTATAGTTCGGATCGTAATAGCCGTAGCGGATGCTGCTGGCGGTGTGCCGCGACTTGTTCAGCAACAGCCAGATATTCGGGCACTCATGCAGAAGCTCGAGCGCCTTCTCGAGCTCAGCCCGCTGCGTCCGCTCGGCCTCGACGACCACGATGATCTGTCCCACCAGCGCCGCGAGCGCAGAAGCATCGCCGAGAGCAAGGCACGGCGCCGTATCGATCAGCACCAGTCGCTCAGGGTGCTCGCGCGCAAAGCCCTGCACCAGAGCGCCGGTGTGGCGGCGGGACAGGAGATCGGTAGACCGGGTGCGGGACCGCCCGCTCGGCAGGAAGGACAGTCCCGGGAGCTCGGTCGGCACAATCATGCGCGCATGATCAAGGTCATCCGCCTCGGCGAGATCGAAGAGTCCGCTCGCCTCGCCAAGCCCGAATGTCATCGATAGCGAACGGTGCTTCATATCGGCGTCGACGAGCAGGACCGGGTGATCGCCTTGGCGCGCGATCGACCCGGCAAGATTCAGCGCCGCGAAGCTCTTGCCCTCGCCGGGCCGAGCGCTTGTCACCATGATCAGATTGAGCGGCGCGCCTTCGTACGGGCCGAGCGTCCCGAATGCGGTGCGCAGCACCGGACGCTGTGCAAGCCAGAGTTCCTCAACCGACATCTTGAGCTCCGTCCCGCCGGACACAAGCCCCGCCTTGCCGAGCAGTGCCATCGGAATAGCCGGCACGTCCGACGCCGGGGCCCCGAGCGGTGACGGCGGTACGCCGTGACGTGCCGGCCCCTCAGGAGGGGCGGGAGCAATGCGGCCAAGCGGGCCGCTCTGGCCCAGTTGCGCCGCGGCGCGCTCGATGAGATGCGATACGTCGGGCATGATAGATTAAACCGTTCCGAGCGTAAAGAGATAGACCATCCCGCCATAGGCGGCGATCAGCAGCACCAGCGCGGCGGCAAATTGTACGATGGACAGGGCGAGGCGGGCACGCAGTCGGCGGCCGATGGCGGAAATCGACCCCAGCACGGGCGCGCCGATGTCCCGCAACTCCTCGGAAGAAGCGAACGAGCGGTCGATCACCACGACCGCCGCCGCCGCGCCGATGCCGGCGAGAATCCCGATGACGAGCACCCCGGATATTATCAACAGGCGGTTGGGGCCGTACGGCACGAGCGGGATCTGCGGCGGATCGACGACGCGAAGGTGAACTTTGTCGGCCTGGGTGTCCGCTGCCTGCGAGAGGTTCGCCGATTGCAGGCGCTCCACCAAATCATCGTAGTTCTTTTTGAGGATGTCGTAATCGCGGTTCATGCCCTGATACTGGGCCATCAGCGTCGGACGCTCCTGCAGGATCTTCTGGATCCGATCCAGGTTCCGCTGCGCGTCCGCAAGCTGCTGTTTGCGGGACGCGATTTCGACCTGCGTGTCGAGCAGACGCATCGTAAGCTGGGTGTGCAGCTCGGGGCTACCGCCGCGCACGCCGCCGGGACCGCCGCCTGCCGTCTTACGAAGCTGCTCCACCAGCTTCTTTTGAGCGATCACCCCGGGATAGTCATCGGTGTAGATCGTCTGCATCTCGCGCAGCCGTAGCTCCGCTTGAGCCAGCGACTGCTCGCCACTGCCGATGTCGCCTGCGCCTCCGGCAGCGAGTCTAGGAGGCGGCGCGCCGTTGGGAAATATCTTCGCGATCTCCGCCTGGATGGTCTTTTCCTTACCTTCCGCCTCCTGCAAGGCGATCTTGGCCTTGTCGACCTCGGCACGCGCGCCGTCCACGCTGGTCGCGGCGGAACCGCCATTGTCGAGTGGCAGGACCGCCGCATACTCGGAATGGAACTGGGCCCGGCGCTGCTCCACCGCCCGCAGCTGCTGCTCGTAAGAGGCGATTTGCTGACGCAGAAATACCTGCGCGTTCTCCATGTCGCGACGTTTGCTGGCGGTCGCGCTCTCGGTGAAGATCGACAGCAAACTCTGAACGACATCACGCGCGAGCCGGGGATTGGTGTTCCGGTAGGTGATGCTGAACAGGTTTTTCTGCTCGGACTTGATGGTGATCTGCTTCGCGAGGTCAGCTTCGAGCAGCTCCCGCTCGGTAGGGGTGGTCGCCGACAAGCCGAGATCGGTCTTGGCGATCACGGTATCCAGGTTCGGCCGGCTCAGCAGCGTCTGCTGCAGGATCGCGAGCTGCTGATCGGATGAGGCCTCGACGGCCAGCCCCTTCAGCAGCGGTGTCAGCACCACGTCGGCATCGACATAGAGGCGCGCGCTCGACTGATAGCTGTTCGGGATGAATCGCTGTCCCAGCCAGCCCAGGCCGCACACGGCCCAGGCGACCGCGAGGCCAAGCCAGCGCCGGCGCCAGGCGGCACGGCCATACTTTCGCAGCAGCTCGAGCGTCTGCTCCATAGCCGCCTCCTCAGAACCAGGTCTGCGGGATGATCAACGTGTCGCCCGGCTGCATCATCACGTTCTGGCTGATATCCCCGTCCTTGATCAAATCGGACAGGTGGACGTGGATGATCTCTTCCTTGCCATTGGGTTCGCGGCGCACGATCACCGCGCGGTTGCCGGCCGCATACTTGGTCAGGCCCTTTGTTGCGATCATGACGTCCAGCAACGACAGGTGATTGCGATACGGGATTGCCTGCGGCTCCACCGCTTCCCCGACCACCTTCACCTGGCGATCAAGCGGCCCGACGAAGCTTTTAACCGTAACGGTCACGATCGGATCGCGCACATACTTGCTGAGCTGCTGACTGATCTCGGCGGCCAGTTGCTTCGGCGTCCGCCCGGATGCCGCCACGTCCTGCACGAGCGGCATCGAAATCTTGCCGTCGGGGCGCACCGGCACCGCCGCCTCGGAAAGCTCGGGGGAGCGGTAAACGAAAATCTCGAGCACGTCGCCCGCGCCGATGACGTAGTCCTGCGTCTCGCTGCCGGCGGCAGGGGCAGGCGGTGTGGCCGGGGGCGCGCACGCCGTGCCGGCCACGGCGAACAGAAGCAGGGAGGCGGCAAGGACGGGGGCGGTCCGAACTGTCATCTTATTTCCACAAGCCAATGCTGCCCTAACGGCGAGGGAAGGCGGCACACCTGCGGGATTCCGACCGCCTGCGAAAGGTACAGGCCAGTACCGACAGCGTGAGGCCCCGACAATTGGCTCATTGCCCGAACTGAGCCTCTAAGACAAGCATTAAAGATAGCTTGACGCCGGCCCAGAAAAAGCGATTCTTGCGTCGATCGAACCGGGTGGGTATGGGTCGATCCAGCGTGGGTCGCAAACGCGCCCTTGAATGCTTAAGGCTTTGTAAGTCGGGGGCATGATGTCACGGGCCACGGGACATTACATCTCTGCCTCCGTCTGCGCCCTGTGGCTCGCTGAGTTCGCCCTCGCCTTCGTGCTCGTCTGCGCCATGGCCGTCTCCGGCGGCGCGGCGGCGGTGCCGGAGTCTTGGCGCATCCCGGTCAGCCTGAATACCGCCAACCACGCCGCCCTGCTTGCCGTCACGCTCGGCGCCACGGCGGGAGCGATCGGCCTCTATCGCCCCGATGTCTGTCTCGCGCCGCGCCGCGCGGCCCAGCACGCTGCGGTGGTGGCCCTGCTTGCCTTCCCGATAGCCCTCATCATCGGGTCTACGCTGCAGACGGGCCGGGTGGGCGCCTACGCGATTTGGCTGGCCAAGGTCCTGGCGGTCTGGGTGGTCGGGCTGCTGATCACGCGCTGGGCGCTGCACGTGCCTCTGACCCGTGCGCTGACGCCGCGCCGACTGGCTTCGGTGGGCGCCACGGGATCAGGCCGGCTGATGATGGCGCTGCGCTCCCGCCGCGGCGGCATGTTCGAAGTGGCGCAGGTGATCGAGCCGGGGGGCCGCACGCCGCAGCCCCAGGACCTCCGCGCCGCTCGGATCTGGGCGGTCGTCGCGCCCGACGCGACCGAGCTGGCGGATCCCGCTTGGCTGATCGACTTGCGTATGCGCGGCATTCGGGTGCTGCACGAGGCGGGCTTTTGCGAGCAGATGTTGGGACGGGTGAGCCTCGATCTTCTGGGGCCGTCCTGGTTTCTTGAACCGGCAGGGTTCGATTCCGGTGCGGCCTCGCTCGCCCTGAAAAGGGCCTGCGACATCGTGGTAAGCCTCGTGCTGCTCGTGATCAGTCTGCCGGTAATGGGGCTCGCAGCGCTCGCCGTCCGCATCGACAGCCCCGGCCCGATCCTCTACCGCCAGGAGCGCGTCGGGCTCGGCGGCCGCGTCTTCACGCTGCTCAAGTTCCGCAGCATGCGGGCGGATGCCGAGGAAGGGGGGCGGCCGGTGTGGGCGGCGCAAGCCGATCCCCGCGTCACGCGCGTCGGTGCCTTCATCCGTTCCACCAGGATCGACGAGCTCCCGCAGCTTTTCAACGTGCTGCGCGGGGACATGAGCCTGGTGGGCCCGCGGCCGGAGCGGCCGATGTTCGTCAACGAGCTTGCGCGCGTCATCCCCTTCTACAATCAGCGGAACTACCTGAAGCCTGGGATCACCGGCTGGGCACAGGTCAATTATCCCTATGGGGCCTCGGTCGAGGATGCCCGCGAGAAGCTGTCGTACGATCTCTATTATCTGCGCTACCGCAGCCTGCTGTTCGACCTGTTCATCCTCGCGGCCACGGTGCGCGTAATCCTGTTCCGCGAAGGGGCCCGTTAGCCCGCGTTCGCTTCTCGCCGCGCCGCCGGAGCGGCTTATTGAAATCGGCCCCGCCCGCCAGCATATCGCCGCCCGCTAACAGGAGGGCAACGGTGGACGGAGGCATTCAGGCGGAGAGGTTGGAATTCGGTGCCGAGGTCGGTCGGCTGCTCGACCTCGTGGTCCATTCGCTTTACTCTGAGCGCGAGATCTTCCTGCGCGAACTGGTGGCCAATGCGGCCGATGCGATCGATCGCCGCCGCTTCGAGGCATTGACCGATCCGGCGCTGGCCCTGCCGCCCGAGCCCAGGGTCCGCATCGTGCCCGACAAGGGCGCTCGCACGCTCCTGGTCGCGGACGACGGCATCGGCATGACGCGTCAGGAGATGATCGAAAACCTCGGCACCATCGCCCGTTCGGGGACACGCGCCTTCGGCGAGAAGCTGGCCGAGGCACGCCCCGAGGACCGTCCGGCCCTGATCGGGCAATTCGGGGTCGGGTTTTACTCCGCCTTCATGGTGGCCGAGCGTGTCGAGGTAGTCTCGCGCCGGGCAGGGTCGGACAGCGCCCATTCTTGGACCTCGGACGGCGGCGGCGCGTTCACGATCGGCCCAGCCGAGCGTGAGCAGGCCGGCACCGACGTCATTTTGCACCTTCGCGCCGACGCCGACGAGTTCCTCGATCCGACGCGTCTCGAGGGGATCGTCCGCAAATGGGCCGACCATATCACAATCCCGGTCGTCATCGCCCGGGACGGCAAAGAGCTGCCAGCGAACGAGGGAACCGCGCTATGGCGCAAGCCGCGCGGCGAGGTCGCCGAAAAGGCTTATGCTGAATTCTACCGTCGCCTCGGCCATATCTTCGACGAACCGTGGGCGACGCTCCACTGGCGCGCCGAGGGAACGCTCGAGTTTTTCGCCCTGCTGTTTATCCCCGGTGCTCGTCCGTTCGACTTCCTCGACCGTGAGCGCGAATCCCGCGTGCGACTGCATGTGCGCCGGCTGTTCATCACGGACCGGGCGGAGCTTCTGCCGGGCTGGCTCCGCTTCGTCGAAGGCGTGGTCGACACGGAGGATTTGCCGCTGAACGTCTCGCGCGAGATGCTGCAAACCACCCCGGTGCTCGGGCGCATCCGCAAGGCCCTGATCGGCCGCGTGCTTGCCGAACTGAAGACCCGGGCAAAAGAAGCCCAGTCGTACGCCAAGTTCTGGGAGAATTTCGGCGCCGTGCTGAAGGAGGGGGTCTGGGAGGATCCCGAGTATCGAAACGAGCTCGCCGGCCTGCTGCGGTTCCGTTCCTCGGCTCAGGACGGATGGGTCTCGCTCGCGGAGTATGTCGGGCGGATGCAGAGCGGACAGGAGGCGATCTACACGCTTGCGGGCGACGATGCGGAGGCGCTGCGGACCTCGCCGCAGCTTGAGGGTTTCAGGGCCAAAGGGATCGAGGTGCTGCTGCTTGCGGACGCGATCGATGCCTTTTGGCCCGATCGGCTGGCGAGCTTCGAGGGCAAGCCGATCCGCAGCGTCACCCAGTCGGCGCCCGAGCTCGAGACCGGCGCCGACCTGCCGGACGTCTCCGTGCTCACGACCGCGCTCAAAGCCGCGCTTGCCGGCAAGGTGGCCGATGTGCGGGCAACCGCCCGACTAACCGACAGCGCCGTGGTTCTATCGGCCTCCGACAAAGGCCCCGATCTGCAGATGCAGCGCCTGCTGCGTCGGACCGGGCGCGGCGGGCCGCAGTCGCTTCCCGTGCTCGAAGTCAATCCGCGGCACAAGCTGATCGCCGCTCTGGCGGAGCGTTCACCGGACAAGGAGGGGGTCGCAGAGGCGGCCGCAACCCTCCTTGATCTCGCGCGGGTGCAGGAAGGTGAGCTTCCCGCCGATCCCGCCGGGTTTACCCGGCGGGTGACCGATCTGCTGACACGCGGCCTTGCGCCTAGCTAGGCGGGCTGGTTCGAGCGACAGCTCAACCGGCCGGTTCCTGGCCTTGTTCTGCGGACCGTCGTTCGGGGCGACCGGATCGGCTTCGCCGAAGCCTTCGCCTCGACCAGATCCGGGTTCACGCCACTGGCAAAGGATCCGCTTGCCCCGGGCGGCCATCTGCCAGCTCCCCGCGCTATGTGATTTCGACGGAGTGAGCCGCGGGATCGGAGATCGAAGGTCGCTCCGAGACAGCGACGCGTGTTAGGAGCGGCCAGCGAACCAAGAGCACAGGGGGGTGCCATGGCGAACAGGATCGGGCGGCGGATGCTGGCGGCGGGCGGGGCGGCACTGCTGCCTGCGGCGGGGCTCGTCGCTTCGGCGCGCGCGCAAGGAGCCGGGGAAAGCACACTCGACCGCATCCGGCGGACCAAGACCTTGCGGATCGCCGCGCTGCCGGGCGAGCTGCCGTACTTTCAGAAGGACATCAGCTCCGGTGCCTGGAGCGGGGCGGCGATCGAGATGGCGAACAGCATTGCCAAGCTGCTTGATGCCAAGCTCGAATACACCGAGGCCACGTATGGCACCTCCGTGCTCGATGTGCAGACCGGCAAAATCGATCTCGCCTTCGCCCTCAATCCGACGCCCGAGCGAGCGCTTGCGGTGCGGTTCACCCACCCGATGTTAATCCACCCATTCGGCTGCCTCGCCAAACCTGGGCTCGAGCCCAAGACCTGGGCCGACATCAACAAGCCCGACATCCGCATCGCGTTCGATATCGGCTCGTTGCACGAGACGGTTGCCAAGCGGTTCGCGCCGAACGCCCAGCATGTCGGCTTCCCCAACCGTGATCAGGCATTGCTTGCGCTCCAGGCGGGAAGGGCGGACGTCGATATCCTAGCCGCGTTGCTCGGCTTATCGGCCACGGCGAAGAACCCTAGCCTCGGACATTGGGATCTGCTGCAGCAGCCCACGGTCGCACTGCCGAGCTCGCTCGCATGCCAGTACGAGGCGGATACCCGCTTCGTGGACATGCTGAACGCCTGGCTCGACTTCAACCGCGGCATCGGCCAGTTGCGGGAGTGGCTGATCGACGGGTTGGAGCTGGAAGGCGTGAAGCGCGACCAGATCCCGCCGGAGCTGACGTTCTAAGCGAGCCGGGCTAAAGGTCGGCGAGGCGTACCCAGGCGCCGACCACCAAGGCAAAGGCGAGGCCGCCAGCGATCGCCGCCCATCCCGGAAAGCCGCCTGCGAGCTCGAAGGCGACCAGCAGCCAAAGGATCAGGCAGCCGAGCGCGATGGCAATCCCCCCGACCAGCGACGCAATGCTGCGCTTGACCGGCGGGGCCCGCCCGCGCACGCCTGTGCTCCTCGCGCTCACTCCGCCGCCATCGCCGCGGCAGCGTCCCGCGCCGCTCCGCCGCGTCGCTTGGACGGGATCGGCTTCACGAAGCGGGTGTCGTAGCCGTTAAACAAATGACCGAGCAGGCCACGGTCGAGGTCGCTCGTGCCGAACAGCCAGTCTGCGAACGGGTAAGTCAGGTTCATGTTCTTCGTCATCATGATCGCGGTATCGTGGTGCGCGATATGATGGCGGCGGATCGTATTCATGAACGGGATGTGGCGGACAATGCGGTCGTCGGGCACGTGGCAGCCCCAGTGGAAGAATTCGTAGTTCATGTACATGCCGGTGGTTGTGCAGATCAGTAGCCACGCAGCATTCGACGACCAAATCGCATTCAGCACCGCCGCACCGACCGCCGACATGGCGAGGAAGGTGATGAACGCATAAGGCGGGAAGAACACGATGCGATAATCGCGCGTGCTCTCGTGACAGGGCGCTTCCTGGGTGAAGAACTGATGGTGCGCGAGCGTGTGCCGCTTGTAGATCCCCATCAGACCCTTGCGCGGCCGGTGCATGATCTGAGCGTGCAGGAACCACTCGAAGATGTTGCAGAGCACGGCGACCCCCGGCACCACCAGCCACTCGGCCCAGGTCGGGCCATGGATGTGGCGGATGGCGACGAACAGCATTGCGCCACCGATCAAATAGATCAGCCCGACGTGCAGCAGCCCCGAATAGGCGGGTGCGATCCGCTCCCGGTAGGCGGCGCGGAAGGCGGCCTGGCGTGGCGACATGGCTAAAGGCTCCCTCGCAGGATCGCTGCCGCCTAATATATCACTGACATATCTGTCAAGGGCCGGAGCCCGTCACGGTCCGGCGCGTAACATCCTGGATGTAATCGAGCAGCGCGTCGGACGCGTGCGCCGCCGCCTCGGGCTCTCCTTCCGCCACGCGGCGCGCCACCTCGGCGTGCAGCCGGGCGGCGAGCGGCAGGTCGGCGACTTGCTTATAATGATAGTACCAGAACCGGCGGGAAAGGCCGTTCATCAAGCCCATCGCGGCGGCGGCGAACTCGTTACCGGCAGCCTCAAGCATCTTCAGGTTGAAGGCGCGGTCGAGGCGCATGAAGGCGAGGTCGTCGTTTTCTTCCGCGGCCTTTTCCATTCCCTCGGCGATGCGCCTGAACTTCTGTCGGTCCGCATCGCTCGCGTGCCGGGCGGCGGAGCGGGCGAGCAAGCGCTCCAGTTCGCGGCGCACCTCGATCAGCCGGAGTTGGCTTGCGACCTCGATCTCGGAAACGACAATCCCCCGTCGGGGCAGGATCTGCACCAGCCGCTCGCGCGCCAGCCGTTGCAGCGCCTCGCGCACCGGCGTGCGCCCGAGCCCGAGGCGCTGGCTGAGGAGAGCCTCGGAAACCACGGTGCCCGGCGCGATTTGGAGTGTCACGATCTCCTCCTCCAGCGCGCGGTAGGCGCGCTCGGTGAGCGACTCGCCTCCGGTTTCCTGTTGAACCGCGTCAGGCATCGAAGAGGATCACCGAGCGGATCGCCCGCCCGGCCTTCAGGTCGGCGAAACCCTGGTTGATCGCGTCGAGCCGGATGCGATTGGTGATCAGCTCGTCGAGCTTCAGCATCCCTTCCATATAAGCGCGAGCGAGCAGGGGAAAATCGCGCTGCGGCCGCGCGCCGCCATAGCTCGATCGGACGATTCGCTTCTCCCCCATCAGCGCGCCCCAGCGGAATGCCACGTCCTGATCGACGCCGACCTTGCCGAGCCAGACGATCTGCCCGCCGGGCCGGCAGGCTTCGGCGGAAAGGCGGAACGCGCGTTCGTTCCCGGCGGCTTCCAGCACCACGTCGGCGCCGCGCCCGCCGGTAACGGTGCGCACCGCTTCTACCGGGTCCTCGCGGGCCGCGTTCACCGCGTCCGTCGCACCCAGGCGGCGCGCCAGCGCCAGCTTGGCGTCATCAAGATCGACGGCGACGATGCGCGCCGCGCCGCCGAGCCGCGCGCCTTGCACGGCGCTCAGGCCCACCGCGCCGCACCCGATCACCATCGCGGTGTCGCCGTAACGGAGCCCCGCGATCTTGGTCGCCGCGCCGACGCCGGTCATCACACCGCAGCCGATCAGGCAGGCGCGATCGAGCGGCATGTCGGGCGGGATCGCCACCGCGCAGGCGCTCGTGACGACGGCGTATTCGGCAAAAGCCGCCATGTAAAACATCGTCTGCACCAACCGTCCTTTCTGAGATAGACGGGTTGTGCCGTCGAACTGCACCGCCTTGGGCCCGAGCGAAACATAATCCGCGCAGAGGATCGGCTGGCCGTGCTCGCAGTAGAAGCAGTGGCCGCAATGGGGATTCCACGACAGCACCACGCGCTCGCCGACGCGGCCGGGATCGACGCCGGGGCCGACGGCGGCGATGGTGCCGGCGGCCTCGTGGCCGAGCACGATGGGCATCGGATAGACGAGCTGACCCTCAATCACCTCGAGATCAGTGTGGCAGAGGCCGGCCGCGCCGATGCGGACGAGCACCTCGCCCGGCTGCGGCGGCGCGAGTTCGATCGTTTCGATCCGCAGCGCCTCGCCCGGCGCGTGCAGGACGGCAGCGCGCACCTCCATCTTCGCGGTTCCTCCGACAGCGTGAAGCCTAGTCGACGTAAATCATCTTGCGGGTCATGCCGCCGTCGATGACGAACTCGGCGCCGGTGACGAAGCCGCTCTCCGGACCGACCAGATAGGCGACGAGCGCCGCCACGTCATCGGCGGTGCCGACCCGTCCGGCCGGGTGCTGGGCATGGTCGCCGGGCATGAGGGGCGGACCCTTGGTGAAAATCCAGCCCGGGCTGACGCAGTTCACCCGCACGTCGGGGCCGAGGCTGACGGCGAGCGCATGAGTAAGCGCCACCAGCCCGCCCTTCGAGGCGGAATAGGATTCGGTGTTGGGCTCCGACATGTGGGCGCGGGTGGAGGCGATCGTCACGACGCTACCGCGCGCGGCGCGGAGCATGTTTTCGGCAGCCCGGACCAGCAGGAACGTGGCGGTGAGATTGGTGCAGAGCACACGGTTCCACTCCGCGAGCGAGAGGTCCGCGAGCTTCGTGCGGATCATGATGCCGGCGTTGCTGACCAGCGCGTCGAGCCGGCCATCGGTCGCCGCGACATCGGCGATGAGCGCGGCGACCGAACCCTCGTCGGAGACATCGCACCGCGCGGCGCGCCCGCCCAGGGGCGCGGGCGCGGCGTCACGGTCGGCGGCGATAACTCGGTAGCCATCAGCGGCAAGCCGCGCCGCAACACGGGCGCCGATCCCCCGCGCCGCGCCGGTAACGAGCGCGACGGGCGCCATGTCAGCGTCCGAGCGCCTGCACGATCTCCTCCGTCATCTTCTTTGCGTCCCCGAACAGCATCATCGTGTTCGGGCGGAAGAACAATTCGTTCTCCACGCCGGCATAGCCGGAGGCCATCGAGCGTTTGACGAAAAGCACAGTACCGGCCTTCTCCACCTCCAGGATCGGCATTCCGTAAATCGGCGAGGAACGGTCGGTCTTGGCGGCGGGGTTGGTAACGTCGTTGGCGCCGATCACGTAGGCGACGTCGGCGGTGGCGAACTCATTGTTGATCTGCTCGAGCTCGAACACCTCGTCGTACGGCACATTCGCCTCCGCGAGCAGCACGTTCATGTGGCCGGGCATCCGGCCCGCGACCGGATGGATCGCGTATTTGACGTCCACCCCTTCCTTCTTCAGCACGTCGCCCATCTCGCGCAGCGCGTGCTGCGCCTGCGCCACCGCCATGCCGTAGCCGGGCACGACGATCACTTTGGAGGCGTTCTTGAGGATGAAGGCGGCATCGTCGGCATTGCCGCTCTTTACCGTGCGATCGGCCGCGCCCGCGCCGGCAATCGCCGCCGCGCCGTCCGCGCCGAAGCCGCCGAGCAGCACGTTGAGGATGCTGCGGTTCATGCCCTTGCACATGATGTAGGAGAGGATCGCGCCCGAGGCACCGACCAGCGAGCCGGTGATGATCAGCGCGAGGTTCTGGATGGTAAAGCCGATCCCACAGGCCGCCCAGCCCGAGTAGCTGTTCAGCATCGAGATCACGACCGGCATGTCGGCGCCGCCGATCGGGATGATGAGGAGGAAACCGAGCGCGAACGACAGGAACGCCAGGATCCAGAACACCGCCTGGCTGCCGCCGGTCGCCACGAAGATCGCGATGAGCACGATCGCCAGGATGCCGAGCGCGAGATTGAGCTGGTGCTGGTAGGGGAAGCTGATCGGCGTCCCGCTCATGATTCCTTGCAGTTTGGAGAAGGCGATCACCGAGCCCGAGAAGGTGATAGCGCCGATCGCGAGCCCGATCGACATCTCGATCAGGCTCTCGTTGTAGATGTGGCCCGGCTCGCCGATGCCGAACGCCTCCGGCGCGTTGAGTGCGCCGGCGGCGACGAACACGGCGGCCATTCCGACCAACGAGTGGAAGGCGGCGACGAGCTGCGGCAGCGCCGTCATCTGGATCCGCATCGCGATGTACGCGCCGATGCCGCCGCCAATAATGATCATGGCGACGATCAGGCCGTAGCTGCTCATCCAGAAACGGTTGCCGATCAGTGTGGCGAGGATGGCGATGACCATGCCCGCGATGCCGAGCATGTTGCCACGGCGCGCCGTGACGGGGCTCGAAAGGCCGCGCAGCGCCAGCACGAACAGCACAGCGGCGAGCAGGTAGAAGAAGATGGTGAGCTGCGGGGGCATCGGCGTCGGACCCTGCTATTGCTGCTTGCGCCGGAACATCGACAGCATCCGCTGCGTCACCAGGAAGCCGCCCACGATGTTGATGGAGGCGAGCAGGACCGCGGCGGCGCCGAAGCCGCGCGAGACGCCGCTTGCGGCAAGGCCGGTGGCGAGCATGGCGCCGACGATGATCACCGAGCTGATCGCGTTGGTGACGGCCATCAGCGGGGAGTGCAGTGCCGGGGTGACGTTCCAGACCACGTAGTAGCCGACGAACACCGCCATCACGAACACGGCGAAGAGGTAGATGAACGGCACGCCGGTCGCTGGTTCGGCGGCCAGCGCGGCATGATTGACGAGGGTAGCGGCATGAGCGGCAAGCATGTTCGCCTGCGCGGCGAGCCGGGCGGCTTCGTCCGCGATCTGGTTAGGGTCCATCAGCGATCTCCGGATTGTCTCGCCATGCCAGCGCAGTGCGCGAGCATCACGCCGCCTGCGCGGGCTGCGCGGCGAATTGCGGATGCACCACGGCCCCGCCGCGAGTCAGCAATACGCCCTGCACGATCTCGTCGTCGGCCGGCAGGCGCGGGGACTTGGTTTCCTTGTCCCAGAAGGTGCTGAGGAACGTCATCAGGTTCCGCGCGTACAGCGCCGAGGAGGCGACGGGAATGCGGCCTGGCCAGTTGGTCCAGCCAAGGATGCTCACCCCGTTCGCGGTCAGCACGCGCTCGCCCGGCCGGGTCGCCGCGCAGTTGCCGCCAGCGTCGGAAGCCAGATCGACGATCACGCTGCCCGGGCGCATCGCGCTCACCATCTCCTCGGTGATGATGACCGGTGCGCGGCGGCCCATAACGAGGGCGGTACAGATGACGATGTCGTTCTTGGCGACCGTCGTCGCCATCAGCTCCGCCTGCTTGCGGCGGAACGCATCGCTCATCTCGCGCGCATAGGCGCCGGTCTGCGCGGCGGTTTCCTCGTCCTCGACGCCGACGAAGCTGGCGCCGAGCGAGCGGATCTCCTCTTTCGCCGCCGGGCGCACATCGGTCGCGGAGACGATGGCGCCGAGCCGCCGCGCGGTCGCGATCGCCTGCAAGCCGGCGACACCGGCGCCGATCACGAACACCCGGGCCGGCGGCACGGTGCCGGCGGCGGTCATCATCATCGGAAAGCCGCGCTGAAACTCGGCCGCCGCCTCGATCACCGCGCGGTAGCCCGCGAGGTTGGCCTGACTCGAGAGCACGTCCATCGACTGCGCGCGGGTGATGCGCGGCAACAGCTCCATCGCCGCGAAATCGACCCCGGCCGCCGCCATCTCGCGCACCGCATCGGGTTCGGCGAAGGCATTGCCGATGCAAACGAGCAGCGCGCCGCGCGGCAGCGGCGCCGCATCAGGTCGCTGCACGGCAAAGACGATCCCCGCCCCAGCCAGCGCGGCAGCCGCGTAGGGGGCAATCTCGGCGCCGGCAGCGGCGAACTCCGCATCGCTGACGCCGGCCGATCCGCCGGCGCCGCTTTCCACCGCGACCGTAAGCCCGAGGCCGGCGAGGCGCTTCACGGTATCCGGGGTCGCCGCGACCCGCGTTTCGTTCGGCCGCCGCTCCTTCAGTACAGCCAGTCGCATCGCTTCAGTCCCCAGCCTGCCGCGTTTTCCTGCTGCGCGACCATGCGTGAAGGGTTGCCCAGGTGCAAGACGCCTTCAACGCCCGGTGGGCATGGCGAATTCCGGGCCGCGGCGTGCCCCGCTCGGCCAGCGGGCAGTGATCGCCTTGTAGCGGGTGTAGAAGCGCACGCCTTCGGGCCCGTAAATATGATGGTCACCGAACAGCGAGTTCTTCCAGCCGCCGAAACTGTGGAACGCCATCGGCACCGGAATGGGCACGTTGATGCCGACCATGCCGATCTGCACCTGAGCGGCGAAATCGCGGGCCGCGCCGCCGTCGGAGGTGAAGATCGCCACGCCGTTGCCGAACGGGTGCGCGTTGACGAGCCGGAGGGCCTCGCCCACATCGGCGGCGCGCACCACATCGAGCACCGGGCCAAAAATCTCCTCCTGGTAGATTCGCATGTTGGGCTGTACGCGGTCGAACAAGCTGCCGCCGAGGAAGAAACCGCGCTCGTAACCTTGCAGGCGGAGGTTGCGGCCATCGACGACCAGTTCCGCGCCCTCGCGACACCCCTGGTCGATGTAGCCCGCCACCTTCTCGCGATGCTCGCGCGTCACGAGCGGCCCCATCTCGGCCTCCGGGTCGGTGCCGGGCGCTACCTTGAGCGCGCGCACGCGCGGCTCCAGCGTCTCCATCAGCCGGTCGCCGGCCTTGCCGATGGCGACCGCGACGGAGACCGCCATGCACCGCTCCCCGGCCGCGCCATAGGCCGAGCCCATCAGTGCGTCGGCCGCCTCGTTCGGGTCGGCGTCGGGCAGCACGATCAGGTGGTTCTTCGCTCCGCCGAGCGCCTGCACGCGCTTGCCGTGCGCGATGCCGGTGCGGTGGATGAGCTGCGCGATCGGGGTCGAGCCGACGAAGCTGATGGCGTCGATCCCCGGATGGGCGAGGATCGCCTCAACCGCCTCCTTCGCACCCTGCACGACGTTGAACACGCCCTCGGGCAAGCCGGCCTCGGCAAGCAGTTCCGCAAGCAGCAGCGAGGCCGACGGGTCTTTCTCCGACGGCTTCAGAATGAAACAGTTGCCGGCGGCGAGCGCGATCGGGATCATCCAGAGCGGCACCATCAGCGGGAAGTTGAAGGGCGTGATGCCGGCCACCACGCCGAGCGGCTGGCGCACCGACCAGGCATCGACGCCGCCCGCCACCTGCTCGGTATATTCGCCCTTGAGCAAATGCGGCATCCCGCAGGCGAACTCCACGACTTCGAGGCCGCGCTGTACCTCGCCATCGGCATCCGACAGCACCTTGCCGTGCTCGGCGGTGATCGCGGCGGCGAGCTTGGCGCGGTCGCGCTCCAACAACTCCTTCAGCTTGAACATCACGCGCGCGCGGCGCAGCGCCGGGGTGGCCGCCCAGGCGGGGAACACTCGGCGCGCTGCTTGCACCGCCCGATCGACCTCGACGGCGGAGGCAAGCGCCACCTTGGCCGCGATCTCGCCGAGCGCGGGATTGAACACGTCGCCGAACTGGCCGCTCGTGCCCGCGACCACCTTGCCGGCGATGAAATGGCCGATCTCGCGCATCCGCTCCTCCCGTCGTCGAATTACAGGCTTGTAGCGCCTGCGCGAGATGTGGTCACGCCACCCTCAGACACGCCGAACCGGAACCGGATACGCCTCGAGCCACGCATCCGAGGTGAGCAACAGCTTCATTCGTCCTTGAGGACGAACAGCTCCAGGATTTCGCCCGCCATGTCGTGATCGAAATCATCTGTTACTTTGACCTGCCGTTTGCGGAAACCGATGCGGCGCTGCGCCCTTGGAGCCACCGGCTCGAAGGGAACCAGTTCGGCCATCGGTTCTTGGCGATCACACGCTCCTCGCCCTTCATCGCCCACTTCGACTAGGCGAGAGAAATGGGTCTTCGCCTCGTGAAGGTTGACTTGGCGCATTGATCGGGGGGGCTTTATCAGCCGGGTATATCCCTGTAAGCGGGCGGCTGCGCCCTGGTTTGTTGCCCAATGACCGTGCAGCCGCTAACTCCCGCCTGCGGCACTCGGCCGCAGTTCGTCTAGGAGCAGGATCAATGGGCTACAGGGTCGCGGTCGTGGGCGCCACCGGGGCGGTGGGACGCGAGATGCTGAAAACCCTGGCCGAGCGGCGGTTCCCCGCCGACGAGGTGGCCGCGGTGGCATCGGGCCGGTCGGCCGGCGCCGAGGTCTCGTTCGGCGAGACGACGACGCTCAAGGTGAAAAGCCTCGACGGCTTCGATTTCCGCGGGTGGGATATCGGCCTATTCAGCCCGGGCGCCGCGGTCTCGGCGGTTCACGCCCCGCGCGCGGCGGCGGCCGGCTGCGTGGTGATCGACAACACGAGCCACTTCCGCATGGAGCCCGACGTGCCGCTGATCGTGCCGGAGGTCAACCCGCAGGCGCTGGCGAAGTTCGCGCGGCGCAACATCATCGCGAACCCAAATTGCAGCACGATCCAGATGGTGGTGGCGCTGAAGCCGCTGCACGATCGGTTCCGCGTCCGCCGCGTGGTCGTGGCGACCTACCAGTCCGTGTCGGGGGCCGGGAAAGAGGGGATGGACGAGCTGTTCAACCATTCCAAGGCGGTCTTCGTGCACGAATCGAGCCCGCCCGAGCAGTTCACCAAAGAAATCGCCTTCAACTGCATCCCCCATATCGACCGTTTCATGGAGGACGGCTCGACCAAGGAGGAGTGGAAGATGGCGGTCGAGACGCGGAAGATACTCGATCCCGACATTCAGGTGATCGCCACTTGCGTGCGCGTGCCCGTGTTCATCGGCCACGGCGAGGCGGTGAACGTGGAGTTCGAGCGGCCCGTGTCGGTCGCCGACGCGCGCGCCGCGTTGCGCGAGGCGCCAGGAGTGGAAGTGGTCGATCGCCGCGAGGACGGCGGTTACGTCACCCCCCTCGAATGCGCGGGCGAGGACGCGGTGTTCGTCAGCCGCATCCGCAAGGACCCTACGGTCGCGAACGGGCTCGCCTTCTGGTGCGTCTCCGACAATCTGCGAAAGGGCGCGGCGCTGAACGCGGTGCAGATCGCCGAAGCGCTGGTCGCGCAGGGGATGCTCGCCCGCAAGGCGGCGTAGAACGCCATGAAGGTCGGCGTTATCGGCCTGGGCACGATGGGCCTGGGTGCGGCCCGCAACCTGGTTGCTAAGGGCCACGAAGTGACGGGCTGCGACCTCCGCTCCGAGCCGCGCGCGGCACTGGAAGCGGCGGGCGGGCGCACGGTGGGGCGCCCGCGCGAACTGCCGGACGATCTGGAGGCGGTGCTCACCCTGGTCGTCACGGCCGACCAGGAACGCAGCGTGCTGCTGGGGCCGGAGGGCTGCGCCCCCCGGCTACCGCAAGGCGCCGTGGTGATCTGCTCGGCGACAATCCCGCCGGATGCGGCCCGGGCGCTGGAGACGGACCTGACGGAGGCCGGACTGCTGATGCTCGATGCCCCGGTCTCGGGCGGACAGGCGGGCGCCGAATCCGGGACGATGACGGTGATGGCGTCCGGGTCGGACGCCGCGTTTGCGCGGGCCGAGCCGGTGCTGGCGGCGATCGCGGGCAAGGTGTTCCGGCTCGGCGACCGCGCCGGCATCGGCAGCACGGTGAAGATGGTCAACCAACTGCTCGCCGGCGTGCACATCGCCGCCGCCGCCGAGGCGATGGCCCTCGGCATCCGCGCCGGCGCCGATCCGCAGACGCTCTACGACGTGATCACGGTCTCGGCCGGCAATAGCTGGATGTTCCAGAACCGGGTGCCGCACATCTTGGCGGGCGACGACCGCCCGCTTTCGGCGGCCAGCATCTTCATCAAGGATCTGGGCATCGTGCTCGATCAAGGGCGGGCGCTGAACTTTCCCCTGCCCCTCGCCTCGGTGGCGCACCAACTGTTTCTGGCTACGGCTGCGGCCGGTTATGGCGGGCGCGACGATTCCTCGGTAATCCGCTTCTGGGAGGCGCTGGCCGGGATTGAGCTGCCGAAGAAAGGTTGAATGGGCCCGCAAGCGGGCCCATTGCAGGATCATGCCAAGAGACGACAGCACCGGCCGGCCTGTTCCCCCGCCCCAGCGCCCGCGCGGCTGGTCGAGCCTCGATTATGCTTGGGCGTCGGCGATCGCGCTGCCGTTGCTCGCCGCCGGCCCGTTCTTTCTCGCCGTTCCTTTCTGGGTGGGGACGCTGATGGAGCCGGTTGGCCCTCCCGCGGGGCCGGTGCACAGACGGACCTGAGCCCCCCGCCCGCACGGGTCGGCGGGTCTTCCGCTTTGCCTTGGCGCCCGAGACCACGCTGTGGCAGATCGGCGCCCGCGCGCCCCCCCGCCGCGGCGCGACGGAAGGAGGATCGAGGATGCGTCTGCGAATGGGACTGCTTTTGAGCGCGGCCCTGCTCGGCTCCGGCGTTCCCGCATTCGCCCAGACGAAGGCGCAGCAGGTGAAACCAGCCTCGCCAGCGGTGCCCTCGGTCCCGCACACGCTCCTGCAGGCGCTCGCTGCCACCTATTCCTACAATCCGGCGCTGCTCGCCCAGCGCGCGCAGGTGCGGGCGACCGATGAAGGCGTGCCGCAGGCGCTCGCTGGCTGGCGGCCGACGATCGTGGCGGCGGGCACGGCGGGGTGGGCCGACGGCGTGACCAAGGCCGGCCGGGCGGCGGTCAGTTCGGAGCGCGACATCGGCGTGGCGCAGGTGACGGTGACGCAGCCGGTGTACACGGGCGGGCGCGTGAACGCGACCGTGCATCGCGCCACCAATGCCGTCTATGCGGCGCGGGCAGCACTGATCAATCAGGAGGAGACCGCGTTCACCGACACCGTGAGCGCCTATGTCGGCGTTATCCAGGCGCGGCAGACGCTCGCCCTCAACCAGAACAACGAACACGTGCTGAGCGAGCAGCTTCGCGCCACACAGGATCGCTTCCGCGTCGGCGAGATCACCCAGACGGATGTCGCGCAGGCACAGACCGCGCTGGCGAGTGCGGTCGCGGCGACGGAAACGGCGCGCGGCAATGTGCAGACGGCCGAGGCGTCGTACCTGCGGGCGGTCGGCGCCCCGCCGCCGCCCGATCTCGTCCCGCCGCAGCCGCTCGAGCTGCCGGTCAAGTCGGAGCAGGAGGCGGCGCAGCTTGCCAGCACCAACAACCCGCAGGTGATACAGGCCCTGTTCAATCTGGCTTCCGCGCGCAACAACGTGGATGTCGCCTTCGCGAACCTGATGCCGCAGATCTCGATCCAGGGGAGCGCGTCGAAGACCAACAATCAGCTCGAGGCGATGACGCAGCAGAACGGGTATCAGATCACCGCGAACCTAACTATGCCGCTCTATCAGGGGGGCGCCGAGTACTCGGCCGTGCGCCAGGCGCGACAGCTAGTGCAGCAGAACGAGCAGCTTGTTGCCGATGCAAGGCGTACGGCGGTGCAGAGCGCGGTCGCCGCCTGGGATACGCTGGTCGCCGCCCGCGCGGCGGTGAAGAGTAGTCAGGTCGCCATCCAGGCGGGCCAGATCGCCCTCGAGGGCACCGAGCGGCAGGCCCTGGTCGGCACCGCCACGACGCTCGATGTTCTGACGGTGCAGCAGTCCCTCCTGAACACGCAACTCACGCTAGTGCAGAACCTCGCCTCGCTGGTCAACGCCACCTACCAGCTTGCTGCGGCAGTCGGGCGGCTGACGGCGCGCGATCTTGGGCTGCCGGTATCGCTTTATGACGACACCGCTTACTATGAGGCGGTGAAGAACAAATGGTGGGGCGTGAGCGTTCCCGATCCGGCGACGCTTTATCGTACGGGGGCCAGCACGAAATGAGCTCGTTGGGTGACGATCCCTCAATGGAGGACATCCTGGCTTCGATCCGCCGTATCCTGAACGAAGAAGACGCGCCGCAATCGCAGCCGGAGTCTGAGCCAGAGGCCAAGGCCGCCCCGCCGGCTCCGGCCGACGACGGCGACGCTTTGCTGCTCGACTCTTCGATGATGATTTCGCCCGCCGCGCCGGCGCCCGAGGCGCAGCCCGCGGCTCCGGCCGCGCCATCGCCCGATAGCGAGCCCTTGGTCGGGCCGGAGACGGCGCGCGCGGCGGCCGCCTCGGTCTCCGACCTCGTGCGCCGGCTTGCCGCAGGGCGCAGCACGCAGACGCACAGCGGCGGCCCGACGATCGAGGACTTGGTGCGCGCCGAGTTGCGCCCGATCCTGAAGGAGTGGCTGGAGGCGCATCTGCCGCAGCTCGTCGAGCGGCTGGTGCGGGCCGAGATCGAGCGCGTGGTCGGCCGCGCCGTTCCGTAGGGTCCGAGCGGCACCGGCGGGACTTGACCGCGCGCCGGGCGCCACGTTGAACGAACAAATGCTGCAAAAAGCCTTCGATCCGGCCGAGATTGAGCCCCGCCTCTATGCCGGCTGGGAGGAATCCGGCGCGTTCGCCTGCGATCCCACCTCGTCCGCCCGACCATTCACCATCATGATCCCGCCGCCGAACGTCACCGGCAGCCTGCATATGGGGCATGCCCTGACGTTCACGATCCAGGACGTGCTCATCCGCTGGCGTCGGATGCAGGGGCGGGACGCGCTGTGGCAGCCCGGCACCGATCACGCCGGCATCGCCACGCAAATGGTGGTCGAGCGGCTCTTAGCCGAGCAGGGCAACATGGACCGCCGCGCAATGGGCCGCGAGGCGTTCGTCGCGCGCGTGTGGCAGTGGAAGCACGAATCGGGCGGCACCATCACCCGCCAGCTGCGCCGTCTCGGCGCCTCGCTCGACTGGCCGCGCGAGCGGTTCACCATGGACGCGGGGCTGTCGGCGGCGGTGCGGACGGTGTTCGTCACGCTGTACGAACAGGGGCTGATCTACCGCGATCGGCGGCTGGTGAACTGGGATCCGAAGCTGCTGACGGCGATCTCCGACCTCGAGGTGGAGAACCGCGAGGTGAGAGGCAGCCTCTGGCATATCCGTTATCCGCTGGAGGGACGGCCGGGCGACTTCATCACGGTCGCAACCACGCGTCCCGAAACGCTGCTCGGCGACACCGCGGTCGCGGTGCATCCCGACGATCCGCGCTGGCAGCACCTGATCGGTGGCACCGCGATCCTGCCGCTCGTCGGGCGACGGCTGCCGATCATCGCCGACGAATCCTCTGATCCGGAGAAGGGCTCGGGCGCGGTCAAGATCACGCCGGCGCACGACTTCAACGATTTCGCGGTGGGTCAACGGCACGGGCTGCCGATGCCGAGCGTGCTCGATGCCGAGGCGCGGGTCACCCTGGATGAGATCGGAGATGCCATAGCGTTCGTGAACGGCGTGGCGGACCCGGATTTCACGCGCAAGCTGCAAGGTCAGGACCGGTTCGCCGCGCGCAAGGCGATCGTGGCCGAGCTCGACCGGCTGGGACTGCTCGAAAAGACTGAGGCGCATGTGCATCAGGTGCCGCACGGGGACCGCGGCGGCGTGCCGATCGAGCCGCGGCTGACGACGCAATGGTATTGCAACGCCAGTGTGCTCGCGCAGCCGGCCATTCAGGCGGTGGAGCAGGGGCGGATGCGGTTCGTCCCGAAGCAGTGGGAAAACACGTTTTTCGCCTGGATGCGCGACATCCAGCCTTGGTGCATCAGCCGCCAGCTCTGGTGGGGGCACCGCATCCCGGCCTGGTACGCGCCAGACGGCAGCGTGTTCGTAGCGATGAGCGAGGAAGCAGCGCGCGCGCAGGCGCGGGCGAAGTTCGGCGGTGAGGTCGCACTCAGCCAGGACGAGGACGTGCTCGACACCTGGTTCAGCTCGGCGCTCTGGCCGTTCTCCACGCTTGGCTGGCCGGAACAGACGCCGGAACTCGCGCGCTACTATCCGAGCGACGTTTTGGTGACGGGGTTCGACATCATCTTCTTCTGGGTCGCCCGGATGATGATGATGGGCCTGCATTTCATGGGCGAGGTGCCCTTCCGCGACATCTACATCCACGGCCTGGTGCGCGACGAGCGCGGGCAGAAAATGTCGAAGTCCAAGGGGAACATCATCGACCCGCTGGAGCTTATCGAGCGTTATGGCGCCGATGCGCTGCGGTTCACCATCTGCGCGCTGACCGGCCCGGGGCGCGACGTGAAGCTTGGGACGAAGCAGGTGGAAAGCCACCGCAGCTTCGTCACCAAGCTGTGGAACGCCGCGCGGTTTTGCGAGATGAACGGTATCCGCCCCGACCCGGCATTCGATCCGGCTGCCGCGCGCTTGCCGCTTGCTCGCTGGATACTGGACGGCGCCAACCGCGCAATCGCCGAGGCGAATTCGGCGCTAGAGGCGTACCGCATGGACGAGTATGCGGGTGCGCTCTATCGCTTCACCTGGAACAGCTTCTGCGACTGGTTCCTGGAGTTCGCCAAGCCGGCGCTCGCCGATGCCGACGGCGCGCTCGCCGCCGAGATACGCGGGGCGGCGGCGCATGTGCTCGGTACCTTGCTGCGTCTTCTGCACCCGGCAATCCCGTTCGTGACCGAGGAACTGTGGGACAGGTTCGGCTACGGCCCGGCGAACAGCCTGATCCGCGCGCCCTGGCCCGAGCCGGTCGCGGTGGAGGGCGCGGAGGAGGCGCGGGCGGAGCTAGACTGGGTGGTGCGGCTGATCGCCGGGGTGCGGGCCATGCGGTCGGAGGTGAATGTCCCGCCTGCCGTGCTCGCGCCGATCCTGCTGCGCGACGCGGCTCCCGCCTCGCTCGCCCGCGCCGAGCGATGGGGCGAGGCGATACGGCGGCTGGCACGGGCCTCCGAGATCGCCCCGCTCGTCGGCCCGATGCCCGCGGGCTCGGCGCAGATCGTGATCGACGAGGCAACCGCCGTGATCCCGCTCGCCGGGTTGATCGACCTCGCCGCCGAGCGCGCGCGGCTCGAGAAGGAGCGGGCGAAGGCAGAAGCCGAGGCGCGGAAGATCGAGGCGAAGCTCGCCAATGCCGATTTCACCCGCCGCGCCCCCGAGGAGGTGGTCGAGGAGAACCGGGACCGCCTCAGCGCGGGTCGGGCGGAGATGGCGAGGCTCGAGGCCGCGCTGGCGCGCCTTGCGGGGTAGCTCGTTGGACATGACCTGATTGCAAGCTGGCTGCAAACCACGCTAAGGAGGAACGGTCCAGCGGCGCGGGAAGGTCGGCGGAAATGCGTTTGCTCAAGGGTTTATTCGTCGCCGCCCTGGCGGCATTGTCCGTCCCGCCTGCGGCGCACGCCGGGATCGGCGGCTTCAGCAGCGGGAGCAGCGTCAACGGCGACGGGCCGACTCTCGACGTGACGGTGACCACCATCAACGCGAGTTTCGTGAACTTCACCAGCGCACCGACCAGTCCCAGCGATCCCTCGAACTGGGTGCTGAGTGGGGCCGCGGCATGGCCAGGCTATACGTTCGTCGATACGGCGCAGGCGGGGGTGCAGCCGATCAGCGCCAGCGATTTCACGATCGTCCAATACAATCCGTGGGTCGTGAACCAGTACACCAACCCGGCGCCCGGAACGAACTATGCCGTCGGGCTTAACGGCTCCCATCATAGCCGCAATGTGATCAACCAGAATGCCGGCGGGGCCGACTTCGTGCTCAGCTACACGCCGACCGCCGGGTCGAACGATCCGACCACGGTGAACTTCCTGCAAGCCTACGTGCAAAGCGTCAATGGCGGCGCCTTCACGTCGGGAACCATCGATACATGCTCCGCAGCGAGCCCCTATTACAACAAGTTCTGCGTCTCCGGCACCGACCACAACGGCAATTTCGGGGTGCCGCTCAACGCCAGCGGCAGCGAAGCCTGGATGCTGGACATCCCCTACCGCTGCAGCATCTGGCCGGCCGGCGGCGCGAATGCCGGCTGCCCCGCTGCGGGATCGGTTCTCACCAGCGAGACGGAATATTTCATCACTTTGATCGAATCCGATTCATCCAGCGGCGCCGTTCTCTATGGCGGCATCGAATGGGGCTACAACTTGGTCTTCGCGCCGCACAACGTGCCGGAACCCTCCACCCTTCCGTTACTCGGACCGCCGCTCGCACTTCTCCTGCTGCGCCGTCGCCATCGGGCGTAATCCGGCGCCGACCGGGCCCCCTGCCCGCTTCGTTCATCCGAACCCGGACGCACCGCTTGCGTTCCGGTGGCGGATGAAACCTGCGCCGGGATGTTCCGGCGAGGAGAGGCTGCCCCAAACCTCAATTCAGCCGCAAGTCGACAATATGCTTCGGATCGGGCTTTAGCTCGCCGCGTTCTACGCGCTTCACGATGTCGGTCAGCGCGGCGTTTGCCGGGGCCGATAGCCCCGCCCTCTCGGCCTGTTTCACCACATAGCCGTTCAGATACTCGATCTCGGTCCGCCGCCCCTTCATCATGTCCTGTCCCATCGACGGCCGGTGCTCGCCGCCGCCCTTGCGGACCTCGCTCAGCCGGCGATCGTCATAGGCGCGCGCCGCCTCGGGATCGCCCTCGCCCGCGCGCGCGATCACCTCGGGGTCCATGTGCAGGATCTCCTCCAGGGAATAACCCAGCGCCTGGCCGGTTCGGATCGCCTCCGAGCCGAGCCGCGCGGAGAAGCGGCGCAGCGCGTCGTTCGCTAGCACTTCGCGGCTGATGAGCCCGGTGCAGGCCGAAATCCCGTTGCCCATCGCGTTCGTCACCAGCTTCGACCAGCGTTCGCCCCAAAGATTCGTGGTCACCATCGCGCCATCGGCGGTATCGACCAGCCGGCACACCTCCTTGGCGCGGTCGGTGATCCGCCCATGCACCTCGCCCGTGCGATACACCACGTGTCCCTTGCCGCGGCTCTTGCCCGCCGCGCGGCGCACATGGCCCGGCTCGCACAAATCCACCGTAATCGAGCTCGCGATGCAGCCGAGCGTGCGACCCCAGCCGACCACCGAGGCGATGGTTTCCTCGTTCATGCAGTTCTGCAAGGAGACCACGAACCCGTTGGGACCGAGATACTGCGCGATCATGCGCGTGGCCCACTCGGTGTCATAGGATTTCACGCACACGAAGGCGATATCGATCGGCCGCTCCTTCGCCAGCCCCTGCACGTCGGTCAGGTGCAGCGCCCGCACCTTTACGGTGAACTCCTCGCCGGTCAGGTGCGAGATGCGGAGCCCCTTTTCGCGCATCGCTTCGACATGAGCGGGCCACGGGTCGATGAAGATCACCTCCTCGCCCGCCTGCGCCATGTGCGCGCCGGTGTATCCACCGACGGCGCCCGTTCCCATGATGGCGATGCGTGGTTTCATCGTCGCTTCCCCCGTGCTCTGTGCGCGGGACATGAAGCGGCGCGCCTTCCCGCGGGTCAAGCCATGGGCGCGGGGCTCAGTTCTCCGCGACGGCCTTCGGCGGCAACGGCTGGTGCCGTGCCGGGTAGAGGCGCACCTCGTCCTGCGTGCTGCGGATCAAGACGACGATCAGCGCCAGCGCCGCCACCTGGCTTTGGCGCTGCCGTCCCGCCGAGGTTTGACGAGGGGCGTCAGCCGAGCTGGCGCGGGCGGTAGATCGCGACATGATGAATACGGGCGACCGGGCGGGCGCCGTTCGCGAACGTGAGCACGTCGAGCTCCACGAAGCGATGGCCCTTGCGTTCGTAATTGGCCGTGACGCTCGCCCACGCGCCGATCTCGTCGCCGACGCGCGCGAGGCCGAGATGGCGCACAGTGCTGCCGACGTGCATCCATGGCCCCAGCACGACATTGTGCCCGAGCACCCAGTTGCCGGTGCGGAGAATCATGCCCGGGTGCGCCAGACCCTCGGTTGCATACAGCGGGTCGGTCTCGCGCACGTCGCCTAGATAATCGTCGTTGAAGCCGGCCGTGAGCGCCAACGGCCGCATGGCAAGCAGGGTGCCCACCGCAAGCGAAGCCTCGCCGGCCGGTGGCCGCGCCTCTGGCGCGGGTGGCGGTGGCGGTTCGCCCATCGGTAGCGCCGCCTCGGCGGCATCTGGCAGCGATGCGAGTCCGGTCGCGCAGGTGAGCCCGCCGCTCTGCACCTTCAGCTCCAGCCCGTTCCCCTGCGGGAACGCCGTCACCACCACCTCGTTGCCGTCATAGACGGGCTTCGCCAGCCGGATCTCCGCCATCCCGCGTTCTAGCCACTCGCGGCCCCATGCCTCCACCGCCGGATGGATCATGTAGGCGTACACATCCACGCCCGGAACCAGCCCGCCGGTGAAGCCGAAGCGTTTGGCCACGGCGTCGTCGTGGATCTTGTTCTCGCTTTCCTTGGCCGTATTGTAGGCCAGCACGCGATAGAGGGCGCCCATGCTCATCTGCCTCCGGCGGTGAACGCATTGAACGTGATCAGCGTGTAAGTATCCTTCACGCCGGGGATCTTCTGCAGCCGCTCGGTCACGAACAGACCGATGTCCTGCTCGGGCGCGAGATAGAACTTGCCCAAGAGATCGTACTGACCGGAGGTGGAGTAGACTTCCGACATCTCTTCGATCTCGTCAGCGGCCTGCTGGGCCACGCGGTAGGACATGCCCATCTCGCACTTGATCATCACGAAGATCGCCCGCATCGCCCCGCTCCGGCTCACTGCTCGCGTCATAATCAAAGCAGGAATTGCCGCCCCTGTCTGCCCGCAGGCTCAGGACGTGACATATTGGCTGTCGTATCTATACGTAGCCAGCACAAAGGGGCCAAGGAGGCCGGGATGGCGGAGACGCGGGCGCGGAAGGCGCGGGGCAGCGGACGCATGGGCGGACGGATTCTTGCCGACGCGCTGGTGGCCCAAGGGATCGACCATGTGTTCTCGGTTCCGGGCGAAAGCTTCCTCGCGGTGCTCGACGGGTTCCACGACGTGCGCCAGCGCCTCAAGCTCGTCACCTGCCGTTTCGAGGCGGGGGCGACGAACATGGCAGAGGCGTTCGGCAAGCTGCGCGGCCGGCCGGCCGCTGCCTTCGTCACCCGCGGCCCTGGCGCCTGCCACGGCGCCATCGGCGTGCACACGGCGATGCAGGACAGCACGCCGCTTCTTCTCTTCGTTGGCCAGATCCCGCTGGAACATGCGGGGCGCGAGGCGTTCCAAGAGATCGACTACCGCCGGATGTTCGGCTCCTTATGCAAATGGGTGGTGCAGATTGACCAGGCGCACCGCATCCCGGAGATCGTCGCCCACGCGGTGGATGTCGCCACGTCAGGGCGCCCCGGCCCGGTAGTGGTCGCGCTCTCGGAGGAGATGCAGCGCGACCTGGCCGAGGTCGCGGATATCCCGCGCGCGCCGGTCGTGCCCGCTTACCCCGCGCCGGCCGCGATCGAGCAGATGATGTCGATGCTCGCCCGCGCGCGCCGCCCGCTCGCCGTGGTCGGCGGTTCCTGCTGGAACGAGGCCGGGCGGCGCGCGCTCCGCGACTTCCTGCACGGCCACGACATCCCCGTCGCGGTCGGCTTCCGCCGGCAGGCGGTGTACGACAATTCGCTCGAAACGTTCGTGGGCGACCTCGGCGTCGGCGCCGATCCGGCGCTGCTCGCGCGCGTCAAGGACGCCGACCTGATCCTCGCCATCGGCTCGCGCCTCGGCGATGCGGTGAGCCAGGGCTACACGCTGTTTCAGGCGACCGGCGGCACGCCGATCATCCAGGTGCACCCCGACCCCGCCGAGATCGGCCGCGTGTTCCGCCCCGCGCTCGGCATCGTCGCCGACCTCAACGAATTCGCCCAAGCCGCCGCCGCCTCCGAGCCGGTCTATGCCTCATGGGACGGCTGGCGCGGCCAGTTGCGCGCCCTGCGCGAGGCGGGGCGCGAGCCGCCGGACTATCCCGGTCCGCTCAATCTCGGACAGGTGATGCGGAGCCTGGAGGAGCTTTTGGCGCGCGATGCGATCGTCACCACGGATGCCGGCAATTTCGCCGGCTGGGCGACGCGCTTCATCAACTTCCGCGAACACCAGCGTTACATCGGACCGACCAGCGGTGCTATGGGCTACAGCGTGCCGGCTGCGATCGGCGCCAAGATCGCCTTCCCTGAGCGGATGGTGGTTTCGCTCGTCGGCGACGGCGGTTTCCTGATGACGGGGCAGGAGATCGCGACCGCCTTTCATCACGGCGTGGCGCCAATCGTGCTCGTGTTCAACAACGCGATGTACGGCACGATCCGGATGCACCAGGAGCGCGATTTTCCCGGCCGTGTCTCCGGCACCGCGCTCACCAACCCCGACTTCGTCCGCTTCATCGAAGCCTTCGGCGGTCACGGTGAAACCGTGCGCGCGACGGCGGCGTTCGCCCCCGCGTTCCGCCGCGCCGCGGCGAGCGGCAAACCCGCGGTGATCGAGCTCAGGGTCAACCCCGACCAGATCACCACGCGCACGACGATCACCGCGCTACGGGCGAGGAAGCCCACCATCCCCGCCGCAGCGCCACTCGCCCGGGCGAAGTCTCGCAGGCGATGAAGTCTAGCTGTGAATGGCCCATGGCTTCGGTCGAAGACACTGGTAGCGATTCGTTCGGAGCTGCGCCGGCCGAAAGCGCCGTTGATACTGGGTCGCCGGAAAATTCGGCCGGCTGAGGCGTCATTCGGACGCAGTTTCCGTGTCCAGGTTGTGCAGAGACGGTTATCACCTGGCAGTGCCCGCCTTTGAGGCAGGTCAGGCGGCTGACTTGAGATCTTGTCCCACCGCGTGCGGTAGGAGCGGCACCTCCGCGCCGTCCCTCAGCGCAGCCAGTTTGGGCACGCGCGGACGGAGCCGCTCGGCGCCGCTGCGCCTTTGCGTCGATGCCGGATCGTGTTCGCACGGCCGCGGAGCGTCGCCCTGCACCAACCCGATCCTGGGCGGAATCTGCATGCTCAGGTCCAGGATGGCCTCGTCCTCCGTTGAGACAACACATTGTAGATTCGGTCCCTTGTGGCCGCTGGCATAGTGGCCATGGGCATGAAGCTAGCTTGCCGAGTCTCGAGTACCGCAGGTCAGCCACGACCTGCCGGCACTCCAGCGGCGGCAGTCGTCCCTGGACAAGCCCGCCGTCCCGGGTCATACCCGGCTAGCTTCCCCGGACCTTTCTGCTTCGGGCCGAGACCGCGCTGGCCGACATCCCGGCGCTGGCCCCGACCGAAGGGACGGCCCTCGCCCCCGAGAAGGGGACGGAATCCGCCTAACGGCGGGGAAGCCGCGCAGGGGCGGCCAATCGCCAACCCACGCTGATCTGCCCAAAAAGAAGGAGAACTCCCGATGTCGATTACGGCCGAGCGCCGCACGGCGCTGATTTCCGACTACGCGCGGAAGCCGGGCGATACCGGCAGCGCCGAAGTCCAAGTGGCAATCCTTTCGGAGCGTATCGGCAACCTGACCGAGCACCTTAAGACCCACGCCAAGGACTTCCACAGCCGCCGCGGCCTGCTGATGCTGGTCGGCCGCCGGCGCCGCCTGCTCGATTACCTGAAGAACAAGGACAAGGGCCGTTACGAGTCCCTGATCGAGCGTCTGAACCTCCGCCGCTGAATCGCGGCGGACAACCTCACTTCCCGCCGCCGCGATCCCATATCGGGGCGGTCGGGAGCCGACCCCTAGCGCCATGGTGGCGTGAGGGCACCGGGGCCACAGGCCTCAAACGTCGCGTCACGCGGCGGACCATGCACCGCCTGTCCGGAGCCCGCCCGGGAGCCGCGACGGCGTTTCCGGCCACACGGCCCGCGGCCTGCGCTCGTCGCAGCCCGCGCCCCCTGTGACCCGAGGCGCCGTCTCCCATGGGAGCCGGGGCTGATCGGGAGTTGTCCGCCGATGCCGCGCGCATCGAAGGACGACGCATGTTCAACTACTACCGCAAGGAACTCGACTGGGGCGGGCGCAAGCTTATCCTGGAGACTGGCAAGATCGCCCGTCAGGCGGACGGCGCCGTGCTCGCCCGCTACGGCGACACGATCGTGCTCTGCACTGCGGTCGGCGCCAAGACCGCCAAGCCCGGGCAGGATTTCTTCCCGCTCACTGTCCACTACCAAGAAAAGGCCTTCGCCGCCGGCAAGATCCCGGGCGGCTTCTTCAAGCGCGAGGGCCGGCCCTCGGAGAACGAGGTGCTGACCAGCCGCCTGATCGACCGGCCGATTCGCCCGCTCTTTCCCGATGGTTTCCGCAACGAGGTGCAGGTCATCGCCACGGTACTGAGCCATGACCTCGAGAATGACCCCGACATCGTGGCCATGGTCGGCTGCTCGGCGGCGCTCACGCTGTCGGGCATTCCGTTCTTCGGCCCGGTCGGTGCCTGCCGCGTCGCCTACCGCAACGGCGAATACATCCTCAATCCGACCGCCGAGCAGATGAACGAGACCGATCTCGACCTCGTCGTCGCGGGCACGTCGGAAGGCGTGCTGATGGTGGAAAGCGAGGCCAAGGAACTGACCGAAGAGGTGATGCTCGGTGCCGTAACCTTCGGCCACAAGGCGTTTCAGCCGGTGATCGACGCCATCATCGAGCTTGCCGAGCGCGCCGCCAAGGACCCGTGGCAGTTGCCCGAGGCGAGCGCCGAGGAGAAGGCGCTGTCGGACCGGCTCGATCAGCTTGCCCGCGCCGCGCTGACCGACGCCTATGCCGAGCGCGAGAAGATGGCGCGGCACGAGAAGGTGGAAGCCGCCAAGGCGCATGCCGCGGCGATGATGGCCGCCGAGGGGCTCGACGTCGAAACCGCCAAGGGTCTGTTCAAGAAGCTCGAGGCCGACATCGTCCGCAACGCGATCCTCGACACCGGGCTCCGCATCGACGGGCGCGACACCAAGACCGTGCGCCCGATCGTCGCCGAGGTGGGCGTGCTGCCGCGCGCGCACGGCTCGGCGCTGTTCACCCGCGGCGAGACGCAGGCCCTGGTTGTGGCCACCCTCGGCACGGGTCAGGACGAGCAGATCATCGACGCGCTGGAAGGCGAGTACCGCGAGCACTTCATGCTGCACTACAATTTCCCGCCCTACTCGGTCGGCGAAGCGGGCCGCATGGGCAGCCCGGGGCGGCGTGAGATCGGCCACGGCAAGCTCGCCTGGCGGGCGATCCGTCCGATGCTGCCCTCCAAGGAGCAGTTCCCCTACACGATCCGCGTTGTTTCCGAGATCACCGAGAGCAACGGCTCGTCGTCGATGGCGACCGTCTGCGGCTCCTCGCTCGCGCTGATGGATGCCGGCGTGCCGCTCGCGCGCCCCGTGGCCGGCATCGCCATGGGGCTGATCAAGGAGGAGCGCGGCTTCGCTGTCCTTTCCGACATCCTGGGCGACGAGGACCATCTCGGCGACATGGACTTCAAGGTGGCCGGCACCGAGCGCGGCGTCACCAGCCTGCAGATGGACATCAAGATCACCTCGATCACGCCGGAAATCATGCGGATCGCGCTCGATCAGGCGCGCGAGGGACGGATGCACATCCTGGGCGAGATGGCGAAGGCGCTGACCCGCGCGCGGGGCGACGTGGCCGCCACCGCACCGCGCATCACTCAGATCAATGTGCCCAAGGAGAAGATCCGCGAGGTGATCGGCACCGGCGGCAAGGTGATTCGCGAGATCGTGGAAACGACCGGCTGCAAGATCGACATCAACGACGACGGCACGATCAAGATCGCCGCCACCGACCAAAGCCAGGCGCAGGCGGCGATCGATTGGATCCGCGGGATCGTGGCCGAGCCCGAGGTCGGCGTGATCTACACCGGCAAGGTGGTGAAGACGGCGGAGTTCGGTGCGTTCGTGAACTTCCTCGGCTCGCGCGACGGGCTCGTGCACATCAGCGAACTCGCGCCGGGGCGCGTCGGCAAGACCACCGACGTCGTCAATGTCGGCGACCAGGTGAAGGTGAAGGTGATCGGCTTCGACGAGCGGGGCAAGGTGAAGCTCTCGATGCGCGTCGTCGATCAGCAGACCGGCGAGGATATCACCGAAAAGGTCGGCGCCAAGCCGGGCCGCGGCGATCGCGATCGCGACCGTGGCGACCGAGGTGACCGGCGCGACCGCCGCGAGCGCGACGGCGAGCAGCCGGCGCCCGAGGCGGTGGAAGCGGCCGGGGAGTAGCGCGGCAACGACTCCCCGCCATGCCCCTCCCCCGCGCAGGCGGGGGCAGCGGGCATCCGCGAGCCGTGCGTGGATCCCCGCTTGCGCGGGAATGGCGGGATGGGGCTAGTTGGGCGGGAAGCAGATAAAGCCGGCTGCGATGAAACCAATCAACGCGATCCTAATGGGCGGGCGGGAAATCCTGCCGCTGGTCGAAGGCGGCAAGGGCGTTGCCATCTCCAACGGCATCACGTCGGGCCACTGGGCCGCGGCGGGCGGCATCGGCACGTTCAGCGCCGTCAACGCCGACAGCTATGACGAGCAGGGCCGCGTCATCCCGCAAATCTATCACGGCAAGACGCGCCGCGAGCGGCACGAGGAGCTGATCGCGTACGCGATCCGCGGTGCCGTGACGCAGGCGCGCCGCGCCTACGAGATCGCCGGCGGCAAGGGGCGCATCCACGCCAACATCCTGTGGGAAATGGCCGGCGCCGAGCGCGTCATCACCGGCGCGCTGGAACAAGCCAAGGGCTTGATCCAGGGCATCACCTGCGGCGCCGGGATGCCGTACCGCCTGTCCGACATCGCTGCCCGTTTCGGCGTGCACTACTATCCGATCGTCTCCTCGGCACGCGCCTTCAACGCCCTCTGGCGCCGCGCCTATCACAAGGCGGCCGAGTGGCTCGGCGGCGTGGTATACGAGGACCCGTGGCTCGCCGGCGGCCATAACGGGCTTTCCAACAGCGAGGATCCCGAGAAGCCGGAAGACCCGTTCCCGCGCGTACTCGCGCTCCGCAAGGTCATGCGCGAGGTGGGGCTCGCCGAGACGCCGATCATCATGGCTGGCGGCGTCTGGTGGCTGGAGGAATGGGAGGACTGGATCGACAATCCCGATCTCGGCCCGATGGCTTTCCAGTTCGGCACCCGTCCGCTGCTGACGGTGGAAAGCCCGATCGGCGATGCGTGGAAGCGTCGCCTGCCCACGCTGCAGGAAGGCGACGTGTTCCTCAATCGCTTCAGCCCGACGGGGTTTTATTCGAGCGCGGTCAACAACAGCTTCATCAAGGAGCTGCGCGGCCGCAGCGAGCGGCAGGTCGCCTATGTGACCGAGCCCGTAGGCGAGCACGTCGCCGAATACGGCGTCGGTCCGCGCAAGCGCCGCGTCTATCTGACTCATCCCGATCTCGGCCGGGTGCGCGGCTGGGAGGCGCAGGGCTTCACCGAGGCACTGCGGACACCGGATTCGACGCTGATCTTCGTCACGCCCGAGAAGGCGCGCGAGATCCAGGCCGACCAGGTGGCCTGCATGGGCTGCCTCAGCCAGTGCCGGTTCTCCAACTGGAGCCAGCATCCGCCGGACTTTTCCACCGACAAGCGCCCCGATCCGCGCAGCTACTGCATCCAGAAAACGCTCCAGGCCGCCGCCCATCGCTCCGACGACGCCGACGTGCTAGAGCACAATCTGATGTTCAGCGGCCACAACGCCTTCCGCTTCGGGCACGATCCGTTCTATTCCAACGGCTTCATCCCGACGGTGAAGCAGCTCTTCGAGCGCATCCTGACCGGGCGCTGACGGACGAAATCAGGGGGGAGACAAAAATGAGCAACCGGCCGCTGCATCCCGAAACGCTTGCCCTGCACGCCGGCTGGCGGCGCGATGAGGCCACGCACGCAGTGGCGGTGCCGATCTACCAGACCACCTCTTATCAGTTCGATAGCGCCGAGAACGCGGCCAACCTGTTCGCGCTCAAGGAGCTCGGCAACATCTACACCCGCATCATGAACCCTACGGCCGATGCGTTCGAGAAGCGCATCGCGGCGCTGGAGGGCGGGGTGGCGGCGCTGGCGCTCGCCTCGGGCCAGGCGGCGAGCGCGTTCTGCATGCAGAACGTCGCTCGCGCGGGCGACAACATCGTCGCCTCCACCGATCTCTACGGCGGCACCTGGAACCTGTTCGCCAACACTCTCAAGGACCAGGGGATCGAGTGCCGCTTCGTCGATCCAACCGATCCCGAGGCGTTCGCCCGCGCGACCGACGACCGCACGCGCGCCTATTACGCCGAGACGCTGCCCAATCCGAAGCTGATCCCGTTCCCGATCGAGGAAGTGGCGACTATCGGCCGCAAATTCGGCATCCCGTTGGTGATGGACAATACCGCCTGCCCGCTGCTGGTACGCCCGTTCGACTATGGCGCGGCGGTGGTGATGTACTCGACCACCAAATATATCGGCGGCCACGGCACCAGCATCGGCGGCGTGGTGATCGACGGCGGCAATTTCGACTGGGAAGCGCACGCCGAGCGCCAGCCGGCGCTGAACACGCCCGACCCGAGCTATCATGGCGCGGTCTGGAGCCAGGCGGTGAAGCCACTCGGCCCGATCGCTTACATTTTGAAAATGCGTGTCACCCTGCTGCGCGATCTCGGCGCGGCGATGAGCCCGTTCAACGCCTTCCTGTTCCTGCAAGGCTTGGAGACGCTGCCGCTTCGGATGCGCGAGCATTCGAAAAACACGCGCGCGGTGGCCGATTTCCTCGCCACCCGCCGCGACGTGACGCGCGTGATCCATCCCTCGCATCACCAGGGCATCGGCGCCGAGCGCACGGCGAAATACCTGCGGAACGGCCAGGGCGGGCTAGTGGGCTTCGAACTGGCGGGCGGCGCGCCGGCGGGTGCCAAGTTCATCAATGCGCTGAAGCTCTTCTATCACGTCGCCAATATCGGCGACGCGCGCAGCCTGGCGATCCACCCGGCCAGCACCACGCACTCGCAGCTCACGCCCGCGGAGCAGGAAGCGACCGGCGTGACGCCCGGCTATGTGCGGCTCTCGGTCGGGCTCGAACATATCGACGACATCATAGCCGATCTGACGCAGGCGCTGGACGCGGCGGCGTAATCCGCCGCCCGCGCTCAGGCCGGTCCGCCTGGGCGAAACCCTATCGCCACCACGTAAAGCTCCCGCGACTCCTTCCGGCTCGCTTTCGGCTTGACGTGCCGCACCTGGGCGAAGTCGCGCTTGAGCGCGGTCAGCATCTCCCGCTCCGAGCCACCCTGGAACACCTTGCAGACGAAGGAGCCGCCCGGTGCCAGTACCGAACGGGCGAAATCGAGCGCCATCTCGGCAAGCGCCATGATGCGGATATGGTCGGTCGCCGCGTGGCCGGTCGTGTTGGGCGCCATGTCCGACAATACGAGATCGGCCTTGCTGCCCAACGCGCCCTGCAGCCGTTCCGGCATACCCTCGGCGGCGAAATCGCCCTGCAGCATCGTCGCGCCCTGGATCGGCTCGATCGGCAATAAATCGATCGCCACCACCACGCCGGCGCCGCGCTTCACGGCCACCTGCGACCAGCCGCCCGGCGCGGCGCCGAGATCAAGCACGCGCGCGCCCTTGCGGATCAGCCGGAATCGATCATCCAGCTCGATCAGCTTGAAGGCCGCCCGCGAGCGCCAGCCCTCGCGCTGCGCCGCCTGCACGAACGGGTCATTCAGCTGCCGATCCAGCCAGCGTTGCGACGCGGCGCTGCGCTTGCGCGCGCTGTGCACCGATATGTGCAGCCCGCGCGCAGAGGACGGTCCTGGCGTCCGCGTCATCCGATGCGGCGGCTACTGCGTCGCTCGGCGCGCATCATCCGCATGATCATGCCCTCGCGCAGACCGCGATCGGCGACCACGATCTCGGGCGCCGGCCACAGCCCTACGATGGCGGCGAAGATGGCGCAGCCGGGCAGCACGAATTCGATGCGGTCGGGGCCGACGCAGGGATGGCGCAGCAGCCCCGTTTCGCCCAGCCCACGCAGCGCCGCCAGCGCCCTTTCGGCGGCCTCTCGACGCAGCACGACGCCATCGACCAGCGGCCGCGAGTAGCGCGGTAGGTTCATCGCTACCCCCGCGAGGGTCGTTACCGTGCCGCTCGTGCCGAGCAGGCGCACGCCCCCGGCGCGGATTTCGCGGCCGATGCAATGGACGCACTCGAAACTCCACAGCCGCTCGGCGATCTCCTCCGCCATCGCATCGAAGCAATCGGCGCTGAACGGCGCCTCGCGAAATCGTTCAGCCAGGCTGACGACCCCCACCGGCAGCGAGAGATAGCCGATCAGCGCCGGCGGACGCCCCGGATCGAGCCGCACCCAGGCGATCTCGGTCGAGCCGCCGCCGATGTCGAACAAGAGCGCCCGCTGTGCGCCGTCCGCCAGCAGCGACGCGCAGCTTTCGAGCGCCAGCTCCGCCTCTTCGCGCGGGGAAATCACGTCGAAGGCAATGCCGGTCTCCTGCCGCGCGCGGCTAAGGAATTCGAGCCCATTCTCGGCGCGCCGGCAGGCTTCGGTTGCGACCGCCCGCATCCGCCGCAGCGGCCGACGGTCCAGCCGGCTCCGGCAGGCGTGCAGGGCGGCGATCGTGCGCTCCATCGCCCTCTCGCTCAGCCGTCCGGACTCGTGCAGGCCCTCGCCGAGACGGACGATGCGGCTGAAACTGTCGAGCACGCGGAAGCCCTGGGACGCGGGAACGCCGATCAGCATCCGGCAATTGTTCGTGCCGAGGTCGAGTGCCGCGAACGCCTCCGCGGCGATCCGGCGCCCAGGGGGGGCCGCGTCGGCCCCCGAAAAGGCCTTCCCCTCGAACATGCCGCTATATTCAACCAGCCGGAAGGCGGGATTCAAGGCAGATCGTGTAATGGTACTGCCTCATTACCGCACACTAACCCGCCGATCAGGCACAACCGCCGCCCGAACAGGCAGCCGGGAGGCAGCGGGCCCGCACCCCGCGAACCCCTCGCGATAACCGGGCGGCAGCTCGCCGCCGTGCCCCATGGCAAGCAGAGGCAGCTCGGCCGGGTCGGTCGTGTTCAAGCGGCGAGCTTGGGCGCTTCCTCGGCCACCCAGGGAAGGATTTCAGCGATCAGGCGGCCGGTCTGCGCCATGATTTCGTCCTCGCCGCGGCCGATCGGACGGAGGATGAACTTGCTCAATCCCGCCCGGATGTACTCGGCGAGACGCTCGCGGATAACCACGGCGTCGCCCACCGCGAAATAACCGGCCGGATCACGGCGCGTGCGGGCGCGGTAGGCGTCGTAGGCCGGGGCGAGGGCCGGATCGTCGGCGCGGCCGAAGCGGAACGGGATGCCCGCCCCGTAATGGTCCTCGTCGATGCCGCGGCCGGCCTCGGCAACGGCGCGCCGGATCGCAGCGACCACCGCGCCTGCCTGCTCCGGCGTCTCGGGGCCGGCCTGCCAGCCAGTGCCGTAGCGGGCCGTGCGGCGGATCGCTGCCTCGGTGCCGCCGCCGATCCACATCGGCAACTCGGTCTGCACCGGACGAGGCGCGATCGCGGCGCCGCGGAAGCGGAAGAAGCGGCCCTCGTAGTCGAGCCGCTCGCCGTTCCAGAGGCGGCGGATGACTTCCAGCGCCTCGTCGGTGCGGGCGCCGCGCGTGCGCGTGTCGAGCTCCATCGCTGCCCATTCCGGCGCGAGCGGGCTGCCGATGCCGAAGCCAGGCAGCATCCGTCCCTCAGAGAGCACGTCGATCGTCGCGCATTGCTTGGCGACCAGCAGCGGCTCGCGCATGGCGAGCGACAGCACGTTCATCCCAAGTTTCATGCGCCGCGTGCGCCCAGCGACGGCGGCGAGCGCGGACAGGCACTCCAGGATCGGATGGCGGCTTACCAGCCGGTCGGTCTGCCAGAAACTGTCGATCCCGCCCTGCTCGCAGAGATCGATCCAGCGCCAGAACCCGCCCCCGGTTGCAAACGGAAGCTCCGCTAGTCCGATGCCGACGGCGATCTTGCGGGTCATGCGCACGCGCCTTGTTGCCGAGTGCCAGCCTATCGAAACGTCCCGCCGGTTGCGAGTCGTGCGGTCGGAGCGCAGACTTGCGGCAAAACCATATCGAGGAACTCCGTCCGTTGAGCAGCAGCTTCGCGCTCCACCGCGGGCGCCCGCGCCGCTTGGGCTTGGCGGGCGCCGATTTCTGGCGGCTGTGGTACGCGGGCCTGACCGTATTCATGGTGCGCTGGATGGAGACGCTAGCCATGGCGATCTTCGTCTATCAGCGCACGCACTCGCCCTTCCTCGTCGCGATGACCCAGATGCTGCGGCTGTTGCCGATGGGGCTGCTCGGGGCCTTCATCGGCGAGGCCGCGGAGCGGATCGAGCGGCGCACCGGCCTTGTGCTGCTCACGCTGATGATGGCGGCCAGCTCGGGCGTACTCGCACTGCTCGCCTGGAGCGGGAGGCTGCAGGTCTGGCACATCATGATCGGCTGCTTCGTCAACGGAATCGGCTGGGCCGCCGACAATCCGGTGCGGCGCGTGGCGATCGGCGAGGTGGTCGGCGCGGAGCGAATGGGCACCGCGATGTCGCTCGATGTCGCCGCCAACAACGGCAGCCGGATGCTCGGTCCGACGGTCGGCGGCGCGCTGCTCGCCACGATCGGCATCGGCGGCGTGTTCACGACGAGCGTCGGCCTCTACGCGACATCGCTGATCGCCACGCTGATGCTGGACTACCGCAACGAGCATCGGGGCATGGCGCAGGCGCCGGTGCTCGCGGGCATCGCCGAGGGCCTGCGGGTGGTGTGCGCCGATCCACGCTTGGTCGGCACGCTGCTCGTGACGGTAATCTACAACCTGTTCGCCTGGCCATTCACCAGCATGGTGCCGGTGATCGCGCAGGGCACGCTGCACCTGAACGACGCCCATACGGGGCTCCTGCAAAGCATGGACGGCGTTGGCGCGTTCCTGGGCGCGGCGGCGATCGCGCTGCTGGCGCGGCGGCACACGTGGTTCGCGCCGCTCTATGTCGGCGGCCTACTCGCGTACCTCGTCATGATCATCGTCTTCGCGCTGCTGCCCTGGCCGGTGCCGGCGGGTGCCGCGCTGATCGCCGAGGGGTTCGGCGGATCGGGCTACAGCATCATGCAGGCGACGCTCGTGTTTCTGTTCGCGCCGCCCGAGATGCGGAGCCGGATGCTCGGCGTGCTTTCGGTCTGCATCGGCCTCGGCCCGTTCGGCTTCCTGCTGATCGGCGGGCTCGCCAATTGGCTTGGCGCGCCGGCGGCGGTGGTGATCACCGGCGCTGGGGGCCTGGTCGCGATGGCACTGACTTGGCCCCTCTGGCGACGTATCGGCTAGCGACGGACTCGCGAAGAAAGAGCCGTACAGCTATCTGTACGTTTCGTACACCGAACTGCGCCAGACCGTTCCGGGGCCTCGGCAAGCCTGAGGCGTCGAAGGGAGACCTGTCAGGGTTCTGATCGCGCCGCATCACGCAAGAACATCGCCTTGTCTCTCTTGTGGAGGGCGCGTCCGGGGCCAATCGGCGCTTCAAGTCGCCTCTTGCCGTTATCATTACAGGCGTCCGCCCCTGCGCCTCGCCATTCCGGTCCCATTGGCCTATATTGCAGTGCGATGTAAGCGAGGGGCGCGGCGCCCTGCGCCATCGCCCTTCGGACCGAGATCAGCTTGAGCGACAGCCCCGAAACCAGCCCCCCCGGCACGCCGGAGGACTTGCAGCCGGTCACGCTCGAGGAGGAGATGCGGCGCTCCTACCTCGACTACGCGATGTCGGTGATCGTCGCGCGCGCGCTGCCCGATGTGCGCGACGGGCTGAAGCCGGTGCACCGGCGCATCCTCTATTCTATGCACGAATCGGGCTACACGCCCGACAAGCCTTATCGCAAATCCGCCCGCGTCACCGGCGACGTGATGGGCAAGTACCACCCGCATGGCGATGCGGCGATCTACGACGCCATGGTGCGGATGGCGCAGCCCTTCTCGATGCGCGTGCCGCTGATCGACGGGCAGGGCAATTTCGGCTCTGTGGACGGCGATCCGCCGGCGGCGATGCGCTACACCGAAGTCCGCCTCGCCCGCGCTTCCGCCCTGCTGCTCGAGGACATCGACAAGGACACGGTCGAGTTCCAGCCGAACTACGACGAAAGCGAGCACGAGCCGAAGGTCCTGCCGGCGAGCTTCCCCAATTTGCTGATCAACGGTGCCTCCGGCATCGCGGTTGGTATGGCGACCAACATCCCGACCCACAATCCGGGCGAGATCATCGACGCCACCCTGGCGCTCGTGAACGATCCCGAAACCAGCCTCGACGAGCTGATGCGGATCGTGCCCGGCCCGGATTTCCCAACCGGCGGGCTGATTCTCGGCCGCTCCGGCATCCGCGCCGCGTACGAGACTGGGCGTGGCGCGCTCATTGTGCGCGCACGGGCCGAGATCGAGGAGCTGCGGGCCGGGCGGCAGGCGATAATCGTCACCGAGCTTCCCTACCAGGTGAACAAGGCGGCGCTGCTCGAACGAATCGGGGAGCTGTCGCGGGCCAAGCAGATCGAAGGCATCAGCGAGATGCGCGACGAGAGCGATCGCTCCGGGATGCGCGTCGTCATCGAACTCAAGCGCGACGCCACGCCGGAGGTGGTGCTCAATCAGCTCTACCGTTTCACCAACATGCAAACGGGCTTTGGCGTGAACATGCTGGCGCTGGACGGCGGCCGGCCGCGCCTGATGGGTCTGAAGGAGGCGCTTACCGCGTTCATCGCCTTCCGCGAGGACGTGATCCTGCGCCGCTCGCGCTTCGAGCTCGGCAAGGCCCGCGACCGCGCGCACCTGTTGGTCGGTTTCTCGATCGCCGTCGCCAACATCGAGGCGGTGATCCGCCTCATCCGCGCTGCCGCCGATCCGCGTTCGGCGCGCGCGGCGCTGATGGACCGCGACTGGCCCGCTGCCGACATCAGCGCGCTCTTGGCGCTGATCGACGAACCGGGCAACGTGATTTCTCCGGAAAACACCGTGCGCCTCACAGAAGCGCAAGCCGAGGGCATTCTCGATCTGCGCCTGCAGCGTCTGACCGGGCTCGAGCGCGAGAAGATCGAAACTGAGCTCGGCGAGGTCGCGGGCCGCATTCGCGAGCTGCTGGAGATCCTCGCCTCGCATCCGCGCCGGATGGAGGTGATGCGCGGCGAGTTGCAAAAGGCGCGCGCGGCGCTCGCCTGCCCGCGCCTGACGGTGATCGAGGAGGCGGCGACTGACCAGGACGACGAGAGCCTGGTCGAGCCCGGCCAGATGGTTGTCACCATCACCCGCGACGGCTTCATCAAGCGCACGCCGCTTGAGGCGTTCCGCGCGCAGAATCGCGGCGGGCGCGGGCGCTCGGGTGCCACCACGCGCGGCGACGACATCGTCACGCGCAGCTTTAACGCTCACACGCACCAGTTCGTGCTGTTCTTCACCCAGGGCGGCAAGGCGTTCCGGGAAAAGGTCTGGCGGCTGCCGGAAGCCGCGCCCGCCGCCAAGGGCCGCGCGCTCGTCAACTTGCTGCCCGAACTCGGGCAGGACAGCGTGACCGCGGTGCTGCCGCTGCCGCAGGATGAGGCGCTGTGGGACAGCCTGCATCTGGTCTTTGCCACCGCCTCGGGAAATGTGCGGCGCAACCGGCTGTCGGATTTCCGTAATGTCCGCGCCTCCGGCCTGATCGCCATGAAGCTCGAGGCGGGCGACCGGCTGATCGGGGTCGCCACCTGCCACGAGCGCGACGATCTGATGCTCGCGACCCGGCTCGGACGCTGCATCCGCTTCCGGATCACTGACGAGACGCTGCGCGTATTCGCCGGCCGCGACAGCTCCGGCGTGCGCGGCATAAGGCTCGCCGCGGGTGACGAGGCGATCGGGCTTTCCGTGCTGCGCCATGTCGATGCGACGCCGGAGGAGCGCGTCGCCTATCTCCGTATCGCGTCCGCCAAGCGCCGCGCAGCGGGCGAGGCGACGGACGATGCGGACGAAACCGTAGCGGGCGAGAACGAGCCACCCGTGGAGCCCGCCGCGATTTCCGAGGCACGCGCGGCCGAGCTTGAAGCGGCGGAGGAGTTCCTGCTCACCGTTACCACAGGCGGCTTCGGCAAGCGCAGCTCGGCCTATGAGTATCGCGTCACGGGCCGCGGCGGCCAGGGGATCACCAACATCGCGCTGGCCGCACGCAACGGGGGCGCGGTGGCGGCGAGCTTCCCGGTGCGGCCGGGCGATCACGTGATGCTCGTTACCGACGCCGGGCAGCTTATCCGGATTCCGGCCGATCAGGTCCGCATCACCGGGCGGCACGCGATGGGCGTGACGTTGTTCCGTATGTCGGACGGCGAGCGGGTGACCAGCGTGTTCCCGGTGCTTGACGAACCTGGCGATGACGGCGATGGCGGCGCGGCGCGAGAGGGCGCAACGGAGAACGAGAATGGCGTCTAAGCCCCGGATCGGGCTTTATCCCGGCACGTTCGACCCGGTGACGAACGGGCATTTGGACGTGATCGGCCGCGCCGCAAGACTGCTGGACAAGCTCGTGGTCGGGGTCGCCATCAACACGGGCAAGGGCCCGCTCTTCTCGCTTGAGGAGCGCGTCGCGCTGGTGAAGGCAGAGATCGCCGCGCTGAACGGCAACGGCAACGGCCTCCCCGCGAAGATCGAGGTGCTGCCGTTCTCCGGGCTGCTGGTGCATTTCGCCCGCGACGTCGGCGCCTCGATGATCGTGCGTGGTTTGCGTGCCGTCTCGGACTTCGATTACGAGTTCCAGATGGCCGGGATGAACTACCGCATGGCGCCCGACATCGAAACGGTGTTCCTCATGGCGAGCGAGCGACACCAGTTCATCGCCTCCCGGCTGGTGAAGGAGGCCGCGGCGCTCGGGGGCGACATCTCCTCCTTTGTGCCGCCGCTGACGCTCAAGCGCACGCTGGAACGGCTGCGCAGCTGATCCGTTTTCCTTTCCGGAGTCATCGAATGCGCCGACGCGCCCTGGTCGCGGGGTCCGCGATCCTTACCCTCTTCGCAGGAGTCACGATGAGCGAGACCGAAGCGGCGACCGCCGACCCCGAGAACACGATCTACATGGACCTGAAAACGGGCCGCGTGGTCATCGTGATGTTCCCCGACATCGCGCCTCAGCATGTCGCGCGCATCAAGACGCTGGCCCGGCGCGGCTTCTACGACGGCACGGTGTTTCACCGCGTGATACCCGGCTTCATGGCGCAGGGCGGCGATCCGACCGGCACCGGCACGGGAGGCTCGGACTTGCCCGATCTGCCGCCCGAATTCACGACCGCCAAACATTTCGTGCGCGGCACCTGCGGCATGGCGCGGACGCAGAACCCAAACAGCGCCAACAGCCAGTTCTTCATCATGTTCGCCCCGGCGCCACATCTGGACGGCCAGTACACGATCTGGGGCCAGGTGGTGCAGGGAATGGAGTTCGTCGATCAGATCAAGAAAGGCGCCCCCGGCAGCGGCACCGTTACGGACCCAGACAAGATCGTTCGTTTCCGCGTCGCCGCCGACGTGAAGGCGTAACGCCACCTCTCCCGCGGAGGCGGGAGAGGTGGCCGCTGCTGAGCGGCGGCGAATGAGGGCATCAGGGGCGCCCGCGGCGGGGCAATGCTATTGACCCGGCCCCCGCCCTGGCGTTGAAGCCCCGCGCGGAGAGCCCGTAGCTCAGCCGGTAGAGCACGAGACTTTTAATCTTGGGGTCGTGGGTTCGAGTCCCACCGGGCTCACCAAGGCCACTCTGTCCAGTTCGGATACGCGCCGACTTTTCCGCCGAACTAGCGGCGCGTGCCGCGATCCCGCTCGCGCCATATCGCCTCTGCCTCCCGCTCGGCGGCCGCCACGCCGGGCGCATGTCCGCTCGCCAGCAGGGCCGCCGCCAAGGTGGCGCGCACGGTCGCCAGCGCGCGCGGCGGCGCGATCTGTCCGCGCCAAACGGCGGCGAGCCCCGCGGCCGACGCCGCGGTCTCGTCTGCCCCTGCATCCCCCCCAGGTGACGGCGGGCAAAATCACCTCGGCAGGCTCCTGCCCGCGCTGCCAGAGATATGCCGCAAGCGGTTTCGCCGGGTTGCGTTCGGCCTCGCCGCCGCCGCCCTTCAGCACCAAGAGGCGTGGCCGCCGCATCAGCCGGGCAACGCCGAGATGGACGCGGATATAAGCCGGATGGAACACCCCATGAATGCCGGCGGCGGCGTTCGCGGGATCGAGCAGGCGCGCGACGGTGTTGACCGGCGAGCGCAGGCCGAACAGCGCGCGCAACCCGAGCAGTGCAAACAGCCGCGGCGCGAACGCCTCCAGCGGCAGATAAGCGAAACGTTCGCGCGCGAGCGCAGCTGCCGCTCCCTCAAGCGAGCCGGCCTGCGCAATGCCGAGCGCGGCGAGTGCTTCCGGCACGCCGATCCCGGATGAAAACGCGTTTGAACCGTGCATCAGCACCGAAATGCCCGCCCGCGCCAGCGCCAGCGCCGAGAGCAGGAACCAGGGCGCGCCGCGCGTTCGGCCCGCTCCGTAGGAAGGCCAGTCGAGCGCGGCGCCGAGCGGTGTCGCGCCGATGCCGGCATCGTCACGAGCCGCTTCCACCAGGCCCGCGATCTCGCCCTCGTCCTCGCCGCGATAGCGCAGCAGCATCAGGAAAGCACCCACCTGATGCGGATCGGCCGCGCCCGACAGCACGAGCGCGAAGGCGCCGCGCGCCTCCTCCCGCGTCAGCGCACGCGAACGGCCGGGCCCGCGCCCGAGTGTGGCAACATAGGCGGCGAACCGCCGCTCCGCGTCGGTGATCACGCCGCCACCCGGAGCTCCGCTTCCGCTTGGCGCGCAAGCCCGACGACGCGGCCGATCAGCACCAAAGTCGGTCCCTCGAATCCGGCCTCGGCCAGTATGGAGGGTAGGAGAGCGAGCGGCGCGCGGATGTGGCGCTCTCCGGGGCGGCTCGCGTTCTCGATCGCGACTGCGGGTGTGGCGGCGTCCAGCCCAGCGGCGATCAGGCGGGCGGCCACGCGGTCGATCGTATGGCCGGCCATATAGGCGGCAATCGTGCCGTCGCCGGCGGCAAGCGCGCGCCAGTCAAGGCCGGGCACCGGCCCGTCGCTGCCATGCCCGGTGACGAAGTGCAGCGTGCGCGCCACCTCGCGGTGCGTCAGCGGAATCCCGAGCCGCGCGGCGGCGGCGCAGGCGGCGGTGATGCCGGGGATCACCTCGACCGCGATGCCCGCCGCGCGCAACTCCTCAAGCTCCTCGCCGCCGCGGCCGAAGACGAACGGGTCGCCGCCCTTGAGACGCACCACGTGCGCGCCGGCTTGCGCGTGCCGCACGATGAGCCGATTGATCGCTTCCTGGCGCATTGCGTGACGCCCGCAACGCTTGCCGACATCGATCCGCCGCGCGTCGCGGCGGGCAAGGCCGAGGATCGAACGGTCGATCAACGCATCGTATAGAACGACGTCAGCGCTCTTCAGCGCGCGCACGGCGCGCAGCGTCAGCAGTTCCAGATCGCCGGGGCCGGCGCCGACCAAACTGACGCGGCCGCGCGCCGGCGGCGCCGCGCCCCTGCAAACCGCATCGAGCCGCGCGCGCAGCAGCACGGCCGCGCGTTCAATGTCCCCATCCAGCGCGGCTGCGGCCTCCGGTCCGGCAATAACCCCGTCCCAGAACCGCCGCCGCGACTCGCGGGTTTGCAGGCGGCGCATCACCTCGGGCCGCCACGCACGGCAGAGCGCGGCGAGCGCCGCGTAGCCGGGAGGAACGGCCGCCTCCACCCGGGCGCGCAGGTCGCGCGCGAGCGCCGGGGCGGCGCCGTCGGTGCCGATGGCGATCGTCACCGGCGTGCGCTCCACCAGCGCGGGGATGATGAAGTCGCAGAGGTCCGGCCGGTCCACCGCGTTGACCAGCACGCCCGCTTCCCGCGCCAGGGCGCAGGCCGCCTCGGCCGCCGCATTGTCGTTCAGCGCGACGATGCAGAGGCGGGCGCCGAACAGATCCGCCACCGCCGGCGCGCAGCGATGCAGCGTGACGGCCCCCGCTGCCGCCATTTCGTGCAGCTCCTCGCCAGCATCGTCGGCGAAGACATGCAGCTCCGGCGCGGCGGGCAGCAACAGCCGCGCCTTGGCGGCGGCCTCGCCGCCGCCGCCGATCAGGACGACGCGCTTGCCGGCAAGGTTGAGAAAGACAGGGAAGCGAGCGGACGCGCCATTTCCCGCACCACTCCTGTCCTCTCCGCCCGGAGGGGACGGAGAGGAACGCAGACGGCTCTCCCTCTTCGCCCCGCTGGGGCGGAAAGGAGCCTGCCCCGGACTTGATCCGGGGCTGGGGTGAGGTGGGGATCCTTCAAGCGGGGATGCGGACATCGCGCAGGATCTCCTCGAGCTCGGGGATGCAGGAGCCGCAATTGGTACCGGCGCGGAGATGGCGGCCGAGATCGGCGACGGTGCGAAGCCGGTGCGTGATCACAGCATGACGGATTGCCGCAAGGCCGATGCCGAAGCAGGCGCAGATGCGCGGCCCCTCCTCCGCCACGCCCTGACCCGCGCGTCCGGCGAGCAGCAGCGCCCGTGCCGCATCGGCAATCGGTTCTCCCAACAGGGGCGCCACCGCATCCGCGCGCGGCAGCCGCGCCTTTTCGGGCGTGACGAACAGCGCCGCCGCCAGCCTGCCGTTCCGCACCGCTGCCGCTCGCAGCGTCTCGCGCGCGGCATCCACGACCTCGATCCAGTCGCCCGGTGCGACCTCCGGCACCAGGGCGCGCACGAAGTCCCGCATCGCGTCCCCGGCGGGCAGCGACCCAGCGAAGCTGAGACGATAAAGCTGCCCGTTTTCGATCGGCACACGCACCCAATGGGAGAGGCGTGGCAATGCGCCGCCCGCACGGCGCAGCAGCAGTCCGTGCAGACGCTCCGGCGCGCGGGCAATGCGTGCCGGCGTCGATTTCAGGGCCGGCTGTCCCGAATGCGGATCGCACCCGGCGTCTGCCAACTGATTCACCGGACCCGTCGAACTGAAGTCGTCGGTCCAGTGCATGGGCGCGAACAACTCGCCGCGCCGCTGCGCGTGCGTTAGATCGGCGCGCAGCAGCATGGCACCGGACTCGGTCTCGATCCGCGCCATCCCGTCCTGCACGAGCCCGAGCCGCGCGGCATCCATCGGGTTGACGGCGATGCGCGGCTCCGGCGTGTGCGCGGCAAGCGAGGGCACGCGGCCGGTGCGGGTCATCGTGTGCCATTGATCGCGCACGCGACCCGTGTTGAGCGTAAAGGAAGCCGGCGCGGCACGCGGGGCTCGCACAGGGATTAGCCGCGCACGCCCGCCGGCGGGAAAGCCGCCGGCGGCGAACAGCCGACCGCCCTCGCCATGCGCGCCCTTCGGCAACGGCCAGCGCACCGGCTTCAGCCCCGCGTACCCCGCATCGTCGAGATCGGCGAGCGCCGAGATATCGAACAACCGCGTGCCGTCATTTTCGAAACCAGACAGCGCCGCGTGCTCGCGGAAGATGTCGGCCGGCCCGTGCCAGGCGAAGTGCGGCGCATAGCCGAGCCGGCGGCCCAGTTCGGCGAACATCCACCAGTCGGGCCGCGCCGAGCCCGGCGCGGCGCGGAACGGGCGCTGGCGCGAGATGCGGCGCTCGGAGTTGGTGACGGTGCCGTCCTTCTCGCCCCATCCGGCGGCGGGCAGAACCACATGAGCAAGCTTCGTCGTGTCGGTCGGCCAGCAATCGGACACGACGACGAACGGACAAGCGGCGAGCGCGCGCCGCACGCGATTGGCACGCGGCATGGACGCGGCTGGATTGGTGCCGGCGATCCAGATCGCCTTGACGCGTCCGTCTTCGACCGCCTCGAACAACTCGACCGCCTTCAGTCCCGGCTTCTCCGCCACATGCGGCGCGCCCCAGAAGCGCCGCACAAGCTCGCGGTCCGCGGCACTCTCAAGCCGCATATGTGCGGTGAGCTGGTTGGCCAGCCCGCCCACCTCGCGGCCGCCCATCGCGTTCGGCTGCCCCGTTACGGAAAACGGCCCCATGCCGGGCCGGCCGATGCGGCCGGTCGCCAAGTGGCAGTTGATGATCGCGTTGACCGTGTCGGTGCCGGCGATCGACTGGTTGACGCCCTGCGACCACACCGTCATCACCCGCTCGGTCTCGGCGAACCAGGTATAGAAAGTTTCCAGCGCCTCGGGATCGACTCCACAGGTGGCGGCGACCACCGCGAGAGCGGGTGCGTCGGCGCGCGCCGCCGCGAGCGCCGCCGCCGCACCCTGCGTGTGCCGCCCCAGCCAGGCTTGGTCGAGCCGCCCGGCCTCGTCGAGATGAACGAGCAAGCCGTTGAACAAGGCGATGTCGCTACCGGAGGCGAGCGGCAGATGCAGATCCGCCGCCTCGGCCGTAGCTGTGCGCCGCGGGTCGAGCACAACGATCCGGGTGCCGCGCGCGGCGCGCGCCGCCCTGAGCCGCTGGTGCAGCACGGGATGGCACCAGGCGGCATTGCTGCCCACGAGCACGACGAGATCGGCTTCGTCCCAGTCCTCATAGACGCCGGGCATCACGTCCTCGCCGAACGCGCGCACATGCGCGGCGACCGTAGAGGCCATGCAGAGACGGGAGTTGGTATCGATATTGGCAGAACCGATGAAGCCCTTCATAAGCTTGTTGGCAACGTAGTAATCTTCAGTAAGAAACTGGCCAGAGACGTAGAAGGCCACCGAGTCCGAACCGTGGGTGACGATGGCTTCGCGGAATCGCGTGGCGATCAGATCGAGCGCTTCATCCCAGCCGGCGAGGGCGCCGCCGATCGTCGGCTCCTTCAGCCGCGCCGAGTCATCCAGCGTCTGCGGCAGTGCCGCGCCCTTTGAGCACAGGCGCCCACCATTGGCGGGGTGGGATTTATCGGCGGTGATCGCGGCATCGCTCCCGCTCCGCCCCTGGGAGACGGTGGCCACCACCCCGCACCCCACCCCGCAATAGGGGCATGTCGTCCGCTCGCCGCTCATGGCCGCATCGCGAGCAGCACGCGGCCGGCTTCGACGCGCACCGGCACCGTGCGCGCGCAGCCCTCGTCGGGTTCGCGGGCGCGGCCGTCGGCGAGGCCGATGACCCAGTTGTGCAGCGGGCAAGTAACCCAGGCGCCATGCACAATGCCCTGGGACAGCCGCCCGCCCTTGTGCGGACAGGAATCGTGCAACGCGAAGACCGCGTCCTCGCCGGTGCGGAACACGGCGATGTCGCCAGCGCGCGTCGTCACCACGCGCGCGCCGCGGCGCGGAATGTCGTCAAGAGCGCCCACATCGCGCCAGAGCATGGCGCGGAAGCTGCCGTCCATCGCGATCACGCCACCGTCGCGAGAGCGCGGAACTCGTGCGCCTCGGCGCCGGCGGCACGCGCGGTCCACGGATCATCCTGCGCGAACCGCTGGCTTTCCAGGAACCGCTTATGCAGCGCCCTGCGCCCCTCTTCGTCCTCGACGATGCGGCTCTTCAGGTAGTCGAGCCCGACGCGCTCGATCCAATGCGCGGTGCGCTCAAGGTAGTGCGCTTCCTCGCGGTAGAGCTGCAAGTAGGCGCCGCAATACTCCAGCACCTCCGCGGCGGTCGCGACCTTGCACAGCAAATCGGTGCCACGCAGCTTGATGCCGCCGTTGCCGCCGACATGCAGCTCCCAGCCGCTTTCGACGGCGATCACGCCGAAATCCTTGATGGTCGCCTCGGCGCAGTTGCGCGGGCAGCCGGAGACGGCGAGCTTCACCTTGTGCGGCGTCCACGAGCCCCAGGCCATGCGTTCGAGCGCGATGCCCATGCTGGTGGAATCCTGCGTGCCGAACCGGCACCATTCGGAACCCACGCAGGTCTTTACCGTTCGCAGGCCCTTCGCATAGGCGTGGCCCGAGACGAGGCCCGCCGCGTTCAGGTCGCGCCAAACATGCGGAAGCTGCTCGCGCGTGACGCCGAGCAGGTCGATCCGCTGCCCGCCCGTCACCTTCACCGTGGGGATATTGTATTTGTCTGCCACGTCGGCGATCGCGCGCAGTTCCCTGGCATTCGTCACGCCGCCCCACATGCGCGGCACGACCGAATAGGTGCCGTCTTTCTGGATGTTGGCGTGCATCCGCTCGTTCACGAAACGCGAACGCGCATCGTCGAGATACGCACCCGGCCAAGCGCACAGCAGGTAATAATTTAGCGCCGGCCGGCAGCTCGCGCAGCCGTCCTGCGTGCGCCAGCCGAGCGCACGCATCGTCTCGGGGATCGTCTTGAGATGCTGCTCGCGAATGGCGCGTCGCACGAAATCGTGCCCGTGCGCCGTGCAGCCGCACATCGGTTTCACCGCCGGGGCGCCTGAATAGGCCTCACCCACCGCCTTGGCGAGCAGTGCCTCCACCTGGCAGGTGCAGCTCCCGCAGGACGAGGATGCCTTGGTGCGCGCGCGCACCTGATCGAGCGTGGTCAGGCCATGCGCGGCGATCGCGGTGAGGATGCGACCCTTGGAGACGCCGTTGCAGCCACAGATCTCGGCCGAATCCGGCAGGGCATGCACCGCGTCCTCGGTCTCGGTCGTGGTGGCGATGGCCGGACCGAAGATCAGCAGGTCGCGCATTGCGCTGACATCGGCCGCGTTACGGATCAGGTCGAAATACCAGGCGCTGTCGCGCGCCTCGCCATAAAGTACGGCGCCGATCAAGCGGTCGCCCCGGAGCACCAGCCGCTTGTGCACGCCGCGCGCGGCGTCGCGGAACACCACCTCCTCGGTTTCCGCATCACCGAGGAAATCGCCGGCGGAGAACATCTCGATCCCCGTCACCTTGAGCCGCGTGCCGGTGACGCCCGGCTCGTAGGTGCTGTCCTCGGTGCCGGTGATCCGATCGGCGCAGATTTTCGCCATGTCCCAGAGCGGCGCGACGAGCCCGAACACCTGGCCGCGATGTTCCACGCACTCGCCGACCGCGAAGATCCCCGGATCGGAGGTCCGCATCGTGTCGTCTACCCGCACGCCGCGCCCGCAGGCGAGACCCGCTGCCTTCGCCAGCGCGATGTTCGGGCGGATGCCGACCGCCATCACGACCAGGTCGGCCTCGAGCCGCCGCCCGTCGGCGAGCGCGACGCCCTGCACGCGCGCTTCGCCCAGGACCGCCCGCGTGTTCGCGCCCGTCAGCACGGCGATGCCGCGCCGTTCGAGGTCGGCCGCCAGCAAGCCCGCTGAGACGGGATCGAGCTGCCTCTCCATCAAGGTCGGCATCAAGTGGACCACGGTGACGGCCATGCCGTTCCGAGCAAGACCGTGCGCCGCCTCGAGTCCCAACAGGCCGCCGCCGATCACCACCGCGCGGCCGCCGGCGCGGCAGGCGGCGAGCATCGCCTGCACATCGGCGATGTCGCGGAAGCCGACCACGCCCGGCAATTCCGCGCCAGGCAGCGGCAGCATCACGGGATTCGATCCGGTGGCGAGCAGCAGCACATCGTATTTGCGCTGCGTGCCCGCCGCGCTGGTGACGAGGCGGCACGCGCGGTCGATCGCCGTTACCGGCTCGCCCGCGATCAGCTCGATGTTGTTGTCCTCGTACCAGGCGCGATCGTGGGTGACGATCTCCTCGAACTGCTTATCGCCGGCAAGCACGGGCGAGAGCATGATGCGGTTGTAATTGCCGTGCGGCTCGGCGCCAAACACGGTGATGCTGAAAGCTCCGGGCGCGCGGTCGAGGATTTCCTCGACCGTGCGGATGCCGGCCATGCCGTTGCCGACGACGACCAGCCGGGGGCGGGAGGCGAGCGCGTTCATCGTGCGGCCCTCAAACCCGCGCCGCACCGTGCAGCTCGGCCCATGTCGTGCACCAGCGGCGGCGGACGCCGGTGATGCCGAGGAGCGCGGCAACCGCGAGCAGCGCGAAGATCAGGAAGCCCGGGCCGTAGCTGCCGGTGAGCTGCTTCGAGGTGCCGAGCGAGGAGGCGAGATAGAACCCGCCGACGCCCCCGGCCATGCCGACGAGCCCGGTCATCAGCCCGATCTCGCGCTTGAAACGCTGCGGCACGAGTTGGAACACCGCACCGTTCCCCATGCCGAGCGCCAGCATCCCGACGATGAAGACCGGCATCGCGAGCCAGATCGTGGAAGGATTGGTGCTAATCGCGGCGAAGGCACAGGCTGCGACGGCATACAACGCGGTCAGCGCGCGCACCCCGCCGATGCGGTCGGCGACCGCCCCGCCGAGCGGACGCACGAGCGAACCGACGAACACCACCGCAGCCGTACAGTTGCCCGCGACCACGGCGGAGACGCCGTATTGGTCGTGAAAGTAGATGGTGAGCGAGGAGGCAAGACCGACGAAGCCACCGAAGGTCACGCTGTAGAAGAACATGAGCCACCACGTGTCGCCGATCCTGAGCAGGTGCAGGTAGTCGGAGACCGGCTTCGGTGGCGGCGCGTTGGGGCTGTCCTTGGCGAGCAGCACAAAGAGGCCGAGCACCACCGCGAGCGGCACAGCGGCGAGCCCAACCACGTTCTGCCAGCCAAGCGCGATCGCGAGCCCGGGCGCGAATAGGGCTGCGAGCACCGTACCGGAATTGCCAGCACCAGCGATCCCGAGCGCCATGCCCTGATGCTCCGGCCCGTACCAGGAGGAGGCGAGAGGCAGGGCCACCGCGAACGAAGCGCCCGCCAGCCCGAGCACGACGCCAAGCACGAGCGTCGCGCCGAAGCTCGAGATGCCGACCGCCCAGGCCGTGATGAGCCCGGCGATCACCACGAGCTGCGCGCCGATCGCGACGCGGCGGGCCCGGAAGCGATCGACCAAAATCCCGAGCACGACGCGCAGGCCCGCACCTGCGAGCACGGGGACCGCGACCATGAAGCCCTTTTGCGCCGGGTTGAGGTGCAGCGCCTGGGCAATCGCGACGCCGAGCGGCCCGAGCAGCACCCAAACCATGAAGCTGAGATCGAAATAGAGAAACGCGGCGATCAGGGTGGGCAGATGCCCTGCCTTGAGAAATCCTTTGGTCATCGTGAATGGCTCCGGCTGTGGCGCCCGATCCCAGGCGCCGCGGGCGTCGGCCCGCAGGCGGACCGCCGTTGGTCCGCCGATCCACAATAGGGGCCTGAAGGCCCGCCTAGGACGGCGCCCGCCGTTGCGCGCCGACTGCCCGGCTTGCTCCCCGCCGGCCTGTGCAGCGCAGCAATTTGTATGCCAAATAGGCAATTCGGAAAAGTCGGCGGCAGGCAGTGTCAGAAGATACTCGATATCAGACTAATAAATCATCAAATGCCTAGAGAATAGACAACCATTCCATCGGCTGGGCGGGTCATGCCAGCCCTTCCGCGGCTGCTGCGGGTTCGAGGAGGTCGGGGCGGTAGAGCGGAGGCCCCCCCTCGCAGGCGCCGAGCCAGCCCCAGTGGCGCATTTGGCTGACGAACCAGCGTTCATGGGTCCGTCGTGCCATCCAGGCCCCGTGAGCGTGGAAGGTAATGCGCTCGGGACCGGCGCCGCCCGGCAGCGCCGCCCTACAGGCCGTACGGGACAGGCCGAGCCCGGGGCCGCTCAGCAGGGACGCAATGGCCCCGCTTTCGGCCGGATCGTCGCACATGCGGGCGGACCGGAGGAGGGCGCGCAAAAGGTTGCTCAGCCGCGAGCTGTCGGCCTCGGCCCAGGGCAGGCGCACGGCCAGGCATTTCTCGGGATGCAGCGGCCAGATCGCCGAGCTGCCCAGGACGACCACTCCTGCGCTCAGTTCCTCGGCGACGGTGCCCCAGGGCGCGCCGGCGCAGAAGCCCGCCATGCCGCCTTCGCTGATCGCCTGCACGCTCATTTCCGGCGGCACACTGACGATGCGGAGGTCGCGCCTGAGGTCGGCGCCGCAGCCGGCAAGCCAGGCGCGCAGCAGCAGATGATGGGTTGAAAACGCATGAACCACGGCGAAGCGCGGCGGCTCCGCCTGCGCGCGCATCCACGCCACCAGCCGCCGCCCGAGCGCCATCGGGTCGGCATCGGCGCCCACCGCCGCCGCCACCGGCCCCGCCAGCACGATGCTGTTGCCCCCCAAACTGAGCCCCATCGGGACCGCGAGCGACACCTTCACCCCGCGCAGGCCGCGCGCGCAGGCGATGGCAAGGGGCGGCAGCATCACCGCCGCGTCCAGCAGGCCATAGGTGAGTTTGTCGGCGATATTGGCCCACGACGGTTCGATGCTGAGGTCAGCATGGATTCCCTGCGCTGCGAACAGTCCCCGCTCCGCGGCGAGAAGAACCGGCGCGCTGTCCACCAGGCGCAGCAAGCCGATCCGCACCTTGCTCATGCGCCCTGTTCCAGCAGCTCGCGCGCGATCTCGGGAATGCGCCGGCCGCGCTGCATCGCGCGGCGGCGCAGCCAGCGATAGGCGTCGGGCTCGCTCATCCGCCGCTCGCGAATCAGCAAGGCTTTGGCGCGCTCCACGAGCGTCTTCTCCTCCAGCCGCCGCGTCGCTTCGTGCAGCCGCTCATGGGCTTCGCGGTGGCGCCGAAAGAGCGCGATCGCCGCGCGCAGGAGCGGGCGCATGTCGGGCGGCGGCAGGTCGGCCACGTTGTAGGAACAGACGCCGGCGCCGATCGCTTCCTCCATGAAGTCGGGATCGTCTTCGTCGACGAACAGCACGATCGGCCTTGGATCGGACTGCGCGACGCGCCGCACGCCTTCCAGCGCGTCGCGGTCCGGACGCGCCATATCGACGATCACCACATCCGGCCGGTGCGCGGCGACCGCGTCGGCGAGCAGCATTCCAGGACGCGCGCGCACCACCTCAACCCCCTGCTGTGCCCGCAAAGCCGCGCGGAGCGCCTCGGCGCGTGTGGTGTCGTCGTCGGCCAGTAGGATCTTCACGTGCGGCGCTGTTCCAGCTTGCCGGGGACGCAGCAACCTTCGTGCCACGCCGCGTGAGGCCCAGGTCGTCGGCCACAGGTCGTCGCCCCCGAAGCGGCGCCCACAGGGTGTTGGCCGGCCGTGACATGGTATCGACGGCACGGGCACCGGCTGGCTATGGGAACAGACAATTAAAGATTTGGATCGCCCCTCGATTTCAATTTGCGACCGTTCCGGACCGAATTTCGGCTGCCGCTCGTCGGCCGCACCGGGACGTCCGGCATTGCCGGGGCGCCGACGCATCAGGCCACACTTGTCCTTCAGCCGCTGCAGCCGTAGCCGGTTCCGCGACCCGGCGTGGCATCGCCCGCCCGCCGGCCGGCTAGGGAAACTCCGCCCCGGTCGCCATCGCGCCCCTCCGCTCCCCCGCCGGCTTAGCCCAGCGGGCGGCGCCGCACGAAGCAAGTGTCACACCGCCGCGACCGAACTTGCCCTTGCGAGCCGCCCAGCGGTCTGCCAGCATCGGCGCCAACGAGGATAATACTCAGGGAGTGCTTCGACGGGCGCCGCGGTCTCCGAACCGGAGATGCCTGGCGCGTCGGCAACGTCGCCGCAGCTAGTCGCCCAAGGGATCACCAAGCGCTTTGGCGGCGTCGCCGCGCTCCAGGACGTGTCGATCTCGGTCCGCGAGGGCGAGATGGCGGCGATTATTGGCCCGAACGGCGCCGGAAAGACCTCGCTGCTCAACGTCATCAGCGGCTTCTACCAGCCGGATCGCGGCACGATCCGGCTCGACGGCGCCGACATCACCCGGCTTGCGCCCGCGCGCGTGGCCGCCCTCGGCATTGCCCGCACCTTCCAGAACATCGCGCTGTTCAGCGGCTTGACCGTGCTCGAGAACGTGATGCTCGGCCGCCACGTCCACATGCGCGCGGGCGTGCTGGGATCGATCCTCTACTGGGGCCTCGCGCAGAAAGAGGAAGTGGCGCACCGCGCGCGCGTCGAGGAACTGCTCGAATTCCTCGATATCCAGGACATCAGCAAGCGGCCCACAGCGACGCTGCCCTATGGGATGCGCAAGCGCGTCGAGCTGGCGCGCGCGCTCGCGCTCGAGCCGCGCATCCTTCTGCTCGACGAGCCGATGGGCGGCATGAACGAACACGAGCGCGAGGACATGGCGCGCCTGGTTATGGATATCAATCGCAACTGGCGCACCACGATCATCCTGATCGAGCACGATATCGGCGTGGTGATGGATCTCTCCGACCGCGTGTTCGTGCTTGATCAGGGACGCACGATCGCCGCCGGAACGCCAGTCGAGGTACAGCAGAATCCCGAGGTGGTACGCGCCTATCTCGGCGTGAAGCACGGCACGTGGCATCGAAGCGTATGAGCGCGCCGCGCACGCTACCGGGGCTGCTGATGCGCAACGCCGCCGCGATGGGCGCCCATCCGGCCGTTCGGCAACGGCGGCTCGGCATCTGGCAGACCCTTTCCTGGGCGGAGTTCGCGGCGCTCGCGCGCAGGTTCGCGCTCGGCCTCGCTTCCGGTGGGTTCGGCCCGGGATGCCGGCTCGCCGTGATTTCAGAGCCCTCGCCCGAGGCCTACGCAGCCCTACTCGCCGCGCAGAGCTTGGGCGGCGCCAGCCTGCCGCTCGATCCCGACGCCGAGCCGACCGCGCTGGCCGGTCTGCTAAATGCGGCGGGGATTTCCGCCGTCCTGATCGAGCGGCGCGAGCAGGCCGAGGCGCTGCTGGCGGCGAGCCCAAGGCTGACCGAAACCACCCGCCTGATCTTTCAGCGCGCAACCGGACGGGCACCGGAACGGCCTGGGTTGCAGGGATCCGCCGCGGTGCTGGCGGCGGGCGAGGCGTTCGCCGCCGCCGAGCCCGGTTATTTCGAAGCGGCCCTGGCCCGGCGCACGGAAGCGGAGACCGCGATCTTGTTGCCCGACCCGGCGGAACCCGAGTGCATCGCGATCACGCATGCCGCGTTGCTGCACGCGGCGGAAGCGTTGGCAGCAAGCGAACGGTTCGGCTCGAACGAGCAGGCGTTCAGCTATCTGCCGCTCGGTTTCCCGGCGGAGCTTGTCTATTCGCTGGCGCTCGGGCTCGTTTGCGGCTTCTGTTGCAACTTTCCCGAGCGGCCCGATACGGTGCCCCGCGATCTGCGCGAAATCGGCCCCACATTCCTACTCGCCCCGCCGCGCGCGCTGGCGTTGCTCGCGGATCTCAGCCACCGCGCCGAGACCACGCCCGGCCTGAAGCGCCGCGCCTTCCGCCGCTTCCGCGCCGCCGCGCTACGCGCTGAGGCGCTGCGCGCGGGCGATGTGCCGCTGCCGCCGTCGCTGCGCCTGACATGTCTGCTCGGCGGCTGGATCATCGACCGGCCGCTGCGCGACTTGCTCGGCCTGCGGCGCACCCGCGCGGTCTATGTCGGCCCCGGTGCGCCGGATGCGGAAGCGGCCCGGCTGCTCCGCTCCCTCGGCGTGGAGGTGCGGCCCGCCCGCTTCGCCGATGCAGCCGAGCTCGGTTTGCGGCGGGCGCGGGAACTGAGCCATGTTTGACTGGTCGTTCACGCTCGTCTTGGTTTGCAACGGCCTGCTGGTCGGCATGATGTATGCGCTGATCGCGCTCGGCTTCGTGCTGGTCTACAAGGCAACCGAGGCGTTCAATTTCGCGCAGGGCGAGTTCGTGATGTTCGGCGGCTTCATCGCCGCCGCCGCCGCGACCATCGTCTCGTTCTGGCTCGCCGCGCTGATCGCGGTCGCCGGCATGATCGTCTTTTGCTTCGGCCTGGAGCGCGTGGTGCTGCGCCAGCTGCTCGGCCGGCCGGTGATCGCCGTCATCATGGCGACGATCGGCGTCGCCGCCGTCCTGCGCGGCGCGGCGACGCTCGGCTTCGGGGCCGGCACGCGGGCGCTCAACATGCCGGTGCCCGACACGCCTTTCTTTCTCGGCCCGGTGATGCTGCCTCCGATCGATCTGGTGGGCGCCGCGGCCAGCCTGGTGTTCTTCGCCGTGTTCACTTGGTTCTTTCTCTACACCCGCGTCGGGCTGGCGATGCGCGCAGTCGCCGACAACCAGCAGGTGGCCTCGGCGATGGGCATCGACGTGCGGCGCTACGCGGCGCTCGCCTGGGCCGCCACGGGGATCGTGTCGGCCCTCGGCGGCGTGATCTGGGGCGCCTTGCTCGGCGTCGATAACCAGCTCGCGCTGGTAGGTCTGAAGGTGTTTCCGGTGGTGATCCTGGGCGGGTTCGAATCGATCGCCGGCGCGATCGCGGGTGGGCTGATCGTCGGCGTGACGGAAAGTCTTTCCGCTGGCTACCTCGACCCGCTGGTGGGCGGCGGGACCAAGGACTTCACGCCCTATCTGCTGATGATCGCCATGCTGATGGTGCGGCCCTACGGGCTGTTCGGCAAGGGACGCATCCAAAGAGTGTAGCTGGGAGGAACGGTGTTCTACCGCGAGGCCGGCGTTTTCAAGACGAGCTACGCAGCGGACATGGCGCTCTATCCGCTGCCGGTGTCGCGCTGGGGCATGGGGGTCGCGCTCGCGCTGCTGGCGGTGATCGTGCCGCTGGTCGCCTCGGCCTATGTGCTGACGATCCTCAATTTGATCCTGGTCGCGGTAGTGGGCGCCATCGGGCTCAATATCCTTACCGGCTGCACGGGGCAGATCTCGATAGGCCAGGGCGCCTTCATGGCGGTCGGCGCCTACACGGCGGCCAATTTGATCGTCCGCCTGCATGCACCGTTCTGGATCACGCTGCCGGCGGCGGGCGCGATGACCGCGCTGGTCGGCACCATCGTCGGCATCCCGTCGCTGCGTATCAAGGGGCTCTATCTCACCATCGCGACGCTGGCGGCGCAGTTCATCATCGAGTGGCTGATCAACCATGTCACCTGGATTTCGGGCGGCATCCAAGCGACGATCCAGATGCCACCGCCGGTCATTTTCGGTTATCAAATCCACACGCAGGCTGAGTTTTATGTGTTCCTGCTGGCGTTCGCCGTGCTCGCCACGGTAGCGGCGAAGAACCTGATCCGCAGCCGCTGGGGCCGCGCCTTCATCGCCGTGCGCGACCAGGACATCGCCGCCGAGCTGATCGGCATCAACATTTTCCACACCAAGCTGATCTCGTTCGCGATTTCCTCGTTCTATGCTGGCGTGGCGGGCGCGCTCTACAGCTATTACCTCGGCATCGCCAATTACGAGCAGTTCCAGATCGACGTTTCGATCGACTACCTGGCGATGATCATCATCGGCGGGCTCGGGTCGATCACCGGCTCGATCCTGGGGGCGGCGTTCATCACGCTCTTGCCGGTGGTGACGCGGCGGGTGCTGGAAGCGGTGGGCGGGATGTTTTCCGCCGGCATCGACGTCTCCGGCATGCTGCCGGAGCTGCGACTCATTTTGTTCGGCACGCTGATTATCGTGTTCCTGATGGCCGAGCCGGAGGGGCTCGACCGGCTGTGGCGCAACGTCCGGAACTACTTCCGAACTTGGCCTTTTTCGTACTGAGAAGACGGGAGTGAAACGACAACCAGGAAGGGAGACCTCAGATGTTCACGACACGTCGGACCGTGATGGCGGGGGCGGCGGCAGCCACGGGGCTGCGGCTGATCGGCACCGCCTACGCGCAGCAGAAGCAGATCGTGATCGGCGAGCAGTGCGACCGCACCGGCCCCACCCAGCTGGTCGGCAACGTGCTCTGCCCCGCGATCATGCACTACAAGGACCTGATCAACAAGCAGGGTGGCGTCGAGGGATACCAGATCGTCATCAACGAGTCTGACAACCAGTACCAGGTGCCGCCGGCGATCGAGGAATATCAGCGCGAGAAGGAGCAGGGCTCGGTCTCGATCATGCTGTACGGCACGCCGCAGACCGAGGCGCTGGCGCCGCGGCTGGATGCCGACAAGATCCCCGGCACCTGCCCCGGCTTCGGCCCCGCATCGGCGGCGAACGGCGCGCGCATGCCTTACGTGTTCCCGATCGCCGCCACTTACTGGTCGCAGGCGGCGGCGGCAATCCAGTACGTGAAGCAGCGGCTGGGCGGAGATTTGCACGGCAAGAAGATCGGCTATCTGTTCTACGACAATCCAGCCGGTCACGAGCCGATGCCGGTGCTGCAGAAACTGCAGGCGATGGAGGGCTTCGATCTTCGCACCTTCGCCGTGCCGCCGCCGGGTATCGAGGTGAGCGCGCAGGCGCTGGACATCTCGCAGCGTTACCGGCCCGATTTCGTCGTCATGCACGTGTTCGGCCGCGCGCCTTCGGTGGCGCTCAAGGCGCTGCGCGGCGCGGGCTATTCGCTCGACAAAGTACTCGGCTTCGTCTGGGCCTCGGCAGAGGCCGATATCGAGGCGGCGGGCGGCTACGGCGCCGTGCAGGGCTATCACACGATGCAGTTCGCCGGGGTCGGCGACGACTATCCGGTGCGCCAGCAGATTAAGGCGATGTTCAAGGCGAACGGTCAGTCCCCGCCGGCGGCGATGGACTCGACCGTATACTACAACCGCGGCCTGCTCGATGCAGCGTTGCACATCGAGGCGATCCGGCAGGCGTTGCTGAAGAATGGCGGGCAACAGCCGACGGGAAGCGACGTGCAGCAGGGCTTCCAGGCGATCCGCAACTTCGATCTCGGCGGCCTCGTGCCGCCGCTCGAGATCACCGACACCGATCACGAGGGCGGCGGTTGGGTGCAGCTCTACCAAGTCAAGGGCAATGCCTTGGTGAAGGAGACCCCGTGGTTCCGCGGCTATCGCGACGTGGTTATCAAGATGATCGAAACCGCCGCGTGAGTTTGTTGCGGGCTCCGGGGTCTTGCGCGCTCCGGAGCCCGCGGGCCCGCAGGAGACGCCGATGCTGCGGCTGACCGACATCGAGGTCGTTTACGACAATGCGGTGCTCGCCCTGAGCGGCGTGTCGCTGGAGGCCAAGGAGGGCTGCATCACGGCGCTGCTCGGCGCCAACGGTGCCGGTAAGTCGACGACGCTGAAGGCGGTCTCCGGGCTGCTCTACTGGGAACGTGGCGCGATCACGCGCGGCACGATCGAATGGAACGGCGCGCGGATCGACGGATTGCAGCCGCATGAAATCGTTCGGCGCGCGATCGTGCAGGTGTTCGAGGGCAGGCGGGTCTTCGCCAACCTGACGGTTGAGGAAAACCTGCTGGTTGGCGGTCATGTGGAGCCGCAGGGCGCGAAGCTGCGCGAGGGGCTGGAGCGGGCTTACGCAATGTTCCCGCGCCTTAAAGAACGGCGGCGGCAGGACGCGGGCTATCTCTCGGGCGGCGAACAGCAGATGCTGGCGATCGCGCGCGCCCTGATCTGCCGTCCGCAGGCGATCCTGCTCGATGAGCCCTCGCTCGGGCTCGCACCGATGCTTGCTGAGGAAATCTTCCACACGGTGACGCGGCTAAAGACGGAGCTCGGCTGCACCGTGCTTCTGGTGGAGCAGAACGCCGCTGCCGCACTGGAGATCGCGGATTATGCCTATGTGATGGAGACTGGCCGCATCGCGCTTGCGGGCAGTGGCGCCGAGGTGCGCGACAGCGAGGACGTGGCGCGGCTTTATCTCGGCTTCGCGGGCGGCGCGGAGCGGCGCGATTATCGCGCGCCGGCCCCGCTGCGCGCGCGGCGGCGGTGGCTCGCGGCCTCCGCCTGATTCAGCGCCGCCACAGTTGCCGGGTTGCCAAAGCCGCGCCTTCGACGAGGCTCTCGAGCTTGGCCCAGGCGATATCTGGATGCACGCGCCCGCCCAAACCGCAGTCGGTCGCGGCGATCACCCGCTCCTTGCCCACCAAATCGGCGAAGCGAATGATGCGCTCGGCCACCAGCTCGGGGTGCTCCACCACGTTGGTCGCGTGGCTGACCACGCCGGGCAGGATCAGCTTGTCGTCGGGAAGTTTCACGTCCTTCCAGACGATATATTCGTGCTCGTGGCGGACATTGCCGGCTTCGAAGGAATAGGCGCCGGCGTTGATCGCCAGCATCACGTCTGCGATGTGGCGCATCGGGATGTCGGTGGTGTGCGGGCCGTGCCAGCTTCCCCAGCAGAGATGGAAGCGGATGCGGTCCTGCGGCAAGCCGCGGATCGCGTGATTCAGCGCCTCCACGCGCACCATCGCGAACTTGCGGTAGTCCTCCACCGCCGGCTCCGGGTTCACCTGATCCCAGCTTTCGGCGATCGAGGGATCATCGAGCTGCAGGATCAGCCCGGCGTCGATGATCGCGCGGTATTCCTCGCGCATCGCATCCGCGCAGGCAAACACGAATTCCTCGTCGGTCTTGTAATAGCGGTTGCCGATCCGCGCCGCGCTGCCCGGCGCGACCGAGGTCATGAAACCCTCCGTCAAGCCCGCCGCCGCCAGCGCGGCTTTGAAATTGGCGATGTCGCGCGTGATCTGCTCCTGACCGATATAGGTGATCGGCGCGACGCAGACCGGCCAGTGCGGCGGGCGCGGGCCGGTGGTGATCCCGGACTCCGGATCGTTGTACGCGGCGGCGAATTTCTGCCGGTCGCGCCGGTCGCCGAAGCTCGTCAGCACCACTTCGCCCGGTTTCGAGCGGTGCGGCGGGAACTCGTAAAGGCCCGGCCCGTTCGGATCGAGCCCGCCGAGGCGCGAGAAGGAATAGCTCCACCAGGCGCCGTAATTCACCTTGTGGCCCATCGCCTTGCCGTATTCGCCGTCGCCCGGCACGTCGATCCCGATCGCCTTTTGCCGGCGCACCACCTCGGCCACGCCCGCTGCGAGCAGCGCTTGGAACGCGCCCTCCGCGATCTCGCCCGCTTGGCGCTTGCGGTTCGCCTCGATCAGCGCCTCCGGGCGCGGCAGGCTGCCGGCGTGGCTGGTCAGGACATGGTCGGTGCTAGCCCGCATCTCGGCCTCCCCCCTACTTGCAGCGCTGTGGTATAAAGGGCAGCATCGCGCGACGGAAGGGAACGACGCACATGAGCACTCAGCGCAGCGCAGTTACGCCGGTCGGGCTTAATCATCTCGTCCTCAATGTTCGCAACCTTGAGGAGTCGCACCGGTTCTGGACCGAGATTCTCGGCTTCCGGCAGGTGGGCGAATTGCACGCTACGCCGCAGCGGCCCAATCCGCCGAAGATGCGGTTCTACAGCGGCGATCACGGCGGCAAGCTGAGTCACCACGATCTCGCGCTGGTGGAGAACCCGGCGCTGCCCGAGGCGCCGAAGGACTGGTCGATGTTCGGCATGCCGTGCGCGATCAACCACATCGCCATCGCGCTGCCGAGCCGCGAGGCGTGGCTGCGTCAGCTCGAGTTCCTGCAGGAGCGCGGCGTCAAGTTCAACCGCCGCGTCGAGCACGGCATGACCCACAGTCTCTATATCAACGACCCGAACGGCTACGGCGTGGAGCTGCTGTACGAGCTACCGCGCGAGGTATGGGAAGGCGATATCGACGCGGCGCTGAACTACGCCAAGCCGCGCGCGACCGAGGGACAGGAAGCGCTGGAGGACGAGCACCGGGAGGTGCCGGTGTTCGGCGCCAAGCAGCCGGCGACCGCCTGAGCGCGGCGCCATGGCGAAGCGCATCAGCGTCAACGGGTCCCGTGCGCGCCACGAGAACCCGATCCCGAACGCTTGCCGCATCGGCAACATCGTCATGTCGAGCGTGATCAGCGGCGCCAATCCTGGCACGCGCGAGCTGCCGCCGACCATCGAAGCGCAGGCCGCCAACGTGTTCGCCTATATTCGCCACGACATCGAGGCGGCGGGCGGCACGGTGGACGACATCATCAAGGTGACGTTCTGGGTGAAGGACCCGGTGAAGGACCGGCCGGCGTTGAACGTGGAATGGGTGAAGATGTTCCCCAATCCCGACTCCCGCCCGGCGCGGCACACCAACACGTTGCCGCCGGAAAGCCGCGCGCTGGTGCAGGCCGACTTCACCGCCGTGCTCCCCTGATGCTGGATCGCGCCACCATCCAGTCGATCGCACGCGCCTGCCACGAGGCGGAAAAGAGCCGCACCCGCCTGCGCCCGCCGAGCGTGCAGTATCCGGGCTTCACGATCGAGGACGCCTATGCGGTGCAGCGCGCCTGGGTGGCGATCAAGCTCGCCGAGGGCAACACGCTGAAGGGCCGCAAGATCGGCCTGACCTCGCGGGCGATGCAGCGGCAGGCCAACATCACCGAGCCCGACTACGGCGCGCTGATGGCCGACATGTTTTACGGCGATGGGGCGGAAATCCCGATGCGCCGCTTCATCCAGCCGCGGCTCGAGTGCGAGCTAGGCTTCGTCATCGGCAAGCGCCTGCGCGGCCCGGACTGCACGATCTTCGACGTGCTGAGCGCGACCGATTACGTCGTGCCGGCCGCCGAGATCGTCGACGGGCGAACGCATCGCGTCGATCCCGACACCGGCAAGCCGCGCTCGGTGCTGGACAGCATCGCCGATAATGCCGGCAACGCGGCGCTGATCGTCGGCGGCCGGCCCGTCCGGCCGACGGATGTCGATCTGCGCTGGGTCTCGGTGCTTTGCTACCGCAACAATATCATCGAGGAATCCGGCGTCGCCGCCGCGGTGCTGAACCATCCGGCGAACGGGGTGGCTTGGCTCGCCAACAAGCTGGCGCCGTTCGACGAGGCGCTGGAGCCCGGTCAGTTCATCCTGAGCGGCTCGTTCACCGGCACGGTCGAGGCGCGCGCGGGCGATGCGTTCCATATCGACTACGGCCCACTCGGGTCGATCGCTTGCCGCTTTGCCTGACACCGCGATGACGATGAAGTACGGCGTCGGCCAGCCCGTGCGGCGGTTCGAGGATGTGCGCCTGCTCACCGGACGCGGCTCCTACCAGGACGACGTGGTGATGCCGCGCCAGTGCTGGGCGGTGTTCGTGCGCTCGCCGCACGCGCACGCGCGGATCGTTGCGATCGACACGTCAGCCGCATCCGCCGCGCCGGGCGTGCTCGCCGTCTATACGGGTGCCGATTACGCCAGCGACGGGCTCGCCATGCCAAAGGCGACGATGCCGCGCAAGCGCGCGGACGGCTCGCCCGCCTTCGCGCCGCAGCGGCCGGCGCTGGTGACCGACCGCGCGCGCTATGTCGGCGATCCGGTGGCGATGGTGATCGCGGAGACGCTCGCCCAGGCGAAGGACGCCGCCGAACTGGTTGCGATTGAATACGACCCGCTGCCCGCCGTCACCTCCGTCATGGAAGCCGCGCGTCCCGATGCGCCGCGCCTCTGGGACGAGAACCCGGACAACATCTCCCACACCCACGAGCGCGGGGACCGCGCCGCAACAGAGGCGGCGTTCGCGCGCGCCGCGCGGGTCGTAAAGCGGCATTATGTCATCACCCGCGTGCACGCGCAGTACATGGAGCCGCGCGGCTCGCTCGGCCTCTATGATCCGGCCGAGGACCGCTACACGCTCTATGCCGACGTGAACTATCCGCATCGCGTGCGGAACATGCTGGCCAATTCCGTGTTCAAGGTGCCGGAGAGCCAGGTGCGCGTGCTGGTGCGCGACGTCGGCGGCGGGTTCGGCGCCAAGGGCTGGCAATATGTCGATCATCGCCTCGTGCTGTGGGCGGCGCGCAAGCTCGGCCGGCCGGTGAAATGGCGCTGCGAGCGATCCGAAACCCTGCTCGCCGACGAGCACGGACGCGACAACACCGGCACGATCGAGCTCGCCTTCGCCGCGGACGGCAAAGTCCTCGGCCTGCGTCTGGCGATGCTCGCCAATATCGGCGCTTATGTCGGCTCCGACCGGCAATTCCTGACGCCGTTCGGGCAGATCGGCACCGTGACCGGTGTCTATGACATCCGCGCCGCCCATGTGCGGATCGACGCCGTGCTCTCCAACACGCCGCCGACCGCGCCCTACCGGGGCGCGGGACGGCCCGAGGCCGCCTACCTGATCGAGCGCGCCATGCAGGAGGCCGCGGCCGAGCTCGGCATCGATCCGATCGAGCTCCGGCGCCGCAATATCATCAAGCCTGCTTCGATGCCGTTCAAGGCGCCGCTCGGCCCATTCTACGATTGCGGCGAGTTCGAGAAGAACATGGATCTGGCGCTCGAGGCCGCCGATTATGCGGGCTTTCCCGCGCGCCGCGCGGCATCGCGGGCGCGCGGCCGTTTGCGCGGCATAGGGGTGGCCAACGCGATCGAGCAGGCCGCCGGACCGGCGCCCGAATATGCCGAGGTGCGCTTCAATCCGAGCGGCAGCGCGCTCTTGCTGATGGGCACCAAGACGCACGGGCAGGGTCACGAAACCTCGTTCAAGCAAATCCTTTATGAGAAACTCGGGATCGACCCGAGCGAGGTGCATTTCATCGACGGCGACACCGATCGCGTCGCGTTCGGCATGGGTTCGAACGGCTCGCGCTCGATGGTGACGGGCGGCTCGGCGCTGATCCTGGCGGCGGAAAAGATCATCGCCAAGGGCAAGCGGCTGGCGGCGCATCTGTTGGAAGCCGCCGAGGCGGATATCGAGTTCGCCGAGGGGCGCTTCACGGTCGCCGGCACCGACCGCTCGTTGGCGTTGAAAGAGGTGGTGCGCGCCTCGTTCCAGCCGGCCCGCCTGCCGCCCGGCATGGAACCCGGGTTCTTCGAGCACGCGAGCTACGCGCCGACGCACGACACGTTCCCGAACGGCTGCCATGTGTGCGAAGTGGAGGTCGACCCGGAAACCGGCAAGGTTGATCTCGTGTCCTATCTCGTCGTCGATGACGTCGGCACGGTGATCAATCCGCTGACGCTGGCGGGGCAGATTCACGGCGGCGTGGCGCAGGGGGCGGGGCAGATCTTGATGGAGCAGGTGGCCTACGAGCCGGGCTCGGGCCAGCTCCTGTCGGCGAGCTTCATGGATTATGCGATGCCGCGCGCCGACGATCTTTGTTCGATTGCGATCAAGAGCAATCCGGTGCCGACCAAGTTCAACCTGCTCGGTGCCAAGGGCGCGGGCGAAGCCGGCACGGTGGGCGCGATGCCCGCGATCATGCTGGCGATCATGGATGCGCTCGGCACCCTCGGCGTGCGGCAGCTCGACATGCCCGCCACGCCGAACCGCATCTGGCAGGCGATCCAGGCGGCGCGCGCCACGCCATGAGAACCGGCGCCGATTACCGCGCCGCGCTGCGCGACGGCCGCAAGGTTTGGGTGATCGGCGAAGGCCGGGTGGATGACGTGGCCACGCACCCGGCGACGCGCGCGATGGTGGAGGAATATGTCGGCTGGTACGACCGCCACCGCGATCCGGCCTGGCGGGAGCGGCTGTTCGCACCGTCCGGCACCGCGTGGGCCTATCTGCTGCCGCGCACGCCCGACGATCTGGTCGGCATGGGCCGCAGCTTCTGCGCCACCATCTTCCCGACCGCAGGCAACGTCACGCACACGCCCGCTTACGGCCACCTGATCGCGCTCGGCGTGCTGAGCGCGGTGCAGGACACCGCGCATTCGGAGCGGCAAGTCGCCGACGCGATGCGGTACCGGGAACTGATCGCCGAAACCGGCCGGTTCCTGACCTTTTGCTCGGGCGGCGCGCCGGTCGGATTTCGGATGCGCCCCGATCCAGCGGAGCGCGCGGCGCTGCGGATCGTGCGCGAGCGCGACAACGGCCTTGTTCTGCGCGGCAAGGTGGGGATGCACACGAGCCCCGCTTACGCCGAGGACGTCTATATCGGCTCGCTTTGCGGCGCGACGCTCGAGGATTTGCGTGCGACTTTCGTCGTGGCGGTGAATGCGCCCGGCGTGACCGTGGTGTGCCGCAAAATCTCAGCGCGCCACGCCGACCCTTTCATCGCGCCATTGACCAGCCGCTTCGACGAGCTGGACGGCCAGATGTGGCTGGACGACGTGTTCGTGCCATGGGAGCGAGTGTTTCTCACCAATGCAACGCCCGAGCCAGTGGCACGCTGGCTGTTCTGGCACCAGCTCTATTGCTGGCTCGCCAAGGCGGAGTTCACGCTCGGCCTGGCGTTCGCCTGCACCCATGCGATGGGATTGGTGTCGCACGAGGTCACGGTCGAATATCTGCTCGACCTGATCACGTCGGTGCAGACGGTGCGGAGCTGCCAGACCGCCGCCGAGCGCGATCCTTGGTTCACCGGCGCGGGCTATTGCTATCCCAATCATCTCCATGTCGCCGCCGGCACCATCTCGATGCTGAATGCGCGCCAGCGGATCAGCGAAATGCTGCGCATCCTGCCCGGCTCGTCGCTCGTGATGGCGCCCGCCGCGTCCGATCTCGTCGCGCCCGAGATGGCCGCCGGCTTCGAGGAGAGTTTCGCGGGCGGCGGCTACACGGCCGCGCAGCGGGCGGCGCTCCTGCAGCTTGCCTGGGATCATGTCTCTTCCACCCTGGACGGCCGCGAGTCGGCCTTCGAGCTGCACGCCAATGGCGGCGTGCAGGCATGGCGCGCGCGCCTGCGCCGCGATTTCGGACGCTACGAGGAGCTGGCGAACGCGGTGCTCGCCACGCTCGACATCGAAATGCCCGCGATCGACCTGAGCGCGATCCGCGCCGCGCCGATGCCCGTCAGAAGGCCGGTGAGGGCGCCCTAAGAGCCGGAGGAAACCCGCATTGGCTGAACTCAATCCCGCCACCCGCGAGGCGCTGACGCGCATCGGCACATCGACGTTGACCGGCGTGCTGAACCGGCGCGGCCTGACCAACATGTATCTGCACGGCGTCATGCCGATCCGCCCGGACATCCCGCGCCTCGTTGGCCCCGCCTTTACCATGCGATTCATTCCGGCACGGCCGGGCGCGCAGGTGCGCTCCAATATCCAGCCGCGCGCGATGGAGGAATGTCCGCCGGGGGCCGTGCTGGTGGTCGATTCGCGTGGGGACGCGCGCGCCGCGTCGGCGGGCGATCTTTATGTCGGGCGGCTGAAGGCGCGCGGCTGCGCTGGGATCGTGACCGACGGCGGGCTGCGCGATACCGAGGGCGTGTACAAGACCGGCCTGCCCGCCTATCACAAGAGTCCCTCCTCGCCGCCGAGCCCGATCGTGCATTTCCCGTGCGATCTCGGCCTGCCGATCGGCTGCGCCGGAGTCGCGGTGTATCCGGGCGACATCATGGTCGGCGACTGCGACGGCGTGGTGGTGATCCCGCCCGACATCGTGGACGAAGTCGCGGAGGAGTGTCTTTCGACCCAGCTCTACGAGGAATTCGCCGAGGAGGAGGTGGCGCGCGGACGGGCGCTGCCCGGTCTGTTCCCCGTCGCGGGCGAGGAAGCGAAGCGGGATTTCGAGGCGTGGAAGAAGGCGCGCGGCCGGTAGTGCGGCGCGCCCTCATCCGCCGCGCTTACCCCCTGCGACCTCTCCCACGCAGGGGGAGTGGTGATCCGGTGCGCCTCTCCCGCATGGCGCGAGCGGCCGGCGCGCTCTGCGCGCCCGGTGAGGGCGTGCGGTGAACAGCCTCATCCCCGTCGGCCAAGCCTTGCTCAGCGGCATCCTGGTCGGTGGCGTGTATGGGCTGCTATCGATCGGGTTCAGCCTCGCTTTCGGTGTGATGCGGATCGTCAACTTCGCGCACGGCGATCTGGTGATGTACGGCATGTATGTCGGTGTCGCCGCCGCCCTGTTCGGCATCGACCCGCTCTATGCCATCCCGATCAGCTTTGTGCTGATGGCGCTGCTCGGCGCGGCGCAATACAGGTTCGTCTATCGCCGGTTCGTGGGTGCGCCTACCTTGCAGCAATTGCTGGCGGCGATCGGGCTCGGGCTCGTGTTGCAGATGATCGCCCAGATCGTCTTCGGCGCCGACACGCGCTCCGCTCCCTCGATGTTCGCCGGCCGGTTCCTGCTGCTCGGGCCGCTGTTCGTCTCCGCCGCGCAGGTGGTGGCGTTCGGCGTCGCGGTGGCGGCGACCTTGATCGTCGAGGCGCTGCTGCTCGGCACGCAATGGGGACGCACGGTGCGGGCGGTCGCCGACGACATCGAAGCCGCCGAACTGGTCGGCCTGCGTTCGCAGTGGATCAATATCAGCGCCTTCGCCTTCGCCTGCGGGCTGGCCGGCATCGCCGGCACGATCATGGTGACCTATTACCCGGTCGATCCCTCCAAGGGTCTGACATTGATGCCGATCGCCATCATCGCCACCACGATCGGTGGTTTGGGCAGCATCCGCGGCTCGTTCCTGGGCGGGATTTTCTGCGGCGTCATCCAGCAGGCGACCGCGCTGCTGTGGAACTCCGCCCTGCAGGACGTGCCACTTTACGTGCTGCTGCTGCTGTTCATCGCCTACCGCCCGACCGGCATGTTCGGGCTGCGGACCGAATAGCGATGGAGACGGGTCTCAGCCGCGCCGCCCTCGGCCGGAGCGCGCCTGTCGCGCCAGCGACAGCGCGGCTGCTGCCGTGGTTCGCAGTGCTGGCTGTGGCCGCGCTGCCTCTCTTGCCGTTCGCCAACAAATATGTCGAGGCGGCGGTGGTGCGGGCGCTGATCTTCATCGCGCTCGGCCAAGCCTGGAACGTCGTTGCCGGCATCGGCGGCCAGCTCTCGCTCGGGCACGGCGTGTTCCTCGGGCTCGGCAGCTACGCAACCGGCATCCTGTTCAACTTGTTCGGGATCTCGCCCTGGCTCGGCGTGTGGGCGGGCGCGCTCGTCTCGCTCGCCGTAGCGCTGGTGATGGGGGCGATGACGTTGCGGATGCGCGGCATCTTCTTCGCGCTGGCGACAGTCGCGGTTTCGCTCGCCTTCGACCAGCTCGCGCATCACTATGTCGATCTGACCGGCGGCGATAACGGGCTTGCCTTGCGCTTCGTCGGTACCTCGCTCTGGGCCGCGCAGTCGCGCACCCCGGCGCCGTTCGTCTATGCGGGGCTCGCCTTCGTCGTGCTCTATCTCTGGATCACGCGCCTGATCCTCGCCAGCCGCTTCGGCCTCGAGATGCGGGCGGTGCGGGACGACGAGATCGCCGCCGGGGCCGCGGGCGTGCGCGTGTTCCGCACCAAGCTGCTCGGCTTCCTGGCGAGTGCCGCGATGACCGCGCTCGCGGGTGGGCTCTACATGCAATTCTATCAGGCGATTGATCCGGAATCCGCTTTCGGGCTCGGTCAGGCGATCCAGTTGCAGTTGCCGGCGCTGATCGGCGGGCTCGGCACCGCCTGGGGCCCGGTGGTCGGCGGCGCGCTGATGATCCTGTTGTCGGAGGCGACCAACTGGGGCGCGACCAAGGCGGGCATGGTCGGCGTCGATATCCTCGTTTACGGTCTCGTGCTGCTGCTGGTCGTGCTGTGGGCGCCGCAGGGGATTGTCGGAATGCTCGCCCCGAGGCGCCGGCGGTGAGCGCGCCCGCGCTGGAGGTGCGGCATGTCGCGCGCCATTTCGGCGGGCTGGTTGCGCTGCGCGATGTCTCGTTCAGCGTGACCGAAGGCGAGGTGGTGGGACTGATCGGGCCGAACGGCGCTGGCAAATCAACCCTTTTCGAGATCGTCAGCGGAAACTTGGCCCCGACGGCCGGCGCGATCCGCTATTTCGGGGCCGACTGCACCCACCTGCCGCCGCACGCGCGCCGCCGCGCTGGGCTTTGCCGCACGTTCCAGAAGGTGCGGCTCTTTGCCTCGATGACGGTGCGCGAGAACGTCGCCGTCGCCGCCCGCCAGTCCTTGCCGCCGCACCACGACTGGGAGGCGGAAGTCGTGCGCGTGCTGCAGCAGATGCGCCTTGTTCAGCAGGCGGACCGGCTGCCGGCGGAGATCACGCTCGCCGATCGCAAGAAAGTCGAGATCGGCCGGGCCATGGTCGGCACCTGCCGCGTGCTGCTGCTGGACGAAAGCCTGTCGGGCCTCACGCACGAGGAAGCCGAGGAACTGATCGGCGAGATCATGGCGCTCAACCGCGAGCACGGCATCACGATTGTCGTGGTCGAGCATGTTCTGTCGGTCCTGGCGAAGATGGTGCGGCGGCTGGTCGTGTTGCACAACGCCACGGTGATCGCTGACGGACCGCCCGCGGCGGTAGCGCACGATCCGCGCGTGATCGAGGCCTATCTCGGCAGCCGGCGGAGCGCTTTTCAATGAGCGCGCTCGCGGTGGACCGGCTGACTGTCGCCTATGGCGACATGATCGCGGTACGCGACGTTTCCTTCACCTTCGACTCCGGCGCGCTGTTCGTTCTGCTCGGCGCGAACGGCGCGGGAAAAACCAGCATCCTGCGCTGCATCTCCGGCCTCGTGCCGCCGCGCGGCGGCACGATCTGCGCGCAGGGGCGCAGCCTCGTCGGGCTGAAGCCGCATCAGGTCGCGCACGCGGGGATCGCGCACGTGCCGGAAGGCCGGCGCATCTTCCCCAATCTCGGCGTGGAGGAGAATCTCGAAGTGAGCTTTATCCCGCGCGCCGCCGGCGCCGCGCGGCGGCAGGCGCTGGAGGCGGTCTATGCGCTGTTTCCGCGCCTGGCGGAGCGGCGGCGGCAGGCGGGCGGCACGCTTTCGGGCGGGGAGCAGCAGATGCTGGCGATCGGGCGGGCGATGATGAACGCGCCGTCGCTCCTGATGCTGGACGAGCCCTCGCTCGGGCTCTCGCCGCTGCTCGCCGATATGGTGTTCGACCGGCTGGCTGCCATCAACGCGCAGGGTACCACGATCCTGTTGGTCGAGCAGAACGCGACGGCGATTGATCTGGCGAGTGGCGGGGTGATCCTTCAGAATGGCACTGTGCTTCTGCGCGGGGATCGAAGCGCGCTGCGCGATTCGGATTTCGTACGCCGCGCCTATCTCGGGGTATAATCAAGACCGACAGGGAGGAAACCACGATGACGCTGACCCGCCGCGAGAGTCTGTCCGCCTTGATGGCCGCCGCCACGCTGGTGGCCGCGCCGGGGCGCGGACGGGCGCAAACGCAGGACATCGTCGTCGGCGTTCCCAATTCGCTTACCGGCGGGTTCGGCGAGGTCGGTCAGCGTTATAGCTGGGGCGTGCTGATCGCGCTCGATCAGATCAACCGCGAGGGCGGCATCAGGGCGTTGGGCGGCGCGAAGATCAAGCCGATCGTCGCCGATACCACGACAGAAAACCCGGCGCAGGCGGCGAGTGTCGCGCGCCGGATGCTGGACGAAGATCGTGCCATCGCCTTGTGCGGCGCGGCGGCGAGCGCGATGACGCTCGCCGTGCAGGTGGAGGCGGAAAAATCGCGCGTACCGCTGATCACCTCCTCCTATGCCGATCAGCTGGTCAAGCGCGGGATGAAATATACTTTCAAGCTGACCGCGCCGGGCAGCGCGATCTGGAACTTCGCGATGGATTCGCTCGTCGACATGATGAAGGCGGAGGGACAGGCGCCGAAATCGTGCGGCATCTTCATGGGGTCCGATGCCGTCAGCATGGCGGTCTCGAAGGCGCTGCCGGAGGAAGCCAAGCGCATTGGCCTGCCGGTGGTGGCGCATGTCGATTTCCAGGGCAACCTGACCGATCCCTCGGTGGTCGTGACGCCGATCCTGCAAAACCGGCCGGAGACGATCTTCCTGAGCTCGTTCCTGAATGATGCCGTGCTGATCATCCGCACCCTTCGCGGGCTCGGCATCAAGACGCCGATCGCCGCCGCGGGCGGCATTTCCACCGATTCGGCCGGCAAGACGCTCGGCCCGGCCGCCGACCGCATCTTCATGCCATGGAGCTGGTGCTGGGACATGAAGGCGCCGGGCAACAGCGAACTGAACGCGCTCTACAAGGCGGCGCATCCGGACGCGCCTTATCCCTGCAACAACGAGCAGCTCGGCATCGGCTATGCGTCGGGCCTCGTCCTGCGGCAGGCGCTGGAGAAGGCCGCCAGCACCGACGGCACCAAGCTGCGCGACACGCTTTCGGCCACCAATTTCACGGGCCTGACGCTGCCTTCCACCGAGGCCAAATTCGACGAGACGGGGCTGAACACCAAGGCAACGATGATCCTGACCGAATGGAGCGGCGGCGCGGCGCACACGGTCTGGCCGCAGGCGCAGCAAGCGATGAAGCCGGTGCTGTAGGTTCTTGCCTCTGCTCGGCGTCGATCCGTTCTGGCAGATGGCGATCGAGGGATTGCTGATCGCGGCGGTGGTTTACGTGGACAACTTGCGGAAGCATCGGCAGGCGGGGTTGGGCTGACTCGTCCTCACCCCCATCCCGCCGCCAGCCGGTCCACATTGTCACGGAACCGGTACCACCCGCCGATCGCGGGCAGGAACCAGGGATTGCCCGAATAGAGCGGGTGATCGGGGAAATCCGGTGTGTCGAACGCGCACTCGTAATTCGCCTGCCCGGCGATCTTGCGGGCGGTCTGCGTGCCCAGATAGGTCATCATCGCAACGCCGCTGCCGTTGCAGCCGAGCAGATAGTGCATCCCGTCCTGCCGGCCCATGTGCGGCAGCGCGTCCAGCGTGAAGGCGACATTGCCCGTCCAGGCGTGCGTGACCCGAAAATCGCGCAGTTGCGGGAATCGCGCGGTCATGAAGCGGTGCAGGATGGGCGCGCTGGTCTCGGCGCTGACTTGCGTGAAGCGGGCGCGCCCGCCAAAGATCATGCGCCGCCCGTCCGGCGACATACGGTAATAGCACAGCACCCGCCGTGTATCGGCGAGCGTGCGCCGCTTCGGGATCAGCGAGGCAGCAAGATCGGGCGGCAGCTCCTCGGTCGCGATTATGTGGCTCGCCAGCGGCACGACGCGCCGCTTTAGCGCGGGCGTGATGTCGCCCGTGTAGCCGTTGGTGGCGATCACAACCTCCGCGGCCTCGACGGCGCCGCGCGCGGTCTCCACCTGCCAGCCATTGCCGACCGGCGCGATCCGGTTCACCGGAGCCAGCGCGCACACCGGCACGGAGCGGCGGCGCACGGCGTCCAACAGGCCCTTGTAATAGAGCGCGGGATGCAGATTGGCCGAGCGTTCCACCACCATGCCACCGAAATAATAGTCGCTGGCGATCTCCTCGCGCTGGCGCTCGCGCGGCACCATGTAGCACTCGGACTGCGCGACGCGGTTCAGCCGCTCCACGCGTTTCGATTGCGCCTCGTAGTGCTTTGGCGTCCAGGCGCCGACGAAGCGCCCGGTCTTGTTCCAGAAGCACGAAATGCTTTCCTCGGCGATCAGCCGCTCGATCGTGGCAAAAGAATCGGCGGCGTCGGCCAGCACGGCGTCGGCGCGCGCCGAGGACAGGCTCTTGCCGGAGAAACTCTTGCCGATGTTCACGCCGCCGCTCACGCCGCCGCCGTTTCGGGTGCTGGCGCCGAAGCCGAGTTCCTTCGCTTCTAGCACCACCGACTCGATGCCGCGCTTCGCCAGTTCGAGCGCGGTCGAAAGTCCCGCATAACCGGCGCCGACGATCGCCACCCGGGCGCGGCGGGGCACATCCACCGGGTCTTCCGCGATCGGCCGGTAGGCTTCCCACCAATAGGGCATCGGCTTGAAATCGGGATGAAAGATGCCAGACCGCGCCATGTCGTTCCCTTCCGCCCGATGGGCGCGAAAGCTTGCGCGGGCGGCCGCGGGCGGTCAACGCGCTCTGGTCCTTTCGGCCGCGACGAGGCAACATCGCCGGACCACCAGGGAGGAAACAAGGTCATGGCCGTCTCTCGCCGCCTTTTCCTGGCCGGCGCCGCGAGCCTTGCCGCCGCGCCGAGCGCTGGCGCGCAGACCGCGGAACCCGCCAAGCCCGCCAAGATCGTGGTGAACGATTCTGGGGGCGCGATGGGCACGTGGATGCGAAAAGCGTTCTTCGACGAATACGAGAAACGCTACGGCATCCATGTGGTCGAGACCACGCCCGCCGATTTCGGCAAGCTGCGCGCGATGGTGGAATCGGGCAACGTGGAATGGACCGTCACTGAGATCGGCGGGCAGGATGCGATCCGCGCCGGCAAGCTGAACCTCGTCGAGCCGATCGACGACAAGATCGTGGACCGCTCGGCGTTCCCGAAGGAGGCGCGTTCGCCGACCGTCTTCGCGGGCTCGGTCTATTCCACCGTGCTTGCCTACCGCTCCGACGTGATCAAGCCCGGTTCGCAGCCCAAGGGCTGGGCGGAATTCTGGGACGTGCAGCGTTTCCCCGGTCCGCGCTCCATGCGGAACCATCCGGTGGACAACCTGGAGTTCGCGCTGATCGCCGACGGCGTGCCGATGGACAAGCTCTATCCGCTCGACATGGACCGCGCCTTCCGCAAGCTCGATCAGATCAAGCCACACGTGAATGTCTGGTGGACCACCGGCGCGCAGCCGGCGCAGATGCTGCTCGACAAGGAGGTAGTACTGGCCACTGGCTGGAACGGCCGCTTCTTCGATCTCGTGCAGAAGGACGCGCCGGTGGCGATGGAATGGACCGGCGGTGCGCTAAAGCAGACCTCGTTCGTGATCCCGCGCGGCGCGAAGGATGCCTATTGGGGGCAGAAGTTCCTCGCCATCATGACGGAGCCGAAGCTAGAGGCGATCTACGCCAACGCGCTCGGCTACCCGGGGCTCAATCCCGAGGCAAGCAAGTACACCGACCCGAAGGTGCTGCCGGCGCTGCCGACCTCGCCGGATAATCTCGCCAAGCAGTTCTGGATCAGCGACGCTTGGTGGGCCGAGAACGGCGGACAGGCGATCGAACGCTGGAATGCCTGGGTGCTGAAAACCTGACGTGCCGGCCGAGCTGGAGATTGCGAGCGTCAGCAAATCCTTCGGCCCGGTGCTCGCGCTCGACGATGTGGGGCTTTCGGTGCGGGCCGGGGAACTGCTGACGATCCTCGGCCCGAGCGGCTCCGGCAAAACCACGCTCCTGCGCGTCATCGCCGGTTACGAGACGCCGGACAGGGGTGCCGTTCGGCTGCGCGGCGCCGACATCACCGCGCTCCCCGCCGCGCGGCGGAACATTGGCATGGTGTTTCAAAACTACGCCCTGTTTCCGCACATGACGGTGGGCGGCAACATCGCTTTTCCGCTGCAGATGCGGCGGCGCAAGCGAGCGGAGATCGCCGAGATTGTGGAGGCGGCGCTGCGGCTCGTTGATCTCGCCGGTTACGCGGCGCGCTATCCGAGCCAGCTTTCGGGGGGGCAGCAGCAGCGCGTGGCGCTCGCCCGCGCCGTCGTGTTCGAGCCGCTGCTGCTTCTGCTGGACGAGCCGTTCGGGGCGCTGGATCGCAAGCTGCGCGAGGCGATGCAGCTCGAGGTGCGGCGCCTGCAACGCCGGCTCGGCATCACCACGTTGTTCATCACGCATGACCAGGAGGAGGCCCTGATCCTGTCGGACCGCGTGGCGGTGATGAACAGGGGCCGCATCGAGCAAGTCGGGGCGCCGACCGAGATCTACCACCGACCGCAGAGCGCGTTCGTCGCCGACTTCGTTGGCGAGTCCAACATCTTTCGCGGCCATGTAGCGGCGTCGGCGGAAGGCGCCAGCGTGATCGTGCTGGACGGCGGTGTCATGCTCGATTGCGCGCAAGCCTGGCAGCAAGGCGCGCGCGTGGGCGCGATGATCCGGCCCGAGCGCCTGACGCCTGCCGACGTGCCCGGCCGCAACGTGCTTGAGGGCACGATCGCCGAGGCGGCGTTCATCGGCACCGCTTGGAAATGCGCGCTGCGTCTCGGCGACGGCGCGACCGTGCTGGTTCGGCTGCCCACGGCGTCGGCAACCGGGCTGCCCGCGTCCGGCGCGCGGCTCGCCGTGCGGGTGCCGCCGGAGTCGATCCATTTGTTCGCACTCGAGTGATGTCCGGCGCAATCGCATTCCACGCGCCGGCGGCAACGCGGCGTCCGGGCGGGCTTGGCGCCTTTCTGCTGATCCTGCCAGCGCTGGCGCTGTTCCTGGCCCTGTTCGCCTTCCCGGTGCTGCGCCTCTTGAGCCTCGGCTTCGCTGATTTCTCGTTCGCCTGGTACGCGAAGGCGCTGACGCAGCCACTCTATCGCGAGGTGTTCGCGCTGACGTTCCGCATCGCCGCGGCGACCACGGCGCTCTGTCTTTTGCTCGGCTATCCGGTCGCCTACTGGCTCGCCACCACAACGCAGCGCCGCCGCGCGATCGGGTTCCTGTTCATCCTGCTGCCCTTCTGGACCAGCGTCTTGGTGCGGACCTATGCGTGGATGGTGCTCCTCGGGCGCAACGGCGTCGTGAACAAGATACTGCTCGGGCTCGGCGTGATCGACCATCCGCTGGCGCTGATCTACGATTTCACCGGCGTTCTGATCGGCATGGTTCACGTGCTGCTGCCGTACATGATCCTGCCGCTCTACAGTGCCCTGCGCCGCGTCGATCCGAGCTTGGTGCAGGCGGCCGAGGGGCTGGGCGCTTCGGGCTTCGCCGTCTTCCGGCGCGTCTATTTGCCGCTGACCGCAAGCGGGATCGCGGCCGGTTCGATCCTGGTGTTCGTGCTCGCGCTCGGCTTCTTCATCACCCCGGCGCTGCTCGGCGGCGGGCACGTGGTGATGATCGCGGTGCTGATCCAGCAGGAAGTGGGCGAGCTGCTGGATTGGAACTTCGCCGCCGCGCTGTCCGGCCTGCTGCTTGTGTTGACCTTGGCGATCTACGCGCTGGTGCAGGGCGCCGTGGAACGCCGTCAGCGGGGGCGGCCATGAGCCCGGCGCGGAGCGCGCTTTGCGTGCTGGTGGGGCTGGTGCTTTTCTTCCTCGCCCTGCCGATCCTGATCGTATTTCCGCTCTCGGTCAGTTCGGCACCCTACCTGCAATTTCCGCCGCCCGGCTTCTCCTGGCAGTGGTTCGGGCGCTATTTCGGCGACCCCGACTGGATCGACGCCACCATCCGCAGCCTGCAAATCGCGTCGGCGACCGCGATATTGGCGCTCGCACTCGGCATTCCGCTAGCATGGAGTCTGGCGCGCGGGCGGTATCCCGGCCGCGCGATCATCGAGCGGCTGATGGTGGCGCCGATGATCGTGCCGGCCATCATCTTCTCGGTCGCCATCTACGGCTTGTTCGCCAAGCTGAAACTCATCGGCGCCTGGTACGGGCTTGCCATCGCGCACACCATCCTGGCTCTGCCGTTCGTCGTGATCCTGGTGCGCGCCGGGCTGACCGGGCTCGACCGCAATTTGGAGGCGGCCGCTGAGGGACTTGGGGCCGGGCGGCTGGTGATCTTCCGTCGCATCGTGCTGCCGCAGATCGCGCCGAGCCTCATCTCGGCGGCGCTGCTCGCGTTCATCACCTCGTTCGATGAGCTTGTGGTCGCGCTGTTCCTGGCCGGCAGCCAGATGACCCTGCCCAAGAAGATGTTCGACAACATCCTGATCGAGATCGACCCCACCATCGCCGCTGTCTCGGTGTTGCAGATCCTGATGATCGCTGTGGCTTTGGCTCTCGCGGCGCGCTTCGGCCGCGCCGCGCAAGACTTGCAGATTCGGTGACGCTCATGATCCCGCGCACTCCCAGTCTGTATGCGGATACCGCCGTCCCAGCGCCCGAAACGCCGCCGCTCGATGGTGACCGGCGCACGATGGTTGCCGTCATCGGCGGCGGTTTCACCGGACTTTCCACGGCGTTGCACCTCGCAGAGCGCGGAGTGGATGTGACGCTGATCGAGGCGTACGCGCCGGGTTGGGGGGCGTCCGGACGCAATGGCGGGCAAGTCAATCCGGGCCTCAAGCACGATCCCGATCAGGTCGAGAAGGATCACGGCACCGACCTCGGCCGGCGGATGATCGCACTTTCCTGGAATGCCCCGAACGCCGTGTTCGCCCTGATCGAGCGCCATCAGCTCCGCTGCGAGGCGCTGCAATCGGGCACGATCCGCGCCGGTAGTCGCGGCGCGGCGGCAGCTTCCGTGCGCGCGAGCGCCGAGCAGGGGATGCGGCGCGGGATGCCGGTCGCGTTGCTGGAAGGCGCGGCGCTGGCCGAGGCGGTCGGACATGACCGCTATGAGTGCGCCATGCTCGACCGCTCGGGCGGGCATGTGAATCCGCTGAGCTATGCGCGCGAGCTGGCACGGGTCGCGATACGGCAGGGTGCGAAGATCCATGGCGAGACCCAGGCGACGCGCCTGCGTCTCGACGGCGGCGCCTGGCAGGTGGAGACGCCGCGGGGCACGATCACAGCCGAGCACGTGGTGATCGCGACCAACGGCTATAGCGGAGACCTTTGGCCCGGACTGCGGCGGAGCATCGTGCCCGCGTACAGCGCGATCGCCGCCACCGCGCCGCTGGCCGAGCATCTGGCGGCGCGGATCATGCCGATCCGCTCCTCGCTCTACGAGATGGGCCGGAGCACGATCTACTACCGGGTCGATGCCAATAACCGGCTGCTGATCGGCGGGCGCAGCGCGCAGCGCGACATCGCCGGACCGGACGCGCTCGGCCATCTGCGCGCCTATGCCGAGCGGCTCTGGCCGGCATTGAAAAATGTGCAATGGTCGCATGGCTGGAGTGGACAGCCCGCCATCACGCCGGACTATTATCCGCATCTGCACGCGCCAGCGCCCAACCTGCTGATCGCGCTCGGCTATAGCGGGCGCGGCGTGGCGATGAGCACGGTGATGGGCATGCTGCTTGCCAAGCGCATCGCCGAGGGCGAGGCGGCGCGGCTCGACATGCCGCTCACCGATATCCGGACGATCCCGTTGCACGGGATGTGGAAGACGGCAGTGTATGCGCGGCTTGCCTACAACCGCGTGGTCGACCGGATGGGACGGCTCCGGCTTTGAGGCCCTGACGCAATCTTCTCCGGAGGAGATCATGCCCGCCATCGCCGCGATCGACCCAGGCTTCTACCGGGTGCCGCTGGAGACGGTGCTGAGCGACAGCACGCACGGCGACATGCTGGCATTCGAGCTCAACACGGTGCGGCTGCGCGATGCCGACGGCGCCGAGGGGGTGGGCTACACCTACACCTGCGGCCGCAACGGCGCGGCGATCGACGCCATTCTGCGGCGCGACGTTCCCGATCAGCTCATCGGCGAGGACGCCGACCGGATCGAGCATCTTTGGTCGAAAATCTGGTGGGCGCAGCACTATGGCGGGCGCGGCGGTCCGGCCGTTCTCGCTCAGTCGGCGGTGGACATCGCACTTTGGGATCTGAAGGCGCGCCGCCTCGGCCAGCCACTTTGGATGCTGCTCGGCGGACACGATCCGCGTGTGCCCTGCTATGCTGGGGGCATCGACCTCCATCTGCCGATCGAGCGACTGCTGCGGCAGACCGACGACAATCTCGCGAAGGGATTCCGCGCCATCAAGATGAAGGTCGGCCGCGACCGGCTGGCCGAGGACGCGGCGCGGGTGCAGGCGATGCGCGCGCATCTCGGCGAAGGCTTTCCGCTGATGCTGGACGCCAACATGAAATGGTCGGCCGACGTCGCGATCCGCGCGGCGCGGGCATTTCGGCCCTTCGATCCGTTCTGGCTGGAAGAGCCTGTCGTGCCGGAGGACATACACGGCCAGGTGCGCGTCGTGCGCGAGGGTGGCCTGCCGGTCGCGGCTGGCGAGAACCTCCGCACCTTGTGGGAATTCCGCGCCCTGATCGCGGCCGGGGGCGTGAGCTATCCCGAGCCGGATGTCACCAATTGCGGCGGCATCACCGCGTTCCTGAAGATCGCGCATCTGGCCGAGGCCTACAACCTGCCCGTCACCTCGCACGGCGCGCACGACATCACCGTGCACCTGCTCGCCGCCGTGCCCAACCGATCCTATTTGGAGGCGCACGGGTTCGGACTGGACCGTTATATCGCCGAGCCGATACGGATCGAGGACGGTGTCGCGGTCGCCCCGAACCGGCCCGGTCACGGGATCGCATTCGACTGGAAGGGGTTGGAGGCGATCCGCGCCTAGCCCGGACTCCGGCGCGGAGCTTTGAACGAGGCCGGAAAATCATACGTTGAACGAAGCGCCCCCGGTTGACGCAAAAAGCTACTCGTCGGTATATCGCGGTTCTTCGAGAAACGGACGGAGGTGCGCGTGCTCGACGCGGCTCAGCCCCAGCACGTTAGCGCGGCGACGCTCGATTACGACGCGATCATCATCGGTGCCGGCATATCGGGGCTTTATCAGCTTCTGCGCCTGCGCGAGCTCGGGCTGCGCGTGCGTGTGTTCGAGACCGGCAGCGGCGTCGGCGGTACCTGGTACTGGAACCGCTATCCCGGCGCGCGGTTCGATTCCGAAAGCTATTCCTACGGCTATTCCTTTTCGAAGGAGCTGCTGGAGGAGTGGGACTGGACGGAGCATTTCTCGCCGCAGCCGGTGACGCTGCGCTACCTGGAGTTCGTCGCCGACAAGTTCGATTTGCGGCGCGACATCCAGTTCCACAGCCGCGTCACGGCCGCCCATTATGACGAGGCGAGCCGGAGCTGGACGGTCACGCTCGCGGACAACAGCCGCTATCGCACGCGCTTTTTGATCACCGCCATCGGACCGCTGTCGGCCCCCACCCTGCCGAAGATCGAAGGACGAGAGAGTTTCCGGGGTGAATCCTACCATACCGGTCTCTGGCCGAAGGAGCCCGTGCGGTTCGAAGGCAAGCGCGTGGCGGTGATCGGCACGGGTGCCACGGGCGTGCAGACGATCCAGGAGGTCGCCAAGAGCGCCGCGCACCTGACGGTGTTCCAACGCACGCCCAACTGGTGCGCGCCGCTGCACAACCGGCCGATCGAGCCGGAGGAGATGCAGCGCATTCGTGCCCGCTACGACGAGATTTTCGCCCGCTGTCAGGAGACGTTCTCCTGCTTCCTGCACACGCCCGATCCGCGCAACACCTTCGACGTTTCGGAAGAAGAGCGCGAGGCGTTCTGGGAGAAGCTCTACAACTCGCCGGGCTTCGGGATGTGGCAGGGCAATTTCCGCGACGTGCTGACCAACCGCGAGGCGAACAAGGCGCTGTCGGATTTCGTCGCCCGCAAAATCCGCCAGCGTGTGAAGGATCCGAAGGTCGCCGAGAAGCTGATCCCGAAGAACCACGGCTTCGGCACGCGGCGCGTGCCGCTAGAGACCAAGTATTACGAGGTCTACAACCAGGACAACGTCAAGCTGGTCGATATTTCGGAAACGCCGATCGAGCGGATCACGCCCTGGGGCATCAAGACGACCGACGCCGAATATCCGTTCGACATCATAATCTACGCCACCGGGTTCGACGCCGTGACGGGCAGCTTCGACCGCATCGACATTCGCGGCGTGGACGGGGAGCGGCTGAAGGACCGCTGGAAGCACGGCCCCGAGACCTATCTCGGCGTGCTGGTGAACGGGTTCCCCAACATGATGATGCTGATGGGACCACACACCGCGCTCGGCAACATTCCGCGCAGCATCGAATACAATGTCGATTGGGTAACGCGGCTCGTTGCCTTCGCGCGGGAGCGCGGCATCACGCGCGTGGAGGCCACGCCGGCGGGCGTGGCGGACTGGACCGAGCATGTGAAGGCGATCGGCGCGGGGCTGCTGTCGAACGAGGTCGATTCCTGGATGACCGGCGTGAACCGCAATGTCGAGGGCAAGCAGGTGCGGATCATCAATCGCTACAGCGGCAGCGCCCCGGCCTACCGCCAACGCTGCAACGCGGTGGCCGACAGCGGCTTCCGGGAGCTCGCGCTCGGCTGACGGCAGAAGGTTTTTGACCGGCCACGGTGCCGGGTGTCATGCTGCGCGCCTTGCTCGGGGGCGCGCATGGCTCAGGAGATCGGCGAGGCGGAGTTCAAGCTCCTGGTGGCAGCGGCGGGGCTGACGCTCAGCGCCGCGCAGCTCGCGACCTTGCGCCACGGCTACGGCCTGTTCCGGGCGCTGCTCGCGCGCGTCAACGAACCGATGCCGCGCGAGGCCGAGCCGGCGTTGACGTTCGATCCGGACGTCCGGTGATGGAAACGTTCCTGACCATCGCCGAAGCGGCGAAGCTGCTGGCGGCGCGCAAGCTCTCGCCGGTCGAGCTGACGCGGAGCCGCCTCGATCGGATCAAGAAACTCGACGGCCGGCTGCACAGTTTTCTGCTGCTGACCGAGGAACGCGCGCTCGCCGACGCGCGAGCGGCGGAAAAGCGGCTCATGTCGGGCCAGTCGCGCGGCGTGCTGGACGGCATTCCGATCGCGCACAAGGACATTTACAACACCGCCGGCATCCGCACGACCGCGCATTCCCGGCTGCTCGAGCACAATGTCCCGGCGCGCGACGCGACCGTGGTCCGCAAATGGGCCGAGGCGGGCACGGTGATGCTGGGCAAGCTCGCCACCCATGAGTTCGCCATGGGCGGTCCCTCGTTCGACCTTCCCTGGCCGCCCGCGCGCAATCCGTGGAATACGGACCATTTCACGTCGGGCTCCTCCTCCGGTACGGCGGCGGCGGTGGCGGCGGGACTGATCCTTGGCGGCACCGGCTCCGATACGGGCGGCTCGATCCGCGGTCCGGCGGCGCTCTGCGGCATCGCCGGCATCAAGCCGACCTACGGCCTGGTCAGTCGCGCCGGCATCCTGCCGCTCGCCTTCACGCTCGATCATTCCGGGCCGATGGCCTGGACGGTGGAGGACTGCGCCATCCTGCTGCAAGCGATGGCGGGGCACGATCCCGAAGATCCGGCGAGCGCGAACCGCGCGGTGCCGGATTTTCGCGCCGGGATCGGCAAGGGTGCCAAGGGGCTGCGTATCGGCGTGCTGCGGCACTTCTTCACCGACGACCATGCGGCGAGCGAGGCCACGATCCGCCAGATCGACGAGGCGTGCGACGTGTTCCGCCGGCTCGGCGCCGAGGTGCGGGAGGTGACGCTGTCGCCGATGATGGACTGGCACGCCTGCAACACCGTGATCCTGACCGCGGAGGCATATGCGGTGCATGAGCCGTGGCTCAGGACGCGGTTCAACGAGTATGGCGAGCTGCTGCGCGACCGGCTGGCGCTCGGCGCCTTGCTGCGCGCGAGCGACTATGTGCAGGCGATCCGCCGCCGGCGCACTCTGTGCCTTGAGCTTGCTGCGGCGATGCGGGAGACCGACATCCTGATCTCCGCTTGCGCTCCTGGCGAGGCGCCGCGCATCGACGCGGTGTCGAAGTGGAACATGCTGGAGAATCCCTCGTTCACCGCGCCCTTCAACCTGAGCGGCAATCCGGCGATGAGCGTGTGTACCGGGTTCGGGACGGGCGGGCTGCCGGTGGCGATGCAGCTCATCGCCCGGCCGTTCGAGGAGCCGCTGCTGTTTCAGGCGGCGCACGCTTTTGAGCAGGCGACGCCGTGGCGCGAGAAGCGGCCGGCATTCGACTGAGATGTGACCCAAGCCGGCCGTCTCGCCGCCGCCATTGCGCTTCTGGAAGCGATCGAAGCCGCGCCGCAGCGTCCGGCGGACGGCGTGGCCAACGATTTCTTCCGCGCGCGGCGCTACATCGGCGCCGGGGATCGCCGCGCGATCGCGGAGCGGGTGTGGAGCGTGCTGCGCCGCTATCGCCGGCTCGGCTGGTGGGTCGCGCGCGCGGGCGGGCAGGGAACCGCGCGGCTGCTGATGGGCGCGGCGCTGCTGACCGAGGCCTGGCCGCTTGCGAGCGTGGAACTAGGCTTTTCGGGCGGACGTTTCGCCCCGGCCCCCTTAAGCGCGGCGGAGCGCGGCGTGCTGGGCCGCATCGAGGGACACACGCTCGATCACCCAGAGATGCCGCAAGCGGTGCGGCTCGAAGTGCCGGATTGGATCCTGCCGCATCTCACCGCGCGATTCGGCGACTCGCTGCCGGCGCAGACGGCCGCACTGATCGCGCCGGCGCCGCTCGATTTACGGGTGAACCTGCTCAAGGCCACCCGCGAGGAGGCGCAGGCCGCGCTTGCCGCCGAGGGGATCGAGGCCGTGCCGACGCCGCTTTCGCCCTGGGGGCTGCGCGTTGCGGGACGGCGGCCGGTCACGACCGGCGCGGCGTTCCGCGCCGGGCTGGTGGAAATGCAGGACGAGGGCAGCCAGCTTGTCGCCTTGCTGGCCGATGCGCGGCCGGGCCTGCGCGTTGCCGATCTCTGCGCCGGGGCGGGCGGCAAGACGCTCGCGCTCGCAATGCAGATGCAAAACCGGGGCTATCTGCTCGCTTGCGACGTGTCGGCCAAGCGGCTGGAAGCGGCGGCGCGCCGGCTGCGGCGGGCCGGCGTATCGAACGTGGAGCGGCATCTGCTCGCACCGGGCGACAAACTGATCAAGCGCCGCGCGGCGAGCTTCGATCGCGTGCTGGTGGATGCGCCCTGCACCGGCACCGGAACCTGGCGGCGCAACCCGGACGCGCGGCTGCGGCTTATGCCGCAGGATTTGGAGGAGCTCGCAGCCAAACAGGCGGCCGTTCTCGATACGGCGGCCAGACTTGTTCGCAAGGGCGGAAGATTGGTTTACGCTACCTGCTCCTTGCTCTCTGAGGAGAACGACGGTCAGGTGTCCGCCTTCCTCGCCCGCCACCCGGATTTCGCCCAGGCCCCGCCGCCGGGACCACTGCCGGTGCGAGACGGGTTCCTGATGCTGACGCCGCTCGAGCACGGCACCGACGGGTTCTTCGCCGCGATCCTGGAGCGCGCGCCGTGATCGGCGTCCGTCGCGCGCGGCCCGCCGATGCGGCCGCCATCGGGGCGGTGCATGTCGCGGCCTGGCGGAGCGCCTATGCCGGCATCCTGCCCAGCGCCTACCTCGCGGGGCTTTCCGCCAGGCGGCAAGCGGCATTCTACGAATGGTGCATCCGCCAGCCGGGCGGCTTCGTGTTCGTCGCCGGCGCCTCGGGCGTCGATGTGCCCGCAGGCAGCCCGCCGCGGATCGTCGGCTTCGCCACCGCCGGCGAAGCACGCTGGGATTTCGGCAATGCCTGTCCGGCGCAAGCCGAGGTGGCGACGCTTTACGTGCTCGACGACTGGCGCGACCGCGGCCTCGGCCGGCGCCTGCTGCGCGCCGCCGCCGGAGCCCTGGTGGAAGGCGGCTATCGCAGCGTGTTCCTGTGGGTGCTGCGCGACAACCCGAGCCGCTGGTTCTACGAGCGGCTGGGCGGCAAACCGGTTGCGGAGGCGACGATTCGGGTCGGAGGCCAGCCGGTGGTGCAGACCGCTTTTGTCTGGGATCCGATCGAGCGCCTGCTGGAGCAAAGCGCCCGGGCGGGTTGAGCGTTCCGCCGTGATCAAAACATGCGCCCTTCTGGCCGTGGCGGCGGCGGTTGTCGCGTGCGGCGGGCCGCCTCCGCCGGGAAGCCCCAGCCCGTTCGACGGAACCTATGCCGGCACCGCGGCGCTGTTCGGGTTCAGCGCCCCGGATTGGCAATGTGACTGGACGGCGCCGACCATCACGATCCGCGACGGGCGTTTCCATCAGGAGATCGACGGCGCGCCGATGACGGTCGTGATCGCGCCGGACGGCAGCTTCGATCAGTACGCGGCCCGTCCGGTATATAATCAGACGAAATATCTTACCCCCGTGCACCTGTTCGGCCGCATCGCGGACGGCACGATGGTCGCCACGGTCCAGAATCCGCGGTGCAACTTCCGTCTGGTGATGCATCGCTCGCCCGGTGCCGACGCGGGATAGACGCCGTCCGATGAGATCGGGCCACGGCGAGCGCCCCGCTCCGCAAGCGATCCGCCACGCCCGATGTCTCACACCGAGGACAGCGCGAGCAGCGGCGGACCACCGAACCCTCCGTGGCCCTCCGCGGCCCTCCGTGTCTCCTCCGCGCCCGCCGCGTGCCGGCGCAGTCCATTACTTATCCAACGTTATTATGTTGGCCAGAATGAGCCCCCCTAAATCCGCCCCGCCATCCCGCCGGCTCACGTAAACCCGTCGTCCGCCGCCTTGGGCGGGCGCCCCGCCGCCGCCTCGCTCCGCAGCCAGGCGCGCACCTCCGCCAGCTGCCGCAGCAGCTCCTCCTTGGGGCGCGGCGTGA